>OZ244960.1:4800000-6338376 GCA_965222605.1 Candidatus Latescibacterota bacterium
CGCGGATACGGTAGAAGAGACGCGTGAACAGATCGTCGGGGCGTGCAGCGTTCCCGAGGAACAGTTCCATCACATCAACATCATCGCATTCGTCTGGCTGGAAGGTTATGAACGCGGAAACAGCGGGCGGATCAAGGATCAGACGTCGCGGCGGTTTCTGACAAGCGTACACTACACCGATGGCTCAGGTGCTCACGAGCAAGTCTATTCGGAAGGATCAGGACTCTCGTTCAACGCACCGAGGGATGTGGCGCACGAAGCAAAGTGCCGAACTTTTTTAGAGGAGGCATTGAGAGAATCGTCGCGGGATATGGATGAATTGAGGGAGCGATATCTGGCCTGGCATTAGGAGCGGTGGATCCCCTTCGACTGGTAGCAGTCTCACGGCCCTTTTTTCGATCATGCCTGGATCTGCTCCAGCCAGCCTTCCAGGGTGTAGCGTGGGTCGCCGATCTCCTCCGGGCGGAGGCACGCCAGGTCGGTGCGGTGCACGGGCCGGATGCCGAGGTCGGGAAGGGTGGCGCCGCGCTGGTGGAGGTCGGTGCCGTAGAGTTTTTCCAGGACGACGCCGTTGGCGTCGCACCAGTCGCCCGAGTTGAGGGTGGGTAGGCTCTCTTCGGGGTCGAAACCGGGGGCACCGAGGTGGCGGTGGATCCATTCCAGGGCGACGGTGTAGCCGAAGTAGGGTCGATGCCCTCCCGCCGGTTCGAACCAGCAAGCGATGTGGCCGTCCGGGAAATTCGGAGCCGCGCAGGCCACGGCGTTCCTGGTACCTTCCCACGCGGCACTATCCCCCTCTGTGTCGATGATGACGTCGGCGTCGCCGTTGAGGATGAGGACGGCGCAGTGGGGCGCAGCAAGGGAGAGGAATTCGGGCCAGGTACAGAGGGTGCGCAGGCGCTGATTCGGTACGCGGGTGCAGAACTTGCCGGTGACCGTCATGGTGTCACACAGCGCCCAACCGGAGACCAGGGCCAGCTTGAGGCGGGTGTCGAGGGCCAGCATCCAGGAGGCCTTGGCGCCGCCGAGGGAGTTCCCCGCCACACCGACGCGCTCCCGGTCGATGTCGCTCCGTGTGAAGAGGAAATCGATGCCCCGCATCGTGTCGAAGACGAGCTTGCCCATGATGAGCCGGTCAGCCCCATCGGCGCAGGTGTGGATCTCTTCGGGGTCGTGCGCTCGGGTACCCATGTCGCCGCAGATGTGCCGCTCTTCTTCTCCGACCGGGTCCAGAACCAGGCAGGCCAGTCCGAGTTTGGCGTAGAGCTGAGGGATGTAGGTGTACTGCCACTGGCTTTTGCTGCCGCCGTGGCCGCAGGTGATTACGATGGACGGCATGGGTGCGGTGGGGTGTGCCGGTCGATAGAGTACGGAGGGGACGCGGGAACCGGGTTCGCTCGTCCAGATCCATTTTTCGACGATGATTCCATCCCGTTCGATCTGTCCGCGGGACTCCGGAGCCAGGTCGCAGCGGACCGTGGGGATGCCCAGGAGGTCGTGCAGGTCGCGGCGCAGGGATTTGGTCTGCATTGGACTCGCTCCCGCTAAAACTTGAAGGTGAAGATTTTGATCGTGTGTGGACTCGGGTCTGGTCTGGTGAAGTCCAGGGTCTTGTACTGCTCGGGCACGGTGGACCAGCCTTCGTAGATGTTGCCGCCGAAGTAGAAACGCCGCGTCATGCCTGGCCTCGTGGTCGGAGTGCCCGTCGCGAAGAGCTCGTAGGAATGCTCCGGCGGGCGCGGGCCGGTTTGATCGCCGTGAGGCACGTACTCTCTGAGACCGTCGCCATCGACGTCCGCTCGAATCCAGTCGAGGTGGAGCAGGCGATGGTAGCTGCCATCGACGATCATGCCGACCAGCCTGGTGTTGAACCGCGAGATAATCAACTCGGCGTCCGGAAGCGAGCGGCGGATGGCGAGGTGAAGCGAGCGTGTGAGCAGCGGCGTCGAGCCGAACGCCAGCCGCGTTCGAGCTTCTTCTCCGTGGTTGCTGATGAGGTACTGGATTACCAGGTCGTCCATCAGCGTGTAGTCCGCCTCACCGTTGAGGAGTTTTGCGACGCTGTCCTCTGGGCTGTTCGAGCCGACGAAGATTGGCCCGACCGTCGTCTCGACTGCCTCGCCATACGCGTATCCGGCAACCAGGGCGATCCGCTTGCCGGCGAGGTCGGCCAGCGCGGTCGCAGACACGTCGCTGCCCTGCCGCCCGACGAGGATCAACCGGTTCTCAAGATATGGCTGCGAGTAAAGTAGCACGCGTTCGCGCTCCGCGTCCTTCCAGAGAGCTGCGCTTCCGTCGAACTCACCGCTCAGCAGTGAGGGCGTCAGCCTGGCCTCGTCCACGATGACCGTTTCGGCGATGATCCCTATGCGTTCGAGAGCCACGCCAACCAGATCAAGGGCGAACCGCGGTTGTCCCGGCGCGTTGGTGAACGGCGACCACGCCGTCGACACGAGTTGCAGTTGCCGATCCTGCGCTACTGCTATGATCGGTATGGCGATGATCAGGAGTAGCAGCGCTCTGGTCGTCCACCGGCTCCAACGAAGAAGCCGTGTTTGGCGCATGGGGCGTGAACTGTCTATTTCCGTGCGTCGCTCAACGGGTCGTCTTTCTCTCGCCTGACTGCTCATGGGAAATCCTCTCTCAAGGGAGATTGCGGTTGGTATGTTCATGGACCGGAGACCAGGACCGTCAGCGCCCTATTGGATCAGCTCGGGCTCGCAACGTCCTGTTTCTAAACGGACAATATATATACCTCCTACAGGAGGTCAAAAGAAAACTTAAGAGGATTAAAAAATGGCAAACGACGAATTTGTGATTCCGCGACAAAAAATCGCGACTTCTAAAAATGGAAGTCGCGATGCAAGTTATTGGTGGAGGCGGCGGGAATCGAACCCGCGTCCGAAAGCAGTTTAACAACGGCATCTACGTGTGTAGTCTATTCACTTAGAATCTCACATCTCGCGCCCCAACAGACAGGGTCGCTGAGATGCCAGCTCGATGGTTGGGGCTGTGGCCCGCTCTCATCCGGAGGCCCTCGAGCGGAAACCCCCGCACCAGCCTGCTCTCGTCGGCGCTCTGCCCAGACCACGCAGGCAAGGTCTGAGAGAACGGACTGCGTAACGGTTAGTTAGGCAGCCATTGCGTACGTGTTATCGTCCGCAGTTGCGTTTTTTCCCAATTGTTTTACGAGGTGATTGGGCACCTCGACACGCAGCCATCATCTCTCCACCCCCGTCGAAGCCATGTCGCCCCCAGCACGTTGAAAAATATATCTAAGTTAATCCTTCCAGTCAAGCAGTCAACTGTCCAACCCCAGCCTAATTTCCCCTAAACCACGCAATTGTCTGTCGCAATCCCTCCTCTGGCGTCACCCTGGGTTCCCATCCCAGGAGTTTTTTGGCCAGGGTGATATCGGGTTGTCGCATTTGGGGATCGTCGCCGATTTGTGCGTTGGGCATCAGCGCGATCTCGCTTTTGCTATCAGTTAGTTCAATAATCTTCTTTGCCAGATCTAACATCGATGTCTCACTCGCTGGATTGCCGATGTTTACTGGTGCGTGATAATCTGTGTGCATCAATCGATAGATCCCTTCAATCAGGTCCGAAACATAACAAATACTGCGCGTTTGACTGCCATCGCCATATACTTTCAATGGTTCACCTGCCAGTGCCTGATTGACAAAATTGGGAATGGCTCGTCCATCGTTTTTGCGCATGCGAGGGCCATAGGTATTAAAAATCCGCACAATTCGCGTATCGACCCCGCTTTCGCGGTGATAGGCCATTGTCATGGCCTCGGCAAAACGCTTGGCTTCGTCATAGACGCCACGCACGCCCAGTGTATTGACATTGCCCAAATACGATTCTGGCTGTGGATGCACCAGGGGGTCGCCGTAAATCTCGGATGTTGAGGCCAAAAAAAACTTCGCTTTTTTTGTACGCGCCACACCGAGCGCGTTGTGCGTGCCGTGTGCGCCCACTTTCAGGATGCGGATTGGATAGCGCGAAAAATCATCGGGGCTGGCCGGGCTGGCAAAATGCAACACATAATCCAGTGGCCCTTTCACATAGATGTATTGTGTCACATCGTGTTTAATAAATGTAAAACCATCTCGTCCAAACAGATGCGCGATATTTTTTGCACGTCCGGTCAACAGATTATCCATGACAATTAGTTCGTGCCTTTCATCCAGCAAACGGTCACACAAATGCGACCCTAAAAACCCCGCGCCACCTGTTATTAAAATACGCATATAATCCCTGTTACAATTTAAAGACGTGATCTTTTTTTCCAGATACGGCCTGTGTGGCATTGCGCGTATCGACAATACAGCGCGCGTGTTTTACAATCCAGTCGTAGTCGCAATCGCTGTGATGTGTCACAATCACCACACAATGGGACGCAGTTAAGTTTTTCTCGTTTAAAGTAATGCTCTTCAAGTCCAAACTGTCTGTCTGCAAGTGATCTACAAACGGATCAGAATACGAGACCTTAGCGCCTTTCTCTCCAAGCATTTCTATAATATCCAATGCCGGCGACTCGCGAATATCGCTCACATCGGGCTTGTACGTCACGCCCAATATCAAAATGTTCGAGCCTTTCAAACACCGTTCGTATTCGTTGAGTGCGCCGGTGATTTTATCGACCACATAACCAGGCATGCTGCGCGTCACTTCGCTGGCCAATTCGATAAAGCGCGCATTGTAATTCAAGGTCTTCAGCTTCCAGGCCAGAAAGTGTGGATCAACCGGGATACAATGCCCACCCAGCCCAGGGCCGGGATAAAATGGCATAAACCCAAACGGCTTGGTCGCTGCAGCATCGATTACTTCCCAAACATCCACTCCCAGACGGTCACACATTAGTGCCACTTCATTGACAAGACCTATATTCACACTGCGAAATGTATTTTCCAGCAACTTGGTCATTTCAGCGGCCTGGGTCGTTGAGACCGGCACGACTTCGCCAATCAATTGCCGGTAAAAATGTGTGCCTATTTCTGTGCAAGACGGTGTAATACCACCCACGACTTTGGGCGTGTTGGTGATGGTATAAACCCTATTGCCCGGATCAATGCGCTCTGGGGAAAATACCAAAAAAAAGTCTCGACCGGCCTTCAAGCCACTTTCTTCAAGCAAGGGCAATACCAGTTCATGAGTCGTACCTGGATATGTGGTACTCTCCAGAATTACCAGTTGTCCGCAACACAATCGATCTTTGATTGCATCACACGCTTGTAAAATAAACGAGACATCCGGGTCGCGTGTTTTATTTAAGGGCGTGGGCACACACACCACCACCACATCGGCCTCATTGAGTACATCGCATTCTCGCGTCGCTGTCAATTTCCCCACAGCTTTGAGACCCGCCACTTCAAATTCCGATACACCTTGCACATCGGACTTTCCCGATTCGACGAGATCTACTTTGCGCGCCGATGTATCGATCCCCGTGACGGAAAATCCCACCTTACCCAATTCCACGGATAGGGCCAATCCCACATACCCCAATCCCATCACCGCCACCCGCGCCTCGTGCGATGCAATCTTCTCCTCCAGCATCTGTCTGGGATTGGCGATTTCTCGAGACACACTTTCTGTTATAGCCATTATGTTATCCGCTCTGGCCCGATCATTTGAATCAATACGGCCTTTTGAATGTGCATGCGATTCTCAGCTTGATCCACAGCAATGCATCGCTCGCTTGCCATGACTTCATCTGTCACTTCATATCCCTTGTGTGCAGGCAAGCAGTGCATCACATAAGCGTCGGTCTTTTTGAGCAAATCGCCATTGATCTGATATGGCATAAATAATTTAGCGCGTCGCTCTTTTTCTTCTGCAAATTCTGGATTGTTAAAAAATTCCATATCGATCCACGTATCGGTATAAAGAAAATCTGCATCGGCAACAGCGGCTTCCAGATCCAGCGTTTCTTCAAATAACCCGGTTGCACGCGCTGCTTTGACCAGTTCGGGATCTGCCGATGGCTTGTTGATCTCTGGCGTCACAGCAGTTATGCGTACGCCGGCTTTTGTACACGCTGTCACCAGCGAATTGCACACATTGTTCCAGATGCCCGCATAAACCACATGAGTCCCCGCTAACTTACCTCGCACTTCCAGGATCGACAGCAGATCGCCCAGGGCTTGACAGGGGTGATAGCGGTCGCAACATCCGTTGATCACCGGGACTTCGGAACCGAGGGTCAGCCGAAGCAAATCTTCGTGTTTGAGCATGCGCGCCATAATCACATCTGCATACCGCGACAGCACTTGTGCTTCATCGCGCACATCGGCCAATCCAAAATTGGTGGTCATCCAGTCCAAAAACACGGCCTGACCTCCCAATTGATGCATGCCCACTTCAAAAGATACGCGAGTGCGCGTCGATGTTTTCTGAAATAACATCGCCAAAGTTTGTCCCTTTAGCAAACTCTCATAGCGTTCGGGACTCTTTTTAATCACCAGACCCATTTCTACCGCACGTAAAATATCATCTGGCGACCACGTCTTTAGTGTCAAAAGATCCATATTCCTTTCCTTTCCATTGAACCGCTGCTACAGCCTGCTCCTGCTGGAATCAAGCAGGAGGTTGCCAGGCCTGGGGGAGTTTCACCGATTCACAATTGTTCGCGCACAAGAGATAGCAAACGCGCTTGCACTTCATTGACAGAGCCTTTAATCTCGCATCCCGATGCGAGGATGTGACCGCCACCATCAAATTGGCGGGCAATGCGATTGACATCCACTTTTCCCCGCGACCGCAAACTCACGCGCTGTTGCCCCGGCTCCTGCTCTTTAAGAAATAGTGCGACTTCGACTCCGTCAATCGACATTGCGTGATCGACCACCCCATCCAGATCGCCATTCATCGCATGCGTTTTGTGATCGACGTACAATGTGCTGATCTGTCCATTTTCGTGTAGCGTCAGGTTCGACAGTGCGAACCCCAGAGTTTTTACCGTTTGGTATGTCTGATGCGAAAACATATTCTCTGCAATTTGCTGTGGATCAGCACCGTATGTAACGAGTTCTGCGGCAGCGCGGAGGGCGCGTTCTGGATGCGAATGCCTAAAGAGCTTTGTGTCAAAGACAATTCCAGCATATAAACACGTCGCGATCTCGGGTGTAAATCCCGCGTTACTACGACGGGCATACCAGTTTATGAGCAAATAGATCAATTCACTGGCAGAGCTGGCATCCGGATCAATCACCCGTACATCGCTCTCTTCATCTGCATCCACATGGTGATCGATCACCAGCGTTTTGGTCGCAGGCCCAATCAGACCCGCGACATCGCCAATGCGTTTTTCCGATGTCGTCGTATCCACCACCACGAGGCGCGGCACGGGCGAGGACCTGGTTCTTGCACTATGCGGGTACACCGATTCAATGCGATCATAGCCCGGCAAAAACTGATATTTGCGATCCGGCGTCTCGTCCGCCACCACAAGGCGATGCTTTTTGCCCTGCCTCGTCAGCCAATGGCTCAACCCCAAAAGCGCACCGAGGCCATCGCCATCGGCATTCACATGCGTTGTTAGCACGAGTTTATCGCCTGAAAATAAAAAATTCAGAGCCGCTTGAAAGTCCATTGTTATATCCAAATGTACGCATCAGTGCAAGAGAATAGCTGTTCATCAACGTTTTAAAATCTGCTCGTGCTGGCGTTTGCGTTGCAATAAAATTTGCTGTCGCTGCTTCTGCGAACTAAGTATGGTATAAAGAATACTCACCCGTTTGCCCGCCGCTTGCAATGCCTGAACATCCCGCTGGTCCTGATCTTTTAACCGGGACAAATACAGCATGCGTTGGGCTGCATCTCGTAGTGACTTTGCCGAAAATAACACCGATAGTATTCCCTGTCGTCCTATTTTGTATATCTCACGCGCACGTTGCGCTATATTCCGCTCGCGATTTTTGAGTTGCGACTCGGCTTGTCGAAGCTGTTGCTCGGTACTGTTGATTTTATCACTTAGACTATTGATTTCATCAGCGATATTTAGAGATGTGTCCTTCGTTTTTTCACTCTCACTTTCAGGTTGAGCCGATGCTTCCTGCGGGGGTTGAGGATTCAAGTCACGCACTTTCAAGCTGTCCATCGCCGCTTGCTCAGCTTTCAGGCGCGTTTCCAACTCTGTTATTGTCTGCGCTCTTCCATCGGGCGGTAATGCGAGTAGAAAAGCTATGATATGCAATATATACACTGGTTTTTGCACACTATACCTCAATGGTCAGGCACTGCCCTACGCAATTTCTCTCAACATGCGGTTCAGTGATGCCCAACTGCCTATCGCGCCCAGCACGGTGCCCAATACCACCAGGCAGAATGCCTGCTCTATCGTTGGTGTGACTGTTAAATCCGGTACGCGAACAGCCCACGACGATGCTATATAAGCCAACAGCAGGGGTGCCAAAAATCCACCGACAAAGCCCAGTAGTGCGCCCCCAGCCCCAAAGATCATCCGCACTGTTGTATTCGTCGCGCCGACCAACCGCATAATCTCAATGGCATCGCGTTGCGCCAGTACCATCAACTTGGTCGCATGGCTTACTGCAAATACACACGCAAAACACAGCATACACCCAAGCGCGAGTCCAATTCCGGTGATTACTTCAATAAAATGCTCTAAAGAATCCGCCCAAACTTCACCCACATTTACACCTTCTACAGCACTATGACCGGTTACAGATTTTGCAACAGCCCGAGCGCGGCGCGGCATATTCTCGCCGGGCGAAATGCGTACTCTGAGCGAAGCAGGCAATGGATTGCGCGATAGCGCATCGACCGTACCCAGGCCAAATAGTGACCGAAATTCTCTGGCAGCAGCGTCCTGGTCCACATACACAATTCCGCCTACCTCGGACCTCGCTTCTAACGTGCGCCGCAATGCGAATACGCGCTGAGGTGAAACGCCATCTTTTAAGTAAATGTCTATCTCTACCCGCGAGCGCAATCGGTTAAGCAGCGCGTTTCCACTCTCGATCACCTGCCAAAAGAATCCCAATACCAGCAGCGATGCCCCAATGGTCGCCACAGAAATCACACCTGCGATTCCCGTACGCATAACCCCTTGCAATGCCTCGCGAAATACCAGCGACAAATTCATTTCACTTTTCCATTTGATCAATTTATAGTCTGCTCAATGATCTCATTTTTCAACTGCAATATTCGCCGCGGATATCGGTCCTTCAGCGCTGCATCATGTGTCGCTATGACCACAGCTATTCCGCGCGCATTCATCTTCTGAAAAATAGCTATGACATGCTCGGTCGCCTCGGAATCCAGATTGGCTGTTGGTTCATCTGCCAACAAGACAAAAGGATCATTCACCAGTGCCCGCGCAATTGCCACCCGCAACTGCTCATCACCCGACAGCCCATCTGGATACGCATTGCGTTTGTGCAACAAATCCACATCCGACAATATCGCTTGTGTTCTGCGCTTGATCCAGCGCCGCGAAACACCTGTTACTTCAAGCGCAAAAGCCACATTTTCATAAACTGTGCGATGGTGCAACAATTTGAAGTCTCGAAACACCACACCCACTTGTCGTCGCAATCGCGGGATATCCGTTTTCCGAATCTGCCGAGAGTCGTATTCCCCTACAACTACCATACCCGCATCGGGCAATTCCTCAAATATAATCAGTCTGAATAGCGCGCGTTTCTCCGCTTCTGTGTGTCCAGTCAGATAGACAAATTCGCCCTGATTGATCTCTGTGTTGGCATCGACCAATATCGGTTGACCCTGCTGCTTGACCCGCACGTTTTGTAATTTAATCACTGGCATGGTGTACAACTGCGTCAGCAGTTCCAATATCCACTTTTTGAACTATTTTTTAAGAACAAAATGCACCCGGTCCGAAAATTCTGTCGGCGGTGCATACCCAAATCCACCGTAAGCCCCTACCATTTCAAAAGGTGATTTATCTACAATTTCTTCAATCGCTGTCAAAGAATAAATGCGCTGTTGATGCACTTCTTTGACCACTTCATCCGTGTCTTCAAAGTGGATATCAAATTTGTTGTATTGCACACCCTTCTCGTAATAGCTGTGCCGTCGATATGAAAATCCATCCCCCGAATCTTCTGACTGCATATTGCTAAAGTATTGCCTCGAATTGCTCTCTGTACAGATATCGACCATAAAAACACCGTTGGGATTTACAATGCGATGCACTTCTTCCAGAGCATGCGCGATCATTTCGGGTGACATCAAATAGTTGATGCTATCGTACAAACACAATACCGTATCACATGCAGGCAGATCGCCCAAATCGAGCAAATTGCGATGGTAAAATGGAATAGGATAGTGCAACTTACGCGCTTTATCTACAGCTATATCCAGCATTTCTTTGCATCCATCTGCGCCCAGGACATCAAACTTCTGACGGTATAGCTCTATTGCCAGACTGCCCGTGCCACAGGCCAGGTCCAATACGCGGTTGGGTTTGACTTTGTGGCGTGCGAGCAATGACGATACATAATGCGCCCAATGCACGTAATCTACATGTCGCATTACGTAGTCGTAAATGGTCGCCAGGCGGCTATAAGGTGTTGTCTCAGTATCGAATTTTGGCATAAAATAAAAAACGGCCAGCCCGTGCCGGCCTGTGCCTTTCTACTTTTTTTTGACGGGATCGCGTCTCAAAAAAACTCTGATGCCTGTGCTTCCTCCCGAATAATGCGATAATATTCAGATGCTTGCTTTCGCGATATATTGCCTCGTGGAATCGCCAATACCTCAAACTCTAACAGACGGTCGGAAAATGCAATGCACACTCTTTGCCCGGCGCGCAAAACGCGACTCGCTTTGGCCTCTTGCCCATCTACTGTCACAATTCCATTGCCACACGCTCGCTTGGCTTCTGATCGCCGCCGGACCAGACAACACGTATTTAGATAGATATCTAATCGCATACTATCCTATTCCAATCGCACATCTACATATAATTTCGCTCGCGTTTCCGCCAGTTTCTCGCGGAATAATTCCTGCAAACGCTCTTCTTTGGCAATTTGTTCTAATGCGGTCGCATCGTCATTGATTCGAAATAGATGCCAGCCGCCTTCCAGTTTTACGGGCAAACTTACATCGCCCGGCTTGAGTGCCCGCACCACATCTGCATATTCGGGTGGAAGTTCAGACTTGAGAAAGTCCCTCAAAAATCCGCCGTGCGCTGCTGTTTGCTCAAAGTCGGAATGCTCGCGCGCAAGTTCGGCAAAATCCGCCCCGTCTTGAATCTGTTTATACAATGCCATTGCCTTTTGTTGCGCGACTTTTTCGTCTTTTTGCAATAAAAACAAAATATGACGCGCTCGCACCTGATCGCCCGAGATTTCCTCAACGCGAATAATGTGAAAGCCAAACTGTGATTGTACGAGGTCGCTCACCTCGCCGACTTTGAGACTAAAAGCAACGTCTTCAAATGCAGGCACCATGGTACCGCGCCCAAAAAAGCCCAAATCTCCACCTTGAGACGCGCTGCCCGGGTCTTGTGAGTATTCTTTTGCCAGCGCTGCAAAATCTTCACCTGCCCGAATGCGTTCTAAGATCGCTTCTGCCTGGGGGCGAATTTTGTCCTGCTGTTCTATCGATGCAGCAGGTTCAACAAAGATATGGCTCAACGACACGGTATTTGACTCGCCGCGGCGGTATTTTTCTTGAAATTCCTTTATTTCCCGAGGCGATACACTGACCTGCTGCACCAGCATGCCATACACACTCTGTTCCAAATACTGATTGCGAATTTGCTCCCTGTAGTTATCTCGCATCTGTCGCTCGGTCAATCCCGCTTTTTTTAATTCTTCGGCAAAAGCCGCTGCGCCAAACTGTTCCTTAATCAGGCGAATTTGCTCCCGCACGCTCTCCTCCACGCGCTCGTCATCTACTTCAATACTGTCTTCTCGCGCTCTGACCAATAATAAGTTGCGCTGAATTTCATTCTCCAGCACCTTATTAAACATATTTTCAAGCTCTGCCTGTGGTACGGTTCGCACATCAATTCTTCGACCGATCAATTCCTGCCGCAGCTTGTTCTCCACATCGGACCGCAGCACAATTTTGTCATCTATCACCGCTACTATTTGATCCAATAATAGAGGCTCTGCACGCGCTACGCTCACGAGTGGGAATAATCCAATCAACAAGTTGATAAACAGCGTTTTCATGTCAATAGATTCCTTGTATTAGTAGTCAGTGGTCAACTCAGTCCTCATTTTGCACTATTCAATTGCTTCCAATCGACTGACCATTCAATCCGCTCTTTGAGTTCGGTCAGCAATTTTGCGCGTTGCTCGCGTCGGCGCTCGGTCAGGATGCGTTGTTGAATCTCGCCGCGCACATCAACCAAATCGCGTATTGAACCCTCGTCGTTCCGATCCATCACCTCGATTATATGGTAACCCAATTCGGTATGCGTGCGTATCCGATGTCCCAATTTGGCATCTCGACATACCGACCAGAAAGCAGGGGCGACCATATCTTCGGTAAAATACCCCAGATCGCCGCCATTTACAGCCGACTGATCGATTGAAACTTCGCGTGCCACCTGCTCAAAAAATTCGCCCTTTTGCAGCCGGTTCCACGCCAGATTCATTGCATTTCTGTCTGCCACAACGAGATGCCGCACTCTGAGTTCGAGTTGATCGCGCTCAAAATCTGCCCGATGTTCTTCGTAATAATTGAGAATTTCATCCTCTGAGACTTCGGCAGCGCGTGCGTATGTGCGGGCCATCAATTCGCTCGCCAACAGTTGCCGAACAGCGCGATCGATGCGATCTGACAGTTCGAGGTCCTGGTCGAGTTTTCGTCTTATGGCTTCTCGATAGAGGAGTTCTTCCTCGATCCAATTTTCGACTAATCTTTGTTTTTCTTTTGGCGAGATTGTGCCTGCAAACGGGGTGGGAATACGCCTTTC
Source organism: Candidatus Latescibacterota bacterium (assembly GCA_965222605.1). GTDB lineage: Bacteria > Latescibacterota > UBA2968 > UBA2968 > UBA2968 > VXRD01. Next base: position 4,812,926 of record OZ244960.1, read on the forward strand.
CAATGCTTCTTTGGTCAGATAGCGATTCTCCACCTGCGCCACGACGGAAACTTTTTGTGGCCTTTCGCATCCCCACATGCCAATCAGGCAGATTATCAGGCCGATTTTCAAACACCGCGTCCGCTTCAAAACGCGATCCCCCATTGCGGTCATACCCCCGTATGTGGCTCTAAACTATTGGCAATAAAAAAGGTTCCGAATAATCGAATATACGCCTTCAAATTAGGCTCTGCAACACATTTTTAGCCGATTCTAACCGCGATTGCGGCCCTTTCCCAATTAGCGCGACTTCGATTTTTGGTGGCTCTCCCAGGGCAAATTCCAGGGGGAGTGGCGACTGTGTCACCATCCGTTCAATATCCGTTCGCATCAGCGGCTTGTCCGGCGACAGGGTCATTGTCATGGTCTGCCCGATTTGCAACTGCGACAACCTGAGTCGGCGGGCTAAAATTTTGACCTGTAAGATGTCTAATAATGCGGATGTGGGTTCGGGCAAAGGCCCAAAGCGGTCCGCGAGTTCTTCCTCAATCGCCAGGACTTCCACAGTTTGCCGTATCTGGCCCAATCGCTGATAAAACTGCATTTTTTGATCCGCATCCGGAATATAGTCGTCCGGAATATACGACGAGACGGATACCTGTACATCTGGCTCGATAGCGGGTTCGGTCTCATCGCCCTTAATTTGTCGCACGGCTTCGTCCAACAATCTCGTGTACAAATCAAATCCCACGGCTGCTATATGTCCGTGTTGCTGCGCCCCGAGCAAGTTGCCCGTGCCCCGAATTTCCATGTCCCGCATTGAAATGTGAAAACCCGACCCCAAATCCGAAAATTCTTCGATGGCGCGCAATCGCCTCACCGCCGGTTTTTTGAGCGCTTGCCAAGATGGCACGAATAAATACGCATAGGCCCGCTTATTTGATCGTCCCACCCGACCGCGCAATTGATACAACTGCGCCAATCCCAGGCGATCTGCCCGATTTACGATTAGCGTGTTCGCGTTGGGAATGTCCAGACCGGATTCTACGATCATGGTCGAGACCAGAACATCGTATTTATACTCAAAAAAGTCCATCATCACTTTTTCGAGTTGCCGTTCGGGCATCTGTCCATGTCCCATACCAAAACGCACTTGCGGCAGCAGGCGCGTGAGAAAATCCATCATCGCGTGCATGGATTGAACCCGATTGTGTACAAAATAAACCTGTCCACTGCGATCTACTTCTCGTAAGATCGCTTCGGCAATGCGGTCTTCTTCAAATGCCAGCACTTCGGTCTGAATTGGCAATCGGTCTTTGGGCGGGGTTTGTATGACCGACATATCGCGTGCGCCCATCAGCGACATGTGCAGGGTGCGCGGAATTGGCGTGGCGGTAAGCGTCAATACATCCACCAGGCGCCGCATTTCTTTTAACCGCTCTTTGTGCCGCACCCCAAAGCGGTGTTCTTCGTCTATGACCAGAAGGCCAAGCTCTTTGAAGTTGACATCTTTTGACAATAACCGATGCGTGCCCACCACGATATCTACGGTGCCTTTTTTCATCGCCTCAAGGGTTCGCATCTGTTCGGCTCGCGTGCGGAAGCGGCTCAAGACCGCTACATGGACTGGAAATTCGGAAAATCGTTCGCAAAATGTGCGATAGTGTTGCTGCGCCAAAATGGTTGTGGGAGCGAGCACTGCTGCTTGTTTGCCATCTAAAATCGCTTTAAACGCCCCGCGAATCGCCACTTCTGTTTTGCCATATCCCACATCGCCACAAATCAATCGATCCATGGCGGACTGCGCTTCCATATCTTTTCGCACGGCGTCAATCGCTTCTTGTTGATCCCGGGTTTCGCGATAGGGAAACGAGGCTTCCAGTGCGTTCATTTCTGACTCGTCAGGCGAAAATGCCATGCCCGGTTGCGCCTTGCGTTCGGCGTATAATGACACGAGTTCTGCGGCCATTTTGAATATCGCTTTGCGCGTCTTTTCCTTTAGCCGCTCCCAGGCCACTGTACCCAATTTGCTCAATACGGGTACTACGCCATCTTGTCCCGAATATTTTTGTACCTGATTCATCTGATCCACGGGCACAAAAACCCTATCTCCATCCCGATATCCAATGGTCAGACAGTCGCTGGACATGCGGCCTATTTCAATTCTCTCTACGCCGTTGAACCGACCGATTCCGTGATCTACATGCACGACAAAATCGCCGCGCTGAAGTGCGGCCACGGTCTTGATGGGTTGCGCGTCTTGAAAGCGCCGATACCGCCGTCTGCGATGTACGCGGCTGTAAATTTCGTGGTCATTGATCAAAAAGACTTTGCCGGGGCGGTATGTAAATCCGGATTGTAGCGTGCCCACGTACAGGGAGACCACATCGGCACTTTCTTCCAAAATTTCTTCCAATCGCGCTTTTTGCCCATCACTTTCACACAGAATGACCACTTCATAAGCGTCCAGCCAGTACTTTTGTAAATCCTCTTTTAATAGCTGTACATGGCCTTCGTAGTGTCGCCCACTCTGTCCGCCAAAATCCACCACTTCCTCTGATGCTCCTCCCAGTGCGCGGTTCAAGACCCGGGGCCTGTGTTCTAATTGTCGAAGCATAGTTTCCGGTTGTCGGAGTACACACCGCGCTGGCAAGGGTTCTGTTTCCGCCCGCCGTTTTTTTTGTCGCTTTGCAATTTGCTCACATGCGCGCCAGGCGTTATCCGCGGCAGTAGCGATGCCATCCGGGTCATCGAGGACGAGCCAGCATCCTTCGAGCACGTAATCCAACAAACCCGTTTGCTCGCCATATAACACACTCAGGTAATGCTCTTGTCCTTCAAAAATGCCTTCGCGCTCCAGTAAGTTCCGCACCTCGGGCAATTCAATGCCCAGATCTCGTTCCGCTATTTCCAGATTTTCCAAATAAATATCTGCCATTGTCAGCGGGAGTACGCTTTCCCGGCAAGGCAAAATTCGCGTTTTCTCCAGTTGCGCGATTGACCGTTGGGTGCTCAAATCAAATGACCGAATGGACGAGATTTCATCGCCCCAAAATTCCAGCCTGACCGGATGCGCGTTGCCAAACGAACAAACATCCAGGATGCCGCCGCGCATCCCAAATTGCCCCACACCCTCCACAGTTGTTACCCGTTCATATCCGATTTCCACCAGATGATCGGCCAGTTCTAAGGGCGAAACTTCCTGTTCCAGACGAAGCGTTTTTACACTCAAGTCAAAGAGGTCTGGGGGCAAGGTGTGTCCCATCAGGGCTTCGATGGGTGTGACCACAATGCCGCTGGCTCCCCGGTGCAACTGGTCCAATGCCTCCATCCGCAATCCCACCACATCCAAATGTGGGGAACGCCCGTCAAAATGCGCGACATCCCAACTCGGAAAGTAGCCCGCATGTTCTTCGTTCAATAACCGCTCCAAATCATTGCGCAATGCCTCGGCGCGATCCTCATCTGCACATACGACCACCACTGGCCCCGGTACGGTTTCTTCAATCCACGCGATGGCAAATGCCGATATCGATCCGGATCCTCCGCGCATGGTTACGACCCGCTCTCCCGATTCCAGTTTTTTCGATAGGTCCTTAAATGGCGGCGAGTTTTTAATTCTGTTGTACAATCTTTCAATGGACATAAATTTTTGATTTTCCTCCAACAGTACACACCGAAAAGCTCGACACATTATATGCGTCGAGCTTTCCAGCGAGATGGCGGGGTAGACGGGACTCGAACCCGCGACCACCGGCGTGACAGGCCGGTACTCTAACCAGAACTGAGCTACTACCCCAAATTCGCGATTTTAATTTTAAAACAATCTCCAAAATTCCATGAAGGACCGAAAATTTAACAAGGTGTCTTTGCAGTGTCAAGCAAATTTAATAAAACCACAAGAGGCATCGCTCCTATGACAACGGGCGGGCACAGGGGCACCGCCCCTACAAAAATACGCACCTCTTACTCCTTGTTTTTAGCATCTCATCTTATTATGTTAGGGCAATTTTGCGCCAAAACTTTCAATCGACGTGCTCCCTCGACTGAAGTCGAGGGATTCCGGGGTCACCCTTTATCAGGCGGCCTCCCGAGAACTTGCAGCTTCGTGGACCGTATGGTGATCAAACACCAAGACCACTGGGCGCGCCGAACGCTCACTACTGGGAACCCCAGATACCTGCCGGTGGATATTGAACGCACCCACAAGGTCTGCTTGGCCTTCAAATCCGCAGCAGCAGGAGTACCAACCACGGTGCTTGCGATTGGATTTTTTTCTTATACCACATTGCGGGCAAGTCTGCGAGGTATATTTCTCACAGACAACATTGACCTTTATGCCAAGCAGCGCGGCCTTGTATTCAATCATCGCGCTGAGCCTATCATATGGCCAGGCGTGCAGGCGTTGATTCATCCTTTTGCCATAAGCGATGTGCTGTCGGATGCCAGTCAAGTCGCCCAGGATGATAGTGCCCACACCCTTTTCGACACACACATCCACAAACCGTCTGCTGGCGATATGGAGGGCATGCGTGATTTGCCGGGCTTCTTTTCGATCTGGCGATAGCGTCTCGACATCATAGGATGGTCCTGGCTGGGCGATTTGACCTTTGCTCTGACCTTCTGCCAGTATCGGCGTGTGGCCTTGAGCAGGCGTCCACAGATCAGATACCGAGAGCCATCACAGAAATCTGCGGCGATGAGCCAGTCTTCGCCTATGTCCACGCCAACGGTGGCCTCTCCCGGCTTATCAGGAACATCCACTTCGACCACCAGACGGGCTTGGAAATCCCGTGTGTGCGTATCGTAGATGATCTGGACGTTCTTCAACTGAGATGGCTGGCCGAATAACAGACTTTTCCATTCTGGTCGTATTCTTCACGCAGATGAAAGATCAAGCCATTATAGACTTTGGTCGCAGACAACATTGCGTCACGAAGAATGGCAAAGCGTTCAGGTGCGCCGCGAAGACGGGCTTTTATTGTCAGGTATGGCATTTAAGACTAACCGTCCTGAATATGGTGTCCAATCGGCATAATGGTATGCAGGATAATAGACATAACATCTTGTTTTTTATTGCCCTATTCTTACTTTATTATACTTACAAATGGTATGGATGTCAACATCTATGTGCAGGTTTATGTTTATAAACACGTCGCATGATTGGCATTGTGCTTCGCGTGCCTCCCCGTGCTCAAGCACGGGGTCTCCTGCGACATTTTTTAGGAGAATTTTATGACTCGACGCGATGCTGTATGGATTGTTTGCTTCTTGATCGCAGGTGCGCTCGGTCTCACCTGTTATATCCAGTTTTTTGACCGCGCGCTTCCCGTTGCCTCGCTCAATTTTCGCGTAGATCGCGAACAGGCTCATCAGGCTGCCGAAGCGTATCTTCACCGCCTGGGTTACGATCTCACAGATTATGAAAGTGCTCAGATCTTCTCGTACTCCAGCCAGCCTCAGGTTTTTCTCGAACGCACTCTGGGTCTTGAGGAAGCCAACCGCCTCGTGCGCGACTGGGTCTCGGTATGGTATTGGAACATCCGATGGTTTAAGCCGCTTCAAAAAGAAGAACTCCGCGTGCGTATTGATCCCGGCGGGCGCATCGTAGGGTTTACGCACAGCATTCTCGAATCTGACGAAGGCGCGAGTCTTTCAGAAGAAGATGCCCGTGTTATTGCGGAGACTTTTTTGACCGATGTGCAGGGCTTTCAACTCGGTGATTACGAACCTATTGAGGCATCGAGTATTGAGCGTCCCAATCGGATGGATCACACCTTTACTTATCGAAAAAAAGATTTTGTCGTGGGCGATGATGGGCACTACCGTTTGAGCCTTACGGTTAAGGGTGATAAAGCAGGCTATTTTGCCGAATACCTCAAAGTACCCGAAACCTTCTCGCGCAATTATCGAGAAATTCGCTCGCGTGCGGGCTTACTTACAAATATTGCTTCGGTTTTCTTTTTTGCACTGGGCATTGCAATGGTTGTCGTGCTCGTGCGTAAATACCGCCAGCGCACATTGATATGGCGCGCTGCCCTCGCCGTGGGCATTCTCGTGGCTGCCACCAGTTTTCTCGGTGCCGTCAATGGCTATCCGCTCACGCGCTTCGGTTACGATACCACGCAGTCCTTTGTTTCCTTTATCCTCACCTTCATCTTTGGCGGTCTGTTGGGTGCTGTGCTCAGCGGAGTTATCATCGCGTTGTCCGGTACTGCCGGGGGTGCTGCTGCCCAGGATGTAGAAGGATGGAAAAACCCACTTGCGCGACTGTCTCTGCGCGGCTGGAGATCGGCGAATTTTGCGCGCATCACACTGGTGGGTTACGGACTTGCATTTGCCCATCTGGGATATGTCACCATCTTTTACATTTTGGGCAATGACTATCTGGGGGTCTGGTCTCCCGCGGCGATGACGCAGTACAGCAATACGTATAGTACTTATTTGCCGTGGATCTATCCTTTGCTTATCGGTCTCCTCGCCGCAACTATGGAAGAGTTTTTCTTTCGTCTGCTCGCCATTTCCCTGCTTATTCGCTGGCTAAAAAAGCCCTGGTTGGCCGTGCTTATTCCCGCGATTGTATGGGCCTTTTTGCACGCGAATTATCCACAGGAGCCTATTTATATTCGCGGTCTTGAACTCACCGTGGTGGGCGTCATCTTTGGTCTTGTGTTTTTGCGCTACGGTGTTTGGGCAACCATTATCTCGCATTATGTGTACAATTGCTTTCTTGGCATTTACCCAATGGTGCAGTCCGATAGTCTCTACTTCAAGGTCTCGGGCATTCTGGCGGTCGCGATTATTTTTATACCGGCAATTCCCGCTATTTTTGGTGTGATCACGGGGCGCTATAAAGAGGTAGAGGAACCCGAAGAGGTGTCGCCCCCTGAACCGCCAGAGGAAATAGCGTCCGAAACAGAAATTCCCGAACCCGAACTACTCCCTGACCCCGAGGTCGAACGCAAAACCCCTTCGGATTATCTGATTCCCAAAAGTGGTCTCGTCGTTTTTGGTGTTCTGGGGCTGATCGGTTGGTCTGTGTATTTCATATCCGACCTTCCAGGATTTGCCAAATACGCCCGCGAGTCCATTATCACGCGGTCCGATGCGATTGAGAAGGCAGAAGATATTCGCCGACAACTTGGGCTCAATCTCGAAGGCTATCAACGCACCACGTCATTTTCCAGCAGTTTTGGATCCAGCCATTTCACACATCTCATTCGAAATGTCGATCTGGCACGTGCAGATACGCTCGCTGCCGAACATACTTCATCGTGGCGCTGGCGGGTGCGCTGGTTCAAACCTCTCAAAAAAGAAGAACTCACCATCAGCATTGATGGCAATGGCGATTTTTGCCGCATCTCACATTATGTTCCCGAAAATCGGGAGGGCGCAGAACTCAGTACGGAAGACGCGCAAAAGATCGCCGAGGTTTTTCTGTCCGGATATTTACAGCGCGATGTGACAGATACGGCGATTTACAAACGTCTTGAAGCCCGCTCGCAAAAGCGCGAAAACCGAATGGACCACAGTTTTGTTTGGGAGCGCACGGATATTAAAGTTGAAGAAGGAGAATTTCGCATTACTGCCTCTGTACAGGGCGATCAAATCGGTCAGGCAAACGCATACTATAAAGCACCCGAAGAGTTTTTGCGCAAATTGCGAGAACGCACGGCCAAAAGTACTATTATCTCTACCATCTCTACCATCGCAGTCATTGTCACGGCTGTGCTCGCCATTATTTTCTTTTTGCGCGCTTATCGCGATGGACATGTCAACTTGCAGTTGCCCATTTGCGTTGGCATTTTGGCCGGTGTATGTTATTTGCTCGCAACACTTAATAATCTGCCTACGTTCTACGCAGGTTATAACACCAGCGATGCCATGAGTACCTTTCTTGGTGGTGAACTCATTGACCTCGTCATAGGGCTTGTTACTATTGCGATTATGGTTTTTCTATTGAGTGCGTTTGGCGATACAATGTATCGCCGTGAACGCCCCCATGAGATGCAGATTTCCGATTGGATTGATATGCTCCGTCTAAAAGTAAATAGCGCGTCACTCTGGTGGCAGACCGTCTTTCTCGTTGTCTGCTATTTTGGTATTACCAGAGGTAACAGTATTTTTTCGTCTTATATCAATCTCACCTATCTCGGCGACTACCTCGGTGCAGGCGGTGGTGTGCCTCCCGAAATCAACAGCTATATACCCGCATTTGGGGAACTCATTGACGAAGTCAACTTTATGCTCTTGGCTCCCTTTGGCGTACTCGGCGTTCTGTTTGTCTGGCGGCGTGTGATAGGCAAGATAAATCTGCTGATTCTCGGCGTAGTGCTCGTGCTCATTTTTCAATCGGTGGTCTCGCCAGCCAAAGATTTTTATCACGCTGGCATTCTTCTCGCCAAAAGCATTCCATATTGGCTGCTCCTGGCTTTCCTCATTTTGAAGTATATCCGCTTCAACCTGCTCTTTTACGTTGTGACGTTCTGGTGTTCAATTATTTTTGTTGGTATTCGCTATCTCAAATACGATCCCAGTATTTGCCAGGTCAATGGCATTCTCATGATTCTTTTTGGCTTCGTTCCCCTTATTCTCGCCATTCTCGCATGGTATAAAGCGCGGTCCACAGCGTAAAAAAAGCCCCTCCTTTTTTGGAGGGGCTTCGGAGGTATTCGTGACCCATGTCCGCACGGCCTGGCCGACTTCGGTGGCAGAGGAATCCTACTGGCAGCCGATTCGCAAGCAGTACATGATCGCGCCGGGTGAAATTTATCTCAACACCGGTTCTTTTGGCTCGCAGCCAAGGCCCGTGTTTGAGAAGATGTTGGAAATCCTGGAGGATGTAGAACGCAATCCCACGCGGCATCGGGCGGAATATAACAGCGTTGTAGATGACTCTCGCGCTCGTCTGGCCGCGTTTATCAATGCGCCGGCAGAGGATATTGCTTTTGCTACCAATATCACGATGGCTATCAATATGGTGGTGCATGGACTGGATTGGCGTCCAGGTGACGAAATTCTGGCTTCAAACCAGGAATACGGTGCAATTGACAACTGCCTGCATCTGGCTGAACGCCGCCGCGGTGTGGTGGTCAAGCGCGCCCAAATCTCCATCCCTCCCGAAAGCCCTGAAGATATTCTGAGTGCTTTTGAGAGTGAATTTACAGATCGTACAAGGCTGGTTTTTTGCAGCCATATCACCACTCGTACGGGTTTGATCACGCCAATTAGAGCACTGGCCCAACTGGTACACGACCGCGGTGCGCTGATTGCAGTAGATGGCGCGCACGCTCCGGGGATGATCCCGCTGGATTTGCAGGATCTCGGCTGCGATTTTTATGGCGGTAACTGCCACAAATGGCTCTGTGCACCCAAAGGCACTGGTTTTCTTTACGTGTCGCCTTCGGTGCAAGAGCGACTCAATCACATTGTTGTGAGTTGGGGATACAGCCGGGAAGGCGCGGAGAGGGGGGCAGACGGTATTTTGCGGATCAATGACCGTCCGTTTATGTGGGGGATTGAGAACTGGGGTACCCGGGATCAGGCGTGTTTTGCGGCTGTAGGAGCAGCGGTTGAATTTCAAGAGGTGGTTGGCAAAAATCGGATTCGGGAGCGGGGGCGGCAACTGGCGGCGTACCTGCGGGATCGTTTGGCTGAGACTGGCTGGGCAAAACAGCTCACTCCCTCCGTGCCAGCCCTATCCGGATCGATCTCAGCTTTCCATCTTTCTGGATTCGACGATCTGGATCTTTATGGGCGATACCGGATTACTGTGCCGACTGCAAAGAGCGACGACGTTTACTGGATCCGCGTTTCCACCCATATCTGCAATGGCTTTGACCATGTAGATCGTCTGATAGATGCTTTACACGAACAACGAAATAAGTAAATTTAGTTGCTTTTAAAATAACTCTTTTCTTTTTTAATATAGTTTATACTTTGCAATCTGCAAATAATTAATAAGGGAGTTTCTCATGAATTTGGATTTTACCAGCAATGTTTTTGAAACCGAAACTACTGATCTCGCTGGCACGCGAGAACAGATTGTGCGTGGCGGGCGCGATCTTTTCCACAGATTGCCGGAAGCCCTCAAAGATATTGACCAGATTGGCGTGATTGGCTGGGGGTCACAGGGGCCTGCTCAGGCACAAAACCTGCGCGAATCTCTGGAAGGAACGGAGGTCAAGGTCAAGGTGGGGTTGCGGCCCAGTTCTTCCTCGGTTGAAGATGCCGAAGCCGCCGGTTTTACCGAAGCGAATGGCACTTTGGGGGAAATGTATCAGGTCATCGCGGAATCGGACCTGGTGCTTTTGCTCATCGCCGATGCGGCGCAGGCGGAAAACCATCAGGCTATTTTCGACCGCCTCAAACCCGGCGCTACGCTCGGTCTGTCACATGGGTTTTTGCTCGGTCACATGAAAACCGTGGGGGCAAAATTTCCCGACAATGTGAATGTTATCGCAGTGTGTCCCAAAGGCATGGGGCCTTCTGTGCGCCGCCTGTATGAACAGGGCAAAGAAGTCAATGGTGCGGGCATCAATGCCTCGTTTGCCGTGGTACAGGATATCGATGGGAATGCCACCGATGTTGCTCTTGCATGGTCTATTGCACTGGGTGCGCCTTTTACGTTTCAGACCACATTGGAGCAAGAATATCTCTCCGATATCTATGGCGAGCGCGGCATCCTTCTCGGCGCTGTACACGGTGTGGTGGAATGTCTTTACCGCCGCTACACGTTTCAGGGGATGAGCGAGGAAGACGCTTTTAACGAATCGTGCGAGTCTATTACCGGTCCCATTTCAAAAATTATTTCCAAGCAGGGTATTCTCGCGGTGTACGAGGGTTTTGACGATGCGGGCAAGGCCGAATTTGAGAAAGCCTATTGTGCATCTTATCACCCTGCGACTGAAGTTCTGCTCGAGATCTATGACGATGTTGAAAGCGGCGATGAAATCCGCAGTGTGATCGCGGCGAATAAACGCTTTGAGCGTTATCCCATGGGCAAGATTGATGGTACGCGCATGTGGGAAGTGGGCAAAAGCGTGCGTGCCAGGCGCGTTGAAGAAGATATTCCCGTCAATCCATTCACCGCAGGCGTTTATTGCGCGGTTATGGTCGCACAATGCGATATTCTGGCTGCCAAAGGTCACGCATGGTCAGAGATTGCCAACGAATCCGTTATCGAAAGCGTGGATTCACTCAATCCCTATATGCACTATCGCGGCGTGGCCTATATGATTGACAATTGTTCGACAACCGCACGTTTGGGCGCGCGCAAATGGGCACCTCGCTTCGACTATTTGCTCACACAACAAGCCTTTGTCGCCATTGATACGGGAGCAGCCCTCGATGAACAGGTCTTCGATGCCTTTCTGATTCATTCCATCCACCCCGTGCTCAAGACATGTGCTGCGTTGCGTCCTTCTGTAGATATTTCGCTTGGAGAGTAGGACAAGGGCAATTTTTTGTCGTCTCAGTACATGACAAAAAGCTGTGCAGATCATTTCTGCACAGCTTTTTTTGTTAAGATGGTGACGCGATTCAGGCTCTTTTTGCCACGGCCACAACCCGCTTTGCATATCCCGACATGTCGTCCATGAGCGAGTATATAGTGGGCAAGATGACCAGCGTGAGAATGGTCGAGATCGAGAGGCCAGAAATAATCACCAGGCCAATTGGTCCCCAACGTCTGGCATTGCCTTCGGCATTGCCGTAAAACATCGGAATAACCAGCGGTGTAAGCCCCAGGATGGTCGTGGTTGCGGTCATTAAAATGGGGCGCAGACGATCTTGTCCGCCGCGCAAGATCGCATCTCTTCGATATAATCCCTGCTTGCGATAGCGATTGATGTGGTCGATTAATACAATGCCGTTGTTGACCACAATGCCAAACAAAATGAGCAACCCATAAGTCGCATTGCTGTCCAGCGCAATGCCGAATGTGTAAAGTCCCAATGCGACACCTATAAATGCAAAACTGATGGAAAACATGATCGTAAAGGGATGGATATAAGATTCAAATAGCGAAGCCATGATCAGATAAATGAGCAGGGCGGCAAATAACATGGTGAAATTCGTTTCGCCCTCTTCTGAAGACATATAGCGGAAGCGGCGATCCATCTGCCAGCTATACCCTTTGGGCAATGGGATGGCATCCATGCGGTCGCGCATTTCATAACCGACCGTTTGGACCTCCGATGCTTCCGTATTTGCAAACACGGTTACGGTTGCCATCCGATCCTGACGCTCGATGGATCGGGGGCCTTTGGTCAATTCAAAATCGGCCAGGCTGGCAAATGAAATCATATTGCCCCGGTTGTTTTCAAAAGAGAGGGTCTTGAGTTGGTCCAGCGTAGCGCGGTCTTCTTCTCGCAATTGCAGCGCAATGTCGATTTCTCCATCCGGCGTTTTGAATTTGCTGTTTCCACGAGAACCCAATGCCGTGGCAACAGTTGTGGCTATTTGCTGCGGTGAAAGGCCGTATTGTTGCGCGCGGTCTCTCCTCACCGATACCCTGATTTCTTCTGTGCCACTTTCCAGGCTGGTTTCCACGTCGTGAATGCCTTCAATATCGTTCATTCGCAGCCGAATATCTTCAGCCAGGATCGCCAGCACTTCGGGATTTCGTCCTTTGATTTCTACCCCGACGCCCGTGCCACTGCTACCACCACGCCTGAAGCCCGCCTTAAAACGCACGCCCGGGATATCTTTGGGCAGCAAAGCACTTACCCTTTTTTTTACGTCGTCTGTGCTCAACGGGCTTTCTTCGACGGATTTTAGGTACAAATAAATCGTATTGCCGCGTCGGGTACTAAATCGCGTTTTTATCGCTTCGATATCCAGTTCTTCCTTTTGCGGGAGGAGAATGGCTTCAATCTGTTTGTACAGCGCGAGTGCGTCGTCGATATCGTAAGTTCGCGGCATTTCCACCATATAGCCCACCATGCGGTTGGGTTGATAGCGATAGCGCTGTACTTCAATTTTGGTAAAGATGTATATGCCGCCAAATAGGATAAATGTAGCGGCGATAACGGTGGTCCAGCGATAGTGTAACGTGGTGCTAATTATGCGCGTGTAAACACCTTTGAGACCAAGATGCCGAAACCGAAAATAGAGATAGCCAGTTGTGGCGATAAACACGCCCAGCGCGATCCACGCGCCTATTGGCACGGTTGAAAACCCGCCCAAAATCCACAGGGTATTATCTTTGAGCCAGTTGGCCGATTCGCCAACGCCTTTCCGGTAAATGAGATACGCTGCGCCCGCGGCAAATAAAGTGCCCAATCCGATTTTCAAAAAGAGATCGACGCGGGTACCCGCATTTGAAAATGCCCGAGAGCAGGCCAGCGGGATGAGTGTTAAAGCCACGCATAGTGCCGCTACCACTGCAATGCATACGGTAATGGCAAAATCGCGCATCCACATTGTATTGTAAGAACCCGAAATAAAGATGAGGGGTACAAATACACATATTGTCGTCAGTGCAGCGGCCAGCACTGGTACTCCGATTTCGCGGCTGCCCTCAATCGCCGCGGTTCGAGTGCCATCGCCTTCGTCAAAGCGTCTGCGATAAATATTTTCCAGGGCCACGACCGCCGGATCGACCAGCATCCCAATGGCGACCATCAGCCCCATCATCGAGATCATGTTCAGCGTGATATTCGATCCAAAAACTTGCCGCATCAGGTACATGATCATAAAAACGCACAATACGGAAATGGGAATGGCCGACCCCACAATGAGCGTACTGCGGAAATTTCGCAAAAAGACAAAAATGATGCCAATAGCCAGCATACCTCCCAAAATAGCGGATTGCCCCAGGCTGGCGATGCCCCTTACCACTGCTTCTGACTGGTCTCGACGCAAGTGCAATCGCAATTTGTCGCGTCCAATTTCATCTTGAAGAGCCTTTAACTCTGCACGGACCAGGCGGCAGGTTTCTACCAGATTGGCTGTCGAGGCTTTGCGAATTTCCATAGAGACTACATCGCGTCCGTCCAGGCGTTCAAAATATCGCTTTTCTGGATAGTCGTAACTCACCTGCGCTACGTCTTCCATATCCAGACCATTGGGAAGTGTGAGATCGCGAATTTGATCTACATCTTCAAATTCGCCCACGGACCGAACCGCGAGGCGTTTGCCGCCCTCTGTGACATATCCGCCGGAAATATTGATGTTGTTGGACCGAATCGTTCTGTTGAGGGTGCGGATATCTAAGCCATAGGCGTGCATGCGATTTTTATCGACATCGACTCTGAGTATTCTTTCATCGGCGCCTTCCATTTCGACATTGCCTACCCCGGGGATGCGTAGCAAGCGCGGCAAGATTGTGTTTTTATACACCGTGACGAGTTCCGATTGATTATCGCCCAGCCAGATCATATTGTAGTCCAGAATTTCCCAGTCCGAAGAATCCCATCTGCGCATCTCAATGCGTTCGAGGTCTTCGGGAAGTCTGCCGCGAACTTGATCTATGCGATCCCGCACCTGAATAGATTTGAGATCCATATCGGTACCGTAGTCAAATTCCATGAACACATAACCCCGACTGTCATAAGATCGCGCGCGGAGTGATTCTACGCCGGGGACCGTGCCCAGTATCTCTTCGATTGGCTTGGTAATTTTCTTTTGGATCTCTTCGGGCGATGACGAGGGATATGAATAGCTCACATACATTCTGGGATACTGCAAATCGGGCGCGTATTCGAGGGGCAATCTGAATAGGGAAATGAATCCCATGACCACGAGACTCAGTGCTGCCATCACAGTGGTAATGGGGTTTTTAATCGCATATTCTGAGATTTTCATAAACGGACCTCATTAAGGCAAAAGTTGAATTAGAAGCTCAGTCTGCATCCGTCAGAAACGGAGATTCGCTAAGTAACCATTTACTTACTTACGTTTAATATACCACATTCTGCCACAAAATCAACCACAGTTTTGAATAAAAAATTTCACCGTTACAGAAAAGACTTGCAAATTTGCTTCAATGATATTTCATACTAATGTTTGGAAAATAATCGCACAACTATATTTCACTTTCAATGAGGAGACTCCAATGGGCAATCGCGTCAATCGCGCAGTTGAGTTGCTTTCACAAGATCAACCGATCTATTACACGGGCGCACACACAGGGCATGTGCTGACGTTTGAACAAGGGCAGAATGACGCCAGTACCTGGGCGGATTATATCAATGTGGGTATGGAACACGGGGCTTTTAATCTGGGGGGGCTTGACGACTATATGCGCGGCCTGGTCAGCGGAGGACCTACAAATAGTGGGCACAAGACACCCGCTGTTATTGTTGAAGCCCCTGTGGAGGGCGCGTCTGAAAATATTGTGCGCTACAATGCCTGGCAGTTTCGGCAGATTCTCGCACGCGGTGTTCATGGCATTTTGGTCTGTCAGGCGGAATCACCCGATGCGATACGCGCTTTTGTCGAGTCGTGTCGCTATCCCATCAGTAAAGCGGGCGTTGGGCGCGGCCTGGGTACAGGTACGCGAGGCGTGGGGTCCGAATCGTCGGCGGCAGCGATATGGGGTGTTAGCCGCGATGAGTACATCCAGAAGGCCGATCCCTATCCACTGAATCCCGATGGCGAACTGCTTCTGGGCATCAAGATTGAGAATGTGCGCGGCGCATCCAATATCGAACAGATTCTCAAGGTGCCCGGCATTGGGTTTGCCGAAATGGGGCCGGGCGATTTGAGTATGTCGATGGGGTATTTGCACCGTCCAACGCCTTTTCCACCCGAAATGCAAGAGGTGAGGGATCGCGTGAAAGCCGCGTGTGCAGAAAATGGCGTTGCTTTTCTCGAGGGGGGTAGTCCCGAGACGGTTGCCGCTAAAATCGACGAGGGTGTGCGTGTGGTTTCCGGTGGCAGGGAGGAGATCGCGCGTATTGGACGCGAATATTCAGGCCGTCGCATGCCGGTTTAATCGCGCAAAAAAATAGGGCTGTGCGATGTTTGCATAGCCCTGAAAATTCGATTTAATACGCGCTTAAAATGGATTGCCCTGTCGCGCCAGCTCAAATTTTCGCCAGCCTACTTGTTTGTCATTTTCGAATACTTTTTCCACCGCGTAAAAGGAGGATGGGTCGTATTCTCGCCAGACGCCCGTTTTTTTATTCTCCAGGTATAGACCTTCTTCTTTTTTTACACCGCTTCTAAAATAGGAGGCCCAATACCCGTCTTTTTTTTCGTTTGTCCAATTGCTTTCTATTTTTTTCTGTCCGTTGATGTAAAATGTGATTTCAAGCCCGTCTTGCATGACGCCATTTTGGTATGTGCCTTGCCCGCGTACGTTGCCGATGGCATCGTAATATGTCCAAACCCCAGTGCGGGCACCGCTGTCGTATTGCCCTTCCGCCACTACGCGGCCGTATTGTTTTATTTGCGTCTGTCCTTCAAATAGCGAGGGCATTTGGCACCCGGCTGTGAGGATTCCCGCGATAAGAATTGCAATAGCGCGTTTGATCATTTATTTTCTCCTGTTATGAGAGCGCTCAGTCGCCAACTGTCTTTTGGCGGATATTCTACTGTAATAGAACTAATATACAAAACTGTTTTCATAAGGCAAAGATGAAATGGAAAATGACTCATTTAATACTTGTACGTGTGCATAAATTGGACCTCAACTACAAAGCGATTGTACTCAACGACCCCTTTATTGTCGCAACCATCCTCTCATCGTATTTTAATAAACGATTCGCCCCTCGTGCGGTAAAGAGTCCTATATGTTACTCACCGAACTCGGCCAACGCCTTCGCGCTCAACGGGAACGCCTTGGCCTCAAGCAAAACGACGTTGCTAATGCCCTGCAGGTAAGCCCACAGGCCGTTTCCAAATGGGAAAGAGGTGAAAACGGCCCCGACATTGCCACTTTGGGACCTCTTGCCAGATTGCTCGGTGTTTCTACGGATTGGCTCTTGGGAGCACATGGCGAAAATCAAGATGTTTTTGATGCTACTATCTTCACCTCCACAGTTGTCGGTGCATACCAAAAATCATTACAAATGGAGGCGAGGGAGTTTGCAGCGTGGGCAAATGGCATTTTGTTTCAATTGACCGAAGCTGTTTTGCGCCACGATGGCGTTCCGCTCAGATATATGGGAGACGCATTTTTGTGTTTTTTTTCTGGCGTTCACCATCAGCTTCGCGCCGCCCAGGCAGCGGCATTTTCCCAGCGGCTTATCGGCGAAGACCTGGTTATTGGCTTGAGCAGCGGTGAGATTTATTTGGGCGCAATGGGGCATCCCGATTACGCCCATCCCGATGTGACAGGAGAAGTGGTCAATATCGCATTTATTGTTCGAGAATGGGCAGAAACAAATATCCGCAAGGGAATTGCAGCAACGACGTCTGTGTCGAACAATCTCGATGAAATTTTTGATATTTCCCAACCCACAGAAATTAATTTTCGCGGCATCAAAACGCCCATCTCAATTTGCCAGATCAGATAGGGATATACCTGCCGCGTTTGTCAACAGTCAATAGAGAGAGGATGAAATATGGCCGATATAGTGTTGCCCGATAGCGCGACTGATATTCAAATTCCCGATTATTCGCATTTGCCTCATAAAGTCGCCGATATGTCTCAGGCAGATTTTGGACGGAAAGAGATCACAATTGCCGAGCGCGAGATGCCCGGGTTGATGGCTGTGCGGGAAAAATACGCAGACCAGAAACCTCTGAAGGGTGCCCGTATAACGGGGTCTCTTCACATGACGATTCAGACAGCTGTGTTGATCGAGTCGCTCAAGGTGCTGGGAGCCGATGTGCGCTGGGCATCGTGTAATATTTTTTCAACGCAAGACCACGCCGCTGCTGCGATTGCACAAACGAGTACGCCGGTCTATGCGTGGAAGGGCGAGTCGCTGGAAGAATATTGGGAATGCACTTTGCAGGCACTCAATTTTGTGGAGGGTGGACCGACACTTATTGTCGATGATGGAGGCGATGCGACATTGCTAATTCACCGGGGGTATCAGGCCGAAGACGATCCTTCGATTCTCGATGAGCCGACCGATAATCGCGAATTGGAGATTGTCAATGCGGTACTCAAGCGGCAACTCGAACGCAATCCGCGTTTTTGGCACAATATGGCCGCCGATATTCAGGGTGTGTCAGAAGAGACCACAACGGGTGTTCACCGCCTGTATCAGATGCGGGATGACGGTACGCTTCTCTTTCCCGCGATCAATGTCAATGATTCGGTGACCAAATCGAAATTCGATAATCTCTATGGCTGCCGCGAGTCGCTCGCCGATGGTATTAAACGCGCGACTGATGTTATGGTCGCAGGGAAGGTTGTTTGCGTGTGCGGTTACGGCGATGTGGGCAAGGGATGTGCCCAGTCTATGCGGGGATTTGGTGCGCGCGTGTTGGTGACGGAAATCGATCCGATATGTGCCTTGCAGGCGGCGATGGAGGGATTTGAAGTGACGACTGTGGAAGATGCCCTTTTCGAAGCCAATATTTTTGTTACGACGACGGGCAATACGGATATTATCCGCATTGAGCACATGGAAAATATGCTCGATCAAGCCATTGTGTGCAATATCGGGCATTTCGACAATGAAATTCAGGTTGATAAGCTGGTTGATTACCCGAGCATTGTGCACGAAAATATCAAGCCGCAGGTCGATAAATACACGTTTCCAGATGGGCGTGCCATCTTTTTGCTCGCCGAAGGCCGTCTGGTCAATCTCGGCTGTGCAACCGGGCATCCTTCTTTTGTGATGTCCAATTCGTTTACCAATCAGGTGTTGGCGCAAATGGATCTGTGGGCTCAGCAGCGCGAAATTGGCGTTTATACGTTGCCCAAACACCTCGACGAGGAGGTTGCGCGTCTTCATCTTGAAAAACTCGGTGTGAAGTTGACCGAACTCACGCAGAAGCAGGCCGATTATATTGGCGTGTCCACCGAAGGTCCGTATAAGTCCGATCATTACCGGTATTAACGATTAGGGACTGGGAGCTTATCCCCCAGTCCCCAACCTTTTTTATGCGATTTTTAGACTATTTTACCGGCAATCAACCAGTCATTTCCTTTGAGATTTATCCGCCGCAGACGCAGGGTGGCATGCGCGCGCTCAAAGCGCGGATTGTTCCCAATTTGCTCAAGCTAAATCCCAGTTATATGACGGTTACGTATGGTGCAGGTGGCTCTACCCGCGCCAAGACGCTGGAGATTGCTTCGCTTATCCAGAATGAATTTGGTCTGACTGCGGCGTGTCATCTCACCTGTGTAGGATCGTCCCGAACAGATATCGATGATATTTTGAAGGCGATTCGCGGGGAAGGCATTCGCAATATTGTCGCGCTTCGCGGCGATCCCCCTCGCGGAGAAGATACTTTTGTTCCCGCAAGAGATGGATTTGCATACGGCAATGAGCTTGTGGCGCATATTCGCGGTACGGAACCCAAAGGCGATGGATTTGGATTGGCTGTTGCGGGTTATCCCGAAAAACACCTCGAAGCGCCCGATTTCGATACGGATATTGCAAGTCTTAAGCGCAAGGTCGAGTCCGGTGGGGATATTGTTATTACACAGCTTTTTTACAATAACGATTACTTTTTCCGCTTTGTTGATCGCGTGCGCGCAGCCAATGTCACAGCACCTATTGTTCCGGGTCTGATGCCGATTCTTTCGGCGGGGCAGATCCAGCGCATCGCATCTTTGTGCGGGTCTGAGATTCCCAGGGATTTGCAGGATCAACTCAATGGCGCTGTTGATGATGAAGACAAGGCGATGAAAATCGGTATTGATCAGTGCATCGCGCAGGCAACCGAATTGCTCGAACAGGGCGTGCCGGGTATTCACTTTTACGTGCTCAACAAATCGACTCACATGCGCCAGATTATTAAGGCGCTTCCTCTCTAAGTGGAAATTTTTCAGTGATCAGCATGATTGGCTTTTTATTGGCAAATACCCTGTAGGTGCGGCAGAGAAGAGGTTCTCCTTCAAGGTGCGCGATGGCCTCTGGCAAATTTCGTGCGGTTTCACAGCAGCACCACAATAATTCACGGCGGGTTTCCAATCCGCTGTTTTGCAGAATTCCTCCCAATCCCGCAGGATCTGATTCCAATCCGTCTAAAATGCCTTTTGGCAAGTGTTGTGGCACAATGAGAGATGTAGCATATGCCTGAATTTTCGGCATGTGGTTACCTGTTGGGGGCGTTTGTAGTACCACTTGTCGCGCGATGACGTGTGTTCCTACCGGCAGTTCAAGCCAGACCTGCTCGGTGCATAGTGTCTGTTTCGCCTGGTGGAGGAGCACGACTTCCACCGGTGCGAGTGCATAGGCTTCAATGAGCCTTGTGACGGTGCCGTCAGTGACGATCAATGCCCGCTGAAATGGCGTTAACTGCGCGATGTTTATTTCTCTCGATGTTGTCGGTCTTTCTGCCTGTGCGACAAATATATTTTTTACGCGATTGTCAACAAAGTTTGTCGAATTGAAAATTGGGTCTGTCTTCATCAAGCCTCGTCCTTCCGTATATACAGCTATTGCGTAACGTAAGTGAGCTTTAGACACATAAGTAGAAAAAAAGTTCTTTGAAACATTGCATATGAGATTTTAATCAGTTATTTTGAGTTGGAAACTGACTTTGACGGAAAGAGCGCGATGCGTATTGTAACGTGGAATGTAAACGGGTTGCGGGCGGCACTTCGCAAGGGGTTTGTCGATCACATTAAAATACTAAACCCCGATGTGATCCTTTTGCAAGAAATTCGGGTCTTGCCCGAGCAACTGCCCGAAAGCGAGCGCAATCCCGATGGATGGCATGTTATCTGGCATCCGGCCGAGCGCAAGGGCTATGCGGGTACAGCGGTATGGTCTCGCACGCCTTTAAGAGAGGAAGAACGCGGCGCGGGGGAGGGCGATTTTGAAGGTCGGATTTTGCGGGTGAGCACTCGAGGTATTCAATTTGTCAGTGTGTACCTGCCTTCGGGGTCATCGGGCGACGAGCGCCAGGCGATCAAGGAGTGCTGGATGGATCGCTTTCGCGTTTGGGCGGACTGCCTGGTCAAAAAACAGATTCCCACAATTATGGGCGGTGATTTTAATATCGCGCATACCGAACGCGATATTTTTTATGCTAGGAGCAACAAAAAGAATTCGGGTTTTTTGCCCCATGAACGCGCGTGGATGGGCGATCTCATCGCATCGGGCTGGCGCGATTTTACACGGGAACACTACGGCGATATTCAGGGACCATATTCGTGGTGGTCCAACCGGGGAAGAGCCAGAGAATTGGACCGTGGCTGGCGTATCGACTATTTGTTGGGTAATGCGGCAGCCGCAAAACGCGTTCAGTCTGCCTATGTTGACCGCAAAGGCGGCTTGACCATATCTGACCACGCACCGGTTGTTGTCGATTTGAAATAGCTAATACACAGGAGATTTCCATGCACACTCTTGAAACACATCCTTTTGCAACGCTATTCGGTATTGATGAAAGCGTGGTTGCACAGGCATTGTCCGAAGCGATGTCCAGAGGTGCCGAATTTGCCGATCTGTATTTTCAGCATGTGCGTACCACT
The DNA here is from genome assembly GCA_965222605.1 of Candidatus Latescibacterota bacterium. Lineage (GTDB taxonomy): Bacteria > Latescibacterota > UBA2968 > UBA2968 > UBA2968 > VXRD01. Next base: position 4,834,458 of record OZ244960.1, read on the forward strand.
TCACTCAGTTTGGAAGATGGCATTATTTCCCGTGCAAGTACAGGCATTGATCAGGGCGTGGGGATTCGCGCGGTGATTGGGGATCAGGTTGGCTATGCTTTCTCCGAAAGTTTAGAGGCAGATGCGATTTATGCGGCTGCACGGACAGCGGCTGCGATAGCAGAGGGCACAAAAAATGTGCCGCCGCAACATCTGCAAGGTAGAGACGTTGACAATTATTACGCGATTGACCGCGGCTGGGATGAGGTCAATATTACCGAACGCCTGCCACTGGTGCAAAGTGCCGAGACTATGACTCGCGCAATGGATCCCTCAATAGAAAAGGTGTCTGTGGGGTGGATGGACAGGGATGAGCGCGTGCTCATTGTGACCAGTGATGGCGTTTTCAGTACGGATCGGCGGCCTATGGCGACGCTGTATTGCTCCGTGACTGCCAACAAGAATGGCGTGCGGCAGAGCAATGGGGCTTCGGTTTCTCGGCGCGAGGGTATTGACTATTTTACTGAGGAAAACATCAGAGAGGTCTGCCATAAGGCAGTTGATCGCACGATGACTCTCTTTGAGGCGCAGCGTCCACCTGCCGGCGAAATGCCTGTGGTGCTCGCGGCAGGTGCTTCGGGTATTTTGCTCCACGAAGCTATTGGGCACGGTCTGGAAGCGGATTTCAACCGCAAGGGTACGTCCATTTACGCGACGATGATGAACGAGAAAGTCGCCCCGGATTTTGTAACGATTGTCGATGATGGCTTGCAGGAAAATGATCGCGGGGCACTCAATGTAGATGACGAGGGTCAGGCTACCGCGTGTACGACACTTATCGAAAACGGTGTTTTAAAAAGCTATTTGCACGACCGCATTTCGGCAAAGCACTATGGGGTTTCACCCACGGGATCAGGCCGCCGCGAGAGCTTCCGCCATGTTCCTATGCCGCGTATGCGATCTACGTATATGCTCGACGGACCCCACTCCCGCGACGAGATTATTCGCGCTGTTGATTACGGTATTATTGCCGATACGTTTACCAATGGACAGGTGCAAATTGGCGCGGGCGATTTTACTTTTTATATCAAGAATGGATGGCTTATCGAAGGTGGCAAAATCACCGCGCCGATCAAGGATGTCAATATTATTGGCAATGGTCCCGAGGCGTTGAAAAATGTCGTTATGGCAGCAGGCGATGCCGTGTTGGATGATGGTAGCTGGACGTGTGGAAAAAACGGACAGGGCGTGCCCGTTTCGATGGGCGTTCCGACGATGCTGGTGGAAAAGAGTATGACTGTGGGTGGGGTGAATTGAGATAGGACTATAAATATAGAAACGGAATAAAATGGAACGAGAACTTCTCCAACAGGCTGAGCAGGCGGTTGAGCAGGCGCGAAGGGCAGGGGCAAATAATGCGATAGCGCGGGTGCGGGATGAAAATAGCACGGAATACACGTATCGCGATGGAAATATTGAGCAGGTTCAACAAAGTGCTACCCGCGGCTTGAGTATTCAATTGTATGTCAATGGGCGGTATTCAACACACCAAACCTCGGATTTGCGCGCGGCGTCGGTTGCCCGGTTTATCGAAGATGCGGTTGCGCTGACGCAGTATCTGGCCGAAGATCCGCATCGCGTTATTCCCGATGCTGCGCTGTATGCAAATCGTCCGGATACCGATCTCCAATCCGACGATGCTATGGTGCTCGATCTGCCTCGCGAAGCGTGTATCGATTGGCTAAAAAAAATGGATGCTGTCACCCATACAGATGACCGTGTGGTGAGTGCTACCGCCGATGTTTACTATGGTTGGAATACTTCGGCTCGGGTGAGTTCAAATGGATTTTCGGGGATACAGAGCGGGACTTCGATAGGCTATGGCACGAGTGTGACGCTCAAAGAGGGCGCGCATGGGCGTCCCGAAGATCATCGCTATGTGCGGGCGCATCATTTGTCGGATTTGCTCGATCCGGAGACGGTTGCGCGCGAGGGCCTCGCCCGCGCGATTGCCCGGTTGGGCAGTGAAAAAGCACCGAGCGGGCGAGCGACTATGGTGGTTGATCCCGAAGCGGGCGGGCGTTTGATTGGCGCGATATGGGGTGCGTTGCAGGCGCATAGCATTCAGCAGAACCGGTCTTTTCTCGCTGATAAAAAAGACGCGCAAATTGCCAGTTCGCTCCTGACGGTGACAGATGATCCCCTGATGGTGCGCGGCCTCGCATCTCGACATTACGATGGCGAGGGGATTTCGGCAAAGCGCAGGTGCGTCGTCAATCAGGGCGTTTTGCAAATGTATTACGTCGATACGTATTACGGGCGAAAACTCGGTTGGGAGCCTACAACTGGAACATCGTCCAATCTCGTTTTTGCGCCTGGCGATAAAGATCTCAATGGTCTGATTGCAGAGATTAAAGACGGCTTTCACGTCACGTCGTGGCTCGGTGGCAATGCCGATACGACGACTGGGGATTTTTCTTATGGTTTTCGCGGCTTTCGCATTGCCAACGGGCGAAAAATGGGTGCGGTATCGGAAATGAATATTGCCGGTAATTTTCTCGATCTGTTGCAAAATCTCGTCGCCGTGGGCAATGATCCCAATGTCTATTCCAGCCTGCAAACGCCCACTTTGGTTTTTGACAATGTGGCGTTTAGTGGAAAGTAGAATAAGTGGCACACAGAGGTAAAATAATGTCTGCCGCGTCAAAAAAGCCGCGCCATATTGCGCTGGATATTCTCTGCCGCGTTGAGCGGGGAGCATATCTCGACCGCTTGCTCGACGCGCAGCGCGAACATATCCGCGACCCCGATGGCGATTTGTTTCAACATCTCGTGCGGGGTACGCTGACCTATCGGTCGCGTCTTGACTATATTTTGACGCCCTATCTCAAAAAACCCCTGTCCAGACAGCACGCCAAACTTCGCAATATCCTGCGCCTTGGTGTTTATCAACTCCAATATCTCGACCGCGTGCCGCCTTATGCGGTTGTTTCTGAAGCTGTTATTCTCGCCCGTCACATTCTCGGGGAGCCGGTTGCCAAACTGGTCAATGCGGTGTTGCGCGGTGTGTCCGAAAACCGCAAGCCCGTTGTCTTTCCCGATTTTGATAGTGATCCCGTCAAATATCTCGCCATTACTACTTCACATCCCCGGTGGCTTGTCGCGCGATGGATCAAACGCTACGGCGTGGATGAAACACGCACCCTGTGTGAGTTTGACAATGTCCAACCCGCTCTGACCATTCGCCCCAATGCGTTGCGAACGACGTCTGATGCCCTGCGCGAGCAACTCGCAGTCGAAGGGATTGAGGCCGAATTTGTAGCGTCTGATCTTCTCGCCGTATCCCATGTGGGCGGCCTTTTTCAGAGCAGGGCTTATTGCGATGGTCTCTTTAGCGTTCAAGGCGCGGGGGCTGCGATGGTTGTTCCTCTGCTCGATCCCCAACCCGGCGAGGCTGTTCTCGACTTGTGCAGTGCGCCCGGTGGCAAAGCCACTGCTATGGCCGAGCGCATGAAAAATCGAGGTTTTATTCTCGCGACAGATCTCTACCCGCGCCGTCTCGAAATTCTTAAAAAAAACACGCACCGGCTCGGGGTTACATGTGTTTGCCCACTCGCTGCCGATGCGCGTTATTTGGCTGTCAGTCGCTTATTTGATCGGGTTCTGGTCGATGTGCCCTGTTCCTCACTGGGTATTCTGAACCACCATCCCGACCTGCGCTGGCGGGAATGTGATATTCACGGTCTTGCGCGCTTGCAGCGCGCTCTAATCGAACGCGCTGCCGAGTACGTGTGCCCGGGTGGCGTTCTCGTTTATAGCACTTGCACCCTCGAACCGGAAGAAAATGAGCGTGTTGTCGAAGCCTTTTTAAGCGATCATCCGGGCTTTCAGATTACCCATCCCTATCTGCAATTGCTGCCCCACCAAACTGGCAATGACGGTGTTTTTGCCGCGCGGTTGCAACGGACGGCTTCTTAGGCCAGTTCGTAGTGGCCGGGGTCAGGTAGAGGCACTGGCCGGGCATCTTCGGTGCTGATACTCCAGTCGGCTAACCGCAGGCGCATGGCGGCGAGGGCGTCGCGATGTTGATCTTCGTCGATCACATTGACCAACTCGCCTGGGTCGGCGACGAGGTCGTAGAGTTCGTCGCGATCTCCCATGGGGTCGTGGACGTACTTCCACTGGCGGGTGCGGACCATCTTGCACCGACCGGCTGCCTCGCGCCACTGCAAGGTGTCAATCAGGGTCTTGCGGCCCCAGGGTTCAGGCAGTTTTTGCAAGTCGGACATGGTAAAGAGCGGCCCTCCGCTTCCGTATTCGGAAAAAGTCGCGTCCCGGGGGGCGGCTGCGGTCACAGTGGGCAGCGGTATTCCGTGCATGGAATGCGGCTGCGCCAGCCCTTGCAAGTGCAACAGCGTGGGCACGACATCAATCAGATTGGCCATGCTCTGATCGCGCACCCCGGCCGTGACCTGCCCGGGCCAAGAGACGATTAGCGGCACCCGCGTCAGGCTGTCGTAGAAGACTCCGCCCTTGCACTGCATGGCGTGTTCCCCCATAAAGTCGCCGTGGTCCGAACAAAAGACCACAATCGTCTGTTCTCGCAGCCCCAATGCGTCGAGTTTGTCGAGTATTTGGCCGAGCGCGTCGTCGATAAAGCGCACCATACCAAAATACGAGGCCATGACGCCGTAGAGGTCTTCGGGCGGGTCGCGGCGTACCCCCAGCATTTGGTAGAGTGCTCGGTTGCGTTCGGGGGCGCGCTCGTCGTCGAATTCGTCGTCGCGCCAGGGGGGAAGGTCAATGTTCGCGGGCGGAAACAAGGCCGCGTATTCGGCCGGGCACAGCCACGGCTCGTGTGGGTCGGGAAAGGAAACCCACAGGGCAAAGGGCTGGTCTCGGTGCTTTTCGATAAAGCGCGTCGCCTGTCCGGCGATCAGGCCGGTGGAGTGGTCCTCTAACGGCAGTTCGGAGGTGCCGTAGCTGAAGCGGGGATTCTGGTGGGCGAGCTGGCGATGCTCGGCGGCGACCTTGCGGCGACCTTCTTCCGGCCGGAACCAATCCATGCCTCGCGTCCCCTCGCCGCGCCCGCCGTGGGTGAAGGCGTTCCACACATCGAAGAGTGCCAAATCCTCCTCCCGCTGGAAGCAGTGGTTTTTGCCGATCAGGCCCGTGGCGTAGCCCGCCGCTTTCCAGAGTTGCCAGGCGTGTTCGGCACCGGCTGGCATCAAGGTCTGGTTGCGCCTGCCCCCGTGCGAGTGGGGAAACTGCGAGGTCCAAAATGAGATGCGTGCCGGCACGCAGAGTGGGTGCGGGGTGATGGCGTTTTCAAAGAGGACCCCGCTGGCTGATAGGCGTTCCATCGACGGGGTTTGGCAAAAGGTGTTGCCGTAGAGGTGGCTGGCTGTGGCGCGCTGTTGGTCGGTCATTATTACGAGGATGTTGGGGCGATCAGTCATGGTGTTTTGGCTCGTCTTTTTTATGTGGCTGCTGACATGGCTTTGCTCAATATCTCCGATGTGCTCGGGCGCATGATTCGGGGATCGACTTGAGATCCATTGCTCAGTGTTTCGCGCACTTGAGAGCCAGAGATAAAGACCGGTTGTTCATCGGGGTGGTTTTCCATCAAATCCACGCGCCCGATGGATTCGTAATAGGCGGCAAATCCCACGTTCACGGGCTGAATTTGGAGTTCGCCATTCAGATTTTCAAAAATTTCCTGTGCATCAAAGTCTCCCCAGATCGCGCTGCCGTCGTGATAGGGGGCATCGGCGTGTTTGCGGCCGATAATGATGTCGGTAAATCCAAAGTTCTGGCGATAAATGGCGTGCATGACGGCTTCTTTGGGACCGGCGTAAAACATTTTGATATCCAGCCCGAGCAAAATTACTCTGTCCGGTACAGATTCCCCGCGTTTTTGCCATAGTTTCGCGTCGCTATCTCCTTCTCCCAGTCCTCGAGATGCGATGAGTGCTTCGTAAGTTTGCATGCGAATCTCTGCGCGCACATCGTCTGATTTGGTTTCGCCCATTAGGGGATTTAAGCACGCGCCTGCGTTGTGTCCCTGGCGCAGGAGGGTTTCCAAACCATATACCAGTGCGTATTCGTGTGCGCGATGCAGGGCATTGCGCGTTTGAAATGCCACAACGCGGTTCCAGCCTTTTTGTGCGAGGAGGGGCCTGACTTCTCGCGGGCTGAGGACGTATTGTCCAAAATGTGGGTTTTTGGGCTGGGAGAGGGCTTGAATTTCACCGCCCAGGAGATGGGTTTTGTCGCCATCGCCATTCAGGACCATATCGGCACCTGGATGATCTGTGCGGTCCGTTAAATATACGCGTTTGAGATATTTGGTTTTATCCCATTCAAAAATGTCACTGATGTCCAACACCGCCACTATTTCGCCAGATGTGTTTTCCAATGCGACTTTTTGTTCAATCGAAAGGGTTTTGGCAAGGTCGGGACTCACGGGCAATGATATTGGGATCGTCCAGGCATAGCGCTTGCCATTCACTTCGATGACGGCTTCGTCGAGTACCCGATGATATGTTTGTGCATCCATCGGTCCTGTAAGCGGACTCAATCCGCCGTCGCCAAAACGATAGACCGAGGATAGATCTGCATCGCTGACCGGGACGCGCGTCAGTCCGTTTGCACTGGATAAAAATGTTTCAACATCTGCTACCATGCGATTGACCGGTTCGGATAGACCACCGTGGGGTGCAATCAGGTGTGTATCGGACATTCGGATAAACCTCCTGTTATTATGATATTCTTGATTTACTAAGTAATGAATATATCTTTGACCTGTTTTCTGTCAAGAAATAAAGCGGTTTTGGGCATTTACTGCTTCAACGCAATTCATCCCATTTGAATTCCAGGCGGATGAGATCTGGGGGCGATTCGCGGTGGTGGAGGGATTTATAGGTTATGATATTGAAATACACTTTTTGGACGCGCGTTGTGAAATAAGGCATCGCATAATACCCGTCGGGTACGACTGCGCCTTCGTAATTGTCCAATATGGCATAGGTGAGGATTTCGAGTGATTCGGGATCGAACTTGAATAGACACAATTTCATGCCGCGTATTGTATCCATGTAGTTTCTACCGATGAAGTAGTAGTTGCCATCTCGCTTGAAAAGTCGCGGTCTGCCTATCTGGGCGCGTATGAATTTGTAGGTCTGTGTCAGGTTCACTTCTCTGATTAATCGGAACGATCCATCGGTGAGATGCATTCGCTGGATGCCGTCCAGGCCTCGCGTGTTGAAGATGTATCCGTCTTCATATCGCAGGATGGATGTTTCATTGATGGGTGCGTTGCCAAAGGCTTTTGTGAGGTTTGCTACAAACTGCCAACTTTTTCCATTGTCATCGGATCGAATCACATCGACATTGGGACTGTTATTTTGATAATGCCGGTAGGGCGTCAAGAGCATCCAGGTTGTTTCGCCCTCTGTCAGAGATTCAAACCCATAGACATATTCTGTGCCGTTGATGGGATCGAGTTTTTCGCCACCTTCAAAGTGCATACCATTATCCGAAGACCGATATGCGAGTAGCCCGAATTTGTCTTTGGAGTTTGGGAAATGCGGATCTACGTACAGGCCAATATCGCCATTGGCGAATCGGGCAAATTCTCCGTTCTGGATCGTGAAACCATCCAGATGCGCGACAATTTTTCGATCCGAAATTGTCTCTGTGGTGGGATTGTAGCGAAACATCTCCCAGTCAGCCGCGGGTTCTGTGTTGTGCCGAGTGCCGCGTTTGTAGGCGATCAGGATATTATGCTTGTCCAGAAACAATATGTGAGGCGCCTTCACATAGGGCAGTGTCTTTTGTTCTGCGGCTCGTATGAGGATTTCCTGGGTTTTGTAATAAGGCAGGATGGGAGTATGGGGTTGAGGCGTTACAGGTCTCATTCTTTTCCTCGAAGATATTTACCGCGATCCGAAAGTGGATGTCGCCGCTGCCCATTGTTGAATATCAAATGAGGCCATGTTGTTCCAGAAACTCGATAGTCATTTCTACGCATTTTTCCGGAAATTCGAGTGGCAGGAGATGGGTTGATTCGGGAATAAAGTCATAGTCCAGTATGGTAAGCGCAGCGAAGTGCATGCCGGGCAGAAATGAGAATGGGACGGTGGGGTCGGCGCCGATTGCTTTTGCGGGACAGGAAAGGCCCTGGCGTTCCATATTTTCGTACGCTTGCATTGTCCAGCCAAAGTAGTAGTCGCAGACTTGCGCTTCGTGCCCTCGCGGACAACGCAATTCATATCCTCCGTCGCTGTCGGGGCGCAGCGTAGTCTGACTGAACAGCTCGATCACACCCGATTGGAGACGCTGGAACGTACGCGAACGCCTGAGGGATTCGTTAAAGTCCTCCAAACTATTGAATTTGACCGTGCGCTGGCGTGCGCGTTCTCCCATTGTGTATCCAATTTCTACATTGTCTTCGGGCGTGTTGCCGGAGGGACAAATGGGCATGTCGAGCAGCACCAGGCCCGCAAAGCCGTTTTTATCCCGCAGTTGATGCAGCAACGCGACCAACGCCGACATGGAATGAAATATGCCAATAAGTGGTTTTGATCCAAAGTTGGTGTGGATCTCTTGTACGATGCTTTGGCTGTCGCTGACGAATGTGGGGATATTATGCGTTAGGCGGTCCCAGACTGGATTCCAGCCATGGCTGCGGAAATCATAGAGAATGATGTCAAAGCGATCGGTTAGCAGTGACCAGAATGGATAGTACAGATCAGCAGCGAGGGCGTTGCCGTGGCTGAAAACAATCCGAGGACCAGATGGGTTGCCGTGCCTGCGCAGCGTGATGGGTGCGCCGTCCGCCATGTGAACCTTCACAGTGTCCAAAGGCGTGGGTACGTTCCATTGTTCGGGTGATGTTGACATTTGATTTTGTCATCTCCCAATGGTTGCAGTTGCCTGCTGTAATTGAGGGCGAAAGCGTCGTGACTGGCCGTCCAAAGGTTGATCTACTGACAGCTATCGCCTAAAAAAAAGGGAATGCCCTGAAGCCATGTCTGAAAAGTAGCATTGAGCGGCGCGCATAGCTCCGTGTCTTGAAAGATGAATTCCTTTAGATTTGTCAGATTCGTCAGGCTTTGCGGGAGTGGGCCTGTCAAGATATTCTGGTCGAGATGCAGTCCCGTGAGGTTGGACAGGTTGCTCAATTTAGAGGGGACTGATCCACTCAACGCATTTCTGGAAAGATACAGGTCAGTGAGGTTGGTCAGATCGCCCAATTCGGATGGGATCGGGCCATGCAGCTGATTGTCGGAAAGATTTAGTGTTTTGAGGTCGGACAGGTTGCCCAATGCCCCTGGAAGCTCGCCCGTCAGGTTATTGTTGGCAAGGTCCAGGTATATGATCTGTCCGTTAGAAATTGTGACACCATGCCAGGTCGAAAGGTCGTTGTCGGTCAGCCAATTTGTCTTGTTCGTCCAGTTTGTCCCATTGGTCGCATTGTACAGGGCTACCAATACATCGCGGTCTGCCGCCAGTGACTGTTCTGGCCCCGTGCTGTTATTCCCACAACTGAAAAGGAAAAGAAACAGCAGAATGTAAATGGGGAATGGTCGCATTATGCCATACTCAACAAAAAAAGGCCACCGAAAATGCGAAATCGATGACCTTTTTTAATACCTATCTTCTCATAGCGTTTTTTGAGCTTCCATATATGTTTGCAGAACTGCATTCATTTACCAAAAGGTGAAGTAAGTAATTGAACTATGAGCAAATTGACTTTTACCGTGGGAAGAAGTTCTGGTATGCGAGTTTATGGATTGTTGGGAGACGGTTGTTGAGGAATGGGTGGAGAGGTCGGAATAAGGATCTGCTGTTGTTGTTTAACCCACATTTTTCCTGTATCGCTGGCAATGAATTTTAAGGAAGGTGTACGTTCAAAAATCAAGGTCATTAAATGGTATGCAGTTAGAACATAATTTTGTAAATCTTGGTCTTTCTCAAGGAATTCCAGTTTTAGGCCGAGTTCCTTAAGCTTGTCCACACCAATCCTTTGACCATGAGCATGAATTTGACCGTGGTCAGGTGTATCTTCCGCATTGAAGTATGCCGCAATGGCATTGGTTTTCTTCCTTCTTTCTTTTTCATCTTCTATGTCTTTGAGCATTCTATTATTAAGCCAGTTTACCACTAATTCTTTGCTGTATGTCAAAGCTTTGTCGGCTTCCAAAACAAGCGAAGGTCCCATATTCTGTAAAATAGGTGCCCAAAGATGTGCTAATTTTATGTCATTTTCAATATCCTCTCTCGCCTTGTTAAATCCTTCCTGAATTGCTCTGGCTGAGTGGACTTTATTGCTAATGATGAACTGAGGATCAATCGGCCCAAGCTGACTCTGCTTACCGAGGATCAATAGATCGCTTGCAAGGCTTATCATCGCACCGCCAGACATTGCCAAGTATGGCACGATCACATCTATTCTACCAAACTTAGCGTGTAAATACTCAACTATACTCTCAACAGCGTTCGGATCTCCGCCAGGGGTATGAAGTATCAGTACGAGACCCTTATTCGTCGGAGTGCCGGAGAGTGCGTTCATGAAACCGTTTATATCCTCTCTTGTAATGGACACATCATCATTGGCTTTTTGCAGAAAAGCCGATGCGTAGAAGATAACGGTAGCATCGTTACGGCAATTTGAGATAGCATCCAAATACTCTTTCAGTTGTTTATCAAGCCAGTTAGGGTCGGGCGTTTTGGATGCCTCTACATTGAACGCCTCTAAAAGTTCACTCCAAGAAGGCATGGATACTCCTGTTTTACTGGGTGCGAATTGTATTTGTCGTCAGAGGATGTTCCATGCTGGGAGGTTGATATTGCAATGGCTCCTCCTTCTGCATCGGCAACTTATAAAGCTCGCTGACTTCTACGTATTGCTGGTATTGCTTTTTGACCTTTTCTAATGTCTTCAGGTAATCATCTGAGACGTTTTCTGTTTTAGTTCTTTCACTCATGACATTTCCTCCTAATTAGACGAAAATATACATAATTCATTACAAATTGCAAGTTATCTGCAAACCTGTTTGATGGCGTTCTACCTCGCCTACATCTCCACCATCGTCTCCGTATCTCCAACCGCGAGCGCGTTCATGTAAGCCAAGATCAGGTCGCGTGTGCGGTATTTTCTGAATGTTGTCTCATCTTCCCGCTGGATTATGGGAAATGTGCTCAAAACGTACCGGCGTCTTCCCGCGACAGGCTGTAGCGATGGAAGTAGAGCGCGTCTATTCAATCCCCTGTCCCAGAAGTAGTTCATTCCAGTCCGGTTGCTTTTCCTCCTCAATGATTTTCAGGATGCCGCGACGGCATACATCTCTCGCCTGTTCAAGCCACTTGAGGTCTCCCTTCTTCTTATTGATTGCTTCTCCGTGGACGACGTTTGAGGCGGCTCTATAGAACTGTGTCAATACCCGTTGTATCTTTTTGCGTTCGGACCAGTCACTTCCCAAGTGCCATGCCCCTGTGAGCGCGAGCCGGAATGTGTGTCCTCCTGTGTTACGATCAAGATATAAAGCTTCCAGAGCGATTCGAAGATCAATAAATTGGTCGGTTACTTCCAAGTCGGGACGCGTTGCTCTTATCCACCGACTGACAGCAGTTCTAAATCTGCGGTCACATCTCTTACGGCTATCAAGCACGCCGTGTATCTTCCATGCTTTCTTTAGGTCTTCCAGAGACAGGCTTGGTACCACATCTCTGTACGTTAGCATTGTCACGCCCGTGGAATGATAGATGCGCCATCCTATTCTCTGTCTGTCATTAAAGAAGGGTCTTGGTCGCCAACTGTTGTTCTGATATTTACCTGAAAATGCGTTCACTTCTTCGTAATCGTTCCAGTACAGTTTGGAGTGAACGTAGCTATCACATATGAGTGATAATGCTTCACAGAGAGTGTCTAACGATGCGACCCCCGGATCTGATAGGACATGAGGACCTTTGTCCGTTGGTTGACTGTCCTGAAATTGGGAGAATACGGGGCACACTGTTGTATCGACTGATAACACAACTCTTTCCAAATAATCTCTAACTGATGTTGAGGTATCTCTGGGCAAAGAAACTGGTAAGGCGTCCGACGATATGGGTAGAGGTGTCACGCGGACGCCATTACACAAATCGAGTTCTTGTTCGACAGTTACGCCGACGAGTAACGCTGAGGTAAGGTACATAAGCGGTTTTTCATCAATCCAATCGTAGAGTAACTTGGCTGCGCGATCAGGTCCCAAAATGGTTGCCCCCCTTATTAACCCCTTTGCTAAGTCGGATATAGTGGACACGTACTCGTATTTTTTAAATCCATTATTTTCCAACTTTATAGAACAATAATCCACTGAGGGCTCGAACACAGGAAACAGGTGTCGGATGCGGTCGGTTTCTACCGTAATATAATTGGTCAGTAGTTCACGGAGTTTCCCGATCAGTTCTGTCACCAGATGATCGGGACTCACTGGGCGGGCAGATTCTGCTTTGAGTCGTTCGTCGGAATCCCAACAGGCTCTTTCGAGTGTGTCACGCAACTGCGCCGGTGAAAGTTTGTCCAGTTTCCCGTCGAAGGTTATCAGCGTAGTTCCACCCGCAATTAGAGTCTGTCCAACTTCAAAGGATGTCTGCTGCACGATTTCATGCAGCAACGTCGTCAGTTCTCTCATAGTGGTTATTTCCTTTAATATCCATCATGCTGTATCTGGCTCCCTATACTTTCACCATTGACTCTGTATCCCCCGCTGCCAAGGCGTTCATGTAAGCCAAGATCAGGTCGCGCGTGCGATAGCGGCCGAATGTAGCCTTGTCTTTCTGCTGGACTATGGGGAATGTGCTCAGGACGTACTCGGCATCTTCCCGCGACAGGCCGTAGAGGTGGAAGTAGAGGGCGTCGAGACGGGCGCGCAGGTGGCGGCGTTCCTCTTCGTCCCAGATAAAGGGAGGGCCGTCGTAGCCGAGGTCACGGGCGAAGGGTGACATGTCGTGCGCGGTGTACGTGAGGCGGAGCACATGATCGCGGACGAGGTCGCGGGCGGTCTTGTTTCCGAACTGGCGATTGTAATCGGCGGGTGCGATGACGGGAAGTTGCTCGACGATGAACCAATTTAGGTGTTGTCCTTGTACCTTCTGCCGGCCTACAAAATCGAGTGCAAAAGAATTGAGGCATGCAGCCAAGAGCCAAGCGTTTTCTCTATAAGTAGCTATCTCAACTGCATCAGGCATCAGGAGAGGCAATGTATTACCGAAACCTGACCGCGGTACCACAGATGCGATCATGGTGCGAACATTCGTCGGTGCAGTTACGTCCTTGAAGGCCACAGCCCACCCCAAGCCTTCAGGCCATTCGGCTGCGTCCACGCTAACCCAAAACTGGGGATTAGGTAACCAATCTGGGTTGTTGTGTTCTTCTCTGGTAGTTTCTCGTGGCTGAGCGGGCCGGTTCAGGTTCTTCGGGTTGACTACGACGCTGGCAGCGCGATGGTCGAATGCCTGTACCATTTTGCCCTCATACAACGGCAAATATAGCTCTTTGCCCCGTTTATAGCAGTTACCTTCAACGGGGTAGAAACCCTCCTCATCTAACTGATCAGCAGTGTGAAAGAGGTGAGAGTCGGATGTCATGTTAAATAATCCCTGCATAAATCGCACCGGCCATGCCTTGCATTCTTCACCTCCTGAGTAATCCACCAGTACCGGATGTTGTTCATAGATGCGGCGGGTGATGTCGACGTCGCGTCGGGTGCGAAAAATGGGTGCAGTGCCTGTGTTGGGATTTACGCGAGCGAAGTCATCCGGCGTCAATGGAAAACAGCGGTCCGGATCATTGATGGTTTTTGTGTCGTGAAGGAAGAAGGCGCATTCGGTCTGGCCGAACTTTCGCTCCTCGCCACCAAAGATGAGGGCACAGAATTTGAACGAAGCGTGGATATCCTTAAAGAAAATTTTCTTGTTTTCAAAATCGAACAGACTGCTTACTCGTCCGCTTGTGGAAACGGACTTGAAGAAGGGGACCGCGGTTTTGTCGGCGTAGATGCCCGATGGCGTGAACAGGCCGACAAAGCCATCCGGCTTAATCAGGTTCATTGCACGCTCGACGAATAGCGAGTAAAGATTTATTCGGCCTCCGCTCAGAAGTGGATATTTGTCAGATAAACGTACGAACATGCGCATCTCTGCTGCGCGTTTCTTCATCATTTCATACTCTAAGGCGAGTTTGTCGTCTGCCTCTTTTTTCTGTTTAATCAATGCCTTTCGCTTTGCTCCAGTCGCCGCATGGGATATCTCTTCATCACGGGTTGCGAACCATTCTACCTCCGGCTGCTCAATGTGGTCCCACGGCGGGTTGCCAATGATCGCATCAAAGCCTCCTTGCGGGCAGGTATTTGTCCAATGATGCCAGACCCCTGGGAAAGCCACCTCCCAGTGCAGGAAGCCTTCCCGGTCGGCAATAGCTCTGGCCTCGTGCCACAGTTTGGCAAATTGCGACCATGTGGTAGTATCGGAACTAGGCAGCGCGTCGCTCATGTGATCTGGCCCCCGGGCCAGAAGCTTGTACGCGACCTCTATATGCCGCCCGAGCGTTGTGACCAGTGGCCCTTCAAATGTGGCAAGTGCTCTCTTCTTCATCCCCGCCGTCAGGTAGCGATAGCCGCAGAGGAAGTCGAGAAGACCGCGGAGGTCTGCGGTTGTGTCCTCCACCCCATGGAATAGCAGAGCCGATTCTTGCACTTCGGCTATGTCAGCATCTGATTTTTCTTCAATGAGTTGCATGCTTTCCGTGGCCTTCTCTGCACCCGCGACGGTGGAACCGGCAAAAAGCCCTCCGCCCAACTCGCGCAAGTCCTGAAGTGCCTCTGAAACTCGCAACCCAAGCAGCGAGTCCCCACAGCGCAGGTGGTGGTCAAGGAAGGATAGCGGTGCGCCCACGGTAAAGCTGTGAAGCCACAGCGACACCTTGGCAAGTTCCACGGTTAGAGGGTTTTTATCGACCCCGTATATGCAGCGTTTGAGTACCATGCGACGAATGATAGCCTGATCGGTAAGCAGGGTCTCGTCCAGGATCCAGTCCGATTCTTTGGCTCTTTGAATGATCTCACTGCGAATCGTCTCCACACGTTTTACGAGCGGTGACACGTAGTTACCATTGAGCCAGTCTGGGACCGTAGGGACGTACTCGATTAACTCGGCGATGTAGTCAGATAAGAAATCTACAGCGGTGACCAGGAAGTGTCCGCTTCCCATTGCCGGGTCAAGTACCTTCAGATTCAGAACTGCTTCTGCCGGGTCGAGTTTTTGCAATTCGGCTTCTCGTTCTGCCTTGGGGCGGCGGATGCTCTTGAGCGAGACGGCTTTGTCTTCGAAGGCTTTGAGTCGCTCTTCTGCCAGCGGTTTCAGAGTGCGATCAACGATTAGATCGACGAGTTCTTGCAAGGTATAGAAACTGCCGCTGTCCTTGCGGGCGTAAGGGTTGAGACGGATGCTGATCTCGCCATCTTCGCGCACAGGCTCGTGCTCAAGCAGGCGTTCGTAGATGGAGCCGAGTTGCTGCGCGGACATATCGCGGTAGTTGACAAATCGATGCGTTCCATGCGGAACTTGGGCGTGACTTAGATTGTAAATGATAGGGGCGACTTTCGCATCGGGCAGGCGCACTTCCTCCAACATTGGAGCGGCTTTAGACGCGAATAGTCCCCCGTTGTAGGGCGGTAGGCCAATGGACGGATCCCCTTCGTCAATAATTCTAAAAAGATTGACGAGGCGATCGTAGTAGTTGGAGACTCTGGTGGAGAAAGTGTCTTTCTGTTCTGTCCTGCGTGCGATATCGTCCCGCACTTTTCGCAAGCCATAGTCGTCGTAACGCGAGTCGTTGACGGGCAGAAGGCCCCTGTCTTCGGCGTAGAGCACGAAGAGCAGTCTGTAGAGGAAGATCAGGGCGGATTCTCGGATTTGTGAGAGGGGTTCCTTTGTGGCGTCCGCAAGTGCCGAGACGAGATCGGGGAATACAAGTTTGAAGACAATGCTCGAAAGATCTTTGGCGACTTGTTCTTCGTATTGCCGTCCTTCTGCAAGTGCCGCTTCGAGGAAGGTAGTCGTTGCACCAGACTGACGTGTGAGGGCATCGCGGCGAAAAAGCAGATAAAAAATGCGGAGTTCGTCTTCATTGCCGGATTCGATAAGTGCAGCCAGGTCAGCCTCGTAGTAGCCGCTGACTCGGGGGCGGGCACGGTAGTCGTAGAGTCGCCAGACTCTGCCGTTGGTGAGGATGCCCCACCTAATTTGGCTCTCTGACTCGATATCGGCCGTTGCGAGGTATCTGAGGATTTGGCCGTGTGGCGAATTAGGCTGGACTTTGTCGGTCTTGTCACGGGAATCCAGAGAAAGACCTAACCGCTTGCTCTCTTCGACTACTGTAGCATACTGAAAGCGTTCCCCGGCTTTGCGTTCAGCAGCACGTTGCTTGGAGTCAGCATCAGTGAAAAGTAGATAGTCGGGAATGTCCTCATTGCGGGCTGTGCCTTGCTGTGGCAGATAGTCCATCCATCCGAGCAACTTCAGAACAAGACAGATTAGATCCTGTTCGGTGACGGCTTCATTGGGATCTTTGAAGCGAGCAAATTTCTCGAATAGGTCCGAAATATCGGTACTGAACTTGTCGAATGTATCTGGCTGGGAGACCGAGGTTTTCCACTCGTCTGTAGCTTTTATGCCGTCGGTTAGGAAGTAATGAGTGAATAATTGTCCGGGCATGTCAATTCCTCAGTAGCGTTGAAGGGCGAACCTGGATGTCCCCGAATGCTAGTCAGAATTTGGATATTATCAAGAAAACAGGCACTTAATGTACATAAGTGCCTGTTAGATTATGGTGCGCCCACAGGGAATCGAACCCCGAACCTACTGATTAAGAGTCAGTTGCTCTGCCAGTTGAGCTATAGGCGCGTTTTTTTGCGCGATTGAAAATGTAAAGAAGCCTGTGTGCGATGTCAAGTCTTGCGAACATAAGTTCCGCTGCGTCCACCGCTTTTTTGTAAGAGACAGATTTCTCTGATGACCATGCCGCGATCTACTGCTTTGCACATGTCGTAAATGGTCAACAGAGCGACACTCACCGCGGTGAGCGCTTCCATTTCGACACCTGTGCGGTCGGGTACTCGCACTGTCGCACGCGCTATAATGCCCATTTTATCTATCTCAAAATTGAGTTCAACGCCCGTAATGCACAGTGGGTGACACATTGGGATGAGGTCAGGCGTACGTTTGGCTGCCATGATGCCCGCAATGCGCGCTGTTTCCAGTACATTGCCCTTGGGCATATTTCCTCCGGTGACGAGTTGCAGGGTTTCGGGCTGCATTTCAATTTTGCCCGATGCTGTTGCCTCGCGGTCTGTCACATCTTTGTCTGTGACATCCACCATCTTCACGGATCCCTGTTCGTCAATATGTGTCAATTTTGCCATTGTCTGCACGCGCCTTTTACCAACTGTTTAGCAAAATGAGATCCAATTCTGTGCCTGCACGCACATGGGCATCTTCGGCATTGACTACGAATAAGCTGTTTGCGCGGGCCATTGAGAATAGATCAGCCGAGCCGTGGTGTCCGACCCATGTGCTTTGCCACGCGCCGTTTTTGTCTTGAACACTGTGCGCGGGTACAAATTGCTTTCGCCCGGGCGTTTGTCGAAAATCTGCACTGAGCACCGTGCGGACGGTGGGGAGGTGCAATTCTGTTATGCACTGCATTTTCCTGATTGCAGGGCGCATGAGCAATTCCAGACCGACCACAGAGGATACCGGATTGCCGGGCAATCCAAAGACCTGTCGGGAGCCTTTTACGCCAAATGTCAGGGGTTTGCCGGGTTTCATGCGGATGCGGTCAAATAATACTTCGACACCCAGATCCCGCATGCCGTCTTGTACCAGATCGTAATCGCCAGCGGAGACACCGCCCGAAAGGGCGACTATATCACAGGTCTCCAGACCTTCGCCAATGGTTTGTATCAATGCATGGATGTCGTCTTCTACAATGCCGAGATAACGCGCCTGCGCCCCTGAGCGCAAGACTTGAGCCATCATTGAGTATCCATTGCTGTTTCGAATTTGCCCGGGTTTGGGTTTGTGTTGTGGTTCAACCACTTCGCTGCCGGTTGCTACAATGCCGACCACAGGCTGGCGATAGACCTCGACATGGATATGTCCCACAGCGGCGAGAATGCCAACTTCGGGGGGGCGTATGACCGTGTTGGCGTGTAATACCACTTGATTGACGCGCACATCTTCACCGAGGCGGGCGATATTTCTGCCTGTTTCCGTGGTGTCGAGTACTCGCACCTTTTTGGCGTCTGTATGTGGTTCTGTATCCTCTACCATAATCACCGTATCTGCGCCATCGGGCACGGGTGCGCCTGTCATAATTTGAGATGCTTGCCCGCATTTCACGCGCTTTTGCGGCACGGTGCCCGCTGGAATTTCTTCGATCACATCGAGTATGACCGGTGTATTTTGGGATGCGGATGCGATATCTGCTCCCTGAAGGGCATAACCATCCATGAGGGCTTTGTCAAAGGGCGGCATGTCGATATCCGAATGCACGTCTTCGGATAAAACGCGCCCGAGCACATCGTCCAGACCAACGCGGATTTTGTCAATTGCCTGGGTGTTTTCGAGTACAATGCGAATGGCGTCGTCCATTTCAATCATAACTTTTACTCCTTGTTTTATTTTCATTAATCGCGCATAATATACGTAAACTTGCCCGAAGTATCTGAGATTTTTTTTGTATTTTTTATGGGAAAATCGCGATAGAGTGTATCTTATATGAGGAGTATTATGTCCAAAACAGCTATTATTACTGGCGCAGGCACTGGTATTGGTGCGAGCATTGCCATTGCATTTGCCGAAGCGGGCTATAATCTCGCGCTCGTGGGTCGGCGCATAGAACCTTTGGAAGAGATAGCGCGGCAATGCGACACTGACAATATCGAGATTTGTGCTACCGATGTTGCCGACCGCCAGGCGGTTCAAGTGCTTGCCGAACAGACGGTCGCGGCTTTTGGGTGCATTGATATTTTGGTGAACAACGCGGGCATCAATACCAAAAAGCGCCACTTGGCTGATATTGCGGATGAAGACTGGGACCGCGTTATGGAGATCAATCTCACGGGTGCTTTTAATGCGTTTCGCGCTGTTTTGCCGCAAATGAAAGTGCAAAATGACGGTCTGGTTATCAATATCTCATCTATGGCTGGCAAACGAGCGGGTATGATCAGTGGTGTGGCTTATAGCGCGTCCAAATTTGGCATGGCCGCGCTGAATCAATCGATCAATGTCGAGTTTCGAGAAGATGGCATTCGCGCCTGCTGTATTTATCCCGGCGAAGTCGATACACCTATCTTAGACCACCGCCCCAATCCCGTCTCAGATGAAAAACGCGCCGCCGCTCTTTTGCCCGAAGACATTGCCGCCGCCGCACTTATGGTCGCTCAGATGCCAGACCGCGTCATTGTCGAAGAAATTACCATTTTTCCACGCCGGGTGGTCGGGAGATAGTATGTCCGTCGTATCTACTCATGTGCGTGCGTTAGAATCAGTAAGGAAAAAAATAAAATGAAAACGGAAATCATTATCAATGTCGCTTCACACGAGTCGAGAATTGCTATTCTCGAAGATGGCCGGCTCGCGGAAATTCTCGTTGAACGCGCTGAAAAAGAACGCATGGTTGGCGATATTTATCAGGGTGTTGTCACCGCTGTTCTGCCTGGCTTACAGGCCGGTTTTGTCGATATTGGGCAGGAAAAAGCGGCTTTTTTGCACGTTTCTGATATGCCTGGCTCGCCCGGCTCAATGGTCGAACTCGACTCGGAAATCCTTGAAGACATCCGAGTTCAGGCCAATGGGCAGGGCAAATTCTCTATTGATGAGCTTTTGTCCAAAGGCCAGGAAATTATTGTGCAGATTAAAAAAGAGTCTATCAGTACAAAAGGGCCGCGCATTACTGCTGTGCCATCGCTTGCCGGTCGGTTTATGGTGCTTGTACCGGATGGGGATAAAGTGGGTGTGTCGCGCAAAATTACCAACTGGCGTGAAAAGCGGCGTCTTCGGGATATGGGGGGCAATATCAAGCCCGAGGGCTTTGGCCTTATTGTGCGTACCGAAGCCCGTGACAAGGGCGAGCGAGAACTCAGGCGCGACCTCAAGCAACTTTTGACAACGTGGAAACGACTTCAAAAACAGGGTAAGAAGAGCAGCGGTCCCAAATTGCTCCACAAAGAAATAGGCATGACGTCTGGCCTTATTCGCGATTTGTTCACTGAGGATGTTCACCGCCTGGTCATCGATTCGAAACGCGAATACAAGCAAATTCAGACATATCTCAAAGGGGTCTCGCCAGAGTTGCGCCAGACCGTTGAATACTACGGCGATACGCGGCCGATTTTCGACGCTTTTGGTATTGAGGCAGAAATCGAAAAACTCGCCGAACGCAGAGTCTGGTTCAAAGGTGGTGGTTATCTGGTTATTGATCCGACAGAAGCTCTGGTTGCCATTGATATCAACAGTGGACGCAGTGTGGGTAAAGGGCGTGCCAACCAGGATGAAACCATGCTCAAGACCAATTTGGAGGCCGCCCGAGAAGTTGCTCGCCAACTTCGCTTGCGCGATATGGGCGGGCTTGTGGTTGTCGATTTTATCGATATGAACCACGCGCGAGATCGCAAGCGCGTCGAAGAAGAAATGCGCCAGGCCATTCGCCGAGATCGGTCCAAAATTCGGTATTCGCGCATTACGGAGTTTGGTCTCATGGAGATGACCCGCCAGCGGGTGCGTCCCAGTTTGATGGCCACTTATTCTGCGCCCTGCCCGCAATGCCATGGCACGGGACATATTCCGAGCCAGGAAACCGTGCTGTCGAGCATCGAACGCTGGCTCAAACGCTCTCGCGCCGCCGCGCTCGAACGACGGCTTACCGTTCAGGTTCACCCCACACTCGGGTTTTATTTACTCGAAAATCGCCGGGAACGCCTGAAAGCTATTCGCAAATCTACTCGGGTTTGGCTCGATGTTGAATCATCTCCGGATTTGACCGAAGAAGATTATCGCATTTTTTCCAGAAAACGGAAGATCGATGTGACAAATGAAGTTCAAACTTGACATAAAGTGATACTTCGGATAAATTCGACTCTCTTTGGGTTTTCCGATCCACGCTGGGTCGGGAAGTCTGTTTGTAAATGGCAAAAGTTGGAACTTGGGACTGAAACTGTTTCTGGAGGTTTAAGTATGTATGCAGTAGTCGATATCGCTGGCAGCCAATACAAGGTGCAAGAGGGCGATCATATCCGCGTGGCCCGGATCGATGCCGAGGAGGGGGCTTCTCTCACTTTGCCCCATGTGTTGCTCGTAGGTGGCAGCGATGAAATCAAAGTGGGTACGCCTCAAGTTGAAGGGGCTGCTGTCGAAGCTCTTGTCAAAGGACATGGTCGGGCAGATAAAATCACGGTTTTTAAGATGAAGCGCCGCAAGACTTACCGCCGCAAAAATGGGCATCGGCAATCTTATACCGAACTTCAGATTGAAAAAATTGTAGCGTGAGAGCTAGAATCAAGGAGGCTTTTCATGGCACACAAAAAAGGTGTTGGTAGCTCGAGAAATGGCAGGGATAGTCAAGGAAGACGCCTGGGTGTAAAATCCTATGGCGGCCAAAATGTCTCTGCGGGTACAATTATTATGCGCCAGCGCGGCACAAAAGTCCATCCTGGCAATAATGTTGGCAGGGGTAGAGACGATACGTTGTATTCGCTCATTGATGGGCGTGTCCAATTTGAGCACCTCGGCAAGAAGCGCAAAAAAGTCAGTGTTTACGCGTAAGAGGCGAGAGGCGTGAGGTGAACAAAATTGGGATTGTTGGTGCTGGCAATGTGGGGGCGACTTCTGCACAGCGCATTGCCGAGAGAGAGTTGGCCCGCGAGGTTGTGCTTCTCGATGTGGCTGAGGGTATTCCGCAGGGCAAGGGCCTCGATATGGCGGAATCTGCACCTGTCGAGCGTTTTGATACCCGCCTGATTGGCACCAATGACCCCAGCGTGCTTTCGGGATGTGATCTCGTGGTGATTACCGCTGGGATTGCGCGCAAGCCCGGCATGAGCCGCGATGATTTGCAGGCGACCAATGCCGATATTGTCGGTACGGTTTCCGAAGGGGTGCGGGATGTGGCTCCTCAGGCTATTGTTGTCGTGGTCTCGAATCCGCTCGATGTGATGACGTATGTGGCGTTGAAAAAAACCGGCTTTCCTCCGCATCGCGTGGTTGGGATGGCCGGTATTCTCGATTCTGCGCGTTTTCGCTTTTTTGTTGCCGAGGCGCTCGATGTTTCTGTTGAAGATGTGACGGCTTTTGTGCTGGGCGGACACGGGGATTCTATGGTTCCCCTGCCTCGCTATTCTTCTGTTGCGGGGATTCCTCTGACCGAATTGCTCGATGGGTCCACCATTGATGCGATTGTGCAGCGGACGCGGGATGGCGGCGCGGAGATTGTGGGACATCTCAAAACGGGGAGTGCGTATTATGCGCCGGCTTCGGCGGTTGCCGAAATGACCACGGCGATTGTGCGCGATAAAAAACGCATTTTGCCCTGTGCGGCGTATCTCACCGGGCAATACGGTATCCACGATCTGTTTGTCGGTGTGCCCATCAAGCTCGGCGCCAAAGGCGTTGAGAGCATTATCGAAATTGGCCTGACCCCAGAAGAAACCGCTGCCCTGCAAAAATCTGCCGATGAGGTGCGAGAAAATATTGCGAAACTTGAGTTGTGAGAGTTGACAGAATAAAATAAAAACGGTTTCTTAATCAGCCCGTTCAATCCCCCAAATAGAAGGGTAGTTGGACGGGCTTTTATCTTATGAGCAAAAAATGAGAGGACGATCAAATGCAAGATAGCCAGGTCAATCGCATTCCCAACTTTATCTGGGGCATTGCCGACGATGTGTTGCGCGATCTGTATGTGCGGGGCAAGTACCGCGATATTATTCTGCCGATGACGGTGATTCGGCGGCTGGACGCGGCGCTTGAGCCGACCAAGCAGGCTGTTCTCGCTATGCAAGCCAGGCTCGACGCTGATGGCGTTGTTGAACAGGAAGCCGCCCTGAAGCAAGCTGCTGGGCACGCTTTTTACAACGCATCTCCATTCACTTTGCGCGATCTTCGTTCCCGCGCCAACCGACAGCAGCTGCGCGCTGATTTTGAGGCGTACCTGGATGGATTTTCGTCCAATGTGCAGGATATTCTGAAGAATTTCGAGTTTCGCAACCAGATTCCGCGTTTGTCCGATGCCGATGCTCTGGGCGCGCTGATTGAAAAATTTCTGTCGCCGGATATCAATCTCAGTCCCTATCCGGTTGAGAATGGCGATGGCTCTGTGCGATTTTCCGGTCTGGACAATCACGCGATGGGTACTATTTTTGAGGAATTGGTGCGGCGGTTTAACGAGGAGAATAACGAGGAGGCCGGCGAACACTGGACGCCACGCGACGCTGTCAAGCTGATGGCGAGTCTGATTTTTCTTCCGGTTGCCGACGAGATTGAGTCGAGTACCTATTTGCTCTACGATGGTGCTTGCGGTACGGGTGGCATGCTAACTGTCGCAGAGGAGACGCTTCGAGATCTCGCCCAGGCGCGTGGCAAGCAGGTTTCTACGCATCTTTACGGTCAGGAGATCAATGCCGAGACTTATGCTATTTGCAAGGCGGATCTGCTGCTGAAGGGCGAGGGCAGCGCGGCGGATAATATTATCGGCGGACCGGAATATTCGACGCTTTCAAACGATGCTTTCCCATCCCACAAGTTTGATTTTATGCTCAGCAATCCGCCTTATGGCAAGAGTTGGAAGAATGATCTGGCTCGCCTGGGGGGTAAGAGTGGCTTATCCGATCCGCGCTTTCTCATCGTTCACGATAGCGACCCGGAGTATTCTCTGCTCACCCGCTCCAGCGATGGGCAGATGTTGTTCCTCGCCAATATGCTTTCGAAGATGAAGCGCGGTACCAGTCTGGGTAGCCGTATCGCCGAGGTCCACAATGGGAGTTCTCTGTTCACTGGCGACGCCGGGCAGGGCGAGAGCAATATCCGCCGCTGGATTATCGAGAATGACTATCTGGAGGCGATTGTCGCGCTGCCGCTCAATATGTTCTACAATACCGGTATTGCCACGTATATCTGGGTGCTGACCAACCGCAAGCCAGCGCATCGGCAGGGTAAGGTGCAACTTATTGATGCGACCGAGTGGTACAGCTCCCTGCGTAAGAATCTGGGTGCTAAGAACTGTGAGTTGTCCAATGATGACATCCGCCGCATTTGCGACGCTTTTCTCTCGTTTGAGGAGACGGAGCAGTCGAAGATTTTTCCCAATAAGGCTTTCGGCTACTATAAGGTGACGGTTGAACGACCGCTGAGGCTCGCTGTCGATCTGTCGCCAGAGCACCGCGTGAGATTTCGGGATGTCTGCGGTGAAGCAAAGGAAGAACCGCTCGCCGATGTGGTTGATGGGGTAGCGGAGACTATCGGCAACGGTTCCCATCTCGATTTCAACAGTTTTATAGATGCGGTCGCCGCAGAGGCTTCTGAGCAGGGCGTCAAGCTGATCGCCAAGCGAAAGAAGCTGTTGCAAACGTCGCTGGCATTTCGGGATGAAGCTGCCGAACCGATTATTAAGAAGGTGCATAAACTCGGGAAGATGGAGCCAGACCCGATTCGCGGTCTGGTAGAGGCAACTGTGAACGGTCAGAGCGTTGTCGTTGAATATGAGCCAGATAGTGAGTTGCGCGATACCGAACAGGTGCCCCTGCTCGACGAGGGCGGTATTGAGGGTTTCTTGAGACACGAGGTATTGCCTTATGCTCCGGATGCATGGTACGTTTCGACGAGTGTTAAAATCGGCTATGAGATCAGCTTTACCCGCCACTTCTACAAGCCACAACCCATGCGTTCGCGAGAAGAAATCCGTGCTGATATAATGGTGCTGGAGCGGGAGAGTGAAGGGGTGTTGGCGGAGATTATTGGGGAGTAAACCCACAGCAAATGCAATGTCCTGCCCAAAACATGTAGGGGTGTGCTTGAATATACGCATAAAGTTAGCTATACTAAATGCAGCATTAAATTGAACTCTGATGTGTACAATAACGTCATGTGTGACTTCAGGATCAGTGGTCAGTTGCACTGTCATTCTGAGCGGAGCGTAGCGGAGTCGAAGGAGCGGTGATTGCTATAATAAAGGGTAAAGAAAAAAGTTGAGTAAACAGGCCATAGTTGCCAAATTCGAAGATTGCAAAAAAACCATTTAATTATCTTCTTCGAGGAGGCAACCATGGCCAAGCATCACAAGCAAATCGAGTATGTAGAACCCAACACCTTGATCGTTGGCATTGATATCGGTAAATCGGTTCACTTCGTCAAGATGATGTTAGAAGGCAGGCAGATCGCCGCATTCAAACTCTACAATGAAGGTATGTCCTTTATGTCATTGCTCGACAAAATCCGACAGGTTGAAAAGCACCATCAGTGTGCGGCAACCCTGATTGGTATGGAACCTACTGGACATTATTGGTTGCCGTTGGCCTACTTTCTGCGGGCTCATAAACAGCCCTTCGTCCTGATTCAGCCTTCCCATGTGCGCTGGTCGAAAGAGATGGGGGACAACAGTCCCTTAAAAACAGACGACAAGGATGCTGGTGTCATCGCTGAACTGGTACGCCAGGGCAAGTCTCACAGGGCCTATCTGCCTGAAGGGGTCTATGCCGATTTGCGTGCCTTGACAGCGATGCGCTATGAAAAGAAAGATCAAATCACAGCGGCTAAAAACGTGCTTCATCGTATCCTGGATGTCCTCTTTCCTGAGTTTGTGTCCCTCTTCAGCGATATAACAGGCAAAACCGCACAACAGATCCTCAACGTAGCACCTACGCCTTTGCAGATACAAGCCCTTGGCATTGATGAACTTACTCTCCTGATCCAAAAGGCATCAAATCGTCGCCTCTCCAAAGCCAAAGCACAGGCCGTCCTTGAAGCGGCTTCCACCTCCATTGGCGTGAACCAGGCCATAGACAGTATCTGCCTCGAACTGATGCAAACCCTCTGCTTAATGGATCTGCTTAAAACCCAACTGCAAGAAATCGAAACCCAAATGAACGAACACCTACAACATATACCCCAAGCAGGATATATGTGCTCAATCCCTGGACTGGGACCAATCAGTGTGGCATCTATACTCGGCGAAACAGGCCCCTTTGAGGCTTATCAAGCACCTGAACAACTCATCAAACTGGCTGGCTTAAACCTCTTTGAAATCTCTTCAGGATATAAAAAGGGCACACGAAGAATCGCCAAAAGGGGACGCGCAAGACTTAGACGCATCCTCTATACAGCGGTCTTTCCTCTCATCTTCCATAATCCCATCTTCAAGGAGGCCTATCACCGATTTAAAGGGGCAGGAAAACCCACACAAAAAGCCATTATTGCCCTTTGCTCTAAACTCTTACGCATCCTCTTCGCGCTGGTCAATAAACAAGAAACTTTCAACATAAACTGCAACACCAAAAAGGAAAAGGTAGTATCTCAAGTAAAAAAAGCAGCTTAAGCTCCTGGGATGAGCAGGATAGAACGAAGTTGTACATACGGGCTTTGACCCTGAAGCGGTGACCTATTCGCCTGCCTTCTCAGGAGCTTGAATGAAGCAATTTAAGGGCACTGACCCTGAATGACATACCTGTGTAAAGCCCTGAGATATATCTGGCAGGAATACCTGCTCGCGCTCGAATTTGGCACTTTTTCTACTTGACTTTCTTATACCTGTACAACTGCGATAGCAGTTTATCTGTTGCCTGAACGATATGCATGGGTAAAGATGCTTCGTCAGCCTATCGGGTGTTGGGCGCAGGAGATTCATTGCGCCCGCCTCAGCATGACATAGCGTAGTAGCACATTCAATTTTGAAGTCACACATCATGTGTACAATAATATTTCGGGACAATATTGAAGATTGAGTGGACGAAGCAATCTCAATTCGAAACCAGTATCCGAATGGCGCAGTACCATGACCGAAAACAGGACACAGTTTGACGAGGAGTCATCCGCAGTCCACGCTCATCTTTCCATCATGCAGGGCGTAATCCAGCGGATGGCGGAGAATAGTCGTTACTGCAAGACCTGGTGCATCATAATAGTCTCGGCTGTCCTCATTTTCGTAGCGTGGGTAGAGAAGCCTGACTACATACTGATCGCTCTGGTTCCGACGGTCCTATTCCTATTTCTCGACACGTACTATTTGGCTCTGGAACGCGGCTTCAGAGCATCTTATGAAATATTTGTTGAGAAGTTACATGTAGCCGATGAAGACATATCTTCGGACCTTTATGTTGTGAGGCTGACCGGTTCAATCCGAAGTCATTTCTTGCGAAGTCTGTTATCCCCTGCAATTTGGCCCTTCTATCTCATGCTATTCCTCATGATAGGAATACTGTTCTTTTGGCTAGCAAGATGCGCGTGAGACCGTCACGAGGAGAATAACAATGGCAATGAAATCTTTAGACCAACATATCGAGATTACCCCCGGTATATGCAGCGGCAAGCCGCGTATTGCCGGCCATCGCATTACCGTGGCGCACATCGCCATCTGGCATGAACGCATGGGCAAATGTGCAGATGAAATCGCCACAGAATACGATTTGACACTGGCCGATGTGTATGCAGCAT
This sequence comes from Candidatus Latescibacterota bacterium, assembly GCA_965222605.1. Taxonomy (GTDB): domain Bacteria; phylum Latescibacterota; class UBA2968; order UBA2968; family UBA2968; genus VXRD01. The sequence goes on from OZ244960.1 coordinate 4,862,184, forward strand.
TGGCCTACTATTTTGATCACCGCGAGGAGATTGACCAATCGATTCAAGAGAGTGAAGAATTTGTGAAGGCCTTCCGCCAACAGACCTTCTCAAAGCTGGCTGAAAAGCTGCAAGAAAAGAGATAATGTGGCGAAGATTAAATTCTACACGGATGAGCATATCTCAAACTCTGTGGGGATGGGGCTTCGCCAAAGGGGCGTGGATGTATTGACTGTTCCAGAAGCGGGAATGCGGGGCGCATCTGACGAAGATCATTTGAGAAAGGCGTGGGAAGAAGGGCGCGTATTCTTTACGCAAGATGATGATTTTCTCCGCTTGGCAGCAGCAAGTGTAGATCATGCTGGAATTGTTTACGCAACTCAAGCATATACGATTGGCACAATTATCTCTGGTTTAATGTTAATCCATGAGGTATTGGAAGCGGACGAGATGATCGGTCATGTAGAGTATCTCATCAGAATATGATAGTATGACTGACCTCAGTGGAACCGCGAGACAACTAACGCATCTGGTGGCACTATTCGGCTGGCTTCCTGTTGACACGGACAAAACCCGACGGAGGAATTGAGATAGCAATGAAATCTTTAGATCAACATATTGAGATTACCCCCGGTATATGCAGCGGAAAGCCTCGTATTGCTGGCCATCGAATTACTGTGGCAAATATTGTCATCTGGCATGAGTACATGGGCAAATGTGCAGATGAAATCGCTACGGAATACGATTTGACACTGGCCGATGTGTATGCGGCGTTGGCCTACTATTTCGATCACCTCGATGAGATCAATCAATCGATTGAAGAGAGTAAAGAATTTGTGAGGACCTTACGCCAACGAACCTTTTCAAAGCTCGCTGAAAAGCTTCAAGAAAAGAGAGGTACCTGAATGCAGTTTCAACATTACAATCTCGGACACCAATCACAAGGTGCTGTTGTTGAAGTAACATTGTCGGGAAATGCCGCCAATGTTCGGCTACTTGATAGCACAAACTTCCAAAATTATCGCTCTGGTCGTACACATCGTTGTATCGGTGGTCTAATTAGACGTTCTCCTGCTCGTTTGACGATTCCACACACAGGAAATTGGCATGTAGTTGTTGACTTCCAAGGCCTGCGAGGTCAATGCCGTTCTTCGGTTCGTGTAATTCCCCGGACAGCACTGTCTCCACTCCCAGAATATTCATCCTCGTCCTCACTATCACCTCTGGTGAAGGCTGTACACCAAGAAAACTCTACCGAGCGTACACTTGAAGGTTCTGGGCAATCTGAACATTATGACGTCTTCATTTGTCACGCTACTGAAGATAAGGACGACATTGTACGTCCGCTGACCAACGCACTAATTGCAGAGGATCTTAGGGTTTGGTACGACGAATTTGAACTTCGAATAGGTGACAGCCTGCGCCGAAAAATTGATAGTGGTCTCTCACGGAGCCGATTCGGAGTAGTTATAATTTCACATTCCTTTTTTGCGAAAAACTGGACTCAATACGAATTGGATGGACTCGTGACACGAGAAATGACTGGTGAACAGGTAATTCTTCCGATTTGGCACCAAATCAGTAAGAGTGAGGTTATTGAAAAGAGTCCTTCGCTGGCGGACAAAGTCGCTCGCAACACTTCGGAATTCACTATCGACGAGATTGCATGCGAAATCGCTGAAGTCACAAGGGCAAGTTTGTAAATCCTAGCTGGATAATGTCATATGATGTCCAACCTTAAACCCTACCCCCACTACAAACCCTCCGGTGTTAAGTGGCTCGGTGATGTGCCTGCCCATTGGGATGTGCAACGGCTTAAGTATCTATTGCAGGAGAGAGACATCCGATCTGCTGACGGAAGCGAGCAGTTGCTTAGTGTGTCACAATACACCGGGGTCACGCAGCGTAAGCGAGTAGATGGTGGAGATAACCCTGACACTCGAGCAGAATCATTGATCGGCTACAAGTGTGTCGAACACAATGACCTTGTAGTGAATATCATGCTCGCCTGGAATGGTAGCATGGGCGTTTCACAATTCCGTGGTATTGCGAGTCCTGCTTACTGTGTCTACCGATTTTTGGCTGGTGTAAATCCATGGTTCTTTCACTATCTACTTCGTTCGCCGATTTACAAGGCATATATCAAAACGGCATCCACTGGTGTAGTGGATAGTAGGCTTCGTTTGTACACTGATGATCTCTATTGTCTTTATGCTTTTGTCCCTCCCCTCGCTGAACAAACCGCCATCGTCCGTTATCTCGACCAAGCCGATGAACGCATTCGTCGCTACGTCAGCAGCAGGGAGCGGCTTATCGAACTGTTGGAGGAATATCGGCAGGCGGTCATCCACCACGCAGTCACGCGCGGCCTTGCTCCCGATGTGCGCCTCAAGCCCTCGGGTGTGGAGTGGCTTGGTGATGTGCCAGCGCATTGGGAGGTGAGGCGGCTACGCTACTTGGTGAAAGGAAAACTGACATACGGTGCCAATGCTGCGGCTGAATATACAGACCCCGATTGGCCTCGCTATTTGCGGATTACAGATTTTGATCAGGATGGAGTACTCAAAAGCAATACGTTTCGATCTCTACCTCCACAGGTAGCGAGAGATTACTTAGTTCAACCTGGAGATATTTTATTGGCACGGAGTGGTGCCACAGTGGGAAAAGCATTCTTAGTTCCAGCAGATGCTGGCGAAGCATGTTATGCTGGCTATTTGATCCGTGTCCGTCCTCATCGGTCACTAATCGAACCGCACTTTCTATTCGCTTTCACTCAAAGCACAGGCTTTACTCATTGGAAGAACTCGGCATTTATTTTATCCACAATTCAGAATATCAGTGCCGAGAAGTATGCTAATTTGCACGTTCCGTGTCCGCCGTTATCGGAACAGTTACAGATTATTCGCTATCTCGACAAGGCGACTGCTGATATTGACGCCACTATTGACCGCGCCCGGCGAGAAATTGGGTTGCTGGGCGAATACCGCACGCGGCTGATTGCCGATGTGGTTACGGGCAAAGTAGATGTGCGCGAGGCAGCGGCAGAGTTGTCCGCTGTTTAATGGATAGAAATAGAGGTTATATGGACAATCGAGCAGTTCTTAAGATGACGCCCGGACGCGCCGCGCTGGTGGGGCTGATGAATTGCTATCTTCGCGGCTTAATGGATCCATTCGTGACGCTGCTGGAAGTGCATAAGCTCATGTATTTTATGCAGGCTGCAGGCGAGCCGTTGAAACTGCAATTCGCCAAAGGCACTTATGGCCCTTATGCTGAGAACCTGCGGCATGTGTTGAACGCTGTTGATGGGTATCTGGTATCCGGATATGCCGATGGCGGCGATGCCCCCGATAAGGAATTGGAATTGGTTCCGGGTGCGCTCGATGATGCCCATGCGTTTCTCGAAACCGCACCTGAAACGCAGGCGTGCTTTGAAAGGGTTTCCGCGCTTATTGAAGGGTTCGAGTCGTCGTTTGGTCTGGAATTGCTCTCTACGGTGCATTGGATCGCCAGCGAGGAGAAGATATTGGTCTTTGACGACATCGTGAATTACGCTTACGCTTGGAACGAAAGAAAGAAACAGTTTTCGCGGCGTCAGATTAAGATCGCATTTGATATTTTGTTGGAGAAGGGATGGATTGAGCATCCCGATGTGGGTGAGACAGCGCATCCGGGCAGGACATCTCACAAAAAATAAGTAAAGAAAACGAGTCTGAAAAAGGATATTATAGAAAAGGAAAATATATAAATATTTGTTTTAAAAAGACTTGTTCTTTACTAAATTTTAGAATATTTTGAGATTTTAGTAAAGGATTTAGTAAAGAAGCGTTGTTTTTCAAACTCTTAATCGACTGTGGGCCTGAATCTTTTAACTTTGTTTGATGGTTGTTTGATGGAAAACCCGAAAAATGATTCGGCAAAGCAGGTTCAATTTTTTAACTTATTGTTATACAACAATGGTTCGGACAGTTTTAAGCGGCGATATTGCCATAATTGAGTAGATATTGATATTGAGACGATTTTTTTATGCAATTAAGGTCGAGATCAAACATTGAAAAAATCTTTTCGAGGAAAAATGTGTTGAAATAACAGGCTTTAATGCTTGCCATAGAAAAAGGGTTTGGCAGGGTATCGCAATCGGCTTTTATGTGCTCTACTTTGGCTAAATTGAGAGTTGAAAGAGATGCATTGAAATGGAAATCAAGGCGTTTCTTATCTCTTGTCTGAGCGTTGGACAAGCCTGTAAACTGTTTGGCATCTCGAAAAATAAATTCAATCTGGAAACGCGCTTTGTAATACGTGAGGATTGTTTTTGCATCCAAGTTCTTATCGGTAGAAAACAAGAGGGCATAATTTTTCTTATCTTTGATCTTCTCAGTGACCAGGACGACGACTTTGACATTGCGTTTGAAGCATTGATGATTCAGCACCAAGCTGTAAAGCGCGATCCCATCTTGTGTGTGATGATAGGTAAAGCGCGATAAGTCTTGCCAGTCGACTTTTCCATCGTAAGTCTTTTGGTTGCCACTGCCTTTCTCACGCTTGGGGCCTGTGTAAAGATAACGCATGTTGGCATCGCATCGCAGTTTGCCGATTTGGTGTAGCTTGAGGTTGGCGACGCCATCAATGAATTTCTTCTTGCTAAAATAGCCATCCACCGCGAGATATGTTTCATCGGCTTCGAGGCAAGGGTGGACCTCTCGCAGGTGCGCTAAATACTGGTCTATTCGGGTTTCATCCTCTGTTTGGGCGTTCTTATTCGTCTTTGTGGCAGTGGTTTTTTTCTGCTTCGCGGTGTCCGTTTTGGGTACGGTTTGACAAACCGATAGGGTAAAGCCTGTGTTTTTGTCCACATCCACAAGCGCAACCCCCAAGATTTCTAAGCCCTTTTCTCGACGCGACTGGCAGCCATTCCAAAAGTGATCCAGGCCATAGGTCTTTTTGCCAGCCTTGGGCACAAAGGACGCATCTAAGACCAGAATACGCCCATGTGCTTGGTCTTGGTCTCTGCTTTCATTGATGATGGCACGGTTGAAATCCATAAATCGAAAGGGCTTGTCAAACTGACGGGTGTATGTGCGTTCGCAAAGGTGAGAATACCGTGACAGGTTGCGAAAATTGATTTTGCCTCGTGCAATCAGTATGGTAGTAAATAGGGTCATGAGAAACTTTTTTTGGGGCTTGGAAATGTTGAGCCGATTGAGTATCTTTTTTGCGATTGCCATTGTGCCGTCTCACTCGTTTGGGTTGTCAGTGATCTGGAATATCTTTGACATCCAATCTGCGTGAACGGCACTTTTTTGTCTATTCTTTTTTTACTCAAAACTGTCCGAAGTATTGATACAACTGTTTACTGTTTTGTAATTTGTTTGATGGTTGTTTGATGGAAAGCCAAATGACCATTGACACCACCGAGCGCGGTGCGGAGGTTTTGACATGAACGGTCAACGTTCCCCCGAGTACCTGGAAGGTCTTCTCCGAGAGCTATGTGCTTTGCCGCACGAGACCGAGTGGTTAGAATTTAAGGAAGGCGACACCGACCCACAGGAGATCGGCGAGTATCTTTCTGCCCTTGCCAACTCGGCTGCACTTGTGGGCAAAGCCGCGGCTTATCTGGTGTGGGGTGTGCGCGATCAAGACCACGCAGTCGTGGGGAGCAACTTCGATCCCAGGTCCGCCAGGAAGGGAAATGAGGAACTGGAAAATTGGCTGTTGCGTTTGCTTGAACCGAAGATTGATTTTCATTTTTTTCCCTTGAGTACCGAGAAGGGGTCAGTCATTCTGACGGAAATTAACCGGGCTACGCGGCATCCGGTGCGCTTTGCTGGTCAGGAATACATCCGCGTGGGCAGCTATAAGAAAAAACTCAAGGATCATCCCGAAAAAGAACGGGCACTGTGGCGCATTTTTGACCAGACGCCATTCGAGGAAGGCGTAGCACTTGAACGGGCAACGGGCGACGATGTTGTTCGCCTGCTGGATTGTCAGGCATATTTCGACCTGCTGGAACTGCCACAGCCGAGGACCCAGCGCGGCCTTCTTGAGGTACTGGCAAGCGACGAATTGATCCGGCCTTCGGTCGCAGGTGGATGGGACATCACCAATCTCGGGGCGATACTCTTTGCCAAAGATCTCGACGATTTTCGAACCTTGCGTCGAAAGGCCGTGCGTGTCATTCATTACAAGGGCAGTGGCCGGTTGGAGACCTTGAAGGAACGCGAAGTGCCCAAGGGCTATGCCTGTGGATTTGAAGGGCTGAACGAATACATCCACGCGTTATTACCGGAGAACGAGGTTATTGAACAGGCTCTACGTCGAACAGTAGCGACATTCCCAATCGTAGCCGTGCGCGAACTGGTCGCCAACGCACTCATCCATCAGGATTTTTCGATTACTGGCGCAGGGCCAATGGTAGAAATATTCGATCGACATCTGGAGATTACCAACCCCGGCGTGCCCCTCGTTGATATCGACCGATTGGTGGATGCGGCACCGAAATCGCGCAATGATAAACTGGCATCGCTCATGCGGCGCTTCAACTTGTGTGAGGAGCGCGGCAGCGGCATCGACAAGGTGGTATTCCAAGTTGAGTTGTTCCAACTTCCTGCGCCGTTGTTCGAGACACCAGGAGACGCTACCCGTGCCACGCTTTTTGCGCCTAAGGCACTGAGAGACATGGGGCGGCAGGAACGGATTCGCGCCTGTTATTTTCACGCCTGTCTGAATTATGTGATGAACAAACCTGTCACCAACACCTCAATTCGCAGGCGATTTGGCATCCCGGACCACAATGCTTCGACAGCCTCACGGCTACTGAGTGAAGCCGTCGAAGCGGGTTTCATCGCCGTTGAGGAGGTCAACAGCGGCACCAGGAATCGCCGCTATGTGCCCTTCTGGGCTGCCCAGGCAGATTGACGGCCATTTGTTTGATGGTTGTTTGACGGTTGCTTGATGGTTGTTTGATAGAAAACCCGAAAAATGACTCAGTAGAGCAGATTCGATTTTTTAAATTATTGTTATTAAAATACTTACTGTTTTGTAATTTGCTTGATGGTTGTTTGATAGAAACCAAATGATCATCGACATTACCGAGCGCGTTTGATGTCTATTGCAGAGCGTCCCGATATTGGATATACTCTCACAGACTGGAATAGGCCCTGATGAGGCCACGCGAAATAATTTGGGGTGGAGGTCTTTGAAGAGGCTATGGAAGAATTGGGTGATGTGAAGATTGTGGTAGAGGACAACAATAAAGGTTGAAACCCATGAGTAGCCGACGCTTGCAAATAACATTGCAGCCTGCTGTGTTGAGGTGGGCGCGGGAGCGGGCGCGCATTGATGCTGAGCAATTGGCGGACAAGATGCAGGTGAAGCCGGAGCGCGTGTTGGATTGGGAGCGCGATGGCAAGATCAGTATAGCCCAGGCAGACAGACTTGCTCAACGCACGCATACCGCTCTGGGCTTACTATACTTGACAGAGCCGCCCAAAGACCTTTTGCCAATACCCGATTTTCGCGCCCGTGGCAATGAGCAGCAACCGAGTGTCAATCTCCTCGAGACTATTTATCTTATGCAGCGTCGTCAAGCCTGGATGCGCGAGGAGTTGATCGGGGAAGGTGCCAGGCCGCTGAATTTTATTGAGAGTTATGAGATAGATGGCGATCCCCTGCAAGTCGCCAGTGCGATGCGCGATGCACTCCAACTTGCTGACGATTGGGCAGCATCTGTATCTAACTGGTCTAATGCACTTGGGCATTTGCGGAGTAGAGCCGAGGATGCCGGTGTGCTGGTGGTTTTCAATGGCGTTGTGGGGAACAATACAAGCCGCAAACTCGATCCAGATGAATTTCAGGGCTTTGCTCTCGTAGATGAGTATGCCCCGTTGGTCTTTGTGAACAATGCCGACTTCAAAGCAGCGCAGATGTTCACCCTGGCTCACGAACTCGCACATCTTTTTGTGGGAAAGACCGGGGTATCCTGTTTTGAAGATCTCCAGTCCGCATCCAATGACACAGAGAAATTTTGTGATCAGGCAGCAGCGGAGTTTTTGGTGCCAGAGGCGGAGTTGCGTGATTTTTGGCCTACAGCTAAGCAGGCAAGCAATCCTTATGAGTCTGTTGCACGTCAATTCAAAGTGAGTTCTCTCGTAGCCGCACGCCGAGCGTGCGACCTCGGCTTGATTGACGCGGATGACTTTTTCGAATTTTATAAAAAATATATGGATAAGGAATGGTACAGTCAGCAAAGTCAAGCAAGTGGTGGAAATTTCTGGAATACTCAGAAATGGCGCATCGGCACCCGATTTGGCACTGCAATCTTTCGTGCGGTCAAGGAAGGCCGTCTGCTTTATCGCGAGGCGTACAATCTCACCGGTCTAAAGAGGGAGACTTTTGAAAACATGCCAGAAAAGATGGGGATATCGGTGTGATAAATCAGGCTCCATCCTTGTTCGTGCTGGATACAAATGTTTTTATAGAGGCGCATCGTCGCTATTACGCGCAAGACCTATGCCCGGGATTCTGGGATTGTCTGACGTATTATTGTGGCGAGGGGCGGGTGTTAAGCATTGATCGCGTTCGTGCCGAAATACTCAGTAGTCCAGATCAACTATCTCAGTGGATCAACCAAGCACCGAGCAATCTATTTGTCTCATCAGCGGAACCATCAGTTGTAAATACTTTTACGAACATGATGAACTGGGTACAGGGGAATAATCAGTTTCTGCCTGCAGCAAAAATGGATTTCGCAAATGTAGCTGATGGGTGGCTCGCGGCCTACGCGAGGGTTCACAACGCGGTTGTGGTTACTCAAGAGGTATATAGTCCAGGCGTGAGGAAAAGGGTACCCCTGCCAAATGTATGTAGGCAGTTTGATGTTGATTATCGAGACACTTTTGCGATGTTGCGCGAACTTGAGGTCAGTTTTGACTGGAGACGTTCTCCATGACCACTTTGACCTGAGTTGCCATCCAGTACTTGATTGGTACTTGACTGGTACTTGACTGACGACCAACGATGCGAGGTCACATTTTCCATAAGTTATTGAATATACGACGGTTATTTTATTTGACTGGTACTTGACTGACGATCAGGGATATGAGATCGTATTTTTCATAAACTGTTGAATATACGACGGTTATTTTTCTTGACTGGTACTTGACTGAAACCCCATTTCGAACGATATATTTTCGTACTCGAAAAGCAATCCGAAGTGAGAGAGTAAGGTATGAAGGATCGGGATATTAAACTAACACAAGCTCAGAGAGAAGATTTGGACGCGCTTGCGGCGCTGCCCGATGACGAGATAGATACCTCTGATATTCCCGAGGTTTCCGGGGGGTCTAATTCTGTACGCGGGCTGTTTCATAAGTCCGCCAGTGAGCGGAGTAAGGCGATGGATGAACTTAGAAGCGGACGTCCGTCGGTTACGGATACCTCTGAACGCGGTTTGGAAGATCGCATTTGCGAGATGTTGGCTGGTAGGGCGGATGAATCGAGTGCGGGTGATGTCGGGGAACGTCCGGCTACTTATGATGTGGGTTGGCGTTATGGGGATCGCGAGGATTACGACCGCGAGGATTGCGTGGATCTGGCGCAGTTGACGGCTTTTCTGAAGGCGACGCAGCCGAAGGTTGCTGACGCGCTGTCTTTGGAGAGCGATGATCCGACGCGGCGCCGGTTTCTCGCCCGGCTGAAGAGCGAGGTTGGCAGGCGCGGTATTGTCGATGCGCTTCGCAAAGGCGTCAAGCACGGGCCGTATGATATTACGCTTTTTTACGGCGCGCCGTCGCCGGGCAACCGACGGGCAGCGGAGTTTTACGAACAGAATCGCTTTTCGGTCACGCGCCAGTTGTCATATAGCAATGCCAATAAGCGGCTTGCGCTTGATCTTGCGCTGTTTATCAATGGCTTGCCGGTGGCGACTTTTGAGTTGAAAAATAGTCTCACCAAACAGACGGTGGCAGATGCGGTTGAGCAGTACAAACGCGATCGAGATCCGAGGGAGGAACTTTTTCGCATTGGTCGTTGTTTGGCGCACTTTGCCGTAGATGAACACGAGGTGATGTTCTGTACGCATCTCAGGGGCAAGTCGTCCTGGTTCCTGCCTTTCAATAAGGGTTGGGATGACGGCGCTGGCAATCCGCCTAATCCCAATGGTCTCAAGACCGATTATCTGTGGCAGGAGGTTCTGACCCGGCAGAGTTTGACCGATATTATCGAAAATTACGCTCTGCTGGTGGAATCTGCCGATGTAAAGACGGGGCGCAAGACGCGGACGCAGATTTGGCCGCGCTATCACCAACTGGATGTGGTGCGAAAATTACTGGCGGATGCTGGAAAAAACGGAGCGGGGCCGCGCTATCTTATCCAGCATTCGGCGGGTAGCGGGAAGTCCAATTCCATCGCCTGGTTGGCGCACCGGCTCATCGGGCTGGAAAAGGGTGGTGAGACGGTTTTTGATTCTATGATTGTTGTAACTGATCGGATTATTCTGGACCGGCAGATCAATGATACCATCCGGCAATTCGCGCAAGTGGGTGCGACGGTTGGGCATGCCGAAAGATCTGGCGACTTGCGGCGCTTTATCGACGAAGGTAAGAAAATTATTATTTCTACCGTGCAGAAGTTTCCGTTTATTCTGGATGAGATTGGGACAGATCATCGAGGAAGCCGATTTGCCATCATAATTGACGAAGCGCATTCCAGCCAGGGTGGGCGCACGTCCTCGGCGATGGCGCAGGCACTGGGCGACCATGAGGACGGGGATGATGACGATACTTTTGAAGATAAGATCAACCGCATCATTGAGCAAAAGCGTCTGTTGACCAATGCCAGTTATTTTGCCTTTACCGCTACGCCAAAGAATAAGACGCTGGAGTTATTTGGCACACCGTCGCCGCAGCCCGATGGCGCGACAAAGCATCGGTCGTTCCACAACTATGCGATGAAACAGGCGATTGAGGAGGGGTTTATTCTGGATGTGCTGGGTAATTATACGCCGGTAACGAGCTACTACCATCTCGCCAAGACGATAGCAGATGACCCGGAATTTGATACGAAAAAGGCGAAGAAAAAGCTCATCCACTATGTGGAAACACACAGCCATGCCATCCGACTCAAAGCGGAGATTATGGTTGATCACTTCCACGAGCAGGTGCTGGCACCGCGCAAAATCGGCGGACAGGCGCGGGCGATGGTCGTAACCGGTGGTATTCAGATGGCGATTGAATACTATCACGCCATCCGCGACTATCTGAACGAGCGCAATAGCCCGCACAAAGCTATTGTCGCCTTCTCCGGTGAGACGGATTACGGCGGTGAGAGGGTGAGTGAAGCGTCGTTGAACGGTTTTCCGTCATCGCAGATTGCCAACAAGATTCAGGAAGATCCCTATCGGCTTCTGGTCTGCGCGGATAAGTTTCAGACGGGCTACGACGAGCCTCTGCTGCATGTGATGTACGTAGATAAGGTGCTGTCTGGTATCAAAGCAGTGCAAACTCTCTCGCGTCTCAACCGCGCCCACCCCGATAAGCGCGATACGTTTGTGCTGGATTTCTACAATGACACTGACATGATAAAGGACGCTTTTGCTGACTACTACCGCACGACTATTTTGGCGGATGAAACCGATCCCAACAAGTTGCACGATCTCAAGGCTGCGCTGGATGGCCGGCAGGTTTATTCCGATGAGCAAGTCCAAAATTTAGTAGAGTCGTATTTGAATGGCGATGACCGCGGGGCTTTCGATCCAATTCTGGACGTCTGCGTGGCGGTCTATCGAAGTGAGCTGGATGAGGACGGGCAAGTTGAATTTAAGGGCAATGCCAAAGCGTTTGTCCGTTCCTACACCTTCTTAGCTCAAGTGCTTCCCTATGAGAATGTAGCGTGGGAAAAGCTTTCCATTTTTTTGAATTTTCTCGTTCCGAAGCTGCCGACGCCCGTTACTGAAGATATGTCGCTGGGTATTGAAGGTGCTATTGATATGGATAGCTATCGCGCCGAGAAACAGGCGACGATGCATATTCTGCTGTCTGATGAGGATGCCGAAATCGAGCCGGTGCCCACAGGTGGTGGCGGCCATAAGCCAGATCCGGAAATGGACCGGCTTTCCAATATTCTCCAGGCGTTTAACGACCTTTTTGGCGATATTCCGTGGACCAATGAAGACCGCATACGCAGAATGATTACCGAGGATGTTCCGAGGATGGTTGATGCTGATAGTGCCTATCGCAATGCGCGGGAACACTCAGATGATCAGAATACGCGCATTGAACACGATAAGGCATTGGAGAAAGCGATCATGGCCCTGCTCACGGATGATACCGAACTCTACAAGCAATACTCTCAGAATGAAGCGTTTAAGCGTTGGCTGGAAAATAGCGTGTTCGAACTGACCAATCGCTAACGCCAAATACGCCGCGTAGTTTAAAAAACAGCCCGTCTAAAAAATTGGATGGGTTATTTTTTTATTCGCAGTCTTGAAGATGCGGGCAAAGTTGACTATACTAAACGCAGCCTTGAATATGCGTTCTTTGAGTGTCTGGGCGAGAACAGTGTCGCGGACATTCTGACGTTGGTGCGGAGGCAAAGGGCTATTGAGCCAAATTATCGCAGGCGGTTTCTAATGGCAGAACTACGATTCGACATCACGCCGTTTCTGAATCAAGACGAAGGTCAGCACTTTGATCGCAAGTCTTTGTATGAAGGGATAGGTGAGGCCAAACGGTCACGTAATCGCCGCGCCGTGCGGGACCAGGTTGCGGAGTACATCGCTGCTTTCGCTAATGCCGAAGGTGGCGTATTGATCCTGGGCATAGAGGATGACCGCACCATTACTGGACACCGGCTACCGCAGGATGCCTTGAGCAATATCCTGAATACCCCGGGCACTCGTTTGCAGCCCGCACAACCCGATGGTTTTATTATGCATGTTGAAGGGCGCGAACTGATTGTTTTTGATGTACCGGCTTCGGATGTTCCCGTTCAAGTAATCGGGGATGGATTCCCGTTGCGAATGGGTGACCAGACAGTGCAATCCAGCGAGAGCCAAATCAATACGCTCAAGTTTGAAGGTATGGCGGAGAGTTGGGAAAGCCGACGGTCATCAATTACTTTGGCTGATTTGGATGAGCGACTGTTAGAGCGCGCGCGACAAGGGGCGGGTTTATCCGCTTTGAGTGATGAGGAGTACTTGCTCAAGCGCAAATTGGCCGACCGCCGTGGGCAAGGGATCGTGCTTCGAAATGCTGCGGAGTTGCTCTTTGCCCGTTATGGACCGGACCATCCCAATGCCGGTGTTCGCCTTTTTCGCGTCATTGGCACCCAGCGACATACTGGACCCGAGCACAATGTCGAAGAACGCCCGCGTTGTGAAGGCAACTTGCCTGCGGTCATATCGGAAATTCGCACTGTCATCAGCAGTTTGCTGCGACGTCCTATGCGGCTCGTGGGTAGCCGCTTTCAGGAATCCGCCGAATATCCGGATTTTGCGTGGCTGGAGGCATTGCTCAATGCCATCGCGCACCGCGATTATAGAGTTGAAGGCGCAGGCATTGAGGTCTGGCTATTCGATGACCGCATGGAAGTGGTCAGTCCCGGCGGTCTGGTAGGCAACTTGACTACAGAAGAGTTGCTCACGCTCAAGCGCGTTCATCACAGCCGCAATCCTCGCGTTATTCGAGTGCTTGTAGATCTCGGTCTCGCACGCGACCAGGGCGAGGGTATTCCGCGGATGTTTGCAGAGATGGAAGACGCTTTTTTGCCAAGGCCAGATATAGATGCTACCAACCGAAGTGTTACAGTTACGCTTCGGAATACGCTTACCCTAAATGCTATCGATCGAGAATTTATCTCGGCTCTCGGCGACCTTGAGCTTTCTCGCAATGAGTTTCGGACATTGCTTTACACCTATCGTCATGGTCAGATAGACAATGCCAGGTTGCGTGCTTTATCCGGTCTCGACACTTTAAATGCCAGTTACCTTTTGCGCGGCCTCCGCGACCGGGATTTGTTGGCGCTTCATTCTCACGGTCCCAACAGCTACTACACACTGACTTCTGTTCTGACATCGAAAGTTGGAGATTACAAAGCGAAAGGTGAGGAGCTCGGCACGGATGCAGAGGAGTTCAGTACGGATATAGAGGAGCTCGGCACGGATGCAGAGGAGTTCAGTACGGATATAGAGGAGCTCGGCACGGATGCAGAGGAGTTCAGTACGGATATAGAGGAGCTCGGCACGGATGCAGAGGAGTTCAGTACGGATACGGGTAAGCTTCCCAACGACATCAAAGCAGCTATTGACCAACTTGGCCGGCGACCACGTCGAGAGAATCTACGCCCCGTCATTCGTGCAATATGCGATCAAGGGAGATGGGTAACTTCCGCTGAACTCGCCCAACTCCTCAACTTCCACCAAAATAACCTGATGTCGGCACACATCACTCCGATGATACATAGCGGAGAACTTGAGTCACGCTTTCCAGACAAGCCTAATCATCCTCGCCAAGCTTACCGAGCCGTTGTATCCCAACACCCTGAAACAAGTTAGGCTTTCCCTTCCTTGGCCGACAAATAACGTGTGACCAATCCCTAATTGGTCTATCAAAAAATTTGCTAATATTTTTTTTTGATAGACTGGATTACGGCTCAACACCATGCCGCAATGACACCCGTTGTTCGTCAGGTACTCCGCGTAGTTAAAAAATAGCCCGTCCAAAAAGTTGGATGGGCTGTTTTGTTCGTTCGTACACTGAATCGTTATTCGGGCCACTTCATGATGGGTTCTTCATCTTCCTTTTCCAAAGATAAAGTTTCCTGAAAAGGTTCGTGGTCGAGGCGATCACCCAGGATAACGGTTAGCACGGCACCGCCTACAAATGCGGTTATGAATCGCGCACCTGAAAAGAAGGCGATGGCCGCAGCTATGAGGCTGTTGCTGATTACAGCGGTGATTATGAGGTCATCTGGCTCAGAAGTGCTGCGGCGTTTATAGGTTTTATCAAATAGCATGCGGAGGGCATTGCCAGCTACTGTGCCGATCAAGGCGAAGATTACGAGCAAAATTATGGAAAATAGTCGAAAGATCATGGGGTGTCCTTAGAAATAATGGGTCATTATGGATTATTGTCAAACCCGCCTTCACGCGCCTGGCGGGTCATTTCTTGGATGAGTTTGGGGGCGGGGTCTTCCCATCCTTCGGGTTTGAGTATTTTGCCGTCTTCTCGGCGAATGACTTTTCCGTTTACGACTTTTTGCATGTTTGCATTGTGAACGATATCGAACAACGGGTCGAGGTTGATGCCGTTGCGTACGGCAAAATCGCAGATGTAGTAAATCGCATCGACGAGCGCGTCAGCCTGTTCTGTGACGGTCTGCGCGGCCATTAGCTCGTCCAGTTCGTCGTTGACCATTTGTCGTATAAATGCGATGCCTTCTGGTGTCATATTTTGCGGATGCGCTGGCAGGTCGTCGTTACAGGCCATTGTAAATTCGCGCACTTGAGCTGTGTATCCCATGCGTACTCCTGGTGAAAGGTAAGGGAGCCTGCCCCTGCATGTTTTAAGCAGGGGTGAGACGTGTGCGTTAGAAATTACTCTGATCGGGGGGGCTATGCAACACAATGTTTATGCGGTTCATTTTGATTGCGCGTTTTTGGTCTTTGACTTTTGGGCGTTGCGTCTATATTTTTTGGCGCGATATTTTGTTGTCTGGTGAACTATGATGCGAAAGGATTTAGATTACATGGCGAGTATTAATGCAAATTATGACAAATTGGCTGCGGGGTATTTGTTTCCCGAGATTGCGCGGCGGACGCAGATTTTTCTCGATGCCCATCCAGAAGTTTCCGTGATGCGGTTGGGCATTGGCAATACGACTGAACCGCTGACCAAAAGCGTGATTGCCGGTTTGCACGATGCGGTGGATCAGATGGCGCGTGTGGAGACGTATCGCGGCTATGCCGATGGTGGAGAAGGCGAGCCTGAGATGCGGGAGGCTCTGGCGAAACGCTATGCAAAATACGGGGTTGAACTCGATGCGTCTGAGGTTTTTGTGAGTGATGGGGCCAAGTCGGATTCGGCGAATATTCAGTCGATTTTTGGTATGGATAATGTGATTGCTGTGCAGGATCCGGCATATCCGGTATATGTTGATAGCAATGTGATTTCCGGACGGACGGGCGATGCGGTGAACGATCAGTACGAAGGACTGGTTTATATGCCGTGTAAAGAAGAGAATGGTTTTATACCCGAGGTGCCAGATCAAAAGGTGGATTTGATCTATATTTGCAGCCCGAATAATCCAACAGGTGCCGTGGCAACCCGAGCGCAGCTTCAGGCGTTTGTAGATTATGCGATAGAACACAAGGCGGTGATTATTTACGATGCGGCTTATGCCGGGTACATCTCCGATGCGGCTTTGCCGCGGAGTATTTACGAGGTTGAGGGGGCAAAGTCCTGCGCGATTGAGATCAATAGTTTTTCCAAAGATACCGGGTTTACGGGCGTGCGTCTGGGATGGACGGTTGTGCCGATGGATCTCATTGTGGAAGATGCAGGGGCGGGCAAATTGAATACGCTGTGGGGCAGGCGCCAAAATACGTTTTTTAACGGTGCTTCGAATATTGTGCAACTGGGTGCTTTGTCGGTGTTTACAGAAGAAGGCGAGCGAGAATGCCAGGAGATGATTGCGTATTATATGGAAAATGCACGCATTATTCGGGCGGGTCTGAGAAGTATTGGGCTGACGGTTTTTGGCGGTGTACACGCGCCCTATTTGTGGCTCAAGACGCCGAATAGCATGTCGTCGTGGGACTTTTTTGACAAGTTGTTGTCAGAAGCCCATGTCGTCGGTACACCGGGGTCGGGTTTTGGACCTGCTGGCGAAGGTTATTTTCGCTTGAGTTCGTTTGGACATCGAGAAGATGTCGAGCGGGCAGTGGCGAGTATTCAGGCGAATTTGAAGATTTGAGGTGAACAGATGACGCAGTCCAATCCGAACATCATTTTTATTCTGGCTGATGATATGGGCTATGGGGATCTGGCGTGCCAGAATGCGGAGTCTAAAATCCCAACGCCCAATCTGGACCGGCTGGCGTCGCAGGGGGTTCGCTTTACCGATGCCCACGCGCCGTCCAGCGTTTGCACGCCGTCGCGCTATGCGATTCTTACAGGGCGGTATTCGTGGCGCACCCGGTTGCAAGGCGGCGTGTTGTGGCCCTGGGATCCGCCTTTGATTGAACCGGGGCGAACGACGGTGGCGGCATTGCTGCGAGATCAAGGGTATCGCACGGCCTGTATTGGGAAGTGGCATTTGGGATGGAACTGGGAGACGAAGAATGGACGTGCGGCCTATGAAGGCGCGGAATACGGGGTGCTGGATAGGGATCAGCGGTATGAATTGGGCAAGAATATCGATTTTAGTAAGCCGGTCACTGGCGGGCCTATAGAATGTGGATTTGATTATTATTTTGGCGATGATGTACCCAATTTCCCACCTTATACATGGTTTGAAAACGATGGGTTGGTGGATGCGCCAGTTGAAGAGAAGCCCGAGGAGATGTTTGGATCGCCCGGGGCTATGGCGCCGGGCTGGTCTCTCGAAGCGGTGATGCCAACGTTGACCCAACGCGCGGTTCAATATATTGAGGCGGCGGATGAACAACCGTTTTTTTTGTATTTTCCACTGACTGCGCCGCATACGCCGATTGTTCCAATAGATGAGTTTAAGGGTATGAGCGAGGCTGGTGATTACGGAGATTTTGTGTGTGAGGTGGATTGGACTGTGGGCGAGGTGATGGCGGCACTTGATCGAAAAGGGATTGCCGAGAATACGCTGATTATTTTTACCAGCGATAATGGGCCGGAGAGTTTTGCCTATAGACGGGTCCAGGAATACGATCATTACAGTATGGATGGCTTGCGGGGGTTAAAACGCGATGTGTGGGAAGGCGGGCACCGGGTTCCGTTTATTGCGAGCTGGCCCGATCAGATTGAGGGGGGCAGGGTTTGCGATGAAGTGATTTGCCTGTCCGATTTTATGACTACGGCGGCGGCGATAAGCGGCGCGTCTTTGTCGGAAGATATGGGTGAAGATAGTTATGATATATTGCCCGCATTTTTAGATGAGACTTTTGATACGCCCATCCGAGAGGCGACTGTGCATCACAGCATTCGGGGGAAGTTCGCCATTCGAAAGGGGCGTTGGGTGTTGATTGATGCGCCGAGTGGAGATGATAATGCAGAACCGGATTGGTTTGTGGAAGAACGCGGGTATGTGCCACACGATCATCCGGGCGAACTTTTTGATCTCGAACGCGATCGGATTGAGCGATTTAATTGTTATGCAGACTATCCCGAGATTGTTGAAGAACTCAAGACATTGCTCGAGAGGTATAAGCGAGAAGGTCGAAGTGTTTCGCGCTGATCTGAGATGAGGGATGATTTTATGAGACGTATTTTTTGCATCCTGATTGTATTTGCATGGGTTGGCATGGCCAAAGCAGAGGTGCAGGTCGCGTTTCGCTTTGAGGCTGTTTTTGGCGAAATAGGAGGCGGCGATGGGCAGTTTCTCGATCCCGAGGGATTGACTCTGGATACGTCGGGCAATGTGTTTGTGGTGGATACCGGGAATGATCGCGTCCAAAAATTGTCTCCAACTGGCACCTTTTTGAGGGCAGTGGGGGGACCGGGCTGGGAAGATGGGCAATTTAATAAACCGGGTGGTATTGCCGCGAGCAAGGGGTTGGAGATTTATGTGGCTGATGGCCGAAATCGCCGCATTCAGGTGTTTAATCTCAATTTGCGTCTCCTATCTGTGATTGGTGGGGCGGATGCTGGTGGTTCTATGGATCTGGGTACGCTCAGTGGTATTGCCGTGTCGGATGCAGATGAGATTTTGGTGAGCGATATCGATGCCGATCAACTGGTGCAGATCGATACGTATAGCCGCCTTGATCGCAGTTTTGGCGGATTTGGGTATGGGGCTGGCAATTTGCGGCGACCTTTGGGGATCGCAATAGAGGGGCGTGAGGTGGTTTATGTTTGTGATAGTGAGAATGATAGGATCGCGGTGTTCGACAGGTTTGGCAATTTTAAAAAGACAATGGGTAAAGATATTTTATTGCAGCCCTCGGCGCTGTGCGTGGGGCCTGAGCGGACGTTGATCGTAGCGGATACAGGCCACCATCGCATTGTGGTGTTTGATCTCGATTCAGGCGGTGTTGCAGGCTCTTTAGGCGGTCCCGATCCGGGAAAGGGAGCGATGGCATTTCAGTTTCCTCGGGGTGTCGCGCTTGGACGCGCTGGCAGGTTGTTCGTCCTGGATTCGGGCAATGGGCGCATTCAGAAGTTGCAATTGCAAGTTTCAAGGCGGTGAGTTGGAGGGTAAGAAGTCCGCCCAACTATCCATTAAAACAACAGGCCGGGATGTTCCGCGGGGCGGGATGTCCTATTTTTTTTAGACGCAAGGGGTGAAAGGTGAGACGCGATACGCGAGAGATGAGTTTTAGCACCCTTTGTATCGCTCAGGGTATTGTACATTTTTTATTATGTGTTGTGACGGCACACGCGCAGGTTCCCGTGCCAGAGCAGTTTACATTGTTTGATGGGGAACGGGTGTTTCAAGCGGATGGGAGCCGCGGACCTTTTGCGATTTCTGACCGTGCGATTGAGGTGGGGAGCGAACGGGTTTGGGTGGATGGGGTGTTGTTCATTCGGGACCGGGATTATGTGGTAGATGCCGATCGCGCGTTGCTGACGCTTTTGCGGGATGTTGCGCGGGGTGTGGAGATTGTGGTGCGTTTTAGACAGCGTCCTCTGGTGGCTGCGCCTGTGGTTCAGCGTCGCCAGTTTCAACCGGGGGAAGCCGGTGGTGACCAGCCGATTGTGCGTGTGTTTGCTCCACCTGTTGTGCGAGATAGGGATGAGGAGCAGAAATTGACGATTGGCGGTCATAAGAGTATTTCTTTAACTGCAGGGTCTCAACACGCGGTTCATCAGGCTTTGCAGTTGCGTATTTCGGGCGAGGTTGCCGAGGGGGTCAATTTATTGGCCGTGCTGTCCGATCGCAATTTGCCAATAGGTGAGGGGGGTGGATCGAAGAGGTTGCAAGAATTGGATCGCGTGTTTTTTCAGGTTAATGCCAATCAGGTGTCGGCTACGCTCGGCGATCTCGATGTGGCGTTTGACGGGACTGTGTTTGGGCGTTATCGAAGGCAGTTGCAGGGCGCGCGCGTGTTGGCTCATCGGGATAGGGGTCAGGTTGCGGCTTTTGGGGCGGTGTCGCGGGGGCGGTGGGAAACGCGGCGGCTGGTGACGGTTGAGGGGTTTCAGGGGCCTTATTCATTGTCGGGTGGTGGGTTGAGGGGGCAAATTGTGCCAGAGTCCGAGCGGGTGTATCTCAATGGGCGGTTGCTCAAACGCGGAGATGGGGCAGATTATACGGTTGATTACGAGCGCGGGCATGTGGCGTTCACGCCTGAAATACCGATTGGGGTAGAGAGCCGCGTTATAGTGGAATATCAGGTGATTGATGCCGGTATGAGAAGCCGGCTGATGGGTATAGAGTCCCGCGTGTCCCTCGCTGAGGGGGTGTCTGTGGGGACAACGCTGATTCGAGAGTCTGATCGTCCCGAATTATCGCCCGGGATAACTTCGGTGCATCGGCAGTTGGGGGTGGTGTACGCGACGTACACGCCGTGGTCAAATGCGCGTATTTCTGGGGAGTTTGCCCTGAGTGATCGGGATATGGGAAGTGGGCGCGGGTTTCGCATGGATGGCGCGTGGAAAGCGCGCAATTTTGAAGTCACGGGTCGGTTTCGCCAGGTCGGAGCCAATTTTGAAGCATTTGAGAGATTGGACAGAGGGCGGGCTGCCGGACGATGGGGGTGGCAAGCCGATACTGCGCGAACCGCCCAACGCGAGGGCGAGATGGCTGTGCGTTGGGATTTGGGCAAGGCGTTTTTCGTTACCGGGGAATACGGACAGCATTTGGGTGCTGTGCTAACGGATCGGAAAAGTGTGGGGATTCACTCGCCCGTGGGGATGTACCGCTACGAGTCGCTCGGGCGCGGTAGTGGTGGGATGCGCCGGCACGAGGGGCAAGTCGAAGTGTCGGTGGGGGGTGTTGTGCCGGGGTTTCGTTTTTCGCTGGAAAATGGGGTGGGTGATGGGGTGGGGAGCAGTTCGCTTTTTTATGCCACACGTCCGCGCGTTTTGCCTCAGGGTATTGACAAACAGGAGTTGGTGTGGCACATGGGCGTTGGCGAAGGGCGAAATTGGTCGTGGGTATCGGAGTTGAAATATCGGAAGTTCAGGCAGCGAGAAACGGTGTGGCAGGACAGTTTGCGCGGGTGGTTGCACACCCACAGGGCACAGATGACAAATTGGAAGGGCTGGATTTTTTCTGGTTCTTATACTCACGGAGAAATCCAGATCGGACGCGAACATCAGCAGACGACACATCTGGGGCGCGTGCGGTTGGGGCATAATCGTCCTGGCTCGTCGCATCAGATAACGTATCGCGTTTCGAGTACGCGGGTCAGTCAGCCCATTTTTGTCGAGGTGGCGTCCGGGCTGGGGGAATATATTTGGAAGGATGCCAATGGCGATGGTTTGCGCGATGTGGAAGAGTTTGTGCCCGATGTCGATGGCAATTATGTGCGGGTTTATGATTATGGGCAGTTTGCCCCTGCACGCGATGGTGCGCTGGGCATGCGCGTGGAAATCGATTTTCGGCGTTTGATTGGAGATGAGCACATTTTGTCCGTTGTTGCGCTGGATGCGTCGTTGCGTGCGGAGCGGCAGATTGCGGTTGGGACAAAGCACGCGGCTCCCTGGGATCTATTTGGCTTTGATGAAGATGCTGGGATTTTGGGTGCTCGCAGGGATGGACTGGTGCGTCTTTATTTGTTTCGGTATCACAGGCGTGGATCGCTGCGTTTGACTGCGCGCGTGCGCGATCAGGTCAATCGCGCTCTTTACGGGGGTGCTGCTGAAGTTTTTGTGCAGGGTGGTGCATTGGGAAAATTGAGACCTGTCAATCGCCTTGAACTGGAGACGGAATTTGATCTGGGACACAGAGCGCGCGAAGGCGCGGGTGCTTTTGCCTATCGCATTGATGGGGCGAGTGGTGCGCTGCGCTGTGCGTTCAGGTCCGCGCATAAATGGTATTTGCGTTTGGGCGTTTTGAGCGGGCGAGATTGGGAACGCATCCGGGCGTTGCGCGTGTGGCATATCGGCGTCCAGCCAGAGGTGATTTACGCTTTGCCCGGTCGCGGGCGATTGCGCGGGCGATTGGATTGGACGCGGGTTTGGGCGACGGATATAACGCCCTTATTTTTGGGGTTGGCAAGGGGGAATCGCCAGGGGCAGAATTGGGCGTGGCGATTGGGGATGGATTACCGCTTTGGCAAATATGTATCGGCGCGGGTGATGTACGATGGTCGCGTAAGGCCGGCTCGTCAGACCATACATCTCGGACGCGTGGAGATGCGGGCGGTGTTTTGATAAGTGTGAAGTTTGAAGTGAGAAGGATGAAGGAGAAAGAAAAAATCAAGTGTAGGGGCGGTGCCCCTGTGCCCGCCCGTCGTCGTGCAAAGGTGCAGATGAATACAGATGCGTACATAAAAGTGTGGCGATGCTTGCTTCTTGCGTTGTGGATGATCTGTGTCGTGTCCAACGCAGGGGGAGAGGTGCGTGCGATTGTGAAGCGCGTGCAGGTTGAAGGTGCGCGGTCTGTAAGTGCGCGCGATGTGCGGGGGTGGTTGGTTACGCGGGCGGGTGTTGCGGTGGATTCGGCGTTGTTGCGAAAGGATGTTCACCGCATTTTGAAGGGGTATCAGGCGCGTGGATTCTGGCATGTGTCGGTGGCTTTTCCCAGGGTTGCTATACGTGGGGACGACGCTGCGGTGGCTTTTGCAATTGTTGAAGGGGCGCGGACGCGGGTCGCGTCTGTGGAGATAAAGGGTGATCTGGTCTTTGATCCATCGGAGGCTTTTGGCCTGGCGCGGGGTATGGTGTTGATCGAAAGCGATTTGGACCAGCGGTTGGATCACCTGTTGCGTTTTTATGAAGACCGGGGCTATCCGTTTTGCGCGTTGCGTCCAGATGTGCGATTTGATAGTGATGGCGCGCGCGTGCAGGTGGTGGTGTCACCTGGTCCTCTGGTGCATGTCGATGTGGTGCGCTTTGAGGGCAATCAAACGACGCGGGAAGATGTTTTGTTGCGGCATATTTCGTTTGTTGTGGGGGAAGTTTATGACCAGCGGCGCGTGGATGCTTTTGTGAGGCAGTTGCAAAATTTGCCGTTTATTGACCGGGTTTATACGCCTGAACTCGTATCTACCGGTGATGAGATGGCGCTTGTGATCGGTGTGGAGGAGTCGCGCCACACGCGTATTGAAGGGGTGTTCGGTGTGGGTTCCGGGCAGGGTTTGACCGGGGAGATCGCGCTCGATGTTTTGAATTTTTCCGGTGGGGGGCGAGAGGGTTACGCGCTGTGGTCGCGGCGGGGGGTGGGTTTGTCGAATTTGCGGGTTTCGTATCGCGAGCCTTATGTGTTAAATAGTCCGCTTTCCGGTTGGGGTGAAGTGGAAATGGTTGCGCGCACGGGGTACGTGACGCACAAGTTTGGGGGAGGTGCTGATGTTTCTGTGGGGGAGGGCACGCGATTTTTTGGCGGTGTTGTACACAGGCGCGTTTTGCCCGATTCCTCGGGGTTGGGATTTTTCGAGGCCGAGAGGATGTGGTCTCTCGAGTCAGGTGTTCGGTTTGGTCGGCGAGAGGGTGCTATGAGCGGCTGGCAGGCGGAGATCAGGGGAGAGGTTGGCGAGGTTTCAGATGGGATCAGGCGCGTGCAGTGGGGTGTTGATGGGCAGGTGTTTTTGCCTGTGGGCAAGCAGTCTGTTATTGCGGGACGGGCGCGCGCTTTTTGGGTGGGGCAGAAGGGGGATGTGCCGCAGACTGCCGGTATCTGGCTGGGGGGGGCGCAATCGCTGCGGGGCTATCGGGAAGAGATGTTTTGGGGAACGAATGCGGGGTGGGTCAATGTGGAATGGCGGTGGTTGTTGGATCCGAAGGCGCGGCTTTTTGCATTTGTCGATGCGGGAAGGATTGAGGGGGCAGGGACGCGTTCATGGCCCGTGTCCTATGGCGTGGGGCTTTTGGCAAATGGACGGATGGGCGCGGTTGGGATAGATTATGGATTGCCACGGGGTGAGAGCCTGGGGCAGGGCATGGTGCATGTGCGGATGATCAGCGCGTTTTAGTTTGTGTGACACCTGCGCGCGGAGTATATTCTGAGGCGCAAAAATTCGTATGCAATTATCATTCACGAGGAGAGTTTTATGTTGAGCAGGATTCGCAGTGTGATGCTGGTCGTTCTCGCCGCGGGTTTCATGTGGGGCTGTGGTGGCGAGCGCGGGATGGAGTCTTCCGAGGTGGAGGAGCAGATTGGACGCCCGCTGAGCAAAATAGCTGTAGCGGATGGGAGTGTGTCTCAGGCGATGGTGGTAGCGACTATGTCGCAAGATGACGCGCCTGTAGCGGGTGTAATGGTCGAGTTTGCGCGTTCTATTGCCGGGGAGGCACCCGATTATCAGTGGTCGGAGCTGACGGATGAGATGGGGCGCGTCACGGTGGAGATATCCGGTCAGGCGAGTGGTTATTATCAGGCGCGCGCGTCTTGGGATGGCTCTGTGATGGGGCGTTGGTCGAGTATCCCGATCAATGGGGGCTATACGTCGATGGTTGCGTTGCCCATTGGTGGGAAGGCGCGGGTGACGGGTACATCTGAACTCATATCAGTTGGCATTGTCGTGTCTAAAACAGGACGGTTATCCGCGATTGGACAGAGGTTTATCAATGGCTTTGAAATGGCTCGCGAAGAGGTGAACTCACAACTGGGCAATGCGAGTTTGAGGTTTATTGTCGAGGATGACCAGAGCACAATAGAAGGTGCTAAGGCAGCGTACAATAAACTCATTCAAGATGGCGTGCCAGCCATTCTCGGTGTTTATACTTCTACCATGGTGCGCGCGGTATTTCCCATTGCGCAGGAAAATGAGATTGTGGCGATTAGTCCTACCTCGGCCGCACGCGGCCTCAGCGCGATTGGCGATTTTGTTTTTCGCGTTAGCCTTACCGTTGATGCGTTGATCCCGGGCAGTGTAAAACTGACTCGAGAAAAATTGGGCTATGAGCGCGTGGTCACGATGTTTGATCGCATTGATGTTTTTTCGCCAAGCAGCGACGCGGTGTTGAAGCAGGCCTTTAGTGAGAATGGGGTCGAGGTTTTGGCCTCGGAGACTTTTGAAACCGGCGAGACGGATTTTTCCGAGCAATTTTCTCGGCTTGTGGCGCTGAATCCAGATGCTATTTTTGTTTCAGCTTTGCCAGCAGAGAGGGTCGTGGCTCTGACTGAGGGGCAGCAGTACGGCATTCCAATTCTGATTCCTCTGCTCACCCTGAGTGAGGTAGAACGCGCTGGGGAGGCTGCTGAAGGGGCAATTAGTTTTACGTCGTGGAGCAGCACGGCCGATATACCTGACAACCGCGCCTTTGTTGAGAATTATAGGGCGAAATACGGTGCCGAGCCGAGCCGATACGCGGCCATGTCCTACGCGACGGTTCATATTTTGGCAAAAGCTATTGCAGATGCCCAGTCCTCCGATCCGCGTGCGATTCGGGACGCGCTGGCTCAAATCGAGAATTTGGATACGATTTTGGGCTCGTTTTCATTTGACGCCAATGGAGATGCGATTTACGATCCGGCGGTTCTGATTGTTAAGGATGGTAAATTTGAGGTTTTTGAGTGATGTGGGGGAGGCTCGTTTGTGCAGATAGCATGAAAGAAGGGCGCGTTTTAAACGCGCCCTTTTTATTTGTGGTCAGTGGGTTTTAAAAAAAGGGAAAAAGTTTTGGGATATTGTCGTCTGTGAGTGCGCTGCCGTATTCACAGCCTTCATAAGCTTCGGCATATTGGACTTTTGAGCCGCGTTCTTGACCGTAGTATTTGATCAATAGATCGCGATATCGATCGGCTACGGTGCGAAATTGATTGAGGCGATGCCGCAACCATTCGCGGCGGTTTTGCGGCGATTCGGGTACCTGGTCGAGGTGGCCCGCGTTGAAGGGCAACCATTCGTACATTTGCGATGTGTGGCAGTGTAGCATGTCGAGTTTTTTTTCGATGACATCGTCAATAGCTATAACGACATCTGGAGAAAAAGGTTGCGGTTTTTTGAAGTTGTCGCTCAGGTAGGCGATGACGGGGTTGTACGACAGGGCGGGTGTGTCTGTGCAGATGTTGGGTACGGTGACCATGTATGCCGAGTCCTGTACGAGGATGGATGTATAGCGGTGATCGGGGTGGTAGTCATTGGGGCGATGAGTCAGGATGAGGTCCGGCGTATAGTTGCGAATCAGGCGGATGATTTTTTTCCGATT
This sequence comes from Candidatus Latescibacterota bacterium, assembly GCA_965222605.1. GTDB lineage: Bacteria > Latescibacterota > UBA2968 > UBA2968 > UBA2968 > VXRD01. The sequence continues at coordinate 4,888,607 of OZ244960.1, forward strand.
TTCAAGGGTGGGTTCAAGCTCGCCGTCGTGGTTGTCGAGTACGCGGTATTCAATGCCCGCAACTGCACCTGCTGCCTGGGCTTCGGCGCGGCGATGACGGGCGAGTTCAACGCCGCCAATTTCGTGATGGCCCGCGTCGCCATTGGTGACAGAGACAAATTTTACTTCGTGCCCGAGGTTCGCATATTTGATGGCGATGCCGCCCGCTTTGATATCGCAATCGTCGGGGTGGGCACCAAAGACAATGATTTTTAGTGGTTTGTTATTCATGGTGATTCCTCAATTAAATGGGTTTTCGTTTTTTGCATGCAGGCGATAGAGGCCCACACCACAGGCGAGTGCGCCGAGGCAAAATAATACGGAGATGCCAAAGGGCCAGATGGGACCCCAGTCGATGAGCTTTCCTCCACCGAGGCTGCCAGAGAGCATGCCCAGGCTCCAGGCGAGGTGGGCTGCGCCAACGACGCGGCCTTTTTCGTCTTCGCGAGCGATCAATTGTATGAGGCCCGGCATGGTGGTCGAAAGAGACCAGGCCGAAGCGGTTGCGAGAATGCCAAAGACGTAGATGCCAGTAAGGGTGTGCGCGGTCAGGGCGAGGCCGAGGGCACTGATGGCGACGAGCGACGCGGATACGAGGATGGGACGCCAGCGCCCGATGCGGTCGCAAAGCCGACCGGTGAGTACCTGAAAACAAGCTGCAATGGCCAGGCTGATGGCGCTATAGGTTGTGGCTGCGGTGCTGGTGCCCGCAATGCGAAAAATGAGCAGGGGCAAGAGCAAGGTGACAGCACCCCAATAGCTGGTGGGCAGGTAGCGAATGCCCAACAGGAAGCACACGTCAAGACGGCGGAACAGTTGAATGAATGCGGACAGGTTGCGACCATTGTCAGCAGTTTTTGGCGAGGGAATCGCGGGGAGGATCAGGATGCTCATCAGGACGACCACTACCCCTGCAAGTGTGATGCAAAAACCGAGGGTTTGAAATCCAAATGTATCGGCGATGGGGCCAGAGAGAAGGTTTCCGGAAGCGGATCCGAGGGTGTTGCCGAGGAAATAACCAGCCGATGCGATGCCGATAACAGACGATGGGGCTGCGCTGATCAAATAGCTTTGCCCTCCGGCGCTGTTAAATCCAGATGAGATGCCAATGCCGGTACACAGGGCAGTCAGGAGGAACGGATCGCCGCTGAAGAAAATAACTCCGGCGAGGATAGGTCCCAAAGTACCGAGGACGTAAACGGGTTTGACGCCCCAGGTATCGGCAAGGCGGCCCGCAGGTACGGCAAAGACACCGCCTAAAATGAGAAATGCCGCGCGCAATCCCCCAGAAAAGAGGGGCGTGCCGAGGAGGTCTGCTTCGACATATACGGGCAAGAGTGTGTTGAGGGGGGCAGAGACAAAGCTGCTAAAAAAAGAGACAATAAGCAGGGCGATGAAACGGCGATTGAGGAGTTCGGAGTACATTTTTTTATTTTTTTGTTTTCGCCCTTGACTCTCCAGTTACTGGAAGGTGTATATTGTCCGTTGAAGGCCTTCAAACATCCGTATCACATGGAGGAATCCATGCTCAAAATAGGAGAATTTTCCAGGCTCGTTGACGTGCCGGTCAAGACGTTGCGCTACTACGACGAAATCGGTTTGTTCAAATCCGATCACATCGATGAGCAAACCGGCTACCGCTTTTACTCTTTTGAGCAACTCCCGCGGCTCAATCGCCTGCTGGCTCTCAAAGACCTGGGCCTGTCTCTAAGCCAGATTGATCAAATGCTGCAAGAAAATCTTTCGGCTGATCAACTTCGCGGTATGCTTTTGCAGAAACAGGTCGAACTCGAAGATTTGGCGAGAGATATCCAGGAACGTGTTGCCCGCGTGGAAGCCCGATTGGGTCTTATCGAAATGGAGGATAAAATGCCAGATTATGAAGTTGTCATTAAAACAGTTGAACCGGTTCTGGTTGCTTCCAGGCAAGGAGCCATTCCCCACTTTGCAGCCATCGGCTCTGTGATGGATCGTCTGTACAATGCGGTTGTCGCCCATATTGTGAAACACAAGGGACAGTTTGCGGGACCGGGCATTACGGTATGGCATGAAAATTTCAAACCCGAGGCAAGCATACCGATTAAAAAAACCATACCAGAAGGTGATGATGTCAAGATCCACGAGTTGCCGGGTGATCAAATGGCGTGCCTGGCGCATCACGGAGGCTTTGAAGGTTTTCCGCAGGCCTATCAAGCGGGCCTTCAATGGATTGAGATCAACGGCTATGAGATCACCGGACCGAACCGGGAAGTGTATTTGCAATTTAGACCCGATGGCAATCCGAAGGATTATGTGACGGAAATACAGTTTCCCGTGGCAAAAGTATAAGTTTGAGCGTCTGACAAGGGAAATACCGGGATGGTTTTGTGTCCCGGTATTTTTTTAATATATGAAATCCGATTTGAATTTTTCAATGCAGTCGTGGCGCGTGCCTTCAAAGAGGTAGATTTTGCCACGTATAGTCGCGGTTTCTCCAGGTTCGAGGGCACCTGCGCGAATTGACTGGTGCATGCAGCGCCAGGGGTTGTGACCTTGAACGGAGAGAAAGTCTGCCCAGGCTATGCCCGCTATCCATGTGCGATCTGTGGATTCGCGCATCAGAATGCCACCTGTGGCATTGGTGGGCGATGTGGGCCATTTGTCAGACCAGACGGTTTCGGTATCTATTGCGTTGCGATAGGTGTGGTTGTAGTGAATGTCGCGGTGGATGAGGGGGACCAGACCTTCTTCGGCGAGGAACCAGGTGCGCTCGTGGTCGTCGTCAAAAAATGTTTGGGTTTCGACGACTTCGGGCTGTTTGCCGGGGTTAAAGCAGGGGATGATCGCGGCAACTTCGGGCCAGGTGCGCTCGGTTTTGTTGGTGATAGAGAGCTGTAGGTTAGCCCCATTTTCACTGCCTGTGACATTGAGACGCAGACCGAGGTCGGGGTGTTCGAGGACACCCGCATTGTCGTCCAGTATTTTTTGCGGTACATGCGTGCCGCCCGTGTGCTGGCCCGGGTGTACAGCTTCAAACATGTTCCACTCGTAGAACCAGAGGTACATGGTCAAATCATTTCGCCCCTCGGGCGAGAATGAAAATCCGCGTCGCCATTTATCTAATGTGATCATTCTTTAACTTTCAGCGGTCAGCAGTCAGCGGTTAGTCCCCGCTCAATTCCTCCGCCCTACGGGTTTCATCCTGCTCATCCTTTCATCCTGCTCATCCTGATCCCGATTCAGATATTTTTCTTCATCCCATTGGGCATGAAAATTTCGTGGCGTTTGGGGTCGGAGTAGCCTTCGATTTCCATGTGGGTGACGCCGGGGCTTTCGATAGCGGCTTTGACAATGTGTTTGTTAAATGTGCTTACAATTTCGCTGGATAGATACTCTGGGACGGGCAACCAGAGGCATTCTTCGATTTCTTCGGCTTGAATGGAAATGTCTTCGCTCAGGGGCGAGAGGCGGCAGACAAAGTAGATGTCCGATTTGTCGTAGCGGTAGCCGTGCCAGTGCCGGAAGCAGACCAATTTTTCAAATTTTGTACGTACCCCGGTTTCTTCGAAGACCTCGCGCTGGACGCAGTCGGCGATGTGTTCGCCCGGGTGCAGGGCACCTCCGGGAAGTTTGTAGTAGGGCCTTGAGGAGCTTCGGTGCAATTCGCTGACGACGAGGAGTTCTTCGCGTTCGTTGATGGCGACCCCGCCCGCACCTATGTAATGCGTGGCGTATTCGGGTATGAAGGCATTGGATTCGAGTTGTTTGGTGAGTATAAGGTAGTCTGTTCCCGAGTGGTGAAATGAAAATCCCGCTTGTGTTGCCACTGGAATGAGCACGGCTCGTTCAATGGGGATGTTGATCCAAATGAGCTTAAATGCCTCGCGTTTCCATTCGTGGAGAGACGCAGAAAGGCGCGTGCGAAATTCTTCGGGATCGTGCGGCAATGCTGTTGGATCCAGTTCAATACCCTGAAAGCGGTTTGGCGTAGCTTCGAGTATTTGCATAAGTTACCTCATAGATCAGTGCAAACCTGTAAAATTCAAAACAAGTCAATAGTATCGGATAGGATGGTTGTGAACCGGCACATGGTAAGGAACATCACAAAGGTGAGCAAGGGGTTTGCGGTGGGCAGTTCTACTTGACAGCGGTCATGAGGACAATCATATTGAATGAAGTAAAAAATGATGCGCGAGATTGAAACAGTTGATGCGTCAGAGGCGTTAAAGGCGAGAGAGGGATAACATGGTGTCTATTTTTGAACAGTTGGGTGTACGCACTATTGTCAATGCTGCCGGGCCTGTCACGCGCTTGAGCGGAGCGCGCATGGATGCAGATGTGATCGATGCCATGTGCGAGGCTGCGCAGGTGTGTGTGGATATTGCAGAGCTACAGGCGGGAGCAGGGCAGTTGATTGCCGAGGTGACAGGTGCCGAAGCCGGGTATGTGACATCGGGCGCTGCTGCAGGTCTGGTGCTTGCGACAGCGGCGTGTGTTACGGGTATGGATCCGGGGAAGATGAACCGATTGCCCGATACGTCTGGGATGAAAAATGAGGTGATTATGCCCCGATCTCATCGCAATTTTTACGATCACGCGGTGCGTTCGGTGGGTGTGTCACTCATTGAAGTGGGCATTCCAGATCGGTTTAGTGGCGCGGGGGTGCGCGATACAGAGGCCTGGGAAATTGCTGATGCGATGACCGATCAGACCGCGGCGATTGTTTATGTGGCGCAGTCTTTCGCGCAACCGCCTTTGCCACAGGTGACGGCTGTGGCGCACAAACACGGGGTGCCCGTCATCATCGATGCTGCTGGGCAGTTGCCGCCAGCGGCAAATTTGAAGCGGTTTATCAGCGAAGGCGCCGATGCAGTTTGTTTTAGTGGTGGGAAAACCATTGGCGGGCCTCAAGGGGCGGGCATCTTGTGTGGTCGCCGCGATCTGATTTCCGCAGCCGCATTGCAGCATCTCGATCTGGATGTGTATTATGATTTGTGGGATCCTCCGCCTGCGTTGATCGATAAATCCGCGTTGCCAGGTGCGCCACAGCACGGAATTGGGCGACCGTGCAAGGTGGGGAAAGAGCAGATTGCGGGTCTGATGGTTGCGCTGCAAAAGTTTGTCGCAGAGAGCGACGAGGCGCGGCAGTCCCGCTGGTCGCAGTGCCTTCAGAATTTGGCAGACGCGATAGGTAATTTGCCTGGGTGCGATATTCGCATGGAAGCTTATCGCACAATACCCATTTTGCGGCTTGCGCTTTCTTCTGCGGAAAGAGGCGTGGAGGTGGCGCAACAGTTAATGGAAGGTGATCCGAGTATTCACATTAGCACGTCGAGCGTTTATGATGGCGTGCTGATTTTTAATCCCGTGTGTTTGTCAGAAGATATGATCAAACCGATTGCCGATCGGTTAAAAGCGTTAATTACGAGTTGCGATTCATGAGCTTCCCAACCATTGTACGCAGGCTTTGCCTGAGCGTTGATTATCCGCATTTTACGAAGGAGGCGTGCCATGGGTGTTATCACTATTTCGAGGGAATACGGCAGTGATGGACGTACTGTTGCTCGGAAGGTTGCAGAGGCACTGTCCTATCACAATATAGATAAAGAATTGCTTGTCGAGGTGGCGCAAAAAGCCAAAGTGCCCGTGTCAGAAGTTGAACGCTATGACGAAATACCCGAACATCCCGCGCTGAGAATTTTGCGAAAATTTCTCACGCCTGGATACGCAGATACCTTGACGGGGTTGTCGGAATACGAGTGGTGGGCAGCGGCGACTGTGCCCGAGTTGTCGGAGCACAGGGATCAGGCACTGATAACTATGGATGAAGAGGTGTATGCGAAGTTGACCGCAGAAGTGGAGATACAGTTAGCCGATCAGGGCGATGTGGTTTTACTGGGCAGAGGCGGGCAGGCTGTGTTGAAAGATCGCGAAGATACATTGCATGTGCGCGTGGTGGCGACACAAAATTTTAAGCTGGATGTGGTGAAAGATCGCGATCAATTGACTAATGACGAGGATGCAATAAGGCGGATGAGAGAAGTGGATGAGCGCCGCAGGACGTATATCAAACGCCATTATAAGGTGAATTGGGATAATCCACATCTATACTCTGTCATAGTGAATACCGGCTTTCTGGGTGTTGACGGGGCCGTAGATGCGATTGTTTGTGCTGCGCAGAATGTGCTGTGACCCTATCAAAGCCCCATTTCGATATACGCCCGTGCAATTTTTTCTATGGCGATGACAAAAGCAGCTGTGCGTAAATCCGGCACGTTGTCGCGAGAATTGCGGATTTCACTCATGGTTTGATATGCAGTGCTCATGGTGTCTTCGAGGCCAGAGCGTACGAGGTCCAGTTCATCTGAGCCGTAAGAGAGCTTTGATTTGAGATGGTCGGGAACGGGTTTGCCAATCATTTCTTCCAGGGCATTGATGATTTGTGCGCCGCGATGTGCTTCGTGGCGTCTGTCGAGGCGTCCGAAGCGGATGTGTGAGAGGTTCTTTATCCATTCAAAATAAGAAACCGTGACGCCGCCCGCATTGAGGTAGGCGTCGGGTATGATGGTTTTTCCGGCTTCGCGCAATACGTTGTCAGCCATGTAAGTGACAGGGCCGTTGGCCGCTTCTGCAATTACGGGCGCTTTGATGCGTCTGGCATTTTCAAGTGTGATCTGACCTTCAATGGCGGCTGGTATGAGCACATCGCATTCTGCTTCGAGCAGGCTTTTGCCATTTGCGATATAGGTGGCTCCCGGAAAGTGTTTTAATGATCCGCGTTCCGCGCGATAAGCAGCGACTTCTTCAACTGAGAATCCCTTCTCTGACAGGATTGCTCCTTCGCGTTCAATAATGCCGATGATGCGCGCACCACCTTCTTCTTCGAGAAATTTGGTCGCGTGAAAACCCACATTGCCCAATCCTTGCACGATAATGCGTTTGTCTTCCAAATTGCCTTCCAGTCCCGCGTTTTTGACGTCTTCTGAGTTATTAAAAAATTCTTTGATGCCGTAAAATACACCCCGCCCTGTTGCTTCAACGCGCCCCTGAATACCGCCCTGGGAAAAGGGTTTGCCCGTTGTGCAGGCAATGGCGTTGATGTCTTCGGGGTGCAGGGTGCTATAGGTGTCTGAGATCCAGGCCATTTCTCGTTCTCCGGTTCCCATGTCGGGTGCTGGGACGTTGAGGGCTGGATTGATATATCCCTTTTTGATCAATTCTTGTGCAAAACGTCGGGTAATGCGTTCGAGTTCATGCTCGTTGTATTCGCGGGGATCAATGCATAGGCCACCTTTGGCACCGCCAAAGGGCACATCGACGATCGCGCATTTGTACGTCATGAGCGCGGCGAGTGCTTCCACGTCGTCCTGGCTGACTGTGGGCGCGTAACGGATGCCTCCTTTAACGGGTAAGCGATGTTCGCTGTGAACCGAGCGCCATCCCGTGAAGATGCGGTAGCTGTCGCGGAATTTGACAAAAAAGCGCACCATGTAAATGTTGTTGTTGGTTTTGATCTGGGCGGCCAGTCCCAGAGGCAAATTGAGCGTTGCCGCTGCGCGGTCAAACATGAGGTCAACGCTTTCTTTAAAGGTGGGTTCATGTGAGGCCATAAGTATTTCTCCGGAAAAGGTGGGATGTGGGATGAAGTTCTTTTACTCGCTTTTTAGCAGATGGCGCAGGGCAGGCTCAAGGTGGGGATGGGCAAAGGAAAAATTGGTGTTTTCGAGGCGCGAGGAGGTAACGCGGGTGCTTGCGAGCAGGAGGGCATCGGCCATTTCGCCCAGCGCGAGTTTGGCGGCAAATGCGGGTAGCGGAAAAATTGTTGGGCGAGATAAAACGCGACCGAGGGTTTTGGTAAATTCGCGGTTGGTGACAGGCGTTGGAGATACGGCGTTGATTGCACCACTGATGGATTCGTCGTCTATTGCAAAGAGGAATAGAGAGACCAGATCGTCAAGGGTGATCCAACTCATGTACTGATTGCCCGATCCGATGATGCCGCCCAATCCCAATTTGAAGGGTACGAGCATTTTGCCAAGTGCTCCACCTGCGGGGGACAGAACGATGCCAATGCGCGGGTGAACGGTTCGTATGCCGGCTGCTGCTGCGGGTTTTGCGGCGTTTTCCCAGGCGATGGATACGTCGGGGAGAAAGCCTGATCCGGGCTGGCTATCTTCGGTGAGGATTTCGTCGTCGCGATTGCCGTAATAACCGATGGCGGAAGCGGAGATAAAGACTTTTGGCGGTGGAGATATAGTCGCGAGTGTCTGGGCGAGCAATGTGGTACCCTGCACGCGGCTGTCGCGGATGCGCGCCTTTTGTGCTGAGGTCCAGCGTCGAGAGGCGATGTTTTCTCCCGCGAGGTGTATGACCCCATCTATATTGGTGAGGTGCGCGGAGTCAAGGGTATTAGAAGATGGGTCCCAGGTAATTTCACTGTTGTTGCGGGCATTGCGCCGGGTGAGAGATAAGACGCGATCCCCGCGCGTGCTCAGTGCGGTTTTAAGTGCCGAGCCGATGAGGCCAGAAGCACCGGATATCAGGATTTTCATGACTGGGTACGGGCGGGTTTGAAACCCGCCCCTCCTATTTTTCGAAACGGATTACTGTTTATAGAGCATGAGATAGATGATGACGCCTGTAATTGAGACAAAAATCCAACTGGGCCAAACCCACCGGGCCAGGCGGCGGTGGCGATCAAATTCGCCTTTGTAGGCTCGCCAGACAAGCGCGATGATAAAGGGCACATTGACGGCGGCGAGGATGATGTGCGGGATGAGTATGGCAAAGTAGATCGGACGGGTCCAATCGCGGTGTGGATAGGGCACAGAGCCGACCTGACTGTGGTATATGAGATATGAGATCAGAAAGAGAGCCGATAAGGTCAACGCTGTGACCATGCATTTCTGATGCGTTTTGATGTCGCCGCGTTTGATATAGATGAATCCCAACAGAAGAAAGATGGTGCAAAATCCGTTGAGGATGGCGTTTGTCGCGGGCAAGTCTGTGATGGACATATTTTGGTCTAACGTTTATCCAGTGCTTGTTCGATCAAGTGGAGGATATAGCCGGTGTGAGATTCGGTGCTTGCATCGGTTGTTTTTTTAGTTTTGAGCATGTTTTGTATGGCTTTGAGGTTGTGCAGTGCGATGGCGCGAGATGCATAGATCCGCTTGCTTTCGGGGGCGATGATTTTGGTGAGGCGATTGACGTATTCAGCCTGCAAGTTCTGACGGAAAGAATTGACCGGGCCTTCGGCTTCTGCCGCAAAAACGGCATCGGTCAAGTCGGCCATCATATCGGATAATGCGTATTCGTTGCCGTAGAGCGCGGTGTCGAGCAGGCGGACCTGGACCGTGGGGTGTAAGAGATGGCTGAAGACGCGTTGTTGAATGCCGATCACGCGGTCGTGAATTTTGGGGTCTTCTGGAGCGCGGGAGAAGTCGAATCCGCGTCGTTGTTCCTGCAAATGGTTATAGAGGTCAGGCGGCATATCAAACGCATTGGGCGAGAGGACGTATTTGGCAAGTGCGTCCATCGCGCGTTTCTGATCTGCAAGGGCAACTGGCGTGAATGGCCGGGTTGCGCCGGGTTGGTCGATGACTGCGCGGTCAACGTAAATGCCGCCGATATAACGGGAGAGTACGGTTGCGGCATTGCGATGCTGGGCTGTGAGAATAAGATAGGCTGTTTTTAGTTCGTGATAGGTGTTGCCCGGCGTGTTGTACTTTGTGAGGATTTTGTTTTTGACGTCGTTTATCAGTTCAATCCGCCCCGTGGCATGGGCAATGGCATCGCTGCTGAGGTCGAAGATCATCACGCGCGGGTCAATGCCGCGATTCGACGAGCGCATGTCGTCGGCGTCATTGCCAAACATGAGTTCTGGTTCTGTGGAGCGCGCGAGAATTTTTTCGAGGCGTTTTTGTTCATCTTTGACATTGTCTTGTCCCGGTGAATACCCAAATTCAATGGCCCAAATATCATAGGGACCAGGGCGTGTGGTGTAGTAATGGCCCTGTTTTTGCCCGGGCAATGCGAGGTTGACGGCTGGATAGTCCATGACCGAAGCTAAAAGGCCCATTTTGCCGGTTCGGTTTTTGTCGTGAAGTTGTGCCGGGGTGTGAAGTTGACTGGATTTCATGTTGTGGTTGAGACCGATCGTGTGGCCGATTTCGTGCAGGATGAGATAGTAGATGCTTTCTTTGAGCAGTGCTTCAACTTCAATTTTGGACGCGCCAGAAACGCGCAGGGCGTGGGTGCCAAAGAGGTTGGATGCGTGTAGCTCGTGGCCCATGGAACAGTATTGTGGCATGTCTGAGTCGGCATTGGGTGTCGCGTTGTCAAAGAGCTTGTCATAGCGCACGCGACTCGTGAGAAATGCAAATTCGAGCATGACGTCAGCACCCAATATTTGCCCGGTTCGCGGGTTGACAAAGCTCGGCCCATATCCGCCAAATGGTGGATTGGGCGATGAGGTCCAGCGCAGGACATTGTATCGGATATCGCCGGCTTCCCAATCGGCATCATCGGGCTGTTCTTTGACATGCACGGCATTTTTGAATCCAGCGGCTTCAAAGGCGATATTCCAGGCGAGAGCCGCTTTTTTGATGGTTGGACGCAATTCTTTCGGGGTGGTGTTTTCGATCCACCAGGTGATTGGTACGACTGGTTCGGAGCGTTTGGCTTTGGGCTCCCTTTTTTTCAAGTGCCAGCGGTGGATCAAATCGCGATAAGGCGTTGCGCTCCTGGAGGTCAGGTCGGTCACTTGCGTGCTGAAGTAACCGACGCGCGGGTCGTCAAATCGCGGTTGATAATCGTTTTTGGGCATTTCGATCAGCGTGTGTTGCAGGGTAATCGTCACATTGCGGGCATCGGTTATGCCGTCTCCACCGCCTTTGGGATTGGGATTTTCATAGGTGTAGGCGATAACGAAATCTGTGTTTTTGGGATAATTTTTGATAGATAGACATTTGGTTTTGATTTTGCTGAGTTTGCCCAGAGAGAAATTTTTGTTGTTCTGCGTTCGGTTGACGCGATGGAGGGCTTCAGAGAGGAAAATATCGTCGGCTTTGATGAGGATGTTGCCCGTGGAGTCATTGCGTGCCGCAATTTTTTCCGATACGAGAATAGAAGGGCTGATGTTGGCTTTTGCTGCGCGACTCAGGGCGTTTTTAGGGTCGAAATAATACGCGGTGTTTTCTGAGATAATTTCGATTTTGTCAAAGTGCTTTTGAATGGAAAGCACGCGACTGCCGCGATAGTTGCCCCTGTATGTTCTCGCTGATACGGGGGCGTTAACGGTGTGGGTGAAGTAGATGTATTCTTTGCCGATTTGCGATTCGCGGATTTGCAGTTGCAACGCACCTGTGGTCGTGTCTTCATAAACGGTGAAGAGACCGGGATACTTGCGGCTGGATTTGGTGAGGTCGGCAATGGTTTTCTTTTTTCCGTCCTTTTTTGGAGTTTCTCCTTTTGGAGTTTTTGTGGAATCTCGTTTGGCGACCTTTGTCGAATCCGCAGGTTGTTTTTCCTGCGCTTGAACAGAGAATGCGATTCCAAAGACAAGTGCGACTGCGATTAGTAGGCGTTGAACATTCACGACCGTGTCTCCTTTTGGTTTTGTTCATTATGGATATCTTCGCTATACGAAATTACCTAATTGTTTTAAAAATTTCAAGTGTGTATATCGGCTATATGAGCTATCAATTGACATTATGTTTTTTTTACTTATCTTTTTCGTCCAAATTTTTGAAGGGTTTAAACCAATATTAGTACGAGGTATGGCAATGGCAGAGGCGGGAAGCACCTGGTTGACGTCTAAGGAGATCGCGGATCGGTTGAGTAGTCGAAAAGCGAGAGAAGTGCAGGAAGATTTGCTCTATGGACGCCGAACGCGGCGTGAGATATTGGATCTGGTGATGGAAGCTGTGGGCTGCAATGAATATTCGGCAGAAGATTTTTTGCGTGAAATTGTGAAGTGAGTAAAGCTGACCGCTATTTGTGTTTGCCGCGTATCGAATCGTCAATACGCGGCACGATATTTTTTGACCTGTAGGGTACAACGCCATGTCTGAGATTTTTCAAGCGGTGGAAAACTGCGCCAGCAGTTCATCTGATTATCTGGTCATTGGCAGTGGCATTGCGGGCCTTTCTTTTGCGCTTAAAGCGGCAGAGACGGGGTCTGTCACTTTGATTACTAAAAAAGAGTTTCAAGAATCCAATACCAATTACGCACAGGGCGGTATTGCTTCTGTTTTGCATCCAGACGATTCGTTTGAGCTTCACAGGGAAGATACGATTCAGGCTGGCGCGGGTTTGTGCCGCGAAAATGTGGTAGATATGGTGGTGCGGGCTGGTCCCGATATGGTCAAGTCACTCATCGCATGGGGGGCTGAGTTTACGCGAGAGAGCGAGCGGCGTACAACTGAGTCAGCCGTTCAAAATCTCGCACTCGGGCGCGAGGGCGGGCATTCAAAGAATCGCATTGTGTATGCCGCCGATCTGACCGGGCGAGAGATTGAGCGGGCGTTGTCCGAAGCGGCGATAGCCCATCCCAATATCGCGTTGTACGAGTATCACATGGCGATTGATCTGATCACGGAACACCATGTGTATGGTTCGAAAATTTCAACGCCGGGGAAGATTCAGTGTTGGGGTGTTTACGCATTGGATGCCGTGCATGGACAGGTGAAGACTTTTTTGGCAAAATTTACGCTGCTGTGTAGCGGCGGGTGTGGTCAGATTTATTTGCATTCGACCAATCCGGCTATTGCAACGGGCGATGGTATTGCCATGGCATATCGCGCGGGTGCAAGTGTGGGCAATTTGGAGTTTATGCAGTTTCATCCCACGACGCTTTATCACCGAGATGCCGATTCATTTTTGATTTCTGAAGCAGTGCGCGGGCATGGTGGCATTCTGGTGGATCGAGCGGGGCGGGCGTTTATGGTCGATTATCACGAGATGGGGCCGCTTGCACCTCGAGATGTGGTTGCGCGGGCGATTGATAGCGAGTTAAAAAAGAGCGGTGATCCCTGTGTGTTTCTCGATATCACGCATTGTCCAGGCGCAGAGCTTCAGGAGCGTTTTCCCACGATTTATGAACGGTGCTTGCAATTTGGCATTGATATAACGCAGCAGCCCATTCCAGTTGTGCCAGCCGCGCATTATATGTGCGGTGGCGTGTTCACGGATACGCAGGGGCGCACGGATATCGAAAGGCTTTACGCTTCGGGTGAGGTCGCTTGTACGGGGTTACACGGCGCGAATCGCCTGGCGAGCAATTCGCTGTTAGAAGCGCTGGTTTTTTCAGATCGCGCGTTTTCCGATATCCAGCAGCACATAGATGCGAGGCTCGATTTTCCGGATGTACCGGCCTGGCAAGACGACGATGTGTTTAATACAGAAGAATGGGTGTTGTTATCACACGACCGGCAGGAAGTACAGCGTTTGATGTGGGATTATGTGGGGATTGTGCGGTCGGATTTTCGATTGAAGCGCGCAGCCCGTCGTATTGGTGTGATTGTGCAGGAGGTCGAAGAATTTTATAAGCGCACGCAAGTTACTGAGGCACTGCTGGAGTTGCGCAATATGACGACTGTTGCCGCGCTGACTGTGCGCTGTGCATTATCCCGACGCGAAAGCCGGGGGTTGCATTACACACTCGATTGTCCTGCGCCATTCAAATCTGCAAAAGATACGGTGGTGTCCGCCTGGGAAACGTGGGGCATAGGTTTGCCGGTGATTGATGTGTGATCCGCAGAATGAAGGCGAGTAATTCGAGCATGAACGCAGATGAACGCAGATGAAAAAGAGGGGCTGGGGGCTGGTTGAACTGACTGCTGACAACTTTTCAGGAGTTCTTATGCGCAACGGCATTGCTGTGATTGATTTTGGTGGACAATATGCTCACTTGATTGCGAATCGGATTCGCAGGTTGCGGGTTTATTCCGAAATTTTTCCGCCGGATGTTGATCCTGCGGCATTGTGTGGCGTGTCGGGCATGGTTTTTTCGGGTGGTCCATCCAGTGTATATGATCCCGATCCACCCGCGTTTAATCCCAAATTGCTGGATACCGATTTGCCCGTGCTCGGCCTGTGTTATGGGCATCAGTTGTTGTGCATGCATTTGGGAGGCAAGGTTGTTGCTGGTGAGGTGAGAGAATACGGTTCTGCCAGATTGAATATTGCAGGTGGGTCAGATTTGTTTGCCGGGCTTGGAGATTCCCAGGAGGTGTGGATGAGCCACGGCGATGTGGTTGCAACTTTGCCCGAGGGTTTTGAAATTTTGGGTACGACCGAGGATTGTCCTTCTGCAGCAGTTGGCGATGTCAAACGCGGGATTTATGGCTTGCAATTTCATCCCGAGGTGGCACACACGCCGCGTGGATTGGATATTCTCGATAATTTTTTGACGATATGCGATGCGCCTCGAACCTGGACAATGGGCAATTATGCCGAAGTGGTTATGGAAGAGATGCGGGAGAAGGTGGGGGACCGCAATGTGTTTTTGCTCGTTTCAGGTGGGGTTGATTCTTCGGTGGCTTTTGTGCTGTTTAACAAGGCGCTGGGCGCAGATCGGGTGTTGGGGTTGCACATTGACAATGGTTTTATGCGAAAGGGTGAGACGGCTGCGGTGGAGGTTTTTCTAAAAAAAGAGGGGTTTGACAACCTGATGGTCAAGGATGCCAGTGACGATTTTTTGTTGGGTGTGGAAGGTCTGATCGATCCAGAAGCAAAACGCGAGGCGATTGGACAAACATTTTTAGAGGTGAAGGACGAGGTGATGGCGCACTTGCATCTGAATGCAGATCAATGGGTGTTGGGGCAGGGGACACTTTATCCCGATACCATAGAATCGGGAGGGACAGAGCACGCTGCGTTGATTAAGACGCACCACAATCGCATTGATTTGATCGATGAGTTGATTGCACAGGGCAAGGTTGTCGAGCCTTTGGCACAGTTGTACAAGGATGAGGTGCGCGAGTTGGGGGGCGAGTTGGGGTTGCCCGATCATCTGGTGTGGCGACATCCGTTTCCGGGTCCTGGTCTGGCGGTGCGCTGTTTGTGCTCAGATGGTGAGGTGGAGGGGAGTGATATTGCAGCAGCGGAGAGGGTCGCTTCTGAGATCGCTTCTGAGGCGGGTTTGCAATTGCGTGTTTTACCCGTTAAGAGTGTGGGGGTTCAGGGTGATTTTCGCACGTACTCGCATCCCGCGATTGTTTCGGGTTTCGACCTGAATACGGCCGAGAGCAATGACGATTGGCGCGTGCTCGAAGATATGTCAACGCGGATTACCAATAGCGTGCCGGGTATTAACCGCGTGGTTTGTCTTATTGCGCCAGACGAGTTGCCCAGGTTGCGTCTCAAGCGCGCATTTTTGACCTATCAGAGGCTCGATGTTTTGCGGGAGGCCGATGCGATTGCTATGCGGGCACTCGACCGCGCGGGTCTTATGTCTGCAGTGTCTCAGATGCCGACTGTTTTGGCACCGCTGACGACAGATGGACAGAACGAGGTTGTGATTTTGCGCCCGATTACGACCCCAGATTTTATGACTGCGCGATTTGCCGAATTGCCTCACAACCTGGTGCGCGATATAGCAGACGAGATACTGAGTCTGCCCGGTGTCGCTGCCGTGGGTTATGATGTAACCCACAAACCGCCGGGGACAGTGGAATGGGAGTGATGATGGAGGATGGAGCACTACTGCGCCAGCAGTTCATTAACAAAACGAACAAAGCCGGACAGAGTTATTTTTTTACTTTTTAGAATTGCAATGGAACAAAATGTACACCTTTCCTGTAGATAGTTAGCGAGCGTGGGTCTGCTAACGCCAATTATATATCCTTGTTTTATCGTGCCTTAGAATATTCTGAGGCACTTTTTTTTGGTTTTTTTCAAAATGGGCACGGCTTTTGCAAGATATGCTGTGTGCAAATCGCGTGAATGGGATTGAGGCGGACGAGATGTCCGCGATGCCAGAGGGTTGAAGTTTTGAAAAATACTACAGTTGCGTTTTATAGCCAGCATCTCATTGGCGTTGGGCACCATTTTCGCAATCGACAGATTGTCAATGCGTTGGTTAAGACTTGCGATGTGTTTTTCATCGATGGCGGGCGCCCGATTCCCGAGGCCGATCTCGATGAACGGGTGACGCGTATTTCCCTACCGCCTCTTCGCACGGGCGCACAGGGCATTGAGTCTGTTGATAAGGAGCGCGATTTGCAGGCTGTGATGTGCGAACGTCAGGTCAGGCTTTCCGAAGCGATGGAACAGATTCGACCGGATGTGTTTTGTGTTGAATTTTTTCCTTTTTCCCGGTGGTCGCTCAAGGGCGAAATCCTCAATACCATTGTCAGGCTCAATCAGGTCAATCCCGACGCGAAGGTGCTGTGTTCACTGCGCGATGTTCCCACGCGGGCAAAAAGCGATGAGTTGCAACCGGCTATTGCGCCTACAGAACGGCGCGATGGGGATGCGATGCGGTTTTATTCGGTGCCTTTTGGCGGGATACATCACGAGTATTTGTCTTTTAATCGGCGGTATTACGAGGAGGTTGTGCCCGTGTTGAATCAGTATTTCGATGCGGTGCTGGTGCATGGCGATTCCCAACTATCGCGGTTGGAAGATCACTTTCCATGGGTTGCTGATATCGGGATTCCCGTGGTTTATACGGGATTTGTTTCTGAGAAACTCGAGGATGTCTCTCGGCCTGACAGTGCGTCCGATCAGTATGTTTTGGTCAGTGCTGGCGGTGGTGCTGAGGGGCTTGCGCTTGTCGCGCCGTGTATTGAAGCGTGGAAAAAATTGGAACAGGACGATGTGCACGATGGACGCGAGATGGTGATTTTTGCAGGTGCGTTTATCGATGAAACGCATTTTGACGCTTTGCGCGAGTTGTGCGGCGATGGTCCGTTTCGTATTGAACGCTTTACGTCCAATTTTTTGGCCTGGATGAAATACACAGATTTGTCGATTAGCCGCGCGGGCTACAATACCTGTATGAATGTACTTGAGACGCAAGTTCCAACGATTTTGGTGCCGAGTATTGCGATGGATGATCAGGAGTTTCGCGCACAGAAGTTGATGGCGTTGGGCCTCGCACGGGTGATACATCCCGACCACTTATCCGTGGCAAAGATGGCAAAATCCATTGCCGAAATGCTCGAAAGTTCTGTGCCTGAACACCATCTATCCCTGGGTGGTGCCGAGCAAACGCGAAAGTTTATAGAATTAGCGGTACAAGGTAAAAAACGAGGTGAAAGATGAAAATTTATGTGTCACATCCGTATCACGACCGCGAGAAAGTGATAGAGTCGAATATCGGGGCATCCCTTTCGGGTTTTAACCATGTGCAGGCGTTATCGCAGTATTGCGATGTGTATATGCCAGCGTCTGAAGCGGTGGATTATGGTCCGAATTTGCACGGTACTCGGGTTGCATTTGAGACGATTGATTCGTCTCGACAATGGTTTGAGCGGCAGGGATATGACGGTGTGCTGATGTTTGAACCCAAGGTAGATGACATAGCGTTTTTCCGCCATGTGTGTTCCGCGCCCATTGTGATTCGGCTGTCGTGCTCTTTTGGACACAATCGCGATTTTATAGACAAGGTGCTGAATTGTTATTCGCTGTTGCGGCCTTATGATGCCCTGTCACCCAAGTCGGCATATGTCGCTGACGAAATCGGCAAGCTGGTGTTTGACCG
Organism: Candidatus Latescibacterota bacterium; assembly: GCA_965222605.1. Taxonomy (GTDB): domain Bacteria; phylum Latescibacterota; class UBA2968; order UBA2968; family UBA2968; genus VXRD01. The sequence continues at coordinate 4,906,335 of OZ244960.1, forward strand.
ATCGTATTTGCAGGCGATTACCAATGGAGTAGATGCCGAGGTGTTCAAGCCGATGGATAAGTTACAGGCGCGAAAAGATGTCGCGGATAAGACGGGTGATCAACGCTTTTTGGAGATGCCAGTGGTGGGTTTTTGCGGGCGGTTTGAACCGAGCAAGGGCGCGTATCCATTTTTGCGAATGGCCGATCTGAATCCCAATATGTTGTTTGCGGTGATTGGCAAGCAGTTCGCACCCGTGACCCATCCGCCCAATGTGATCTTTTTGGGTGCGCAACCCTATACGCAGATGCCGCTGTATTACAATATACTCGATGTGTTGTGCGCGCTGTCGGTGTATTCGTATGAGTCGTGTCCTTCAACTGTGCTGGAGGGGATGGCGTGTGGCCTTCCGGTTGTGGCGACAAATTTTGCGGGCGCGCCAGAGTTGTTGGGCAGTTGTGGGCGGTTGATTGAGATTGAGCGGTTTGAAGATGAGCCATTGAATGTGACGGGTTATATCGCCCCTGAGGTGATTTCAGATGCTGTGCGCGATTTGTTGAATAGCAAAACGGAGCGCTTGGAAATGGGAGAAGGTGCTCGCAAACGTTCGCTCGAATTTTCCTGGGATCATACGGCGCAGCAGCACATGGCATTGTTTGAAGATCTGCTGGCCAAACGCGATGCACCCGCCTGCCCGATTCCAATAACCGTGAATTTTACACAGAGTTGTGATGCGTCTGGTAACCCGAAAAGTGTGTCCAAAGGATTTAACTATCTGGGCAGCAGACAAGGTCCTTTCCCACGCATCTCGTTTTTTGGGCAGGATATGTCCCTTATTGAGGGCCTGGGTCTTCATTTGATGCAACATTTACACCCAAACGAAGTCGAAGCCGCTCTGTTGGGCTTATGCGAGACGCGCGCTACAGCCTACAAAACGCTTCGCAAAATCCGACACTTCAGCGATATGCTCACGGCTCCCTGATCGGCAAAGGGAGACAGCTTGCGCTGAGGTAGTGAAGAAAGGAGGTGAAAAAATGACTGAGCGCATTACGTCGATGCCAGCACAAGTTTCTGTGACCTGTGTTCAACTTCCCGGTCGAGAAATCGAACTGGCGCGTGGTGAGATGGCGAATACATCAGGAGGGTGCATTTTACCAGGAGAAGACATGTTTGAGCATGACCCACTTGAGCCTCTTGAAGATATTATTGATGATATCTGCGATACGGTGAGTGAATGGTGGGCTTCCTGGTAGCAATCGCGCCACGATCCATAAAACGCTATTTCTGGTATTTAAGTACTGGATGAAAACTATCTTTTTTTAGTACTTGACGAGTCTTACCATTTATTACTTTTGGAGGATATCATGTCCGCTATTGTATTAAATAATCGCGTAACTTCAGATTCAGACGCTGCTTTTGCCTCTTGCACGGCACTGCCCATCCATCAAACAACGCTCAATGCTGAAGAAATGGCGGGTATTGATGGTTTGGGGAGTTGGGGCGATGCTATTGATAAGGTTGGAGATTATGTTTCGGATGTTGTTGATTCAGTAGGAGATTATGTTTCGGATGCTGCTACTACTGCTTCGATAGCTATTTTCGGTGGGGCTGTTTATGCAGACTTAGATCCTGATCCATTTGGTTTCCCATCACCACCTGATACACTGATTATTATCACTCGGGAACCACATGTGTGCAACGGCCCGATTGTGTACACATCTTATGGGTCTTGTTTGTGTCCGATGCCAGGCCGCCCGTAGGTTCGCTGTGCATCAACCCGTCATTCCCGCACACGCGCACAATGTAGTCACACGTAGAAAAATGCCATTAATCTCGCAGCCCTTTTTGGAGTTGCCTGAGGCAAATGCCTACGGCGTGTGCAGGAGTGACGGCAATCTATATGAGGCATGATAAAAAAATGAATCTTTCGGTTTTTTTCGCAAAAAACTCAGTTCGGTCACAACCCGCTCGTTATTCCTTTGGAGGTATTGTTTGTCAACGGGGACAAGCGGGTGAGGCGTTTTACATTGTGCAATCTGGACGGTTGCGGGTGATCAAACAAGATGCGAATGGCAATTCGGCCACTGTGGGCTATTTGTATGCGGGCGATCATTTTGGCGAAGGGGCATTGTTGAACCGGCAGGGACATCGGGCGACGGTGCGGGCGGTTGAGGATGCGGATGTGTTGCAGGTGCCGAAGGATGAATTTTTTAAGGCTGTGAGAAAACATTCTGACCTGAAAGCCTATCTTAAGGAGCAGGTCGCCTGTATTGCGTATCGGGATTTTACGCGATTTTTGAAAGGAGATGTTCCGAGCGAGGCGATGCGGGTGTTGTTCGCACGGTTGAAGCGCGAGGCGGTTGAGAAGGGTGTGACGGTTGTTGATCGCGGTCAGTTAGGACAGCGATTTTATTTGATTGGCAGCGGTCAGTTGGAGGCTGTGTCAGAAAATGGGGACACGGTGATTTTGAGCCAGGGTGATTATTTTGGAGATGAGAATTTATCAGGTGATAAAAGGGTGATTCGCAGTCGGTGTGATAGTGTGCTCTTTTATATAGATAAAAGCGATTTTAATAAATTAAAAGCTATGATGCCGGGATTCGAGAAGGCGTTGGAGAGAGGCCGCATATTGCGTGGAGATCAGGCATCGAATGGGGCATTGTTGCGACAAGTGCGACAAGTACCTGAGCCACTTACTGCGCGATCTGATGAAAAACTGGCATCCAATACAACATCCAATGTGGTCAATATCAGAATAGACGGCGCAAAACCGCTTGTACCCACATTGTTGCGTTTTCCGTTTTTGAAGCAACACGATCAATCGGATTGTGGCGCGGCGTGTTTGGGCATGATTTGTAAGTATTACAAGATGCCGATTGGGTTGAACAGGCTACGCGATATGTCCAATGTGTCGCGGTATGGCACGTCGGTGGCGGCATTGGCCGAGGCTGCGGAAACACTGGGTTTTGTCACGCGCGGCGTGCGCACGGGGTATGAAGCCCTGATGCGAACAGACCTGCCAGCCATTCTCCACTGGGAAGGCAACCACTTTGTGGTTTTGTATCAGATTACAAAAAAGGAGGTGAAGATAGCAGATCCCGGCGTGGGTATTCGCAAGCTGTCGCGGGCAGAGTTCGAGAAGGGCTGGACAAATATGGCGCTGTTGTTGGAATACACAGATCAGGTGGCAGAGAACGAACCGTCTCGGTCTTCTTTTAAGCGGTTTTTCCCATTGATCAGACCCTATACAGGCATATTGATTGAGGTGCTATTAGCGTCTTTGGTGCTCAGTTTGTTTGGCCTGGCGTCGCCCATTTTTATGCAGACCATTGTCGATCAGGTGCTGGTGCATCACGACGCGGATTTGTTGAACTTGATGCTGGTGGGCATGATTGTTGTCGCGTTGTTCCAAATGGGTACATCGACGTTGCGCGTCTATTTAATCGGGTATGTGAGTGCGCGGTTGAGCATTGCGATGTTATCGCGTTTTTATCGGCATTTGCTGGCGCTGTCCATGCGGTTTTTTGCCCTGCGGCGCACGGGCGATTTGACCACGCGGTTTAGGGAGAATGCGACGATTCAGCGTTTGTTGACGGGTACGACGGTTTCTGCGATTCTGGATTTTATCATGCTTTTTGTCTATCTGGGTCTGATGTTTTATTACAATGCTGAACTGACGCTGATCATGCTGATTTTTGTGCCGCTCTCTGTGGGTCTCACGCTGATTTACACGCCCATTTTGAAGTCTTTCAGCCAGCGCGCTTTTTTGGCGCGTGCCGAACAATCATCGGTTTTAATCGATTCGCTGCACGGCATTGATGTGGTCAAAGCCGAGGCTGTGGAGCGCGCGACGCGGTGGCATTGGGAAGGTAAGTTCACAAAGGAAATTCAGATTGGATTTCAGCGGTTAAAAATGCAGATGTTGTTTGGGGGGATCGGAAGAGTGTTCAATTTGTTGAGCAGTACGGTGATTTTGTGGTATGGTGCCTCATTAGTGATTGCGGGTGACCTGTCGGTGGGGCAGTTGATGGCGTTTAACGCGCTGATTGGCAATGTGATGGGACCGATTATGGGGTTGATTGGGATATGGCCTCAGGTGCAAGAAGCGCGTATTGCATTGGATCGGCTGAATGATGTGTATGACACGCAGATGGAAGATGCGCGGCAACAGGGTCAGGGTTTGATCTTAAAGCATTTGGAAGGTCGGGTGGTGTTTGATGAGGTGTTTTTTAGATATGGTGTCGGTTCTGATGAACCTTATGTGTTGAATAACATAGACCTGATTCTCGAACCGGGTCAAAAAGTTGCGATTGTGGGACGCAGTGGCGCGGGCAAGACCACATTGGTAAAGCTGGTACCCCGTTTGTTTGATCCGTCAGAAGGGCGGGTGATGCTGGATGGTATGGATGTGCGAGACCTGGATCCCCATTGGTTGCGGCGGCAGGTGGGTATGGTGATGCAAGAGCCGTTTTTGTTTTCTGGCACGATTGCAGAAAATATCGCCATTGGTCGAAAAGATGCCGACATGGATCGCATTTTGGAAGTGGCAAAACTATCGTGTGTACACGATTTTGTAAGCGATATGCCTTTGGGATATGAGACAAAGGTCGGTGAGCAGGGTGTAGGACTATCTGGTGGACAGCGACAGCGGATTGCAATTGCGCGGGCACTGTATTGCGATCCCAAAATTTTGATTTTTGATGAGGCCACCAATGCGCTGGATACGGATTCAGAACAGGCGATGCAGGCGAATTTAGATATGTTTTTGGATGATCGCACGGCGTTGATTATTGCCCATCGGTTGAGTACGGTGCGCGATGCGGATGCGATTGTGGTGCTGGATAAGGGTCATATTGTGGAGATGGGCACGCACGATGAGTTGATGGTGCAACAGGGTTTGTATTATCACCTGTGCAGTCAACAGTTGCAGGTGGTGTAAATGGCAGAATCGCTTTTGGAGACATCGGCTGAGACAGTAGTTCCCGGTATAGTTCAGGAGCAAGATGACGCGGCAGAAGAGGTGCATGCGTTTATGGGGTCTTTGCGGCCCTTTTGGGGACGTGCAATGCTCTATATTGTCCTGCTGTTTGTGATCATTGCCATTACCTGGGCATGGTGGGGTGAGGTGGATATGGTGACATCAGCCCCTTTTCGACTGGTGCCTCTGGGGCAGGTGAAGACGATGCAGGCACAGCGAGGTGGTGAAATTGAGTTGATTGGTGTTAAAGAAGGGGATCATATTGAGAAAGGGCAGGTGTTATTTAAGCTCAAATCGTGGGAGACCTGGGGAGATTTGCGGGAATGGGAACAGGCAAAGATGGCTTTTCAGAAGGCGGAGTACGATCTCAAAAGGGTGTTGCCTCAAAGGGCAAAATTAAATCGAGAGACGATAGGCGCGCTGGAACAACGCCTTTCTGTTTTGCAGCGGTTTATGGTGGCACACCAGAATGCGTTGAAAGATTATCAAAGCGATGTAGGCGATGTTGTGGGATCGAAAACCAAAGTATCTGACGCGGGATTGCAAGCGCAGATCGGTTTTCGGCAAGCTGAGATTGACCTTATGAAACAGGAATTTTTACAGCAAAAGGCGTTGTTTGAGCGCGAATTGATCAGCCGGACAGATATGAATCGCGCGCGTGTGCAGTATTTGAGTGCTCTGTCCGCACTTCCGTCGCGTATGTCAGAGATATACAAGAATGAAATGGCGGTGCAGGATCTCAAGCGTCAAATTCTGGAAGCGCGTATTGCACACGAGCGCGAGGCATCGCAGATGCAACACGCTTATGAGATCGTACAATTGCGATTGGAACAGGCTCGCAAACGCATTGATCGTACCCTGGAAGCCGAGTCAGATCTGATTCTGGCACCTGAATCGGGCATTGTAACACAGGTGATGGTGAATGCGATAGGACAGGTGATCAGCAAGGGGGCGCCTCTAATTACACTGGCACCGGCTTTGGCACCGATGGTTGCGGAACTGATGGTGTTGAATAAAGATGTGGGCTTGCTCAAACCCGGGCAATTGGTCAAACTGAAATACGGCGCTTATGCCTTTCAGGATTTTGGCATCAAACGCGGGTGGCTCAAATACATCTCGCCCGATGCGATGATTGATAAAAGTATTGGACCGATATTTAAGTGTGTTGTCGAGTTGGAAGAAAATACCATGCATGTGCAAGGATACGACAAACCGCTGATGTTCGGGATGAAGGGTACGGCAGAGATTATGACAGATCGCCAATCAGTCTTACTGATGTTGCTGAGTCCCTTGCGACAGCTTTACGAGTCGGCAAGGTACGATGTTCAAGAGGGTGCGTTGTGATGTCAGAGGATGCCACACTGATTCGGGTCAATGGTATTGCAGTGTCATTGCGCCATGTCGTGCGGCAACTGGGCGTTGCTGGTAATCTGCGTTTTTTTGATGGATTTACGCGCAGGGAATTGGTCCGACAACTCGCGCTGCGCGAGGGTGTTTGCGCAACGCGTGAAGATATTCAGCGCAAGGTAGATGAATGGCGGTATCAACACCGTTTGGAGCGGGTGGAAGATACAGAGGCATGGCTTGTAAAGCGGAGTATTACGCTTCAGGATGTGACAGAAGATGCCGAGGTGAGGCAGTTGGAATATTTGCTGTCTGAGAAGATTGCCGAGGGACAGGTTGAACCCTATTTCGTGCAACACATGCTGGAGTTTGACGAGGCGGAGATTTGCTGGATTTTTCACGCGGATAAGGGTGTGATCGACGAGATTGATTTGCAGATCCGAGAAGATAGTGCAGATTTTTACGCGATGGCGCGTCGATTTTCTCAAGATGCACGCACGCGATCAGGTAGTGGTTTTTTAGGCAGGGTGCGGCGCAAGCAGTTGCCCAAGGGGATTGCTGCGCGCGTTTTTGCCGCTTCCTCAGGTGAAATTTTTGGTCCGGAAAAAGTGTCGGGCGGGTTTGCGCTGTACCTGGTGCAGCAACTCTATCCGGCAACACTGGACGAGCGGATTGCAAAGGAGATCCGCAAACACCTGTTTAATCAGTGGTTGCAACGAGAGATGCAGCGAGCAGATATACGGTATCCGATTTGGCAGATGGAAATAACAAAATAAATTCTGAAAAAAAAGTTAAAAAATCAAAAGAACAGGTCCGCACTATGGCATTACGGCTTTTTCGCCCTGATATTTGCTGATCCAGCTTTTCAAAGGAACATCTCCTTCTTTTGGCGATGTGTAGCCGTGAATGCCCGAAGGAGAATGCCGGCACATTTGCTTTCGGATTGGACTCAGTTGATCCCAGAAATTTTCCACGTTGCATTCGCCGCGCGCTTGAAGCCAGCGGTAAGCGTATCCGTAGAAGATCACCTTGCGGGGTTGCGTCCAATAATTTGCACTCGCTGAATGCCACAACCGACGGTCAAAAATAACGGCTGAACCCCGGGGAGCGAGGACGGGTATAGAGCCCTTTACCATCTGATTGCGATTTCCGTTCGGCCACTTCATCGTATTTTTTAACTGGCTTCCCGGAATGATGTGAAAATTGCCGCGTTCCGGTTCGCTTGTATCCGATAGAAAGTAAGCTACTTTGACCGATAAGCGCGGCCTCGGGCTTGTCTCCATTTCCTGATTCACGCGCCCGGTATCTTGATGCCAACTGAGTCCCAAACCGCGTTTGCTATCTGGTGGTTCGGGAGGCGTTACGTCCATGTGTGCCAGATAGATTTGTATATTCCATCCCAAGATCCCCCAAACTTTTGGGAATGTCGTATAGTGATCTATCAAGTCAATAAATGCACGATCTCGCCCCATAAAGTCGATTTCGTGAACCCGCTTATGTGGGTCAATTTTTTGTTTTTCGCGTTCCTCGGCATTGATGCGATCAACTGCTTTGGTCAGTTGTCTTCTTTTCGCATCGCTCAGTGCGTTTTCAATGATTAGATAACCCCGGTCCTCAAATTCGAGGCGTTCGTCTTCAGTCAGGCAATGGTTTAGCCAGCGTTTGTTCATAGCGCATCTCCTTTCATGAAAAGAGGTTGGCCTTCTTTTTTCGTCGATCCAGAATATAGAATTTGATAAGCCCTATCCCGCCGATCAGACTACAGGGTATCACAATGAAGCGGTACATTGAGACTTCGTCATATCGAAGCGATGCACCGGTCGCGCCTATTGTCACGACCACAAATGATATGTGAATGAGTTTTTGAGATAGGTATTTATTGACAAAGGTAGAGATTAGAATCAACGCGAGCGCCGTGTGGAAAATGACAAATCCCGCATAACCGTTTCGCACGGCGAGATCAAAATGCCAATCATAGCGATAAAGCCATACCATGAGCACATGTGTCAGAATGATCAGCGCGACAGCACGCCACAGCGCGATCGGGTGTTGTTCTCGCAGCGTGAGCACAACCACAGTGGTCAATCCCACATATCCTGTGATCGCCAATAAAAAAGTGATGAAAATTTCCGTTGTTCCCGTTCCAACCATCGACAGATTCTCCCTTCTCATAGCTCTGTGTCGCGTTTGATATGCAATATATCGCATGATATTCTAAGAACAAGAGCGTTTCACAGGTGCTGACATGTCTCTATTTGGTGTAGGCGATTCATTACATGCAAAACGGGTTACGACGTATTGCCATAACCCGTTGTTTTTTGTGGAGCCGCCCAGCGGACTCGAACCGCTGACCGCCTGATTACAAATCAGGTGCTCTACCAGCTGAGCTAGGGCGGCTGGTCCGTCAAAGATATAAAAGCACGCGATTTTTGGCAACCTCAAAGAGGGGTTTAACTGCTATCGCAGTTGTACACTTCTTGGGGACTGGGGGCTGGTAGGTTAGAAAAACGATGTCGTGCGTTTTTGATCGCGTTCGTAGCGTTCAATGCCCAGTTGAATGAGGCGATCAATCAATTCTTGATAAGAAATTCCACTGGCCTCCCACAGCTTGGGATACATACTGATCCGCGTAAAGCCGGGAATGGTATTGATTTCATTTACCACAAAGGTGCCGTCATTTTTTAGAAAGAAATCCGCGCGTGCCATGCCCTCACAGCACAAGACTTGAAATGTGTGAATGGCAAGGGTTTGCACCCGTTTTACAGCTTCTTCCGATAAATCTGCGGGGATGTGCAATACCGCGCCTTTTTCATCCAGATATTTCGCTTCATAAGAATAAAACTCGTGCTGCGGCAAGATTTCACCGGGTATTGAGACAATGGGCGTCTCATTGCCCAATACCGAACATTCAATTTCTCGACCCTCAACAAAAGCCTCGATCAGTACCTTTTTGTCGTAGCGAAATGCTTCTTTCAACGCGGGGATTAGCGCGCTTTTGTCGTGTACTTTACTCACGCCGACCGATGAACCCAAATTTGCAGGCTTTACAAATAGGGGCAATCCCAGTTCTGAAATCACATCATCCACATCCAGATTTTCCAATTGGAACTGAAGCACTGTTCGCCACGCGGCAATGGGAATATTGGCATCGCGCAGCAGGCGTTTCATCACGTCTTTGTCCATCCCCACAGCCGAGCCGAGCACATCTGCGCCTACATAGGGGACATCGGCCAATCTCAAGAATCCCTGTACTGTGCCGTCTTCTCCCAGCGGTCCGTGCAAGACGGGAAAAACCACATCGACCGAATCGGACGCAGACTGTCCCACGAGTTCACCGCGCCCTTCTGGCATCAACGTAATCAGCGCGTTTTGGTCTGCATCAGAGAGTCCCTCTGTATTGGCTTCGGGCAATAGTTGTTCGGCTTCGTTCAAGAACCATTGACCCGATTTGTCGATTCCTATTGGCACGACTTCGTATTTGGTTTTGTCAATCGCGTCAATAATATTGCGCGCAGACTGCAATGACACTTCGTGCTCTGCCGATTTCCCACCAAATAGTATTCCAACGCGGATTTTTTTCATTTTCCCCTCTGATTTTTTTTCCGTCGCCACCACCAGAATCCGATTATACCCACAGCCATTAAAATTGCCAGTACTCGGTTATAAGTTTTTAGTACAGCGACTACGATTTCCCAGTTTTCGCCGACCATCAGCCCAAAGTAAACCAGCAGACTATTCCACAACAATGTGCCAAATATCACGTAAAGCGTCATGCGCAGGGGATGCATCTGGCTGATGCCGGCCACAATGCCGACAAATATCCGTACGGTGGGCAAAAATCGGTTGAAAATGACGATTTTGTCGCCATAGCGATTGAACCATGTTTCAGTGCGATCCAGATTTTCTTCATTCAAGAACTTTATATTTAACCGCAAGAAGAAGGACCGCCCTTTCACAAAAGCTATGCTATAAAGTAGCAAACAGCCCACTGCGCTGCCTATCCACATGGCAAAATACGCAGGCCAAAGAGCGATTACACCAATGCCGGCCAAATACGCGCCGAATACAATCAGGGTATCGCCCGGAATTGGAGGTACCACGTTCTCTAAAAAAGCACCCAGAAATAAAAAAAAGTAAATCCATCCTGGCGGTTGGTCATTCAAATAGGCGAGAAAAGAATTCCAAAGTTCAGTAAAGTACTCCAATTGTGTATCCTTTCACACTTCATCCGATTTTTACCAACGCCACCGCTTGTGCTGCTATGCCTTCTTCGCGTCCGACAAAACCCATGTATTCGGTGGTCGTGGCTTTTACCGATATAAGAGCCACAGGCACTCCCAATGTCTGTGCCATATTTTCGCGCATTTGTGCAATATACGGCGATAGCTTTGGGCGTTGCGCCATGACAGTTGCATCCACATTGAGCACCTGTGCGTGCGATTCTTTCAGAACATGGACCACGCGCGCCAGCAGTGTGAGACTTGAAATATCTTTGTAAGTGGCATCCGTATCGGGAAAAAGCTGACCAATGTCGCCGGCACCCAGCGCACCCAATAGGGCATCGATGACGACGTGGGTCAATACATCTGCGTCTGAGTGGCCCAGCAGTCCTTTTTCATAGGGAATGTGTACGCCGCCCAGGATCAACGCACGGTCTTCCACGAGTTGATGCGCGTCATAGCCCTGACCAATTCGCAATGTCGGTGTCACGTCACCTCGTTTGTCTAAAATGTACAAACCCAGGTCGAGGTCTTCTGGCGATGTGATTTTGATATTGTCCGCTCGCCCTGGCACAATGGTTACAGCCTCGCCCAAACGCTCTACCAGAGCCGTATCATCTGTGCCCAGATATCCCGATTCGCACGCGGCACGATGGGCGCGAAAGATTACTTCGCGGCGAAATGCTTGAGGCGTTTGTACGGCTCGCAATGTCGATCTGTCCAGGGTTGCAATGACTTGATCGTCCTGCACGCGCTTTACCGTATCTGTTACAGGTATGCCCAAAACAGCGGCACCGCGTTCGGCTGCTGCCAAAACCACAGCATTGATGTCCTCGGGCGTTATATAAGCCCGCGCGCCGTCGTGGATGGCAACTACGTCGGCATTTTGCGGTATCACCCGTAGTCCACACGCCACGGAGTCCTGCCGTTCTGCACCGCCGCCGACCACATCGACAACTTTGGAAAATTTTTTATTTCCAAATTGTTCTCGGCAAGTATCGATGTCCTCCTGCCCCACGACCAGCACAACGCGGTCAATGCGGTCTGCGCTTTCAAATGCAGCAAGTGTCCAGGCCAATACGGGACGCCCGGCAAGGTCGAGAAATTGCTTTGGGATATGCGTTCCCATTCGCTTTCCCGACCCAGCAGCGAGAATGATGGCGTAGTTCATGGTGAAGTCTCATACTGATCCTGTTCCCGTTTGGCCCAGTCGGCGTTGACAAACATGTTCAGGCCGGGATCGGCGTATATGCCGTCTATTTTTTCGCCGTCGTGCCGTCGCAAGAAATCGATGTCCATCTCTACACCCCAGCCCGGGCCACCGGGCAAATCGAAATGACCATCTATAACTTCGGGATAAGGCGTTCCCGCGCATTTGACGTGTTCATCTGCAAAATCATTAAAATGTTCGAGCACTTTGCCATTGCGGAGGGTTGCCATCAGGTGCAGGGTTGCAACGGTGGTGATAATTCCGCCCACATTGTGCGGGGCGACCATCACGTTGTAGGTTTCAGCCGTTGAGGCGATTTTCTTGGTTTCCAGCAGGCCGCCACACTGGTTCAAATCCGGCTGGATGATATCCACAACCCGCATGGGAAACAGGTCTCTAAATTCCGCCGCTTTGTAAAGCCGTTCTCCGGTTGCAATTGGGATAGATGTGTGTTGCGCCACTTTGGTCAATGCACCCAAATCTTCCGGGCGCGTCGGTTCTTCAATCCACCCCGGGCGCAAGTGCTCAATCGCTTTGGCGATTTCGATGGCCTGATGCGCTGCAAACCGACCGTGCATTTCCACAAAAATTTGCACGCGATCACCCACGACGGAATGCACGGCTTCGATCAGTGCAATGGATTTGAAAAATTCGTCGCGCGTCAGTTCCAGATTGCCATTGCCAAATGGGTCGAATTTGAGACCGATATATCCGCGGTCGATTACTTTTTGAGCTGTTCTGGCATATTCTTCTGGCGACCGCTCCACTGTGTACCAGCCATTTGCATAAGCGGGCACGCGTTCAATCGTTTTGCCGCCGATTAGATTGTACACAGGCTGATTGGTCAATTTTCCAATGCAATCCCAACACGCCATCTCTACGAGCGCCAGTCCAGTCATCACAACTTCACCCGGCACACCGAAATCGCGGAGCGTAAATCGGCTATACAGGTCCTCAATATCGTACACATTGTGCCCGATAAAATGACGCCTGGTGTCCTTCAAAAATTCCAGCACCGTATGTGTTTTGCCCAGGACGCGCGCTTCGCCAACCCCGCGCGTGCCGTCTTCCAATTCGATAAACAAATACGTCAAATTGCGCCAGGGTGTTCCCAGCACATAAGTTTCGTAATTTTTGATTTTCAAGGGGTACCCCTTTTTTTTATACTACCATCATGGCATCGCCATAACTGTAAAACCGATAGGCTTCGCGCACGGCTTCTCGGTATGCTCGCATCGCAAAATCTCGTCCCATGAATGCGGCAACGAGCATGAGCAAAGTGGATTCTGGCAGATGGAAATTGGTGATCAGACCATCTACCAATCGAAAATCGTAGGGCGGATAGATAAAGATATGGGTCCAGCCAGAACCGGATTTTAGTTGCCAATTCGATCCGATTTTTACTGCTGCGGACTCAAGTGTGCGCACCGATGTCGTTCCCACTGCGATGACGCGCCCGCCATTTGCGCGACATTGATTGACAGTTTCCGCCGCGTCTTCATCGATTTTCCAAAATTCCGCATCCATTTTGTGAGCGCGCACATCATCTGCTTTCACAGGTTGAAATGTACCCGGCCCTACATGAAGCAAAATTCGCGCCAATCTCACGCCCAATGCTTCAATTTTTGCCAATAGGTCGGGGGTAAAATGAAGCCCTGCGGTGGGGGCGGCAACAGACCCGCGCACGCGCGCGTAAACCGTCTGATACCGCTCTTTATCAGATGTGTGATCTTCTCGCCGAATATAGGGTGGCAATGGCACATGTCCATGCGTTTTTAGCAGTTCGTCCAGTGATCCTTTACCCTTAAATCGCACGCGACGGTTGCCCGAATCCAGTACATCTTCGACAATGGCAATCAGGTCTGATCCTTCAAAGGCAATTTCAGCCCCAATTTGCAATCGCCGCCCGGGCCGTGCCATTATTTCCCAACTATCGCCATTGGGACGCAGGAGCAAAATTTCTACCGCGCCTCGGGTGATTGGTCGATATCCTTTTAATCGCGCGGGAAATACCCGCGTTTCGTTCAATACCAGACAATCGCCTGCGCGCAAAAAGTTGGGCAGTTCTCGAAATATTCGATGTGCAATCTCGCGGCGCGTGCGATTCACCACCATCAAACGCGACCCATCGCGCCTGGTCGTTGGGTATTGTGCGATCAGGTGGTTGGGCAATTCGTAATAAAAATCAGAGCGCTTCACAGGACGAGTTTTTGAAAAAGTGAGAATGTGTTGCAATCGCGCGGATTGCAGTACGGCGTCATTTCATTCAAAGAGCGAAGGGAAGTGGCGATGGGGTTCTGCTGGCTCTCGGAAGAGAATCTGCTGGCGTGGTGTCAGTTCTATGTTGGTCGGCGGTTGTACGCGATTGGGCCTCCAGGCGGTGTGCGCTACGCAGTATTTATAGAGGAGAGAGCGTCGTTCGTGCTTGCCGTACCAGGCTGAGGTCCCGTGCGTTAGAGCTTCGGTAAATAAAATAGCGGATCCGGCGGGTGCATGCGGAATGATTACTTGGGGCGATTTTTCGGGTGCATCGAATATCTTTTGGGGCAATCGGTAGTTGCTTTTGTGACTGCCGGGAATGCAGCAGAATCCTCCGTGGTCTGGTCCTGCGTCTGTGAGGCTCCACGCAACAACCATGAATCCGTCGGTTATCTCGTGTTTGGGGAAATGAAAGTATTTGCCCTGCACCGATCCCGAAATGGGCGACATGGCGCCGTAGTCGGCGTGCAGACGCCCTCTTTCCATGCCTGCTTTCATGTACATGCCATAGAGGCGATCAAGGCGAAAGCAGTCGCCTAATCGGAAGCGCAATATGGGCATAATTTGAGGGTGATCAAGGAGGTCGCAAAAGGGTTTTCCCCATTGCAGAAAGCCCGGCCCTTCTGGCGCGCTGCCAAATCGCTGCGTTTTGCCCGGTGGGGGCAGTTTTTGTCGGTCAAATAGTTCATTGAGTGTTGCTACTTCGTCTGCGTTTAAGGCATTTTCAACCACGAGGTAGCCCTGCAAGTCGAACAGATACTGTTGTATTTCAAGGTCTTCCATAATATCCTCCTGTTATTTTTTGATGATGCGGTGTATTAAAATCCCGATTGTGGATTGATCCTCAGCGTATTCTGTAGTATCATATTGGATTTTCGACTTTGGACTATATTAGATTTCGACTTTGGACGCAAGGAGAAAGACCAGCAAATGGTCGGTTGCAAAATCAGGTGGAACGCATTATATTTCTCCGCGCTTTATTATTTTACGCAAAAGAAACGGTGTATATCACGCCGTTTCTTTTTTTCCAAATAACAGGAGTGGGCTATGGCAGTTAAAACATGTCTTATGGTGGGCGGCGGTGGTATGGCAGGGGGCTGGATCAATCGCATGACGCAAAAATTTGAAGATCGCATCAAAATCATCGGTCTCGTCGATGTCAATCGGGATGTGCTGGACCAGCAGGCGCGGGCACTTGGCCTATCCAAAGATCAACTTTTTACCTCACACAAAGATGCTATGTCCGCTGTCAAAGCCGATTTTTGTGGTGTGGCAACACCGCCGCCGTTTCACGCGCCGGCAACGGTTGCCGCGCTTGAGGCGGGCATGCCTGTGATATCTGAAAAGCCGATTGCAGACACCCTCGATGCGGCCAAAGACATGGTTCGCGCTGCTCAAAAGACGGGTTTGCCCTGCGCCATTATTCAAAATTATCGCTATGCCCGAAACAAACAGGAACTCGTTCGCATTCGCAATGAGGAGCGCCTCGGTCGGCTCCAGCATATTATTGGACGCTATGCCTGCAATTATCGAGAATTTGAGTCATGGGGCAAAGCCTGGCGGCATACGATGGAATTTGGTCTTCTCTTTGAAGGCTCAGTGCATCATTTTGACATGCTGCGCTTTCTTTCGGGCGGCGATCCCGATACACTTATGGGATTTGGCTGGAATCCCGAATGGTCGAGTTTTGATCACCATTCGAGCGGGATGTATCTCGTGAATATGGACAATGGCACGCATACGTTTTATGAGGGGAACAGCTCAGCGGCGGGTATTACCAACTGCTGGCATCGGGAACACTATCGCGCTGAATTTGAAGAAGGTACGGTTGAGATCGCCGAAGGTGCTACCGTGACTATTCACCGTGTTGGAGAAGAGCCAGAAGTTTATGAAGCACCTGAAATTGAATGGGAAGGTCACGATCATCTCTTCGATGAATTTCTCAATTGGCTCGACGGGGGACCGCCTTCAGAGACGCGTATTGAAAAAAATATTATCTCGTATGCTATGGTTATCGCCGCGATGGAGACGACGCTGGATGGGCAGCCGAAGAAAATCGCAGATTATGTTGCAGATCTCGATTTGTAGTGACTTACCAAATCGCAAAAAAGCCCCCCGTATTACTGCTGCGGGGGGCTTTGTATAAGCGAATGGTGAATTGGTTATATTCCAGACAAGATTCCCTTGATATATCCCAGCGTAAAGGCGAGGTCGCGGTCTATACCCTCAGGCGTTTTGGAGCCGACACATTCTACGTAGAGGGGTCCTGTGAATCCCCCGCCGATTAGTCCGGATAAGATGCGGTGAAAATCGACTTCGCCATCTCCCGCTGTGGTCTGCACATTGGGGTTGTTCTCGGAATCCAGGGCGCAATCTTTTATAATGGCAGTTGAGGTGTATCTTGCAATATCATCCACTTCCTGCTCTGGACGCACTTCGCCGCGCGTATAGTGAATGATGTTGCCCGGGTCGTAGCTTACCGCAAATGCCGGGCGATTGATCTGGTGATACAGGTCGATCAATTCTTTCGCGGTCAGGCTGATGCCCCCGTGTGGCTTGAGGGAGATGCCCAGGTCTAAGGTTTCCGCGTGTTCGGCTGCACGGCGCATGACTTCGGGATATATGCCGTAATATTCTTTTTTCCCCGTTCCCAATTCCAATATCCACTTTGCGCCGAGTTCGGCTGCGTTATCCAGCAATTGTTTATAGGCATCCACTGCGCCATCCACCCCGTGTTCCAACATCGCTCTGCCGAGCAACATGGATGGATTGACACCTGCTTGTGCTGCGGCATTTTTTGTGGCTGCGATTTGCGCTGCACTGCTTTCTGTATTTACGGGTATAACCCCATCGTGTGCAAATACAGCTACGTCTGTATATCCCGCGCTTGCGATGTGTTCACATGCCTCTGCAAATGACGGGGCATTAAGAGGTCGCGTTGTGCTGCCAATGACCAGTTCCATTATTTACTCCTTCCTCATTTTATGACGGACAGGCACAGGGACCTGCCTCTATATTTGTGGATTGCGTTCACCCGTGGGTACTAATATCTTTCCCGCAATGCGGGCATTTATCGCCGCGATGAGATTCCTGCATGGCTTCGACAAATCCGGAACTCAAAATGCCAGCGGGCAAGGCAAACATCCCAACGCCGAGCACGGCAATTAATGCCCCGAAGAATTTGCCCAATGGCGTTATGGGAAAGACATCGCCGTAGCCCACGGTTGTCAACGTTACAATTCCCCACCACATGGTTGTTGGAATACTCGCAAATGCCTCGGGTTGTGCGTGGTGTTCGACAAAATACATCAAGCTGGATACAATGACCAATAAGAGCGTCAATGCAAATGCCACGATATAAAGCTCATGGCGTTTTTGCCATATTACCCGGCCAAACATTTGCATCGAATGCGAATAGCGGCCCACTTTGAGCAGGCGAAACAACCGCAACAAGCGCAGGGGCAGCGTGTAATTGGGCGGTACTGTTGTTAGAAAGAAAACGTAATAGGGAAAAATGGCAATGAGATCGATCAATGCCAGAGGCGTTAGCATAAATGCCAACCGCCCCTTCAGGGGGCGCGCGAATCTTGTATCTGCCGTGCAACACCAGATGCGCAGCATGTATTCAACGGTGAAGATCAGCACGCATACAGTTTCAAAAAGCTCGATAAATTCGCCATAAGTCTCATTAATTCCCTCGACAGTTTCGAGTATGACCATTGTCACATTCAGGACGATGAGTGTGATGATAAAAAGATCAACTATGCGGCTCAGCAGATCCCCTTCTTCGGCTTTTTCCAAGATTGCATACAAGTGTGTCTTTGCGGTCATCGCGTTTACCTCCCGCTCCAAAATAGAATTGTTTTGCGATCTTTACAAGTGAATATTAAGGGAAGGTGAGAGGGTCTCACACAAAGACACAAAGACACAAGGATACAAGAGGTGAGGGGGCGCCCTTACCGAGTCGAGGCAGGGATGCCTTTCTTACAAATCTATGGGAGATTTGATTTGTCCGATTTTTTAAAAAATTCAATTGTCAGGGTGATTTTTGCGATTATTCTTGCGGTGGTTCTGGTAGGTGTTTTGCCGGGGAATCGGGAGCGCGTTTTACACGAACAAATGTTGACAGCGATTCCCAAATTGGCGGAACAGTTTGGCGATTATCCGTGGGTGCTTTCGCCAGATGCGGATCGCATGTTGCAAAATGTCTTTGCCGAAGCACAAGGTCGTCGGCCTGATGTGTCTGGTGAGGGTGAAGGTATTGTATTTCGCGGCGGGGCAACTTCCGCGGGTTACCACCTCGTTGCTGTGCGGGGTTCTGATGAACGTGGGGAAGTCCTATCGCCCGTTACAGCCTGGAGTCTTTTTCCACCTGTTGCTGCGATTCTGGTGGCTATTATCAGCGGTCGTCTTATTCTGGGGCTTTCGCTGGCTATTTTCGCGGGGGGATTTCTCGCGTCGCTGGGGGAACCTCTTTATTATTTGCCGATTATTGCGCTGCAAAAATCCCTGATTGGCTATGTTTGGACGCCTTTGGAAAGTTCGTTTCAGCTCTATATTCTCGCGTTTACCGCAGGGCTTATCGGTATGGTGCGCGTTACCACGCTTTCGGGTGGCAATCTCGGTATTGCCAATGTTCTCTCTCGACGCGCCGAGGGCGCGCGTTCAACGCGGCTGGCGGCATTTTTTATGGGTCTTGCCATTTTTTTTGACGACTATGCCAATTCTATTGTGGTTGGCTCTACGTTGCGCCCGATAGCGGATCGGTTCAGGGTGTCGCGCGAAAAGCTCGCGTATATTGTCGATTCGACCGCCGCCCCTATTGCGGGTATTGCGATTATCAGTACGTGGATTGGATACGAAGTCAGCCTTTTTCAGGATTTGATGGTTGATCTCAAGACCGGGCTGTCGGGATACCAGCTTTTTTTTAATGCCCTGCCCTTGCGTTTTTATTGTTTGCTTACGCTTACTTTTGTGTTGCTTTCGGCTTATCTTCGCCGTGATTACGGACCTATGCTCGCCGCTGAACGCCGCGCACAAACAACGGGTCAGGTGATGCGTCCCGGCGCGACGCCAATGACGGGGCGCGCACAAGATGAGATTGGTCCTGTTGAGAGCGTCCATCCCGTGTGGTGGGCGGCTGTTTTGCCCGTGGTTCTCGTTATTGTGTGCGTTATTGGGGGGATGGCTTTTGATACGTGGGATCACGAGAGGGTTCTGGCTGCGCGGCGGGATTATGGTTTGATGAGTAGCGCGTTTTGGAGTGCATGTTTTTCAAATGCCAATACCGCACAGGTGCTTTTTATTGCCGCAATGCTCGGTTCTGCGCTCGCGATTGTGATAGCTATTACGCGCAGGCATGGTGAAACGGGTGCGCGGGTTATTTCTGTGGGGGATGCTGTCTCGACATGGGCGCGCGGTATTGTCGGCGTGTGGTATGCGATTGTTATTCTGATTCTCGCATGGGCGATCAAAGAGGTCTGCGCGGATGCGGGTACGTCAACTTATCTTACCGCGGCACTGTCTCCGCTTATTACCCCGGGTCTGCTGCCTCTGCTAATTTTTCTTCTCGCTGCTCTTGTTGCCTTTTCAATTGGCACGTCCTGGACGACTATGGCGATTCTCATTCCTACGGTTGTCCCGCTCGCACATGCATTGGGGGGGCTGCCGCTGACGATCCTGGCAGCCGCGGCTGTGCTCGATGGGGCGATTTTTGGCGACCATTGCTCGCCTATTAGCGATACCACCGTGATGGCGAGTATCGCATCGTCTTGTGACCACCTTGATCACGTTAAGACACAACTCCCCTACGCGCTGACGACGATGAGTGTCGCGGGCATTTTTGGCTATCTGGGGACGGCGGTGATTTATCCGGGTTGGGTTGGTCTCATCCTGGGCCTGATTGCCATTCCAATAATTCTTCTCACTATAGGTAAAAATCCGGATGAATAGTTATTAGCGGTTAGCCCGTCCAGCCAGCTTTTGCCGGTTTTTTCTTTCAGCGCTCTATTGTTTTCTTGACTTCTATTTGCAAGTGATTCATGTATGCCCTGTCGTCTGTTTTTTATGGGTTTGAGATTTTGAAGGAGTTTGCTATGACTATTCAGGAGCAATTGCACCACGAGCAGTTGAACGATGAATCGCTGAGTTTTCTCAAAGCAATTGGCGTTGACTATCTGACGATCAATCCGTCGATGGATATGCGCGATGGCAAAGACCGCCGTGCGTACTGGGAAGAGATACGGGATAGGGCTGCTGATCACGGCCTGATTTTGCGGAACGCCGCCAGCTATGGTTGGGATGAATTTACTCTGGATTTGGAAGATCGCGATGAAAAAATAGATGCATGGTGTATGTTCATCCGCAACCTGGGTGAGGCAGGGATACCCACTCTGGGATACAATTTTAAGCCGATTGGCAATTTTCGCACAGAATCGGCGACGGGGCGCGGCGGCGTCAAATACAGCACGTTTGATTATGACGAATGGGCGCGCGAGCGCGTGTATGTTCCCGATAAAGTAATCTCAGAAGCTGGCATGTGGGAAAATATCGAATACTTTTTGAAGCGCGTGGTGCCCGTGGCTGAGGAATACGGCGTGAGGATGGCATTGCATCCGGATGATCCACCCATTCCCGAACCAATGGGTGGGGCCGCGCGCATTGTATCGACATTGGAGCAATATCACCGTATCTTTGACCTTGCCCCCAGTTCGAGCAATGCCATGCTATTTTGCCAGGGTTGTGTCGCCGAAATGGGCGAAGACGTTTGCGAAGCGATCCGAGATATTGGCGGTAGGGACAAAATTGTGTACGTGCATTTTCGAGATATTCAGGGTACGCCGAGAAGTTTTCGAGAAGTGTTTATCGATGAAGGGCAAAACGATATGCACAAAGCGATGCAGACCTACAAGGAGGTGGGTTTTAATGGTCCGTTTATGATGGACCATACCCCCAGGTTTTGGCAATCGGGGACTGAGTGGGCAGGGCGCGCCTTTGCCGTGGGGTACATGCGCGCGTTGATTCAGGTGGTTTATTAAGAGAGGAGAGCAATATGGAAAAGAATACAGCAAGTTCTCAGCAGGTCGTCAAGGTAGCCATGATCGGTGCGGGTGGGCGGTCGCGCAGTGTACACTATCCCTCGCTAAGAGATATGGAAGATGTCAAAATGGTGGCCGTATGTGAGTTGAATGAAGTGCGCATGATGGAGGTGTCGGGAGAGTACGATATTCCCGCGCGATACACCAATTATGTGACGATGATCGAACGGGAAAAACCCGATGTGGTTTATGCGATTATGCCACCGCATCACGTGTACGATCTGGCAGCAAATATTATGGATATGGGCGTCAATATCATCATTGAAAAACCGCCTTCGGTGACGACCGAGCAGGCCAAACAGATGGCGTTGCTGGCGAAAAAGAACAATGTGATTACAGGGGTGACGTTCCAGAGGCGGTTTGCGCCGGTGATCCGCATGGGAAAAGAAATATGCGAAAAAAATGGGCCGATTCACAGCGCGGCGGCGTATTTTTACAAAAATGAAGTTGGCGGACGACCCATTTACAAGGGCGCGATGGAGAAACTGACCTGCGATGGCATTCACGCAGTGGATACCCTGCGGTATTTGTGTGGGGGAGAAGTAGAAGCGGTGGCGAGCGATGTGCGGCGATTGGATACCACGTTTAGAAATATGCACACAGCTCTGGTGAAGTTTTCGTCTGGCGCGACAGGTGTGTTGCAAAATTGTTATATGATGGGACGGCGAATGTTCACGGTAGAGGTGCATTCAACAGGGATTTCGATGTTTGGCGACCCCGAAGAGGGAGGGCAGGTATTTGCAGATGGCAAAGTCGAGCCTGTGCGTGCGCTCGATCCATGGACGTTGAGCGAAAGTAAGGAGCCACATGTCGCTTTTGGGGTTTATGCCCTCAACCGCCACTTTATCGATTGTGTAAAAACGGGCCAACAACCCGAAACAAATTTTGAAGATGCGGCAAAATCTATGGAATTGGTCGATTCGATTTACGATTCGCAAATCGGGTGAGATGCGATTATAAAACAGAAAAGGCGGGATGCGATAGATCCCGCCTTTTCTGTTTTTACAACAGATGTCCATTTCCGCGTGTTCGACGTTTTACTTCGCGCAGGGTGACGAGAGACTTTTCGAGTGCATTGGACACGGTTTTGAGGCGTTCGTTGGGTGAAGTGCTTTCCAGAAGTACTTGCTGTTCGTCGAGGGATAAGGTGAGATTTGCTGCGAGGATGTATGAGAGTACACCCAGTTCCATGGCGGGTATTGGGGGTGATATCCAGCCGGATGAGAGCTTCAGGGCTTCGGAATAGAGTTTTTTGGCGCGGTTCCCCAAAGCAATATCAAAGGCTTCGTCATCGTCTTCTACTTTTTCCACGAAGCCCGATATATACGGATGGATATCGTATTGCTGAAGAACGCGAAAGCGTCGCGTTCCTTCAATCAAGATATTCATTCGGCCATCGGGAAATCGATTGAGCAGGCCGACAACACGCGCCGCGCATCCGATGTCATTAAAGTTGTCGTCTGTACCCCATACAAGACCAAATTCGGTGTCGTTGTCAAGACATTCACCGATCATTTGCTTGTATCTCTCTTCGAAGATATGCAAGGGAACACGCCGGTGTGGCAGCAGCACCATGTCGAGGGGGAAGAGGGGAAGTTCCATTGGATCAGGAGGCGGATTTTTGAACGCTGTTTAAGAGAATATCGAGCAATTTTTGGGTGGCGATTGACAAGCTGCGTCCTTTGCGAAAGAGGATGCCCAGCGGTCGATCAAAATCTTGATCTACAAAGTGCAGATACGCAAGGGTTTTGCGAGCGAGTTCTTGCTCAATAGAATTGAGTGGCAAAATAGAGATACCAATATCGACTTCTATGGCGTGTTTGATAGTGGCTATATGGTCGAGTTCCATGACGATATTGGGGCGTATTTTGTATTTTTTTAAGAACTGATCAATGGCACGCCGAGTTGGGGTTTCGGGGGTGAAGAGAACCAGAGGAAATTTGTTGAGTTCTTGTGGCAAGAATGCGTTGCGAGAGGCCAATTCATGATCGGGATGCATGGCTATGACCATCTTGTCTTGCGTGAAGGGCATCACATCTACATTGCGTTGGGTGCGTGGATGCGGCACAATGCCCAAATCGACTTCGCCATTGGCAACATCGTCATAAATTTTATTTACCTGATCGTATTGGAGACGGAAATTAACCCGGGGATAGGCTTTGAGGTAGGTTTTGAGAAAGGGCGTGAGTTCGAGCATTCCCACGCTGTAAATAGATGCCAGACGAACAGTTCCCGAAACCACCCCGCCCAGAGCCTGGATGCGGTGTTCCATTTCTTCGTAGCGCCGGACAATGTCTCGGGCATAGGTGTAAAAAATTTCGCCTTCTGCAGTGAGTGTCAGACGTCTTTTTTCAACCCGCTCAATGAGTTGTTTTCCCTGGCGTTTTTCAATGCTTTTGAGTTGCTGGCTTACCGCGGATTGGGTAACGGAATTAAGGACAGCTGTTTTGGAAAAACTTTGCGTTTCAATGAGGTCACAGAAAACTTTCAAACTTGTAATCAGCAAGGGGCTTTCTCCGTATGTTAAAATTATAAGAGGATATGAAATTGTGAGAGGGGGTAAATTAGGGCGACAAATCTATAAGAAAATCGAAACTATGTCAATAGAAAAACTGGTTGTGAAAAATTGTGCCCATTTTGATACAGCCTGCAGAAACAATCGGAGTAAGATTTTGGTAAAGCTGATTGCCAAAACGCCAATTTTGGATTTGCTCTTGTAAAAAACGCCAGAACATCTTATACTTCAATTCGTTATCGCTATATGGAGATCGCTTATGAATTGGTTTAACAAGCTCAAATCTGGCATTCAGACGCTTGTGCGCAAGCGTCTGCCCGAAAATATTTGGGTCAAGTGCGAGCGATGTGAGCAAATGGTTTACCGAAAGAAACTCGAGCAAAATACAGGTATTTGCCCGCATTGCAAACATCACTTTCGCATATCCAGTGCCGAGTATATCGCCGCTGTGCTCGATAGAGATTCGTTTGAAGAAATAGGTCAGGAAGTCAAATCGGCTGATCCGCTCTCATTTATCGATCTACAGCCCTACCCCGATCGACTCAAGGAATATCGCAAACGCACGAATATGGATGCTGCTGTGCTGGCTGGTGTGGGTAAGATCAATGGTGCATCTGTGGGCATTGCTGTGCATGAATTTGGTTTTATGGGCGGGTCGCTCGGTTCGGCTGAAGGAGAGCGAATATGTCGGGTGATTGACCGATGTATGCGCGATCAATTGCCGCTAATTATTGTGTGTCGGTCCGGTGGCGCGCGTATGCAAGAGAGCATTTTTTCGCTGATGCAAATGGCGAAAGTCAATGCCAGGTTGTCGCAATTTTCAGATGCGGGACTTCTGTATATTTCTGTTCTGATAGATCCCACAACAGCCGGTGTAAACGCCAGTTATGCGTCGATTGGCGATATCAATATCGCCGAGCCAAATGCGCTGATCGGGTTTACGGGATCGCGTATTACGGGGTCTTCTGTGAGTGCCTCTGAGATGGAAGCCCTGCGCCAGGCACAGCGCGCGGAGCAAGTACTCGAACACGGTTTTGTCGATATGATTGTTTCTCGAGATAAAATGAAAGCCACCCTGTCTCAGTTGATTGAGATGTTGAGTAAAAAACCCCCCGAGGTTAATTCATGAAGATTCTCGTTTTACAAGGTCCCAATATCAACATGCTGGGGCGGCGCAAAGCAGAGCACTACGGTACTGTGACAATGGACGAGATTCATGCGCATCTCGAACAAAAGGCAGATGAACTGGATTGCGAGATTGCGTGTTTTCATTCGAATTGCGAGGGGACACTTGTTGAAAAGGTGCAGGAGATGCGCGATTCTGTAGATGGTATTCTTATGAATCCCGCAGGGCTGACGACAACAAGTGTATCGCTGCGGGACGCGCTTGAAGATGCGGGTTTACCACTGGTTGAAATTCATCTGTCCAATATCCACGCGCGAGAAACATGGCGGCGGCATTCTCTGTTTTCAGAAATTGCAGTGGGCATTATTGCCGGATTCAGATGGCGTGGCTATGTGTCGGCACTTGAGATGCTGATAGAGATGTTGCGAGAGCAATCGGAAGTGTGAGAGGAATTTGCGAGATTTAGAATTACTGTTTTGACTGTTCTGCATTTTTGCCACAGACTTTACGCCCTGAATCACGGGCGTTTTTTGTTGGCATTGACGTCAAGGCATGGATTTGGCGTTGGTGGGCTGGGAGGCTGACAGCTCAAGTTCGATAGAGGTCGAATGTCTCAATAAATTGGGCAATTGTTTCTGGCACGAGGTCTGTGATGGGATCTCCTGCGCGGATGCGCTTGCGTACCTCGGTAGAGGAGATGTTGCCAAAGGATGGAGGCAGTTGCAGAGGGTGTACGCGGCTGGCAAAAGGCGCGCATTCGGGGCGAGCCATAAATCTGTGGAAGACTTCCCGCGAAGGGTTTTCGCGGTTGGCAGATACAATGTGGCAAAGTGAAAATAGCACTTTGAGTTCGGCGGGCATGTCGATGTAATAGCGGGGATCGAAGATGCGTATCAAGGTGTCGTGGCCGACGAGAAAGTAGATCTGGGTGTCGGGTGAAAACTGTGCTCTGAGTGCGTGTGCTTTGTCGATAAAGCGGGCATGGCTGCATCCCGCAATTGACAGGTAGGTGCCCAATTGGGTATTAGAATCCGCGTAATTGACCATCATGGCGAGGCGCTGGCCCAGGTCTGCACCAAAGAGGGCTTTATCGACATTGGTTTTGGCGAGGAGAAGGACGATTTCGTCAAAACCAAAAGTATCTTGTGCATGGTTTACAAGTGCCTCATGGGCAAGGGTGAGGGGATTGAAGGATGCATCGAGTACCCCAATATGTTTCGGTTGCTGGGATGCAGCTCGATATGCAAATTGTACCACAGGGGGACTTTGGGAGTCGAGGCTATCCATGAGGATGCGGTAGTTTTCAAGGGGGGGCATAGTGAAAGAAATTTATGTTAGAGGCAGGTGCGGGGCAAGGAGAAATAGCGATTAATCCAAACTATTCCCAAAATTAGTTATTGGCGGTGGGGAATGGTCAACCTGGCGGAGCGCGCGAGGATATCACAAATGATTTATCGACTGTTTTTTATGGCACTTGTCATCCTGTTTGCCAATTCCGTTGTGCTATTGGCATCCGAGCAGGATGTAGAAACTATTGTGAGAAAAATTGATGCGCTCTACCGCAGCGCGACCAGCATGGCGGATATGGAGATGCAGATTGTTACGCCGCACTGGGAACGCACGCTATCGATGAGGGTGTGGACGAAGGGGATGGATAAGACCTTCATCCGCATTGACGCGCCCAAAAAGGAAAAGGGCGTTACAACGCTGCGCATCGGCAACGAGATGTGGAACTATCTTCCAAAGACCAACAAGGTGATAAAGGTTCCGCCGTCGATGATGATGGGGTCGTGGATGGGGTCGGATTTTACGAATGATGACCTCGTCAAAGAGTCGTCGATGCTCAGTGATTATACCTACGAGATGATTGCGCCGTCTGACGCGAAACCGGATCATCTTTACATCCAGTTCATTCCAAAGGAAGATTCTCCGATTGTTTGGGGCAAGCTCATCACGGCTGTGCGGGCAGATGATCTGATTCCGGTGTGGCAACATTTCTATGACGAGAAGGACAATTTGATGCGGGTCTTGAATTTCAAGGAAATTGTGTCGTTTGGCGGCAAGACGATTCCATCTCTGATGGAGATGGTGCCACAGAACAAGGATAGGCACAAAACGGTTATGCGTTATCTCAAGGCCGAGTTTGATGTGCCGATTGATGACGGTGTGTTCACGCGGCGCAATCTTCAGAGGAAATGACGATGATCAAGATAGCTTTTCGCAATATCTTTCGCCAAAAGCGTCGCACCGTGTTGACTGCGCTTGCAATGATCGTAGGGTTCACGCTCTCGTCGGTCTTTATTGGCTGGTCAGATGGCGCGTATTCGGATATTATTTCAATGTTCACGCGGAATCGCATCGGGCATATTCAGGTGCATCGCGCGGGCTATCTCGACAAGCCATCGCTTTACGATGTGATCGACAGTTATGAATCCATTGGCGAGAAGATTGCCAGCGTTGAGGGCGTTGAGACGTGGACGCCGCGCATCTATTCGGCGGGGCTCGGTTCGGTGGACGAGAAGACAATGGCGGTGCAAATCATCGGCGTCGATGTGGGGCGCGAGGTGAACGCCACGCGGTTTGATCGGAAGATCACCAGTGGGGCGATGTTTTCAGATGCCGCCGCGCGCGAAGCGATTCTCGGCAGTGGGTTGGCGCGTATTTTGAAGGCAGATATTGGTCGCGAAATTGTGCTCGTCACACAGGGCACGGATGGTGCTATCGCCAATGATTTGTACACGATTATAGGCATTGCAGAAAGCGGCGACAAAGCGACCGATCGGATGGCGTGCTATCTCCACATCGATGACGCGCAGGACTTGCTCGTGCTCGATGGGCGCGTTCATGAAATCGCCGTGATCGCCGAAGCATTGGATCGAGTCCCCAAAATCACCGCGGCGATTGAGGCGCGGCTCAACGACACGACACTCGAGGTGTCGCCGTGGCAGGTCGTCGCCAAATCGTTTTATCGCGCGATGCAGGCCGATAGACAGGGCGACCTCATCGGGCGCATGATTATTATGTTAATTGTCGCAATTGGCGTGTTGAACACTGTTCTGATGTCGGTGCTGGAGCGGACGCGGGAGTACGGCGTGTTGAAAGCAATGGGGACAAAACCGAGTCAGATCTTCGGAGTGGTGGTAGCTGAGGTGACGTTCATCGCGCTTGGCAGCATTGCCATTGGCGCGCTGTTCGGCGCGGGTCTCAATTACTTGCTGTCGATCTACGGTATCTCACTGCCACAAGAGTTCTCCTATGGCGGGATTGTGTTTCAGACGATGTACGCTGCGGTCACTGTGCGAAGCCTTGCAATTCCCGCAGTTACGGTCCTTGTTTCAGCGATTGCGGTCAGCCTGTTCCCCGCGCTGAGAGCGGCGCGAATTGCCCCGGCCAACGCGATGAGGACGCATTAGGAAAACGGTTGATACTATGTCCTGGATACTGATAAAGCTCGCGTGGAAGAATATTTTGCGGCATAAACGCCGCTCCATAATTGCTGCGACAGCTATGGGAATCGGGCTTGCTGCACTTATCTTTGCCGATGCACTCTGGTTGGGGATGGAGCAAAACATGGTCAAAACGGCGACGGCATCATTTCTCGGAGATGGACAGATTCATCGAGAGGGGTTTTCCGACGAGCAAGCGATCGAGTTGACGATTAACCAACTCGATGCGGTTATTGCCAATCTTCGACGAGAAGATATCGTAGCGCACTTCACCTTGCGGACATTCGCCTTTGGCATGATAACCTCACCTGCAATTGTCGCGGCGGTCAATCTCGTGGGCGTCGAACCAGCCACCGAGCGGTATCTGTCTCAAATTGATGATGCGATCATTGAAGGCGCTTATTTTGAGGGATCAAATCCTCGGGACATCGTCATTGGCGAGGAACTTGTGGAACGTCTCGAGGTGGGGTTAAACGACAGGATTGTTGTGACTGTAGCGCAAGCCGGGAGCGGCGATCTCTCGCAGGAGATGTTTCGCGTCTCTGGTATCTACCGTTTTGCCGATGAAGAGATGAACAGCGGCATGGCGTTCATTCGGTTGGGAAAGGCGCAGCAGATGCTCGCACTCGGCGCGGATGTACACGAGATCGCGCTGAAGTTCATTGATTCGACATCAGCGGAGGATCAGAACCTGCCGTTTTGGAAAACCTATTCGCAAGGGGGAAACAAAGCGCGCAGTTGGACAGAGGTTTTGCCGGAGGTGCAAGCGATGTTCGAGATGTCGAAGTTCAGCAAGTACATTATGGGCGTTGTGTTGTTTGGCGTGGTTGTTTTTGGCATTGTCAATACGCTTTTTATGTCGCTTTACGAACGGATGTTTGAATTTGGCGTGTTGCGAGCAATTGGCACGCGGCCGTTTGGCATGGCGCGACTGATTCTGTTTGAGGCAGGGGCGTTGGCAATTTTGAGCATTATTTTAGGCACGATTTTTGCGTTCTGTGTCATTTTAATTTTTTCAACGATTGGCATTGACTATACGGGGATCGAGATGATGGGCATCACCATGCAGGAGTTGATCTATCCGGATATCCGTATCCAACCGTTCATTTTTTATTCCATCTGGATCTTTGTCTTCACACTCATCACGGGGCTGTACCCGGCGTGGTATGCAGCAAAGATGTCTGCGGCAACGGCGATGCGAAGAAGTTTCTGAAGGAGATATCCGTGGTGCCTGTAATTGTGACAGAAGGAGTGACTAGAGTTTATTCGGGGGATGGCGTGCCCGTTCACGCCTTGCGCGGGATTGATTTGACCATTGAGCGCGGCGAATTTGCGGCGTTGGTTGGGCCGTCCGGGTCTGGGAAAACGACTTTTCTCAATATTATCTCCGGGCTGGATACACCAACGGACGGGAAGGTCTGGCTCAATGGCAAACTTTTGTCGCGCATGGGCGGTAACGCACTTTCGGATTTTCGGCGGGACAATATCGGATTTATTTTTCAAGCGTACAATTTGATTCCGGTGCTGACCGTTGAAGAGAATATCGAATACATCATGCTCCTGCAAAAAGTGCCCAAATCTGAGCGGCACAAGCGCGTGCTGGCGATACTGGAAGAGGTGGGTCTGGGCGGGATGGCGAGTCGCATGCCGCCGCAACTTTCGGGTGGGCAGCAGCAGCGGGTCGCGATTGCGCGGGCTATGGTGTCTCAGCCGGCGATTATTCTGGCGGATGAACCGACAGCGAATCTCGATTCAAAGATCGGCGCAGATTTGCTCGATATGATGTATCGGCTCAATACGCAGACCGGGATGACATTTATTTTTTCGACACACGACCCGATGGTGATGGCGCGCGCAAGGCGGCTGATTATGTTGAAGGATGGACAGATTGAGCGCGATGAGGTGAGGTCGCCATGAGATGGCTCGTTGGGCCAATGATTGTGCTTTTGCCACATGTCGGCATGGCTGCACAACTGAGCGGGTTTTACAAGAGTTTCTCCGTTGCCTTTGATTCGCCGCAGGCGGGGGATTCCGTGACTGGTATGATGAGTAATCGGTTGCGGCTCAATCTCGCCGATTCATTCAGGGAGCATATATCGTTTGATCTCGCCTACGACTTTATCCTGCGTGTTCAGGATCCATCGCTGTTTGAGAATCAGGCGGAGGTCGTTACTCTCGATTCGCTCGATTATCGCGTTGCCGATCTTGACTCGCCTATTTATCCCGGCGACAATGATCCCATCGGTAGCGTTGGCGTGTTTCAAAACCTCGACCGCGCCAATGTGACAGCGCGTTTGTCATTTGCAGATGTGATTGTCGGACGTCAGGCGATTGCGTGGGGAAGTGCGCGGGTTATCAATCCGACAGATGTGATCGCGCCGTTTACCTATAGCGAATTGGACGCGGAAGACCGCACCGGTGTCGATGCCGTGCGTGTGCGCGTCCCGATTGGCGCACTGGGCGAATTCGATGCGGGATATGTGTTTGGCAGAGACTTTGCGGCTGATCGGAGCGCGTTTTTTGCCCGCAGTCAATTTAATATGGCGGAAACCGATGTGTCGCCGCTGCTCATCCGATTCCGCGAGCAGTTGCTCGTTGGCATTGACGTCGCGCGTGGCATTGGGAGTATTGGTGCGTGGATAGAGGGTGCTCGCGTTTTCACGATGGAGCGTGCCGCGATTAGCGACTATTTTCGCGTATCTACGGGCATGGATTATAGCTTTGGTGGTGAGACTTATGGATTTATCGAATACCACTTCAACGGAGCGGGGGTGCGCGACCCTGAAGATTATCTTGCCAACTTAAATCGCCCGACATATCGCGATGCTGCCGTCTATCTCATGGGCACCCACTACTTCGCGCTCGGCACCACCCATCAACTCTCGCCGCTGGTCGCGTTGAGCGGACAGTTTCTTGCGAATGTCACTGACCCGTCGTTCTTTTTTTTCTCTACTATCGAATATAATATCGCGCAGGATATCTATCTGTCTGCGGGCGCGTTTATCGGCGTTGGTGATCGCCCGAAAGGAGAGCATTTTCAATCCGAGTTCGGCGGGTATTCCAATATCCTGTTTTTTGCGTTCCGAATTTACTACTGATTGGCGCGATCCAGACTTGTATCATTTTTCTTGACTTCACCTTCACAACGCGTTTTCATATCAGCGCAGCCGAGATAATCGACAACAGTTTTTTATCAGGAGGTAACACAATGCATGTGGGTATGCGAATCCCGCCGATGGGTCGGGAAATGGGTTTGGAAGGCATTATTCAGTGGGCAGCAGAAAATGGTCTGGGGTCAATTGATTTACCCGAAGTAGATGCTGAAATTCGCAAGATGTGTGACGGTGCTGGGATTGGGATCGGCACTGTGGATTGGGGGGCAGGAGGTGGGTTGTTGAGCAAAGATGATGGTGCGCGCGAAGAAGCTGTGGCCGCGATGAAAGCGCGCATTCAAGCAGTTGGCGAATACGGTTCAGAGGTGATTTTTTTATGTCTGGCTCCCGACGATCGATTGCAGGCGCGGGCTGAAACATTTGAGGTGTTCAAGCAGGTCTATCCAGGGATTGTGAAAGAGGCAGAAGTGCATGAGGTTTTTCTCGCCATTGAACCCTGGCCTGGCCCGGCACCTGCATACCCGAATTTGGGTTGTACGCCCGAAACCTTGCGGGCGGTTTTTGAGGTTGTTCCGTCACCCAATTTGGGTATGTGTTACGATCCATCGCATTTTGCGCGCATCGGCGTCGATTACAAGCGGGTGTTGATGGAGTTTGGCAGCCGAGTGCGGCATGTGCATGCAAAGGATACCGAGTTGCTGGCGGATGGACTGTACGAGTTTGGCTGTTTGGGCCAATCGTTTGGTCAGCGCTACGGTTATGGCGAGGGGTGGTGGCGTTACTGCATTCCCGGATGGGGTGTGGTGGATTGGAAATGGGTGATTGCGCGCCTGGAAGAATTAGGCTATGATGGGCCGCTGGCCATTGAACTGGAAGACCACCGCTACAGCGGCAGTGCCGAAAAGAATGCAGCGGGTATTTTGGCCGCGAAAAGCTATCTCGAAGATATTTTGGGATAAATCGCTCGGTACCGTGGCGTTATCCCGATATCGAGCAAGGCAAAGCCCCCACAATTGATTTGTTGTGGGGGCTTTTTGTTTTTTGTTGCTCTAAAGATCTCTGGATTTTGGGATGAGGGATTTAATCTGTGCTATCCTTTAATCCGCCTCATCCGCGTTTCAGAGCGTTTTCCACCATAGGCGATTTTTACCAACTGCGATATTGGTCGATATTCTCTTTGGCATCGGGCCACCATGTGGGTTGGGCAGGCTGGTCTTGTGGGTTCCATGCGCCGATGAGTTGTGGACCTGTGGCTGTGATCACGAAATACCAGTAATTGCTATAGATACAGCCCGATGGACAATCTCCCCAAGCATATCGAAATAAGTACGTCAAACCGCTCGGTGTGGACCGCGGATAAATATTTGGCGAATCACCAACGTAACCATCGGGTTCGGCATATTGCACACCGGGCAGGTCGGCATAGAGGGTTGCCAAACGCCGGGGATGGCGTATGCCTTCAAAGGAGAGCGCCACGAACGAGAAATGTATTTTTTTATCCAACAACTGGTATTTCAGATTCAAGGCATCCCAGGCGCGATAACTGCCTTCTCTTATCATTAGGTTAGTAGTCGTATCAACGCGAATAATAATGCGACCTGGTACCCAGGGCGGACGGTATAAAAGCGAGTTGATTGCAGCATCTATGTTCCCGTATTGTGCTCGGATCTGCGCGAGATGCGCTTCTATCTCGCGTGCGAGGGCTTGCGGGGGTTGGATCTCGCCTGAAAGGGATAGGGCCATCAATCGCGCCTCCTCCGAGGCTGGTGGTTGAATCGTTTTCCCAAAGTTTGCGACGAAAAGCGAAAAATCTTCAAAATCGACGATGCCGTTGTTGCTGAGGTCGAAAATATCGAGATCAGCAGATACCTCGGAACCAAACGCACCTGCAAAAAGGATGAAGTCAGCGAAATCGACAGTTCCGTTATCATTAAAGTCCGGACTCTTTGTTTGTGCATCTGTCAGACTTGGAATTATTACAAGCGACAGATAGCTCGCAATGAGAACGACGTGCTTTGCCATATTTCAACCTCCTAGCTGTCAGTGGTTAGTGGTCAACTCCCGCGCAACTCACCAGTCCTTGTCTCCAGCCTCTCTAAATTTAGCCCGATAAGGGCGCGTTTCATTGTTGCGCCCATTTCAGCGGGGCTTTCGCACACGTGAATGCCCGCATCCTGAAGTGCGGCCATTTTGTCGGCCGCGGTGCCCTGTCCGCCAGAGATAATTGCGCCCGCATGCCCCATGCGTCGGCCCGGGGGCGCTGTTTGGCCCGCGATAAAACTGACCACGGGTTTGTCAAAGTGCACTTTGACATAAGCGGCGGCTTCTTCTTCAGCGGTGCCGCCTATTTCTCCGATCATGATGACGGCGTCTGTATCGGGATCGTCCTTGAAGAGCGCGAGGCAATCTGTAAAGGTTGTGCCGATGATGGGATCGCCACCAATGCCCACACAAGACGATTGGCCAAAACCACTATCGGTGAGTTGTGAGACTGCTTCATAGGTGAGTGTACCGCTGCGCGAAATGACGCCAATGCGACCTTCGCGGTGAATAGCGCCTGGCATAATGCCGATTTTGCACTTGCCCGGAGAAATCAGGCCCGGACAATTGGGGCCGATCAAGCGCGTGTTTTTATCTCCCAGATAGTGTTTGGCTTTTAGCATGTCGAGGACGGGGATATTCTCGGAGATGCAAACGATCAGGGGCAGATCCGCATCGGCTGCTTCCATGATGGTGTCGGCTGCAAAGGGCGCGGGAACAAAATTGGCCGATGCCGTGGCTCCTGTTTGTTCCACGGCATCGGATACGGTGTCAAAAACCGGTATGCCATCAACGCTCTCGCCACCTTTGCCCGCGTTGACCACGCCGACGACTTGAGTGCCGTATTCGACCATTTGCTGCAGATGAAATCGCGCTTCGCCACCCATTGCTCTGCTGCTGGAAAAGCTCTGGACGATTACGCGGGTGTTGTTGTCAATGAGGATGCTCATGAAACTTGTTCCTTGTGATTGAAATACAAATCAACGAAATATATTGGGATTTAGTGCCTTCTTTTTGAATGCGTGAAAAAAAAGAAAGTTGCATGTCTTTTATGAATCTGTATTTAAGGCATTAAACAACTGGCAGGGCTACTTGTTCCCATCAACGAATCAACGGAGTGGTGTACAATTGGCCGCCTCACAGGCCAGTTCATCAACGACGGAACTCGTAGTGATTTTGGGTGGAGGGCGGGGTTCGTCTATGAACGGGGCTGGGAATCGCCCCGTTGTACACCGCTCCGTCTATTCGCGCTTCTTTGTTCGTTCTTCGATTGTGCCATCTGTTTTGCCGATGATGATGTGATCTGTCAGTCCAATAAAAAGGCCACATTCGACGACGCCGCACAAGGCGTTAATTTTTTTTTCGAGTGTGGGTGGGTCGTCAATGCGACCAAAGTCGCAATCGATGATGTAATTGCCGTTGTCTGTGACAAAAGGCGTATTGTCCTGTGTGTTGCGAAGTGTGGGGTGACAGCCCAGGTCTGCGAGCTGGCGTTGTATGGCTTGCCAGCCAAATGGGATGACCTCAACGGGCAGGGGAAAAGCCCCCAGGTGCGCCACCGGTTTGGATTCGTCGGCGACGATGATTTCCCTGTCGGATAGTGACGCGACGATTTTTTCTCGCAAAAGCGCGCCACCACCGCCTTTTATGAGGTTAAAGTACGGGTCAAATTCATCTGCGCCGTCAATGGTTAAGTCTATGCGGGTGACTTTGCCGAAGTCGATGAGGGGAATATTTTCCGATTCCGCCTGAATGCGCGATTGCTCTGAGGTGGGTATGCCACATATATCGAGTCCTTCAGTGATGCGCTGGCCGAGTTTTTGGATGGCAAAAAAAGCCGTTGATCCCGTGCCCAGACCGACGACCATGCCATCTTCGACATATGCCGCAGCCCGTTCTCCTGCCAATTTTTTAGGGTGAATTGTCATGGCTCTCCCATTTCGAATGATGAAAACAAGCGAAAAGATAAATGTAAGATAATGATTTGGCAACGATTTTGAACCATACAGGCACGGTATTTTTTTATTTATTTTTTTTAAAAATTGTCATACTCTATTAACCCGACTAATTCATGAACTGTAATGGTTGGGGTTGTTTGTCAGGCGGCATCGGTTCCAAGCATCAAAATGAGGGTGCTTTCTATCTTGTCTGCCGTCATAGGCGTCTTCATAGAGTTCAAGCAGCCCAAATCGTCCCCTGACAGGCTCTGCCAGTGTCAAAAGTACAGACCGGTCCCTTGCCAGTCCTGTCTGTGGATAAGTCCGTGTATTTGTAAAGTCAGCAAGTGATGGGACAGACCCCTATTCCTTCCCCGTTGATGGGTTATGGCACCGCCTTTGCCAGATTGCACAGGATTTTATCAAAAAGGTGTGGCAATGGAAATGACATAGGCAGATGGAAGGTGATCTTTGTTTTCAACTCACAGACGCGTCCG
Organism: Candidatus Latescibacterota bacterium; assembly: GCA_965222605.1. GTDB lineage: Bacteria > Latescibacterota > UBA2968 > UBA2968 > UBA2968 > VXRD01. The sequence continues at coordinate 4,942,096 of OZ244960.1, forward strand.
GCGACTTTAAGGAAACGATTTTGGAGGGTATTGACCTGTGCGTTTATCCACGTTGTGCCTTGTAATCCGATGTGCGCTAAGGTGTGCAACAAGACATAGGCAGCCGAATGGAGGAAGAGGCGGAACTGATTGGCTCCAAAAGCGTGACAGGACGTGCGGTCTGAGTGGAGAAAGGTTTTGTGATTTTTAATGAAGTTTTCCATCTGTCCGCGCGCACAATAGATATTTTGGTAGATAAAGGAGGCCCTTGAACTTTCAAGGTTGGTCACGACAAAGCGTGTGTTTTGGCCTCGGGTGGTGATTTCAGCTTTGCATAAGATGCGTCTGGCACAGGCCCAAGTCTGGGCTTGGTAATAAAATGAGGTAAAAAGTCGCACGGGCTTGCCGGTTTGTGCATAAAGGCTTTTGGTCTGATCCATCAGGGGCTTTGAAAGGGCTAAGAGTCGGGTATTGGCACTTTGTCCGAGGATAAAAAAGAGGTCCTTTGTCGCACAAAAGTCCTGGACTTCTGGACTTGAGAAGTGGGCATCGCCTCGCAAAAAGAGTGCCACCTTTGGCCAAGCCTGACGAATATAAGCGACTAACCGCTTGAGAATGGTGACAATCTGTTTGCCATCAGGACGCACACCCGGACGTAAAATCGTCGTGATTAGCTTGCCCGATTGCCCTTCATAAATATGCAAAGGCTGGTAGGAGTAGGCACCCAAATACCCATTGAATAAGGACAACTGCTGCGTCCCATAAACCCTATCCTGCGTATCATCAATATCTAAGATGATCGACGAAGGCGGCTTTTTATACGAAGCAATAAAACAATCGACAAAGGCACGAGCAACGCGATACAAATCGCTTCTGCTCATCTGATTCTCAAACCGACTCATCGTGGGTTGACTGGCCAAGTTCTCACCACTTATGGGCAAGCGATCACAGGCAACCTTGAAGCCGGGATCGCTGCGTAAGGCATTGCAATCATTGGCATCTTCATACCCACAGGCAATTTGAAACACGCGCTGTTTGATCAACTCTGCCGTGCTATGCGCCACATAACTTTGATGCCGATGGTCTTTAATCGCGCGACTCAAACGTGATAAAATACCCGTTTTGGCCTCCACTTCTCGAAGCAATAAGGCTCCGCTATCGCTGGTGAGAATACCCCCATCAAAGGCGAGGTTGAGACGTTTGCCGAAAATGCTTGCCAAAGGAACCTTGCAATGATTATCTTGTGTGCTCACGGTAGTTTCTCCCAAGTTCATTGTTCAATGGTTATGCGTATAACCTAATATAATACAATAACTTGAATAGGGAAACTACCTTTTTTATGAATTTTTCGGGCTAAATAGATAGGGCAAATATGATTAAATTCGGAGAAAAATATGGCTTATCGCACACTGGAAGATTTTTTTGGTGATATTGTGGGGAAAGCGCGTCGGGGACAGGGGATTTCGGAATCGGAGTTGGCGCGGCAGGTGGGGCTGAGTGTCCGACAAATTGGACAAATAGAATCGTACGAGTTGACACCCGATGATCAGGCCATTTATCGACTTGCAGACGCGCTGCATCTCGATGGCGAAAAACTGGTGGAAGTAGCGCATGGATGGGTGCCACTACAGGGCAATGCGGTGTTTGAAGACGAGGCCATGCGGGTTGACCGATTGATTCTCGATGCGGGCATGACGGTGAATTGTTATGTGCTTATATGCAAGGCATCGGGCGAAGGAGCTGTGATTGATCCCGGCGGGCAGGCGCAGTTGATTTTGGATGCGATTGCCGATATACAGGTCACGCACATTTTGCTCACACATGGACACGGCGATCACGTTGGGGCACTCGAAGTAGTTGCCGATGCGACACAGGCGCAGGTATGCGGTTGCGAGCGCGATTTTGCGTTGATGGGCGGGCGCAGCCAGCGGGTGACTGAACGCGTGGATGAGGGGTGGCAAACAGCGATTGGTGAACTCGGTATTGATACAGTGAGTTTGCCAGGACACACGGGGGGTGGCATTGGGTATTATACTGCACCCGTGTTTTTTTCGGGCGATGCGCTATTTGCGGGTTCTTTGGGAGGGGCAAGGGGAGATGCCTACCGCGGGCAAATTCAGGCCGTGCGTACGAAGGTGCTTTCTCTGCCAGAGGAGACGACCATTTTTCCCGGTCATGGTCCGATTACGTCTGTAGCACAGGAGTTGGCGCATAATCCCTATTTTGTTTGAGATGGGTCCCTGTGCTGAGATCCAGGGTTTTTATTTTTTATTGGATGCCTGGGTTTCAACCCATTGTCCAATGGCCTGTCGTATGGATTCGACTGCGGCTTTTTTGCGCTCAAGACGATCAATATGCGTACGTAGTTGATCGATTTGTGCGTTGAGGTCTTGGAGTTCTCCATTTGCTGCTTCAAGTGCTTGTTGATACAGAGGTTCGCTATGGGTCGGTTCTGCCATGAATTAGGCTCCTTGTAGTAAAAAATGAAATATGCGATCCATCTAAACATAACCTGTGCGGCCTTGCGCCGTCAAGCGCGAAAAAGTCCGCTCGCAGTTGATTCGACAAAGTGGTGTATATATTTTTTCAAGCCTGTTACAATTTATTACAATTTTCATGGGAACGAAGTGGCCCAGCCGGTTGTTTAATGCTATAAGTTACAGATTCTTAGAGATATGCAACTTTCTTTTTATTCACGCATTAAAAAAGAAGATAGTAAATTCCAATGCATAGCAAGAGTTAGGTGTATGTCAACACTTGTCTCACAAGGATATTTCTCACTGTTGATTTCGTTGCAAAGGAGCTAAACATGGCTCGGTGGTGTTTTTTTACGCGAAGCGCAATATTCGTCCTCATTTTGGGGGTTTCAACTTCTGCTTTCGGGCAGGAATATTTTGGCAAAAACAAGGTCAATTACAGCCAATATGGGTGGCATTATATCGATAGTGAACACTTCACGATTTATTTTGATAAGGGTTCGCTGGGCCTGGCAGAGTTTGTTGCCAAAGAAGCCGAAAGGTCTTTGGTACACATTGAGAAAACCCTGAAATATACGCTGAAGGATCGCTATCCTATTGTTATTTACAATTCTCACAATGGGTTTTCGGTGTCCAATATTTCCAGCATGGAACAGTCTGAGTTTACGGGTGGGTTTACCGAGTTTGCACAGGGGCGCGTGGTGATTCCATTTACGGGGTCTTATGGCGATTTGCAACATGTTATTCACCATGAACTGGTTCACGCGGTTACAATTGAGTTGTGGACCGGTGGTGGCTGGTTGGGGTCTCTGGTTTCGCAAACATCGACATTGCCTCCCTTGTGGATTGCCGAGGGTATCGCCGAGTACGTGTCTCGATATGGCTGGCACAAAGAGCACGATAATTTTATGCGCGATGCAACCATTACCGGATATGTGCCGACTATCGAAATGATGTCCCTGAGTTATTTTGCCTATCCCGGGGGCAATTCGGTTTTTTATATGATTGAACAGGAATACGGGAAGGATAAGGTGGCGTCCTTTATCTCTTCTTTCCGCACGGCCAAAAATCCCGATAAAGCACTCAAAGCATCTCTGGGATTTGGGATGAAGGAATTGGAAGAAAAATATCAATTGTGGCTCAAGCGGCAATACTGGAATGAGATTAATTTGCGCCATACGCCCAAAGAGATGGCAACAAATTTGACGGAGCGTGAAGATAGGCGTTCGTCGTATAATTTAGCTGCTGCGTTGTCCCCACAAGGCGACAAGGTCGCGTATTTGACCGACCGAAATGGGACGTTTGATATTTATTTGATGTCGGCGATTGACGGCAAAGACCTGGGGCGTTTGGTCGAGGGACAAAAGTCGTCTGATTTTGAGTCGATGTTTGTTTTGCGGCCCGGATTTACCTGGTCCCCGGATGGCCGGCATATTGCATTCGCCGCCAAATCAAATAATAAGAATACCCTGTATATCCTCGATGTTAAAAAGAAGCAGATTCGCAAGCGATTTAAGTTTGACCTTGACGGGCTGTTCGAACCCACCTGGTCGCCCGATGGGAAAAAAATTGCCATCGCGGGTATTAAAGATGGCTGGTCCGATATCTATGTGGTCGATTTGAACGACGAGTCGCTTACGCGGCTTACAAGTGATCCCTATGACGAACGGCATCTGGATTGGTCGCCCGATGGTACGTGGATCGCCGTGAGTTCTGATCGTCCCGATATCCATTTGAAGTTCAGCGGCGGGAAGGATTTTGCTTTTGGTCAGTACGATATTTTCCTTGTGCGTGCAGATGGTTCTGAGATGCGCCGCATAGTCGCGTCTGAAGACGCAGAAGATTCGCATCCCGTGTGGGGGGGCGATAGCAAACACGTCGCCTTTGTTTCCGACCGCACGGGTGTAGGCAATATCTATATTGCAAATGTTGATAGTACGCAGGAGATATATCCCATTACTAATTTGCTATCGGGGGCGCAATATCTCGATTGGTCAGCCGATGGCAAAAAGATCGTGTTCAATGCGTTTCACAAGGGTGCCCTGGATATATTTGTGATGCGCGACCCACTCGCACAGCGAAAAGAAATGGCGGATTTGCCGCGTACCCGGTTTGTCAAGCGCCTTGCCGGCGAAGATGAAAAGATGTTTGTCGAGTTGCAAAAGGAAAAATATGAGAGCCGCAAGATAGCCAAAGTAGAAGCCGACAGCACCGCGGTCGATTCGACAGCAGAAAAAACAGAGAAGAAAGTGGCGCTGTGGATTTCCGATCAGGAAGCACTTGCAGCAGCAGAGAGTGCGCCAGCCGATAGCACGGCTAAGATCGACACCACACATCCGGTCGCAGGCAGTCCAGAAATGGCCGATACAGGTAAACAAGGGGTGAAAAACTGGGGTGAAAAGGAATTTCTGGTTAAGAAGTACAAGCTAAAATTCAAGCCCGAACTGTTTGGTGCCCAGGCGGGATTTGATACGTTCTATGGTGTGAGCAGCTCTATCGTATTGTCTATGAGTGATGTGATGGGCGATCACCGCGCCACATTGGTGACGAGTCTGAATTTTTCGCTTAAAGACAGCGATTTTCTGCTCGCTTATGCTTATTTGAAGAATCGCACAAATTACGGTGCGCAACTTTTCCACACGCGGTTCTTCTTTTTTGATAATACAGGTCGTTTGACTGCGGATCGATATTACGGGCTTGCCGGGATGCTCGAGCGACCGTTTAATCGGTTTGCCCGTTTAGAGCTCAGTACGCGTTTTGTATCTGTTGATCGCGAGGAGTTGTTTACCGATATCAACAATAATTATTTGTACCAGCCGGGCTTTCGCGGCGTTGGGCGGTTTACGGGCGAATTGATCAGCCGCCGTCGGGCGGCTATCGGCGAGGTGGCTCTGGTGGGCGATAGCGCGCTGTACAGTTTGTTTGGCGCGGTAGATGGGCATCGCTATCGGTTGAATTTTGAAGGCTCTGGCGTGGGCATGAAATTTGCTACATTTACACTGGATTATCGCAAATATATGCGGTTGTTAAACGAATATACCTTTGCCATCCGGATGTCGGGCGGGACGAGTTACGGCCACAACAGCACTATGTTTTTTCTGGGCGGTGTGAACAATCCAGTCAATCCGACATTTTCAACCATTGCCAGTGTTGATCAGAGTCGCGTGTTTTTCTCCTCTTATGTCTGGCCCCTGCGCGGCGCGAGATTGCTCGAAATGGCGGGTGATTCTTATGTGCTGGCCAATGTCGCATTTCGGTTTCCGCTCATCCGACAATTGGCCATGGGCTGGCCCCTGCCGTTTTTCTTCCAGAATGTACAGGGTGAATTGTTCTTCGACATCGGGGGAGCGTTTGACCGCGCCAATTGGAGAGATGGGTGGGTCTCCCGAGATGGGGGGTTTGAGCTCAATACGCCGCAAAACTATAATACGGCGGAAATCAGGAAAACAAAACCGCAGATAGCCGCTGGGTATGGGTTTGGCGTGCGGGTAAATTTGGGCTATTTCCTGTTCCGATACGATCTGGCGTGGCCCACGGATCTCGCCGAAACATACCATCCACACCAGTATTTCTCAATTGATTTCACGGGCTTGTTCTAACCTGCAAAATCAACCGCTGCATTTTAGGGAGAGGCGTTTTGCGTCTCTCCTTTTTTCTCAGGTTGATGGATGGTGGTTTTTTGTGTATTATTGAGGTGCTCAAAACGCGAGTTGAGTGGGATTTTTTGATGAGGGATTTGTTATGGCAGCAAAAGAATATTACATGGCGGGATTGGGTAAGTTGGGAACTGGAGATCTGGAAGGCGCGACTGTCGAATTTGAAAAGGCTGTATCTGACGATGCTTCATTTTACATGGCGCATCTGGGATGGGCGCAGGCACTGGATCGGCAGGGAAAGATTGACGAGGCGATTGAACAGGTCAATCGCGCTTTGAAAATTGTTCCCGATGAGGCACTGGCGCATACGAGTCTGTCGCGATTGTATCAGCAGAAAGGGATGATTGAAGAGGCCGAAAAGGAAATGGCTATTTCTCAAAAACTCTCTCAAAATATTTAAAAAATGGTGCATGTACTGGAAATGAGGACGTCCTGTTTGGGCGTCCTTTCTGTTTTTATGTTGATGGCGTGTGTGACGGCAAATGCAAATTCGGTTGATTCGTTGCTCGCACGCGCACAAAGTGATACGTTGAAACCGCTTGATTACCGCATTGGTTTGCTTCGAAAAGCACTCAGTGTGGATGGCGACCGCGCAGATGTCTGTGCGGCATTGGGGGCGTTGTTTATGCAAAAGAACACGCCTGCGAGCAGGTTGCGTGCAGACCGCTATATTTATCGCGCGATTGTATTGGATCCTGAGAATATAGATTATCATCTGTCTTACGCGACTCTGCAGCGCAAGAAGGGTTTTCGGTACAATGCCAGGCGATATTTCGAAAAGGTGCTCAGTATAGATTCAACACAGGTTGATGCAGCCTGTGAAGTGGGCGATTATTATTTGCAGGATATGTTGAAATACGTCGATGCGCGACGTTTTGACGGAGGTGGGAGTATGCGATCTTTTGCAATGGAGAGCGTGCAAAGGGCCGCGGATTACTACCACTACGCGCTTGCACATGATCCCTATTGCAGGCGTGCGTATTACGGGTTGGGTATGCTGAGTATAGAGGGTGGGTATAAAGAGGATTTGATTGTTATTGCACAGGCACTTTTAGACCGACGGCCGCAGGATCGGGACGGACTTTTGTTTTTGGGATTGGGATATTATGCGACCGAAAAGTTTGAGGCGGCGGGCAAAGCATTTGATCGCGCGTACGCACAGATGGATTCGATTGGGCAGGCTGCAATGACTTCAATAAAATTGTTGGGTGGCGAGGATGAGACGCACGCGCTTTTTTGGCGAAAGCGCGATCCTTTGTTTCTCACGCCTGTGAACGAAAGAAAGCTGGCACATCGCGGGCGGGTTGCTTATGCAAATTTGAGATTTGGTCTGCCCGATGAGGGGATTGCGGGTTGGGAAACGGATATGGGCAAGGTCTGGATTCGCTATGGTCGCTATGTCAATCGCGTGAGAACGCTTATTCCGCATCGAGAGATCTGGACATACGAAGATTTTTCAATGGACTTTTTTTCTTACGATTCCGTGCATTGGAAATTGGAATCGATGAAGGATGAGCGATGGGCACTTGTTCCGGGCGGATGGGGCAGAAGTCAGATTCTGTCTTCCAATTTCTATTTGCCCGAGCGCTATGTCGATCCATATCGAGATCAGAAATACAGATTGCCCGTGCAGGTGGGATTTTTTAAGGCGAGCGAAGGACAAGTCAAAGTGGCACTATCGTGGGGCATCCCCAAGCGTCAGTTGCAGTATCTCAAGCTCTATGGGACATATCAGGTCGATTTAGATGCAGGTATTTTTGTACACAGGAGTAACGGGCAAGAGGTAACGAATGTCAGGTGGGAACCAGAGGCATTTCGGGATGTTTGGACCGATTCATTAAAGGAGCGGTATTTGTTGGGACAACGCGATTTGGTTTTGGCACCGGATCAAATTGCTTCGCAGTTGGACGCCGATTCACTTGCGCTGTCTTTAGAAATCAGAGATATGGGAAAGAAAACAGTGGGCGTGTTCCGCGATACCGTTTTTGTGCAGACATTTCCCGATGATGTAATTTCTATGAGTTCTGTATTGTTGGCTTCACATGTGGGGGATGGCAAAGAGGGAATTGAGGTGATACCCAATCCATTGAGAACTTTTGATGCGGACGAGTTGTTGTATATCTATTTTGAGATCTACAATTTAGTACGCGATGAGTTTGGTCAGACCGACTTTTCTGTGACGTACAGAGTAGGACCGCCAGATTTGCGGCGTTTTTCTGATAAACGAGACCGAAAGGCGGTTGCGCAATTGGGTATAAGTGATGACATGTGGCGTATTTCTGTTAGTACGGATTATCGAGGTGGGGATATGCTGGAGCCGATTTATTTGTCCGTTGACTTAAGTGAACTGGGGCCTGGCGTGCATCTGCTATCCGTAGTTGTCACTGACCGCGAAACCGGGTTACAAACCTGGCGAGAAACCCTGTTTCGCATTTTGTGACGCCATCAGGGACCTATTTTTTCGCTTTTTTGTGCCAGAGGAGGCTAACAAGTGGAGGGCCGCCAAATAAAAGAAAGCCAAAGATTGCGACTGCGTGTACAGACGTGGCAAATGCCAATGCGATTTCTGTTGGCACATGATAGAAATGGTGGAGGGTTTGAGCGCAAAAGAAATGATAGGCGCCTATGCCGCCCGGGGCGGGAAGGACAAATCCGATCGTGGCGAAAGTCATAACAACCATAGCTTCAAATAAGCCGAGGTTGTAATTATGTGATAGATCAAAACTGTAGAAGGGCAAGTACATGGCGAACAAATAAAGACTATTGAGAACCAGGGTCGATACCAAAATCCCCGCGTAGCCCTCCACAGTGTGAATGGCTCTCATGCCCTGTAAAAAAGAACGCAAAATATGGGTTGCACCATCGGCCAGCCTGGGAGAGAGGCGCGCCAGCAGACGGTGGAAAATGGACAGGCCGCGTTCTCCGCGGGCAGAGAGCAATCCCAAAAATACGAAAGCAAACAGAATGACGGGCAATGTCAGCAAGGCGACTTGTTCAAGTCCGGGAAATGCCGCGCCTATCTGCTCTCTGGCAAAAAACAAAACCACGCCAAATATGACCAACAGGGTGAGTAAATCGAGCAAGCGTTCTACAATCACTGTCGCCAGGATTGCACTGATTCCGATGGGGTGATTTCTTTCGAGGGCGAGGGCACGCGCAACTTCGCCTGCGCGTGGGAATACAACATTGCCCGCATAGGCGACCATGACAGCCCAAAATGCCGAGCGAATGGAAATGTTTGAGGCAACGGGCAATAGCAAAATGCGCCAGCGCCATGCTCGGGGTAAGCCCGAAATGATTATCGTGATGGCCGATAAGAGCAACCACAGGGGGTTGGCTGTTTGCAGGGCCTCTTTGAGGAGCATCCCATCGACATTTCTAAATGCTGCCCAGAGAAAGCCCCCCATTAGCACGAGACTGGCTGCGAGTTTGAGAAAGGTTTTCATGACAGGCCATATCCCAGGCTGCGAAGAGCGGTATCTTTTTTTCGCCAGTTCTCATAGACTTTAACGTGCAAGTCGAGGTAAATTGGGCGTTCCAAAAAGGCTTCGATTTTTTTACGTGCCTGATGTCCAATGGTTTTGAGGGTTTTGCCCCCCCGTCCGATAACAATGCCTTTTTGAGAATTGCGTTCGACAATGATATTGGCCTGAATATAGACTTTGGGGCGGTTTTCTTCAAAAGCCTCAATGTCGATTGCCGTTGCATAAGGCAATTCTTGACGCAGGTGGTGGAACACTTCCTCGCGAATGAGTTCTGCAACAAAAAATCTTTCGGGCTGTTCGGTGAGCATATCCTCCGGGTAGTATTGCGGACCTTCTGGCAGTGCATGGCGCAAGGCTGTGTGAAGGTCTGGTATGCCCTGTCCGCTGATGGCCGCTACAGATAAGACGGTCCGCGTAGAGAGTGAGGCACGAATCTGTTGTTCACAGTGTTGGGCTTGTGCACGCGAGATGAGGTCGGTCTTGTTTACGGCGATGATTTTGGGAATATCCCATTGTCTAAAGATCTGTCGTACTTCGGTGTCATAAGATGTGTCAAATTTTGAGCCATCGACAATGCCCAAAAGCACATCGGCACTTTGATACGCACGCCCAATTTGTCGGTTCATAAATTCGTGAAGGCGATAGCGCGCAGACAAGATACCAGGGGTGTCGAGAAATATCATTTGAGTCTGTTTATCTGTCACAATCCCCAGGATATTATTGCGGGTTGTTTGAGGTTTGGGCGAAATAATGGATAAACGCTCCCCCACGAGTGCATTAAAAAGCGTGGATTTGCCGACATTGGTGCGTCCCGCGATTATGACATATCCAGATTTGAAAGCCATCACTGTCCAATCAAAAAAATAAAATAGCCGAAATGCGGTACGTGTTGTCGAGTTGGTCGTGTTCCATGAAGGCGAGATCTACGCCAAACCGATGAAGTTGCAGGCCAGTGCCCGCTGTAAAGTGCCCGTCCTTGTATCCGAGGCGAAATGCAAGGCGATGTTGCAGGCGGTATTCTATACCCAGTTGTATGCTGCGTGTTTTTTCCAGTGTCGTTTTTTTGTCATTCAGGTGCGTGCTAAAACCGGCTGTCATATCGCCACCGGGCACCCTGCGTTGGAGGGCAGAGCCAATGAGAAGTGATGGCGAGATGCGATCTGAAATACCGTCGGGAAATGCAATGCGCGTCTTTGTGAGATCGCGTATTGTCGCGCCAATGCGAAACGTCGATGTGGGCAGATAGAGCAGACCGATGTCCAGACCAAAGCCGCTTCCGATGCCCACGCTGAGATCGCGTCTGATCATTTTTATACCTGCCCCAAGACGCAATTTATCTGTGATATGCCGCCCATAAGCGATTCGAAAGACGTAATCTGCCGTGCCGATTCTATCGATTATTACGGGTCGATTGTCTGGACCAATTGGACGATCTGGATCTTCCAGACCCGTCAGGGCAATCCCATCAACGCCAGCGCGAACAATGCCCAGACCAATGCCGCCTTTTCTCAGGGGCAAACGCAATGCAAAAATATCTTGATTTACACTGCCGCCAAATTGCTCCGCATGTTGTAAGTGAATTTCACGTTTTGGCAGCGATGAACGGCTGTTGAAGTCTGTCCTGGAGCGTGTTGGAGACACCTCAGGGGTAAGCCCTGCGGGATTCCAATAGATCGCCGTTGCATCAAAACTGAGCGCGACATAAGCACTGCCCATGCCCAGGGCGCGGGCACCGGCACCCAATAAGAGTGGATCGCCTGTATAATGGGATGTCTGTGCATGAATTGGGCTTGTAAGCGCGCACGTGCAATATAATGCCAGGGTCGCAAAGCGTTTCAATGATTGGCCTCTGCATGGGGGATGAAGATGGCGATATTGCCGGGACGCAATGCCGATCCCAGGGCTTTGATATCGAGGGGAGATAAAGTGATGTGCGGCGTGGTACCTGTTGAAATTCCGTCTGCTCGAATGACGAGGTTTGGCGCAAAATAGAGACGGGAATGGTGGCGAGGCCCTTCTATCAGTCGTCCGGAAAAGTCGAGGGGAAAAAGCCGCCCGCGAAGTCGCAGATTTGCATTGCCGGGTTCAACAGAGATGGGATCAATTCTGTTTACAAAGCTGTAGTTCTGTGTGTGGCGTTCTTCTATGGGCGACATGTTGAGAATGGGGCACATTCTCAACATATTGCCCTGTGATTTGAGGTGAATTTGCTTTGATGGGAGGTCGATGATAAGGTAGAAATCGTCTGGTGATGTTTTGACTTGATCGAGTTCGCGAACGAGGGCTTCGCGGTAGTTTTGGAGAACGATTCTGTTTTGACCAAATACAGGGGTTCCCACAAAAAGCAAACAAATTAGTAGATATAGACCCGGTCGCCAACTTGAAGTGAGCGATACACAAAGGCCAGGTCTTCGTCGTTGAGGCGAATACATCCGTGCGTGATATGCCGTCCGAGCAATGTGGGATAAAGGGTGCCGTGAATTTCGTACCCATCGCCTAATTTAAGAGCGAAGGCACCTAAGGTTGTCCGGTCGAGACGCCGAAACTCCCAGGGCAAGACAGTGGGTTTTTCTCCATTTTCGACAAAGGCCCACAGAGGTTTGGCCCAGATGGGGTCTGTCACTTTGTGCAAAATAGCTCTGGTCCCCAATGGGGTGTGAAATTGCCAGCGTGCCGAAGCACCCGGATGGAGCAGTACTTTGCCGCTGCCTGTCGCACACGTCGCTTCTCGTATCATCTGGTTGTTGTGCCAAACTTGAAGGCGGTTGTGAACAGTATCAATAACGATGTAGGTTTCTGCAGCGTGCCGTTTCAATGCTTCCCGGAGCGATGCGATGTCAGTTTTGAGTTGTTCGCTCTCCGTTTCTCGTGCGGATAGATGCAGGCAAAAACTGAAGACCAAATAGAGAGCGAGCAATATGGTGTGAAAGCTGTGCATATGACTCAGAAATTGTAAAACCGAGGTGCTTTTTGCGCGCCTCGGTTTTGTCTTTTTAAGAAGATATTTGGATGGGTGCTACAGGCGGAAATACCAGGGTTTGTGTCGTTCTTTCCAGTCTTCAATTTTCTGGAACGCGACCGAAACAGCACCCTGAACCTCAGCAAGTTTGTTTTCTGCATCCTGAGCTTGAGCGAGCGCATCTCTGTATTGCCCGTTGTCGAGGCTGCTGCGCGCATCGCTTATGTTGGTCTCGGCCTGATTCAGGTCGGCGTTGAGCTGATCCATATCATCATCCGCGCCTTTTCCCCGAGGCGCCTCGCTCAAACTGACTCTGGTTTCTGAAATGCCGGGCATTACGCGTTCGATAATTGCCTGAGTATCGGCCTCCAGTTGCCTATTGGTGTCAGCTTCTGATTTGGCGCGATTGGCTAACTCCTGAGCATCTACATAAAGAGGCTCGGCCTCATCAAATTTATTAAAGAAGAAGAACTTTTTTTCTTCAAACTTCTTGGCGGCACTGTCTATGGCAGCAGTTGCTATACGATATGCGTCGGGCGCATAAGCCTCGGCCTGAGCCGCCTGAGCCGCAGCATAAGCTGCCTCAGTATCAGCTTTCAATTTTACCAATTGTTCGGAAGGCCCACAACCCGTTATGGCAAATGCCAAAATCAGAACAGTGCAAAGGCTTAAAATGGATCGCATCCTTAGACTCCTTAGTTTGTCGTCAATGAGGGCTTTACGCATTGTCTTCTTTGCGGAAGATAAAACACAAATTTCAGCTTGTCAACACCAATTTTGGGATATGGGAAATGGCATTGGGCTGTCGGTGAAGATGTATTTTATTTATCGCCGTTCGCTTTTTTTGTAAAAGAGTTTGTTCAGTGGGCTTTTGGGAGCCGCAAGGTATTTGGCTTCATCGGGCGTCAGAGCTTTGTCAAAGACGGCGATTTCGTCGATTTGTCCGGGGTATTTGTAATGATTAAATCGCATCACGAGGGTTTCTATATCCCAGGTCACATTCTGCTGAAGCGGACCTTTGCGCCCTGCTTCTTTGCCATCTATATACAGTGCCCATTCTGCATCGGCCTTGCCGCTGTTAAAGTTGGACCATGTAATCGCGACGTGATGCCAGTCATTTGCACGCCAATTGACGGGAATAGAAATCACGTATTTAGCGACTTCATTATCGCCAATTTCCTGTTTTTTATCGGGATAACATCCAAATCTGAGTGTGCCATCAACTTTTTTGAAATCGACGAATGCAACTGCATCATCCCACGGATATTTTTCGTCGTTTTTTTTTCCGACATGAAAAGGTTCGGGATAGTTGGATTCAAAGCTGGCGATGTCGGTTTGAAGCCAGAATGTAATGCTGCCAGACCACGCGCTGTTTGCACTGTAGGCGAGGTTATTTTTACCGCTGTAATCGAGTGCGCCTGCATTTGGGTTAAAAGCCAAATACCCGTCGGGATTGCCGCCCTGCTTAATGTGGTTGGTGTTGGCAGTGTCAAAGGTGGCCAACGGATCGCCAAGACTGTCGAGGGCGTCCACGCCTTTTTCAAAGTTGGCAAAAAAAAGTATGTGTGCTCGCAAGCTCTCTTCAATAGCCTTTTCGGGGCCACCACAAGCTGTTGTGAGCGTCAAAAATATGACGGTTAGAGTGCCGCGAGATAGATGGGGAAGGTGGAACGCCATGTGTAAGGTCTCCAAAAAAGAAGTTCAGCGCATTGTGAAGTTGAGTACTTAAGTTGATATACTCCCAAAACGCGGGTATGTCAATAATAAAATAACGAGATTGCCAAGATAGCTTAAATGCTCGAAAAATCAATAGTGTGTGTCTCGGAAATTGTCTTGACATCTCAAAAGTTATTTATTAGCATAAAAATCCAATTTTCCCAGTAAGTTCGGCATTTTAACAGGAGCCTCCTCGATGCGTAAAATCGGCACAGGTATTCTCTGGATTATCACGATTTTGATGTTGTCTTCGGTGACCATTTTTAATCCGGGACAGGTGACGGATTTTTTTGTAACGCTTTTTAATATTAAACCGAGTATTCCCGAACTCAAACCCATTGAAATTTCAGAACGCGATCGGGAAATTCGGTCCATTGCCGAGTCCATTAAACAAGAAGATGTGCACCAAATCATTGCCGACCTGTCGGGGATGGGGTCTCGGGTGCCCGGCTATGTGGGGCATCGGCGGGCTTTTGAATATGTCAAACAGCATTTTGAGCAAATTGGTCTCGAAGACATTGAGGTCGAAGAGCACACGGTAACGGTTCCCATTGACAAAGGTGCTTCACTCACTTTGGCGGATACTGGCGAAGAGATTGCGGTTTACGGTTTTTGGCCCAACCATATACAAACGCCCTCTGTACCCAGTGCTGGGATTTCGGGGACACTTATTTATGGGGGCAAGGGGGCATTTTCAGAACTCAATGGCAAAAAGGTCGAAGGCAGCATTGTCATAATGGATTTCGATTGTGACCAGAGCTATTTAAGCCCGCGTATGCTGGGGGCACAGGCCATTTTATTTTATGACAATGGGCGGGTTACACAGGGCCAGGCAATGGACAAGTTTTTGCCCGTGCCCGTTGATGTGCCCCGGTTCTGGGTCGAAAAAGACGATGCTTTGCGCTTGCTCGAATTGGCCCAAACGCAATCGCCCGAAGTGCGTTTAACGTCAAAGATGGATTGGGAAGAGGTGCCGACCTGGAATATTTTTGCAACCCTCCCCGGATCCGAAGACTATATCACAGAGCGCGAAGAGCGCAAGTGGAAAGACCAGCAGATTGTGCTGAGTGCTTTTTACGATGCCATTTCCGTTGTACCCGCTCTCGCGCCGGGTGCTGAAAATGCGTCGGGGATGGCTGCACTTTTGCATACTGCCCGCGTTTTGAAACGGCATCCGCCAAAATATTCGGTGACCTTTTTGGCAACTGGCTCTCATTTTCAAGGCCTATCGGGTATCAATGATTTTGTATATCGCCATTCGCGCGAAAGCGATCATTTCCGCGAGTTGATTCCCGATAGTGTGTCGGTTGCCGGTGCGTATCTCGATGGCGAACTTATTCCGCGCGACAGCGAAGAGTTTGAAGAACTTATTCCCGACAGCTATAAAATTGATTTCCGGTTATTCATCGGCTTAGATCTGTCGAGTGAATCCGATGAGTTGGCGAGCTTTTCACACGGCACCTTTAACAACCCAAATTGGCAGACCGACAATTATCTGAATAATCTGTTGGCGCCTTATGCGGACAAATTCGATAAATATATGGCCAAAGTATTTCCGGGCGAAGAAGTGCGCCATGTCGATGCGATTGCACCGCCAAAACGCACATGGAAAAATTTTATGCCCATTCGCATGGGATTTGACAGCGAGGCCGTTACTTTTGTTGGAAAAGAAGGCATTACTCTGGCGACGCCATCAACTGTGCGGCGTTTTGTCGATACGCCCATTGATCGCGTTGAGAATGTCAATATGGACAATTTGACGCGCCAGGTCCAAACGGCGATAGCAGCCATGATGAAAGCGGGTGAAGATCCCGAGTTTTTCAGGGTATCCAAACTCAAATTGCAAGATCGCGGACACAGTTTGAAAGGGCGCGTATTGTGGTTTGATCGCAATGTCGATTTCGCGTTGCCTCGCGTGCCCGTGCCCGGTGGGGTTGCGACGTATCGGCAGCCGGGCAATGTTCACAGTTGTGCGGGGGTGAGGACGCTGATTGTTGACAAGACGACAGAAGGTCCCATTTACGATATCAAATTGGCAAAAAATAAAACAGATGCAGACCCAAACTTGTATGGCGATCCAGATGGTGTCAAACAAACGGGAGAGTTTTTCTTTAATATTATGCGCAATCGGTTTACCAATCGCATTTTGGCTTATGATATTGACGAAGAGGGGAATATTACATCGGCACCCGACATGGGTTCTGAGGGCGATAAGAAATTTCCACTGACACAGCGATATGGCTGGTGGGAAAATGAAATGATGACGGTTCTGTTTAAGAGCCGTTCCATCAGTGTTTTTGAAATTATCGATTCGAGCTATTTGTCGGCACTCGATTTTATGACGGTGCTCAACGACAACGATACGCAGCCCCTGGAATTTGGCTATGCGTATTTGCCGGGGCAAAGCACCAAAGAGGGCGATGTGACACGCGCTGCTGTGACGTTTGCGCGTGTGGATGAACACACGGGGGAAGCTGAGCGGTTGAAAGTTTTGATGAGCACGGGCTTGTTTGGTGTTAAGTATTTGTTGATTAATGCGCCCCAGAAGTTTTTGGACAATCCTGTTGATAAACGCGCGGTGAATCCCGATCTTCTGGAAGAGGCCCGAGGTGAAGGGTATGAACCCGGCGTCATTTTCACGCCCTCGTATCAGGCCGCCAAAGATATGTGGGTGATTGACGATGTGCGGATGAAACAGTTGGCACAATTTGGTATTGAGAACAATCGCCTTACCCTGTTGCACAACAGCGCGCGTGAGGCACTGCTTGAAGCGCGTCAGCATCTTGAAAATTTGGATTACGAAGGGTTTATGGCCGCATCTCGGCGGGCATGGGGGCTGGAGGCGCGGGGGTATCCCGAAGTGATGGCTACTGCCAATGATACTGTGCGGGGCATTATTTTTTATTTTATTTTGTTGTTGCCATTTTCATTTTTCTGCGAGCGGTTGTTGATTGGCGCGTCGAGTATTACCGCGCGCTTGAGCTGGTTTGCCGCGTTTTTTGGGTTTTTCTTTATCGTTCTGCGCTTTGTCCATCCGGCTTTTCAGTTGAGCAATTCTCCCTATATTATTTTTCTCGCATTTGTGATTATGGCCCTCGGCGGTGTGGCAATGGTCATTGTGGTGTCTAAGTTCGGTGATGAAGTTCGCAAAATGAAACAGGCTTCTGCCGGAACTTATGAAGCCGATGTTGGGCGCATTAGCGCGACATCGGCCGCGGTTGTGCTGGGCATTTCAAATCTGCGAAAGCGCCCCATGCGCACGGGGTTGACGGCGATTACCTTGACCTTATTGACGTTTACGACCCTGTCTTTTACCTCGGTGCAGACGTCGTTGAAGTTTTACAAATTGCCCCGCGACAATGAGCCATCTTATCAGGGGGCACTCGTGCGCGACCGATCCTGGCGGGGGATGCAGGAATCTGTTCTCAATTACCTCAATAGCGCTTTTAAAGGCCGCGCTGATATTGTGCCGCGATCGTGGTATTTGTCACAGGTGCGGGGCGAGCGCGCTTATGTGAATTTCTCTCGCTTGACAGAGGCCACCGCCGATATGGGTCCCAAGGAGATTTACGTCGATTTCGATGTGGGTATTACCACGGGAAAAGACAGTTTTGTCAATGCGCTGCTGGGGCTTACGCCAGACGAACCCAAAATTACCGGGGTTGATCGCTATTTGATGAGCGGGCGGTGGTTTGAACCCGGAGAAGAATTCGTTTGCTTGATACCCAATGATCTGGCCGAGCTTGTCGGTATTTTTCCCGAGGATGCTGGCACGGCTAAAATTGAAATGCAGGGGCAGATTTTTACGGTGATTGGCATTCTCGATTCTGAAATGTTTAACAAGTTCAAAGATCTGGATGATGAAAAACTGACCCCTGTTGATACGGTGAAAGAAAAAGACGATTTGGCAGATGCACAGGATCAGGACCCGCGGGTCGTCGCGGCTGCGCCTATTGAGACCTTTACCCATTTGGAATCGACCAATGTGCTTGTCGTACCCTATGAGTATATTCGGGATATCGGGGGTGTGTTGGCTTCGGTGGCGATTGCGAATTTCAAGGATGAGAGCGGGCAGCCCAAGTTGAATTTTGTTCCCGACATCGAGGAGTTTATGGCGCGCGTGTCTTTGACGATGTTTGTGGGCAAGGATGATGGTGTAACCGTTTATAGTTCGATTGGTTCAACGTCGCTTTCTGGATTGGGCAATTTGTTTATCCCGATCTTGATTGCGGCACTCATTGTGCTCAATACTATGATGGGTGCTGTGTATGAGCGTTTCCGAGAGATCAGTATTTATTCTTCGGTGGGATTGGCTCCCAATCATATTGCCGCACTTTTCCTCGCGGAGGCCGGCGTGTTTGCCACACTCGGTGCGGTTTTGGGATATTTGATTGGACAAGTGCTCGTGCTCATACTTTACAATGAGGGATTGTTGGGTGGCCTGGAATTGAATTATTCGTCGCTGTCTGCAATTTCCGCCACGTTGATTGTGATGGCAACGGTATTTCTCTCAGCGCTTTATCCAGCGAAAAAAGCCGCGGATATGGCCGTGCCCGATGTGACCCGCAAATGGGAATTTCCCGATCCGGATGGCGATCGGTGGGTATTTGATTTTCCCTTTACCGTAGGTGGTACCGAGGTATTGGGCATGTACTCCTATTTGACCCGGGTTTTTGAATCTTATGGCGAGGGATCGGTAGGTGATTTTGTTGCCGACCACGTAAAGTTCTGGTCTGAAGATCTCGAGGGTGAACCGCAATACAATATTGATCTGACGGCATGGTTGGCGCCTTATGATCTGGGGATTAGTCAGGAAGTGCAGTTAAAAGCCATTCCAACGGGTGAGCACAATATTTATAAAATTGAAGTGGTGATCAATCGCTTGAGTGGCGATGTGGCGTCCTGGAAACGGATCAATCGCGGATTTTTGAATGTGTTGCGAAAGCGGTTCCTGGTCTGGCGCACAATTCCAGGCGACATGAAGTTCAATTATGCAGAAGACGGACGCCGGGTGTTGTCTGGCGAAGTCGCGGCAATAGCATAACGTGTAGATTTTGTGAATTTCCTTCTGGGAGGCAATTTTGGCAACTGAACCACGAGATACGGAAGAAACAGAAGAGGATCTGGCGGAATACGAACAGATTATGCCAGAGGACGCGCCCTTTGAAGATGGCTTTGGCTGGAAGACGATATGGGCGACCCTGTTCGTTGGGATTATCATGTTGCCGGGGGCGATTTATTTGGGCCTGGTGACCGGGCAGAGCATGGCTGGCGCGTCTGAGTGGGTGACGATTATTCTCTTTTTGGAGATTGCCAAGCGCTCTTTTGTTCGGCTCAAGACACAGGAAATTTTGATCATCTATTGGGTCGCCGCAGGGCTGTTGGGCATTGGGGTAAAACTCGGTTCGGGCGCACATCTATACGGCGGGCCTTTTGGAGGGTTGATCTGGGATCAGTATTTGATTCAGTCACCCGCAGCGCAAGGTCTGGATAAGTATATTCCGGGGTGGGTGACGCCGCCTTTGGATTCGCCGGTTTATGCCGAGCGCACGTTTGTGCATCCCGACTGGATTTTGCCGGTGTTGATTCTGTTTCTGGCCATGATCATCAATCAGACTGCGCGGCTGTCCTTTGGGTATGTGATGTTTCGCATTACCAGCGATATCGAGCAATTGCCTTTCCCGATGGAGCCCGTTCACGCACGCGGTGTCACCGCACTGGCTGAGACATCGGCCAAAACCGAGGGTTGGCGGTGGCGCGTGTTCAGTACGGGAACGTGTATTGGTCTGGTCTGGGGGCTGCTCTATGTGGTTGTGCCCACGTTGTCGGGCATTTTTCTGACGGAGACCGTTCAGGTCTTGCCGATTCCGTTTATCGATTTTACAGCCGAGGTAAAGACCATATTGCCCGCTGCCGTATTTGGCATAGGAACGGATTTGGGGCATTTGTTGATCGGTTTTGTCCTGCCGTTTTACGTGGTGGTCGGATCTTTTATCGGTGCTGTGCTTGCCAATCTGGTGATTAATCCACTGCTTTATACCTACACAGATATTTTGAGCCGGTGGGCACCGGGGATGACGGCGATTCCCGCAAGTATTTCCAATCGCTTTGACTTCTGGTTGAGTTTTGGAATTGGGACTTCATTTGTGATCGCGCTTACCGGGTTTTATATGGTGGGTAAAACCCTGTTGGAACAGCGCAAGGTGCAACAGGAAACAGGGCATCATTCGGTGAAAATTAGTATGGAGGATTTGCCCGAGGGCCGAGGGGATATACCGATGAAGTGGCCTCTTGTTTTATGGGTCATGGGTTCTTTGGCCGCTATTGGTTTGTGCCAGTGGCTCGTACCGGAATTTCACTGGTTATGGCTGGTTTTCTTCGCGTTTATTTATACGCCTGTTTCGTCTTATATCGGTGCTCGTATGATTGGTCTTACGGGCAGCCCTTATGGGGCGAGCATTCCCTATATTCGCGAAGCTGCCATTTTCATGTCGGGGTATAAGGGGGTGGCGGTGTGGTTTGCGCCCATTCCACTGCACGATCACGGGCTGGCCGTGCGGCAGTTTAAGCAATTGGAATTGACCAAAACGAAGATCGGCAGTTATATCAAAATGGTGGTGATTACGACATTTGTGATTTTCCTGTGCAGCTTTTTGTTCTATGAGTTTATCTGGCGGTTGGGTCCCATTCCGTCTTCGACATATCCCTACGTGCAGTTGTTCTGGCCGTTTGAAGCTACGATGCAAACCATGTGGCTCAAATCGACTTTGCCACCTGGAGAAGTGCAGGGTGCTGCTGGCCTGGAACTGCTGGCGGATATTATTAAGATGAAATATATCATCACTGGTTTGGTGTCGGGTGGACTTCTCTATCTGACACTGGTCGCCATCAAGGTTCCCGTGCTGGCATTTTTCGGTTTTGTGAATGGCCTGGCGCAATGGCCGCATTTTGTCATTTTGAATTTTGCCGGGGCGATGCTGGGGCGATACCATTTTGCCAAGCGGTTTGGCGAGTCCAAATGGCAGGCTTACGCGCCTATTTTACTGGCGGGTTATTCCTGTGGTATGGGGCTTATTGGCATGACCTCAATTGCCGTGGCTTTGATATCCAAGGCCGTGTCTCAGGTTGTTTTCTGAGATAAAAAGAAGGTGGAACTTTTATCCGGGCATGTGTCGTCTAATTTGTTGCGATATATGCCCGGATTTTTATAGGTATTTTTTCACTTTTTTAAAGGAGCAGATTATGCAGAGGTTTCGACTTTTCGGTTTTTTGGCAGTGGCAATGCTTATGGCCGCGTCCTGCGATGTGTGGGCACAGCCTCAAAGAGGTGGTCAAGGTCAAGGAGGGCGCGGGGGCGCACGCGGGGGCGTTCAGGTGCAGCGTTTTTTGCCAGTTGAACAGGTGCTGAGTTTTCTGTCGTTTAACGAGAATGTGGCTCTGAGCGATGAGCAACTCGTCAAGGTGCGCGCGTCACTTAAAGGGGTTTATACAAAACGCCAGGAATTGCAGAGAAGCCTGCGCGGAAGCACCGACCAGCAGGCGGCGATGCAGAAAGTGCGCGCACTGCGAATGGAAATGACACAGGGTCTGACTGCTATACTCAATGAGGATCAGACAAAAGTATTTCAAGAAGAGATGCAGCGGATGAGCCAGCGCGGGCAGCGCGGTCAAGGCGGGCAGCGCGGGCAGCGCGGAGGGCAAGGTGGTCAGGGTGGTCGCCGTGGTGGCGGCGGTGGTGAATAGCTGAGATACACATCTGTCTGTTAAGTGTTGGAGATATCAAAACGCGGGTTTCTTTGAAGAAGCCCGCGTTTGTTTTTTGGGCGCGCTTGTTTATCGTGAAAAAATGGGTTACATTATCGCACATTGCAATGGGAGGGTTCTGTGATACCTGAGTCTATCAAACATATCAAGCGGCCTTTTTCATTTGCGGTTGTGAGTGATACGCATTTTGTAACGCGAGATTTTATCGGACAGGCATTTGACGCGACAAGACCGCTCAGCACTGAGGGGTATGTGAAAAATGTGACCTATTCGCTTGCGCCTATGATGGATGCATTGCGCCATCTCAAACCGGATTTTATAGTTTTGACCGGCGATGTGGCCGAACCCCCGCTGGATCCAGAACGCCACTGTGAGAATCTCAAGGCTGCACTGGATTTTTTTGCCACCTGCGATATTCCCATAGTCGTCGCTCGCGGCAATCACGATGGTACTTCGACTTTTGATGAGGTTGTGGGGCCGCGTATTGCACAGTTTTTGGGCGAGGCGCCCAAAGCGCATTATTTTTCCTTTGAGGTGGATGGTTGCCAGTTTATTGTTCTGGATACGCCGTATTGGAATACTGAGCAATGTCAGTGGCTCGATGCCGTGTTGGAAAAAAATGCTTATACACCATTGTTTTTGCTGGGGCATCATCCTATATGGCCGGTAGCACGCGCTTTTTTTTATAATCGCGATTTTCAGACGGATATGGTCAATCTTTTGTCTCGGCACGCGATTGATGCCTATTTTTGTGGGCATTCACACAATCAAAGTATTGTGTTGCACCGCACGCCTCATTTGCCGGTGTTGCAGTGTATGGGTGCTCTGGTTGGGTTGTCTGACGCACCGCCGCTTCCGCTCAACCGAGTTCAGGCCCTTTTGCCCACATCCGATGATCTCATGGCTGTTTGGCCCGGATATATTGAAAATACGGCTCCGGGGTGGTTTATGGGATATGTTGCACAGGGCCAGGCGCGTGTGGAATGGCATCATATTAACCGCGGGGCCGAAGCCCTGGTGCGTTGGTTTCGTCCTGGGGACATTCAGACTTTTTGGACAATGGATCCCGCGCCACCAGCGCAACTCATTGAAGCAAATTTGGGGCGTATTCGCCAGGGGATGCTCCGTTTTTGTGCCTGGGATAGTATGGGAGATGCGCGCGTATTTCTCAATGGGAATGAGATTGGCCTTTTGCCACGTGCAGATAATTTTACGCCCAGTCGCCTGTCTTTACCACCCAACGCGCTCGCTTGTTTGCAGATGGAAAATAAGGTGCGTATTGAACCGGCTGAGGGCAGTGAGATAACGCTTGGCAATCTGGTTCTCGAAGTGGTATTGCCCGGTGGTCGTTATGTGCGGTCGCTGGTTTTTGAAGATATTTATACGTGGTCTAACCGGTGGGATGAGTATGAATATGAGACACTGCAAAAGATGCAACCGGGACGACCGTTAGCGACGGTGTTGTCTTTCAGGTGAGGATGTGATGGTCGATAAAAGAGATACCAATAGATTGATCCGCGAGACCAGCCCGTATTTATTGCAGCATGCACATAATCCCGTTGCGTGGTTTCCGTGGGGTGAAGAGGCGTTTGAAAAGGCTCAAGCTGAAGACAAGCCAATTTTTTTGAGCGTGGGATATGCGGCTTGTCACTGGTGTCATGTGATGGCACACGAGTGTTTTGAAGATGAGGATATCGCGCAGATTATGAACGCGCATTTTGTCAATGTGAAGGTCGATCGAGAAGAACGCCCCGATGTCGATGAAATTTATATGAATGCGGTACAGGTTATGACCGGTTCCGGTGGGTGGCCTATGAGTGTGTTTTTGACACCGCAGGGCGTTCCGTTTTACGGGGGTACTTATTTTCCGCCTCAGAGTAGGCACAACATACCGGGCTTTCCTCATGTCCTGGAATCCGTTGCCAGGCATTTTCGAGAAAAAGGTGAAAATGTCGCAGATGTGGCGAATCGATTGCACGAGCACTTACAGGCGATGGCGCGTATTGATGCGTTGGCAGATGGCCTTAGTGAGGCGGATTTTGACGGTGCATTTCAAAAGATCAGATCGAATTTTGATTTTCAAAATGGCGGGTTTGGCACGCAGCCCAAGTTCCCCAATTCGATGAATCTCGATGTGTTTTTGCGAACTTATTTGCGTACGGGGAACGAAGAGGCACTTGCGATGGTGATATTGACGCTTGAAAAAATGGCGCGGGGAGGCATTTACGATCAGCTCGGCGGGGGATTTCACCGCTATGCTGTGGATAGCCGCTGGCTCGTGCCCCATTTTGAGAAGATGCTATATGACAATGCACTGCTCGCACAGCTTTATACACAGACTTATCAGGTGACGAAGCAACCGCTTTTTGCGCGTATTGTCAGGTCAATTTTGGATTATACGCGCCGAGAGATGACCTCGCCAGAAGGCGGCTTTTATTCTACGCAAGATGCCGACAGCGAGGGGGAAGAGGGCAAGTTTTTTGTATGGACGCCGCAGGAGGTGGTGGCTTTATTGGGCGAAGACGATGGGGCGGCATTTTGTCGGTATTTTGATGTGACGGCGCGAGGCAATTTTGAAGGTAAAAATATCCTGAATATTCCGCAGACCTACGAGGTGGATGAAGACGCAATGGCACGCGGGTGTGCGGTTTTGTTTGAGGCGCGGGAAAAGCGCGTGAAACCCGGGCGCGATGAGAAAATTCAGGTGAGTTGGAATGGGATGATGATTTCGGCCTTTGCGCAGGCGTATCGGGCATTTGGCGAGCCCGTTTATCTGGATAGTGCGTCAGATGCGGCTCGGTTTATCCTGGAGAATATGTGTACGGATCGCGGGCTTTTGTTGCATACCTATACAGATGGTCGCGCGCGTCTCAATGCCTATCAGGATGATTATGCCTGTCTGATCCTCGGGTTAATTGATCTGTACGAAGCGAGTTTTGAGCCTTCTTATCTCGTTGCTGCCCGCGATTTTATGGAGGTGATGATTGATCAGTTTTGGGATCGGGAAGATGGCGGATTTTTTTATACAGGGAGAGATCACGAAGCGTTGATTGTGCGTTCAAAAAATCCCTTTGACAATGCCACGCCCTCTGGCAATTCGACAGGGGCGATGGCGTTACTGCGATTGGGAACGCTGCTGGAGCGCGAAGATTGGCGGGATATGGCCGCCCGTATTTTGCATCTTTTTGGCAGGCATATTCAGGAGGTGCCTTCGGGCTTTGGCAATATGATTTGTGCCCTGGATCTCTATTTGCAAGAGCCGGTTGAAGTCGCTATTTTGGGTGATCGAGAAAGGGCGGATACGGTTGCACTGCTCGATGTGGTGAATAAAACATGGCGACCCAATGTGGTTTTGTGTGGGGGAAGTGATCCCGTGTCCGATGCCATTCCGCTTTTGAAAAATCGCGGCATGATCGACGGACGCGCCACAGCTTATGTATGTCGCAATTTTGTCTGCTCTGAACCGGTTACAGATGCCGAGGCACTGGAAAAACTACTGGATGAATAGAGTTTGGGATACTAATTTAAAATGCCAACAATACTATTGATTTCAGGCTGGCGACTTTTCTTTTTCTCCAATGAAGGCAATGAACCTGCTCATATTCATTGTAGAAAAGGGGAAAAAGAATGCAAATATTGGCTCGGTAGAGAAAATTTTGATCTCGAAGAAGCTTATGCTTTCAATTTGTCACCTCGAGATCGTAGAGAAATTAAGAAGATCATTTTTGAACATTTTGAATATATTGAACAAGAATGGGATGCGTTTGAACGGAGGCGTCAACAATGAAAAGATATCACGATGTAAGAGATCTTTATTTTAATGACGATGAAATGTCCGTAACCATTGATGGGCAAAAGAGAAGGTTTGTGCTCAGTGAGATTTCACCTGCATTGCAGAAGGCATCTGTTGAAGCGAGGAATATGTATGAAATTTCTCCCTCGGGTTATGGCATTCACTGGCCGTTAATTGACGAGGATTTGTCAATCGATGGCTTGCTGGGCATTGTTCATTCACCACAGAAAATATTGACGAGAACGCAATACGTCTAACCGTTAATCCACAATCGTAAATGAAAGGATATGTTATGGCAGATGTTTTGATTATAGGCGATGGACCTGCGGGATTGAGTGCCGCGTTGTTTTTGGCGAAGAATGGTCAGAATGTGACGGTGTTTGGACAAGATGGCACGCCGATGCACAAGGCCCTGCTCTACAATTATCTGGGCATTCCCGAGATAACGGGCAGTGAGTTTCAGCGGGTTTCTCGAGCGCAAGTCCAAAATTTGGGCGGCAAAATTGAGGATGTAGAAGTGGCCGATGCTGAAAAGACCGATGTCGGGTTTGCCGTTACAACGGGGGATGGAGATCGAAGAGAGGGGAAGTATCTCATTTTAGCTACCGGCACGAATACCAAATTGGCCGAGGGTCTGAGTTTGGCTAAGGAGAACAAGGGTATTGTTGCAGATGGAGATGGCCGCACCTCTGTTGAGGGGCTTTTTGCAGTGGGTTGGAATACGCGTCTCATCCGCACGCAGGCGATTATTTCTGCCGGGCAGGGTGCCGCGACTGCGCTGGAAATTCTATCGCTTGAAGCTGGCGAAGATTTCCATGACTTTGATGTTGTTGAATAAGTTGGGATAAATTTCTCCGGGAGGTTCCAGGCATGTCCTGTGCAGGACAAGGTATCTGGAGCCTCTTTTTTGATCCTGAATGAACGGGATCAAAATGAATGGAAGGAGGAAATAGTATGACGGGACAAGGTTCGGGTGGCAATGTTCTTGCAGCTTTGTGTAGCTTTTTTATCCCGGGTTTGGGTCAGTTGCTTCAGGGACGTTTGCTCATTGCCCTTTTCCAATTTTTTTTGGCGGCCATCCTGTGGTTTATCTGGATGGGCTGGGTGATTCACCTGTGGTCGGTTTTGAACGCGGCCCGATGGAGACCAGGAGATTAAGAGGAACTCAGGTGAAAATTGATGCCGCAGAAATTCGATATGTCGAGTTGCCACTGATTTCGCCGTGGCGCACGGCTTATGGTGAGGATGCGACGATTCATTCGGTGATGGTTAAACTCTCGGGTGGAGGAACTACTGCCTGGGGTGAGGCTACGCCGTTTTATGCGCCGACCTATTCGCCGGAGTCAGCCCGATCTGTTTATGAGACGGCGCGGGAATTTTTCTTGCCGCATCTGGTAGGAGAGCAAATAGAGACTGCTGCGGAACTGATGGCGCGGATTGTGGTGTTTAAGGGCAATCCCTTTGCCAAAGCGGCTGTGGAGACCGCGTGGTGGGCATTGGATAGCAAGTTGAAGGGCATACCACTCTGGCAGTCGCTGGGCGCGACTGATCCGACGGTGGTCTGTGGCGCTGATTTTGGTGTGCAGGATACGATTGATGAACTTTTATCGCTGATCCAGGGTGCTGTGGATGTGGGATATCCGCGTATTAAATTGAAAGTGAAGCATGGATGGGATATTGAGATGCTCAAAGCCGTGCGCTCGGCTTTTCCCGATCCCGTGATTCATGTGGATTGCAACTCGGGATATGATTTGAATGCGGATTTTGATACGCTCAAGGCATTTGATCAATTCAATTTGGCGATGATTGAGCAGCCATTGGATCATCTGGACCTGATTGAGCACGCGGAGTTACAAAGCCAAATTGAAACGCCCGTGTGTTTGGATGAGTCGGTCAAACGCCCCCGGGATTTTGAACTTGCTTTGAAAATTGGCGCATGTCGCGTGATCAATGTGAAACCCGGTCGCGTGGGAGGTTTGTTCAATGCCGTGAAAATTCACGACATTGCGCGCGATGCGGGCATAGATGCGTGGGTGGGCGGGATGCTGGAGAGCGGTGTTGGTGCTGGGATTTGTGCGGCGTTGGGTACGTTGTCCGGATTTAACTATCCGGCAGATGTGTTTCCTTCGCGCAAATTCTATGTTGAGGATATTACAGATCGGTGGATTGAGCAGGATGAGAATTGCAATGTGGTACTGGACGAGACGCCAGGCGTTGGATTTGATCCGATTTCCGAACGTCTGGAGAAGGTGACGGTTATGAGGGCGGTTGTAGAGGCGTAAGAGCAATTACAGTAAAGGTCAAAAATAACAGTCCTATCGAATTCGGTAGGACTGTTTTATTTTGAATAGTGAATCCCAATTTCACGGTTCAACTAACTCCTGTTCCAGAATTTTACCTTCTCTAACTTCGGCAATTGACTGACGCAAATGATCTGCATTGACAGGGTTTGATAGCAGGTACAGAGTTTCCTGCCAGGAATTAAATTCTTCCAAAGATAGGAGGACGACTTTCTGACTTCCCTCCCCACAAATAATCATCGGTTCAGCATCGGCTGTAACGCGCTCAATGATGCGATCCAGGTCGTTTTTTGCTTCATTTACAGTGATGGCATTCATAGATAACCGCCTCGAGTTAAAAAATTCGAAATTTTTTTCTGCACAAAATATACCGTAATTGCAACACTCGGTCAATATAGTGAGATTAGCTTTTTGATTCACTTTCTTTAAGCAGGCACAAATTTGCTCTCTATCGGTTCTACGGTGACAGATACGGTGAGCGCGTGTTGACCACCGCCCAGGACCACGCCTTTGAGGGGGGTGACATCGGCAAAGTCGCGGCCCCAGGCCACGGTGATGTGTCGGTCATCGGGCATGAGGTTGTTGGTTGGATCAAAGTCGATCCAACCGTGATTGGGCAGGTACAAAGAGAACCATGCATGGGAGGCATCCGCGCGTCAGGCCGCCGGGCACGACATAAATATCTTCGCCGTTGTAGAGAACCTGTCAATTGTTTTTTGGGTGAACGACGGGTCAGGATTTTAGGGTGGGAAGATGAGCAGGATGGAAGGCGGGAGGTATCCGCCGCATTGACCACGTACTGCAATTGCAGTATATTTTCTATTGAATCGTATCTGCATTTTGTGAGAGAGGGGGGGAAAGAATTGCTTGATTTGCGGTTTTAATCTATTACTTTTCTTCTACTTTTCTTCTACTTTAGGCCATTATTTTGAGGAGGTATGGTTATGGCTATCGCTACTCAAAGTTTCCAAGATCGACTCATGGACGGGGATATGACCCTGGATGTTTCTCCGGAGGTGGATCCGAGCAATCTGGTGTATTACAAATTGTGCTCTGCTGATGATTTTGAAGAAGGCGAAGGAAAGCCGTTTACGGTGGAGGGCACCCACATCGCCGTTTTCCGCTACGAGGGGAGGTTCAATGCGGTGGACAACCGGTGTCCGCACATGGGATATCCGATGTCCGAGGGCAGCGTTCGGGACGGGGTCCTAATCTGTCACTGGCACCACTGGGAGTTCGACCTTAAGACGGGCGGCTGTTTCATAACCTCCGGAGCTGGAAACGATCTGAAGAGCTTTCCCTTGGAGGTGCGAGACGACGGGTGTCTGTACGTGGGGCTTGCGCCGGGCGAAAAAGAGGCGGCCAGACGCCGGCGGATTGACCGGGGGAAGTATATTCTTGAGCAGGGTCTAAAAGATCGGAGCTCGCTCCTGATTGCCAAGGCGATTACCGCGCTAAGGGCTGTGGGTGCCACGCCGCAGGAGATGATCCAGCAGGGACTTTTTTATGGGGCATATAAATCGAATGAGGGTTGGTCATCGGGGGTGGCCATTTTGACGCTGGCTGCAAATATGTGGGAAGATGTAGATGAGAAGGACCACAATCTTTTCCTGGTCCACGGGCTGACGCAGATTTCCAGACGCACATCAGGAGGTTCGCGGCGGCAGGGTTTCTCTTTGCCCAAAACATCGGACGAACCGGACTTGGCGACCCTCAAACGCTGGTTCCGGCGGCTGGTAGATCAGCGCAGCAGCAGCGCTGCACAGCGCATTCTGATGACCCTGTACGACCGTGGATATTCACCAGAAGAGATTGCGGATATCGTTTTTACCACGGCGACGGATTTCTATTTTACCGGGGACGGTCATGCGCTCGATTTCGCGAATAAGATGTTCGAGGCCTTAGATTATGTGGACTGGGAAGGGGCGAATGAGATTTTGCGACCGATTGTGGTGGACTTAGTGGGCAGGGAACGACACGAGGAGACCGCCCGGTGGGAAGACAGCGTGCCGGTCTTGGAAGATATTTTCACCCGTCTGGACGAGATGTGGGAAGCGAACCAGAAGAACGAGGCAACGCTGGATATTTCTGCTTTTACGCAGACGCTGCTGGGGGAGGAGTTCGAGCCGATTGTCGCCGAGATCGAAGACAAACTGCGCGAGGGTGTGAAGCCCACGGATATCTGCCGGGCGATGACCTATGCCGGAGCCATCCGCACGGCGCGGTTCCACCTCAAGAACGAGGGGGACTGGCACGATGTGGCGAATATTTACTCTTACGCCCATGCCCTCTATCGCGCTTTCCACCGGGCGCCGAGCGAAGAGCTTTTGCGCGGCATTTTCCACGGCGCTGTGTTTATGACCTATTTGCGCTGGCTCAACATGCCAGCGGCCCGCCTGCCCAGGGAAGGACAGCGGCTGGACGAGACGTTCGCGTCTGAGGACAAGATGTTGGACCGGCTACAGGAATTTGCGGATTTCCAGAAGGTCTTCGAGGCTGAGGTGCTGGTAAGCCAGTACCTGGAGGAAGGATACGATATCGCGAAGCTCAGGCATACTTTGGCCCATATTATGCTGCGCGAGGATGCGGAGTTGCACATGTTCCAGGTGCTGGAGGTGGCGTTCCTGCACTCCGACATGTCGGACGATCCGAAGGAGAAGCGTATGCACCTGCTGGCGGCGACCCGGTATATTACCGCCCAGAAGGTGATGAAGGGGATTCTGTGGTCCACGGAGAACGCGGAGCGGCTGCAGCGCGGGGAACTGCTAAGCGAGCGAGATGATGATAATTAGCGCAAGTTAGCCTGCAAACTGGTTCAAATTTTGGGTCACAGATCCCCTTTCACTGCTCCCTATCTGATCGCTAAAAATTTTCCACCTTTTCTCGCCGATTCTTCGGCTGTAATGCAGGCATTGGCAACGGCGAGGGTATCGTCTGTTGAGATGAAGTTTTCTTTGCCGCGTGCGAATGCATCGATCATATTCTCGACAAATGCGTGATTGGTTGAGGGAGGGAGTTCGGGTTCGTAAGTGCCCGATTTGTTGGAGACAATGAGCACATGGTCGTCGGCATAGGCGCGCAAGTGTGCCGAACCTTCGGTACCCATGATAATAAATCGCGTATCGCCAAAGGATCGCGCATCTTTGGGGGTGAGCCAATCGGCAGTGGCGGTGGCAAGTGCGCCATTGTCGAGTTGAAACGATGCCTGGACGTGATCGAATGTGAGGCCCGTGTTGATGTGCTTTTTGAGTGTGCCGAGCGCGTGAACACCTGTGTATTCTGCGCCGGTAAGCCAGCGGACTTGATCCACGCCGTGGCCTGCCAAATCGTGGAATGTGCCCACATACTTGTCTGCATCGAAGTAGAGCGCAGGGGGATTGACCTGCTGGCGCAGTTGTACACCGCTTGCACCGAGTTTGTGAGGATGCGTGGTGATGAGGCTCACGAGGTCGCCCAAATCGCCGTTTTGAATCGCCTGTCTCAGGGCGATAAATGCTCCATAACAGCGGGAAGTGAAAAAGGTGGAAAGTTTGATATTGTTCTTTGTTACAGCCGTTTTGATGCGTTGTAATTCTTCCCGCGTTCGGCAAAGTGGTTTGTCGAGTAGCATGTGGACGCTGGCTGCGGCGCATGTTTCAATGACATGCGTTTTTTCGTGATGCGCGAGGCCCTCAATCACCAGATCGGGTTTTGCTTTTTCGAGCATCAGGTCGAGTGTGGCAAATCGGGTGATGCTGTGGTCTGCGGTATATTTTTCGCAAAGCGCGTCATCGGATTCTACAATGCCGACGATTTCGCCATTTGACGCATTGACCGCCGAGTGAAACATACCACTTATATGTCCGTAGTGCATGCCCATAATACCGATTTTCATAATAGCGTCCTTCCTACGCTCGCCACCTGCGCGATTCGAGTACCGTATGTGTTAAAAAGAGAAAAAAAGCCGCAGCACTTATAAAAAATACCACGTCGTGCGTATCGACGACACCGTGAATCATGTCTCGGGTGTGTTCTATAAGGGAGAGAAATTTCAAAATAACAAAAAATATGTCGCTGGCAAAACGCGCGGCCCAGTCGATAATCCACAATAGAATTAAAAAGAAAAAAGACAACACAGCCGCGATAATCTGATTCTCAGTCAAAGACGATGCCAAAATGCCCACACTGATAAATGTGGCGCCAATCAGCACCACAGCCAGTGCACCTGAAAAAATGGCCCCCCAGTCCAATTGCGCGTACATAGACAACACGCCAATATATCCGAAGGCCATCACTTCGATTAGCAAATACAATACATAACAAGCGAGAAACTTGCCTATCAAAATTTGTGCCGAAGTAATCGGCGAAGTCATCAACAGTTCATACGTGCCCCCGCGTTTTTCCTCGGCATAGAGACGCATCGTAAGCATTGGAATCACAATCATCCAGATAAAAATCTGAAATTCAAAAAATGGTGTGACAACCTCTGTATTGACGTTTAGTAGAATTTTTTCTTCGCGTTCTGCCAATTTTAGATACACGCTCATATCGTGAAATTCGAGCAACTGATTGCGAAAAACAAAGCCGTTAAATAGCAAAAACACACCGGCCATCACATAAGCAATTGGCGAGCCAAAATACGACCGCATCTCTTTGCCAAAAATCGCCATTATATTGCCCATCACATCCTCTCCTCGCGCATGGTCAGTGCTTGAAAAATTTCTTCCAAAGACATCGCCTCTTGCTTCATTTCCACCAGCCCCATACCCAATTCGACAACGCGCGCCGATACTGCGGCACTCAAATCCGCTTCAGCCGGCCAATGGACATGCAGCCCATTGTTTGTGCGCGTCACGTCGCTAATCCCTTCAATAGTGGCAATGGCTTTGGCTGCAACATCCAGGTCGCCCGATATCCGAACAAAAAATCGCGTTGTGTCGCGCATATTAGCCGTGAGATTTTCAGTGGTATCAACGGCGACAATTCTGCCTTCGTGAATAATGACCACGCGGTTGCAGGTCATTTCAACTTCGGGCAAGATATGCGTGCTCAAAATCACCGTGCGCTCCCGGGCCAGTTCGCGGATCAATTGTCGCACCTCAATAATCTGATTGGGATCGAGGCCCGAGGTGGGTTCATCCATGATGATCACCTCGGGGTCGTGCAAAATCGCCTGTGCAAGCCCTACCCGCTGTCGATATCCTTTGGACAAATGACCGATGAGTTGCTCGGTGCGATCCACAATCCCGCATTGAACGACAACTTCATCAATTCGCCGTCTAGATTCTCTTGGCGCAACGCCCTTGATTTTAGCGATAAACTCCAGGTATGTACGCACGCGCATATCGCGATACAGGGGCGGTAATTCGGGCAAATACCCAATGCGTTTTTTGACTTCCAATGAATTGTCAAAAATGTCGTAGCCAGCAATGCGCGCCGTGCCTTCTGTAGCGGGCAAAAAACAGGTAAGCACGCGCATGGTCGTGGTTTTGCCCGCGCCGTTTGGCCCCAAAAAACCGACAATTTCGCCTTTACCTACCTGAAACGAAATGTCGTCAACAGCCGTAAACGCGCCGTATCGCTTTGTCAGGCGATCAACTTCTATCACATCTTGCTCCTTATCCCTTAATTTTCTTTGCCCGCATCCTGAAAAATTGCATCAACGGTTCGTGATACGCCCCTTGAGTCGAAATATTCACGGCGTCTAAGCCCATGCGCCGAAACAACGCTTCGCGGTCATCGCGCTCTTTTCGCGTTAGCTTTTGAAATGCCTCGCGCACTGCTGCATCGCCAAAATCGACCATTATGCCTTCGCCCGTCTCGGCATCTTCCAACTCCACAATGCCGATTGCAGGCAGGTCGTACTCGCGCGGATCTTCCAGCGCTATCGCTACCAGATCATGACGCCGATTGGCAACGCGCAATGCTTTCTCATAGTCAGAAGCAAAAAAATCTGATACCAGAAACACGACACTGCGCCGATAGGTCACGCGATTCAAATACTCCAATGCCGCATCGATATTTGTACTACGCCCTGAGGGCTGAAAGTACAACAACTCTCGAATTACGCGCAGCACATGCTTTTTGCCCTTTTTAGGGGGAATAAACAACTCGACTTCATCGGTGAAAATGATCAGTCCCACGCGATCGTTATTCTGAATTGCGGAAAAGGCGAGCAAAGCGCAAATCTCAGCACCTATCTCGCCTTTCATTTGCGCCACCGTTCCAAAGTCTCCCGACGCACTCGCATCCACCATCAATATCACGGTGAGTTCACGCTCCTCGTCGAACACTTTGACAAAGGGATCACCCATACGCGCTGTCACGTTCCAGTCAATTGTGCGAACATCATCGCCGGGTTGATATTCTCGCACTTCCGCAAACGCCATGCCCCTGCCTTTAAATACCGAATGGTATTCGCCGGCAAAAATTGTATTTACCAGATTGCGCGTGCGCAACTCAATGCGTTTCACTTTTTTTAAAATTTCAGTTGGAATCATAGAAAAAGCTATTAAGGCACTTCAACGTGATCGAATATTTGGCGTGCGATTTCTTCGGAGTTAATTTCTTCGGCTTCTGCCTCGTAAGTTACCAGCACGCGGTGGCGCAATACGTCCATGCCAATGGCTTTCACATCTTCGGGAGTAACATAGCCGCGGTGGCGCAAAAACGCATGCGATTTTGCAGCGCGGGTCAGGGCGATAGACGCGCGTGGCGATCCGCCAAATTCGATCAGGGCGCGCAAATCACCCAGACCATAAGCTTCTGGATCGCGAGTAGCCAACACGAGATCGACGATATAATCTTTGATTTTATCATCCACGTAAATCTCATCGGCTACGCTTCGCGCGCGAATAAGATCGTCAGTTGTTATGACTGTCTCAATTTGAGGAGTTGTATCGCGGCTCATGCGATCGACAATGGTGCGTTCTTCCTGTTTATTGGGATATGTTACCCGCACTTTTAGCATAAAGCGATCGACCTGTGCCTCGGGCAGTGGATAGGTTCCCTCTTGTTCGATGGGATTTTGCGTGGCCAGCACCAAAAAGGGATCGGGCAGGGCAAATGTTTCGTTCCCAATGGTAACTTGACGCTCTTGCATGGCTTCGAGCATGGCACTTTGCACTTTTGACGGTGCGCGATTGACTTCATCCGCGAGTACGAGCTGGGCAAAAATAGGCCCTTTTTGAGCCACAAATTCGCCCGTTTCCCGGTGATAGACCATTGTGCCAATCAGGTCTGCGGGCAACAAGTCAGGTGTAAACTGAATGCGTTTAAAAGACGCCTGAATCGCCTGAGCCAATGAATTGACGGCTAAAGTCTTGGCAAGACCGGGAACGCCTTCGAGCAAGACATGGCCGTTGCACAATAGGCCAATTAACAATCGCTCAATCATGTCCTGTTGTCCGACAATGACCTTGCCCACCTCGGCCAATAACCGATCGACAAACGCGCTTTCGCGCCCAACCCGTTCATTGATTAATTGAATATCTTGTCCAACTGTCATTGCATCACTCTCGACTTATTGGTTTGGTACGCAACCACTGCTCGGGCGCTTTGCCCAAATTTTCGATTGAAAATTTGGCGTCATCCACTAACTCAGAGTTCGGATAGGTATCAATCACCTGTTGATAGGCCACTCGCGCCTGTTCGTAATCGCCGAGTTGATCGTGGATATAGCCAATCATAAACTGTGCCTGTACACAATATCGGCTCTGCGGAAATCGCGCGATCAGGGTTTCGTATCGCGCAATGGCTTCTTGGTGTTTTTGTTGATTCATCAATACCCGCGCCAGGGCCTGTAGTGCCACCTCAGCGCGAGGATCGTCGGGAAAACGCGCCAGAAATTCCGCCAATTTGACCTCGGCCACGGGATAAGATGCCATATCGTGCGCGGCCTGTTCGCCCTCTCGAAATAGCAAATCCGCAGATTGTTCTTGCGCTCCACAGGCGACAAATAGTGGCAGAAAGAATAAGAATCGAAATCTGTGCATCTTTGCCAATCTCCTTTGCTTATTTACACTTTTTCAAAAACGCTTTTGCTCAACTCGAGTTCCGTTTTTTCTTTTTAGACAGTGCAATCAAATTAGACGGTGTATATTAAAAAATTGCCCTATTTTCGTCAAGATTTCTGTGTGCTTGAGAAGCAAAGACGAGATGCCTACCAGCACCAATCCACCGTATTCCACCCATTGGACCCATGCGGCTTCTTCCCATACGCCATGGGCCTGGTATTGAATCAAAATGTGATAGGATAAGACCACCAGGAGTGAGAAAGCAATCCAGGGCGGATGCCGATAAAAAACGAGAAATGGGATTAACCACAAGACATACCATGGATGGAGCGTGGGGGTGAGTAGAACAAAGGCGACCGCAGTCACATATGCACAGTGCAACAGGGGGACGCGCTTCCAGATCAGCAACAGCACAACACTTGAAAAGAGCAGGGCAATGATGCCGCGTGCAATTTGTCCACTGCCACAAAGCAGAATGAGTATATCAAATACCGCGCTGTTAAACGACCAATGTTGGGCATAAGTGCCCAGGCTACCCAAAACAGGTGCGCCGGCCCAGGCATAGGGTAAATATCCCAGAAGCACGACACAGGGCACCATGAGCAGTGCCGACAAATTGGTTGGCCGCCACCCTTTCCATCGCACAAAATTCGGCAAAAAAACAAGGGGATAGAATTTTACCAAAACAGCCCCACCCAGCGCACTTAGCGCGATGCGATCTCGCCCTTTTAAGAACAAATACAATGCGGCCAGCAAAGCGACGATACCCAGCGATTCGATATGTCCATTTCCTGCAATTTCCACCACGACCAGAGGATGCCAGAAGTAAATCAAAACCCATTGTGCCCGTTGCTCGAAATGCCTGAGCAAACAGATTAAAAGCCATCCCACAATCATGTCGGCACACGCGAGCAACACCTTAATGCCCAGTATGCCACCCGAAATGCCATATCCCACCCAGAATGCGATTTGGGCGATGGGTGGATAAATGGTGGGCAATTCTGGGTGGTTAATTTTGGGAAAAATGAGCGCGTCTCTCACCTGCACCAGTTCTTGTGCCGCAGGTGCATACAGGTAGGGATTGATGCCCATCCACTGTACGCGTCCATCCCACACATAGCGATAAATATCATCGGATAGCGCGGGGATGGAAAACAAAAGGCTAAGCCGAAATACAGCGGCAGCGATCACAATAACCTTCAATGACACATATTCACAATGCCAGACTGCAATGAGATATGCCACAGATGCAATGCCAAAAAGCATAAAAAAAACCGGCACTTGCTTGCCCAATGCCGGCATCGCAGCAAAACTGCCCGCCATGACCAGCCCCATCAAAAGGGGCACGATCCACCGCTGCATAAATATCTCTTAGCGCAATATGTTCATTGCCACCGGTCTTGTCCAATGTGTTGCCGGTGTGCGTTAATTTGCAAAACGATTTTGCCCTGCTTAAATACGCGAACCGTTCCGGTTGACTCAGAAATAGCAAGGGCGATGGCCCGGGTGGTTTTGGTAATCGCCGCCGCCGCCACATGCCGCGCGCCCAACCCCTTGGGCAAAGTGAGACCGCGCACATTCGCTGAAATATAGCGCCCCCCAGATAGAATAACGCCATCTTCCCGAATGATAAATGCGCCATCCATCAGCGATACTTCTTTGACACCTTCGTGAACATCGGGATTGCAGATATTTTTTTCTATGTCGGAATATCCGCGAAAAGGATCAAATGTCATGGATCGCGAATGATGCAAAACCCGTTTGGAATCGCCAATGACAAATAAGGTGCCGACCGGTTCGCCTTCGCGACCTTCCTTACCAATATTGATGGCAAGATCGAGCGTGGTTTTGACAACTTTGAGTGGTAAATCGCCCGCTATGGCCGAAATTTCGACCGAATCGTAAACATCAAACCCAATACTGGTATCCATTACTGTTATCGCATCCACACCCCGCGAGGCCAGCATGCGGCTCAGGCATACCAATCGCGCACCTCGGCGAATATACCCACTCTCCAGGCCCTTGATAACGCATTGTCGCAATTGTTCAAAGTGCGTGCCATGACTTCTGCGATAATCATAAGTCAAGCGCTGCACTCCCTTTTCTTCAACACCGCTCAAAAAGTTTTCCCCCCCCGTAACAATCAGGACCTGACAGGTGGCGTTCAGCTTGTGAACATCTGCATGGCTCACGCCGGAATTGGCCACGAGGAGGATCATATCGGCGCAGGTTTTCCTCGCCAAATTTTTGGCGGTACTCAGCAAGGACTGCGTGTGATTTTCGTGTGTTTTAGCCATAAAACGCTTTTGTGAGAAGGTTATTCTGGCTTTGTGAATATGCCCAAAACTACCATTTACTACCGCCGGGACGAGAAGCGCCGCCGCCGACCATAAGTCACATTTTCTCGTTCTTGAGATATGTTATGCGATGTTAGGGCCTCTCCCTGTTCCAAATTCAAAAATTCCCCGGGAATATGTTTGGTCAATATGGTTGGACCACAATCGTAGAAATGCACGCCAGCTTGATGGGCGCGGGTCGCTGAAATGCATATGACAGCCCCTCGGCGTCCGGGTCTGGCACTTAACCGCGCAGCGACATCGGCGTCAAACGACAAATGTACATAATCGCGGTCGTCTGGCGTCAAGCCCTCAGACAACAACCGCTCAACATCGGCAGAATCTACTCCCTTATACAAAAATTCGGGCGGTTCTGATGGGTCGAGGCCCAGATCGATGGAAAAACTGTGTGCATAACGCGCTCGAATGCGATTTTCCACAATCTCGAAACGTTGCTTCTCTCCATCATAAACCACTTTTTCAATATCTTCAAGAGTAAATGTCGAATCTCGGTCTTGAAATGCACGCAAAACCGCGTCGAGATCGGCAAAACCATAGCGATCGACTTGTAGTCCAAACTCATCGGGCCTGTGCCGCAACATCAATGACAACAATTTGGAAATGTATACAATTCTCGGTGCCATGCGCTTTCTCCGTAATAATAACCTCTATGAAAACACCACATCTTGTGCGGCATCCACATCCTGAACGCCGATCAACGACAGGCCATCGGGAATGCGCGCCCCACTCAAATTTGCTTTGGCGGCAACACATTGGGTGAAGCCCAATTTGCGCGCTTCGGCCATTCTGCGTTCAATTTGACCAACCGCACGCACTTCTCCGCCCAATCCTACTTCGCCAATCACAACCGTATCGCGGGACATCTGTCTGCTGCGAAAGCTCGACGCCATAGCCATAGCCACACCCAGATCGACAGCGGGTTCATCAATGCGCAAGCCCCCTGCGACATTTAAAAAAATATCCTCAGCACCCAGTTGCAGGCCCGACCGCTTTTCGAGTACGGCGATTAAAATCGCCATCCGTCGCGCATCAAACCCCGTGGCCACGCGCTGCGGGTACCCAAAGTTGCTGCGACTGACCAATGCTTGCACTTCGACTAAAATGGGACGCGTGCCTTCAATTGTGCAAACAATGGCTGTGCCTTCTCTATCGGCTTCGCGTTCGGGCAAAAATACCTGTGAGGGATTATCCACCTCGATCATCCCCCGATCACACATTTCAAAAATACCGATTTCATTTGTCGAGCCAAATCGGTTCTTCGCCGCCCGCAAAATGCGAAACGCACCGTGCTGCTCGCCCTCCAAATAAAGTACGGTATCGACGATATGTTCGAGCACACGCGGTCCTGCAACCGTGCCTTCTTTGGTGACATGTCCGATCAAGAAAATCGATGTGCCCGTGCGTTTGCCCAGTGCCACCAGTTTTGCAGAAGATTCTCTGACCTGTGCCACACTTCCGGGCGCGCTTTGTAGATCTGGACTAAAAATGGTCTGTACCGAATCGACCACAACCGCGACGGGCTGCATCTCTTCGATATAGCCGCAAATCAGATCGAGATTGGATTCAGAAATCAAGTACAATTCATCGGATAGTGCGCCGATTCTTTGGGCTCGCATCCGCGTTTGGCGAGGGGACTCTTCTGCGGATACGTACAGTGTCTTCATACCCAAAAACGCGAGTTGTGCAACCCCTTGCAACAGCAATGTGGATTTGCCTATGCCGGGGTCGCCGCCGACAAGCGCGGCCATGCCGGGCACAATGCCGCCCCCTAATGTGCGGTCAAATTCGCCAATAGCTGTCTCAATGCGGTCTTCTCTGCCGCCCACCACTTCCGTGATCGGTTGCGGCGGATTTGCTTTGACCCATTCGTCCGCGCGTCTGTTTTGTTTAGTCTCGGGTGATGTCTGTTCTTCGACACAGGTGTTCCATTCACCACAAGATGCACACCGTCCAAACCACCGTCCCGAATCAGCACCGCATTGTTGACATACATACCGCACGCGCACTTTGCCCATGGGCATATTCCTCAGGGAAATTCGCGATAGATTTCGGGTTCTTCAAAGCGAAGGCACTCAGGTACAAAGGTCAAAAAGACGTTGCCAATCGGCCCGTTGCGCTGCTTGCCCAAAATGATCTCGGCCACGCCTTCTTGTGTATTGCCCTCTTCATCTACAATGCCATACACCTCGGGACGAAAGAGAAACATCACCACATCCGCGTCCTGTTCAATTGAGCCACTTTCGCGCAAATCGGCCAATTGTGGTCGTTTATCCGTGCGACTTTCCACAGCCCGTGACAATTGCGCGCAGGCAACGAGTGGGATATCGAGTTCTTTGGCGAGGGCTTTTAGAGACCGCGAAATAGAGGCAATTTCCTGTTCGCGGCTGGCATAATTTTCAGTTGTGGTCATCAGTTGCAGATAATCGACAATGATTAATCCAATATTGTATTCGGATTTTGCGCGGCGCGCTTTGGCACGCAGTTCCATTACAGAGATAGCAGGTGTGTCATCGATGTATATGGGGGCCTCCATCAGCTTTCCCGTCCAGTTGGCTAATCTATGATATTCATCGTCTGACAACTTGCCCGTTCGCACACGATGCGAATCCACACGCGCTTCCGCACACAAGAGTCGCTGTGCGAGTTGCCCTGTTGCCATTTCCAGCGAAAAATACAGCACGGGTGTACCGTCCTTCACAGCGGCATTGCGCGCCATGCACAATGTGAGAGCTGTTTTGCCCATCGATGGACGCGACGCGAGGATGATCATGTCCGAAGACTGCAAGCCCGCTGTGATCTCATCGAGATCCGTATAGCCCGTGGTCACGCCCGTCAGCGCGCCGCCATGTTCACGCGCTCTATCAATGGCTTCATAAACCTCGGTAAGTGCAGATACAAGGGGCATGACACCTTTGCCCAATTCGCCTTCGGCTATTTGAAAGACCCGTTGTTCGGCGCGGTCGATGAGTTCGCGCACATCCTCGGTTTCTTCATAGCTTTCGGTAAGCGTTTGTGTCGCTGCGGCAATTAACCGCCGACGTTGCGCCTTTTCCAGTACAATCTGTGCGTGGTATTCGGCATTGGCTGCTGTCGCCATTTCACTGGCTAACTCGGCAATTAAAACCGCGCCGCCGACATCATCGAGTTGCCCGCGCCGCACGAGTTCCTCTGTGAGCGTCACCTGATCGACAGGATCGCCGCGCTCAGACAATTTTTGAATTGCCGCATAAACTTTTCGATGTGGGGTATGGTAAAAAGCCGTTTCGTCCCCCAATACTTCGACCACGCGATTGATTGCCATATTGTCAATCAACATTGCGCCCAACACAGCGCGTTCGACTTCGAGTGCCTGGGGCAGTGCGCGTTCAGCTGTATTCAATGTCGGATTTTGGGCGGCCATTAAATTTCAGTTCCATCGTAAAGTTTGCGAACCAGTTTCAAATCTTCCCACGCAGGGCGCTTCCAATGTGCATTTCTCAACAGGGCAGCGGGGTGATATGTGGGGACCAGTTTTGCGCCCTGGTATTCAAAAATTTCCCCCCGCAAACGCCCTATTGACTCGGTGGTCTGCAACAGGGTTTGCGCGGCAAAACGGCCAAGGGTGCAGATTACAACGGGTGCAATCTGTTCAATTTGTTGTAGCAGATAAGGCTGGCAGGCGGCAATCTCATCGGGTTTGGGGTCCCGATTATTGGGCGGCCTGCATTTGATGATATTGGCGATATAGACGTCTTCGCGCGTCAAACCCATGGCTTCGATCATTCGCGTCAACAATTGTCCGGCAGCTCCCACAAAAGGTAGCCCCTGCCGATCTTCTTCTGCGCCGGGTGCTTCGCCGATAAATACGAGATCTGCATCAGTGCGACCGCTTCCAAATACGACTGAGGTGCGCGTTCGCGCCAATCCGCATTTTTGACAGTTACAAGCTTCTTGACTCAAAATAGTCAGGGGATCAGCGTCCGATTCTCGATCATCCATCCGCGCAATTGAGGCGGGCGCATAAGCGATTTCCCGTGCTAAAAAATCGCGTGCAAGCGCGAGAGTTTCCAACAGATCGGGGGATTCATTCATGCGCGTTCTCCCAACGCGACACCAGCCAATCCAAAATGCGGTCTGCCACATCGCGTTTGGACATCAATGGCAATGCGACAGGTTCTCGATGGGGTTCGATAAAAGTCACGACATTGGTATCGACAGCAAACCCCGCTCCTTCCACATTTAATTCGTTCAAAACAATCAGATCGAGGTTTTTCTCGTTGAGCTTTTTGCGGGCATTTTCCAGCGCGTGATCTGTTTCCATTGCAAATCCGATCACGATCCGCTCTCCCTTGTTTTGTCCCAGGGGAATTAAAAAATCTTCATTGAGCATAAGATGAAGGGACAGATTACCATCGCGTTTTTTGATTTTTAATTTGGACACATGTTTGGGGCGAAAATCGAGTACCGCTGCGGTCATAATTAGCGCGTCGGCCTTCTGATATGCGCGGATGGTCGCTGCTTTTAAGTCGGGAACTGTGCGGATATATTCGACCTGTACACCGGCGGGTGCGGGGAGTTCTGTCGGTCCGCTAATCAACGCGACCTCGGCACCTCGGCAACGCGCTTGTTCGGCAATAGCATAGCCCATTTTGCCCGTTGAGCGATTGGTGATAAAGCGCACGGGATCAATGGGTTGTTCTGTCCTGCCCGCTGTCACC
Organism: Candidatus Latescibacterota bacterium; assembly: GCA_965222605.1. Classification (GTDB taxonomy): domain Bacteria; phylum Latescibacterota; class UBA2968; order UBA2968; family UBA2968; genus VXRD01. The sequence goes on from OZ244960.1 coordinate 4,985,273, forward strand.
ACAATGCGTTTCCCAGCAAGCGATTGCGTTGCGCCCATCATTCTGCTGGCTTCATCCACAATCTCATGGGGTTCGGCCATGCGCCCCATTCCCTCGGCACCCGAGGCGAGCAGTCCCGCTCCCGGACCAACCATCCGATAACCATTTTTTTTAAGAAATCCCACATTTTGCTGAACAGCACCGTGTTCCCACATTTGGGTTTCCATTGCCGGGGCGAGTAGAACAGGTGCTTCTGCAGCCAACAATGCACAGGTCAACAGGTCGTCGGCCAACCCATGGGCCAATTTGCCTATGCAATTTGCAGTTGCTGGCGCGACAATGATCAGATCGGTCCACTTGCCCAAATGCACGTGGATAACATCGGGGTCGCCGTCAGCAGGAAATAAATCTGTATAGACGCGATGGTGTGAGAGAGCTTCAAAAGTGAGGGGCTGCACAAACTTTTGTGCAGCCGGTGTCATGACCACCCGAACCTCTGCGCCTGCATTCTGAAGAAGACGCAATAAGAATACGCTTTTATAGGCGGCAATTCCACCGCTAACGCCCAGAAGAATCCTCTTTCCCGCCAGCATAGGTCACCTGAATTTTCTTTTTTACAATTCGGTCCAGTGCAATGGTTGTTATTTTTTCTTCGCCTTCGGGCACTCCCGCAACCAGCCGGACTTTATTCAGCCTGCGCGCTTCTTTTGATGCCAACAACACGGCCTGATAGGAATTCATATCCTCTTCAACTGTTAATTCCTCAGTAAAAAATACGTTTGACATAACGCACTCCTTGATAAGAGATGGGGCTTTCGCACCGCAATAACGGGCTGGAGATAGGTCGGGAGCATAGCTGGACTTTTTAGAGGTTCAATCCACTCAAACACATCCGCCGTGTGCGCCGTCGCTCTGCGCGAATAATAGCGAGCAAATCGGCGATGGCCTTTTCCAATTTGTCATTTACCACAACGTAGTCGCTGTTTTTTGCCCAAACGAGTTCAGAAACGGCATTTTTCATACGCAAGCGAAAGGCCGACGCGCTTTCAGACTGCCGTGCATTGAGTCGCTCTGCAAGCACATCGAGAGAAGGCGGCATGACAAATACGGTCACGCAGCGGTCTCCCAAGACCTCATTCCACGCGGCCACGCCTTGTACATCCACGTCCATCAACATCACCTGTCCACCACTCATGGCTTTTGCAACCGCGTCGAATGTTGCACCGTAAAGATGTCCGTGTACTTCGGCAGACTCGACAAAATCGCTCCGCTTTTGCATGGCCTCAAATTGTGCAACTGTCACAAAATGACGGGCAAGACCCTCTACTTCGTCATCGCGTGGTGGTCGCGTCGTTGTCGTCACACACCGCCGCACGCCGGAATCTGCACGCAAAACCCCCTGGCACATCGACGTTTTTCCCACTCCCGATGGCCCGGCGACGATCACGGCAAATGCGTCGGGACTATCGCTCAACTTTTGTCTTATCTGTCCAACATCAGTTTCTTCTGATTTAATCATCCGAGATTTTTACTCGATGTTTTGAACCTGTTCTTTGAGTTTTTCAAGTTCTTCTTTGATATCCACGACCACATGGGCTATCGTCGCGTCACCTGCTTTGGATCCTATGGTATTGGCTTCTCTGAGCATTTCTTGCAGCAAAAAATTGAGACGACGGCCAACGGCTTCTTTGCGATCGAGCATCCCGAGAAACTGCGCGTTGTGACTGTGAAAACGCACGCATTCTTCTGTTATGTCGCTGCGGTCAGCTAAGAGAGCAATTTCCATCAACAACCTGCTCTCATCAATTTGTTCAGGTGTTAATAATTGCGCCAATTTTTCCTCTAACCGCGTCCGAACAGTTTCTACACGCTCGGGTGCGAGTGTTTCGACGCGCTGGAGAAATTCGTCGAGCAGTGTAATGCGCGTGCGGAGATCACAGGCGAGTTTTTCACCTTCTGCCAGGCACATGGCCCGACAGGCGTCAATGGCCTGACTGAGTGCAGCAGATACCACTTTCCAGAGGGCGCCAGAATCGAGTTCGGGAATTTCAAATGCGAATATTTGAGGCAATTGGGCAATTTGCATCAAATCGATATCGCCCGATATATCCGCGCGAATTTCTTTAATTCCTTTGAGATACGCGGATAGAACTTCGGGCTTGAGAACGGGAAGTCCCTGCTCTGATGCAGTACCCTGCAAGGTGATACTCACATCGAGTCGCCCTCTTGTAAAGACCGACAAAACCCGTTCTTTGATACGAGGCTCAAGCTCAGACAAAGAACGGGGCATGCGTACCATCACATCGCCATAGCGTCCATTGACCGACCGAATTTCAACAATAACACGCCCCACTTCCCCTTCTGCAACGCCCTTTCCAAAACCGGTCATGCTGGCGATCATACCCGCTCCCACCTTCTGGCAAATGCAGAAAAAAATGTCTTAAACAATAGATTAGAAAGCTAAAAAAGATACTCAATTTATACATCGTTGTCAATCAAACTGGGTGACTACTCCCAACGATAGAGCAGTTGGGCTTCTTGGCGTTTAGGTCGCCTGACGTTGTAGCCCCAACGTCAAAATGTTTATGGCAGCATTGAGGTCTCTGTCTGCGGTATAGCCACACGCCTTGCAATTGTGTACACGCTGAGAGAGTGCTTTTTTCTCTCTATGTCCGCATGCCGAGCAATCTTGTGAGGTGTATTCAGGATTGACGGCCTTGAATCCAATACCAGCCTCTTCCGCTTTGTATTCGAGACAGTGCCGAAACAGTGACCATGCTACGTCTGCTATTGATTTAGACAATCGCCTGTTCTTTTGCATCTTTTTAACTTTCAATTTCTCGACGGCTATGAAGCTGTGACGAGTGACCATTTTTCTTGATTCTTGATGGGCAAAGTTATGTCGCTTATTACGGATACGCTCATGCACTCTGGCAATGACTTTACGACGCTTTTCTCTTACGGCGTCGGTCTTGGGTCTTTTTTTCACCGCGTCCCATTTGCGCTGTGCTTTGGCAAGTGATTTTTGCTCTTTTCTAAAGAATCGCTGGTTGGCTATCTTCTGTCCGTCACTGGTTACAGCAAAGGAATTGAGACCCACGTCAATGCCAACGGCAGAGCCAGCGTCTGCTTTCTTACTTATGCCGCCTATATCGCAAGAGATAGTAGCGAACCACTTGCCCGTCGCCGTGCGCGTGACGGTGCAAGACTTAGGAACGCCGTCAAGTGGCCTGTGCTGGACAATGCGAATACAGCCTATTTTACTCAATCGCAAGCCCTTATCGTCCAATCGGCATCCATTGGAAAACTGAGGATAGGTGATAGAATCATAGCGATTCTGACCCTTGTATCTGGGAAAGCCAGCTTTCTCGCCCGTCTTTGCCCGCTCTTTGAGACGACGAAAGAATGCTTTGAATGCCAGATCAACTCTTGTTGATACTTGTTGCAATACCTGACTATATACTTGCTTGAATGCAAGACGCTGTTGCTTCATCAATGGTATTGTTTTTGTCTGGTCATGACGAGACAGAGACTTATTTTCACTTTCCCATGCTTGGACTCTCGCACAGACAAGCTGGTTATATAGCAAGCGACATTCTTCAATATGTGCCAGCAAGACTTTCTCTTGCTTTTTCGTTGGGCGCAGTCTGTATTTGTAGGACTTAAGCATAATAAAAATATATACTTATGAGCGTATTTTGTCAAGCTATTTTTCGTAGAGTTAACGGACGAATCACAATGATGAAGTGCTGGCGCAGTTGTACACCGCTCCACCGCCCATATCGCCTTGAGCGATATGCCCAATGCTAAAGCACCACACCATAAGCATGTCCCTGCGAAAGCAGGGAACCAGAAGCCCTTCGCCATGCGACCCACACCTGAAGGATGTGGGTTTTACGGGCTGTTTGATAAGACTACGGATTTAAGGTTGTCAATCGCATTTCCCCGCTGAGGTGATCCCGAGTTGTATTTCTACACTTTGATTGACCTCAACGAGGTAAGACGGTATATTCTCATGCTTTATGGCGTTTATTAAACTACTATACTGACGTTGTGCTGTGCACGCGCAGCACAACGTTCACTCGCCTTCATATACGACTTCTCGAACTTGTTGAAACGCAAAAACATGAATCTTCAAAATATTCGAAATTTTTCCATCATCGCGCATATTGACCACGGAAAATCAACTCTGGCTGACCGGTTGCTCGAGCAGACTCAAACTCTGAGTAAATTTCAGATGCAAGATCAGGTGCTCGACAGCATGGATCTCGAGCGCGAGCGGGGGATTACCATTAAATCGCACGCCATTCGCATGGATTACACGGCGCCAGATGGCCAGATTTATGAACTCAACCTCATCGATACACCGGGCCATGTCGATTTCTCTTATGAAGTCTCGCGCAGCCTCACCGCATGTGAAGGGGCGCTGCTCCTCGTTGACGCGGCACAGGGGGTGGAAGCCCAAACCGTTAGCAATGTTCTCCTCGCTATGGAGCACGACCTGTTCATCATTCCCGTGATCAACAAAATTGACCTGCCCGGCGCCGAGGTCGATCGCGTGGTCATGCAACTCCACGACTTGCTGGGTGTCGAAGAAGAAGAAATTGTCAAAATCAGTGCCAAAGAGGGCATTGGGATCGCTACACTCTTGAGTGCCATCATCGATGAGATACCGCCTCCTGATGGGAACCCGGATGCGCCCCTTAAGGCCCTCATATTCGATTCTGTTTTTGATCAATATCGCGGTGTCGTGGCTTATGTGCGCGTTTTTGATGGCGTTCTGAAAAAAAATATGCCCATCCGACTTTTTTCGACCCGCCAAAATTACGACGCCGAAGAAATTGGCACCCTCAAACTCAAACGCATCAAACAACAAAGCCTTAGTGCTGGCGAAGTCGGGTATCTCATCGCGGGGATAAAAGACCTTGAAGACGCTCGGGTCGGCGATACCGTTACCGGCTCTGCGAATCCCGCCATTCATCCCTTGCCCGGCTATAAGGAAGTCAAACCCATGGTTTTTGCCGGACTCTATCCCGTATTATCAGATGACTTTGAAAACCTGCGCTCTGCGCTCGAAAAACTGCACCTTAACGATGCGTCATTGTCCTACGAACCCGAAACTTCGACAGCACTCGGTTTCGGGTTCCGATGTGGCTTTCTCGGCCTGCTCCACATGGAAATTGTCCAGGAGCGACTGGACCGCGAATTTGACATAGACATCATTACTACTGTGCCCAATGTCGAATATCGCGTGCGTCTGACCAGTGGTGAGCAAATCGATGTGCAAAATCCCGCAGGGATGCCCCCAGCGGGAAATATAGAAGATATTGCCGAACCCATACTCGATGCCCAAATCCTGGTGCCCTCTGAATATGTGGGCAGTATTATGCGTATTGCACAAGACCGGCGGGGACATTACCGGACGACCGAATATATCGATCCCACCCGCGCGCTCTTGCGCTACGACCTGCCGTTATCCGAAATTGTACTCGATTTTTACGACCGTCTCAAGTCGGTCTCGCGCGGTTATGCATCTTTTGACTACGAATACAAAAAACACCAGGCAGCGGATCTGGTCAAACTCGACCTGCTCATCAATGGCGAACCTTTAGACGCACTCTCTGCAATTGTTCACCGCGACAAAGCCCATGAATGGGGGCGTGCGTTGTGTCAAAAACTCAAGGCACTAATCCCGCGACAACTCTTTGAGGTCGTTATTCAAGCGGCAATTGGTGCCAAAGTGATTTCGCGCGAAACCGTGCGTCCCTTCCGCAAAAACGTCACTGCCAAATGTTATGGTGGCGATATTACCCGCAAGCGCAAACTCCTCGAGCGTCAAAAAGAGGGCAAAAAGCGCATGAAACAAGTCGGCGCAGTAGAAATCCCCCAAGAGGCATTTCTCGCTGTTTTGCAGATGGAAGTGTGAGGAAAATGCCCCAAAAAAAATCCGTGACTATTGAATATATCAAAGCCATCTTACTCGCGTTTGCACTCGCGCTTTTTATTCGCATATTTGTCGTACAGGCATTTCGCATTCCTTCGGGATCGATGGAAAGCACTTTGCTGGTCGGAGATTTTTTGCTGGCGAATAAATTTATTTATGGCGCTCGCATTCCCTTTACCGACGTTCGCCTGCCTGCGTGGCGCTCGCCAGCTCCCGGCGATATTGTCATTTTTCAGTATCCCAGAGATCTATCCCGCGATTTTATCAAACGCATTGTCGCAGGCCCCGGGCAGAAAGTTGAAATCAAGGATAAAATCCTTTATGTTGACGACAAACGCGCGATTGATCCGTCCAAAATCAAATATATAGATTCTGTTATTCTCAAACGGAGATCGGCGGCCAATACGCGGGATAACTACGGGCCTAAGATCGTGCCCGAAGACTGTTATTTCGTGATGGGCGACAATCGCGACAGCAGTGAAGACAGCCGATACTGGGGCTTTCTCAAGCGCGATCTCATTCGAGGTCAAGCATTTCTTCTCTACTGGTCCTGGGCACTAGATGATCGTGTCCCCGCATATAGCAACATAACATCTCTAATCGGTATCGCGATCTATAATCTGCTCCATTTTCCAGAGCGCGTGCGCTGGCAGCGCATTGGCATGCTCGTGGAGTGACACATCGGTCTTTACATCCACATCCCATTTTGTCACTCTCGCTGTCCGTATTGCGATTTTGCATTTGTCGTGGGCAAAAATCACCTGGCAAAACGCTATACGGATGCGGTGATTGCCGAAATGCAAAACCGCCTGCAAGCCCTCGAAACGCTCCCCGTGTTCAACACGCTGTACTTTGGGGGAGGCACGCCTTCGGCAATACCACCTGGGCAATTGGATCGGATTCTGACAAGTGCGAAAAATGCGATCGCTCCCGATGCAGAGATTACGGCAGAGGCCAATCCAAATGATCACAAGCACTTTGACAAATTATATGAACACGGCATCAACCGCTTGAGCCTGGGCGTGCAGGCATTTACAGATCGCGCACTCAAAGCACTCGGTCGCTTTCACACGGCATCAGATGCGACAGCGGCGTTTCAAGCCGCCCGCGATGTGGGGTTTAAGAATATAAGTATCGACCTCATGTACGGCGCGCCGGGACAGACACCTGAAGAATGGGCAAAGAGTCTTCAACGAGCTATTGACCTGTATCCTGAACATATCTCCTTGTATGGTCTCACGATTGAACCCCGGACCAATTTTGCACGCCGCTTTCAAAAGGGGCAATTGAAGGTGCCGCCTGAAACCGACCAGGCCGAGATGTATATGTATGCTATTGATCAACTCGAAGCCGCTGGATACACACATTACGAAATTTCTAATTTTGCCCAACCGGGATTTGCGTCGCGTCACAATCTCAATTACTGGCATGATCGCCCCTATCTGGGCGTTGGTTTGTCTGCACATTCGTATCTCGACAATCGGCGATCCTGGAATGTGCGCGATCTCGCAACTTATATGCAGCGCATTGAGGCAACCGGATTTGCAGTGGAAAGAGAGGAACAGCTCACACCGACGCAGCATCTGCTGGAACGCATTATGCTGGGGTTGCGCCAGCGCCGGGGACTCCGCGCAGATTTTTTGAGCCATCCAAAAATCCACAAACAGTATATCGCGATGGCAAACCAGCACTTGCTGGAACGAACTGACAACCGCGTTCGCCTGACGCGGCGAGGTCTCTTGCTCGCCGATCTGGTATGCACCGAACTCGTTAGAGAACTATAGATGGAATTTCGCATCCGCCTACCCGGTTCCACTGCCAATCTTGGCCCAGGTTATGATGCCCTGGGTATGGCTTTGTCCATTTACAATTATGTCGTGGTAAAGATTCGTTCCCAACCGGGCTTGTCGTTTAGCATTGAAGGTGAAGGCAAGGGTATTTTGCCTGCTGATGAGGAGAATCTGTTCTATCGCGCCGCGCAATTCACCGCCCAACGCGCAGGCAAAACACTGCCCGGGATCGATATCCACATGCACAATACCGTGCCTCTTGCCCGGGGATTGGGTAGCAGTTCAACCGCCATTGTCGGCGGTGTTATTGCGGCTAACCGCCTCTTATGCGAACCCTTTTCCCAGACGGAGATGCTCGATATTGCCACGGCTATTGAAGGTCATCCCGACAATGTTTCGCCCTGCTTGCTCGGCGGCCTCACAGCCTCTACTATGGATGACAACCGCGTTGCCTGCGTGTGCGCTCTGCCTCCAGCAAAATTGCGCGCCGTGGTCGCCATTCCCGAATTTGAACTCAAAACCGAAGATGCTCGCAATGTCTTGCCCGACACCATTTCTCACCGTGATGCCGTTTTCAGTACAAGCCGAGCCTGCATTGTTACAGCAGCGCTGATCACGGGAAATTTTGAGCATCTCGCTATCGGCATGCAAGACCGCTTGCATCACCCCTATCGGGCAAAACTCATTCCGGGCTTTGATCAGATACTCACAGCAGCGGTCAAAGCAGGTGCATGGGGTGCCGCGCTTTCGGGCGCGGGACCGACCCTCGTCGCGCTTACAACCCAAAATGCCGACGCTATCGGACAGGCTATGATCGGTATTTGGGCTAAAAAAAACATACGGGCGCGTTATCAGGTCCTCGAAGTTGATCCATCGGGAGCCACAGTCACATGATCATCTCTATGGCATATCCGGGACGCTATATGCGTCTTTTTTATATCGCGCTCGTGGGCTTGCTCATTTTTGACTTTGCGTTTTACCCTTTGGCCGCACACGCGCAATCTCGCCGTCGCGATTCGCGTCAGACTGAAAAAAAACCCGAACGGCGAGAACCCACCAGACCTTTTGCCGCGCCTTCTCCTGAAAAAACAGAGCAAGAAGCTACACCACTGGTTGAAATCAAAAGCATTGGCAAAGCGGCCTATGACGCGGTTATTCGCTCGGGGCGCTATATTGTCGGGCCGGGCGATGTTTTTGCCGTGGTTGTAAATAGAGGTGAAGAAATAGAAATTTTTGAAGTGCCCGTCGGCGCGAGCGGCAGTTTGCTTTTTCCGTCTATCGGCCCGGTTCCTGTTGCGTTTTTATCGCTTGCAGAAGCTGACCGGGCTATCCAATCTGCGATCAAAAAACGCTTTCATCAACTCGATATCTCCATCAGCCTCGCGCAACTCCGCACATTTCCCATCAACGTGGTAGGCGAAGTACATATACCCGGTGCCGTTGCGGTCAATGGTGTAGAACAGGCATCGCAACTCATCCTCAAAGCCGGGGGCCTTATTGACGACCCAGACCGCAGAGGTTCCAGCCGCAATATCCAGATTATGCGCCTTGACGAAAATGGACAGTGGCACAATACGGGACGCCGGGTCGATCTCGAGCTGTGGAACCGCACGGGCGACGCACAGTACAACCCCTTCATGCTCGATGGGGAACAAATCGTGGTGCCCGCTGCCAAAAGCGATTCTATCTATGTCACAGGGGCGATACAACGGCCCGGTAGTTATGAATTTGCGCCCGGCGATCGCGTGTCCGATCTCATTGTTCTGGGAAATGGCTTGCGCGCCCATTCCCCACCAAAGCGCGCCCACCTTTTGCGCCTGTCAAAAGATGGCGAGTGGGCACCCATAGTTATTGACCTCCCGCGCGCCCTCGCAGATGATCCCGAGGCCAACATCCCCGTGCAAATAGGTGATAAACTCTATGTTATTGGCGAAACAAAGCGGGTTTACGTCGAAGGTGAGGTAAAATTCCCCGGTCCTTTTCCCTTGAAGGAGGGGCTTCGTCTCAAAGAATTATTACAACAGGCTGAACTCACACCCGAAGCGTCCGTGGTCCAGGCGTCTCTTATTCGCAAAGTCAATTATGAAGAGACCGCAACGGAAGACGATCCCACGCTCGACCGGTTGCTCGACATTGACCGCGTACAGCGCACCGACGCCGAAGAAGCCCTCATTACCCTCAAAACTCAGCAGCTTTCGGGGCGTTTGCCCATTGATTTTGTGGCTCTCCTCGCCGGTAGCGAGCGGCACAATATTCTCCTGCAAGATGGCGATGTCATTCGCATTCCGCGATTTGTACCTTCTGTGCGCGTGACAGGTGCGGTCGTTGCACCTGCAAATATTCCATACGATGCGGCGCTTACGGTTGGCGGTTATATTGATCTTGCCGGTGGTTTTAACACGCGTGCAAAACGAAAAGATATCATCATTGTCGAGGGCAATACGGGCAACGCTATACGCGCTACGGCAGAATCGCTCGTGCGTCCCGGCGACGCGATTTTTGTCCCCCCGCGAGAAATCGTGCCCGGGCAGGGTTATCGCATTTTGAGAGAAGCTATTGCAATGGTAGGTGCTGTTGCATCGATTGTTCTGACCATTACGGTGATTAACCGCGAACGCGGGCAGTGACTATGGAATCTGAACGCAATATCCTCGATCATATTTACGTGCTCGTGCGCTGGCGGCGCATGATTCTCACGTGTTTTTTTGCCGTCGCGCTGGTGACGGCGGGCATTTCTCTAATCTTGCCCAAGGCCTACCGCGCTTATGCCAGAGTTTATCCTCCACAAGATACCGGCGGTGGCTTAGGGGGGCTATCTAATCTTTTGCAAGAACTGCCTCTCAATTTGATGGGACTGGGCGGTGCGGCCGTATCTGCCACAGAATTTGTCCCGGTCATTGAAAGCGAAAGCGTGCGCCTATCTGTTGCAGAGCACTTTGATCTCGCCACGCGCTATGGTGCCAGCCATCAAAGCGAATTGCTCGACATGATATCCAATCGCCTGCAAGTCGAGCTCTCGCGCGAGCAATTTCTCACGATTTCCTACGAAGCCGACACCCCAGAACTGGCGGCAGAATTGACCAATGCTTTTGTTGAAGAACTCGAAAACGCGCTTGAACGACGCAATAAAAACAAAATGCGTACCTATCTGGTCTATCTCACAGAGCGGCTCAAAGAAGCCGAACAGGATATGCTCGAAGCCGAACGGCGCTATCGGGATTTTCAGAACGAGCACATGGTATTAGACGTTGAAACCCAGGCCAAAACACAGTTGGAAATATCTTCCCCTCTCACCGGCTCGCTGGCAGAACTGATTATCAAGCGCGATGTCCAATCACGACTGATGACCGCAGACAATCCCGAACTAAAAAAACTCGATATGGAAATCCAGACCACACGCGAGGTGCTCGACGATCTGATTATGGGCCAATTTCCCGATAGTCTGCACAAGGGCGATTCGGGCGGACAATTGCCAGAGATTTTCAAACCCTTTCGACAATTGCCCGAATTGGGCCTGACCGCAGTGGCACTCATCCGCGATATTCAAATACAGAATGCCATCTATCAGTTTATCAAACAAGAGTACGAAAAAACGCGATTTGAAGATGGAAAAGGCACGCAGGTGGTCACTGTCCTGGATTATGCGCGACCTCCTGATACGCGCAGCTATCCGCGCCGCAGTCTCATGGTCGCCATTGCGGGGGGCCTCAGCCTGATATTGAGTTGCTTGTTTGCCTTTGTATTTGAAGCTCTGAGAAATCTGACCCCGGAGAATCGGGCCAAACTCGATGCCATATCAGAGGAATTGTGAGTAAGCGAGGTATTTCCATGTCTGAAAACCCGAATACAATGCAAAAATTGTCCCGAGGTTCTACAATTTTTACTACCACAGTTGGGTCTTATCCGCTACCTGACTGGCTCGTGGCAGCACCGAGTGAAACTGCTGTTGTGGATGCCACGCGCGTTATTTTTGATACGCAGCGTCAAGCTGGGATTGATCTGCCCACCGATGGCGAACTCTATCGTTTTGACATCAACCATCCCGAGACCAATGGCATGATCGAATATTTTGTGCGCCCTATGGGTGGTACGCGCGCCGATTTTGGACGCACTGAGGTCGAGGCATTTCGCCAACGACAATCCATGGACTTTCGCGCTAAACCCGCTGCTGTTGTCGATGACGCGCTCTCAGAGGGTTCGCTCGACCTGTTATCCGACTGTTTGCGCGCAGCAACCGTCGCAGGTGGCCCCTTCAAATTTACGCTTACCAGCCCCTATATGCTTGCCCGCACCTTGCTCGACAATTACTACGGCGATTTTGAAGCCCTGCTCATGGGGGTGGCCGATGCGTTGGCCGATCAGGTGCGCGGCCTGCCATGCGCCTGTGTACAGGTCGATGAAGCCAATATTCCGGGTAACCCTGAAGACGGACCTATCGCAGCGAAGGCGATTAATACGGTACTCGATGCGATTGATCCCGATACTGAAAGAGCTGTTCACTTTTGTTTTGGGAATTACGGTGGGCAAACCATCCAACGCGGTACATGGCGTGCACTCATTGATTTTCTCAACGATCTGCACACCGATCACCTCGTGCTCGAACTCGCCCATCGCCCTGATGATGATCTGGTTGCTCTGAAAGAAATTGATCCGCGCATCAAACTCGGCATTGGCGTGGTTGACATCAAAATCAATCACGTTGAAACTGCCGAACAGATTGCCCGGCGCCTCGATCACGCCGAAAAAGAACTCGGCCCGGGGCGCATCGCATTTATTCATCCCGATTGCGGGTTCTGGATGCTCAAACGCTCGGTAGCCGACCTCAAGATCACAGTCCTCGCACAGGGCAGAGATCTCTATTTGGGGAAAGCAACCACAGCATAGGCAGTTGTATCCCGCCCTGTACATTCTATCATGCGCTATATTCTTATATTTTTTTTTAATCTCCTGATCTGGGGATTATCAACAGATGTTTTCGCTCAGGCACGCGGTACGATTGTTACCATTGCCGGTGGTGGTTTGGAAGATGGCGATAATATACTGGCAACGGATGTTGTGCTCAATCGCCCGCTCGGAATTGCGCTCGATACACGAGGCAATCTCTATATCGCGGATACGGATAATCACCGCATTCGACGGGTGGATGCGATAACGGGTATCATCACTGCGGTTGCGGGTACTGGGGAGCCGGGATTCTCGGGCGATGGCGGGCCAGCGACAAGTGCATTGCTCAATACCCCCAATGCTATTGCGGTCGATAGCGCGGGTAATATTTATATCAGCAGTGGTGGTGCGAGTGAAGGTGATGTTCACAATCGGCGCATTCGGCGTATTGATGCTTTCGGTACCATCACTACGGTCGCGGGTACGGGCGAAGGTGGTTTCAATGATTTGGTACCCGCACTACAAGCCACGTTCCACGAAATTGTTGCACTGACGATGTTGGGTGATATAGCTCTTTTAATCTCCGATGGTCTCGATGAGAATGGACAGGGCAACAATCGCGTGCGGCAATTCAATCTGGCGAATAATACCATAGGCACAATCGCAGGCAATGGCAGTGTTCAGGCGTCGAATATTCAGGATGGCGGGTTGGCAAGTCGGGCGGGTTTAACTCCTGAGCAATTGGCTGTGACGGGCAATGGCGATCTTTTGATTGCCGATTTTAACAATGGACGCATTCGCCGCATTAGCAGGACAACGCGAGATACAACTGTTGTTGTCGTGATCAATACTGTAGCCGGGCGGGGAGCGACCTCTTCGGAAAATCTGTCAGAAGATCTCTACAAGGGCGATGGTGGGTTGGCGACAAGTGCTTTATTTTTTTCTCCTTCGGGCGTTGCTGTCGATGAAGCTGGCAATATCTATATCGGCGATACGGGCAATAATCGCATTCGCGTGGTCGAAGCGGAAACGGGCAATGTGTTGACTATCGCGGGAACGGGTATTGCAGGCGCGGGGCCTGAAGGTACACTCGGTCTTCTGTCTGATCTGGGGCAGCCCACGCACTTGCTGATTGATGGTAATGGGGACTTCATATTTATTGATTCTTTCAACAATCGCATCCGCAAACTGCGTGAACCCGCGTTCCGAATGCCTCTTTTCAATGCTATCTCCACGGATATCATCTTTGGCAGGGTTAGCGTTGGCGATCCCGCTGTGCGCAGTTTGCGCGTTGAAAATCGAGGCAATTTGTCTGTTCGCATTGAAACAGCTATTTCCAGTAACCCCAGGTTTCGCGTTTTGTCGGAATTGCCCTTTGAAGTCGGTATCGCACAAATCGCTGAAATTGAGATTGTATTTGATCCTGTGCAAACAGGTGTGGCAAAAGGTGTTATCACTATTGCCACCAGTGACTCGCGCACACCTTCTGCCACGGTCAATGTGCAGGGATGGGGAGATGCCGCCAATATTGGACTCTTTCCATCCGATGTTTTAGTTTTTGATCGCACCTCCATTGGACAATCTCAAATATTGTCGGTACGCATTTCCAATCTTGGTGCCGGCGTGCTGGTCGTTCCCAATGTCACTACGACCGACTCGCAATTTGTTGTCGAACAAACCGATGTCCTTCGCATTGAATCCGGACAAAGCCAGCAACTTCCCATTATCTTCCGCCCGCAGTCCGAAGATCTCCAACAAGCTGTGCTGACCATTTTTAGCAACGCGCCAGAAAACCCTACTGTTAGACTTCAATTGCAGGGCATTGGGCAAAGTGCCCAGCCCAGCGGATTTGTCGATGTGGCACACAACACGAGTTTGGGAGACACGGGTGCGGGATTTGGCGCAGCCTGGACAGATTTTGACAACGATAATGATCCCGATCTCTATCTCGTACGCAGCAAAGAACCCAATCGCTTATATCGCAATGACGGTGTGGGATTCACAGATATTGCGTCCGCTCTGGGTGTTGACGATTCCGGCGATGGTAGCGCGGGGATATGGGGTGATGTGGATGGCGATGGGGATCTCGATCTTTACGTCACCAACTTTGGCGAATCCAATCGCTTATATCGCAATGACGGTGTGGGATTCACAGATATTGCCGCCACTTTTGGGGTTGACGACTCCGGAGATGGGTATGGCGCGGCATGGGCAGATTATGATCGCGATGGTGATCTCGACCTTTATGTTGCCAATTTTGGCGCAAACCGCTTTTACCAGAATAATGGCAATGGCTTTTCTGAGCGTGCTGACGACCTGGGTATAGGCGATATAGAAAGTGGGATTCAACCCACCTGGGGCGATTTCGATAATGATGGGGACCCCGATTTGTTTTTGGCGAATAGCGGACCCAACCGCCTTTTTCGCAATGACGGCGAGCAATTCACGTCTGTAGAAAATGTTTTTAGCCCGGTTGATACCGGGCCGAGTTTTGGCGCGACCTGGGGGGATTTCGACAACGATGGGGATCTCGATCTGTTTATCCCTTATTTTGGCGCGGATAATAGATTTTATACAAACGAAGGGAATGGCGTGTTCAGAGATCGCGCGCCGGAGATGATGCTCAATCACGATGGGCGAGGTAGAGGCGCGGTATGGGGAGATTTTGATAGCGATGGTTTTCTCGATCTCTATGTGACCAATAGCGGTCAGCCCAATTTGTATTACCAAAATGAGGATGGGCGTTTTGTAGAGATGTCCGACTCTTTGGGCGTTGCCCTGAATGCCGATAGCCGCGGTGTTGCCCTTGCCGATTACGACAACGACGGAAAACTCGATTTGTATGTCGCAGTGCAAGATGGCCCCGATGCTCTCTTTCGCAATCGCGAGGCGGATGGCAACTGGATCGCAATTCGGCTTCGCGGCACAGATAGCAGCACCGATGCGATTGGTACGCGCCTCAAAATTGAGTTCAAAGATGAGGATGGCAAAAATCGCCACGCCATTCGAGAAATTACAGGCGGCGCTTCTTTTTTGTCACAGAACGCGCTCTTGCCCATATTTGGCGTGGGCAAAGCCGAAAAAATCGAAGTGCTCTCCCTGCGCTGGCCCAGTGGTATAGTGCAGCAATTTCGCAGCGATAGAGACGATTTATCGGTCAATCGCGTTATAGATATCACCGAGCAATCGCCTCTGCCCCCTGCTCGCGTCCTTTTGTTTGCAGATGTGAACAATCTGCTGGCCAATGGTATCTCCGAAATAGAACTCACCGCACAGATCGTCACGATAGATAACAGACCTTTGCCCACCAGCGACCAGGCGGTTAAATTCCGCATTGAGAGCGGTAGTGGTCTCATTATTTCTTCTGAGAGGTCAGAACCGGCGAGCGGAGATTCCGTCGCGGTGCGCGATGGCGTGGCGTATGCGCGTTTTCGAGCAGGGCAAGATCAGGGCCGCGTCATCATTATTGCCGAAAGTGCGGGCCTGGAATCCGGGCGCGTTGAGATAGAACTCATCAAACCTTTTGCAGAAGATGCTCTGACTATGCGTACTGTCGCCGGTTCGGGGGATGAGATCGGTGGATTTCAAGGCGATGGCAGCGCAGCTATCGAGGCACGTCTTCAGCGACCACAAGACGTATTGGTCGATTCGTCGGGCAATATTTATATCGCGGACACGGAAAACTACCGCATTCGCCTCGTGAGTGTGGAAACTGGTATTATCCAGACTATTGCGGGGACAGGAGAAGCGGAAGATATTGATACGCCTCGAGGTATGGTTTTTCAGGGCGATTTGTTGATCAGCCAGATGGGCAATCACGTTGTGAGCAAGGTGCAAGATGAGGTGTTGTTCGCCTTTGCCGGAATTGGAATCGGTCAGTTTGGGGGCGATGGGAGACGTGCTTTGGACGCCAATTTGAGAAGTCCCACAGGGCTTGCCATTGACCCGCGTGGGAATGTCTATATCGCCGATACGGATAATCACCGCATTCGCAAAGTCGATTCCCGCGGTATTATTACGACGGTTGTAGGCAGTGGCGATCCAGATCAGGGAGCATTTTTTGGCGATGGCGGCGCGGGTACACAGGCGCGTTTAAATCGCCCCAGTGCAATCGCCATTGACCAGAGTGGTAATATCTATATCGCCGATACAGATAATCACCGCATTCGCAAAGTCGATTCCCGCGGTGTGATCACGACTATTGCGGGAACGGGACAGAATGGATTTTCTGGCGATGGCGGCGCGGGTACACAGGCGCAACTCAATTCTCCGCAGGGCATTGCCGTTGATGCTCGAGGATATCTTTTTATTGCCGATACGAATAATCACCGCATTCGCTTGCTCGATTTGAACAGCGGTCTGATACAGACTGTCGCGGGCACGGGGTTGGGGCAGCTCGATTTTGAAGAAGGCGGTGCCCGCGACATAAGTCTCAACGCCCCGCATGGATTGGCTCTCAGTCCAACGGGCACTCTGCTGATTGCAGATGCGGCAAATCACAGAATACGAGAATTGTCTATTTCCTTTGATTTGGCTCTTGCTCCACCTGCTGTTCCTCGGGCAAAATCCTACGATTTCAATGCCGATGGCCGGTTCGATTTTAACGATTTTCGGATCTTTGTCCGTGCTTTTGACTCTGCTGATACGCGCTTTGATTTTAATGCCGATGGCCGGGTTGGATTCGACGATTTTCTGCACTTTGCCAGGGTTTATGAAGTGAGAAGTGTGAAGTAGGAAGTAGGTTGGTCAGTAGGGGCGAACCCCTGTGTTCGCCCGCCACAGCACAATGTCAGTAATAACAATCACGAATCACCAGAGTCTTTGACTATGATCTCACGACCAACCTTTCAAAATATTAATCAGGCTACCGATATTATTAAAAATGGTGGCCTGATTGCCTATCCGACCGAGACTGTGTATGGCCTGGGGGCTGATCCCCATAACGATGAAGCTATTCAGAAGATTTTCACTGTCAAAGGACGTGCGGAGGACAAGGGGATCATTCTCTTGATTCGCGGTGTAGATGATCTTCCAACACTTGTTCGTGTGGTATCTCCGGCAGCCCAAATACTTATTGAGACATTTTGGCCGGGACCGCTCACCCTTGTTTTTCACGCCAATCGCGATCTTTCACCCGCCTTGCTCGGCGGACGCGATACAATAGCTCTCCGCCATTCGAGTTCGCCCGTTGCCTCCCGATTGCTCTCTGCACTTGGCGGATCTCTTACGAGCACGAGTGCCAATCGCTCTGCCGAACCACCGGCGCGTTCGGCTTGTGAAGTACAAAACGCGCTGGGCAATCACCTCGATCTCATTCTCGACGGTGGGCCTTCTGCCAGCACACTCCCTTCTACGCTTGTCGATGTTTCCTCCGACCGCGCAATTCTCTTGCGCGAAGGCGCTATTCCTGTCCAAAAACTCAGGGCACATATTCATTTTGAAAAATAAAAGGCGAGAAGAGAAATCTCCTCGCCTGATCGCAAACACGGGAAGCAATATTTGCTTAAAATGAAACATTGCTCATCACATAAGCAAAGTGCATGTCCTCGTTCAATCGGCCCAATGCTTTGATTGCATCTCGCGCCATGGCAAATGTATAACCGGCGACAAAGGTCACATTTTCGCTGTATTGGTAGGAAAACGTTAAATCGATTTCATCGGCCAGATGCCCCGATTCCATGGTG
Source organism: Candidatus Latescibacterota bacterium (assembly GCA_965222605.1). Classification (GTDB taxonomy): domain Bacteria; phylum Latescibacterota; class UBA2968; order UBA2968; family UBA2968; genus VXRD01. The sequence goes on from OZ244960.1 coordinate 5,003,554, forward strand.
CCTTTTTGGGCGAGGAAGAACACATGTCCATCTGCTGCCAAACGCATCTGCCCTTCTTCATCCAGCGATACAGATGCTTTTATGGCAAAGTCCTGAAGACCACCATCTCGGGTGTGTACGGGAATGTTGAGAAATAAATCGGCAAAACCGTAGTATTTGTGATTGGTTGCAAATAGAGTATCAAATGATTTCCATTTGCTGTCTTTCGAATTGCCGTCGCCAGACAAATAATCATACCACAGGGTCAGAATAGGCTAACAAAAAATGATCTGTTTCACAACAAAATTCCCTGAACTGATTCTTCGACAAGTCCAGCCCGAATGCGCTGCGATAGGGTCGTATGTCGCTCTGCAACCCGATTGTTGCGAACTGCCATCCCCAGAGCCTGTTTTGTACCTACCAGCACGACCAGTTCCCGCGCCCGCGTAATGGCTGTGTACAACAAGTTGCGCTGTAACATCATATAGTGTTGTGTGGTCAAAGGCATTACCACGGCGCGAAATTCTGCGCCCTGGCTCTTGTGGACACTCATGGCATAAGCCAGCACCAACTCATCCAATTCCGAGAACTCGTATTCTAAGACGCGGTCCTGAAACCGCACGCGCAATATATCATCCTCTATTCCGTGAACGCGCCCAATATCCCCGTTAAAAACATCGCGATCATAGTTATTTCGCACCTGCATCACTTTGTCGCCCACCCGAAAACGGATACCGCCCCGCGTCATTTCCTGTCCCCTGGGATTCAACTTGTCTTGCAAGACCCGGTTGAGATTGTTCGCGCCGGTCTCTCCTCGATACATTGGCACCAGTACTTGAATATCTTCAATACTGTCCAGACGATACGTGTGCGGTAAACGTGCAGCACACAATCCACAAACCGTCTCGACGACCTGATCGGGTTCAGAGACTTCAAGAAAAAAGAAATCCGCATCGCGGTCATTTTGCACGTATGGCATTTCGCCGCGATTGATCGCGTGGGCACTGGTAACAATATGGCTCGTTTGTGCCTGCCGAAAGATCTCGTTGAGTTCCACGACTTCTACAGTGCCAGACGCAATTACATCCTTCAACACATTCCCCGCACCAACCGATGGCAACTGATCGACATCGCCTACCAGGACGACCGAAGCACTGATTGGAACAGCGCGTAACAGACTGTTCATCAGAACCGTATCGACCATGGATATTTCATCGACAATCAGGGCTTCGATCTCCAGAGGATTTTCAAAATTTTTCTCAAACGCCATTTCAGATGGACTAAACTTCAGCAATCTGTGGATGGTTTTGGCCTCATATCCGGTTGCCTCAGACATTCGCTTGGCTGCTCTTCCCGTTGGCGCTGCCAGTGCGATTGTTTTCTTTCGCGCTTCTAAAAGCGCGATGAGTCCCTTAATGGTCGTTGTTTTGCCTGTTCCCGGTCCACCTGTCAGCACCAGCAAATTGTGCGACAATGCTTTTTCCAATGCCAATTTTTGACGGGGTGCGAATGTTACTCCATCACCCTGTTCTATCGCCTCAATTTCCGCTGGGATATTGCCCAGTTCAATGCGTTGCACCTGGGATAATTGGTAGCACCGCGTTGCCGCGCCCTGTTCGGCATAGTACAAATGCGGCAAATACACCCGCTCGTCATTTACCACAATCGATTCTTCGGAGAGCAATTGCGCCACGCACGGTGCGATTGCATCGACGGGCACGTCGAGTGCTTCGGCACAAGATTCGATGAGCGCGTCCTCGGGCAAAAAAACATGTCCTTCTTTGTCTGCTGCTTCATTGAGGACATGTAAAAGACCGGCTTGAATGCGCCGGTCTGAATGCGCGGGAATGCCCATTTTTTGTGCGATGCGGTCTGCCGTCAAAAATCCAATGCCCCAAACATCTACCGATAGGCGATAGGGGTTTTCTCGAATCAATTCAACGGCTTCATTCCCGTACCGTTTCCATATTTTTACGGCGTATCCCGTGCCCACTTCGTGCGATTGTAAGAATAGCATTACATTGTGAATCTCGCGCTGGTCTTCCCAGGCTTTGATAATCCACTTTGCGCGTTTGGCTCCCAATCCTTCAACTTCGACCAATCGATCGGGATCGCTTTCGATGACATCGAGTGCTTCTTTCCCAAAGTGATCCACAATCCGCTTTGCCGTGACCGGCCCGATGCCTTTGATCAATCCCGAACCCAAATACCGCCGCATTCCCTCTACTGTAGATGGATACACGGTCTGGTAGGATTCAATTTTGAACTGTGCACCATATTGCTTATGGGTTGTCCATTCGCCTTCCAAAACCACGGTTTCGCCCGGGTTGATCGACAGCATTTCGCCCACAATGGTCGCCAGACGGTCGTTATATGCGGCAGACCCCTCTACCTGCAAACGGGCAACCGTGTATCCATTTTCTTCATTTTGAAATGTAATGCGATCCACAATTCCGCGAAGCTGAGCCATCTAAAACCTCGGCGAACATGTTTCTCCCAGCACTTAATCGGAGTAGTAGAGGAATTATACGACACTTGCCGCGGTTTTACAAGTTGTATCAAATTTGCAGTACACAGAATGTATAAAACCCGTATATTGTTGAAACACAACATTTAACGGCTACGTCACAACGGAAAAGAGGTTGACCCGAAAGCTATTGACACACCGCCTGTACCTGTCGGTGTGATCTGGGGTCCTCGCGCCGTCCCGCCAAGAACTCGCGCGAGGGCCTTTCTTTTTGGTACACGAGATGGTCGTTTTTCGGGCCAACCATATCACAACTTAAATTTTTTATGAAAAACAAAAAGCACCTACTCGTCCCTCCACCAAATCGCCAAATTTGACGCAAGGAACAAGCAGGTGCCTCGTGGACTGGTATGGCAACACTGCTGAAACGCTGTGCGTTCCGAAAATATTGTTTTTTTCACAGGCCAGTCGGAAAAAATATAGCCAATCTTATATTTGGGGTCAAGGGAGAAAATGGGGCTGGGGCTGTTGGACAAGTTATAGCACTAAATTTTAATAGCTTATGAATGAGGATGATTAAATGAAGTGGTTAGTTTTGGGCGTTCTGCTCGGATTGTCATGGACAACTTATGCTGAAGAAGATCGCAAGGCGATTTTGTTTTTAGGGGATAGCCTGACCGCAGGTTATGGTCTGGATAAAACGCAGGCTTTTCCCGCGTTGATTCAGGCAAAGATCGATTCGCTTGGGTGGGCGTTTGATGTAATCAATGGCGGACTGAGTGGCGAGACATCGGCGGGCGGTTTGCGGCGGGTCAACTGGTTGCTGCAGCGAAAAATCGATGTGCTGGTGCTGGCATTGGGGGGCAACGATGGTTTGCGGGGGATTCCCGTGTCTGAAATGGAGCAAAATTTGCAGGGAATTATAGATTTCGTAAAAAATAAATATCCCGATATTCAAATCGCGCTTGTGGGTATTGAAGCACCGCCGAATTTGGGAGAAGTATATACGACGGCTTTCCGCGCAGTGTTTCCTGTCCTATCAGAGAAAAATCGCGTGCTTTTGATACCCTTTTTATTAGAGGGTGTTGGCGGGATTCCAGAACTGAATCTGCCAGACCGCATTCATCCCAATGCTGAAGGACATCGGATTGTAGCAGAAACCGTGTGGCGCGTGCTTAAACCGGTTCTGGAAAAAGTAAGAAGTGAGAAGTAAGAAGTGAGAAAACAGCCACCCCCGCGGTGTACAACTGGCCGACTCTCAGGCCAGTTCACGTTGGTGCATCATCTCACACTTCACACTTCGCTTCGCAAAATTTCGAGTGGAGGGCGGTCGGCTATGCCGCGGCTGTTGAGCATGCCGACAAAGATGGTGAGCGCGGTGACGAGGGCAAAGACACTGGCAATGGCCGCAGTGGGCAAGGCAAAGTGGATGTCGAAAATAAAGACGGTGACAGCCCAGGCACCGCCAATAGAGAGTATGAGGCCCGTCAGGGTAGCGAGTGCGCCCAGGAAGGTGTATTCCAGCAAGAGTATGCGGCGAATCTGTTTTTGAGATGCCCCCAGAGTACGCAGCAAAACGGCTTCCTGAATGCGCTGATAGCGGCTGGTGGTAACTGCGGCAGTTAGCACAATGAGTCCGGTAATCACACTAAAGAGTGCCATAAAGCGCACGACAAAGGCGATTTGTGAGAGTACATCGTCAACGGTTTTGAGAATGAGGCCGAGGTCAACAGCCGATACATTGGGGTATTGTTGAACCAGTGTGCGTTGCAACACAGCGGATTGTTCTGTTGTGTTGATGCGCGTAGTCAAGACGTGAAATTGGGGAGCGGGTTCAAGTACGCCTTTGGGAAAGACGATAAAAAAGTTTGGCTGAATGCGCTGCCAGTCAACTTCTCGCAGGCTGTGTACTGTGGTCTGAACGGGCACGCCCTGGATGTCGAGGGTGAGGGTATCGCCAAGCGAGACGCGAAGCGAGCGGGCAATGTCGCGTTCAATAGAAATGGGGATGGGTTCTTCTGTCCAGTCCTCATCTATCCAGGTGCCGTCTATAAGACGTTCTGAATCAAAGAGGTGATTGCGATAGGTCGAGCGGTATTCGCGTTGAATTGCCCAGCGCGGTACGTCGTGTATTTTGCCATAGGAACGCGCCTCCTGACCTTTGATTTTTTTCAGGCGCATGGTAACGATGGGCGCATGGTGGATGACGGGTAGGCTCTGTTTGCGAAGCAACGCGCTCACGCCTTCAATTTGATCGGTTTGCACATCGACGAGCACAAAGTTGGGGCGGTTGTCGCTCCCCGCGATGGCAATTTGAGCGAGCAGGGCGTGTTGCACAATATAGAGCGTGGTGATGAGAAAGGTGCCCAGGCCCAGCGCGAGCATAAGAATTACGGTCTGATTGTGTGGACGGTAGAGATTGGCCAGGCCCTGTCGCCACACGTATTGCCAGTTTGTGGGAAAGAAGCGGCGAACGGTTTTGATGATGAGCCACGATGCTCCTATGAGCAGTCCAAAGGCGATGCCAAATCCAATGGCAATGCCAATCCCAACGCTGATACTGCTGGTTTGGACAATGCCCAATCCCACAACAATGAGACAGATCCCGCCGATGGTCATCAGTTGCAGGGGATCTATTTGAGATCGCGCGTTTTCAAAAGATGCCCGCAAGGTGTGCAGGGGAGATGTTCGGCGAATCGGCAATAGGGGGAGCAGTGCAAAGAGTAGCGATAGACTCAGACCAATGCCAGTGCCTTGAATGATCGCCCAATAGGAAAACTGAATATCGAGCTCAATGGGGAGAATCTGTGCGAGAACATCTGGCAGGAGATACTGTATGCCGACACCGAGGAGAGAACCGCATCCCGTACCAATAAGACCCAGCGCGATGGCCTGGATGGCGTAAATGCAGAGGACCTGATTCGATTGCGCGCCCATGCAGCGCAGGATGGCGACAGTTGTTATTTTTTGGCGCGTATAAACGTGAATGGCACTGGCAACGCCGATACATCCGAGTAAGAGTGCGGCAAAGGCGACAAGACTGAGGAAGATATAGAGGTTGTCCAATATGCGGTTGAGGCGTCTTTGACGACTGACAACGGTTTCGGTACGCAAATTGTGATCCCCGCGATAGGGGCGAAGTTCGCGCTGGATGGATCCGATTCTCGTGCCGCCATCAAACTTAAAATAGGCCACATAAGACGCCAGACTGCCAAATTTGATGAGGCCCGTTTTTTCGAGATGCGATAAGGGAATGTACACGCGCGGTGCCACTGTGGCAAAGGCCATGGCCTCGCCCGATATTTTTGTGATGCGCCCGCCAATGACAAAGGCGTGGTTGCCAATTCGCACAGAATCGCCGATCTGAACGCCAAATTGAACGAGCAAGCCGTCGTCGAGCAGCGCGTGATGGGTTTTCTGAAAGGTGCTTGCCGCTGCTAATGGATCGGTTTCAAATGTGCCGTAATAGGGAAAGTCGCCTTGTAGCGCGCGCACCTGTACCAGGCGGGTGCCGCCATTTTGGGGAAAGTAGATCATCGAGGCAAAGCGCACTTCTCGAGATTGCTCTCCGCCCCATGAGTTGAATAGAGAGTCAATAACAGGCGCGAAAGCACGCTGGCTGCTGACGCGCAAATCAGCACCTAAAAGTGTGCGTGCTTCGTTTTCGACAACGCGTTGGAGGTTATCGCCCAAAGCGCGAACGGCCACGAGGCCACCCACGCCGAGCAATATGCAGGAAATAAAGAGCAGCAAGCGGCGGCGATACGTGCGGCTATCGCGCCAGGCCATGCGCCAGGTCCATGTGTTGAAGAGCGGGGAGGAGGTCTGATTTTTAATGCTGGTGATTCGATCCATGATATAGTGTAGAGATCAGAAGACTAACCTTTAATTCTTTCTTCATCTGCTGTGACTTTGCCACCTTGCAAGCGGATGATGCGCTGTGTGCGTGCGGCGAGGTCGTGATCGTGCGTGACGAGGATGAGGGTTGTTCCCGCTTCGCGGTTGAGGTCAAAGAGCAAATTGGCGATGGTATGACTGGTGTCGGCGTCGAGGTTGCCTGTGAGTTCGTCGGCAAACAAGATGCGTGGTTGGTTGATAAAGGCGCGTGCAATGCCCACGCGCTGTTGTTCGCCACCCGAAAGCTGAGTGGGATAATGCGTCAAGCGGTCGTGTAATCCCACGCGGTTGAGCAATTCTTTTGCTTCGCCGAACACACCGTTTTTACCGCGTAGTTCGAGGGGTACCGCGACATTTTCAATGGCGGTGAGGGTGGGGATGAGTTGAAAGCTCTGGAAGACAAATCCCACATATTCATTTCGCACGGCGGCGCGTTGATCTTCGTCGAGGCTGTCGAGAGCCATGCTGTGAAGGGTGACGGTCCCCGATGTTGGGCGATCAAGCCCGGCACATAAGCCGAGTAGCGTGGTTTTTCCACTGCCCGAAGGCCCCACTATCGCACAGGTTTGGCCTTTGGGTATGGTGAATGTGACGTTGTCTAAAACGGTGAGCGGATGCTCCCCGCTCGTGTAGGTGCGGGTGAGGTTTTGAACTGCGAGTGCTGCGTTTGGATGGCTCATAGGTGTTGGTGGTTAGTGGTTAGCAAAGCATGTGCGCTGATTATTTCTTGCGTCTCTCGTTCTAATTCTTACCTTTGTGAGACACCAAAACATAACATAGAGTTCCATTATGTGCAAAAAATGAGTGGAGGAGAAATGCAAGCCGAGATAGTGATGATTGGGACGGAATTGTTGTTGGGCGAAATTGTAGATACCAATGCCACGATGTTTGCCAAAGCACTGCGCGATATTGGAATGGATTTGTTGTATAAAACTACTGTAGGAGACAATGAAGATCGGATTGTCGGTGTTTTGGATATCGCGCTGGATCGGTCAGATGTGATTTTGACATCGGGAGGCATTGGTCCTACGGTAGATGATATGACACGGCAATGTGTGGCGCGTGCAACGGGACGCAGGCTCGTTTACAGTAGGGCATTGGAAAAGCAGATTGCATCGCGGTTTCGCAATTTCGGCCGTGAGATGGCAGATAATAACAAGCGACAGGCATATATTCCCGAAGGCGCGATGCCACTGGAGAATCCCATGGGCACAGCGCCCTGTTTTTTGAGTGAAGATGCGCAAGGGCGCGGCTGTGTGATTTCGCTTCCGGGTGTGCCGAGAGAATTGGATTATATGTTGCACAAGGTCGTGATCCCGGTTCTGATTGATCGCATGGGGGGGAGTAAAATTACAAAGGTACGCGTGTTGCGAACATGTGCGGTGGGCGAGAGCAATATTGATCGCACAATTGGGGATCTGATGACCGAGAGCAATCCAACGGTGGGATTGGCGGCGCATGCTGGGCAGACCGATGTGCGCGTGGCGGCGAAAGCGGATACAGAGGAAGATGCCGATGCTTTGATCGCGCCTATGGAAGCAGAGCTCAGGAAACGGTTGGGCGTTGCGATTTACGGCACGGGGAAAGAGACCGTGGCCGAGGTCTTGGGTAATTTGTTGCGAGGAAAAGGGCTGACAATAGGGGTGGTAGATACGCTGACAGACGGCCAAATCGTGCGGGAGTTTGAAGAGAATGGTGCGGGGGATGTGGTGGTCGCGCAAAGGGATGCGAATATGGATGGACAGGATGATCCTCGTGCTTTGACTGAAGCGATGGCCCAGGCGGTTGCACCAGAAGGCGGCGTGGGTCTGGCGATGGTTGGTCCTTATGAAGGTGGCGCGACGTTTATGGCTGTTTATGGATCTGATCCGCAAGCGCGAACTTGTATTGAAAGCCGTCGCTTTCAGGATTCGGATCACATCCGCCGATGGTTGGTAATTCAAGGTTTGGATCTGGTGCGCCGGGCGGTGTTGGGCAAGTTGGCTTCGCCAGCAGATTGAGTTTGAACAAATGGGAGGGCAGTAGTGCAAAACGATGAGTCTTTGTCTTATTCAAAGAGTGGCGTCAATATTGATGAAACAGATGCTGTTAAAAGAGATATGGCTTCAAATATCGGGCGCGGGGATTCGAGAGTGCTCAATAAATTGGGGGCTTTTGGCAGCCTGGTTGATGGCCGTTTTGATGGTTATGATCACCCCATTCTCGTGCTAAAAACCGAGGAGCCTGGTTCAAAGCAAAAGTTGGCGTTTGAATACGGAAGCGTGAAGTCTATTGCTTATGATCTGGTCAATCATTTGATCAACGATATTATTGTTATGGGCGCTGATCCTTTTTATGTGCAAGATTGTATCGTCTGTGGCAAACTCGATCCCCCTGTTGTCAAAGCACTTGTTGGCGGGATTGCCGATGCTTGCGAGGCTCAGGGATGTACATTGACAGGTGGGGAAACATCTGTTCAGCCAGGGGTTGTCGAAGATGGAGTGTATATTCTAAGTGCTTCGGCTATCGGGGTTGTGGATAAGGATAATATTATTGATGGTTCTGCGATTGAGGAGGGGGACGCAGTTCTCGCGCTTGCATCCAATGGACTTCATACCAATGGCTATACGCTTGTCAGGGCCTTGTTGAAGAATAAGCCTGAATTGAAAGACCGGGAGCTTCAGGGTGTGTCCTTTCTCGATATGATTTTGCGACCACATCAGTGTTATTATCAACCCCTGAAGGGTTTGTTTAAGGACAAAGGGTTGAAGGGTGTGGCACATATTACTGGTGGTGGTATTCAGGATAATTTATCCCGCATTCTTCCCGAGACCTGTCGGGCTGTAATTGATCTCGCACTACTCCAGGTCCTCCCCATTTTCAAAACGATTCGCGCAGAAGGTTTGGTTCCAGAAGATGATATGCTGAGAACATTTAATATGGGTGTGGGTATGACCCTTGTCTGTGCTCAAAATTCTGTGGCGAGGATTAACGCACACTTGCAAAGCGCGGGATGCCATGTGTATCCGATCGGGCGCATTGTCAAGGGCGAGAAAGGCGTTGTGTTCACGGGAAAAGTTCAATGGTGAAAGGATGGGATATGGGACTTACGACTTCAGAACAAGCGGTTCCTTTTGCGTGGGATGGGCGATTGAAGATGCTTTACGACAATCGCATGCATCCCCAGGCATTTTTGTATGAGGGCAAAGTCTATATTGTCTGGCGCGGCGATAAAGGGATGCCCTATATCCGGTTTTACGATCTGAAAACGCGCACGTTTTCGGACCCTGTGATGGTTCTGAGCGGTCTGGAAGATAAGGTTGAGTTAAACCGCTATTACCGCGACCACCACTTTGCGCCCGTCATCTGGATGGATACAAAATGCCACTTCCACGTTCTGTCGGGTTGTCACGGCAACAAACCCCACAATCGTACAGGTGGACATCGCGTCATATCCAAATCTCCAGGCGATATTACAGCATGGGAATGGGTAGAAGATAAAATCAACTTCACCGTCAATTATCCTCAAGTTTATCGCATTTACAATGATCAGACCCTGATTTATCTCCGCAATGGCGGGCATCTCAGCGAATGGACGTATCGCATTTCTGCGGATGATGGCGCAACATGGGCAAGTCCCTGCTGTGCGGTCGTCGATCTCGATGCGGAACCGCAAGATGGGTATATCCCGGATCACGCGGGATCGTATCACGCTATTCGTGTTAGCAAAGATGGCAAAACCCTGCATATCGGATTTATCTGGGCGCAGCAAGACTACGAGCCTCCTGAAAAACCGCCCGTCAATCCCCGCTATGGAGAATTAGACCGATTTCACCGGTACAATCTCTATTATGCCAAAGTCGATTTGCCCACGGGTATTGTTACCAATTTCGCGGGCAAAAAACTCTCTACGCCGATACGCAAATCTATCGCCGATGCCGATTGCCTGGTGTGGGATACTCAAGGGCGCATCTCACCAATGGGGCCTTCTATTTATCTGGATGAAAATGACACGCCGTATTTTTTGTTGGCCGTTTCCGATGAAACCCCGTATCAATCGACATTTTACTTTTTTAAAAATGTCAATGGCGCGTGGCGCAAAACGCCTATTACAAAGACCCCACATCCGTTTAATAATGGCCATCTCGAACGCAATTCCGACGGCAGCTTTAGTGCCTATATGATCGCGGGCGCAGGCGAAAGTATTTCCCATGTTTCAAAGCAGGACATGGGCCGCTACGGCTGGGGCGACCGCGTCGAATGGTGGACATCAGATGCAGAGGGTGAAAACTGGAGGCTGACACGAGATTTGACACCGGCACCTGGCAAAAAATGGCAAAATGTCAAGTTTGTATCCGACGGCAAAGGAGAAACCATTCCCAATTTGCTCTTGTTCTACGGCTGGGAAGAGATCGAAGGACCGGGTACGGCTTATTTGTGGGATAATCGAGAGCGGAAAAAAATAATTGAAAGTGACTGAAAATGGGAGAATATACTTTGATTTTATGCATAGATTAAAAAAAGCACTGATATAGCCGCTTCCTTACACGTCACCCGTGTCATAATCATACTGGCTCCCCTTAAAACAATCCAAGCCCCAGAGAAAAACCGCCATGAAAATCGCAAACGCAACCCGTCGTAGCCTCAACATTCCCTTTTACTGCAAACGGGTCGAACGCGCCATGCACCGCGCTCAGACTCACGACGAACGGATCTATCTCTACCGCATTGAAACCGACGAGGGCATCGTGGGCTACGGGGATAGCCTGGCTGTTAGCGATGTACATACACTGATCGGTCAGAATCCCTTTCAGATCATGCACAACGACGCCATCGGCTTTGGCCCACAGCTCGCTGTTCTGGACGCTGTTGGAAAGGCCGCTGATGTGCCCGTCCATGCCCTGCTCGGCACCAAATTGCGCGACCGATGCCCCATCTCCTGGTGGGATATTGACATGTCACCTGCCGACTGGGTCGCAGAGGCCAGAGAATCTCTCAAACGCGGGTACACTTCCTTCAAAATGAAAGCCCGCCCCTGGCGAGACATCCTCCAGCAGGTCGAAGCAGTCGGCAAAGTCGTACCAGCAGATTACAAATTCGACATAGATTTCAACGGCTTTCTGCTCAACCAGGCAAAAGCGGAAATTATCCTCCAGCAGCTCGACAATCACCCCAATGTCGGCATCTACGAAAGTCCCTTCTACCTTTATGGCGATCTCACCGGCGCGCGAATTCTTCGCGAACGCGTATGCAAACCCGTCGTCGAACACTTCCGAGAAGACTATTTGCACGCCCACGCCTGCGACGGCTTTGTCATTGGCGGCGGCGTCTCAGAAGTCCGCCGGCAGGCCGCACTCGCCGCTGCTTTCAACAAACCCTTCTGGTTACAACTGGTCGGCACTGGAATTACCACTGCCTTCGCCTTACACCTCGGCTCTGTCCTCTCCCACGCCCAGTTGCCCTACATTACTTGCCACGAACTCTGGAAACACGACTTGCTCAAAAAACGCCTCGACGTGATCGACGGTCACATCCAGGTCTCCGATGCTCCTGGCCTGGGCATTGAAGTCGATGAAAAAGCCATCGAAAAATACACGGTCGATCCCGACACGCCCACACCTAAAAGGCTCTACCGCCGCAAAAAACGCATCCTGCGTATCTCGTGGCCCGGTGCGGCCAAACAGAAACGCATCTGGGAATTTACCGATGAAGCCATCTACCAGAAGACCTTCTACGCAGGCAGCATCCCCGGATTTGAACGCGGTGTTACCCTGGAAGTCATCGAAGACGACTACAGTGCGACTTTTAAAAAAGCCCATGCCACGCTGGCAAAACGCGAGGCAGCCATACCCGCCCTGACGTGAATTAAAGTTAGGAGAACCCATTGATGGCATCCGTAACCTTTAAAGGCGTCTTTCCCATCCTCGTTACCCCATTCGATGACCATGGCAACCTCGATCTGGAATCCTTTGATCGAACGGTACGCTTTATGGCCGACATCGGTGTAAACGGCGTTACTATCATTGGTGTACTCGGTGAATCCAACCGAATGCTGGATGCCGAACGGGAACAGCTTATTAAAACCGCTGTGGGCGCTGCAGGCGGGCGCATCCCCGTTATTGTGGGCACGAGCTACAGCGGTACACGGGCGACCCTTGAACTCAGCCGGATGGCCGAATCTCTCGGCGCCGCCGGTGTGATGGTCACCCCCTCGTGCGAATCCGTGACCAACGAAGACCGCATCTTCGAATTTTTCCAGCAGGTGGCCGAAGGCATCTCTATTCCCATCGTCGTACAGGACCACCCCGCCTCCACCCAGGTCCACATGTCCGTCCCCCTCATCCTGCGCCTTGTCCGCGAAATTCCGCTCGTCGCCTGCATCAAAGAAGAGGCCGTGCCCACCCCGCCCAAGATTACCGCCCTCTTGAACGGCATTGGAGACCGTGCGTTCACCATCCTCACCGGCCTCGGCGCTCTCTACGGCGCCTTTGACCTGGCCCGCGGCGCACACGGTTTTATGACCGGCTTTGCCTTTCCCGAAGTTCTGCTCGCCCTGGTCCGGGGTGCTCAAAATAAAGATTTTGACACCGTACACGACATCTATCACCGATACCTGCCGCTCATCGTGTACGAACAGCAGCCGGGGGTGGCCCTCCGCAAAGAGATCTTTCGCCTGCGCGGCCTTATCGCCAGCAGCTACGTGCGCCATCCCGGCGCAAATATCGACCCAACCACTGCCGACCACTTGAAATCACTCTTGCGCAAAATGCTGCCCGGCATAGATATTACGAGACCTATCGAGGTGTGAACGGCAGGATTTAGGCTTTAGAAGAGGATTCGATCATGAAAATCATCGACATCGACATCATCCCCATCTACCCCAAAATCGCCGACCGGAATGCCGATCAGAAAGCCCGGTTTTTCAACATAAACCATCGTACCATTTTTAAAATTACGACTGACAATGGCATTGTCGGCTATGGCGATGCACGTTGCGAGGCCCCTCTCAAATCCACTGTAAAACACCTGATCGACCGCGATCCTTTTGACTTTATCAACGCCGATCTCAACAGCGGCCTGATGGGCGCGCTCTACGATGCCATGGGCAAATACCTTGAAATTCCCGCGTACAAACTCATGGGTCAGAAAATACGCGACCGGGTACCCGTAGCTGCCTGGACCCGCCCGGCCTCCCCGGAAGACCTGGCCAAAGAGGTTCAGCGAGCCGTGGAAGAAGGGTATATGATCTTTAAAATCCATACCTGCGCCTATTACGATGTGTACGAACAAACCAGAGCCGTTGAGGAGGTTGCTCCGCCCGGTTTCAAAATGCACTACGACTTCAATCACAACCGGCCGCTTGCCGCTGTCCTTCGCATCTTGCAGGAGTTGGAGAAGTCCCCCGTCGTAGGTATGATCGAAGATCCCCTGGTCTTATCCGATGTCGAAGGCTGGCGCCTTCTGAGGGAGAAAACCAGTTTGCCGCTGCTCATGCATGTCCCTCAACTCGGCGGCGGTCAGGAGATTATTCGCGGTTGCGCCGATGCATACATGATCGGCGAAGGCGGCATTGGCTCTACCCTCGTGCGTGGATTTGCTGCTGCCTTGGCCAATGTCTCCTCTGTCATCCAGCTCACAGGCGGTACCCTCACCAAAGCCATGGCTCTGCATCTGGGCGCTGTGATTCCCAACGTGGCTCATTCCACCAACCTGGACGACCAGTACGGTGAAGACGTTGTCAAACAGCGCATCGAAGTCGCAGGCGGTTCCTCTCCGGTACCCAAAGGCCCCGGCCTCGGCGTAGAAGTCGACGAAGACGCGCTGGCCAGATGCGCAGCCAACAAACCCACTGTTATCCCCCCCACCATTGGCATCCTGCACCTACCCGGCGGCCACAAGCTCTATACCAGAGGATTCCCGAACGTTGCCCGCCTCACTGGTTTCCCCGAAGGCAACATCCGGGGCATTCGCCTGGATGTCTGGGAAGACGACGGTTCCGACAAGTTCAAACAAACCCTGCAACGCATCGAACAGCAGGGTCCGTTTATGGAAAAATAGTTATGCACACCAGCACCCTCTTAATCTCTCGGGACTTTGAATACTGGCAATCTGGCGAAAACGGCCTCACTTGCGTCGATTTTGAGACCTTCTGTCCGGACTACCACGAATTGGACCGCACGGGTGTCATCTCTCCCCATCTCGAAGACGGCATACTGCACGCCGGGTGTGCACTTCTGGCACTGACCACCGCCTTTTACGATATCTGGCGCTCACGCACGGATGATTTTTTTATCTATCCCCAGCACTTTGCCATCCTGGACATCACCAGAGAAGGCGTCAACACGGGATGCGGACGCCTGCCACTTGAGAAAAGTACGCTGGGCGGTCCCTGGAGCAACTTAGACGTCTGGCCCAACTCAAAATGGATTCCCGCCCACGGCAGCGTTTCCGGCATGCTCAAGAAAGCGTTTGACCTCCAGATCAACCGCCTATTCTGGCCCGAGACCTTCCGCCCAAACCGCGGAGAAAAATCTCTACCTGCTTATGCGGTCAAAATGTTCCGTACCCACCTGAAAGCTGTCTATTATTACAACACCTCCGAACCCAATATCGAAATCCATACCGCACAAAACGTGCAAGACCTCCTTCAGACGAGCCTCAACAGACTGTCCGACATAGATGGCCTATCAATACAACACTTTCTTCAGCGACATGTTCTCGAAAACCCACAGACCGATCATCGTTACGTCGAACAGTATCGCAAAGTAGCCCTGGATCATTTTCTCAACGACATGGCGGATTGCTTTGCAAATGCCTGATCAAGCCTCTCATAATTTTCTCTTGCGGGGAATCCTTTGGCCAACGGTCAACTCTTACACCTGCTAACCGCCCGCGCCGAGTCTAAAAATCCCCTTCGCGTGGGCCTCATCGGCGCTGGAAAATTCGGCACCATGTTTCTGGCCCAGGCCCGTCGCGTTGCGGGTCTGCACGTCCTGGGTGTGGCCGATCTATCCCTGCACCGGGCGCGTGAAGCCCTCACGCGTGCTGAGTGGCCGCCCGAACAATTTGCCGCAACCCACTTCGATCACGCCCTCAAAACCGGCGCCACCCATCTCACCGATGACGGCGATGCCCTCATCCGGGCGGACGGACTGGATGTTCTGATCGAAGCCACTGGCAATCCTCTCGCAGGCATCCACTACGCCCTTCAAGCCATCGAACACGGGCGCCACCTGGTCATGGTCAATGTCGAAGCAGACGTCCTGGCCGGTCCCATTCTGGCCCAACGTGCAGCATCCGCCGGCCTCGTGTACACTCTCGCCTATGGCGACCAACCGGCTCTGATCTGTGAACTGGTTGAATGGGCCCAGACCAACGGCTTCGACATTGTCTGCGCCGGCAAGGGCACCAAATACCGGCCCGCGTACCACACATCCACCCCTGATACTGTCTGGGAGCACTACGGTTTCGATGCTGAAACCGCTGCAAAAGGCGGTCTGAACCCCCGTATGTTCAACTCCTTTTTGGACGGTACAAAATCTGCCATTGAAATGGCCGCTGTCTCAAATGCCACCGGCCTGAATCCCCAGCCCGAAGGCCTGAAATTCCCGCCCTGCGGCATCGACCAGCTGTCCGATATTTGCCGGCCTCATAGCGACGGGGGTCAACTTTCCCACAAAGGAACCGTCGAAGTCGTCTCCAGCCTGCAACCAGACGGAACCCCTGTAGACCGGGATCTGCGCTGGGGTGTTTACGTCACCATCGAAGCCCCCGGCGACTACATCCGCCGCTGCTTCTCCGAATACGGCCTTCCCACTGATTCCACTGGACGTTACACGGCCATCTATCGCCCCTACCACCTGGTTGGCATGGAACTCACCACCAGCGTCTTGCGCGCTGGCTTGCGCGGCGAAGCCAGCGGCGCGCCCGTTGTTTTTAATGCAGACGTTGTCGCCACTGCAAAACGCGATCTCTCCCAAGGAGAAGTCCTGGATGGCGAAGGCGGCTACCGCGTGTACGGCAAACTCAGGCCGGCTGATCAGGCTCTTATATCCAACACCCTGCCCATCGGCCTGGCTCACAATCTCAAGCTAAAACACAAAATCGCCGCGGGGCAACCCATACACCAATCCGACGTCGAATTTGACGAAAACAACGCCATTCTTCGCCTCCGCCGGGAAATGGTACAACGCTTTGTGGCGTGAATAGATCCGATCAGGTGACACAGCAACGACGACAAATCCCCGACAGCTTTAACACTGTCGGGGATTTTTGTGTGTGGATGCCAATCTATTAAGTGTGGGGATAAACGGTTTGCAGTTCAACAGTGGTTTGTAACGCGCTGATATTGCAGGTGCGTTTCTGCCTACGGCGCATCTGTGCGGAATAGGGGGCGAAGTTTTGTGAGGATGGCATCGAGTTCGCGATGGTCGTCTTCATCCATTTTTGTGCTGCCAGGCGCGCGCATGCCGCTTGTTTTGAAGATGCCTCGCCGCACGAGCACTTCTTTGGCAAGGCGCAGACCGAGGATTTGGATCAGGTTGGTGAGTGGAAGGAGTTGATCGAAAAGATCGCGTGCTCTGTCTTCATCGCCTGCTTGAAAGGCATCCCAGATATCAACGTGAATATCGACAACCGGGGCGCCGGGCATAAAGCCGCTGGCGCCTCGTCGCATTTCTGAGATCATCCAGCGGCACCACGCGCCGCCAAAAACGCCCTGACAGTGATCCCCTGCTTCGGCGACAATGGTGCTGACGTGATGTGCGCTGGGATTGGCTTCTTCTTTGACGTAGATGAGGTGCTCGACTTCGGTGAGCAGGCGAACGAGTGCGGGAGGTTGCATGCCAGCACCTGCGTTCTGGATGAAAATGGGCACTTGTCCAGCGCTGGAAATGGCCTCGAAGTAGCGGAGATTTTCATCTGGTCCACCGCTGCCCATATAGGGGGGCATGGCGATGACAGCATCGGCACCTGCACGCCCGGCATGGGCGGCGTGTTCGGTGGCTGTGGAGATGTTGGTGCCGGCCACGCCGACGATGACGGGGATGCGTTTATCGGTTTTTTTGACGACGATTTCGACCAGGGTTTGCCGCTCGCGGTCGGAGAGATATTGAAATTCACCCCCAAGCACGGGAAAGACCAGGCCACCAGCACCGGCGGCGATGCAGAAGTCGATTTGCCGCTCAAGGCTTTCGATATCGAAGTCACCGGATTCGGCGACGGGTGTTTGTAACACGGGCAAAATACCGCGGATGAGATCGCTCAAGGGAGACCTCCTGGATTAGAACTGCTGGTGCTGACGGCTAATAATCGTACGATAGCGAAATATTCCAGCGGCGTGATAGGCCAAGGAATACGCGAGCGGTTGCGGCGTCGTGATTGTTGCCGTCATCTGCATCGGATACGTAGCGTTCGTCAAATAAATTGAAGACGTGTAATTGCAGTTTCACTTTGCCATTGCCAAATGTATCGCCGGGCAGGGTGTAGCCCGCGTGCAGATTTACCAGGTTGTAATTTGGGAGTTGCCAGGACTGTTCTCGGTCGTTGGAATC
The DNA here is from genome assembly GCA_965222605.1 of Candidatus Latescibacterota bacterium. Taxonomy (GTDB): domain Bacteria; phylum Latescibacterota; class UBA2968; order UBA2968; family UBA2968; genus VXRD01. Next base: position 5,021,428 of record OZ244960.1, read on the forward strand.
TGTTCGGTTGGCGGGGTCAAATTTGGCGTAGTGATCCATAAGTCGCCGCAGACCCAGCGAGGCGTAGAGGCCGCGTGTGGGGAATACCGCACAGCCCAGCGCAAGGGTTTTTTGCGCCGAGTCACCCACTTTTAGCCCTTTGGCATAGACTTGAAAGTTGCCGATAACCGATGGGTCTTCTTCGGGAGAAAATGTGACATTGGCATCGTTGAGCCATTCCCAATTGCCGAGTGATACCATACCGCGCACTTCCAACATGGAATGGGGACGTGCTTTCAGGTCGAACTCCACGCCTGTATGCCGTGCGTCAATGCCGTTTAGCAAAAATCGGAAGCTCTGGTCGAGCTTTGCGCTGTAGATGCTCTTGGGCCACGAGCGATCTTTCCATTTGGTGTAATAGAAATTTGTGTTTGCTGTCACCACACCGCGTTTGAAATAACCGGTACCCAGTTCAAAAGAAGCGACTTTTTCATTGAATGTGGGATCGTAGAGGCTGTTGTCGTAGTGGTAAACAGAGTCGAATTTGGGGGCTGTTGAAAGCCAGCCCACATTGGCGTACACATTAACAGAGGGGGTTGCGTTGTAGTTGCCGCCCACTTTAACGGTGTAGCCTTTGAAGTTTTCCCAGTCTGTCTGATCCCAGTCGCCATTGATCTTTGCGCGGAAATAGTCGATGCGTTTATAACCTGTTATGGACGCAGATGTGCTCAAAAATGCCGTAAAGTTGTTAAACCGACCTTCGAGTTGTGCAAAACCACCGCCCCAGCGCGTAAGGCCGTCGTTGTGGTAGGAGACTTTGTCACCGAGTCGCTTGACGGAGGTCGTGGCATTGCTATCCCAGGGGAAGACGTAATAATCGGCGCCGAGTAAATTGCGTACTTCGCGCCAGTGCTGTCCTCTGTAATAGCGCAAATCTATGCCAAAGGCCAATTTGTAAATGTCGCTCAAACGGTATTCGGCGGTGCCCAAATACCCATACCAGAAGTGTTGATTGACCGAGTTTCGGATAACGGTCCTTGCCGCAATTTCACTGCTGCCCACTTCGCCTGTACCCACCAGGTCGGGATGGGCTTCTGATGCTGTTCGGGTGTTTAAGTCATCGGCAACGCGTTGCCAGTTGATGCTGCCATCGGGTAGTGCCCTCGGGTTGGTACCCAAACGCCCTGTGCCGCCGCCTTTCCCGCGCGAAAAATAAAATACATTGGACAGGATGAACTGCTCGTTGGGCGTCCAGTACCAGTTTAAATTGACCTGGGGTTTGTGGTAAAAATTCTCGCGTTCCATGATGATTTCGCTGTCGCGTGCATCGTGTACCTGGCCGTTGTAGTACTCTTGATAGGATGAAAATGGCGAGTGCCCCCAGTTGGGATTGTAATCGATGCCGTAGTTTATCGCTCCCGAAACATCAATGCCCAGAGATCGGGCGTAATCGGCATCAAAGGTTGCGATGGATTGTTTGTAGAGGCGGTGTCCGTGGCGTTGCGGCGCGCCTACGACAAACAGGTCAATTTTGTGCGTATTGGATGCGAAAAAGCTCAATGCAGCAAAATAGGACCACGCCGATGTCCATGCCTGATTGGGCAGGCCATCGCCGATTTTGCGCGTGAGGCCCAGGGTGAATGCCGTTTTTTCGTTCAGCAAACCCGATGAAAAGTTGACTGTGGTTTTGTAAAAGGCATTGTTCCCAGCTTCCTGTTTGATTTTGAACCCGCGTTGTTGGCGGGCGATGTCGGTGACAATGTTCATGGTGCCACCCACTGAGGCTATCGCCAGATTTGAAGCACCCAATCCGCGCTGTACCTGGATTGACGACGTGACATCGCTCAGGCCATCCCAGTTGGACCAATAGACCCAGCCGTTTTCCATGTCGTTGACTGGCACGCCATTGATCATGACGGCAACATTGCGCTGATCAAATCCTCTCACATTGATGCGGGAATCGCCAGGGCCTCCGCCTTGCTCGGTTGCATAAACACCCGGCGTATCATTCAAAATCATCGGGAGATCGCGCGAGCCGAGTTTGCGCTGCATATCGGCTTTTGGAACGTCTGAGAAGGCAACGGGTGTTTCGCGTAATTTGGCGCGGTCGGCAACGACGGTGACTTCTTTGCCCCGAAATGCTTCGGGCATGAGTTCTATAAATAACTTGGCAGCATCCGCTTTTACAACGATGGCGTTGCGATATTCTTTGTATCCTACAAAACTTATGACGAGCGTATGGTTGCCTTCGCCGACTCTGGTGATCTCAAATTGTCCATCGAGATCTGTAGTAGTTCCTCGCCCAACACCTTCTAAATACACATTTGCGCCCGTCAGGGCTTCTCCGGTCTCGGCATCGCGCACTTTGCCTTTTAATTCGGCGGCAGACAGGGTTGAATGGGCCAGGAACAATGCGAAAAAAAACATAAACAGTTGCTTCATACTGTACCTCCTAAAAAAATGGGACATATAAATGCGTCAGAACACATACGCTATGTGTGGCGTATTGGACGATGTTGTTGTGACAAATCTAATATATCAATACTTCGGGTTATTTTTGAAAAAAAATAACCCAAAAATGCCATTTATCCAGATTGGACGGCTTCTTTGAGAAATTCACCTGTAAGTGTGGGTATATCGCACTTTTGTCAAACGGCAATTGCCGATCGTAATTCAAGGTATAGATACGGCCTGCGTTGGCAATGCGCAGGCCATTTTTCTTTTTATCCGCGGTCTGGCACTTTCCAGTTGGCGTACCAGACAGAGTCTTCAGGAAGCACGGCGTCGTCGGTCCATGCTGTTTGCATGGTGCGGAAGTTGGGTAGTTCGGGGCGGATAACGGTTTCCCATATATGTTCAACCTGGTCAAAGGTGCGAAATTTTTGCGTGGGTTTTTCCGATTCATACGCGGCGAGCAATTCTCTGGCTTTGTTGCCAAGCCACTTGGTTTCGTCATTGACCATGCGCTCGCCAATTTGGCGGTCGGATTCGCGGGCGTTTTTGCCCATTGCAAAGTGCGGACCAGGTTCGCTTTCGGGCGGCAAACGCGAGATATCGACACAGTCGGGTTCAATGGCCCACAGAAGCGAGGTTTCGACTTTTCCAGCGTGATCACCACCGCTTTTGTTGTCATTGTCAAAGCCGGGCAGGTTGGCTTCGGAGTCGGGTAGGCTATACAGGCGCGTGCCCACATGGGGTTGGATGAGTTCACACAGGGTTTTCAGGTCTTGCCAGTTGGGGCCATAATGCCCGGTGAGGAAGATGGCCGCGCGAAATCCGAGGGTGTCGGCCTGGCGGATGTGATAGCAGATGTTTTTGAAGTGTTGCCAGGGCGGCATGCAGGTTAGCCAGGATCGTTCGGGCTGGCCGACCGAGCGTTCTGACCAGAGGGCATAGCCCCCAATTTCGTGAATATGCCAGTAGTCGGGCGGGGCGACAATGCCGCCGTGTCTGTGCGCGGTGCGAACGGCAATGCCGTGGGCTTTGAGGGCGTCGAGTCCCACAGCATTTTGTGGGCCGTGTGGTTCGCAAAGGCCATAGGGAAAATAGACGACTGGACAGGCTTTGAATGCGGCTTCGAGTTCATCGGGGAACAGGCGCTCCCAACGTACGTCTCTCACGGCGGAGTGCTCCTTTTAAAAGATTGGTTTGTTGTATAAGGTGAAGAGTCTTCGGACTTTTACGATTCCAGGTCATGGTGCAGTTTTAGTTGGGCGATAAATTCTGGTGTGAGTGTGGTTCCCGAGTTTTTGAGATGGTTTATGACGTCATTGCCAAGTGCTGTGTTGAGATGGTAGTGCTGTACAGATTCGTTGATTTTGATAAAGCCCATGCGGTTCATCAGGTCCGGGTGTATTTTGCCGTTGACGATGGGCGCGTGAAGGGTGCAGTTGGTGAAGCGCGTGCCCAACGTGCTTTGCAAAATATAAAATTGCCCTGGTATCTTTTCTACGTCGGGTTGGAGACGGCACTCGGTAAATATGAGTTCGCCCCGCAAATTGGGTGCGGTTATGGTGTTCAAACTACACCGTTCAAAAGTCGCACTGGCAATGCAGTGGCCCAGGTATGCGCTAATATTTTCACAGTTGGTAAATCGCATTTTGGGGTAGAGGGCGAGTGCATCGGCATAGTCTATCGCCGATTCTCCACCGATCAGGATATGTACCTGTTCGTCATCATCGGCAATTTCCTGGATGAATTTTTCGAGTTGAACATTGTCGCAGATGATGGTGCTGTTGGCGTGGAGTTGCGAGCCATCGTAGCCGCCATTGCCGCGAAGGTCGTAGTGGTGTGGGTTGGGTATGCGGATGAGGCGAACGCCTTGCTTTCGGCCTTCGACGGTGATGTTGCGAAATTCAATGCGATGGGGAAAGAAGAGGCGGGTATTATTTTTCGTTTTGGAAAAGGGAACAGTATCCATCAGCCAGCACGGCGCATTTGATGCAGGTGCAGCGCTGTAATCGATGAGCAGATCTTCGATAGTGACGGTGCGTGCAAATCCGATGGGATACTGGTAGTCGAAATCGGCCGGACGACAGGATAGGACAGAAACGCGGCCATTGCTACTGGGCATTAACCGACAGCCGCGGATGCGTATGTGCCCGTCCCATTTGGCCCCATAGTCGCGCCTAAAATTGACAAATTGGTTGCCGTGGCGCGTGGTATTTTCGATCACCAATTCGCCGCCGCCCGTAAGTGCGATACCTTTGAAGCCAATGGTGCAGTTGCTGATGTAGAGGTTCCAGCAGTGAAAATGCACATCGATGCGGTTGAGACGGCAGTTTTCAATGCGGAAGTTTTTGTTGAGGTTGGTGCCAAAAACACCCCATGCAACCCAGCCGCCTTCTGCTGTGATGTTGCGAAAGGTGCAATTGAGCATACGCGCACCGCCAATGCCATAGGTGCCCGCGCTGAGGATTTTGTCTTCTTCTTCGCGATTTTTCTCCCAGGGCATTGCGCGGATATTTTCCAGTGTGACGTCGTAAACACCGCTGAATATGTAAAAGCCGCGACGGGGGTGCATGGAGATATCTCGTTTCCCCTTTTCCAGGCCCATCCATTGTTCTCGGATGATGGTGCGGCTGCGTTTTATGGAGATGCCGTGGTGGTGATACCCCCAGGATTCACCGCTTCCACTGTCGCCAGAAAAGTAAAATCCGCCGCCTTCGACGATGAGGTAATTGTCGTTGCAGGGTATGGCGGTGATGTCGGTGAAGTTTTTGAATTCCCAGGCTATATCGCCAATGATGCGGCCCTCTTCTTCAACATAGAACAATTCTTCGCGCGCCCATCCCGCCTTTGAATAATTGCCTTCCCGAATGCCTATGCGATCATTATCATCTTCGACGATGATGAGATGGCCGGCATATTGTGCCAGTTCGGGAATGAGTTGCACGCCGGGTTTTAGCTTTTCCAATAAAGCCGCTTTGATGGTTTCGTCTCGCGTGAGTTTTTTGGAGGGCTGATCGTTGAGAATTTCAAAGCGCGGCTCTCTTCGGCTGTTGTACTGTTCATCGATGTGAAAAGTTGTTTGCCCCCAGGAGACATTGGTCTTGATGGGTATGTCATTGGTTTGCAAGATCCAATATTCGCCGCTTAAATTCACAATTGGAACTTTGCGTGCATTGGCATATTTATGTGCCAGGGTTATTTGAACGCCATCGTCGTTTTCACCATTGCCAATCGCGCCAAACATTTTGTAGTTCACTGCTTTGTTTTCGTGCAAGATAGCGATTAATCCATTGTCCAATGCGATGATGTCGGCATCGTTTGGCTGGATATTTGCATCCGTTTTCTCAATGTGATACAGGGCTGCGCCGCCGTCGCCGGGAATGTAAAAACCCGCGGTTTCTGCCCATTCACCTTCGCGGGTTTCGGGCGAGGATTTCATAGCTTGAACGGTGGCGTAGCGAGTTATGGTTGTACTGCTTGTTGTGTTCACGGCGATCTCCTGAGACAATGCGTGCTGTGTAAGTACAATGCCACTGATACCAATGCCAGCGATTGCTGTGCGTCTGGATAATTTATGTGGTTGTTTGGACATGGTTTTTTCCAAAGTGTTATTTTTTTATTGTACTTTTCCCCGTCCGGCAACTTTCCATACATGTTCTACATTGCCATTTCGCACGGCATAGACTTCGTCGTGGAGGTTGGTGGTCATGCCCTGGTGCAGAGGGATGACGGAGAGGCGTTCGCCTACGGTGAAGGTGTGGTTGCACTCTGAGACATCGACGTGACCGTGTTCGACAGACATGCCATAAATTTTGGCATTGGGGTGTTCAACGATGTATCCATAAGGTGTGGGGGCATAACTGGTGAATGTTTTTTGCCCGCCATCGATGATGACGCGGTCGGGTGTGGGTGTGCTGACGATGGTGACAATCATGCGCTCGGCACAGGTGATGGGGTTGGGCGGGTTGTGTTCGCGGTTGATACGACGCAGACCTTCAAAGACGTAGGAACCAATGCGGGTTTCGGTGCAGCCAATGGCTTTGGAAACTTCGGCAGTGCCCGTGCCACCCCCGCTGATGGTGTTGAGCGCGATGCCCGCGCTTTGGAGCAGGTGGCGCGTTTGGTTGATGAAGGCTTTGGCGCGTTCGTGACTGGGATAGGTCATGATGCCCTGGAACTGAAGGCCGGGCATGTTTGTGATTTTTCGCGCCAGTTCAAGCGCGGCTTCGGGCGATTGTACGCCGCAGCGATTGCCACCGGTGTCGCATTCGATGAGGATGTTGATGGTGGCGTTGTTTTCTGTTGCCCCATCGGATAGGCCACGCGCGGTGATTTCCGAATCGACGGCGACGGTCATGGTGGCGCGTTTACACAGTTCGGCGAGGCGTTTGACTTTGATGGGACCGACAATATTATAGGGGATGAGAATGTCGGGAATGCCCGCTTTAACCATGACTTCGGCTTCGCCCACTTTTTGGCAGACAATGCCAATGGCTCCCGCAGCGAGTTGCATTTTGGCGATTTCGGGAATTTTGTGCGTTTTGGTGTGTACGCGCAGCGGAATGTCGAAGTTGTCGCAGGCCTCTTGCGTTTCTCGAATATTTTTTTCGAGAATATCGAGGTCGATGGTGAGTGCGGGTGTGTCGAGGTCGTGTATGGTCATGGCAATATCTGTTATTAAAAGGTGAAAGACGGTGTTGTGCAGGAATAGGCAATGTACGTTGGTCTGAACAGGGCGTCAAGCAGTTGTGGCGTGTTGAATCTCGCCGATAGTGAAAGGCGGTCTGCGTTGACAATGTGCAGGTCGTTGTGTTATTTATGTGGTTAGATTTACTGGCGTTGTGGTGCTGGGTGGGTTAATCGCTAACTTAACTTAGGAGGCAAAATGGCAGATAAATTGAAGGTGGGTATTGTCGGGGTAGGAGGTATTGCGCGGACGCATATTCTGGGGTGGCGAGCTTCTGAACATGCCGAATTGGTGGCTGGAAGCGATATTAGCGAAGATGTGTTGAATACGTGGGGTGAACAATACGGTATCAAAAAACTGTATGTAAATCCTGAAGATTTGTTTGCCGATCCAGAGATCGATATTGTGGATGTGTGTACACCAAATAATTATCACGCGCCTCTATCTATTGGCGCTCTGGATGCGGGTAAACACGTGATTTGTGAAAAACCACTGGCACCCAGCCCCAAATTGGTGAAAGATATGATTGCGGCACGCGATTCGTCGGGCAAGTTGTTGATGTGCGCGCAATCGTCGCGGTTTGCAGGTGCCTCTCTGGCGATGAAGAAGGAATTGGATACCGGGGTTTTGGGAAATGTGTATCATGCGCGATGCTGGATGTTGCGGCGGTCGGGGGTGCCCGCGCGACCGGGTTTTATTATGAAAAGGCACAGTGGTGGCGGGCCGTGTATTGATATTGGTGTTCACGTTTTGGATTTGACTCTGTGGTTGATGGGCAATCCCAATCCCGTGGCTGTAACAGGTGTGGCGAAGGCGGAGTTGGCACAGCAGGAGGGTGCGTTCAGTACGATGGGACGCAGTGGTGGTACGATTCCCAAAGAATTTGATGTAGAGGATTTTGCGGCGGCTTTTGTGCGGTTTGAAAATGGGGCTTCGCTTATTCTGGAGACGAGCTGGCTATTGCATCAAGGTCCCTCGGCAGAACGGCAGATATGGCTTTATGGCACGAAGGGTGGGGCACACTTGCCCAATTGTGAGATTTATTATTCGGATTACAAGACGCAGCAACACCACAACTACGCATTGCAAAATACGGGCAATAGGACCGAAGCGCACGCGCTGGAATGCATGATGTTTGCCGAGGCGATTGCAGAGGGCAAACCGTCGCCCGTACCGGCAGAGCAGTCGCTACAGGTGATGGCGATTTTGGATGGGATTTATCGCAGCGAGGATGAAGGATGTGAAGTGGATATAGCGGGAGATGCAACCGTTGGTTAAAAAACTTTGTCGTCTTTGTCTTTCTTTTTAAGGGTATTTTTCCATCGGCGTTCGGGAGATTGAGGAGCGCGATCGATAAGTTTGTTGGGTTTGCCCATCTGTTTTACCAGATCAAAAGCATCGTAGAGTTCACCCACAGCGGTCATTGCGCGGTAGTGCAGGGTATCGCCCGAGACGGAGATGATTTGATAAAGCTGCGTGTTTTCCGCACCGCGCGTCATCCAGCGGTCTTTTCTGAGTTTGTATTGTTTGGGACCGCTGACCGATACGACGTAAACTGTGCCTTTGGTTGTATCGCGCACGGTTACGCCGCTGCCGATGTTGTGTCCTCTGGCATACGTATGGTTGTGTCCTTGAAGTACCAGATCGACGGCGTATTTGTCAAAGAGAGGTTTCCAGGCTTCGCGCTGGTCTTTATTGGCGCGGCCTCCCGCCGAAAAGATGGGGTGATGGAATGTGACAAAGGTCCATCTATTGGGGTTATTTTTGAGCACTTGTTCCAACCAGGGAGCCTGTTCTTTGTGGCGTTCATTGGAATTGAGCGAGATGATGCGCGCGCCCTGATAATCTGTGTAATAGGTCGTTTCTGCAAATCCCTTGGGACCATTTTCGGGCAGGGTGAATTGCGGACGCCATAGAACAGATAGACGGCGTTTGCTCGCATCTTGATAGTTAGAGTATTCGTGATTCCCCGGCGTGGGAATGCTGGGGATTTTTGCATGGATCCAGTCGCCAGATTCAAACCATTCATGCCAGTCGCTGTCGCTGTTGGGAAGATTGACGAGGTCTCCTGCGTGGATGATAAAATCGGCATGGGGCGCGTCGAGCACAGCGGTTCGAATGGTGCGTGCCCAAAGGGCGAGCAAATTGTTTTGTGCATCGCCAAGGTAAATGAAGGTGAATTCATCCGGTTCGACTGAGGCTGTACGAAATTGATACCAGGAACTCCAGATGTCGCCACTGCCCACGCGATAGGCATAGAGGGTGTTGGGTTTGAGGCCCTTGAAGGTGACCGAGTGGAAATGGGCGACACGTCTATTGCGTTTCCATTTTTCAGTGCGCGCTGTTTCGCTCTTGGCCCATGTGGTAAAATTGGCCGAGGCATTGGCTTCTGCGATCTGGCCTTCGGCTTGTGTGATGCTCGTATCGGTGCGCCATGTGACCGATGCCGTGGTGGTGGGGTCTCCCGACCAGTTGAGTATAATGCGGTCGGGGATTTTTGAAGGGGCGGGATCTACGGCAGCACGGTGATACTCGTTTGCATAAGCCGGGACTGTGAATAGGAACAGAAGGATGAGACAAATCGGGCGCATGGAGTTCTCTGGGTGAGAATTTTTGAAAGACCACTAATTGATTAAAAAACTTTGTCGTCTTTGTTTTTCTTTTTAAGGGTATTTTTCCATCGGCGTTCGGGAGATTGAGGAGCGCGATCGATAAGTTTGTTGGGTTTGCCTATCTGTTTGACCAGATCAAAAGCATCGTAGAGTTCACCCACAGCGGTCATTGCGCGGTACTGCAGGGTGTCGCCCGAGACACTGATGACCTGATAAAGTTGTGTGTTTTCTGCACCGCGCGTCATCCAGCGGTCTTTTCTAAGTCTGGATTGTTTGGGACCGCTGACCGATACGACATAAACTGTGCCTTTGGTTGTGTCGCGCACGGTTACGCCGCTGCCGATATTGTGTCCTCTGGCATACGTATGGTTGTGACCCTGGAGCACCAGATCAACGGCGTATTTGTCAAAGATGGGTTTCCACGCTTCGCGCTGGTCTTTATTGGCGCGGCCAGAGGATGCGGAATAAACGGGATGATGGAATGTGACAAAGGTCCATTTATTGGGATTGTTTTCGAGCACTTGTTTCAACCAGGGGACCTGTTCTTTGTGGCGTTCATTGGAATTGAGCGAGATGATGCGCGCGCCCTGATAATCTGTGTAATAGGTGGTTTCCGCAAAGCCTTTGGGACCATTTTCGGGCAGGGTAAATTGCGGACGCCATAGAACAGAAAGGCGGCGTTTGTCCGCATCTTGATAGTTAGAGTATTCGTTATTCCCCGGTGTAGGAACGCTGGGGATTTTTGCATGGATCCAGTCGCCAGATTCAAACCATTCATGCCAATCGCTGTCCTTGTTGGGATAATCGACGAGGTCGCCTGCGTGGATGATAAAATCGGCATGGGGCGCGTCGAGCACAGCGGTTCGGACGGTGCGTGCCCAAAGGGCGAGCAAATTGTTTTGTGCATCGCCAAGGTAGATGAAGGTGAATTCATCTGGTTCGGCAGAGGCTGTGCGAAATTGATACCAGGAACTCCAGATTTTGCCGCTGCCCACGCGATAGGCATAAAGGGTATTGGGTTTGAGACCCTTGAATGTGACCGAGTGGAAATGGGCGACTTTTCTATAGTGTTTCCATTTTTCTGTGCGCGCGTTTTCGCGCCTGGCCCATGTGGTAAAATTAGCAGAGGCATTGGCTTCTGCGATCTGACCTTCGGCTTGTGTGATGCTCGTATCGGTGCGCCATGTGATTGATGCTGTGGTGGTGGGGTCTTCCGACCAGTTGAGTATAATGCGGTCGGGAATTTGTGATGGAGTGGGATCTACGGCAGCACGATGATACTCGTTTGCATAAGCCGGGACTGTGGATAGGAGCAGAAGGATGAGACAAATCAGACGCATGATGTTCTCTGGGTGAGAATTTTTGAAAGACCACTAATTGATTAATAAACTTTGTCGTCTTTGTCTTTCTTTTCAAGGGTATTTTCCCAACGGCGTTCGGGAGATTGGGGAGCGCGATCTATGAGTTTGTTGGGTTTGCCCATCTGTTTTACCAGATCAAAAGCATCGTAGAGTTCACCCACAACGGTCATTGCGCGGTAGTGCAGCGTGTCGCCGGAGACAGAGATGATTTGATAAAGTTGTGTGTTTTCCGCACCGCGCGTCATCCAGCGGTCTTTTCTGAGTTTGTATTGTTTGGGACCGCTGACCGATACGACATAAACTGTGCCTTTGGTTGTGTCGCGCACGGTTACGCCGTTGCCGATATTGTGTCCTCTGGCATACGTATGGTCGTGACCCTGGAGCACCAGATCGACGGCGTATTTGTCAAAGATGGGTTTCCAGGCTTCGCGCAGGTCTTTGTTGTCGCGGCCTTCAGACGCTGAATAGACGGGATGATGGAATGTGATAAAGGTCCATCTATTGGGATTGTTTTCGAGCACTTGTTCCAACCAGGGTACCTGTTCTTCGCGGCGTTCATTGGAATTGAGTGAGATGATGCGCGCACCCTGATAATCTGTGTAATAGGTGGTTTCCTGGAGGCCCTCTGGCCCATTTTCTGGCAAGGTGAAATGCGGACGCCATAGAACAGATAGACGGCGTTTGACCCCATTTTTATAGTATTCGTGATTCCCCGGCGTAGAAATACTGGGGATTTTTGCATGGATCCAGTCACCAGATTCAAACCATTCCTGCCATTCGCTATCCCTGTTGGCACGGTTGACGAGGTCGCCTGCGTGGATGATAAAATCGGCATGGGGCGCGTCGAGCACAGCGGTTCGGATGGTGCGTGCCCAAAGGGCGAGCAAATTGTTTTGTGCATCGCCAAAGTAGATAAAAGTAAAATCGTCCGGTTCGGCTGAGGCCGTGCGAAATTGATACCAGGAGCTCCAGATAGCGCCACTGCCCACGCGATATGCATAAAGGGTATTGGGTTTGAGGCCCTTGAAGGTGACCGAATGGAAATGGGCAGTATTTTTATTGTGTTCCCATTTTTCAGTGCGCGCTGTTTCGCTCCTGGCCCATGTGGTAAAATTGGCCGAGGCGTTGGCTTCTGCGATCTGTCCTTCGGCTTGTGTGATGCTCGTATCGGTGCGCCAGGTGATTGATGCTGTGGTGGTGGGGTCTCCCGACCAGTTGAGTACAATGCGGTCGGGAATTTTTGAGGGAATGGAATCTACGGCCGCACGGTGATACTCGTTTGCATAAACCGGGGCTGCGGATAGGAGCAGAAGGATGAGACAGATCAGACGCATGGTGGTCTCCAGGTCGAGGATGTAGGATCGGGGTTTCGCTTACAAAGATACAATATGTTCCAAATAAAAAAAGGCGAAACGCGATTATTATTCAATCAATTTCAAGGGAGATTTCATTGTTGAGTTGTTCGCGTTCGGAGCGAGAATCAGATGTGGCGTAGTGGAGGATGAGTGCTTTGCGCCATGTCTTTGTGCGGTTTATTTCGCTGTAGTGCAGGGTGCAACCGTGGTGAAAAATGACAGATCCTGCTGGCACAGGACAGGCGACGGATTCGGGGAGATCGATATTTTTTGTATCGGGGATGTGATGCACGGGGCGGTCTGGATCATGGGTGATGTCAAAGATGCCGTGTCTGTGTGAACTGGGTACATAACGCATACAGCCATTGGTATCTGTGGCGTCGTCTAAGGCAATCCAGGCGGTGACGAGACCATTGGTAGGTTGTACGCGAAAATAGCTCTGGTCCTGGTGCGGCGGTTTGGCCTGACCGCCCGGCGGTTTGAGCAGCATCTGATCGCGAAAAACGCGAATGCGCGGTCCGATTAAGCCGCGCACGAGTGCGAGTAATTTGGGATGTCTGGCAATGGGGCGATAGGCGGGGTCAAAGCGCACGACAAATGCGAGAACGCGTACACTTTGATTTCGCGCTTCTGGATTTGATTTATCTGTTACGGTATTGCCTTCATGGCCAATTGAGATGCCCTCAGGTGCTCGATCCGGGTTGGCTACAATCTCGTCGGTGCGCTGAATTACGTCGGCGAGTTCTTCTTTTGCAAAGAGGTTTTTTACGACGAGATAGCCGTGGGTATCGTAAAATGTTTTCATACTGGATTCAAACACAGCGTTCTCCTTTTAACGCGAAAAATACGGTTTTGAACACAGTATGTCAAGCGCGTGAATTGGGGCTGGAGGTTGGGGGCTAGGGGCTGGTTGGGTAGTCCTCTCACCTTTTGCGTCTCACCTTTTACGTCATTACTCATACCGCAATGCTTCCACGGGATTTGCTCGTGCAGCTTTGATGGCTTGATAGCTGACGGTTAGTAGCGCGATGAGCAAGGCGATGAGGCCGCTCAAGATAAATGTACTGATGCCCAGATCAATTCGGTAAGCGAAGCTCTGTAGCCACTGGTTCATCGCGTAGTACGCAATTGGCCAGGCGATAAGATTGGCGATGAGGACGAGTTTGAGAAAGTCTTTGGAGAGCAAGTATAAAATGTTCGAGACAGAGGCTCCGAGAATTTTGCGAATGCCGATTTCTTTGGTGCGCTGTTGGGTGGTGAATGCAACCAGACCGAAGAGACCGAGACAAGCGATGAGGATGGCGAGGCCAGAAAAGATTTGGAAGATGTGGGACATTTGTTGCTCTCGGTTGTAGAGCCTGGCATAATCTTGGTCTAAGAATGTGTAGCTAAACGGCTGATTTGGAGCGAATTTTTTCCAGATCCCTTCAACCGCAGAAATAGCTTCTGCGACATTGCCGGGGTGGAGGCGAATGGCAATGTACATTGGAAATCTGTGCAGGTAGGGCAATACAAGTGGTTTGATTTCCTGCTTGAGTGAGCCGATGTGGAAATCGGATACCACACCGATAATTGGGCCTTCGCTTCTACCCATTCTACTGCCTATGCTGAGTTTTTTCCCGAGTGCGGTTTGCCACCCCAGTGCTTTTACAGCAGATTGGTTGACGAGAAATGCAGAGACATCTGTTGCGTGTTCTGCGGGGGCAAAGTTGCGGCCTTCTACAATTTTTAGATTCAGTGCCTCGACATATTTTTCATCTACTACTGTGTATGTGAGGGATGTTTCTTTATAATTTGCCGGTTGTTCGGGCCTGAAGCGCATGGAATCAAAATCGTGCCCTGGTACGCCTGTATTGAGTGAGGCTGTAGCCACCTGCGGCAGTGTTTCGAATTGGTCTCTGAATGTCAGGGCTTGTCTGGGGGAGGTCAGGGTACGCGGTATCCCCTGGAGAATAAGGACGTGTTCTCTGTCAAATCCGAGGTGTTTATTTTGTGCGAAATGAAGCTGGTTGAGAACGACGAGTGTGCCGACCAATAGACTGATGGAAATGCAAAATTGCAGGACGACCAGTCCATTGCGAAGATAGTTTTTGCCCGATGTGATGTGTCCTTTGAGCGCTGTAATAGGCCAGAATGAGGAGAGGTAAAGTGCTGGATACAGGCCGGATAGGAGGCCGACGACGATGATGAAGGCAAATAATCCAATCAGCACTTGGGGCGCGATCAGGCTGCCCATTGTGAGGTGTTTGTTGGCGAGGCTGTTGAGGAGTGGCAGTCCCAATTCGCATATACCAATCGCCAAAAGACTTGAGAAGGCGACGTAGATGGTGGATTCGGAGAAGAATTGGCGAATGAGTTGCGAGCGGTGAGAGCCGAGGACTTTTCGAACGCCGACTTCGCGGGCGCGGGTTGATGAACGCGCTGTGGAGAGGTTGACGAAGTTAATGCAGGCGAGTAGCAGGACAAAAATTGCGATGAGTGAAAAGATATAGACATGCATGATGTTGCTGTTTGCAGTGATTTCGTATCTGAGGTTCGAATGTAGATGGATGTCTGTGAGGGGTTGGATGAGGTAGTTGGTGTAGTCGCCGGGCTGAGAAGATCTTTTGCTCAAGATGTGTTCGCGAACATAAGCTGTAAATTTGGTTTGCAATTCAGAGGCAGATGCTCCGTCTTTTAACATGAGGTACGTATAAACAGTGGCCGAGCCCCAGTCTGATTTTCTGCGCTCGATAATGGGAAGGGTTTTGAGGGGTGCGAGAAAGTCGAAGTGAAAGTGGGACTGGGGTGGGAATGCTTTGACCACGCCCGTGACTTGAAACGATTTGCCATCGCTAAGTTCAAGGGTTTGTCCCATTGGGTCGCGATTGGGAAAGTAACGTTGCGCGCTTTGTTCGGTGAGGATGACTGCGTTGGGCGCATTGAGTGCTGTTGTGGGATCTCCTGCAATGAAGGGGACGGTAAAGACATCGAAAAAGCTGCTTTCCGTGTAGTAGAAATTTTTCTCGATGACATAATTCGATTCTCGACGGATGGTTTGACTTCCCCGTCTCAATCGCGTGCTATGGGCTACCTGTGGAAATCGTTCTTTCAGGGTTTCAGATATGGGTACCGATACAATGGGAATGGTCCATTCGTTGTCGCCGTATCGGGCGTTCCACAAAACGCGATAGATTTGATTGGCATTTTTGTGAAATTGATCGTAGCTCAGTTCGTCTTGTACAAAGAGCATGATCAACATACAGCACGCAATACCAACGGCGAGTCCAGAGATGTTGACAAAAGAATAGACTTTGTGACGCAAGAGTGTGCGGATGGCGACGGTGATGTGGTTTTTGAACATGGCTCCTCCTGTAAAAAATAAGATAGACGATCAAGCGTTATTTTTTCACATTAAAACATTAGAGCAATAACCGTGCCAAAAATCATTTGTGTATATTTTTCAATAGGTTAAGTGAAAACAGGAATTTGACATCTCCACAAAAGTGTCCGATAATGATACAGTAGTGTCCGTTTCCGGACAGTTTGGATATAAATAATCTATGCCTTGACATTAAACTATTTTGAAGTAAATTCCAAAATAGTTCAACTAATTTGGAGGAAAGTTCAAAATGGTACACTATTCTCGGCGTTTAAGGATCGATTTGCCCGATCGACAGTCGGCTTTTTTGTGGGGACCGCGAAAAACGGGTAAATCCACATATCTCAAACAGATGTTTCCCAACGGCCTGGTCTATGATTTTCTAAAGACGGATTTAATGCTGGATTTTAACCGGCGGCCAGCCATGTTGCGCGAGCAAATTCTCGCGCAATCCGAAGCATTATTGGAGCATCCGATTATCCTTGATGAGGTGCAGCGCGTGCCGCTTCTGTTGGATGAGGTGCATTGGCTGATAGAAAATAAGGGACTGCGTTTTATTTTATGTGGCTCCAGTGCGCGAAAGCTCAAGCGGGGACGGGCCAATTTGCTCGGTGGACGCGCCTGGCGATATGAAATGTTTCCATTGGTGACAGATGAGTTGCATGACGGTGATATGGATCTCTTGAGGATTTTGAATCGCGGTCTGATTCCCGATCATTTTGCCAGCACGCAATATCGTCGTTCTCTGAACGCGTATGTGCAAGATTACTTAAAAGAAGAAGTTTTTGACGAGGGATTGACGCGCAATATTCCAGCATTTTCCAGATTTTTTGATGCGATGGGATACTCTCACGGCGAGTTGACTAATTTTTCCAATATTGCCCGAGAGTGTGGCGTGAGTTCCAAGACTGTGAAAGAGTATTATCAAATTCTCGTCGATACGCTTTTGGGCAGAATAGTTGAACCTTTTAAGAGACGGCAAAGCAGGCAGGTTATTTCCAGGGCATCTAAGTTTTATTTGTTTGATGTGGGTGTGGCCGGTACGCTTGCGAAACGGCATTTGGAGGATGCCCAGGGCATGATTTTTGGCAAAGCGTTTGAGCATTTTATTTTTACTGAGTTGATGGCACACGCTTCTTATTGTGCGTTGCATTACGATGTTCATTTTTGGCGCACGAAGTCGGGGGTGGAGGTTGATTTTGTACTGGGCAATGGCGAGGTGGCAATTGAGGCAAAAGGTACAAGCCGGGTAGATAACAAGGTTCTTCGACCTATGCATGCATTTATCGATGAATTCGGACCCAGGAAAGCTATAGTTGTTTGTAATGAAACGACGGAACGCGTTGTTGGCCCAATTCGCATTGTGCCCTGGAAAGTATTTCTACAATCTCTATGGGCAGGTGATGTGATTTCATGAAAGGCGCAGGCTGCCCAGTTGAAATCTGCGTGGATCACCGAGGCGCTTTTCCAGGGCTTCGAGTGTCCAGTTGGTGTGGGTGATTGCCCAGTCGATTTCGCTGGCGAGTGGGCTGTCGAAGATGCCGGGGTCGTCCGCGCCGATGACGAGGTTGACGTTTGATTTGAGGAATGTGTGGATGGGGTGATGAGCAGGATCGGGCACGCCGCCGATGCGGAGATTGGAGGTGGGGCACGTTTCGATGACTGTGCCGAGTTGTGTGAGGCGGTTGAGAGCAAATTGCTGGCGGTTGCGGATTTCTTCGAGGCGTTGGGGATTATAAGGGCGCTCGACTATTTCGTCGGGTGCTCGATTTTTCAGGGTTTGTCGTTCGGTTTGGAGTGCGCTGGTATTTATTTCGATATCGAAAGCCGAAAGCTCTGAGGCGTGCATGAGATCATAGGCGATCTGGTCGAGGCGTTCGCTGACCCGTTCTTTCGCATGTGCATCGGGGCGGCGTTCAATCGCCACTGACGGGTCAAGGCCGAGCGCTATGGCATGGCCCAATCGCCTGACACCCATTTCGGCGGCTTCATGACACCAGCGTATCGCGCTTTCGAGCGATTTGTCAAAATAGCTTTCGCCCACATGATAGGTGATTTCGAGGGCGCGTTCGGGGTGTTGTTGGTTATCTTTGTGCAGGCGTTGGAAGAGTGCGCGGTTGTCTTTAGGGGGATAGCCCTCTTCGATATCGGCAAAGTCAATGCCGACGATGGTGGGGATGAGTTCGGGGTTTTCGTTCAGGAGCTCTTGCACCCATTCGTAGTCTTGTTGTGCGGTCCAGCGGCGCAGGCTGATGATATAACGCGCGGTTGTGTTGTTTTGCGATGCATTTGAGAGGATTTGAGCCTGGGTGCGATGAAAGTTGATGAATGTATCTCGCGTTTCGTCGCTGCATCCACATCGGTATTCGACGAAGGTGATGCCTTCTTTGCGATGTCGGTCTTGTGCGCTGGAAATCATTTTTATTATGAGATCCTGTCTTTTGGGCGGGTGTTTCAAAAGACTGGTGATGAAGTTGAATTTAGCTTTAAACCGACCGAAGTCGCCCCCGTCTTTTTCGGTGTAGATGTAGTGTTCTTTAAATTCGGTAAGTCCCGTGGTTGGATTGGATATGGCATCGCGATAGAGCGCAATGGGATCCGGGCGAATACCATAAGCTTTTTCATAGGTGTCTGTAAAAAGCGTCCAGTCAATGTCTTCGTAAAAGTCTCTGCCGAGTTCTATGAGGTCTTCAGCGGTTAAGCATCCGCCGGGGTGGACGTGGAGTTCGCAAGTTTTGGCTAAGTGGAGTGGGGACATGTATCATTCCTTTGGATTCGCGCGGTTCGGGCCTGTTGCATATAAAAAAGTTAAGAGAATTTACTGAGTGAGACAATAAGGAAAGAAGTACCTATTTTCAGATAGAAAAATGTCTCAAATTGGGACAATTCACCGCTTGACGCGGCTTATTATTTATGATATTTTAAAAAGTGAGATAATCGTGCAAATGGAGGCTTACATGACCCTACAGTTGTTGATTTTCATCGCTACAATGATTTATCTGTGTTGGGTATTTGTTCGGTATTGGAAACGTCGGAATCGCAAAGATGGTCCGTTTATTGAAGTGATCGAAGACAAGCCCGTGAGTAAGCCGTATAGACAGAGGCGGGTGGAAAAGAAAAAAGAGTCCGATGCCGACCGCGAATGGCGCAAGCGCGTGCGTGACGAAATTGAAGATATGACAAAATAAAGTCGCGGATTGAAAGCCATTTGTTCACGGCACACTTTTCGCGCTACAACAAAACCTCATCCTATTGGATGGGGTTTTTATTGTGCTTGCTCTTGAGCAGTTTGCGTGCTACGTTACGTACGAGCGAGCAAACCTTTGAATTGGAATATTGGATATGCGCGAATATTTGATTATTGATGGGCATCTCGATATGGCGTTTAACGCGCTATTTTATCGCCGAGATCTCACGCAGTCTGTATATGTGTTGCGCGATCGCGAAGACAGTCTGGTGGGGGGATTATCGGCACATCCGGATTCGCTGGAACAGCGACGGGGACCACAGCCCAAGCGGTTTACGCCAACTGTTTGTTTGCCCGAGATGCGCAAAGGGCGCGTGGGGATTATGCTTTCGACCATTATGTGTCGCGTGCAAAATCCACAGGATAATACACACAATGCGGTGCGCACACAGGATGTGGCTTATGCGCGAGGGCAATCTCATCTGGCGTATTATCGGGCGTTGGAACGGTGTGGAGAAATTCGGTTTATCAAGTCTGTTGCAGATCTCAATGCCTGTGTTGCCGACTGGGAAAATCCATCGGACAATACACCCGTGGGGCTTATTTTGTCGATGGAAAGCGCCGATCCGATCCTGGGTCCCGATCAAGTAGGCGAATGGTATGAGGCGGGACTGCGCTCGGTATCTTTGACACATTTTGGTGCCAATACGTATGGGCACGGTACGGGTACGGTGGGCGGGTTATATCCACCGGCTTACGCGCTGATGGACGCGTTATCTGAGACGGATATTGCGCTGGATCTGACCCATGCGGCAGACCTCACCTTTTGGCATATTCTCGATTATTGGAAGGGGTCAGTACATGCCAGTCATTGCAATTGTCGCGCATTGGTGCCGGGACAGCGGCATTTGTCAGACGACATGATCCGTGCGATTACTGATCGAGGTGGCGTAATCGGAATGGTTTTTGCCGAGCAGATGCTGTCTCCTGCGTGGAATTGGGGCGATCCGCGTACGCATTATACCACGGCAACCCGACCGATGAAGGCGGTGCTCGAACACATCGATCACATCTGCGAACTTACAGGCAGTACAGATCACGTGGCTTATGGCACGGATCTGGATGGTGGATTTGGGCTGGAGCTTTCGCCCACAGATTATCATACGATTGACGATTTGCAGCGTTTTTTAAGTCTCATGCGCGATCACGGCTATGGAGAAGACGATGTGAAGGGATTTGCGCATGGGAATTTGGTTCGATTTTTTACCTCTGCTTGGGAATGACATGTCCGATCATACCTGCTTTATCGTCGATAGCCACTTAGACCTCGCCTTTTGCGCCATTCAGGTCAACCGCGATCTCACGCAACCTGCAGCAACTGTGCGGGTACACGATTCGGAACCGACTACGCGCAGTTTTGGGTCGTGTACGACTACTTTTCCCGAGTTGCACAAGGGTCGCGTGGGGATTGTGTTTGGCACGGTGATGTCGCGTATTGATTCCAATGATCGCTGGACGCGCACAGGGATGTGGGATCAGACGCAGTGTTATGGTATCGGGATGGGGCATTACGCCTTTTATAAGGCGATGGAACGGCGGGGGATTATCCGGCAGATTCATACGATTGAGGATTTGGATGAATGCGTTGCGGCGTGGGCACGGCCTTCGGCAGATACTCCTATCGGGTTGGTGCTGGCGATGGAAAGCGCGGATCCGATTCTCGATCCCGATCAGGTGTCCGAATGGCGCGATCTGGGCTTGAAAATGGTGAGTATTTCGCATTATGGCGTAAGTTCTTATTGTCATGGAACAGGGACGGAGGGGGGATTGCTGGAGCGGGGCAGGCCATTGCTCGACGCGCTCAAAGCCGCGGGAATTATTGTGGATTTGACACATACGACTGATCAGGCATTCTGGGAAATTCTCGATTATTACGA
Organism: Candidatus Latescibacterota bacterium; assembly: GCA_965222605.1. Taxonomy (GTDB): domain Bacteria; phylum Latescibacterota; class UBA2968; order UBA2968; family UBA2968; genus VXRD01. The sequence continues at coordinate 5,042,358 of OZ244960.1, forward strand.
CGGGCCGGTGGCTGCAAGCCATCACAATTGTCGGTCACTGACGCCGGGGCAGAGACAGTTGACAGATGATATGATCCTCGCAATTGTAGAACGCGGCGGGGTTATTGGTGCGGCTTTTGATGCGTGGATGCTCGATCCTGAGTGGACGCGCGCTGTGCCGTGTTATGAGCAGACCACAAAGGCAACGCTCGAGACAGTGGTCGATCACATCGATCATGTGTGTCAGCTTGCTGGCAATGCGAATCATTCTGGTATTGGGACCGATCTCGATGGGGGATTTGGTCAAGAACAATCGCCGCGAGACTTAAATACAATTGCCGATTTGCAAAATCTGGTGCCCATTTTTGAACGGCGCGGATATTCACAAGAAGATATTCAGAAGGTGTTGTCGGGGAATTGGGTGCGGTTGTTGAAATCGGTGTGGGCAAGGTGAGAGGAAAAAAATGTCAGAGCGACCAAATTTGTTGTTGATTACAACAGATCAACAGCGTGGTGATTGCCTCGGGTGTGATGGACATCCGGCGCTGGAGACGCCATATCTCGATGAATTGGCCGAGCAAGGGGCGCATTTCCCCCACGCATATACATCGGTGCCGTCGTGTACGCCTGCACGCGCGGGGATTCTCACGGGTATGGATCAATGGAATCACGGGCGATTGACAATGACGGGGGGGGATCCGCTGGAATATCCGGCGACATTGCCGGGAGAACTTGCAGCGGCGGGATATCACACGCAGGCCGTGGGCAAGATGCACCATGCCCCGCAGCGCAGGCTATACGGTTTTCACCACATGATGCTGGATGAAAGTGGACGGCGAGTAGGCAATTTCATCAGCGATTATCACCTGTTTTTTGATCAGCACAAAGAAGGTGCTTACGGGTATCGGGATCACAGTATCGATTGGAATTCATGGATGGCGCGTCCCAGCCATCTGCCCGAGCATTTGCATCCGACGCACTGGACGGCGAGTGAGGGGATTAAATTTTTGCAGCAGCGCGATCCGACCAAACCGTTTTTTATGTGGCTTTCATTTTCGCGTCCCCATTCGCCTTATGATGCGCCCCAGGCGTATTGGGATATGTATATCAATAATGACAATATCCCCAAAGCCGCTGTGGGAGACTGGGCGGCAGAGTTTGACAAAAAGATCGCAGATGTCAATGCGCCGCGTTCGCATCGTTCCGATGCCGAAACGCACAAGGGACGCGCGGGATATTACGGCAATATCACGTTTATCGATCACCAGATTGGACGCGTGTTGTACGAGTTGCGCCGCCACGATCCGCATACATACCGCAATACCCTGATTATTTTTACATCTGATCACGGCGATATGATGGGCGATCATCACCACTGGCGAAAGACTTACGCTTACGAAGGGTCTGCGCGCATTCCGTTTATTGTGAAATATCCGGATACCTGGCGCGATGTGGCGCGAGGGGAGAAGTATGATCATCCGGTGGAGTTGCGCGATGTGATGCCCACATTGCTCGATGCTGCCGGGGTCGATATACCGGCATCTGTAGATGGACGGTCTCTTCTGGATATTGCGCGGGGAGATGATGGGGGATGGCGTGCGTTTGTGCAGGGCGAGCATACGACGTGTTATACAAGAGAACACGGGATGCAATATGTCACCGATGGGCATGAAAAGTATATCTGGTTTCATCACACGGGAAAAGAACAGTTTTTTAATCTGGATGACGATCCGTTGGAATGCTGCGAATTGTCCAGAGACCCGGCTTATGAAGCGCGTATTGCAATGTGGCGCAGGCGATTGGCAGAGGTGAATGAAAATCGGGGCGATCCGAGGGGGCAAAATGGCGAACTCGTGCCGCAATTAGATGGCGCGCTGAGCCTGTCGCCAAATTATCATAGATGGAAAGACGCCGCACAATAAATGTGAGGATGCTATGGCCCCAAAATACTGGCTTGTAAAGTGCGAATACGATGTGTGCTCTTTTGAAGAGTTGAGCAATCGGCCCAGTGGGATTGGGTACTGGCGAGGTGTGCGCAATTATCAGGCGCGCAATTTTATCCGCGACGAAATGCAAAAAGGCGATCAGGCGCTTTTCTATCAGTCGAATTGTAAAAATCCCGGTATTGCTGGTATTACCAATATTGTGCGTGCGGGGTATCCCGATCCCTCTCAATTTGATGCGCAGCATGAGTACTACGACGAGAAGTCCTCCAAAGAAGATCCACGCTGGTTTTCTTTTGATGTGCAATGGTCAAAAGCATTTGAGCCTTATGTCAGTCTGCAAGACCTCAAGAGCAATCCCAAGCTCAAAGATATGAAGGTGGTTCAGCGCGGGCAGCGGTTGTCAATTCAGCCGGTGACAAAGGGGGAGTTTGATATTGTGTGCGAGATGGGCGGGCTTTGATATTTGGAAGGAAGCCAAACTACTGTGAAAGGGAAATAGAATTCCCCGTTTTAGTGGAGTATTTAGGGCTTGGGTTTCAAGCCTGTGATTGGCGACGATTATGAATAGCGTATGGGGATTGCCTATACGAGCTATTTCACACATCAAGGCGGTGTGGGCATGAATTTATGCACACCCCTCATATAAATGGAGGCAATAACATGGCGAGTACAATTCATCTGTCTCCCGAAGCTGAGCAACGAATTGATTTCCTGGTGTCGAAAACAGGGCGAACCAAGGCTTTCTTTCTCGGGGAGATTATTAAACGCGGCCTTGAAGATGTAGAGGATTATTATCTTGCAGCAGACTTACTGGAAGGCGTCCGAAAAGACACGGAAGCGGTGTAATCAGATGTTGAAGTGAGACGAGCACTTGACCATTCAGTTTGATTTAGTTGAACAGGAAGAAATTCTCGCGCACTTGAAATTGCTATAATAGTTCAGGTTGATGGTATTGCGTCTAAGGACATTAAAATGATCCTTCCTTTGCCTACCCAATCTCTGATTAAAAAAAAGAAACCCCCGCTTGGAATGACCCTGGCGGGGGTTCTTTTGGCTGTGTGAAGGGGCGATCACGTCACGACAGGTGCCATACCCGGTTCGCCCGCGTGGTAGGACGCCAGGCACCAGGGATCTCGGGTTTCTTTTCGGAAGGTGCGAACCTTTTGTCGCATGGCTTCGGCTATGTCACGAATCGCGGGATCGTCGATGATGTTGGTGGATTCCATGGGATCGTTTTCGATATCGAAAAGGGCTTCGGCATCCTGGTGCAGAAATTTTTCCGTGCGGCGTTTGCCCATTTCCAAATTTTCTTTGCGAATGGCCTGCCAGGTGGGCGAGGCCCACAGGTCACTGGGCAAAGGGGTGGTGATTTCGGGATAGAGATTGCGCACGTATTTGTATTTGCGACCGCGCAGAACGCGGTAGGGATAGTAGTTGGTGACCTCGTGGAAGGTGTGGGAAAAGAAGGTTTCGTCAAATCCCTCGGGATGTGCCTGGTCGAGGATGGGGACGAGGGATTTTTCGGGCAAACCTTCAGGGGGGGCAACGCCGCACCATTCAAAGACGGTGGGGGCGATGTTGTTCCAGTTGACGAGGGCGTCGCTGACAACGGCTTCGGCATTTGGACGCGCAATGATGAGTGGGCAGTGATGGCCCGTGTCAAAAGAAGAGGCTTTGCCGCCGGGAAAGGGCATGCCGTGGTCGCTCATGACGATGATCATGGTGTCATCGGCCCGGCCAGCGTCTTGAAGTGCCTGCACGGCCATGCCTATGCCGGTGTCGAGGCGAGAGACGGATTGGTAGTATTCGGCAAATTCTCGTCGAACATCTGGATGGTCGGGCAGAAAATCGGGAACGATGACTTCTTCGGGAGAATACGTGACTTCGGGAACGCCGGGATAGGTTTGTTTGTTGCCGAAGTCACGGTGGGGATCGGAATAACCGACGTGTAGATAGAATGGCTGGTCGCTGTCAATGGTTTCAAAGAATTTTGAGATGTTGTCTGCAATACCGCGCACATTGCGCCCACCACCGGTTTCGTAGTTCCAGGGATAGACAGATTCGGGTTGTACGTGGAGTTTGCCGACAACGCCGGTTGTGAATCCGGCGGATTGTAGGGTTTTGGGAATTGACGGCATGTTGAGTTGCGTGTGGAAATTGTGGATGCTGTGCGAGTGGCCGTATTGCCCGTGCGTGTGGCTGTAGTGACCGGTGAGCAGGTTGGCGCGACTGGCTGCACACGATGGGGTGGTGCAAAAGGCGTGCTTAAATAAGGTGCCTCGCGCGGCAAGTGCATCTACGCTGGGCATTTTGATGACATTATTGCCATAACATCCGGCTATGGGACTCCAATCGTCGGCAATGAGTAAGAGGACGTTGCGATAGGACATAAGATCTCCTTTTAATTCCTTATTGAACTGTTGTCGCGTTTTCTCTCATCGGTTATTTGTTCGAGCATTTGATGCACGCGGTCGGCTTGTGTGGTTGTTATATTTGTCGTTTCGTAAGGATCGGAACCGATGTGAAAGAGTTTGGTTTCTTCGGGGGTTTGGCCTTCTTCGTAGATCAATTTCCAATTGCCCGTTCGCATGCCAAAGGATGATCCTTTAAAGTTCCAGAAGATAGACCGTTCTTTGGGTATGGCGATGTCGCCTGTGAGCAGGGGCCAGATGTCCTGACCATCCCATTGGGGATCGCTGTTGGGCGTGTACCCGATGAGATTGGTCAGGGTTGGCATCCAATCGGTTATGTGCAGGGGGTGAAAGCATTTGCCGGGTTGCAGATGAAAAGGCCAATTGATCAGAGAAGGGGTGCGGATACCGCCTTCGTAGAGTTGAGATTTTTGACCTCGTAGGGGCAAATTGCAGCCCAGGCGCGGCATTTCTTCGTGGCGGCCCGGGTATTTGTCCGTGTCGTGAAGTGGGCCAGCAGGGATGGCGCCGTTGTCCGATGAGAAGATGATGATGGTGTTTTCGCGCTGGCAGGTGCGGGCAAGGGTTTCGACGAGTTGGCCGATGGCGTGATCCATCTGGCTGGCGTAGGCGGCATAGGTTTTGAATGAGCGGTCTTTGTTGTCGTCGGGATCGTAGCGTCGGTCTGAATAGCGGTCTATCCAGTGTTGCGGAGCTTTGATGGGGGTGTGAACAGCGGTGAAAGGGACATAGCAAAACCAGGGGCCTGTTTGCGCTTCGATCCACTGGGTGGCTTCACGAGCGATGAGGTCGGTGACGTGACCGCGCTCTTCGATGAGTTCGCCATTGCGGTGCCAGGTGACGCTGTAAGGACCTGATTTGTAGCGATGGTTATACGGGTCAACGCCGCCGGCAAGGCTTCCATAACTGGTATTGAAACCAAATTGGTTAGGACCGTATTCGGGAGAAGATCCCAGATGCCATTTTCCAAAGAGGCCGGTTTCATAGCCTGCATTGCGGAAGGAGGAGGCCAGTGTTTCATAGCCATCTGGGAGGACGGGGGCATTGGATGGGACGGTGGCGTGGCGTCCAAAACGACCGGGATGGCGGCCCGTTAGCAGGCAGGTGCGGGTTGGGGTACACATGGGACAGACGTAGTGCTGGTCGAGTTCGACCCCCGTGGTCGCAAGGCGGTCGATGTTGGGCGTGCGAATGTGTGAGCCGTGATAGCTGACGTCACCCCAGCCCATGTCGTCGGCGAGGATGAAGAGGATGTTGGGTTTTTCAATTTTTCCAGATTTGGCCATGGTAGGTTTCCTGTTAAATTATAATATCTACTGTCTGATTTTGCCGTTTTCCCTGTGTTTCGCATACCACAATAATAGGATTATGATTGCGACACCTGTGCCATCCCACACCACATCGGTCCAGGTGCCGGTGCGACTGGGTACAAAGGATTGGTGGTATTCGTCCAATATCGCATAGAGAATGGATATCAGGATGCTCCACAATACACAGGAAGTAAATCGGTTGAACTGGTTTGTCCATAGAGACCGAAAACACAAATAGGTCAGAATAGCATATTCTGCTATGTGTGCGAATTTGCGTACGGCATGGTGTATTCGTTCACTAAAAAAGAAAAATTTTTCGGTATTCTCGAACGATAGCAAGCCACTTGAACCAAAAAAAATTAAGAGTAGCCAGCAAAACAGGGCGATGCGCCAATGCGTTGTTGTCATGAGTTTTTTCACTGGAAAAGTCGGGAAAGGGATTTCCCTCCTACTGGTTTACCGTCTTGAGGGCTTGTATCGCGTCGGCGGTAGCGTCGATGACGTGGGCACCCGAGGGCACGATAAATTCAAACCATTTGTCTTTCAAGTCTGGGTTGATGGTCAAATTGTGAAAGGTCTGCGTGATGATCTCATTGTTTTCGGCATCAAAAAGGCCAACTCGGCGCAACAGGCCATCTTTGGGATTGACGAGCAATTGTGCTTTGACAGGGGGGTTAGGCAGTTGTGCATGTAAGAGATTGACTTTGGCTTTGGCTTCAAAGACGCGGTGGGGGTGCTCTTCAAATATTTCGTCTGCGGTGTAGCGAATGCTCGTCCATTCCAGACCTCTAAAGGGACGCAAGGGATCGGCCTGGTCTGCATCGGCTTCGAGGTTGGTGATGCGATAGACGCGCCCCAGGTTCACTTTGGAGACGATTTTTTCTTCGCGGTCATAGGTCCACATCAATCCGCCATCAGACAGGCGTTGTGAAATAATTACTTGATCTTGCACAGTATCGAGACGCATCAGATTGGGGCGCTTAAAGGTTGCGCTGGCATTGAGCGTCAGTTCTTGATCCATAACGCGAATGACGGTCGTTTGTTCGGCCTTACAGGTGGCGATTTCTCTGGCATTTTTTTGAATTTCGACCATTATTTCATCGGTTTTACTATCTCCTGTTGACATTTTGTTTTTGTTTTCCGCGCTGACCTGAGCTGTGAGGATCAGCATTGCGATCACCCAGCGTTTCATAACTTGCTCCTTATGAGAAATTTTATTCTTCGCGCTCGCAAAGGCCCGACCACCCCCGATTTTTCACTGGATGACCTGTGCAAGGTTGGACGATTGGAGATTGTGGCGCATTGTTTGGCTAACGCGCTTTTTTATTCTCAAAATATACGAACCGATACTGTTGTACATCTCGTCTTTGATGGGCCTTCGGACCCGCCGAAAACCGTGCGCTTTGAAAGCGATCATCTAACCTATTTGGGTGGGTTTGATGAACGCACTTTGGCAGGAGTGGTGCAAAAAGCACTATCTGCTGGCAAAGGTTTGTCATTGGGCGAAGAGCGACAGGTTGATAACGGTCTTTTTGTGGCGAAAAAGGGATTTGAACGCGTTGTGCAAGATCGCACGGAATCGCTCTATGTACTCGAGCGCAGGGGTGCTGATATTCGCACGGTGACATTTCCTCAGGATGTGACGTTTGTTTTTTCAGACCATCTCACAATGCCAAAAAAAACGGCTAAGTATTTGCGCCGCCTCGGTGCCAAACCGATTTGCGTGGGTCCCAGAATGTTGTTTGCTTCTCAGTGTATTGTGTTGCTACACAATGAGTTGGACCGGCAGGATGTTTGGTAAAGTGATTTGCTAAAAGAGTTTGAATGTCGCGCCGATGTGTCCGGAAAATCCACTGACAACATCATTTTGATCTTCGACAAATTTGATCCTGGCAAATAGCCCGAGTTTTTCACCTATTGGAAATTTGTATCCCAATTCCCCACCTATAAAACGACCAGAAGTACCATCCGATAGTACAAGTCCAATACTCGGCCCAAAAAACAGCTTGTGGGTTTCAACGTCACGCATGCCAATCGCATAATTGAGACTCGTGCCCAGGGTATGCATCATCGGGCTGGCAAAACTTATGTCGTAAAACGGCGCGAATATGAATGGTCCAGGCAGGTTGACATGGACAGAGGTGTGCAGGGCAATCCCGCCGGCTGAATCAAAACGCTGGCGAATACTGTCGTTCCACATAAAGCCCCCACCCAGGTTTACGCCGTCGATAAATGCCGCATCGGCAGTGCCCATATTAGAAGACAATACACATATCGCGAGACAAAAACTTTTTAGAATCTTCACAAAACCTCCTTCACAGTTTTCATTTTCTATACTTAAATCGAGTCCCAGATTACACGTATCGTTCGCCCAATGCCGCGACCACATCTTTTACGCGCTGAGAGCCATCGCGGGGTACAATAAGCAGGGCATCGCCCGTATCGACTACGATTAAATTCTCGACATCGACCAGTGCGATTACTTTGTCTTTATTGCTATAAACCGTTGTGTTTTTTGCATTGAGCGATAATACATTGCCATGCAGTACATTGCCATTTTCATCTACGGGCAAGACATCTGTCAAAGCACCCCACGCGCCAATATCGCTCCAATCGATATCTGCTTCTAAGGTCGCAATATCTGACGCGCGTTCGATGATCGCATGATCAATAGCGATGTTTTTCATCTGAGGATAGACCGAGGCAATGACGTCTGCTTCTCGTCCCACTTTGACAGCAGTGCCAATTTGTTCGAGCAGGGCATACATCTCGGGTTCAAATTTTGCAAAAAGATCCAGCATTGTTCTGGCTTTCCACACAAACATATTGCTATTCCACAGATATTGACCGCTCTCCAGGTATGCTTTTGCAGCCGCTGAATCGGGTTTTTCTTTAAATGATTCTACGGCATAAACTGGTTCGTTGTTCACTTTCGCAATTACATCGCCCTTTTGTATATATCCAAAGCCCGTGTCTGAGCGTGTTGGTTTTACACCGAGTACAAACAGGGTCTCGGCGCGATCCTCCAGCGCGTCTTCTGCTACTTTGAGCAACCGACAAAATTCCTCTGGCTTGCCAATATGGTGATCAGAACCCAAACTCGCAATTGTACACCCGGGAAAACGGGCTTCCAACAAGGCGCACTCAAGCCCCACTGCAGGTCCTGTGTTGCGAAGTGTTGGTTCTACAATCGCGTTTTCGGTAGGTAATTCGGGCAGTTGTTCTCGAACACTATGCAATAGTTTAACGCCGGTAGATACAAAAAGATTATCCATTTTTGCCAGCGAATGGAGGCGATTTACCGCCTCCTGCAACATCGTGTGTTCACCCGTTAAAGCGTGAAATTGTTTGGGCTTGCTCTTGCGGCTCAAAGGCCATAGCCGCGTGCCAACACCACCCGCGCGAATTACAAATTTCATATCCCGTATCCAGCTATCGCAAAACCAAAAGTAATATTTCTTGCAAGGGGTCACAACCGAAACCTTGCAGCAAAGGCCGTCTTTTTATATCTTTATCTAAATCCGAATCCCCCAGGGGGTTTGCTCCCCCACAACAGGAGCTGACTGTTATGGCACTGACTGCTACTACTTTGGAAGAGACCTATCGACAGATGGCCGAGCGATTAGAGGGCATTGTGCCCGATATCGAATTGCGCTACAAAGCCGAATTGGCCTACGAAATCAACAAGCTTAAAAAAGAGCGCGGGGCGATTATCCTCGGGCATAACTACATGGAGCCGGCGCTTTATCACTCGGTGCCAGATGTCGTGGGCGATTCGCTCGAATTATCGCGTAAAGCCGCAGAAACCGACGCCGATCCCATTGTTTTTTGCGGCGTCCGCTTTATGGCCGAGACCGCAAAAATCCTCAATCCCGATAAAACTGTGCTCTTGCCCGCGCGCGTTGCGGGCTGTTCTCTGGCCGCGAGCATTACCGCGGAAGATGTTCGCAATCTGCGCGAACAATATCCAGGCGTTCCCATTGTCACGTATATCAACACCTATGCCGATGTCAAAGCCGAGTGCGATATTTGCTGCACATCGGGCAATGCCCACAAGGTCGTCGAATCGCTCAATTCTGACACTATTATCTTTTTGCCCGACGAATACTTAGCCGCCAATGTGGCGCAAGAGACCGACAAACGCATTATCTTTCCCACCATAACGGGCTTTTCCGATCCGAAACCCGGTCTTGAATACGAAATGATCGGCTGGCATGGTCGGTGTGAAGTACACGAGCAATTTACAGTTCAGGATATTGAAAATGTGCGCGTGCAGTTTCCAGATGTCGTTGTTCTTTCCCACCCGGAATGCAGTCCAGAAGTAGTCGCTGCGTCTGATTTTTCGGGCAGTACTTCTCGCATGGTTGATTATGTTCGCGATATGGATGCAGAGCGGTATTTGCTGCTCACAGAATGCAGCATGGGCGACAATATCGCCGCGGAAAACCCGGATAAAGAAATGGTTGGTCTGTGCAGCATTCGCTGTCCACATATGAACGAAATTACACTTGAAGACACGCTCAATGCCCTTGAGTTTAACGAGCAAATCATCGAAGTGCCCGAAGACATCCGCGTGCGCGCATTAAAAGCTGTGAAACGCATGCTGGAGATTGTATGATTGCTTAAAAAATGCAGTTACGCGATACCAAAGGCCCGATACTTTCCGGGCCTTTTTGCGTTTTGATATAAACCTGTGTGTTTTTGGTCAATGCTCACCTCACTCACCATCGTAAACTTCTGTTTGGAACAGGTTATTTTGAAAATCGAGGTACTGATCTTTTGTCATCTCTGGCTTGTAATTGGCAAGTACGGATTTTGCCTCTGCTGCGTGGTCGTAAAGCAGATCCACTGCCATCAGGGCAAGGGATTTTGCCGGCTCTACATATCCCATCTCTTTATCGGAAATATGCCACTCGACGCTGTGTCCTGGTCCTGTAGCGCCCGACATATAGGGATGAATCGCGGGCATAATGCAGGATATATCGCCCATATCTGTTGATCCCGTTCTGTGGCCGACTGCACAAAATTCATCTTCTCCCAGACGCGCTCTGGCATTTTTTTCATAGAGTGCCTGCAAATCCGCATTGTTTTTTAATGGCATATATCCCGGTAGCGTTTCTATTTCTACTGTTGCGCCAAGTGCTATTGCGCCGGCTCGAAGTGCGCGATCTACTTTCATACTGGCATCGAGAATCGCTTCTGCTGTGCGCCCCCGAACATAAGTTTCCATACAAACTTCGTCGGGTATGACATTGACCAACTCTCCGCCTTTGGTGATGATGGGGTGCACCCGAACTGCATCGTGATCTTGGAATGTTTCGCGCTGTGCATTGATGGCATTCAGAGCAATTTGAGCGGCATTTAGAGCATTAACGCCCCGGTGTGGTGCGCCTCCCGCGTGTGCGGCTTTTCCCACAAACCGAATCATTTTTGCCACAAATCCATTAGATGAGGCGGAAACCGCGGCTTTGGTCAATGATTCATCGCTATGTGTATGAATCATAACCGCCATATCGATATCGTCAAAATGTCCGTGCTTGATCAATTCGGGCTTGCCACCCAAAAAGCTCAGTTTACCAGATTTTACCAGATTCAGACGGTATTCAACCTCTACAAATTCCTCTGCGGGTACGGCAAAAAAGACGACTCTTCCCGCCAAATCGTCAATTGCGCGCGCATCCACCATGCCCATCATTGCTCCCATCAATCCCGCGATCTGTGCATTGTGACCACATGCATGTGCGGCGCCCGTATCGGTATTGGCATTGGGATGGCCGGAGACCACGAGCGAGTCGAGTTCGCCAATCAGTGCAACAGTTGGCCCAGGCTTGCTTCCATGCAATACGCCCTTTACACCTGTAAGCGCCAACTCGGTTTCACACGGCACGCCAAACTCGTCCATTGTTTGCGATACCAGCCTGGCTGTCTCAAATTCCTTAAATCCCAATTCGGGATTCACCATAATGTGATCGCCAATGCGACAAATCTGATCTCGACGTCGATCAATGGCTTCACAAACGCGCTTCTTGAGATCGTCTTTTGTAGGCATATTCTCCTCCGATTATTTCTTATTTTTTACCTGATTTTTAGTAATAATATCAGCAAAAGAGGCGTTACAATGGCCTGTAAAAGCGTAAATCTGACCAACACCTGTGTATTGGACCAGCCCCATTTTTGACGGACGTGATCGTGCAGGGGATAACGCACCTGTTTGAAAATGCCGATTTTAAAAAAGCGCAACAAGGCGACTTTCAGAAGACCTGTTGCGCCATTGACCAGTACCACTCCAGCAACTACAATAATCAAAAACGGATTGCCACACGCCAGGACCAGCATGCCGAGTAATAAGCCCAGAGGGCGAGATCCGGCATCGCCCATTAACACGGCACTTGGATTGGCATTGTGCCACAAATAGCCCACCAAACACCCCGTCATGACAAAAGCCATTACAGCCCAATTCGCGCCCTCTTTGTAGTGTGGCACAAGCAGGTATTGGGCGATATCCCGATGTCCCACAATGCCGTACAATGCACCACCCAAAAAAATAAATGCCAGCATGCACAAACTGCCCGATAGGCCATCAACGCCGTCTGTGCAATTTGTGGCGTTAATCGTCATCCACAACAAGCATGTAGCAATAGGGATATAAATCCAGGGCGGGACAATAACCGGTGTTTTAATGAGCGGCAACCACACTTCGACTGGTGCCATCTGGCACACCACGATAGCGCCTAAAATGGAGATGACCAGATCGAATAGCCCCATGCGGTATTCACTCCAGTCACTGCGGTCATCGAGAAAACCCACCAGCATCGCTAAAAACAGGCACCCCAAAGCCGCCAGATATCGCCCTCCAAGCGGCACAAATAAAAACCCGACCACAATGAAAATGGAAATAAAAATAATACCTGCTCCCACGGGCTTGCCCTTATTTTGGGCGGCGCCAACAGCATGAGCTCGCCCCTGATCGCGCGGTAACCGGTGCCACAATTTGGGCAAAATTCTCCAGGTGAACACGCAGGCGAGCGCGGTACCTGCACCAACTAAAAATAGATGAGAAGTAAAGAGGCGAAATGGCCCATAAATGTCCAAAAGTTGCTCCCCCAGCCAGTAGAGCACAGCACAATCTCCCGTGTGATATGATTTGAAAAACGAAACAAATCAGGACCAATGTAAGGTCTCTATCATTAAAGGGCAAGTCTGAACTCATAGCCAATCCCTTTGCGGGTGGTTGTTTACCCATTTTCAAAGAAAAACCTTGACGCGAAAACAGAGACTTTCTATTTTGTAATCATTATGGACGCATTGATCAAAAACCCGGTTATTTTTTCAAATCCAAACGCTGTTTTGGCCGGGGATGCGTTTGCCTATACTGCCCAGCATCATACCCATCATGCTACGTTTGCGACTTTTTGCATGATATGCTCGGCGGCGGATATGTCATAACAGTTTGTCCAATAAAATGAAAAAGCCCGCTGTCGAGAGACAGTGGGCTTTTTTTTTAGGGAGAGTTAAAATGGCACACAATAACGATGCTTTATGTCGCGATTATTGAAAAAATTTGAAGGCTATTTGCCTTACTCTAAAAGGAAATTGCTATGGATCATACACTTGAAGAAGGCACAGAAATTCATCTCGATTTTGAAAAGCTCCGCAAGATTGCACAGACCGATCATCCCGTCATTCCCGTTGCTGTGCAGGATGTGGATAGCAAAGCCGTTCTCTTGATTGGCTATGTCAATGAACTGGCGCTCGAATATGCACTTGAACACCGCGTGGCAACTTTCTGGAGTACATCGCGCAATGAACTCTGGATCAAAGGAGCCACTTCTGGCGATATGCTCGAATTGGTCGATGTGCGCGTCAACTGCGAGCAAAATTCACTGCTTTATCTGGTGCGACTCAAAGGCGATGGATCGTGCCATACCAGAGAAAATGATCGAGCGCGGTACGGCTGTTATTACCGCAGTATCGATAATGGAAAATTGACATTTGTAGATCCCAAAATCTTACCGGAGTAATTATTGAGTTATGCCCTCACAGGTCGTAAATCGAATCCGCGCAGATCAATGGCAGATACTTAAAGATGTGCGTCTGCGCGCACTTGAAGAAGCCCCTTATGCATTTGGCACAACGGTGGCGGAAGGCCAAAAAAGGACTGACAGAGACTGGCAGGACATGGCGAGAGACCATGCGACTCTGTCGGATCGCGCCTATTTCATGGCTTATGTGGAGGATAATCCCTGTGGGATGGCGGGGTGTTATCGCAGAACATCAGACATAGTAATGCTCACCGCGATGTGGGTCGCGCCCGAAGTACGAGGACAAAAGATCGGTGAGCAGGTTGTTCGCGCCGTCATAGAATGGGCACGAGAGGGTGGGGCCACCACGCTTGAAGCCTGGGTTAGTGAAAATAATCCAGCGCGTATTTTCTATAAAAAAGTTGGATTTGAAGAGACCAGTACAACCGAACCACTTCGCTCAGATTCCAAAATTCAGATGATTTTGATCAGGCGCGATATTGCACCCTGAAATCTGGGTTGATTCACAATCCACTCAACGGTATATTGCTCACAGGGAGTGATGTAAATTGCAACGGCAGTTCACTCGGACAAATCAGAGCACTCGACGACAGGAGGGAGAAAACGTGGGTTACGATCTCAAAGTTTTTTCGGGCAATACCAATCGGCCATTGGCCGAAGACATTTGCAACATTCTCGACACGCAGCTCGCCGAAGCTACTGTGACCCGTTTTTCCGGTGGCGAAATACATGTGCAAATCGATGAAAACGTGCGCGGTTGCGATGTTTTTATTGTTCAACCTCTTTGTGAAAATGAAGAAAAAGGCATATCGCCCAATGACGCCTTGATGGAACTTCTCATCTTGATCGATGCAGCGCGACGAGCCTCTGCCCGACGCATTACAGCGGTTGTGCCCTATTATGGCTATGCGCGACAGGATCGCAAAGACCGCCCCCGCGTGCCCATCACTGCTAAACTGGTCGCCAACATGATTTATACTGCTGGGGCGCGGCGGGTTTTAACTCTGGACCTGCACGCCAATCAGATCCAAGGTTTTTTTGATATACCCGTTGACCACCTCTACTCCATTAATATTTTAGGCGAATACTTCAGGCTGAAAAACCTCAAAAATCTCGTTGTTATGGCACCCGATGTCGGCGGTATAAAAATGGCACGCGCTTATGCCGAACTGCTCGGTGCGCCATTGGCTATTGTAGATAAACGCCGCTGGAGCGGTCAAAAGACCGAAGTTCTGAATGTTATTGGCGAAGTCAAAGACAAAAACATCGTCATTGTTGACGATATTATCTCTACGGGTAGTTCCCTCATCGAAGCTGCCTCTGCACTCAAAGACAAAGGCGCGCGCGATATATGCGCCATCATCGTCCACCCGGTGTTGGCAGATCCCGCTGTTGAGCGCGTGGAAAATTCCATTCTTACAGAGCTGGTCGTTTCCAATTCCATTCCCGTGCCCAAACACGCCCAAAATGGCAAAATCAAAATTCTCTCAGTCGCTCCAATTCTCGCCGAATCCATCCGCCGCATCAACAACGATGAATCCGTCAGCAATCTCTTTGCCAATGCGAAGGTCGAAGGGTAGAATGCATGAGACGTAAAAGGATATGATTTATAAAAATAAAAAACCGACCTGATGATGAGGTCGGTTTTTTATTTTTCGCCGCGTTATAGCCAGCACTGGAGATAGCGAG
This sequence comes from Candidatus Latescibacterota bacterium, assembly GCA_965222605.1. Classification (GTDB taxonomy): domain Bacteria; phylum Latescibacterota; class UBA2968; order UBA2968; family UBA2968; genus VXRD01. The sequence goes on from OZ244960.1 coordinate 5,057,756, forward strand.
ATTCATGGTTTACCGAGGTTAAAACCAATCCCCACGGCTGTACGCAGGGCACTTGCGTCTTCTTCCTCGCCAATAACCCAACGAACCTCAAACAAAATCTCCACCTTGCCCTTCAACAAGTGTTTTTCCATGCCTACCAAAATAAAGTGAAACGCGGCCTGGTATTCGTTTTGAAATTCGTTGATGATCAACCGCTCGCGCCGCACCCGGTTCACCCCCAATCCACCGCCCATATACGCAAACGCAGTCCCCGATTTATGCGGCCACAAGTACTTGAGAAAAGCCCCACCACCTCTCGCCTGAATCTCGGTACCGTCAAGATCGGATCCGCTGCCTGTCTCAGCACCTATCTCGAGGCGAAGGTTGGGGATAAATACGGTTGCAATATCTGCTTGAAGCACAAAGAAATGCCGCGTGTCGTTTGCCTGTACAACGTCTAAACCAACTTTGGTTGCAAGATTGTAGAGCTTAAAACCGGCCTGGGCACTCGATGCAAAAAAAATTAGGACCAAAAGTCCGACACCAGCAAAAACCCTCATAATAAACTCCTCACAGCATTTTTTGGCAGTGCCGGATAAATTTTCTATCTACGCGACGCCAGTGCTAATTGTTTGAGATATGAATAGGTATAAATTCCCGTATCGTGTCCATCTGTCCACCGAATTTGGATGGCATAATTTCCAACTGGAATGACATCCGACAGATCTATTGACGGTGTTTGTTCCACAGTAATCATCTGCAATTGCTTGTCTTGCTTTGCCCGCACGTCTTCACACAACGCACACGGGCAGGCTTTTCGCACGTCGGGCAATCTCACGCGCAAAACGCCATCGTCTGGCCAATCCATTTCGAGCCATCCCTCTGCGCGGTCAACGCGAATACGTTTGGGTTTTTCCGCCACGACATGCCCCCTAACGCCTCAAGCGATGCCTCAATCTCAATTCTTGAAGCAAAATACCGTATTGCTCGCGCAGATCGTTTTGCAGAGCAAAGGCTCGGTTATAGGCGATTGCTGCATCTTCAAAAAACCCTTGAGCAGTCAAGGCACGTCCCATCAAAATATAATTGAGCGCGTAATGGGGCCTGCGTTCTGTGGTCTCACTGGCCATGTCAAGTGCCTGCTCTAATCGTCCTGTTTTCAGGTAAATCCAGCCCAAACCCTGATAGGCTGCGATGACATCGGGATTCAAGGCAAGTCCCTGCTGGTAATATTGCTCTGCCAAAATCATATCGCCTATCCGCTGATATAAATATCCAAGCGCGACCAAAACGCCTGCATCGGTTGAGTCGTGGACGGTCAACTGTTGGCAGGCGTTAATTGCGCGATCAAAGTCTGCCATTCGCAAATAAGACGATATGAGGAGCCGCAATGCTTGTGTGTGCGCGGGGTTTTTCTCCAAAATATCGCGCAACGCGACAGCAGCAGCACCTGGATTGCCAGTTTCCAGCGAATCGACAACACTTTTTAATGCGGGGTCGAGAACGATCGGATTACTGCTTTCAAAAATCTCTTGAGCATTGGAAATCTCTGCACCCAAAAACACAGCGATGATTATTCCCAGTCGCAATATCATATACTTTTCCTGACAATGCCAAAAAATCACGCAACGCTTTAGATATGCCAACTCAGCAGGGTCGGGAAAAGGATTTCCCTCCTACGATACACTTGTTGGAGCGGCATCCTTGCCGCGATTCCCCTCTATAGATACAAAGGACGTCCGGTATAAGTCCATTGACCAGATGCCTTCGACAAATTCAGTCGAGCCGTCGCAGTTGCATCCCACATAAAGGGATCGATTATGGGATACTCAGTAGGGGCGTGTGGCAAAATATTTTTTATATGATGTAATCGCTGGCTTTGGCGTATAGAAAGGCCCGGCTCGTAAATTTCAATGGCCGGGCGATTGCACCACATCACAAGAACAAGGTCCGGATCGATCTCTATTCGCTGACAAATCAATTTGAGGATCAAATAAGCACCTGCCATAAATTTGGTCATAGAGTCCTTTTCTATTTTTTGCTTTGATCACTAACCGCTCTTGCTGCCAAACGCGGCGACAAAGAGGAGAAAGTCTGGAAATTCAACTGCGCCGTTTCCATCCAGATCCATACGGGCATCGAAACCGTCATCAGATGAAGACTTGCCAAATTGCGCGACAAAGAGGAGAAAATCGGGAAAACTGACCTCTCCATTTCCATCAAAATCACCAGTTAGCATACTTGGTGTTCCTGGCGTTCCCGTATCTGTCGCTTTCGCGAAAGTGATAACAATTTTAATTGGATCATCTGGCGAAACGAACTGGGAGAGTACGCTCGTAGCCAGGGGTCTTACAGCTTCGGATAATGACGATAATAATTCTTCTAACTGAAGCGGGCGTATAATATGCAGTGAATCCGCCGTAGCTGTGTAGGTATAATTGAGAGGATCTTCATTTTCGCGCGTTATGTTGAGTTCATGGGTATCGGATACGACCGTGTAATTTCCCTCGTATTGGCTCGTATCGAGTACTGCGACCGTAAGCGAAACTAATAGTACCGCAGAGACATTGGTCACTGTTGTGTAATCAGATTTAATACTGCCATCTGAACCAAAAGTTATTGTGCCGTTGATTTCGCCTTCAACTGTAAGAGGCGATACAGCCTGCACGAGCGCGGCCGGAACATAAGCGTTCAGCCCGATCTTCTCAGCTACCCAGGAGCCGACGATATCCCCACCTTGAGGCTTGGGGGTTTCCGGTAGAACGCCCGCGTCTGCCTGTCCAAATGTTATGAACGCCATCACAAGTAGAACGCAGTTTCTCAACATTTTAAACCGCCATTCTTTGACCGCGACGCCAAAATTTGACCCGTTCATATTCCATCCTCCAGTGTTTATTCGGTTCTTCTACAACGTACGATCGCTTTCCAATTTACGCAATTCGCGTATCTCCTGCAATACTTAACTCATGTTGTCAAACCTTTCATCGCGTGCTATTTTGAAGCATCTTGCAAAATGACACTTGCGAAAGGAGCGTACATGCAATATCGAGTTCTCGTTGATGTTGATCTTCCAGATGAAATACCAGAGATGATGAATAACCGCTGCGAACTTCACATTTTGGCGCACGGCGATGTTTCAGACGAAAAATTTGCGTCTGCACAAGGGCTGCTTACTTACGGGCACATGATTGTCGATGGTGATTTTATGGATCGCATGCCCAATTTGAAAGTCATCAGTAATTTTGGTGTTGGCGTAGATCACATTGATCTGTTAGCAGCCAAACAGCGCGGGATTCCAGTGGGTAATACGCCCAATATGCTCGATGGCGCGACAGCCGATATGACTTTTGCAATGCTTATGGCCGCCGCCCGCAATATCGTTATTGGCGACCACTTTGCTCGCAGTGCGGCTTTTACACACTACGATCCACGCATTTTGATTGGACACGAGATTCACGGTACAACACTGGGTATTATTGGCATGGGGAATATTGGCAGGCAGGTCGCGCGGCGGTCTCGGGGATTTGACATGGATGTGCTCTATCACAACCGAAAGCCTGATCCCAAAGCCGAGATCGAGTTAGGCGCGACTTATGTGTCTCTCAACGACTTGCTCGGACAATCGGATTTTGTCACCCTGAATGTGCCGCTGACTGAGGAAACGCGAAATATGATTGGTCGAGATCAACTCAGGCGAATGAAAAGAACCGCCATACTGGTTAATCTGGCGCGCGGAGGTGTTATCGATCACGATGCACTCGTAGAGGCGCTGGAGAACAATTGGATCGCAGTTGCCGCGCTCGATGTGACCGAGCCAGAACCCCTTCCACGCGATCATCCCCTCCTGTCCATGGACAATGTGGTTATAGTTCCCCACCTGGGTAGTGCCACACGCCAGACGCGCATAGCAATGGCCCAGCGCACAGTAGATAATCTGCTCGCGGGACTCACGGATCAGCCATTGATCACTTATGTGGTGTAAGACTGGTGCTAAGCGCATTCAACGCTCATTTTGTCGCATCTTCGTCTCAGTCGTTCGAGTCGATCGGAGAATCTGGAATTTTTTGCGAGATTGAAGGATTCGCGAGGGTCCACGATGAGGTCATAAAGCTCTTCATAGACGGGTTGTTGCTCGTAGTAGCGAATATATTTCCAGCGTTGCGTACGCACGCCTTCGCTTTTGGGGATGTCGGCGCGGTGGAACCGGTGTTCGCAGAAGAATGCATGTCGCCAGTCAATTTTCTTTCCGTGCAACAATGGGACAAGGGATTTCCCCTGCATTTTGTCCGTAGCACTCAGACCTGCCAGTTCGAGGATGGTTGGCGCGACATCAATGTTCAGTGCTAATTCTTCGCGAATGAGACCCCGATTGTCCTTATCAGCTCGTGGATTGAGGATAATCAAGGGAATGCGGATCGACTGTTCGTTCAACTGCCAGCAGTCGCTGAGTCCGCGATCTCCGTAGTACATCCCGTGGTCAGATGCGAAGATTACGACTGTGTTGTCGGATAACGACAGTTGATCTAATGCTTTGATAATTCTGCCGATGTTCCGATCGCCGCCGCTCACCATTCGGTATAGTCCTCGCATGTTTCTCTGGTAGTCCTCAGATGTCGCATAGCGTTTTTGCCATCGTACGCGACTTTCCGTCTTGCGAAGAAATTTCGGCAACCGCCAGAAGAAGTCGGGATGGGCGTTGAATGGCTCTGGTATCTTCTTCTCTGCGTAGAGATGATCTTCAGAAGCAGGCCAGATGTAGTAACGCGGATCATTGTCCTGTGCGTGCGGCGCATTGAAACTGATGGAGAGACAAAACGGCTGGCTGGGGTGATCTGTTTGATGTGTGTGCAGAAAGTCGATTGTTTTGTCCCCGGTAATGTCGGTCAGGTGGCGCACATCCGGTTGTCTGATTTCATATCCGTCTTCGGTCCAGTGTTCGTAGTTGTCGAATACGTCAAACATCTTTTCCGTTGCATCCTTGTCCTGTAGAGAAGGAGCGATTCCGTTGGTGGCAATGCCGAATTTGCCGATTAGTCCTGTGCGATAACCCGCCATTTTAAGAGTGGCAGGGTAGGAGATGTCAGTGAACGCGCTTTGGAGGGGTGGTGTGCGGAAGGTGAATCGGTGGCGTCTTTCATAGACGCCGGTGAGATAGCTGGCCCGGCTTGCGGCGCAGATTGGACTTGTGCAGAATGCGTTTTCGAACCGCACACCGCTTTTGGCAAGCCGGTCGATGTTTGGGGTTTTGACGATTGGATTGCCAGCGCAGCCGAGCAGGTCATTGCGCTGGTTATCGGTCAGGAGAAAGAGGATATTCGGGGCAGGCGCTTTCACTTCTCACCTAATTCAATGTGCTGACCCGTGTCATTCGATCGGTATGCCGCTTCAATGATTCTGGCGATTTTTAAGGCATCTTCTCCAGAGGTCGGGGCCGTGCCTTTGCCCGCAGTAGATCGAATAAAGCCATCCAAAAATGCGATTCCATAAGCACCGCCATAAGCATCGACCTGCGGTAGCGTATAATCAAAGGTGCGCTGAGACGCAGTGTGCCAGCCTTCTGCAACGCTTTCGAGATATACTTCTGATGGGCCGCCCGAGGGCGTCCAGAACACGCGGCCCTCGCTGCCGCGAAATCCCATATACGTGTCGTAATTCGGCCCCATATACCCAGCGCCACTTATTGATAGTTGATAACCGGCCTGCATGCTGCCCAGCGCGCCATTGGAAAACCGAAAGGATAGAGACGCTACATCCTCAACATCAATGTCTTCGCCACTGAGTGTATCGACAACGGCAGAAACGGAGACGATGTCCGCGTCCATGACATAGCACAACAGGTCGATATAATGGCATCCCAACCACGATAAGATGCCGCCACCGGAAATCGACCGATCAAATAGCCAGTGTTTGGGGTTGCGAAATTTAACCTGCGATGTGACCATCCGCGACTCACAAGATGTCACTTGACCTATTGCACCACCCTGGACGACTCTTCGCGCTTCACAAGTGGCGGGGTGATAGCGATTCTGATACATCACGCCCAATTGTACACCCGCTTTTGCCGCGCCATCCACGACTCGAGAAACAGCGGCAACCGAAGCACCGATGGGTTTTTCGCTGATGACGTGAATGCCCTGCTCGAATAAGCGCAGACAAATATCTGGATTCTGGTCGTTGCGGGCGCAAGCCACACCCAAAGTCATTTTTTCAGAGCCTAAAAGCACGCTGAGATCGGAATACGCACCCGCGACTTTATCTGTTGAATTAAAGCTGTTTAGAACCGAGGGGTCGGCGTCGTACAGAATAATCTCATCTATTAGTGTAGAAGCCTGCAGGGTTTTGAAATGGGCTTCTGAATGGGGATGTGTTAGGCCAAATAAGCCAGCGCGAACCGGTTCCATTAGATTATCCTCAAGATAGGATTATAAATACGGCAGCACTTCGCTCTTGAGCGCGTTGAGATATGTCCATTCTTCACCGGGGTCCTGGAAGATCAATGTATAATATCCCGAGAAATTGGCTTTGCGCGTCAAGTTCAAACAGGCCAGGAATCGGTCCCGCAACATGATCCCATCTTCGTAATCCGCTTTGGTGTGAATCGTATCTGCAAATGGCAAAACTTTTGCGAGATCGTCCAGCTTGTGTTCCCCTTTGAAATTTCCAAGATCAGTACACAATCCGATTTTCCCATCGCATCTATCCAAGATATCCAATAGAGAGGTTGCGCGCTGGGTCAGTCGCTTGAAATTCTCGGTCATGACGCGCACGCCACAATCGCGCGCATAGTCTGACAATTGCAGGAGATTTTGCGCGCTGAGTGCTATGGATTCTGCGCCTGGCTCTGCTTCGCCAGCAATTACGCGTACATTCGCTGCGCCACAGGTGGATGCCACGTCAATCCATCTTCGAATTTCCGCCAAATCCTTTTCTCTTTGTTCGGAATCGGGATGTGTAATATCCCAGGCATCGATCAAGATGCTGTAAAGCGATACGCCGTGTCTGTCCAGTTCTGCGCGCAGGTCTGCAATAAATACATCATCTGTTGTGGGAAAATGAAAATGGCAGATTTCCAACTGCCTGATGCCATGCGATGCCACTTCGCGGGGAACATCGAGCAGTTTTATGCGCCCTTCATCGCCGTTTCGGTTCACAAATCCATCGGGCCTGCGATCGTACCACGCCTTTCCCAAAGCGCGGTGTAAGCTCCATGTGGAAATAGATAGTTCTGGCATATTGTGACCTCCTCAATGCGAATTTATGTACTGGCATGACCTTCCACATTCCTTATGACGCCTACTTGCTGAGTTCTGAGCGGAATCAATCCAAGTTCTCGGAGTCCTCGGATTGACTTTTTGCTCTTTCTATCTGCCTTTCGAAAGGATTCACTATCTGCACTCCAAGTTGGGCAAAATCGTTCACATTTCTGGTCACAATCGTCAGCTTGTGCATCAAGGCAGTTGCAGCGATCATGGCATCCTCTATAAGGGTGTCTGACTGTCGATGCTTGAGTCGCGCCCATTCCCTGAACGCGGCCGCATCCATCGGCAGCACGTTATAGGAATTGAGCACCTTGCCGAGCCAAGCTTCCAACTCCTCCGCCTTGTCGGCATCTTGCTCGCGCGTGATCTCAATACCCGCCTGGATTTCTCCGACCGTCACTGCGGACAAAAAAAGCTGATCGGCGGGTACATCTGCAATCCAATTCAGCACACCCTTGTGGGGCTTGGGGCGACGCAACTCCGAAACAACGTTGGTGTCAAGAAGATACACAAGCCTACCCAAATACCGATGATACCCGATGGAGATGCGTCTCACGCGGTGGTGTTAGCGAGTCCGTGCGTGCTTCCGGCGCGAGCAGCAGTTCCTTGAGGTCTGGGCTACTCATCTTCTCTAATCGTCTCCACTGGTCAATAGGGACGAGCACAGCTGTCTCCACGCCTCGCCTGGTCACAATCTGTGGCCCTTCAGCAAGGCTCGTCTTGAGTAGCTCGCTGAACCGCGCCCTGGCGTCCTGCACTTGCCATGTCTTGGTCATACTTCCTCCCAAAATCGGTGCCATAGTGTCTGTCTCTCACGTCCCACCTATTACCTTTTATACACTTTTTTAGATAGCTGACATATCGCCTGTGCGGCTTCGTCAACATCGGATTTGGAAATGCCGATGTGTGGGATCAATCTCACCAGGTGTGCGCCGATGACGCTTACGCGCACGCCGTATTCAGTGTGCAATCGGTCGCCAAATTCTCGTGCGGAAATGCCCAATTGAGCCACGTCAAAGCGCACCATATTGGTTTCTACACCTTCGACATCAATCCCAATTCCCGGTGCTTTGGCAATACCTTTTGCCAGGCGTTTTGCATTGGCGTGGTCTTCTGCCATTCGTTCGACGTTGTGTTCTAACGCGTAAATACCAGCAGCGGCTATAATGCCTGCTTGCCGCATAGCACCTCCAATGCGCTGTTTCCACTGCCAGGCATTGAGGATAAAATCCGAAGGTCCCGCTAACACAGCTCCCACTGGCGCGCCCAGGCCCTTGCTCAGATCGATCCACAGGGTGTCAAAAGACTCGGCATAATCTTTTGGTGCAATGCCAGTCGCAACGGTTGCATTCAGGAGTCGTGCGCCATCCATGTGCGTCAAAGCACCTTTTTCGTGTGCCATATCGCATACTGCGCGTATTTGTTCGAGAGGCCATATACGTCCCCCCGGCATATTTGTAGTTTGTTCGGCACAGACGAGGCGGAAGGGCGGTCTGTATCGCGTTGACGGCACCATAACCTCTGCCATTTGCTCGGGTGTAAACATGCCATTTTTTCCATCGATAGGATATAGCGTTGCGCGAGCGAGCACCGCTGCACCACCGGCTTCTGATATGAGCGGGTGTGCGGTGCGATCCACTAAAATGAGATCTCCTGCGCGGCAGTGAACCGCATAAGAAATCTGATTGCACATTGTTCCTGATGGCAAAAAAAGAGCCGCCTCTTTGCCCAGCATCTCGGCGACCATATCCTGTAGGGCATTCACCGATGGGTCTTCGCCCTTTTGCTCATCACCCACTTCTGCCCGACACATAAATTCGCGCATCGCTTGCGTTGGCACAGTGGATGTATCGCTGTAAAGATCAATTTTAATGTCAGTCATTTATCTGCTTTCTCCGGGGCCAGATTTGAAAAGATTCAGAAACCGATCTTCGTAAAATGGATAGAGGTTCCAACGGTCCAGTTCTGCTTTGAGTTCATTGGCTTTTTTTTGAAACTGATCTGTGTTTTTCACTTCGCGAAACATTTTTTCAATGCGTTTCATAACGGACTGCGGCACTTTATCCTCTTCGATCTTTCCGCCTGGAAATTCATTTTCTGGAATATCGTCCATGTGGGAAAATGTCTTTTGGATCTGCATCTCAATATCTTCCATTGTGCCTTCCATCTTTTCGGCAGCGTCGTCAATTTCCGACATATCGAGAGAAAAATTTAATAAATGTGCCAATGCCAGCACAATCTCTTTTGATGCTTTGGGATTTGGAATGGGGGCAGCATATTGCGGCATGGTTCCCAAAAAACAGGCCGCATTGAGTTCGCGTTTTTTGGCAAAGCCCAGCAACAGACCATTAAGCCCTGAGACCATCCCCTCTTTTAAGATCTCTATCTTGTGGGATGCCAGTAAATCTCGAAATTCGGTGTTGTTCGCCACCCCCAGCACCTGTGCGTCTTCTTTGTGACTGGCCTGTGTGAGATAGGCCGCGCCCGTGAGGACCGTATCGATGCCGACCCGTTGTCCCACATCGAGAACTTTTTCCAGCAATTCATCGCCGGGTACTCCGCCTATTTGCGCTTCGCTTTGAAAAATAATCAAGTCGTGTTCTTCCACTACATAAAATACATGGGCAGGCGGATCGGGAAAGGTCGCGATCCCATCTTCTACGATCATGGCTTCGGGCGTGAAGTGAGATTGCATGTCTATTTCTGCAAATGCGACGGCATCGAGTTTGCGGCGGATATAATCAATCGCACCAATGCCAACGCTGCCCATGCCTGGCCACCCGGCAAGCAGTACCGATGCCTGAAAGGAACGGGGCAATTCTTTCAATACGTTTAGTTTCATTTTGTGACCTTTCCACAAGGGACAAAGTGTTTAAGAAATAATATCAAATTACAGGCATGAACACAACCATATCAATGCCCAGAATGCCATTTCTCGAGCGGATGAGAACGCTCAGAGTTTGGAAAAATAATGCGCTGTTCAGAAATTTGGGATGCGTACGCCCCGTGAATCATTTCCAGTGCCCAACGCGCATCTCGATCACTGGAAATGGGTGCGCGATCGCATTCTATAGCGTCAATCAGGTCGATAATGGCGTGATAATTTCCCGTCTCCTGCAAGTGATCACCTGCAAGGTCGAGCGCCTGCCACGCATGACCGCCTGCCCAGGGTGACCACAGGCCATCTTCGTAAATGGAAATCGCTTCCGCGCCCCCGCTTATGGCGATCCGGCCAGATTCTCCGACCAGCACCAGCCCGTAGCCCTGTCCCTTTCCCGCTTGATTGGCCCGCGAGACAAATGAGCCATCCACGCCATCGCCAAAAGAAAACAGGCTGACCACGCCATCGCCCGCCATCGCGCCAATTGGCTCTGTGGCTTCCCGCACATCCTCGGGTGCGATTTCGCGGTTTCCAACTGTCACACGCGCTGTCATCCACAGGGGATCGCCACCAAAAAAACGCATCATATTGAAGAGATGTGTACCCAACACCAGCATGTCTTCGCCGCCTCCCCGATGGTCTTGTTTGCCATACGCATGCATGGATAGGAGTTTTCCAATTCGATTCTCTCGTAGTAGATCGCGCACTTGATGTACTTGTTTGAGGTAAACAGCTTGATGCGCTACGGCAACTTTGCGGTTGTGCTGTTCGGCGGCAGCCACGATGCGGTCTGCGGATGCGAGGTCGCTTGCAAGTGGTTTTTCCGAATAGACATGGCAGCCAGCTTCGATACACGCCACGATCATTTCTTCGTGACAATCGACCCACCGGGGGCACACGCTGACAATATCGAGGTCTTCTTTTTGAAGCATATCGCGATAGTCAGCATACCCTCGCTGGGCTCCGGCATCTGCGATAGCCTTTTCTCTTCCAACTGCGTCTGGATCGGATACAGCGATCATATCAATACAATCGATTTTTTGATAGGGCACATGCAAACCATGTCCAAAATTGCCCTGCCCGGTCCGACCGATAGCACCGGCGCGATAGCGTTTTGCTGCCATTGTGACTCCTTTTAGGGTAAAAATACAACGCCCAACGCAGCGTTGGGATTCTGGATGAGTTCTTCACATGCTACAGGTGCGTCATCTAATGCAACCCGATGTGTAATGAGGGGAGCTACTTCTAAGTGCCCAGAATCCATAAAGCGCAAGCATTCTTCTAAATTCCGCTTCGTTGTCCACTGCATGAAAACGGGTGGATAATCCGCGCCGTGTTCCCATTCCTCGTCGTGATAGCCCGGTCCTGTGCGCGCGGCACTGCGTACATCCAGATTGCCCAGTGCGGCTGCAAAACCGTGTTCTATTCGCGCACCGCCCACTATGACAATGCGCCCCATCAAGTGCGTGTCGGGGGCTTTTTTGATCATTTTGTTAAGCGTGATAAAGGCAGGCGTGCCATCGCCACCAAAAGCAATTACACCGCCATCGATCCCATAACCGCGCGTAAAAGTATGAGATACTTCAACCGGGTCTTCCTCTGTAATATTGACCCCGCGCAACAAGCCGCATGTCGCGGCTTTTTTTAGACGCATGGGCAATTGGTCCAGGCCTATCACATAACATCCCGAAATGCGCGCCCACTGGCAGGTAAATTGCCCCACAAGCCCCAGACCCGCCACGGCAATGTGTTCGCTGAGTTGAAATGCACCGCGTCGCACGGCATTTAAGGCGGTTGCGACCAGATGAATAGACGCGGCATCTTCATCGCTGACACCATCGGGAATGGGTACCGCCATATTGCGTGGCACACAGGCATGGGTCGCATGTTGGGCATATCCGCCCCCCATACAGGCCACGCGCGTTCCAAGCGGTATGTCTTCACACCCTGCGCCTTGCGCCACGACCACGCCAGCATTGGAATACCCAAATGGGCGAGGGGCGGCATCTGATGGGTTCTCTCGTCGCCTTTTTACCCCACCCAACTCTGTGCCGGGGCTGACCATGCTCGCCGTGACTTCTATTTGAACCTGGCCTGGCTTCGGGGCTGCTACCGGTTCTTCAAGGACCGAAATTCGGCCTTGGCCGTCAATTGCTGCTACTTTTCGCATTGCCATTAGTGTCCTCACATTGCTACAATTTGTTTCATGCGTTTTGCCATCTCGATTTGCACGTCTCGGTCGCCACCTACTTCGTGGATGACATATCGGTCATAGCCAATATCGCGCAACCCCTTCATGACTTCTGCCCAATCCGTATCCCCATCCATCAGCGGTACAAAATTGCGTTTTTGACGAACAAAGTCCTTAAAATGCACCCGTTTAATCCGGTGTTGAAGCCCGCGAATCCAGTGCTCTGGATAGCCGTAAAACATCATATTGGCCGTATCGAGATAGATCCCGACCCAATCGCTACCCACGGCATCGACAAATTCGCGCGCTTCTTTTGGATTGAGCAAGAACTTATTCCACACATTTTCTATGCCCACTGCAACGCCTTTTTCCTCGGCATAAGGCGCGATATCTTTCATCGAGACCAGAAAATCATCCCATGCGTCTTCATAGGTACCGTCAACCGGGAGTTGGCCCGGATGGAGTAAGACTGCATCGGTCTCGACCAGATGCGCCACGTCAATGGCGCGGCGCAAGCTCTTCATGCCGGCTTCGCGCTCTGCCGGGTCTCGGCTGAGAAAATTGCCCCGATTATCATATCTGGCAAGCGCACTGCTGATTTCAATGCCCGCATCGTCACACCGTTTTTTGACACCGCGGACTTCGTCGTCACTCATATCTACATTTGGATCACCTTCTGGTGAAAATACCAGTTCGAGTGCCTCGTAACCCGCATCGCGGCACAACTGCAATGTTTCATCCAGTGTCAGTTTTCCCAGGATAATTTGCGTTACCCCAATCTTCATCACAGGCCTCCATCTCCTTTAGAATAAATCAGAAACTACGGTGTTTCGTTGCATACACCAATCGTTTCGCTGCCATGTATCAATGAAAAAAATACAGGTGCGATCTGACCGAATTTTCTAATGTCTCGCTTCTTCCTTTGTATTCATCTGTTCCAACTCTTCGGCGATTTCGTCCATCAGGACAGCCAGTTCCAGGACATTTTCGCTCGTGATCGAGCCGAGAAATTTGCCTGAGTCTCTATCCATGACCGGTATCACGGACAGCGAATGATCCGTCATGCGCTTCAGCACGTCTTCAATTGGCTCATCGGGCTGGGCCTGTGGCGGATCTGTGCGCAACACATTGCGAAGTGGCGTGTTTGCCCTTAATCGCATGGGCATGGCTTGTAGGCGGGGCAGCGAGATGATACCTTCGACAGTGCCTTGATCAACCACGAGGTAATCCTGTTGTTTCGGCACGGTCCAGTAATCGACAAAATTCTTGGCCGAGAGTGCTGAGTTGGGATAGGTGCGTGTTTTGTCCATGACGTGGTTGACGGTAATGTCCTCCAACGCGCGGCGGGCAAAAGAATGCGGCACAGCATCGGGCAGCTTAGGTCGGTGCAATTTCTTGGCTTTGTTGACCGCGAAGTCGATTGCCTGGGGCATCAGCACAATGTAGCCGAACATCATCAGCACGAATAGTGAGAAGATATCCTGCCCGATCACGCCGCTCTCGAAGAGGACAAGGAGGAGAGCAATCTCCGCCACGCCCTTTGCCATCAGTCCCGTGGCCTGGGCGAGGGGATTATCCAGACGAGCCACATAGGTACCGATGAAGGCACCGGCGAATTTGCCTAACGACGGGAACACGACCAATGCGACGATGGTCACTATCGGCAAGGATGTAAAGGACAGGTCCAGGTGAAGGCCAGCCGAGGCGAAGAAGAGAGGAACAAACAAACCCTCTGCCGCGCTCCGCAGACCGGGCATGACGTCTTCATATACCTGACGGGGCAGACCCGATAGGGCAGCACCGAAAAGCAGTGCGCCAATGGAGCCGTGCAGGTGGATTTTCTCGGCCCCCACCACCATCAGGAAAAGTCCACCGATTAGCAGTCCAAATGACAATTCGGGTACATTCAAAATGCGCTGCAAGAAGACAATCGCATGCGGCAGAATCCTCGCCGATAGGAACCACGCTACCACTGCGAAACCCGCTATCTGCATCAGCAGAAGGAGCACGCTGGCAACACTCAGTTCGTATTCGTGCGTGCCAATTTCGCTGATGGAGAACCCGACCACGAGCAGGGCGAGCAACTCGGCGATGATCACTGTGGTGAAGATCTCGAGGCCGATGGGTTCTTTGAAATGCCCTTTATCGGCGAGCACCTTTGCCACAAGTCCCAGACTGGACAGCGACAGGATGCCGGCCAGAGCCAGTGCCTCTGTGAAATCGAGGTTGAGGGCGAAACTGATTTCAAAAAAGTTAGACGTGAGAACCAGAGCGGTGAGCAGTGAAATGAGCACCGACAGGGTCGCTGCGACAAAAAACCGCCCGCGAATTGTCGCCACAAAGCTCGGTATGTCGATCTCGTCCAGACCAACCAAAAAAAAGAAGACGAAGATGCCGATGCCTAAGAAGGTTTGAAGTTCGTGTGTTGGTTCAACTATATTCGTGACAGGACCGAGCAGGGTACCGGTTATTGTATAGGCGACGATTGAATTTAAGCCAAAACGTTTAAATATGCCCTCAAAGAGCTTGCCCACGACAATGAGCAGCCCGAGGGGCAACAGGGCGTCAATCATGCATAGGGTCTCATATTTTTTTTGGTTTAGCATCCCGGGGTGGTTTGCCGGCGAATTATATACAGGTATTTAATATGAAAATAAACCGCCCCCCAAAAAAAGCAAGCCTTTCTCACGCCCTTTGTCCCGTGTTTATATAATACTTGACAAGGTGCTGTTTTTTCGCTATCACATCGCCTTGTTCATTTTGTTTGCAGACCGTCAATACATATCACACAATAACTCTGGAGATTATGCTATGAAGTATATTCTGTTTGGCCTGATATTTCTCATCACAGGCTGTAAGCCCGCTGAGTCCCCTACACCGGCAAAGCGCTCTATCACAATATGGTGGGCACAGTGGGATCCCGCGGATGGACTTCAGGAACTGGGCAATAAATTTGAACGGGAAACGGGTATTGCCGTTAAAGTCCACCAGATTCCCTGGCCGTCTTATCAGGATCAGGTCTTTCTCAATTTTGGCAATAACAAAACGGATTTTGATATCGTGATTGGCGATAGTCAGTGGATTGGGCGCGGTGCGACGCGCGGTCTTTACGTCGATCTGACCGACTGGTTGCCCACGGCGATTGACATTGGCAAAATTCATCCCCGCGCTGCGCGTTATTTGTGCGAATATCCGCCCGGTGGTGGCAAATTCTACGCTGCGCCATGCGAGACCGATGCCGTTGGATTTGTCTATCGCAAAGACTGGTTTGAAGACTCCGCTGAGCAAGCGGCATTCAAACAGAAATACGGGCGCGATCTGACCATTCCCGATGACTGGGATGAATTCCGCGACCTGGCTGAATTTTTTCATCGTCCCGATCAAAAACAATACGGCTGCGCTCTGCTCACCGGGCGAGGGTATGATTCGATGACGATGGGCTTTCAGATGTTTATGTGGGGTTTTGGCGGCTCGTGGGGTGAGTTTGGCGAATTTGCGGTGGATGGACATGTCAATAAACCCGAAGTGGCAAAAGCTCTTGCGTATCTCAAAGAGTTGCTACAATACGGTCCCAATGGCGCGACCAATTTCGACTATGGTAAGACCTTTGAAGCCTTTATCAATGGTTCGACGGCCATGAGCATGAACTATTTTGCCTTTTATCCCGGTATTGTGAAACAGATGGGGGATAAGGCGGGGTTTTTCATGGTACCCAAAGCTGGCGATAAGCGCGTGGTGAGTCTGGGGGGGCAGGGGTTCAGCATTTCTACCAAAACATCCGCAGAGCAACAGGAACTGGCTAAGAAATTTATCGCGTGGTTCCTGCAAACCGATATTCAAAAAGAATGGATTACCAAAGATGCCGGATTTACCGCCAATACGGATATTCTCAATAGCGAAGAATTTCGAAATGCGTCTCCGTACAACCGCGCTTTTGCAGAATCGCTCGATTATCTTCAGGATTTTTGGAATGCGCCTGTTTACAACGAGTTGCTCGCGGTTTCACAGCGCTATTTGGGCGAAGCGATTGACGGGGTTACGCCTGCGCAGGAAGCACTCGACAAAATTGCAGCCGAACACGAGCAGATTTTCAAAGATGCCGGTTTGTTGAAATAACCGAATCCCGCGATCCAAATACATAACTCAAATAGGAAAGCACAATATCTATGTCCTCTTTTAAAACGTCTGAAGATATCAAAGTGGGTGTTATCGGCTACGGCGGCGCATTCAATATGGGCCGCCAGCATCTCACGTTTATGAAAAAGGCAGGTATGACGCCTGTTGCGGTTGCAGAACTCGATGAAACGCGCTTGAAAGTCGCACGGGAAGAATTTCCCGGTATTGAGACCTATACATCTGTGTCTGCTATGCTGGACAAATCCGATGTCAACCTCGTCGTGATCATCACCCCACACAATACCCATGCCGAACTGGCATTGCAATGCCTGCGCGCAGGTCGCCACGTCATCAGCGAAAAACCCCTGGCGATTACGACTGAGGAATGCGATGCGATGATCCGCGAATCCGCAAAGCAAAATCTCCTTCTTTCCACCTATCACAACCGCCATTGGGATGGGTGTATTCTGGAAGCTCTCGAACAAATTCACTCGCGCAAAGTTATTGGCGAGGTCTATCGCATTGAAGCCCACATAGGAGGATACAATCGACCGGGCGATTGGTGGCGCAGCAGCAAGAGTATCTCAGGAGGCATCCTCTACGATTGGGGTGTTCACCTTCTCGAATATTCGCTCCAAATCTTGCAATCGGATATTGTGGAGGTCTCCGGGTTCGCGCACGCCGGTTTCTGGGCTGATAAGACCCGCTGGCAGGCCGATACCAATGAAGATGAGGCCACGGCTATCGTGCGTTTCAAGGATAGGACCTGGATTAATCTCACTATGTCGAGTATCGCATCTGCGCCCCGCAAGGGCTGGCTCGAGATTACCGGGACGACCGGCACCTATACTTTTGATGGTGGTACGTACGAAATTTTGCAGATAAAAGATGGGGAAAAGGTAGTTTCCTCTGGCAAAAATCCCAACCATCAATACGATAAATACTACGATAATATTGCCGCGCACCTCTCGACGGGCGAAGACCTGATCATCACGTCCGAATGGTCTCGCCGCCCCATTCATATTCTCGATCTTGCATGCAAAAGCGCGGCGGCAGGGCAAACGCTCAAGGCGAAGTACGCATAGTACAGGCGTTACAAAATAAAAAAAGCGGCCAATGTCTCTCAACACAGGCCGCTTTCTTTTTTTAGTACTGGACTAAATGCCAATCCGCTTTGGAAATACTGTTACCCCCCAATTCACATACCGGTCTCGCTCCTCAGGTGTCTCGGCACTCATGCCCACTTTTACAGGTGTGTCTTTTACCTGACCGAGCACGTGTTTCACACAGTCTTCCACTGTCCGAAATGGAAATTGGGGATGCGCCTCAATGCTAAACATCAGATCGTTTGGGCCAAAGTTCAACACATCCACCCCTGGCCTGGCTAACTGTGCGGCATTGATTACTGCTTCGACAGATTCAATCTGAATTGCCAGCCACCCATACGCATTCCACCAGGCGGCGTATTCCAACCGATCTGGTCGCTCGTCCAGCCCCATCCGATTTACGCCACCCCAACTGCGTTTGCCCATCTGGGGATAATAAAAGGCGTTCACGGCCTCATCTACAATTGCCTCGCTTTCGACTTCTGGCACCATAATCCCCGAAGGACCCAAATCGAGATAATTGCCGATCAGATAGGCGTGGAGGGTGTGTTTAATCCGAATCTGAACGGGTAAATTCAATTCCCGGGCCATCAGGCAAAAAGCCACCAGTTGCGCTTCGTTAAAAGGCCCGTGTTGTGCATCTACATTTAGATAGTCACATTCGTGTTTTGACAGAATATCTGTTAGTTCTCCCTTTTCAATATCCATTGGTACGCCAATAGAATTTACAATTTCACCGTTTCGAATCCGCTGTTTTAGAGTTTTTTCCGGCATTATACACCTCGTGTTCAGTCCAGGTTGTAGAGTTCCCGGGCATTTTCGGCCATAATTTGTTTTTTTACATCTCGGTCCGATATATTGCGCAGTGCCTGATCGGGCGAATCGAAATCCCAGTGCGGATAATCAGTTGCAAACATCAGTTTGTCGTCCATATCCATGTGCGCCAGCATTTGTTCGAAATGCGCCGGGTCTGAAGGCTCTTCTACCGGCTGTGTGGTCAGCCAGACATGGTCCCGGATATATTCCGAGGGTAGCCGCTTCAAATAGGGGACTTCCATTTTGAGTTTTCGATACCAGCTATCCATCCGCCACATCAATGGTGCCACCCACCCAAAACCGCCTTCGATCAGAACGATCTTTAAGTCGGGAAATCGCTCAAAAACGCCTTCGTACACATAGCTCGTTACTTGCGCCTGAAATGCCATGGGCATCCCGCCGTGATCCTGGATATAATGTGCCGCCTTGCCCGCGCCCGTAATTGGGCCAATACCCGTGCCCCCAAAGTGGATGCCGATGGGAAGGTCGTAGTCAACGGCTACCTCGTAAATTTTCCAGTATTTCCGTCGTCCCAACGGCTCCATTGTTCGTGCCATGAACATCAGTTGTACAAATCCCGGGTGATCGCCCAGACGTTCAATTTCAGCGACGGCGAGGTCGGCGTCCTCATACGCGACGGTCAGGGACGCGCGCAACCGATTATCTTTTTCCAGCCACTCGGCTATTTGCCATTCATTAACCGCCTGTGCAATCGCAGCCCCATATTCCAGGTTTTGCTGTCCTCCAGCAGGCGATAGCGGGTTCAATATGCCGTAATCTATTTCCCAGGTATCCAGCAATTGTTCCTGCATAAAGCCCAGATGCGATCCCGGTGGTCCCTCGGGTGGAAATGCATCGTTTCGCGCAGCAAAGGGTACGGCCCTCGGGCAGTTTGACCCTGATCGTCTGCGCCCTGCTATGCTCAGATGATAATCTTTCCACGCGCTGGGCATATAATCTACCCATACCTCGGTTGCAGGGGATTGATAGCCATCTACATTGTGAATATCGCAATCGATTACCGATAGCTTTTCACTTTTTTTTACCCTGGGTTCTTCTAAAGTAGTCATTGCCATAGCGGTATCTCCTTACAATCTGTAAAACGCCCGTGCATTCTCTCTTAAAATGTTTTCCAGTAGCGAATTGGATATCCCTTTTGGTATGGCATCATCTGGCCCGTCAAAATGCCAGTGCGGATAATCGGTCGAAAACATCAGTATCTCGTCCGAATCCAGTTGTTCAATCATCTGCAATAGATGTTCAGAATTTATGGGCGCGTCCATTGGTTGTAGCGTTATCCGAATGTGTTCTCGCACATAGTCCGATGGCGGTCGTACAACCCAGGGAGTGTCTCGGCGCAGGCCTTTCCACTCTTTGTCCATGCGCCACATCCAGGCGGGCATCCAGACGAATCCACTTTCGATTAACACCACCCGCAATTCGGGAAATCGCGCAAACGCACCTTCGGAGATTAAGCTCAGGACTTGTGCCTGAAAAATCTGCGCCATATCGGCACATTCCTCAATATAGGTCGAAGGCCAGCCCACGGGTGTGGGGGGAAGCGATGAAGCACCGCCAAAATGAATGCCTATTGCCAGGTTGTGCTTTACAGCAGCCGCGTACATCGGATCGTATTCGCTTTTTCCATATAGAGAATAGGATCGAACAGGGAGTATTACCTGAACAAATCCCGGATGATCGCCAAAGCGTTCAATTTCTCGTGCTGCGAGGATGGGATTCTGACTGGGTACGACCAATGAGGCGCGGAGACGCGCTTCTTTCTCCAGCCAGTGATCAATTTGCCACTGGTTGACCGCCGTGGCAAGAGACGCCGCGAGGTCTTCGTTGAGCACGCTTTGTACCCAGTAGCCACACGTCAAAATTCCCACTTCTACATCCCAGGGATCGAGTATCTGTTTTTGTATCAGTTCCAGATCGGAACCCGGGGGACCATTTGCAGGTCGAGTACCTTGCCGCGCAGATGTGGGTGCGCCACCTGGATAATCATTCGCGCTGGGGCCCCGAAAATGGGATTCGCGAATATACGCGCCCCAGTGATCCTCCAGATACGGCACAAGGATCTCCAACGAGGCAACCGCATTGTGGATATCACAATCGATAACGGGGCGGCCGAGGCCTGTAAAATCAGCGGTCATTCTTTCTCCAGCAAAGTGTCAATCTCGCGGGCGAGGGTTGGCAGATTAGTCTGAATCACATCCCAAACTAGCCGATCATCCACATCGGCATAGCCGTGAATAAGGACATTGCGAAAAGCAATGATTCGTTGATACTTGCTGATGCGTGAGGCAAGTGCAGAGTCAAGTTTTGCAAGTTGCGCCATGGCTTCGCCGATGATTTCAAACTGACGCTCCACCGCGGAACGCATCATGGTATCACGCTCGTAGTCTGCAAACGTCTTGTCATCAGTAAACTCCCTCAGCAGCCCAATGGCGTACTGGATGTCGTACAGGTATTTCTTGATCTCAAGCCTCATAAATCGGCCTCTTGGTTTCCTCAATGGATTGCCGGAAATACGGGTTCTTGATGGCTGAATCGACCACCAAGTCCACGGGTTTTCCAAAGAGCCGTTCCAGGGCTTCCATCAAGCCGAAGTAAGTGTCGGCATAAGCACCGTCCGGTAACGGTTGAAATTCTACTACAAAATCAAGGTCGCTTTCCTCTGGCCGGTATTGGCTGGTTACGGCCGATCCGAACAGGTCAAGTCTAAGCACATTGTAACGGAGACACAATTGCTCGAGTTCGGCGGCTTGCTCGCTAACGACTGAAATCATTATCAGTCCTCCTGATTTTTGTGAGGTATAAATCCTGTATCTACAATATTTTATTATGAATGAATAAAATATAGACGCCTACACGTTATTCGACCGTTGGTGACGTGTCGGTAGTTCTTATACCTTTTTATGATCCCAATAGTCCAAAGCAAATTCTAAAACCTTTTCTTTTCTTTGATCTATTGAATCCTGATCCCATTGCCCTGTTTCTTGGTTGAGGAAATCACTCAACTCATTTTGCGTCTTGAGCGGGGCTTTGCGGAAATAATTTTGATTTTTGTACTCGAAAGGTTGGTTTGATTTGCTGCTATTCGCAGACGTCGGATCAATTGTCAAATTTCCAATACAATGAAGATATATCTCCTGAAAATCTTTGTTTATCTCTGGCAGGATTGATTCAGAGCCTTCTATAGTAACCTTGTTCTCGTTAGGATTTCGCGGGATGATATGCTCAATTGAGAACTTTGTCCGCGAATCACGGTTGGCAAATACATCGTGGGACATTTCAGAAAAGATCGGTTGTTCTTTCGCTCTGAGATGATTCTCGTATTTCCAGAATAGATAATTCTTATCATTACCTCCTACCTCATTGTGAAAGTTGGGCGACGAAAGATAGCGATCAAACTCGTTATCGTTGCAGTACCAATCAACAAAATTCTTGAGATGATTGATGAGTGCTTCGAAATTCCCGTTAAAGTCCCTGGTCCGGCTATACAGAAACTCACGTCCCGTAGTTGAGCGGCGTCTCCGAATACCGAATACACGGAAGCAAATAAGCTCAACCAATCGAGCAACCCGTTTGAAATTTTGCTTCCCATCCGTCCCATCAAGTTTGTAGGCTTTGACAAGCAAAGGATAAAATAGTGCTGGGCGATTGAGGGCAAAAATATCGAGAAGACGGGGTTCGCTATTCAAAAGCAACTCCTTCATAATTACAAAGCTCTCCTTCAATTCGCGGCTGTACCTGTCTATGAAAATCTTTGCCTCTGATCTATTGTCATTGACAAGTTTGTTCACCTTATTCTTGAGGGTTTGAACATAGTTCTGATACTCACTCTTGTGATTCCATTTTTCAAAAGCGATGAAGTGGGACTGCAAAATTGAATTTTCCTCTACCCGATTTTTGATTGTCTCATAGTCTCGGTAGATTTCGCCAAACCAACTTTGGATGGTATTGAGATGGTCCTCGGGATTGCCAGATGCCAAGTAGGTCTTGTACATCAGAAAACTCTTGGTTTTCTCCAAATTGGTCAGCGATTTGCCGCGATCGTTGGTCGTCTCAAAGATCAGGGTTGCCTCAGCAGCATCTTCGACTGAATAGGTCAAGACCTTGGTGCGCTCAATTTTGTCCTTGAACTCCCGCAAGGTTTCAGGCGTATAGTTTTCAAGTCGTTGTCGAAGGTAATTTTTCGCCTTACGTAGCCGTTCTTGAGAAGGAGTTCGCACATTGCCATTGGAGAGCGGGTTATCCCCCAATATATAGGATTTGAAGAAGTCGTTATCGTCCTGCAAAACGCGGAGTTTGTACTTGTCGTAAAGACAAATATATCTGTCTTCCAGTCTCCTAATCTCGATCTTTTTTCCATCTTTTCTAAGTTGATCGAGAAGTAGTTTCATAAAAATGATGAGCGTTGTGATGCGCTGTTGTCCATCTACAATGTCAATGTTTTCAAAATCATCCGACATTTCCTTTTTTTCTTGAAAGAGGATAGTGCCCAAAAAGTAATCCCTGTCTAATTTTTGATTTTCTATGTCATCGACAAAGTCTTCGAGGTGCTCTTTTTCCCAAGCGTAAGCTCGTTGATACTTTGGGATGTTAAAAATTTTACTACCATCGAACAACTCTCTGATCGTTTTTTGCCCGTTTTCCAAAATATACCTCCTTTTGAACTGTCTACTTCTTATTCCCACTTCCCACTTTTCGTCCGTGTACGTCAAAAAAATCGAAAATAGACGGCAGGGCTGTGAACCATATTGTGTTGTGCGTATCGTCAGGGGTTTCGTTATAGGTGAAATTTTTCATATACTTTGCCAACAGTTTTGCGGTGCGTCGAGCGGGTTCTGCCAGCGCGACCATGTCCTTTGTCCCTTGTGAAAATAGTACGGGAAGATCGGCATGCGGTTTGGCGTGTCTCGATCTTACCCACCGCCCGCTGGCCGCGATCGGGGCGATGGCGGCAAATTTTTCGGCATGTCTCAATCCCAAGATCCAGGTGCCGCCTCCACCCATCGAATGACCGGTGAGGTACACGCGCTCTGGATCAATATTGTAGATAGATAATACGCGATCCAATACATCCATGACATCTTGCCCGCCAATCCCGCGATACCCAGTAAAAGGTCCGCGTCCACTCGGCGCAACAAGTAAATATCCGCGTTCTTGTGATAGACGCTTGCCCAGGTTCTCTGTTTCGCCTCTTCTGCGCCGGTCTAACCAGGTGTTTTCACTGCCAGATGCACCGTGAAGGCCAATTATCAGTGGCCATGATCGATCCGGCGTATATCCCTCTGGCACAAATATGCGATAGGGTACGAGCTGGCTGTCAACGGCTGACCGATACGCGAGGTGGAAGTCGCCAGTGCTTTTCTTCAGGGGATCTTTTTTTTCCAAAAGTGCCGAAGATAGGGTTTTGGCGAGTTCGATGTCCGCCGGTATGTTAATCGCGCCGCGCCATGTCAATCCTCTGCCGCCACCGCGGTATTTCATGACCATAGGTTGCGCTGTTCGCCTGAGATCGCCCACATATTTGGCGTGCATTTTCTCGAGATGCGCGACGATATATTCGATTGTTTCAACGGCTGCTCGCTGGGTCGCACCACGGGACGCGATATTCTCACCCTGCAAGATTTTTAGCCGTGTTTGCAAAATTTTCAGGCGTGAAGACATTGCATCTGTGTGCAAAAAAGCCCGCGTGAATCTCAGCAAAACTTTGCCCGCTGGATCGCGCAATTCATAGCGCACACCTGCTGGCCCTTCGGGCAAACCCGCTGTTGATAAGGTGCAATTGAAAGCGCGGATAGACGAAATGGGTAGTACGCGCTCGTCAACCACACCCTTAGTTCCTCGCAGCGATAGCCGAGCTGTATATTCGTCTGAAAGTGGATGCCCAAGAGAGAAGAGGGGATTCAGTTGCACATGAAGCGTGTCACCCGTGTTTGTGATGGTGCGATTTAATACCAGATCGTAACTTGCGGCGAGTTCTGTACCTTCGCCATAGCCCTTGTCTTGTGCCATTGCCATAAATCGTATAAACAGGCGATAGGCGCGATAGTTGTCTTTTTTTTCAAAAGCATCGAAAGCAGCATCCGATAGTGTCTGGAGATCGGGTGGTACGCCCTCATCTGTTTTTTTTAGGCGATTCAATATAGAGCGCGTGACCACTGTAAATGCGCGGGCATCTTCCCAGGCGACATTGTCGAGTTGTTCGCCTTCGAGGGTGGTGATAGGAGGCTGGGCATGGCCTCTCACACAGGTTCCTATTATACAGAATAGGAATATGCCGCATATTGAGGAGTACTTGCGAAAAAGATGAGGGAAAGAGATGGGCATAAGTGTCTCCTTTTTATAAATCAACGAATCATTCGACAAAATAAGTTGCCATTAGGAAAAAAGCAAGGCTAAGGAACAATTCCGACTTGTGCGATGCGGAATCCCACTTTATCATGGTCTGTCGCTATTTTCGGCGATTGCCAACCCTATGCAAAGGATAAACTTGACTTCTACTGCCCGCAAATCCATTGTTGTTTTTCTTTTTTTGCTTCCTTGTCCCATTTTCGCAGATGTTTCTCTGCCCGCGATTTTTTCAGATAATATGGTGTTGCAGCGGCAAATTGCAATATCCGTGTGGGGAAATGCCAGTGCCAATGAAGAGATTACCATTGAGTTAGATACCCAGCGCGTGACGATCACAGCAGATGCAGGTGGCACCTGGCAGATCCACCTGAGTCCCATGAGTGCTGGAGGCCCGTATCAACTCACCGTGCGCGGCAAGAATGTCATCACTTTTAACAATGTGATGGTGGGAGAAGTCTGGGTCTGTTCGGGACAATCCAATATGGCCTGGACCGTCAGGCGTTCTCAAAACGCGGAGGATGAAATCAAAGCGGCAGATTTTCCCAATATCAGGCTTTTTACGGTCAAACGCAGTGCCGCTCAAAGGCCGGCACAAGATGTTGAGGGCACATGGAGTGTATGCGATACGGGTAGCGTTGGCAATTTTTCTGCGGTGGCCTATTATTCTGGACGCCGCCTGTATAAAACCCAGAACGTGCCCATTGGTCTTATCAACACATCCTGGGGGGGTACACCGGCTGAAGCCTGGACTTCATTGCCCGCGCTTCAAGCCATACCGGAGTATGCGCCGCTGGGCAAACGCTGGGCAGAACACATCGCCGCTTATCCCGAAGCACAGGAGAGATTTCAGAGCAGACTTGCAGTGTGGCGTGCAAATACCGATAGCTTGCGCGCCCAGGGGCAACGCCGGCCGCGAGCACCGCGCGGTCCGAATCATCCCCATCGCCCGTCTGTGCTCTACAATGGGATGATCGCGCCCATCGTTCCATATTCCATTCGCGGTGCGATATGGTATCAGGGGGAATCAAATGCTGGTCGCGCGTATCAATATCGCGCGTTGTTTCCGGCTATGATTCAGAACTGGCGTTCGAGTTGGGGGCAGGGCGCATTTCCGTTTTTCTTTGTTCAGCTTGCCAATTTCAGACAGGTAAAGGAAAATCCCGAGGAAAGCGCCTGGGCTGAATTGCGCGAGGCGCAATTGATGGCACTTTCATTGCCAAATACCGGTATGGCTGTGACGATTGATATCGGAGAGGCAGACGATATTCATCCACGGAATAAACAGGATGTTGGATTGCGTCTGGCTCTGGGGGCAGAAGCTATGGTCTATAGTATGGATCAACCGCATTCTGGTCCCGCTTATCGGACTATGGCTGTTGAAGAAAATAAAATTCGCCTGCGATTTGATCACGCATACAGCGGCTTAAAGGCAAAGGGAGACGCGCTCAAAGGTTTTGCGATTGCCGGGCAAGATCGCAAATTCGTTTGGGCAGAGGCAAAAATTGACGGGAATGATGTACTGGTCTGGAGCAAAGATATCCAGCAACCCGTTGCAGTGAGATACGCATGGGCAGATAATCCAATTTGCAATTTGTACAATGGGGCAGATTTGCCAGCATCGCCATTTCGCACGGATGAATGGCCCGGTATCACCGCCGACCGGCAGTAAGTCCCATCTCTACAGGAGATAGAAATGAAAGCAGCACTTTACAAAGGTATCCAAGAAATCGAATGGCAAGATGTTGAATATACGCCCCCGGCACCGGGTTATATCACCTTGCAAACGAGAAGTTCTGGCATCTGCGGTAGCGATCTGCACAATTACTTTGGCGAGTGGAAACCCTCGCTCGAACGCGCCGCAGGGCACGAGTTATGTGGCACGGTTGTCGAAGTTGGCGAAGGTGTTACAGATATCGAGGTAGGAGCTCTCGTCACTGCCGAATGCTTTTCGCATTGCGGTACATGTCACTATTGTGTTACAGGTCGCTACAATCACTGTGCCAATCGCAAGTGGTTCTCGGGCGAATCTCACGGTGGCTTTTCGGAATACACAACCGCGCATGTAAATAGTGTCTTCAAATTGCCCGATATGACCTTTGAACAGGGTGCGCTTGTAGAACCCCTCGCTGTCGCGCATCGCGCACTCGCGCAGGCAAAAGCGTCTTACCAGGATCGGGTCGCCGTGATCGGTGGTGGAACAATTGGTCAACTTTGTCTGGCAGTTGCCAAAGCTATTGGTGTGCGCGAAACGCTTATTACCACCAAATATCCGCAGCAGGCCGACCTCGCGCGTGACCTCGGCGCGGATCACATCGTCGATATCACAACGACCGATGTGAAGGATGTGGTTAAAGACCTCACCGATGGTATGGGGTATGACGCCGTTATCGAAACCGTGGGCACCGCGCAGAACTTCGATGATTCCATTGCCATTGCGCGTCGTCATGCCATGATCGTTCTCGTGGCCGGTTACTTCAAGCCCCTCGAGGTTGACTTGCGCCCGATTGTCTGGTCAGAAGTCAATATCACGGGTTCTAATTGCTACGGTTTCAGCGGCATGCGTACCGATTTTGATATCGCCATTGATCTTATTACCTCTGGGCGCGTGCAAGCTACGAAACTCGTCACTCACCGCTATCCCTTTGCCGATATCGCCGAAGCCTTTCACACCGCCGCTGATAAAAAATCCGGCTGTGTCAAAGTGCATCTCATAAAATAAAAGGCATATTCTATGGGCATTCGTCTCGGCATTGTTGGGGTGGGGGCATTTGCACAGCATTTTATTCCCCTCTTCAATGCGCATCCCGATGTGGATCAGGTTATTCTATGCGATCTGGATGCTGAAAAATGTCAGAGTAACGCCGAAAAACACGGGATTGCGCAGACCTCGCCTTCTCTTGATGATTTGTGTGATACTGCTGTTGATGCTATCGCGCTTTTTACCCAGAACTGGCTGCACGGGCCACAGGCGGCGCAAGCCCTTCTCGCGGGTAAACACGTCTATTCAGCCGTGCCACCGGGCATATTACTCGACGAACTTCGCGCTATTGCCGAGGCTGTCCGCGAAACGGGCAATATCTATATGCTCGGTGAAACGAGTTACTATTATCCGGCAGTTATCTACTGCCGTGAACGATACCGCGAAGGCGCGTTTGGCGATGTTGTGTACGCTGAAGCCGAATATTATCACGACTGGGATCACGGTCTGTACGCTGTTGCCAGGTGGCGCGGAGGGAAAAATTGGCGCGAAACCGCTGGCCTGTCGCCTATGTTTTATCCCACCCATTCTACGAGTCAGATTCTCTCTATCACGGGCGCGCGTATGACCCACGTTTCATGCGTGGGTTTCACAGATCGCCACGAAGATGGAATCTACACATCGAATAAATGGAATAATCCGTTCAGCAATGAATCTGCGCTGTTCAAGCTGTCCGATGGCAGCACCGCGCGCATCAATGAATTTCGCCGTGTTGGACATCCGGGGGCGGTGCGTATGACTATGTTTGGCACACAGGGCAGCTTTGAACACAATGCCGCGGGTGCTGTATGGCTCACTAAAGACCGGTCTGAACGCGAATCTCTCGATGCTCAGCTCACCTGTCGCGTGGCGGCAAGGCGCGTTGAGGGCGATATGGAAAAGGTTACGGCAGACGATGGGACGCATCACACCGTTGCACCCGTTCATCCCGTTCACCGCTTACCCGATGCATTCAAAGGTTTGCCCAATGGTCACAATGGGTCACATCAGTTTCTCGTTGGCGATTTTGTTCGCGCCTGTGTCTCGGGCAAAACACCGCCGAATAATATCTACGAAGCTGCGCGCTACATGATTCCCGGCCTCATTGCCCACCAATCGGCCCTTAAGGGCGGTGAATTGCTTGAGATTCCCGATTTGGGCGATCTGCCCACAGATAACCGATTGGAAATCGACTGATTAGTTGTGGGGTGCTAGAAATCATCCATAAATAGGGAGTTGACTATGTCTTATTTTTCAAATGAGGAAAAAGCCTTTTTTAAAAAAAACGGCTACGTTGTCAAACCCGACGTGATTGCGCCGGAGCTAATCGAAAATGCGCGAGATGCCGTGTGGGAACACATTGAGGCGGACCGGGATGATCCCCAGACATGGATCAACGCGGGACCAACGGGCAATCTTCCGTGTAGCAACCATCCCGCTATCGCGGCTATGACGACCGATACACCGCTTTACGACATGGCCGAAGAACTCGCGGGCACGAGGCGTCTTCGCCAGCCTGGGAATGCGCTGTGTAAAATGATCTATCCCTGCGGTCACACAAATTGGCAGCCTCCGCGAGGTCATCTGGATGGATATCTCATCGAAGGTGTGGCGGATACTTTCACCGTGGCTGTTACCATCAATATCAGCAATGTATTGCCCCGTGGCGGCGGTTTTACCACGTGGGCGGGGGCACACCTCAAGGTTGCTCGATATTTCCAGGAACATGCCCTGACTAATTTAAGCGGTCTCAAATTACCCGGCTTTCTCCATCCGGATACGCGCTATGAACACGCCGCACCTGCGGGAACGGTCTGTTTTTGGCACCACTATATGCTGCATACGGCCAGTCTAAACTGTCAGACAGATATCCGCATGGCGCTTGTCAATCGCTTTGCTTTCAAAAACTTGCGCGATATCATGTTCGACCTGCCCTTCGATCTGTGGGATCACTGGGAAGGCTTGCGCGATATCAACTGATCTGATGGAAGGCCGCTGAAAATATCTGGCTCTCACGCCGTCCTCTCTCCTGTTTCGCCACGCCCCGGTTATTCATCCTGAGGGAGGAGCCGAAGAACTTGTACTCGCAGCCGACAGGAGTCCCACATGGCACGAATGAAACGACTTGAAAAGCTCGACGGCTTCGCCAATGTGCAGATGGTCGAAGTCGAACAGCCAGAACCCGGTCCCGATCAGATGCTGATTGAGGTCAAGCGCAGCCTGATCAGCAGGGGGTCGGAGCTATTTCGGCGATACGTCATGGAAGAGTCGGTAAGTCCTGAAATGATGGGGTATTCCGACGCGGGTGAGGTCGTGGTCGTAGGGGCCAACATCCAGGGCTTCGCGGTTGGACAGCGTGTCATGGCGAACACCCCGCACGCTCAGTACGTCATTGCCAGCGAAACCGGGAGAACCCGGCGCGCCTTCCCCCTTCCGAACGAACTCAGCTATGAGACCGCGACCTTTCTCCCACTCGCGACCAGTTCTGTGATGTGGATGCGCACTTCGCCAATAGAACCCGGACAGACCGTTGTCGTGCTCGGCCAGGGGATCGTAGGTGCCCTGTGCGCTCAGATTGTCCAGGAACGCGATCCCGGACGCGTGATCGTCGTCGATGCACAGCCTCTCCGATGCGATATCGCGCGGAAACTGGGGCACGAAAATGTGATCAATGTCTCCCAGACCGACTCCGTGGCAGCGGTCAAGGAACTCACAGATGGCAAGGGTGCCGACCTCGTCGTCGAGTGCGTCGGTGGCTACGCCGGCATCCAGTCTTTCGAACAAGCTCAGAAGATGCTCGCACCCCGGGGAACAATTCACCTCATCGCGAAGTATCAAGGTGCTCCATTGCCTCTGGAAGGAGACGCCTTCATGAACAAGCAGATCATCGCGGGCATCCGCATCGACACATCCAGAGAGGCGTGTATGCGGGATGCAGCCCAGATGCTGATTGACGGACGGATCAAAGTCGCCGAACTGATCACCCACAGACTCCCATGGGAACAAACTCCGGATGCGTATCACCTGCTCTATCACAGGCCGGACGAAGCACTCGGCGTCATTCTGGAGTGGGATTGATTTGGTTGTCTGTCCAATGGGATCTCTCCCTTAGAGCCTCGGCATTTGCGTTCCGGTTACAGATGGAAACGCCGCTGGCACGCGTTTTGGCAGCAGGACAGGAGACGCTATGAAGAAACTTCGACTGGCCGTTGTGGGGTGCGGTGCTTATGAAAGCTCTCGCGCTCGCGGATATATCGCGACGATGGTCAAATTGGCCGACCGCTACGATTTGTGCGCGATCTGCGATCACAGCGAGGAGTCGTTACAGGTCGTTGGTGAGCGCTTTGGCATTGATGCGCGATATACCGATTTTGAAGCGATGCTCGATGGGGAAAAGCCGGATGTGGTTTTTATACTTGTCCCCACCGATGGACAGGCGGTTATGGCTTTGACGGCTGTTGAGCGAGGTTGTCATATCATCACGGAGATTCCGTATGCCCACACTCTGGCAATTGGCGATGCGATTGATCTGGCGTGCCGGGATAGAGGTGTCGTCTGGGAGGTCGCTGAAAATGTCTGGCTCTGGCCCCAGGAACAATTAAAGCAAAAGATCGTTAGAGAAGGGCTGCTTGGAAAACTGACACATGCTCGTCTTTGGTACACGTCTGGAAGCTACCACGGTATCAACGGGGTCAGAATGATCCTCGACAAGGCCGCGACCCGTGCCCTGGGCTATGCACAATCGGTGGAGGTGTTGCCTTATAGCAATTATGGCGGGGCGCAGGAAATGACCCGATGGTGGGAGAGTGCTGTTGTCGAGTTTGAAGATGACGTGGTGTGTCTATACGAAATGTCGCCAGCGGGTGCGCGCGGCAATTGCTGGGATATCGAAGGGGTGGAGGGGCATCTTTCGGGCAATGAACTGGTGCTTTATGGAAGTGGTTCCTATCCGATTCGGGAGATGTTCGAGGAGATTGACGGAGAGCAGATTCTCTCGTCTGTTCGGGTGGATACCGATCCACCGGTTGTCTGGGAGAATCCATTCAAGCGCCAGAAGGTTTCCCATGCGGACGATGTGGCAAAAGCCGCGATTCTCAGCAGCCTTCACAAGGCAGTGACAGAGGGATCAGAACCACAGTACCGTCCCGAAAATGCCCGCAGGGATCTGGAGATCTGGATTGCGATTCGCGAGAGTGCGAATAGGGGAAGTGTCTGGATCGATCTTCCGATGACAGAGCAGACGGATCTCGAGCAACGCTTTGAAGCCGAATATATTCGGCAGTACGGCGGCCATCCCGTCACAGACCGCGAGCGTCTGATAGATGCCCCTTTCCAGCGTCTCAGTCCGCTCTGGACCGTGGCAGGCTGGTTGTGATGTGAACTATTCAGATTGGAGAGATATTATGCGTTTTTTTCTGGTATTCTTGTCGATGATTATTGTTTCAATTCAAACCGTGCAGGCGCAACCGGCAGATGTAAAAAGTCATGTTGCTGCGCTTAAAGGCAAGACGTTCTGGATCAAAATTGATTTTGTAGAGGTGAATGACGGGATTCGAGGCATTGATGCGGCAAATGTTCTGGAGAATGGCGAGGTTTCATACCGCGCCACAATAGGCGGTTTTCGTCAGTCCCAATCTCAGTCGGGAGAGGATTTTGCCGAAGAAGTCCGGAATATCATTGTGAGAGATGAGCTTGGGGGGTGGAGTGTGCGGGTGATCCAAAGAGGCGCGAAGGTTGTGATCCGAAATGCCGAGGCAAAGGAGAAAGAAGTTTATATTGAACTCGATAAACTGTCGGGTGCTCGCCATGCCGTTCGCCTCAAAGTCAATAAGGATAATTACACGATTCCCGAAGTTGAACGTCTTTTCAATGTCGCCTTTGCTGCAAGCGAAGCGGAATTAGAAGGTGCAGAGGAGACCGTTTTGCTTAAAATGAACATGTCGATTGAAGAAGTGATTGCCCGAAAAGGCAAACCCAAAACGCGCGTTGAACTCGGCTCCAAAACCATTCTCGCTTACGACGATTTGAAGTTGATATTCAAAGATGGGAAATTGGTTGATGCGGAATAAAGTCTCCTCGTACTCCTACATTCTCCAGCACATCTCTCATCGCTTTGCCCTCTTCGCGGAACCATTGCATTAAGATGCTCACATCGGTTCCCACGCAAAAGTGTTTCACGCCCATGTCCAAATATCGCTTCACGCCTTTGGCATCTCCGAGTTCTGCCCGGGGCGCGATGCCCATTTTAAGCGATGTTTCAATCACATATTTTTCGGCTTCTTGTACCTTTTCTCTGGCATAGCCCGTACTCAAAGAATAATCCGACGGGCCGAACTGTATCATATCTAAGCCCGGTACGGAAAGCAGTGCCTCCAAATTTTCGACCGCTTCCTTTTTTTCTATCATGACCGCAACAACAGAATCGCGGCACGACTGAATAAATTCAGACCCTCCTGCATCTGCACCAAATCGCACGTACCGGCGCATATTCACGCCGTGATGCCCGCCATCTTCTGGCGTATCAGGACGCACGGTTGCCACACACGCCGCCACATCTTCTACTGTACGCACATCGGCGAATAAAACATTCTGAATACCCGCACCTATGGCGCGATTTGCAATATGTCCACGCGGATCTTCCTCGACTTTGATCATCGCCGACATATCGTCGAACAAATCAATAGCCCGACCAATATTATCCATCGTGTGTAAATCATAGGGGGCGTATTCCGATACGTATTCGATATAATCAAATTGTCCTGAATATCCCACCATTTCAAATACCGATGGCCACGGGCTGTGTACGTGGGTTCCCAAACTGGGTTGATCGGCATCGAGCAATTCTCTTAGCTTATTGCGGCGCATGTTGCCTCCTTTGAGTTGATTTGTCGCACATCGTAGCGCGTCTCATTTCTTATCAATATAGCAAAATAGCGAGAAAAGCCCAGTGGACTTCTCTGGCCCTTATCCAGACCTCAAAAATTTTGAGTTGCCTCTTGACAAGGGTGAAGATATACTATTGTTGAAAATTAAAGCATGTTATATTAAATACAAAATAGCCATTCTGGCGATTGACACTGAAAAATCACAACCAACGAGGTATTCCAGCAAAGGGGGAAACAATGCCGAACGACGATATTGCGTTAATGGCCCACCTGATACGTCGCGCCGGGTTTGGGGCCACGAGAACAGAACTGGAGGACTATGTCGAAAGGGGCTACGAAAACGTCGTAGAAGACCTGGTCGAGTCGGAGCGATGCGATCCGGTTGATGAGGATATTTTGCACCGTTATTTTGGCAGCTTTGAAGCGGGATATGTGGAAAAATGGATGTATCGAATGGTCCGCAGCAAGCGCCCGCTCGAAGAAAAAATAGCCCTTTTCTGGCATCACGTATTCGCCACCGGGGTTGGGAAAAATCAGCACCTCCTCGCTTCTGCCCGCCAGATCGACACTTTCCGGCGCGTGGGGCTTTCAAATATGCGGGAAATCCTGCTCGAGTTATCGAAAGACCCCGCTATGATCTTCTGGCTGGACAACAATGAAAACCGCAAAGGTGAGCCTAATGAGAACTACGGCCGGGAGCTGTTAGAACTCTTCTCGATGGGCGTTGGCAATTATACAGAAGACGATATTAAGAATTGCGCCCGCGCCTTTACCGGCTGGACGTTCGCCCAGCCGCCGCCTCTGTATCCGCAAGGCTTCTACGATGCGAAATTCGTTTTCCTCGAAGAAGACCACGACGATGGCGAAAAGACTTTTCTGGGACATACGGGCAATTTCAACGGCGACGACATCGTCGATATCATCGCCGAACAGCCCGCCTGCGCCAAATTTATATCCAGGCATCTCTACAACTTCTTTGTCGCAGACGAGCCGCAAGTTCCATCCTGGCATGTGACTCCGCCGCAGGATCCCGAAGCGGTTGAAACTCTGTCAAATGCTTTTATGGAGTCGAAAGGCGATATGCGCCATGTCCTCAGAACGCTTTTCAATTCTGACTTCTTCAAGGAAGCGCAAGGGAAAAAAGTGAAAAGCCCGACTGAACTCGTCACGGGCATCTTGAAATTGATCGGCACCTATCAACGTCCCGATCCGGGTATGGGAAAATATTCGGGTGCCACCACGTTAATGGGGCAGAAATTGCTGGATCCGCCGACCGTGGAAGGCTGGCACACTGGTAGGGAATGGGTCGATGGCGGTACGCTGACCGAGCGTGTGAACTTTGCCGTTCGCGAGGTAAGCGATGCGTCCCGGCCGGGTATTGGCGAAATCATCAATCGGCTCAAAGCTGAGGGAAGGGTACTCGCCCCTGATGAGTTCGTGGAAAAATGTTTGGATCTCGCAGGCCCTATGACCGTGAGTGATACGACCCGCGAATCATTAAGCAAATTTGCGGAGTCAGGTGGCGACCTCGATCTATCCGCTGACAACGGGTCTGGAGAGAGCACAGATCGCGTGGTGCAGATGCTGCAACTCATTGTCGCTTCGAGAGAGTATCAATTTGCGTAGTGCACGGAAAGGAGAAATAAAATGGCTTCTAAAGATCCGGTTCTGGTCGTTGTTGAGTTGAAGGGCGGCAACGACTTCATGAACACAATTATCCCTTATACCAACGGCATATACCACGATTGCAGGCCCATTGTTGGGCTTCGCGAGGATGAAGTTTTACCGATGAATGATACCCTGGCCTGGCACCCCAATACGGTGCCCCTGAAGGAGATGTTTGAGCAGGGTGATGTGGCGATTGTGCAGGGTATCGGGTATCCCGACTCGAGCCGATCGCATTTTCGGGCCATGGATGTCTGGCATACCTGTGAACCCATAGATATTGGCACAGAGGGCTGGTTGGGCAGAGTGGTGCGTGATCTGGATCCGAGGGGGGAAAATGTCTTGACCGGCATCAACTTCGGAAAAGGACTTTCCAGAGCGTTGGCTGTTTCCGGCGTTCCCATAACATCTGTTGACGACCTCGACAATTACGGCTTGATGACCAGCATTGCGGAAGACCCGAAGCGAAAGCAGGCGATTGAGATATTCAAGACCATGTACGAACCCGCGATTGGCACGGGTGTGGTGATGGATTATCTTTCGCAAACGGGCCTGGATGTCATCAAAGGCTCGGATGAGTTAAAGAAGGCTCCGGCAATGTATCAATCCGACGTGGAATACGAAAGCAATTCGATTGCGAAGGCGCTGAGAGATGTCGCGCGTGTTCACCTTTCCGGTCTTGGAACAAGGATCTTTTATACTCAGCACGGGGGGTATGACCACCATGCAAATGAAATGCCGTCACATCCCAAGTTGCTGACGGAGTTGTCGGAAGCAATCCGCGATTTCTTCCAGGATCTGAGAAACCACAATGCCTCCCAAGAGATTGTCATGCTCGTTTTCTCAGAGTTTGGACGACGCATGAGGGATAATGCCAGCGGCACTGACCACGGCACAGGTGGCGGTGCATTTATCATCGGTGACGGTGTGAATGGCGGGCTATACGCAGAATATCCCTCTCTTGATCCCTCTCGATGGGCCAACGGCGAAGATCTTGAGCATACAATTGACTTTCGCGGCATATACGCAACGCTCCTGGAGCAATGGATGGGAATGGATGCTACCCCGATTGTGGATGGGACATTTGAACAAATCCAGCCTTTCAAAGAGGCTATGTGATATCGAAAAGGGAGGTGAATCATGGGCAGACCTTATGGCCTGTTGCGGGCAGGATTTCCATTTTACAAGACTCTGGGCATGAGGCGGCTGACGAATTTTCCGATCGATATTGCCCTGGGCAAAGAAGGCTGTCTCTACATATTGTGTCGGACCAGAGACGCATCAACGATCAGGAAGTACCATATAGATGATAAAGATCTTGGTACCGTCGGTCGTGGACTGACGTGGGCGGTTGCAATTATTGCCGACAGCGAGGAGAATCTCTATGTCTCAGACGAGGCCAAGCATTGTATTTTGTCCTTTGACAAAGATGGCAAAGATCTGGGCAAATGGGGTGAGTATGGCGATGGGGATGGACAACTGAACGGTCCGGCGGGTATTGCTTTTGATGCAGAAGAGAATATCTACGTTTCCGATAGTCTGAACCACAGAGTCCAGAAGTTTACCAAAGACGGTGAATTTATCTCAAAGTGGGGGAGGTTCGGCGATGGAGAGGGCGAGTTTAACATGCCCTGGGGGATCACAGTGGATGAACTGGCCGATGTTTATGTCGCAGATTGGCGAAATGACAGAGTTCAGAAGTTTACAGGTGACGGGGAGTTTATCTTCGCATTCGGGAAATCAGGCAGCGGAAATGGCGAGCTAAATAGACCCACTGGGGTGGCCGTAGATGAGCATGGCGATATTTACGTTGCCGACTGGGGAAATGACCGCGTACAATTGTTCAATTCCGAGTCGAATTACGTACAGAAATTCCTGGGAGATGCAACTCTGTCAAAGGTCGCAATTGATTACATGATGACCAATGCCGGCCCAAATCGCCTGAGGGATATGGCAGATCTCGAACCACAAAAATATTTTCGACGTCCGGGAGGGGTGACAGTCAATGGAGATGGACTGATGTTTGTCGCGGACAATGGCTCTTATCGGGTGCAGGTTTATCAGAAGCAGGCGGTTCCGCTTACAGAAGAGCAATTTTCCGCGCCGAGACGTTCGCCTACGCTTCACCAGGAATAGGCTGAACTTGTCGAATACGGAGGCCCTCAGTTTTCGCTGGGGGCCATTTTTTATAACTCGAATGGAATTCCAATGCACAGATCCCCTGTGTGCTAATGAACCTGCCCGGCCTGTTATCTGATGACCAATCCTTTACAAGCACACCCTTTGCTGGCCGGAGAGCCAGAACAGTCATCGGTGCGCCCGGGTGCTATTGTCCTGGGGGTGGTGTTCACACTTTGCATCAATGGCTTCGACCCTATCTCTCGTTACTTGATCCACTCTTCCTCATTCACACACAGCCAGATGCCGTTTGCCTTGCTGGTGGGGCTACTGCTCCTGGGCTATCTCTACAATCCCCTCGTTCGGGGGCGATTTCCCAACCTCGCTTTGACCCGCCGGGATATGGCTGCGGTGCTTGCCATTGGATTTCTCGGCACAACAGTACCCACCCTGGCCCAGCGATTTGTAGCCGTGATTTCGGCTCCGGATTACTACGCTTCTCCCGAAAATGAATGGCCCACCTACACACTGCCCAATCTGCAACGCTGGTTGTTCCCCAGCAATGTCGGCGATGGTGTTGGGATGTTCTATCGCGGGCTGGTTCCCGGTGCGCCTCTGCCCTGGGAGATATGGATTGGGCCGCTCTTCTGGTGGTTCAGCCTGCTCATCGCGATCATGCTGGCCTGTTTCTGCCTCTCCGTCATTTTGAGAAAACAGTGGTCGGAAAGCGAGCGCCTGGCATTTCCCTTTGTGGAACTCTCGCTGATGCTGGTAGAGAACCCCGGACCCGGACGAAACCTGCCCCAATTTTTCGGCCTGCCCCTTTTCTGGATCGGGTTTGCGATTCCGGCAATCATGCTTTTTTGGAATACAGCAGGCCACTTCTTTCCGGGCCTTCCTACATTCGCATTTCTCAATATTAGAACACTGCTTCCCATCGGACGGGGATTTATGCCTTTCTTTCTCCAGTTCGATTTCTACGTCATTTGTTTCGCCTATTTCACCACCCTGGAAATTCTCCTGTCGATGTGGTTTTTCCACATTTTGGGCATGTTGCAGGCTGGCATTTCCAACCGGATCGGGTTTGGACCAAGAGGCTATGGTTCGGGGGTGATCTCTCAGAACAATTACGGCCTGCTGGTTTTTGTGCTGTGGAGTCTCTGGATCGCACGCGGACACATCCACAATGTCTGGCGCAAAGCAATTGGAAAAGGCCCCGAGGTAGATGATTCGACCGAATTGCTCTCCTATCGCGCAGCGACCTTCGGTTTCATCCTTGCCAGCCTTTTCATTTTTTTTTGGCTCTGCAAAACTCAGATGAATCCGGGTGTGGCTGTGGCATTTATGTTTTTTTCCCTGATTCTCTATTTGGGGATGGCCAAGATCGTGGCGCTCAGCGGATTGGTGTCTTTACGGGGTTCGGGACCTACCGGACCCGTCAAAGGATTGATCGGCATCTGGAATATGGATGATACGACGATTGCGGCTTTGAACCAGATGGGCACGCTTTACGGCAACGCAAAGGGATTTGCCATGCCGGGTGCGGTCAATGCCGCCAGGGCAGGCGACCACACCGATCCCCACAGGCGCCGCCTGGGTGGCGCAATTCTCATTGGCGGAATCCTCTCAATCCTCGCCTTTGTGATCACCACCCTTATTCTGGGTTATTACGGGCCAGGAGCTGAGAATTTTGGAGATTACAGTTATACGCGGGGTAACCGGGCCTTTTTTAATTATACCGTCTCGGATATCAAAGGGCGCCCAGATGCAGAACGGCAATGGTGGGATTTGGGTTTCGGAACCTTTGGGGCGGCGATAACTCTGCTGCTGATTTTTCTGAACCAGCGGTTTTCCTGGTGGCCCCTTCACCCGGTGGGATTCACCGTTTCCCTCCAGTATCCCACTCGCGCGTCCTTTTTTTCGGTATTTTTGGCCTGGCTGATGAAAATAATTGTGCTCAAAGTCGGCGGCATTGAGCTTTTCAATCGATCTCGTGTCTTTATCTTTGGCGTTCTCATGGGCTATACGCTGGGTGTTCTGGTTTCTTTTATTCTGGATATTTTCTTTTTTATGGGCCAGGGCCACCGCATGCACACGCCCCCGCTGTAATAACAAGCCTATGGCGATTTTTGATCCAGTTTGACGCGATCGTAGGAATCGGGGTCATTTCGTACAATATCGAGCAACTGATCGACATACGCGCGAATTCGGAACAGACGGCACGAGGCATCCCCAACTTTGCCGGTCTCCAAAATGCCTACCCGATCCCAGACTTCACCGAGTCGAATGCGGTCGAGCCAGATGTATTCCGCATTGGGGTTCTCCTTCAGTCGCTCATTCCAGAACATTACTTCTACGACATGGATATATGTGGATGATTGGTAGTCAACGCCGAGCATCAGGAGCTTGCCGTCCTGTTTGTAGGCACGCATCATCGGGGAGTTTGTCCCATAGGTCTTTCCCCAGGGCGGACGGTCCCAGGGTGATGTCATGCCTTCCTCTGAGAGATGATCCGCAACGAAATTTTTGGTGCCTTGTCCGCGTGCTGCCACGGAGTGGGAATAGTGATCGGATCTGTGTGTCCCGGGCATCAACTTGAAATACTCGGTCAACCAGCCGACTGAGGATTCCGTTTTTGCAATGTCCCAGGAACCCGCCCGCTGTTCTCGATCGCCGATCAGGTTGAACGATGGCATCAGGAGCACGCCACCAATACCCAGTGCGTTCTCAAGCGAGGCGATCACTGTTTCCGCTCCACCCTGGACCACTCCCAGGCTTTTGAATGAGGAGTGGACGAAGAGAATATCGCCGATCTTGACGCCGAGGGTCTTTAGATTATCACAAAGTTGCGCTGTAGTGTATCCCAAACCGGGCATGTTATTAGCCTTTCCCTCTGCGCGGTATTATAAAAGAGAGCGGAGAAATCCAGTAGATTTCTCCGCTCTCTTTTATCTTATCATATTGTTATTGCAAATAGTGGCTCATCGGTATGCCCAACCAGCCGCGACTGACGTAATCTGCCATTGCAAAGGCAAAGAGGATCAACAAGAACAAAATACCCACGCCTGCGAGCAACCAGGTCAATTGGCTGGCGTATTTGACGTGCATAAAAAATAAAATCACAATCGTGGCTTTTGTGCATGCTATACCAAGTGCTACCACATCATTCAACATGCCCAAATTCTGATAAGCCACCCAAACCGTTAGGCCGGTCAAAAACATCAAGGAGGCAAATACCGCCAGATAAATGCGTACAGTTGGGCCGTGGTGATGTTCAGCCATCAGTGTCCCCCCTGTGTGCCAAGAAGGTAGAGCAATGGAAATAGGAAAATCCAGACAATATCGACAAAGTGCCAATACAGGCCAAAAATTTCAACAGGGGTGTTGTATTCAGCCGTGTAAGTCCCCTGCGCGGTCTTAATAAATAGCCAGGTCAACAGGCCAATGCCAATGATCATATGCAGGGCATGCATTCCGGTCATTCCGAAATACAGAGAAAAGAAGAGAGCCAGTTGGGGCGAATGTTCACCGTGCGGATGCCATACCAGACCGGGAACCAAACCGTGCTCGATCTTCTCGGAGTATTCAAAATATTTGACCACTAAAAAGGTAAATCCTAAAATTCCGGTCAAAATCAGATAGACCAATATTCCCTTTTTATTGCCCTCATGCGACTTGTGAACAGCCATCGCCATCGTCAGGCTGCTGATAATCAACACCGCAGTATTAAATGCGCCCAGAGGAATATCCAGGTAGCTACTGCCTTCAAAAAAAGCATCGGGATAATGAGATCGATAGATCAAATACGTCGCAAAAAAGCCCCCAAAAAACAGTATTTCCGTAATCAGAAAGCTCCACATGCCAATGACGACGGATTCCTTCTGCTGCGGCATATCCTCGAACTGGTGGGCCAGTCCGTGCGGGTGATCGTGATGTACTGCGTGATCGGCCATTAGTGCTCCTCAATTGGTCCGTACTGATAGGCTTCTTCTGTCACGACAGGCGTTTCTTCAAAATTAAATGTGGGCGGTGGGGAGGTCGTTTCCCACTCCAGTCCTTTGGCTCCCCAGGGGTTATCAGGTGCTTTTGGCCCCTTAAAGATCGACCATGTCAAATACGCGCCGGGAATCACATACCCCAGGGCCAGAATTGACGCACCCAGAGACGATGCCACATTCAAAACCTGAAATTCGTCGGGATAGACGTGATAACGCCTCGGCATGCCCATATATCCCAGAATAAACTGCGGAAAAAACGTCAGATTAAAACCGAGAAATACCAGCAAGGCCGAAACGCGCCCCCAAATATCGGGATACATCTTGCCCGTAATTTTGGGCCACCAGAAGTGCATGCCCCCCATATATCCCATCACCTGACCACCGACCA
Organism: Candidatus Latescibacterota bacterium; assembly: GCA_965222605.1. GTDB lineage: Bacteria > Latescibacterota > UBA2968 > UBA2968 > UBA2968 > VXRD01. Next base: position 5,099,261 of record OZ244960.1, read on the forward strand.
TAATATAATGGAAGTGCGCCACCACGAAATACGTGTCGTGCAGGTGAATATCCAGGCCCATACTCGACAAAAATAGTCCGGTTAAACCCCCAACCAAAAATAAGCCCAGGTACCCATACACATAAAACATCTGGGTGTCATATATAATAGACCCCTTGTATAAGGTCGCTGTCCAGTTGAAAACTTTGATCGCAGAAGGCACTGCCACCAGGAATGTGATGATAGAGAACACCATGCCGGCATAAGTCGATTGGCTGCTCACAAACATGTGGTGTCCCCACACCAGGAAGCCCAAAATTGCAATGGCCACACTTGAGAACGCGACAAATTCATATCCAAAGACGCGCTTGCGCGCAACAGCGGCCACCATTTCGCTCATCACGCCCATTGAAGGCAAAATCATGATATAAACTGCTGGATGCGAATAGAACCAGAACAGATGCTGGAACAGAACGGGATCGCCGCCGAGGTTTGGATCGAAAAACCCAAACCCAAACCCGCGCTCGAGCATTAGCAGCACCAGCGTAATTGCGATAACGGGTGTGCCCAACAGCATAATCAAACTGGTGGCATAATGCGACCAGACAAACAGCGGCAGGCGGAACCAGGTCATTCCCGGCGCGCGCATGGTGTGGATTGTCACCACAAAGTTGAGTCCCGTCAGAATGGACGAGAAACCCGCCATAAAAGCGGCCATAGCGGCCAGAATCACATTTGAGTTTGAATAGGTGCTGCTATACGGCGTATAAAAAGTCCAACCCGTATCAACACCGCCTCCAACCACGGCAATTGTTCCCAAAATACCCGCAACAACATAAACATACCAGCTCAGAAGATTGATGCGCGGAAAAGCCAGGTCTTTCGCGCCAACCATAATGGGGACTAAAAAGTTGCCAATGGTTGCGGGAATGGAAGGCACCAAAAAGAAAAAGACCATGATGATGCCGTGCATTGAGAAAACTTTGTTATAAGTATCCGAAGACATCAAATCGCCTTCGGGAGTCATCAGTTCAAAGCGAACCAAACCGGCAAATAACCCACCCAGGGCAAAAAAGATGGAAATTGAAATAATATACAAAACGGCAATGCGCTTGTGGTCCCTGGTTAACAACCAAGACTTCAGTCCGTAACCGTTATTCAGATAATTGACGTTCGGCGCATCTTCAGACGCTTGAACATCTTGCTCGATGATTGCCATGACGCATCACTCCATACTCGTGAGTTCGGGGGCTTTCAGCGATTTGATATAGGCGATTAACTGAATGATCCCTTCTTCGCTGATCTGACCTTTGAAAGTTGGCATAATGGGTTTGTATCCGGCCATGACTTTGGCGGAAGGGTTCAGAATTGATTCTCGAATATAGGCTTCGTCAACCACCGCAGTACCGCCGCCTTCCAAAGCCACTGTTTTGCCAAAAAGACCCGCCAGAGATGGCCCGCGTCCTGTCCCGTCCATTTTGTGGCAGGTATGACAGGCGTATTGTTCAAACAATCTTTCTCCAGCCACTTCCATTGGCTCATTCGCAGTCCCGCCAGTCAACCAGGCTTCGTAATCTTGAGGTTCCAGGACATGTACTGTACCAATCATACGCGAATGCTCGGTGCCGCAATATTCGGCGCAAAACAGATGATACGAACCGACCTGCGTCGCTTTAAACCACAAATTGGTATATCGCCCGGGCACCACATCCTTTTTTACGCGAAAAGCGGGAATATAAAAACTGTGCAACACATCTTCCGATGTCATGGTCAGGCGCACCGATTCACCCAGAGGCACGTGTAATTCGTTAATCTCCTTTTTGCCTTCTGGATGTTGCAATTTCCACATCCACTGTTTGCCCACCACATACATTTCCATGGCGTTTGGCGGGGGTGTAATTAGATGGAAATACAATACGGTTGCCCACGCAAATACACCCAGTGCGAGCACCGCAGGAATGGCGGTCCAAAATATCTCGAGGCCGAGATGCCCCGCAATTTGTCGCGGCACTTCGTCGTCCGATTTGCGCTGATACTTAATCGCAAAAATAACCACCAAGATGACAACTAAGAGCGCGAAAAACACGCACAGTGCCAAAATGCCAAAATAAAGCGCGTCAACGTGAAAGGCAAAACTCGAAGCTTGATCTGGAAAAAGAGGAAAATCAGTCTGCATGTGCCAACTCAAAAGTTAGAGGTCCGATGGACTTTTTTTTGAAGCGTTAATTTGCCTGGAATGGCGACCGCTCTCGGCGCACCATAATAAAAATAAATGCTAAGATACAAATTACAGTAATCACACCGGCAATGCGAACCAAACGATAAATTGCCAGCGTATATTTGCCAGTCAATGGATTGTACTGAAAACAATAGAGCAGAATCGCATCAATCGGAGAACTGATCTGAGCTTGCGCGGCTTCCAAAAGTCCCAGTTGCAAATCCCGCGGCGCAAATTCGACTCCAAATAGATACCGAGCGATTTTCCCATTGGGAGTCAAAATTGCAATCCCGCTGGCGTGAACGTATTCGTCTGTTTCGGGATCGTATATATAGCGATATCCAATAGCCTGGGTCAATGCGTTGATCGATGCCCGATCTCCAGTGAGAAAATGCCATCCATTTTCTCCGCCTTCTCGACCGTATCCATCGACGTAATTCACCTTTTTTGCCGCTGCCAATTCTGGATATTCGTCGGGATCAATGCTAAATATCACCACCACAAAATCTCGTCCGGCATTGAGAGAAACGGGACGCAACCCCGACAACAAACCATTCAAAATCTGTGTACACAACATGGGGCATTCATAATATGCGGGCACTAAAATAATGGGGTGATCATCCATATATCGCGCCAGCATAACATCTGTGCCCGATTCATCGCGGAACTTCAAATTTACCGGCACAGATGCGCCCAATTTCTGGTTAATCCCAACAGAATCCAGCACTGTGGGATTCGGGGTGAGGTCTTGTGCCTGCACATTGCTGATCAGATACATCATCGCCATACAGGCGAATAAAATGCGCATATTTTATTCTCGCACCGGGAACTCGCGTTCGAGCACCAGGTCTATGGCTCGCTCAATTGGAAGATGAACAACTCCGGCGTCCCTATCTACCCAACCGTATTCGGTAAGCGTACGATTGGTTTCGGCACGCACTTGCGTTAGTTCAGCAGAAGGTACGGTCTGGATTAGCGGTCCCTGATAGGGCTTTTGATGTGCAGCCATGGGTGGCGGATCATCTGTCATATAAATCACGGCTTGTTCCAGACCGAGAAACATAGCCCACATAGCGATAAAAGACAGAATGGCTATGGCTATGATTCCCGCGGTGGCAGCGAGAATTGGGCCAATGTTGAGATGATAGTCTTCGTAGCCCTTTTCGCGGGCATTGTGCTTTTCTGCCATATCAGTGACCTTCTCCGGCAAAAGTTTCCGCCATGCGCGGATCGTGCAATGGCATCAACGGCACACCTTTTAGCTGCATCGCAAAAAATCCCAACCACAAGCCGCCAATACTGACGAGGACCAGCACATCCAGCAAAAACCCAAACCACATACCGTCAGAACCGCCGTGCCCAAAAGCCGGTGTAATAAAATAATAAAGATCGACATAGCGCATAAACAACATAAAAAATGCGATAACCGTCATAAGTGCGGCGCGGCGTTTGATCGCCCGCTGCAATAGCAAAAAGAATGGCAGAAAAAAGTGAAAAAGAATCAACGCAGTCCCTACATATTGCCAACCGCCATGCGATCGACGAATATACCAGGGCGCTTCTTCAGCCAGGTTGCCAGACCATGTAATCAAAAACTGGGAAAAACTCACATAAGCCCACAGACATGTAAATGCAAACATCAGAGTGCCCAGATCGCTCAAATACTTGAATGCATCAACTTCCCGATAGACCTCGACATCCTTTAATTTGATCACCCACAAGATGCACAGTGCCATGGCACCCAATGCGCCACCCACCACAAAAATTAAGCCGTAGATCGTCGAAAACCAGTGCGGTTCCAAAGACATGACCCAATCTGTTGCCGCAAATGTAACGGTCAAGATCAACATGGGAATCCCGGGGCCGCTCAGGTTAATCATCCGCCTTTTCAGACCCGGTTCGCCAGTTTCATCTTGCTCTCGCGACCATTTCGTCAGCAAAAACATCCAGAGCAACCACAAAGCAAAATAAACGACTGCGCGAATATAAAATCCAGTCTCATTCAAATAAGGCTTCTTAAAGGTCAAAATTGGATCTTTGGCTACGACATCTGTATGCGTCCATTCGTACAAATGGTGCATACCCAGAAGCGCAATGGGAATAAACAGGACAGCCATGAGCCACAGTGTGCGCGCGCCCGACTCCAATAACCGCCGAATGACAAATCCCCACCGCCCGCTGACCAGATGGTGCAACATCAACACCCCCAGACAGCCCAGAGAAATGACCAACCAGTAGATATATCCAACGAGATACGATTGGAAAAATTGTTGAGAATCGGCAAAGGCACCAATAAATAAAAGTACTAAGCCCGAGGCACCCACGAGAAGGCCTCGTTGTTGTATTTTATCTACAAACGGATGGTTGAAGGATTTAGTAGCCATAATACATAATATCCTACTCGTTTTCAAGCCGCTGACGCACATCTGCAGGAACATCGTCCAGCGTGGCGTTTTGGCTCAGTTGTAACGCCCGAACATAGGCTATAATAGCCCATCGATCTCGCGGTTTGATACGCGATGCATAGCTATACATTGCGCCAAAACCATTGGTCATTACATCAAAAAAGTAACCCGGTGTCTCATTTTGCAATCGCTCAACATGGTATGATGGGGGTTGCTTCATGCCGCGGCGCACCACCATCCCGCGCCCATCACCTTCATATCCATGGCATGGGGAGCAGTAAATATTGTAGCGGTCTCTGCCGCGGAGAATCACATCGCGCGTAATGGGAAAGGGAAATGTCTCCGCAGGTTTACCATCTACTATCCCGGTATATAAATGCGCGTCTGTACGCAAATGACCGCGTGCAACCGTACCTTTTATCCATGGCCGAGAGGACCGGTTATCCGCAAAAAAAGAATTTTTTTCCAGCGGTTCAAATCTCGACTGGTTGTACATTTCTTGCCGCAAACGCTCGATAGCTGTCGTGCCCTCACACCCTATTATCATAAAGAGTGCGAGCACCAGTCTCACGGGATGGGCAACGCCGATGAGCAGTTTTATCCCACTCGCTAATCTACGGTTCGACATCATCTACCTTTTTTGCTTTCAGGCTTTCGAGAAATGCACGGGTTTCGGAAATATCAAATTTGGGATCTTCGGTTTCGATACACAAAAAGAACCCATCACCAGAAGCGCGTTCAAAATTGGGAACATTGAAAACCGGGTGATAGAAACGTGGCAAACCATTGAGGATGAGCATGCCAATCAATGCACCGAAAGCGGAAAATAGCACGCCGAGTTCAAATGTCACGGGAATAAAAGAGGGCCAGCTCAAGAGGGGCCGACCACCCACGTTGAGCGGGAAGTCTATCACAGATACCCAGTACTGAAGCCCAAAGCCGAAACAGGCACCGAGCATCGCGCAAATCAACACAATGGTGGGCACGCGGTGCTTGTCATAACCCATTGATTCCGACAGATCGTGTATCGGCATTGGAGAATAAGCATCCATCTTGCGATACCCCGCTGCATGTGCATCTCTCGCAGCTTTGAGCAATTCGTCGGGACCATCAAATTCGGCCAAAAGACCGTATAATTTTTCAGCCATAATCACACCCGTTTAATCATCGGCAGAAGCTGTTTCCGCAGGTTCTCTGTGGCTTTTATTCGCCACTAACTGGCGGATTTCAAAAATATTAATGACGGGCATCACCCGAATAAACAGGATCATCATAAAGAGGAAAAATCCAATTGTGCCTGCGTACAATCCCCAGTCCCACGGCGTTGAGTGATACATATCCCAGGACGAAGGCATAAAGTCGCGGTGCAGACTTGTCACCACGATGATAAATCGCTCGAGCCACATCCCCACATTGATAAACATGGAAATAATGAACAGCCCTATTGGACTCAGGCGCACCTGTTTAATCCATAATAATTGGGGAATGGCCACATTGCACAAGATCAATGACCAGTAGGTAGAAGAATAAGGGCCAGAAGTGCGATTTTGCATCATATAGCCTTCGTAGGGGCTGGCACTATACCATGCAAAAAACTGCTCCATCGCATAGCCATAAGCCACAAAGAGTCCGGTGGCGAGCATCACCTTGCCCATATTGTTCAGGTGGCGATCGGTGATATAATCGTGCAATCCGTAAAAGTAGCGAACGGGCAGCCCCAGCGTCAGCACCATTGCAAAACCAGCATATACGGCACCCGCCACAAAATAGGGAGGGAAGATGGTTGCATGCCAGCCGGGAATTAGCCCTACGGAAAAGTCCAAACTCACGATGGAGTGTACGGACAGCACCAGTGGCGTCGATACACCCGCCAAAAGAAGCGAGGCCATTTCATAGTTAAACCAGTGCTTGGCCGATCCGCGCCATCCCATTGACAACACGCCGTAGATGATCTGCGAAATTTTGTGTTTGGCCTTGTCGCGCAGGGTGGCAAAATCGGGAATCAGGCCCAGATACCAGAAGATCAGGGATACTGTAAAGTAGGTGCCAACGGCAAATACGTCCCATATCAGTGGACTGCGGAACTGCGGCCATACAGACATCGTATTGGGATAGGGCAACAGCCAGTAAGCCGCCACCCAGGGACGCCCTGTGTGCAACAGCGGAAACATACCTGCGCACATGACGGCAAAGATGGTCATGGCTTCGGCAAATCGGTTGATCGAATTGCGCCATTGCTGACGCATGAGCAATAAAATAGCCGAAATCAATGTGCCGGCATGTCCAATACCGATCCACCAGACAAAGTTGATAATTGCCCAGCCCCAGCCAACGGGAATGTTTAAGCCCCAGATACCGGTTCCTTTGATCAGCAGCCAGGTCGCAGACAACATCAACAACTGCAGGATAGCACCCGCAATTAACATCGCTGCAATCCACCCCAAAGGCGTGCGACTGGTGATAATTGCACTGAGTTTCTGCGTCACCGTTGTATAGGTCTGCCCCGGACCGAGCACCGGCGCCGGCATCGTCGGATCTTTTATAGGTGCAGGACTACCCATGCTGTGAAATCTCCGGATTGGGATTGGTCAACCGCGCCAGATACGTGGTGCGCGGTTTGGTATTTAACTCTGTTAAAATGCCGTAATTTCTCTGTTGGGCTTTGAGCTTGGCCACGCGGCTATTGGGGTCTTTGATATCGCCAAACACAATGGCATCTGTAGGACACGCACCCTGACAGGCGGTTGTAATATCGCCCTCTTTCAATTCGCGGTCCTCGACCTTAGCCTCAATTCGCGCAGCACTAATGCGCTGCACACAATAGGTACATTTTTCCATTACACCGCGACCGCGCACCGTCACATTGGGATTGCGCTGTAATTTGAAACTCTGTGTTTCTTCGTCGGTATAGTGGAGGAAATTGAAGCGCCGCACCTTATAGGGGCAGTTATTCGAACAATACCGCGTGCCCACACAGCGGTTATAGGCCATATCGTTCAATCCCTCTGCGCTGTGTACGGTCGCGCCAACGGGACAGACCAGTTCACACGGTGCATTCTCGCACTGCATACAGGGTACTGGCTGGTTATAAAGTTCGGGATTGTCCAGATCGCCTTTGTAGTAGCGGTCGATGCGAATCCAGTGCATTTCGCGTCCGTTGAGCACCTGATCTTTGCCCACCACCGGGATATTATTTTCCGACTGACAGGCGACTGTGCAGGCATTGCAACCACTGCACGAATTCAGGTCAATTGCCATGCCCCAGGCTATGCCATCGTTGTCGTGAATCCCATCAAAAAAGTTTGCATCGGGACCGGGATCGTGCCCCATTTCGTGTACAAAATGCGGATGTTTTTCGTATTCATCGACTGTGCCAGATCGCACCAGCGCGCGGCCTTCCATACTGTGGTGATCCTGTGTGCAGGCCAGGGGATACGTCTGCCCCGTTTTTGTCATTGACGCGCCCAACGCAAACCAGGGCGAATCAGATGTCTGAAGTGCGTAAGCATTAAAGCCAACGCCATTACCCACGCGCCCGGCAGCGGTGCGTCCAAACCCGAGATGTACAGTAACGGCATTTGCGGGGTGCCCAGGTGCGATCCAAACAGGTGCTTCCACCGAGCGATTATTCGCGCTTAACACGACCACATCGCCATTTTGAAGCCCCATCATCTCGGCAGTTGCCGGCGCGATCAAAGCTGCATTATCCCAGGTAAGGCGCGTATGGGGTTTGGGCAATTCTTGCAACCAGCCATTATTGGCATATCGCCCATCGCCAATTGTGGGATCCAACCGGAAGTTCACTTCGAGACCCTCACGCACCTGCGATGGTGTGCCGTAATTTTCGGTTAAGCTCACAGAACGCTCGGGCAAAGCCGTATCGGGAACCAATCCGTCGTGCAAATAGGTTTGCCAGGTTGTTTCAAATTCGCTGCCTTTGTACTGTTCTCTCCAATATTCTTTGACCCGATCGTAATCCGTGCGTCCATCCCCCAGCATCATAGCCACCAGTTCCGCGGCGGACTTGCCACCATAGAGCGGCTCGATCAATGGCTGGACAATAGACACGGTGCCATCAAAAGCGCGTGTATCGCCCCAGGCTTCTAATGCGTGTGCTTCGGGCAAATGCCAGTGAGACAATCGCGCGGTTTCATTTTGGGATTGGCCCAGATGGATGCGCGTTGTCACCATCTGGTAAGCTGCGGCAAAATTGAGATCTGCTGGCGCATTATAGACGGGATTGCCACCCAAAACCACCAGCAGTGAAACCCTGCCTTCTGACATATCAACAGATAAATCTTTGAGGGAAGCGTACTGATTGGTCGGCTCGGCTTCTACTGGATCTGTGTACGTCACGGTCTTGCCCACATTGCCCAACGCATTGTTGATGGCGTGTGCAAGCGCGTGAACAGCAGGCGGTTGATGATCGCCGGCGATCACCAGCGATGCGCCGCGGTGTGCTGTCAAATCTTTAACCAGGGCATTGAGCCAGGTATCGTGCCCGGCACTATCGCCACCCGTCGCGTTTATTTCCAGTGCCGTAGCTACTGCTCGCGCAAATCCCTCGACCTGACTGGCTTTCAATGGCAGGCGATGATCGGCAAAAGACCCCGTGTTGGATGGGGTGGATTCAACGACGTAGATTCGGTTCATATCGGCTTTTTGACCGTCGATGACCTGGCGGCCCAGAGCAACGTGCCGAGCGTGTCGAACACTTGCCGCGCCGCTATCCATAAAATCGGCGTCTAAAGACAAGATGCGTTTGGCATCTTCGAAATGATACTGCGTTTCGACCACTTCGCCAAAAGCCATTCTGGCACCTTCGCGCACGTTGTCGCGTGTACCAGGCTCAAATTGATGCCACCTTGCATTGGGATATTTTTCTAATAGTGCGCGGGTCTGGCTGATCAAAACCGGAGAAGTCACCGTTTCTGTCAACAGACGCAACCCTTCTCCCTGGTCTAAATCGAGTTTTGCCACTTCGGTCGCAAGTGTAGCAGAAAATCTCGACCATGTACTCGCACGCCCGTTTGCCACGGGTACCTGCGTGCGGTCCGGGTCATAGAGGTCGAGTATTTGAGCCTGTGTAATTGCATCTGTGGGACCAAAAGTCGCATTGCCCGATCGGGGTGTTGCAGGATGTGAGGGATTGCCCTCTATTTTGGTTGGACGCCCAGCATGACTTTCGACCAATACGCCCCGGGCGAATCCGCCTTGAGAGAGAGCCGAAGCAAAAAACAGGGGTTTGCCGGGTACGATCTGTTCGGGCGCACGGACATAGGGTACGATTTTTTCTGGCGGCTGGCGCGTACACGAAGTCAAACCGGCAAAAGCCAGAGACGCCCCCATCACCTGTAAAAATTTTCGGCGACCGACTTTATCGTCCCATTCGGAAGCCCCTTCGGGAAATTCGCGGTGCAAATAGTTGCGAAATTCTTCCGTATCGGCCAATTCATTCAGGCTGCGCCAATAATCCTGCCCCTCGCGTGTAGCCAAGCGTTTTCGAATCGCAGAGAGGTCCAAACCGTCTTTATGTGCTGTGCGTATCATCGATGACATGTCGAGCAATCCGTGGAAGGGTTAATATCGTAGTCTCGAACCAGTTGTGTGCCCAGCATGGCTTGCGATACCGCATGTCCGCGTTCATCCATTGGTTTCCATGCCATATTGAAAACTTCTTCGCGGGGACGCACATATTTTTCGGGTGCCCGGTGACATTCCAGACACCATTCCATATTGAGGGTGTTCACTTTCCACATCAGCGGCATTTGATCGACCTGCCCGTGACAGGTTTGACATCCGATGCCTTTGTGGACGTGAATACTATGATTGAAATAGACAAAATCGGGGAGATCGTGTACGCGAACCCACTCTATGGGATTCCCCGTGCGATAACTTTCGCGGATGGGTTCGAGAAGGGGGCTTTCCGTCCAAATCTGAGAATGACAGGTCATGCAGGTTTCAACAGGAGGGATATTGGCGAAAGAAGATTCTTCAACAGAGGTATGACAATAGCGACAATCGAGGCCCACGCCGGTCACGTGGTGTTTGTGACTGAAGGGTACGGGCTGTTTTCTTGCGACCAGGACATCGGTTGTGTAGTGCAATCGGTTGGTGTTGAGCAGAATGGTGAGGCCCGTTCCAACAACAACCAGAACCACGACAATACTGATTCTGGCAAACGCGTCACTGCCACGCGGAAAAAGCTGCGCCATTTATGAATCCTGTGAAGTGAGATGAGACAAAATGCGATCGGGTCGAGCCTACGAAAAGCTTAATATACATGAATCTACATGCGAGTCAAGTAATAAGTTTTGCTCATATTTAAACTGTACATTATTATCTACTTTGTTTGGCATACAAAACACAATCGCTTTTTAATTATGAGTGTCTGCCATACAAATGTTCTACATCGCGCCGATTGCCGCATGTGGGTAGTTCGGCAATGTATTGGTAGTCAGGTTCACGCGCCTGTCTGTCCAAAATTTTAGCAATCTGTTTCCACGTTTCGCGCAAGCCGCGGGGGCAGTGGGGCATCTCGTGTTTGATCAGCCTGTGTAGCCGACCGAGCTTGTAGCACGGAACCGCAGCGTACATGTGGTGTTCGGTGTGGTAGTTCATATGCCAGTAGAGAAATTGGAGCAGGGGATTGAGGTAGATCGTGCGGCAGCAGAGACGAAAATCCGGCACCTTGTCTTGCAGGCCAACGTGCTGTGCATTGTTGCAGAGAAAGTGCAACCACGACCCGAACATTTTCGGAAATGTGATGACCAGCGGAACAATCCAGTACCCATACGCCAAAGATATACCCGCGATCAAGAGGTGGCCGATGAGCAAGGTGCGCTCCCATCTGGTGTAGGCGCGACACCGCTCTGGATCGCTTTCGGGAAAGAGCATTCCAATCCAGGAATTTTCCCTGTTGATATAGCCGGTAAAGTTTCGAAACCTCTCTTTGAGCAGTGTGTAGGGATACTTGTGGTTTACAATGGCTCGCTTCCACAGACCTTTGAGGTCGATTTTTTGAGGGAGTACGACTTCTTGATCGTCAGGTGCATGCAGGGCGTATTTGTGGTGCTCGGTATGGCTGGCCCAGAATAGATGGTGGTTGTACCAGCCGAGGAAGGATAAAATGCGGAGGAAGAAGCGATTGAGCCATCGAGTCTTGAAGACCGAATCGTGTACCAGTTCGTGAAAGCCGTTGACCAGAAAATGCCAGAAGTGCCCGTTGATGAAGACCAGTAGCGCAGTGATATACCAGGGCCAGTGACGCGATGAGTAAATGGCCGCTCCAGCAGAAACCGTTAGCACGCTTAGAAAACCGAGTGTCTGAGCAAAGCCGAGGAAATCACTTCGCTTGTTGAATTCGCGCAATGTCTCGCGGGTGACGCGGCAGCGATACCATTTGATGCGCGTTTTTTTGGGCGGAGTGTTGTATTTTGGCCCTTCTGTCAATACGTCTCGATCAGAGAGCGCGTTCTGGCTTGCGTTTTCAGTTTGTGTGTTCATGTCGATGATTCGCCTGTTTAAAGCTTAAGATCAACGACCAAGATACGCGAATCTATGTGCGAGTCAAGCTCGTTCTGTGAACCGATCCCCGCACATACGCACGTCGCAGTCATATCCCAGATAAACGGCCATGGGTTCCCCTTGCTTTGGAAAAATGAAACGGCTATTATGGACCACCCCACTGCGAATGTAGAGAATGGAGGAGTACAGCAATGAATTCACCAGATCCACTTATTGCATCCAACCACCGCCAACTCTTTGTCGATAAGCACTTTATCGACAGCCTCGAACAGGTGCATATTCATCAGCACGCGCCCATCCCACGCGAAACGTGTCTCAGCCTCAATCGCCCCTGGGAAGGTGAAACGAGTTGGTGTCCTGTTGTTATCAAAGATGGCGATAGATATAGAATGTGGTACCGATCTCAAGATGAGCAACAAGACACGGGTGGTTTTAACCACACGTTCACGGCTTATGCTGAAAGTGAAGACGGTATTTGTTGGCGGCGTCCCAACCTCGGTTTGTTCAACTTTAATGGTTCAACTGATAACAATATCTGTGTTGACAATCCCAATACCAAAAACATCGCGGTTTTTAAAGATGAACGTCCCTGTGTGCCAGAATCCGAGCGGTACAAAGCAGCGGGTCGCTGGAGTGGCGGCAAACCCGCTCGCATCTACGGTCTCGTCTCGCCCGATGGCATTCACTGGCAAAATGCAGCAGACGGGCCACTTATCGTCGCTTCTGAGGACGATCCCAATTTTGACAGTCCGGTCAGTGCTTTTTGGGATGAACGTCAGGGGTGTTATGTCCTGTACGCACGAGGCTGGTCTCCCGATGGCAATGAACCGCGAATGCGCGCCATTCGAATGACTACTTCTCGGGATTTCATAAATTGGGACGCTTGGCAATATATCCGCATTGATGGTCAAACGCGCTTTGATTATCAACTTTATACCAATGCCGTTCATCCCTACGTACGGGCGCCCTACTACTTCGCGTTTCCCAAACGCTTTATTTCAACGCGCAAAGCTCTGCCTGGCTGGGGGCACGAAGGTCTTTCCGATGTCCTCTTTCTCGCCAGTAGAGATGGTTTGAATTTCACACAGCCTTATGCCGATGCGTTTATGCGTCCCGGTCTGGATCAAAACAACTGGCACGAGCGCTCCATTTTCATCGCACCGCACGTTGTCTCTACAGCGCCCGGCGAACTCTCTCTTTATTCTGTGCAAAATTATCGCACACCCCATGTACACATTCGGCGTTTCACTCTGCGGGAAGATGGGTTTGTCTCTGTTCGCGCTGACGCGAGGACTGGTATTCTTACGACCAAATCGTTCACTTTCACCGGTACCCAATTGGAAATCAATTATTCTACGAGTATTGCCGGATCGATTCGCATTGCATTGCTCGACGAAGCGGGCGATCCTCTTCCAAAATTCGCGCTCGACGACTGTCCCCATATTTTCGGTGATGAAATCGCGCGTATTGTTCGTTGGGAAAACGCCAATGCTATCGATATTGCCTCGCACCAACCCATCCGTTTGCAATTTGAGCTAACCGAGGCAGACCTTTTTTCTTTTCGATTCTTCAACCCCGATTAACGCATAAATCCTCGATACGTTGGGCGGGCACAGGGGCACCGCTCCTACATTCTGATTTAGCCTTTCATCTGTGTCCATCTGTGTCCATCTGTGGTTGCTTTTGATTTTTTTTCCGGAGAAATGTCATGAAAATCGCCAAAATCGAACAATTCTTTCCCCGTAGGAGAATGCGCTTGATTAAAATTACGACCGATACCGGTATTGTCGGCTGGGGGGAAACTACTCTTGAGGGCAAACCCAAAAGCACATGGGCCGCCGTAGAAGAACTGGCCGATTACCTCATTGGGAAAGATCCCCTGCGGATTGAGCACCACTGGCAACATATTTACCGATCTGCTTTTTATCGCGGGGGCAATGTGCTTATGACGGCTCTTTCGGGTATTGACCAGGCGCTTTGGGATATTGCTGGTAAGTACTTTAATGTGCCGACCTATCAGCTTCTCGGGGGACCGGTGCGCGACCGCATTCGCGTCTATGCCCATTGGGGGATTCGCGACAGTTCAGAACGCGGCCTGGACTCTGCGCGCGAGCGTCTCGAAATGCTGCAAAAAAAGGGTGGGTACAAAGCTTTTAAATCGGGACCCGGTGGCAAGTGGCGCGCCCACGAACCTCCCGCGGTGATCGATCACTTTGTCAAATGTGCCTACACCATGCGCGAGTGGGTTGGCGATGATTGCGAACTCTGTTTTGATTTTCACGGCAAGATGACGCCCGCACTCGCCGTGGAAATCTGCCACGAGATCAAAGGTATGCGTCCCATGTTTGTCGAAGAACCCGTGCCACAAGAAAATGTCGATGCGCTCAAACACGTTTCCGACCATGTACCTTTTCCCATTGCCACGGGCGAACGCCTGCTTTCGCGCTGGGAGTTTCGCACTGTTTTTGAAAAAAATGCCGTTGCCTATATCCAGCCTGACGGATCGCATGCAGGCGGTATTTCCGAACTCAAACGCATTGCGAACATGGCCGAAGTGTATTACGTGCACATCATGCCGCACTGTGCCATTGGGCCGGTTGCTTTTTCCGCATGTATGCAGGTTGATGCCGCTGTGCCCAATTTTCTCATTCAAGAGCAAGTCGATGCGGGCCTGGGTGAGGATCTCTTACAAGCCCCCTGGGTTGTCAAAGATGGACATATTGACTTGCCCACCAGGCCTGGCCTGGGCTTTGACCTTATACCCAAAGAAGCCGAACAAAATATCGGGGTGTACGAAGAAGAACTCGGCGGGGAATACTTTTACGAAAACGATGGCAGTGTTGCGGATTGGTAATATATGAACGAAATAACAGAACAACCTGACAAAATGGGCAAGTCGTTTCTCGATCTCGTCAAACGGGGTGAAACGCGCTGGATACGATATATTTTAACACTGCTGATTATTATTGCCATCTGGACTTTTGGCAGTGGCGCGGTTCTGTTCGGTGTTTATGGCTCTGAACCCGAAGGTTTTCCCATGGATGGCACAAATCCTTTTCTGGATTTCATTGCCCTCAACTTGCTCTTTGTCACGGTGCTGATCGGCCTGTGGATTGGCATTCGCAACGCACACAAACGCTCTTTACGCACGCTGATTACGCCACGCGACCGCATCCGCTGGGGGCGCATATTTCAGGGCTTTGGTTTGCAAATGGGCCTGGGTATTGTCTTTGCAGCTATTGACGCTCTGCTCTTTCCCGATAACTACACTTATACTCTGGACCCCGAACGTTTTTACAAATTCGTCCTTCTCGTCCTTCTTCTCACTCCCTTCCAGACTACTACCGAAGAATTGCTCACGCGCAGTTACTTTTTGCAAATGCTCGGTCACTTCACGCGACATCCCATTGTCCTCGTTATTCTCAATGCCCTGCCCTTTGCCTTGTTCCATTTGATGAATCCCGAGATCGCAGCGTATGGCGTAATGCCCATGTTGATCTCCTACTTTGTCGTCGGTGCATTTCTCTCCTTCGTCACGCTCAAAGATAACGGAGCAGAACTCGCCATTGGTATTCATGCCGCGAATAACATGTTTGCAGCGGTCCTCGTCAATTACAAAGGCTCCGCGCTATCCACCAATGCCATCTTTACGATAAGTGAGGTCAATGTTTGGTCAGGCACGGTTGCTTACATCGTCTCCGCAGCCATTATGTATCGGATATTGTTCCGCAATCACAAATCTGAACCAGTCATCGCTTTTCAGTAGATTCAGGTTTTAAATGAAAAAGACAAATGGGAGATATGGCTTTTAGCCGTGTCTCCCATTTGTTTATCCAGCGATGAGAAAAGGCCAATAACGTGTCCAGTTTTCAGATACTCATCAGCGCAGCTTTGCGAGGATCGGATTCGACAGGGTGAAGCTTGGGAAATGCCTCGGATTATAACTTGCACCATCATCGCATTCATAATAAATTAGGGAAGATACAATAAGTGCGATTCATCCTGATTATACCACAGCCGAAAGGAGGCGTTTATGATCCGATTCCGAAGTATTCTGTTTGGCGGAGTTCTTGTGCTGGTCCTGGGGGGAATCTCATTTGCCCAGGATTTTACCCCCCGAGTAGGCATCGGGGGGAATATCAGTCTGAACCTGCCCGTACTGGGACTCCGAACCTGGTTTACGCAGGCCCCGCAATTCGGGGTCAATATAGTGTATCATCGCCATGCGCGGACAGAGGTGGAGTTCGAATACTACCACGCCCGGTTTGACGGTGGGAGTCTGGAGGATGCCGAGTTTATGTGGGCACCGACCGGTACCACAGATCTTCAGTCTTACAAAAGTCCCAACGCGAAGTCCAAAATGCGTTTTCACAGCTTCCTGGTCAACGGCGTCTTCTTTTTTCACAAAGAGCTCAACAGTCAAAAAGCTCGGCCTTATTTTGCATTCGGGAGTGGTCTTTATCACTACCGTACCACTGAAACAGGGCTCATCTTTCCAGGACAGACGGGTAATGCGTTGGACACCAGCATTGTCCTGGAACCCGACGGGAATGTCCGAACGACTGTGGGTATCAATTTTGGTCTGGGCATTGCTTTCTATACATCCGATCGATTCGCCCTTGATTTGCGTGGTCGATACCACATTATCATAGGTCAGTTACGCCCCATGGAGGCGTGGGGATTGAAGCAGGTTTATCCCCTCCATGCGCTGGACCTGGGTATTCGCGTGAAGACCTACTTTTAGGGGGAATACAATATGCGAGAATTAAAACGAATTCTCCTGTGGGGCATGGCGCTGAGTCTGATTCTGATCGGCGCTGACTTGACATTCGCCGCAACTACAGGAAAGCTCTCCGGTACCGTCAGAGACGCCCAGGGGCAACCGCTTCCCGGAGCCAATGTGGTCGTCAAAGGGATGCGTTTGGGGGCCACCACAGACGCCGAAGGAATCTATTTTATTCTTACCGTACCACCCGGGGTGCACACATTGACTGCCTCTCTGGTGGGCTATGGAACGATCTCCCAAACCGATGTAAAAGTCGCCGTTGACCTGACTACGACGGTCGATTTCGCGCTGGAGGAAATAGCTCTACAGGCCACAGAACTGATTGTGATTGCCCAGCGTCCACCTGTGGAACTGGATAAAACCACCAGCAAATACATCCTGGGATCAGAGGATATTGAGTCACTCCCCATCGTCAGAAGCGTATCTGAACTCGTCGCTTTACAGCCCGGCGTTTTGCCGGAGGGAAATGACATGATCCGCGGCACCGGTGCCGCGGATGTGACCTATTACGTAGATGGAATCCCCATCGTGACTACCGATGGCGTGGGTGCATTTGATCGATTCCAGTTTCAAAATATATCGGCTGTCCAGGAACTCACCGTATTGACCGGAGGATGGGAGGCAGAATATGGCAATGCCCAGGCCGGTATCATCAACCTTGTCACTCGGGAGGCGGGGGAAAATTATTCGGGGCGGTTGGAGTACAAGTTTGATCCTTCGGGCAAAAGACACTGGGGCAACAACGTTTACGACGCCCCTCAGTTTAGAAATGAATTGAAGTGGGGGAATGCCGCCTGGGAAAATGAGACGGATCCCGAAATGGGACAAAATATCCACCAGCGGATCGATTATACCGGTGCAGCAGGCCATTTCATAGAGGCGAATCTATCTGGCCCGCTTACGCCTGACGCCGGGCTATTCGTCAGCACTCGCTTTGATCGGTCCTCCCGTTCGTTTCCTTCCTCTTCCTCGCACACTCCGGGAAATACGCGCAATACAGTCAAGCTAAATTACAATATGTCAGACAATATAAAGGTCAAGCTCGGCGGATTCTACCATTGGGGCAAAGGGTGGAACAACGGCATCAGTTTGGATAGAAGTGCCACGGCCGGCGCCATTCGAGGTCTGGGAGACGGTGGGAGAAACATCTTTCTACCGGAAGGAAGTTCTGCGGGACGGTTCACGGATAGTGAGAGTTTGATCTACGCCTCTTTGACCCATACCTTGAGTCCAAAGACATTCTATGAAGCCAAAATATCGCGCTCTTTCTCCAAACAGGATACCAGCGATATTCCCGTAGCTACCCAGCCCTTGCGCAGGGATGCGGCCGGGTACTTCAACCTGTCGCGCGACGTGCGTGCCTACGAAATTTCAGCGCGCGCGCGTTACAACGTCAAGTTCGATATTTCCAGCCAGATCACGAGAGGGCATCTGGTCAAGGCCGGGGTTGAACTCACCTATTCCGACGCCTGGGCATTTGGGGAGATTGGAGAAAACGAATCCCGCCGCGTCGTTGCCTTTTACTCAAAAGATGGAGCTCAGGATGGGAACTTTCAGCGGGGAATCAACCCTTTCCAGTGGGGACTCTATCTGCAAGATAAGATGGAATTCAGCGGCATGATCGTCAACGCAGGCGTTCGCCTGGATGGATTCCAAAATGGAGAAAAAGGCTCCGCAGTTCCACCTTTTGAAACATCACCTATGTACAACAAACTCCGACATTTCCGAAACGCACCACGGACAGACGCCGATGCCAAAATCGCGTTCAGCCCTCGATTGGGCGTTTCTCACCCCATCACCGCTGCGAGCACTATCCGGTTTTTCTACGGGAGATTTTACAAATTTCCGAATCTCTGGACGATGAACCGACAGGTCTGGGTGGGGAGTTTCCCCGACATCGACATCAACGGCAACGGGCAAATCGACCCCGAGGAGCGGTACAATGATCTCGGAAAGGAAAACCAGATCGGCGTTGGAAACGTGGCCACACCACCCGAAAAAACCACCAGTTTTGAGGTGGGAACCGACTGGAACGTGGTTTCGGACTATACCCTGTCGCTAACCGCCTACTACAAAACGGTAGATAATCAGTTGTCCACTGGTACAACGGGTGGCGAGACGACGATTTGGCAGGATCCCGGCACGGGGAGAACCGAGCAGATCCGCGTCAACCTGAGCATCAGGTATGAGGACGTCAAGGGAATTGAGCTTGGTTTCCAGAAGCGATTCAGCAATAACTTCGCGTTTCAGACTTCCTTTAACGCGCAGTGGCTATCGGGAGGGCGTGGAGGGGGAGCAGGAGACCGGTTCTTCCCGGATTCAACGTGGGTCGCCGCTGGAAATTACTGGTTTGGCTATGAGAGTCGAAACGGGCAGGAGGTTCCGATTCCCCTGACCCAGGATGAAATCCGAGAAATCGGATCCAAAGCGAATCAACTCCTTCGCGACATCCGGGCAGGTGGTGGTCCCAGCAAGGGGCAGGCAGGACCGAATGAACATTTTCTAGCGGCTATTGAAAAGGAACCCGGCATCTGGGCTATTACCCCCATTCTTTCCGAGCTGAATATTGGCGGCATACGAGGCAGGGACAGAACGGCATTTGGGAGCGTGGCGTTTCTCTACCGAACGCCGAGCAATTGGGGCCCAAAGGTTGGCGAAGCGGGTTTGTTCGGAAATATCCAGGCCAACATGATCTATCGCATGCAGACCGGCAGCCGGTTCGAATACTCGCTTCCGGAAGGTGGCGTGGAGGAACGAAATGAACCGCTTCGCACCTGGATTGATTTGAATGCCCAAAAGACGTTCTACGGCCTGAGGGACCGCTTCGACGTCACGTTGTTCGTCGAAACATACAATCTGTTCAATCAGAAAGATCGGCGGGCAAGAAACTTCGATTATATCCAATGGGGTTTGAGAAAACCCAGGCCAACAGACCAGCGCTACAAGGATTTTGGAGATCCGAACGACAGGGCTTTTCTGGGTTTCCCAAGGCAGGTGCATTTGGGATTGAGACTCAGTTTCTAAGAGGATAAGACAACATGACTACTATAAAAAGAAAAAGTGTCTTGTTTCTGCTTTTTCCATTGCTGGCGACCCTCTTGCTAACTTCGGAATTGTGGGCGCAGTCGAGTCCCTTCCAGAGGAAATTCCGACACATGACGCGGGGGAAGGTCTGGCATACGTACAGGAACGGACTCACAGGTCGGGTTCACCGGCAGGTGATGAGGGATATAGCTGGTATGCAATATCCGGGTTCCATCATTCCGCTGGAACCCACCGAGTTTGAGCAATACTGGAGCTTTGTCAACTATCACTGGTATCCGCGGTTTACCCGCCGATACGATACCTCTCGAGGCGAGGGTGTAATGATTCTAACAAGAGATCACGGCACCTCGGCAGTTGGCCCGAGTCAGGAATCCGAGGATATTCGGGAAAAGGTATATGACATTGTCAACAGCCCGGAAAAAGATCTGGGATTTATGACCGCCTCCCACTTTACCGGGTTCAGCCCAATGTCCAACTACTGGCCCGGAGCACCTCCAATTGTAGGTGAGCCTGTGGAGATCCACAACCACGACTATGGGCGGTATATCGGGGACGATTCTCAAGGTGAGGAAATTCTCATCACGGCATGGTCCTCCAAAACGGGTATCAGTGTGTCGCAAAAAGCCTTTTCCTGGAGCTATCCCGACTTTGACGACTTCATCATCTACGAATATACTTTCCACAACAATGGAGACGCCAACGGAGACGGCCAGCCGGATCCCGGTATGCCCGTGCAACTCAACGACGTCTATTTTGCGTTCGTAAACATCATGACCATCTCTCAGGCGGGGTGCTTTATTTCAAGCCCGGGTGCGTGGTGGGTCGATTTCCCCGAATTGAGGGACGATTTCTACAGATACACCGGTGCCGACAACTACGACGGTCCGGCCGAATACGCTGACCTGAAGCTCAGCTACCATTACGACGGGGACGCGCCTTCTACTTTGTGGAATGACGTTGGTGGACCCTACGTTTCGGCGCGTCACCATTCACTGTTCAAAGGCACGGCGCGAATCGATGGAGAACTGACAGACTTCCAGTACTTTGGGTTTGCCCCTCTGGATTATACCCCACCCTTTACAAACGATTCGGAAAACTACGTTGCGCCAAAAGTCGCGGATCAGCCGGTGTCGGTAAAGTGGTGGGAAATCTTCAGCAGAAATAACTTCACATACCCGGATCCCAGTAATGATGGTGATGAGCAACTGTGGAATAAACTCGTCGAAGACCAGAGAATCCAATCCAATCCCACCGACATCGGTGATTACGCCCACAGTTACACGTATGGACCATACGATATTGGTCCTGGTGAAAAAGTGAAAATCGTGGCGGTTTTTGCCGGGGGAACAGCTGCCGACGCCAAGGGTACGGGCATCATCGAATGGGCGCAAACGGGCAATCAAGACGAGGTTTCTCTGGGCCGGGAGGCCCTCGTGGATCATGTGCGCCGTGCTCAATTCGCCTACGATAGCGGCTACGATCTGCCCGACCCGCCTCCGGATGTGCGATTTTCAGTGGGAAATAGCGAACGTGGGCAGGTTCTCCTCACATGGCCAGATAATGCCGATCGCGCGTTGGATCCTGACTATCGCGAGGCCGATGTAAGAGCCTACCGGGTCTATAGTTCAGGGACCAGGGAAGCGGGGCCTTACAAGTTGCTGAAAGAGATTCCCGTGGGGGATGCCGCTCATTTGAGTGGCGGCATCTATTCCTTCGAGGATGAGACTTCCGCTCCCGGCTTCAACTACTGGTACTCGGTTCGCACGGTCGATTCTGGGCATTCATCCTGGACTAATAACAACGGTACCAAGACGCTTGCCGACCTGCCCGACAAGGTGCGGCAGAATGTTCAGAGTGGCATGGAAAGCGGGCATTCTTCGCCTGAGCAGCGGATGCAGGTCTTCACCAGTCCCAAGATCCCCGCAACTGCTAACAAAGACAATTTCGACGATGAAATCCTGGTTGTGCCCAATCCCTATCGGGATGATGGCACACACAGATATCCGGGATCCAGAAAGATTCGATTTACAAATATCCCCAGAAAGGCCCATATCAAGATCTATTCTCCATCTGGAGACCTGATCTGGACGATCAATCACGATTCGCCCCTGGGAGAGGCAGAATGGAATCAGGCGCCGCGATCCTTCGCGAGACCAGAGGTGCCATCGGGCATCTACTTCTACTCTGTGGAATCTCTTGTGGAATCTTCAAAAGGACAGATACGATTCGGTTCGTTTGTAATCATCAAATAGTCTAAGGAGCTTTGCTATGATGACCAGGATATACGCATCAATCTGCGCATTCGCGATTGCTATTTCGCTCCAATCTCCCGCCTATGGGCAGTTTATAGAGATCGAGGACGAGGACATTTACTCCTCAACCGCTGCTTCGCGAATTGGGCTCACGGGGTTCGGGTTTTTGAAGATTTCACAAGGCGCGCGGTCTGCGGGAATGGGGGATGCGTACACGGCCATATCCAACGATATCAATGCGGCATTCAAGAACCCTGCCGGTCTGACCCATATGAAACGGATCGAGTACGTGTTCTCTTACAACCGGTGGTTGGTAAACAGCACGGTTGCCTCCGGCGCTGTTGCGGCGAATACGCCGTATGGCGTGGTGGGCGTCACCTTTATAGGTTTCTACCCTGAGAAGAGCAAGGAAACCACCATACTCCAGCCGCTCGGAACGGGGGAGATGGTGAATGCTGGGGATGTCGCCATCGGATTTCTTTACGCGAAGAAAATGACCGATAAGCTCTCTTTCGGCGTTCACGGTCGCTGGATTCAGGAAACCCTGCACGACAAGAATATTGCCAGTTATGATGTCTCTCTCGGCACGCTATTCTACACGGGATTTGGCTCCAGCAGGTTGGCGATGACATTGCAGAATTTCGGCAAAGACATAACGCCAGAAGCGGTCACTTTCGCCACGCCAATGGTCTTCAATATCGCCGCTGCTATGGAGGTTTATGGAAAGGCGGAAGACCCCACCTATCTCACAGCCGCAGTCGATTTCAGCTATGCCACTGATTTTGGTGAGCGGCTACATTTTGGCGGTGAGTTCTGGGTCGCAAGAGTACTCGTGCTTCGAGCCGGATACAAGACCAATTACGACATCGAGAGTTATTCACTTGGTGCCGGTGTTCGCGTGAACTATTCGGATGGTAGGCAGGTCTCTGTCGATTTTGCCTATTCGGCGATTGACGGTGGCTTCGATGCTCCGCTGCGCGTGTCTCTGAGCGGGAGTTTTTAGACCGAGCAAATCAGGAGAAGGGCCTGCGAAGAACTCCTTTCAAAGGATTGCGAGGAGATATTTGTCCTCTCTGCAAGATCCCATCGTTAGCCATCCAGTGCCTTCCGCCGCAGAGGAGCGGGGAATCACGTTGCGTTCGTTTCTGATTGGGTTGGGTGTGGTCTGTCTGGTCAACCTGTGGGTCACGTGGTCGGATTTAATGATCCATTCCTCAGCCTGGAATCTGAGCCACTTCCCCATAGTGAATTTCATTCCGTTTGTCATCCTCACAGTCTTATCATCGGTTTCAAACAGGTTGTTTGGTTCGCGCTGGTCTTTTTCATCTGCCGAACTCGCCACCATTCTGGCCATGGGGCTGGTGGGCAGCGTCGTGCCGACCAACGGATTTATGGGATATGTGATCGGCATTTTGGCCATGCCGTATTACCTGGCCACCCCCGAGAATGGTTGGGCGCTCTATTTTCACCCCCACCTTGCCGACTGGATGGCGCCGCGAAATGAAAACGACGCCGTGCGCTACTTTTTCGAAGGCCTACCCAAAGGTGCGCACATCCCCTGGGAAACCTGGGCAAGCCCGCTTTTCTGGTGGCTCACATTTGCAGCGTCGATCACGCTGATCTCGGCCTGCACGGTTGTCATTTTGCGCAAGCAATGGACGGAGAACGAACGGCTCGATTATCCCATCATCAGCGTAGGCATCGACATGGCGCTGCGCTCGAATCCCCGGAACTGGCTGCCGGAATACATGAAAGGCAAGCTGTTCTGGGGTGGTTTTTCGGTCGCCTGCGGAATCGTTTGTTGGAATATTCCCAGTTACTTCGTACCCGGCCTGCCCGAATTCCCTCTACTTTATAGGTGGTTTACGCTGGCCGCTGGTTTTCCCACAATTGATTTTCATATCAGTTTTTTTGCACTGGCTTTTGCATTTTTTGCCAGGCTTGAAGCCCTGTTCAGCGTCTGGTTCTTCTTCCTGATTTTTCTAATCCAGAGCGCGGTATTCAACCGATTCGGATTCACCATCGGCACCTCGGGAGATCCCTGGTCTTCCCACAACCCCGCTGTTGGCTGGCAAAGCTGGGGGTCTCTCTGCTTCATCGTGGCCTGGGGGATCTGGGTTGCTCGTCATCATCTACGCGACGTGTTTTCCAAGGCCATCTGGGGGGCACCAGGTGAGGGCAGCACTGAAGAGATGATGTCTTACCGGATGGCTCTTACCGGCCTGATCAGCGGACTGGTTTATGCCATTGGATTTCTGTACTGTGCGGGCATGAGCTATACCATGGCCTTCGCGCTCTTGCTTTCCACGCTCATCGGCTACCTGGGTGTATCCCGCATCTTAGTGGAAACCGGGTTGCTCTACGTGGTCGTACCGGTAACGGGTCAGTCCTCCACCGTATATTTTCTGGGATCGCGTGGCCTGCCGGAATCCTCGATGACAGCCATGGTATTCACCTACATCCTCGTCACGAGGGGCGCCGGTATGTTCATGCCTTCGCTGACCCATCTGGGCAAGCTCGCAGACCGGATTCCCCAGATTCGAAAGCGTCTGATCTACGCGCTTGGTGCCTCAATCGCGAGCGGCGTTCTGGTTGCCGCCATTGTAACCCTGTACCTGGGTTACACGAAGGGGGCATACAACTTCAACGTATGGGTGTTGGGCGGGGGCGGCAGTCAGCGGCCTTTCATCGATACGCTGGTCAAGATGCAGTCGCCATTCACAACAGACTGGTATCGCATCTTCTTTTTTTCATTCGGGGCGCTGGTCTCGGCCGTGCTGGTGGCTTTGCGCTACCGCTTTCCCTGGTGGCCCCTTTCTCCTATCGGATTTCCTCTGGCCACTTCCTGGCCCATGCGCAGAGTCGGGTTCACCATCTTTCTGGCCTGGTTCATCAAGGCCACCATCATGAAACTGGGAGGTGCCGTGCTCTATCGCCGGTGCCAGCCCTTTGCAGTCGGGCTTCTGGTCGGTTGGGCAGCCGGAGTCGGCATCTCTTTCGTGGTTGACATCTTCTACTTTCCCGGCAACGGACACGGGATTCACTCGTATTGAAAGAGAGGCATTATGGCAAATTCAATAGAAATCGGTATCGCGCGTGCCGACATCACCCCTGCGGTGGGCATACCCATGGTCGGTTTTGCTGGACGAGGATCTTCGACGCGTGTAAACGACCCGTTGTACGCTACGGCCATGGCTGTTTCCTGTGCGGGGGAGCAAGCCGTATTGATCGCTTTGGATCTCCTTCAGTTTAAGGCGGAAACGGTTGCCGAGTTTCGCGCACTCATCCAGGCCGCATCGGGAATCTCCGCTGATCGGATTATCCTGGCATGCAGCCACACCCATTACGGGCCTGATATCGATCGCGCAGGTAAGCAAACCTCATCGCCGGGACCGGGTCCAGCCGAAGCCTCTGAGTTGGTCGATGCCTATCGGATTCATCTCGGATTCAAACTGGCGGGTCTGGTACAGGAGGCACAGCAAAATTTGAAGCCAGCGCGAATGGGTATCGGCTGGGGCAGTTCCGACATCGGTATTAACCGCAGGGAGAAGACCCCTGATGGGCGGATTATTCTCGGCAACAACTACGACGGGCCTGTTGACCGCGAGGTCGGCATTGCGCGGATTGAAGATACAGAGGGAAATCCCATCGCTTGTCTGGTCAATTTTGCGACGCATCCCGTTGCACAGACTTCTCAGCAACGCGCCATTTCCGCCGGGTTTCCCGGAAAGATGGCCCGCGTGGTAGAGAATCTCACTGGCGCGTATTGTCTTTTTCTACAGGGGGCGGCAGGAAATATCAATCCATCTGCCGGATTCCGGATTCCAGATCAGCGGCCCGAAGACCTCCACAAACCGTCGGACAGCCTGGGGATTCGACTGGGCTGCGAAGCGGTACGCGTGTGGGAAACCATCACAGTCGGCGAGTCCCAGGGCTTGAATATCGCTTCAAAAACCATAAGTCTGCCTCGCTACATGTACGGCGACTTAAAAAGCGCAAAACAGCTCGATGGGGAATTTGCTCATGAGTTGGAAACGAGAAATCTCTCAGAAGGGCAGCGATATTGGACAGAGCTGAGGCAAAGTCGGGTGCGGGAAGCGATTAGAAGCCATCAGACGGGGGTTCCTCTCGATCCCGTTGAGGCGGAATTGCAGACATGGCGAATCGGCGATCTCGCCTTTGTGACTGCACCGGCGGAGATTTTTACTGAAAATGGCACGCTTGTGAAAAATCAATCTTCGTTCGATCACACTTTCTTCGTGGGCTATGCCAATGGCTCCATTGGGTATGTACCTACCGTGGATGCCTACCCCGAGGGGGGGTACGAAGTCACCCACGCCTGCCAGGTTGACCCCGAGGCGGGCGGTATGATCAACGAGAATTGCCTGGCACTGCTCCGGCAGCATAGCGAAGGAGATTTATATGGCAAATAGACCCAATATCCTGGTGATCATGTCCGATCAGCACAGCAAATTCCACATCGGATGTTATGGCGATGAAGTGGTTCGAACCCCGCATATGGACCGGCTTGCCGCCGAAGGCATACGGTTCAACAACGCCTATTGTGCAGCGCCGCTTTGCGTACCCAGCCGGATGGCTTTTATGACATCCAGAACGCCCACCGCGAATCGCGTCTGGACAAATAGTCACATCCTCTCTTCCGCCATTCCCACCTGGGCACATGGCATGGGCGCAGCCGGCTATGAAACTGCTCTGATCGGCCGGATGCACTTTATTGGATCGGATCAGCGGCACGGATTCGAACGACGGCCGATCGGCGAACACGGCGCGCACCATCCGGGGGCACGCCGGAAAGGCGCCCCTCTATTCCGCAAGATGCCCCTGGGAGTATCTGGGCAGAGCCGCGTAAGTGTAGAATACGCCGGATACGGGTTGTGTACCTATCAGGCCTATGATGACATGGTCGTTGCTTCTGCCCTCGATTATCTGGATGAAAAGGCTCAAGATAGGGGGGATCGCCCGTTTGCCGCCGTGGCTGGTTTTGTTTTGCCACACTGCCCTTATATCGCGGCCACAAAGGAACTTTTTGAATATTATTACGACCGGGTAGATGTTCCACAGCCAACGCCTGAAGAGGCACAGAGAGCACCTGCGGCCATTCGCAAGCTGAAACGCCTGCGCGATCTGGATCATCCGCTTCCCGAAGAACGCATTCGCGTGGCCCGGGCAGCCTATTTTGCCATGTGTGAGTATTTTGACAGCATCGTCGGCCAGATGCTCCAGAAGCTGGATGAGACGGGGCTGGCCGAAAACACGCTGGTCATCTACTGCTCTGACCACGGCGAAATGGCCGGAGAACACGGACTGTGGTCCAAAAGCAATTACTACGAAGCCTCTGTTTCCGTGCCCCTCATTGCCCGTTTGCCCGGGGTCATCCCAATGGGTGGAATCAGCGATAGCATCTGCAACCTCATGGATATTGGACCGACCCTGATCGAGATGGCTGGCGCTACTCCCATGCCTGCTACCGATGGACGTTCGCTGTGGCCCCAGATGTGCGGAGAGAACGATCCGAACTGGGTCGATGAAACCTTCAGCGAACATCTCTGGGAAGCCAACGAAGTGCCTTCGAGAATGATTCGAAGCGGTCCGTGGAAGCTTTACAAGTACAACGAACCCACCCCTCCAGCGCTCTTTAACCTGAAAGAAGACCCCGGAGAACTCAATGACCTGGGTCTGGACACGCGGCACCAGGATGTCCGAGAGAAGCTCTTGAAACGCCTCTACGAAGATTGGGATCCCGCAGGTATTATCAATGAAACAGCTATTCTGGACCGGGATTATCGTGTCATTTCGGCATGGGGCCAGGCCGTCCAGCCCATACACGAAGACACTGTAGCCGTGCCGGATGTGGAAGATATAGAACTTCGATAGATGGTGAATTCAAATTAAGTGTGATCACGTGTCCCAACCATTAGAAACTCGACGCGACCGACAAGATCAGGTGCCCGACTCTTCTCGATATAGGGGGTTGACCCTTCGCTCGGTACTCATTGGGCTTTGCGTTGCTGGTCTGGCCAACTTCTGGGTGACCTGGTCCGACTACGTCATACATTCCTCGACATGGAACCTGAGCCATTTTCCGATGGTCAACTTCATCCTCTTTCTATTGTTGACCGTCTTTTCCGCTGTGGCCGGACGAGTGCTTGGCCCCCGGTTTGCGCTTGCACCTTCGGAATTGGCAACAATAATGAGCATGGGGCTGGTCGGCAGCGTCGTGCCCACCAACGGATTTATCGGATATGTTCTCGGCATTCTGGCGACGCCGTATTATCTGGCGACGCCGGAAAACGGATGGGGAATCTATTACCATCCCTACATTCCCGATTGGATGGTGCCATCGAACTCGGGTGAATCCATGCGGTATCTCTTTGAGGGGTTGCCCGGTGGCCTGCAGATTCCATGGCAGGTCTGGATTGGTCCTCTTCTCTGGTGGCTGAGTTTTGCCGGGGGTATTGCCCTGGTCTCGGCCTGTACTGTCGTATGCTTGAGAAAACAATGGACTGATTACGAACGCCTCGATTATCCCATCATCGGGGTGGGAACCGATATGGCAATGAGGTCGCGGGCTGTGGGTTGGTTGCCGGAATATATGCACGGCCGCATTTTCTGGGGTGGATTCGCGGTTTCTTGCGGCATCGTTTGCTGGAATATTCCAGGCTACTTCATGCCCGGTATACCTGCTTTCCCGCTCTTGCCTCAGTGGTTCACCTTTGCAACCGGTTTTCCGACGATTGATTTCCACATCAGCTTTTTTGCCTTTGCCTTCGCCTTCTTCGTCAATCTCGAGGCCCTGTTCAGCGCCTGGTTCTTTTTCTTGCTGTTCATTTTACAAAGCGGCGTCTTCAACCGGTTTGGCTACACCATAGGCACTCGTGGTGATCCCTGGTCCTCTCTAAATCCTGCAGTGGGTTGGCAAAGCTGGGGGGCGATGTGTTTTATAGTCTTCTGGGGGCTCTGGGTTGGGCGAAATCACATCAAGCAAGTCTTCTACCAGGCCTTCTGTTCCGCCCGGGCTGGTCGTTCAGAAGAAATGATGTCCTACCGCATAGCTATTTTCGGGTTGGTCTTCGGTCTCGTCTATGTGATCGGCTTTCTGCACCATGCGGGAATGAGCTATAAGATGGCTGTTATCCTGATTTGCTGTACTCTCGTCGGATACCTTGGTGTTGCCCGTATCGTAGCCGAGACAGGCCTTCTTTATGTCGTCGTACCGGTGACGGGCCAGTCGGCTACCATATACCTTCTGGGGTCATATGGTATGCCTCCGGAAAGCATGACGTCCATGGTCTTCACCTATATGCTCGTTACCCGGGGCGCAGCTATGTTTATGCCCTCGTTCACGCAAATGGGCAAACTCGCGGATCGAATTCCCCAGATTCGACGAGGACTGATGCCGGCACTGGGTGGTGCAATCGTCGCCGGGGTCGTGATTTCCATTGTGGTTACCTTCTATCTGGGATACAGCCAGGGCGCCTACAACTTCAACACCTGGGTATTCGGTCTGGGAAGTCAGGTTCCCTTTATCGACACACTCACGAAAATCCGAACGCCCTTCTCCACGGACTGGAATCGCCTTTTTTTCTTTGGAATCGGAGTGGCTGTCTCTGCCTTGTTGACCTTTCTGCGTTACAGGTTTCCATGGTGGCCCCTTTCTCCGATCGGCTTTCCGCTTTCCACCTCCTGGCCAATGCGGAGGATCGGGTTCACAATTTTTCTGGCCTGGTTGGTAAAGGCGCTGGTTATGAAGATCGGAGGCGTTGTCCTCTACAGGCGATTTCAGCCCTTTGCACTGGGCCTGGTTGTCGGTTGGGCCGTCGGTGTGGGAATATCTTTTGTGGTAGATATCATCTGGTTTCCCGGTCAAGGACACAGGATTCACTGGTATTGAGAGAGGCTTTTTGTCGATCTAATCTATTTGCACACTGTAGGCTACAGGATAGTAGATATTCAAAAACTGAACTTCGACTGATCTATTGGAGTGAGAATCTATGAATCGCGTAACCGATCCCCGCGGGGAATCTCTAAAACTGATCGTCCCTTCCCAGACAGCCATCGGACAGCCGTTTACAGTCACTTTGGTCGCTTTTCTTCCAAATGGCAGGACCAACTGGCATTACGACGGCACCTTGCACTTTGAGGTACTCTCAGATCCCAAGGTGCAAGGCGCTGGGCAAGTCCATGCGATCCCGGTTGCGGGTGGTGCTTTTAAGCATACTATGCGCTTGCTGACCGCCGGGTTGCACCGCATCTCCGTAAGAGATGAAGAGCGGGAGATGATCGCTCTTTCAAATGCCATTGTGGCCTATGAAGATGCTCCTGAGTTGAATCTTTACTGGGGTGATATCCATATTCACGCAGGCGAAAGAAATCGGCATCAGGAAATTTCCGATGCGTACGCTTCCATCGACTACAACTACCATTTTGGACGGCATGTAGCGGGTCTGGATTTTATGGCGCTGTCCGACCATGACCATCTCGGGTCCTGGAGGCGTGGTATCATTCCGATATGGAACCGGTTCAAGAAAGCTGCGGAATACTTTTATCGTCCGGGTGAATTCGTCACCCTCCTGGGTTGGGAATGGACAAATGGTATCCACTTATGTCCGGGACGCCCTCAATATGGGCAAAAATGCGTCTATTTCAGGGATGGTGATGGTCCAATCTTCAGCGCGTCTGATCCCGGCAGCGACACGCCCGAAAAGCTGTACGATCACCTTCGGGCGCATCGTTGTTTTGTAATACCCCATCACGTTTCGGCACCGATCAATTTCTACAATGATTGGGACCATCACGACCCCGGCATTGAGCGCCTGGTGGAAATCTACTCGGGCTGGGGATGTGGAGAGCGCTCCGCCGGTGATGGCAACGCCTACCCGATTCGACCTGATCGCGAAGGTGACATGAAAGGCCACCATGTGATAGATGCACTTGCGCGAGGGCATACACTCGGGTTTACTGCCGGGGGAGATACGCATGATGCGGCGCCGGGAATCGGACATACATTTAATGGCCTTACCGGGAGGTTTGAGAACCAGCGTTGGGGGGGATTCAAGAAGCGGTATCGCCCCGGACTCCAGGGCGTGTGGGCGGAGGATCTCACGCGCGAGTCCATCTTTGAATCTATTTATTCCCGCCGGTCATACGGAACAACAGGTGCTCGCATCATTGTGAACACAGAACTGAACGGTGCGCCGATGGGAACAGTATTTGCTCTTCAGCCAGCCCATCCCTTCACCTATCGCGCTCATGTGGTCGGCACCAACAGATTGAAGCAACTCGAAATCGTTCGGAACGGAGAAACCGTATATGTGAAGCAACCGGATTCAGAAACTTGCGACATCGAATTCACCGACCCCTTTCCCATAGACGACCGAGCTTACTACTACCTTCGCGTCACCCAAGAAGACAGTCACATGGCCTGGGCGAGTCCCCATTTTCTCCCGGGAAAGGCGGGTTGATATTTTGCAAAATTGGATTTACAAATGTCATAAGGAGCCGTATCTATGAACCTATCAGGTTTTTTTATCGTGGCCCCATCTGTGGTCGGAATTGACGAGCCGTTCGAGCTGAAGCTCAAGCTTCTCGGAGACGTCCGGGAGATCCCTCCCGAATGCTTCCCTCTCAACCAGACCGAACCTCAATTGAGCAGCCGGTACAACCTGTCTCCAAGGGGACTGGCCTTCAAGGACAACGTCCTGCCCGAATTCGAGGGTTCGATTGACCTTTCCGGCGGTGACGGCTATGAGGGGCCGGCCACTTATACATTTGAAGGGGGCCGTCGGCCTATTGCCGCCATACCTGGAATCCGCTATACTCGGGAAGGCTTCCACTATATTACCGTTACGGCCAACGGGAAGCAGGCCCGCAGCAATCCCATCCGCGTCTGTCAGGCCCCCCCGGCAGAACGCCTCTTCTGGGGAGACACCCACGCCCACACGATCTTCAGCGACGCTATTCGTTCCCCCGAGGAAGTCTATGGCTTTGCCCGCGACGAAGGATTTCTGGACTTGTTTTCAATGACCGATCACGCCGAAGCCCTGACAGATCGGCAGTGGGACTACTTCGTCAGCGTCGCAAACGACTACTATGAACCGGGCCGGTTTGCCACACTCTTGGCGCTTGAGTGGACCAATTTCGAAGTTGGCCACAGAAACGTTTACTACCCGGGCGACTACGGTCCTATACTTCGCGCTACAGACCCGCCCTACCAGGACCTGGAAGGCCTCTATCGAGCCGCCAGAGAACACGGTGCCCTCCTCGTCCCGCACCATTCGGCCAACACCCAGATGGGCGTCAAATGGCACGCGGGGCACGACCCCGAAATGGAGCGCCTTGTAGAAATTCACTCCGTGTGGGCATGCAGCGAAAGGGCCGAACACCAGGGCAACCCTTACCCCATCCGGGTTCAGGACGGTGAAACTGACGGCCAGCACGTCATCGATGCTCTGAACCTGGGCTACCGGTTCGGCATCATTGGTAGCGGAGACATCCACGATGGAAGACCCGGAGACGATCTTTCCCGCCTGCAAAACATGGTACAATCCCATCTCACCGCACGGCAGGGTATTATGGGATTCTGGGCGAAGGAACTTACCCGTGAATCCGCATTCAAAGCCATGTGGAACCGCCGCGTTTTTGGTACCATGAATGTCCGCGTGTACCTCCGCTTCGAAGTCTGTGGCGCTTTTATGGGATCCACCATCAGGCACGACGGCTCCCGTCAGATCCGTTTGGAAGCTGCCAGTGAGTCCCCCTTCACGCTTATTGAGATTGTGCGGAACGGCGAAACCGTCCAGAAGATTGAACCCGGCGAATGCGAAATTCTCTGGGATACGCAAGACAAGGGTTCGGGCGGCACGGACTACTACTATGGCCGCCTCATGCGAGAAGACGGCCAGATGGCGTGGTCCAGCCCGGTGTGGGTCGAGCCCTGATTCGCTCTGTGCCGCATCTTGCCCAGTGGTTGTCAGACTGTGGAGAAAACTATGGATAGAGTGATCATTGCAGAGTGCAAGCAGGAAGTCTCGACGTTTAATCCCGTGCCCAGCCAGTACGACGATTTTCGAATCGTGCGTGGGCCTGACATGCTCGATTTCCATCGCGGCGTCGGTCAAGAAGTCGGCGGTGCCCTGAGCGTTTTGGACCGGGAAGAATCGCTTCACCTCGTGCCCACATACGGAGCATGTGCAAACACGTCTGGAGGTGTGCTTTCAAAAGACGGATTTGACCGTTTGAGCGATGAGTTTCTCAAAAGTATCCGGGGTGTCGGTGAGGTGGATGGGGCTTATTTCTCGCTTCACGGTGCCATGCAGGCCGAGAATGAAAATGATCCCGAAGGCTACCTGTTGCAAGAAGCCCGCCGCATCCTCGATGACCAGATTCCGATTGTGGTATCCCTGGACCTGCACGGTATCCTCACTGATCGGATGCTCGAGCACTGTGACGCTGTCGTCACGTACCACACCTATCCGCATATCGACTTCGTCGAAACAGGAAAGCGCGCGGCCTCCCTGCTGATCAGAATGCTGGATGGAAACATCCGCCCCGTGACTGCAAGAGTCAAGATTCCGGCGCTGGTGCGTGGCGATGAAATGATTACCGAGACCGGGGCAATTCGCGAATGTATTCAGTTGGCGAAGCGGATCGAAGCCAGCGAAGCGGGTCTTTCTGCTGGCGTGATGTGGGGAAACCCGTTCACCGATGTCCCGGAGCTTCGAACAAATAGTATCGTTGTCATGGATGGCGATGAAGCCGCCGCCACCCAATACGCGGTGGATCTGGCAAACCGGTTCTGGAAGCATCACAAAAAGATGCAGGTGCCCCTGACCAGCCTTGAAGAAAGCGTCCGGCTCGCTGCCGAAGTCGATTCTGGAACCGTCGTCATGATGGATGCAGCCGACGCGACCAGTTCTGGTGCATCGGGTGACAGCAACGCCATTGTGCGAGAACTGATGCGCCAAAAATATCCCGGGAGAGTCCTTGCTCCGGTCGTGGACCCCGCCGCCGCCCAGAAAGCTTTCGACGCGGGTATAGGCGCCACTATCCGCACCACCTTAGGCGGCGCATTCGACAGGGCCAGGTACGAACCGCTGGAAATAGAGGCCCGGGTCCACCTGCTTTCAGACGGCGTTTTTCGCAGCGAGTCCTTCGGCTGGCACTGGAATTCGGGAAATACCGCTGTCCTCAAGGCGGATAACCATACTCTTGTGGTCGGTACAAGGCCAGTCAGCCTGTTTGACCGATCGTGGTTTTACGCTCATGGACAGGATCCAAAGAAATTCGACCTGGTTGTCGTAAAGTCGCCTCATTGCGAGCCCCATATGTTTGCCGACTGGTGCGCGAAGTTGATCAATGTCGACGCCCCCGGAGCGACGAGCGCGAACTTACAGAGCCTCGGACATACGATTTGTAATCGACCGATTTTTCCGCTGGATGATGTCGTGGAATTTCATCCGGCAGCGGATATATTTCGTCGGAATTAAATAGGACATAGACATCACTAACACATATATTGGATCACCCTCGCTTCCATCAGGCATTGGAACTGACACAGAAAGGGCACCTATGCTAAACGCCAACCAGATCGACCCCATCCGATTTGAAGTCATCCGAAATGCGCTGTCCGAAGCCACGGAAGAAATGGCGATTGCCCTGCGCCGCAGTGCTTACTCCACCAATATCAAAACCCGAGCCGACTTCTCCTGTGTCCTCTTTGATAGCCGGGTTCGAGTCGTCGCCCAGGCCTTCGCGCAGCCCGTCCACCTCGGCTCCCTGTCCTTACTTGTCCCCCGGATGGTGGAAGCATACGGGGCTGAAAATCTGGGCCCCGGCGACGCCATCCTGGCCAACGATCCCTACCTGGGTGGTGTACACCTGAATGACATCACCCTCATTTCACCAGTGTACCACAACAACACTTGCCTGGGGTATGTTGCCAACCTGGCTCACCATGTGGATGTAGGTGGAGGGTCCCCTGCGAGCATCGGTGCTTTCAGGGAAGTCTTCCAGGAGGGCGTAATCATACCGCCAGTCAAGCTCGTTGAGCGGGGCGAACTCGTCACCGATATCTTCAATCTCATCCTCGCGCAAATTCGTTCGAAACGCGAAATGGCAGGCGATCTGCGTGCCCAAATCGCAGCCAACAACACAGGTGTTCGCCGCTTATGTGCCCTCGCCGATCGCATAGGCGGCGACACGGTGTCGTTCTATATTCGTGAATTGATTGCCTACACGGAACGTCGCACGCGCGTGGAAATTAGAAATTTGCCGAATGGCGATTTTTCGGCCGATGGACAGGTGGATAACGACGGTTTTACGGACCGGCCAGTACACCTTGCCGCACGAATCAGCATTCAGAATGATCAGATATTCTTCGATTTTACCGGCTCTGACGTTCAGCGTAGCGCTCCGGTGAATTCAACCGCGGCGATGACTTTTTCCGCCTGTGCCTATGTTCTCAAGTGCCTCATTGACCCGGATGTGCCAGTCAATGCGGGTTTCTATAATACGGTTCAAATGGTCGCGCCCGAGGGAACGGTCGTCAACTGTTCTCCCCACGCACCGGTTGTAGGAGGCTGGGAGACTCAATTACGGCTAACAGATGTCATGCTAAGGGCCCTGGCCCCCGCATTTCCCGATCACATCCCAGCAGGTACCAAAGCCATGGTATGTCATGCGGGATTCGGCGGAATCATCGCCGGCACAGGCGAGTATTACTGCTTTTTGGAAACCCTGGGCGGTGGCTATGGTGGTCGTGCCGCGAGCGATGGGCCGGACGCCGTTCAGACTCATGGGCAGAACACCGAAAATGCACCCATTGAGGAAACAGAAATCAACTATCCGGTACGCATCGCGCGCTACGAACTGGTCGAAAACTCTGAAGGTCCTGGTAAATTCCGGGGCGGATTGGGCCTCCGGCGTGACTATCTCTTCCCCGACGATGAAGCCTCCTTCACCATCCTCGCCGACCGCGACAGGAAGGGCCCCTGGGGCCTATTCGGCGGCAAACCTGGCCGCACTGCCAGTTATTTTCTCAACTCGAACGGAAAAACTGTCCGACTCGGTTCGAAAACCACCGTTCAGATCCAACCGGGAGACATTGTCAGCTATCGCACCTGCGGTGGCGGCGGCTACGGTCTGCCCGCAGAGCGGGATCCCGAACGCGTGTTGCGCGACGTTCGAAACGGTATGGTCAGCCGGGAGCGAGCAAGGGAGATCTACCGAACGGAGATCGATACGGAGACCTGGCGTGTGAACGATGGAGAAACGATGAGGTTGCGGAGCGAGACTACCTGATCATCGGTTCTGAAGGAACATAAAAATGGCGTACCGACTGGGCATTGACATTGGTGGAACATTCACAGATGCAACGCTCATTGATGAAGAAACTGGAGACGTCCGTGTCGGTAAGGTGTCGTCCACACCGCGGGACCCTTCCCTCGGATTTATGGAAGCCACCCGTCGAATTCTGGGCGAAGCAGAAATTGAACCGACTAAAGTGGGCTATATCGTACACGGAACCACAGTGGTCACCAATGCAATTATCGAAGGCAAAACCGCTCGGACTGGTTTTATCACCACCGGTGGCTTCCGCGATCTGCTTGAAATCGCGCGCCAGATCCGTCCGTCGCTTTACGACCTGCAGTTTGAAAAGCCCCGTCCGCTGGTACCGCGCTACCTCTGCTTCGGTGTGCCGGAGCGTCTGGATGCGAGGGGAAAGATTCTCGAACCTCTCGATGAAAAAGCCGTCTCCGTCACGGCGAGCCAACTGCGCCGGGAGGGTGTGGAATCGATCGCGGTCTGTCTGCTTCACGCCTACGCCAATCCTGCCCACGAGCAGCAAGTCGGAGAGATCCTGAGAAGGGACTTTCCCGAAGCGATGGTGTCGCTGTCTTCGGAAGTATCACCGGAATTCCGGGAGTATTTCCGGGCCAGTACCACCGTCATCAACGCCTGTATCCGGCCTGTTGTTGCGCGCTACCTGGAAAACATCCAGGCTCGGTTGCGAGAAGAAGGGTTAACGGCGCAACTTTTGGTGATGCAAAGCAGCGGAGGAGTTCTGACCTTTGGAGCGGCAGCTAAAAAACCGGTTTTTCTCGTCGAATCAGGTCCCGCGGCCGGAGTGATCGCAGCTACCTATCTGGGCGATACACTGGGTCATCCCAACGTGATCTCTTTTGATATGGGAGGGACAACGGCCAAAGCGGGTCTCGTACAGGACGGTCGGCCCCAGGTGACCAAGGATTACGAGGTCGGGGCTACCGCTCAGGCGGGTGTAGGTGGGGCAAGAGGCGGGGGATATCCCATCCGCACGCCCGTCATCGACCTGGTGGAAATCGGTGCCGGCGGGGGGTCGATCGCCTGGATAGATCCGGGTGGTGTGTTGCGGGTGGGGCCGCACAGCGCGGGAGCCGATCCCGGTCCGGTATGCTACGGAAAGGGCGGCGAAGAGCCCACGATCACCGATGCCAACCTGGTGTTGGGGCGCCTCAATCCGGATTATTTTTTGGGCGGTGAGATCGCACTGAACGCGGAAGCCGCTCGAAAGGCGATTCAGCAGAAATGCGCTGCTCCCCTGGGACTGGACCCCGTAGAAGCCGCCCACGGGATTGTGGAAATCGCCAACGCGGCCATGGTCAACGCCCTCCGGCTGGTTTCTGTTCAGCGGGGATACGATCCGAGAGAATTCGTGTTGGTGGCCTTCGGCGGGGCCGGTCCGGTACATGCCTGCCGCCTGGCGGCAGAAATGGAGATTCCGACCATCCTGATTCCGATGAGTCCAGGAACCACTTCGGCGATGGGCTTGCTCGTGACAGATCTCAAGCACGACTACTCGACAACATTCATATGCCAGGTAGATAAGCTGGATCTCAAAGAGGTGGCGACAGCGTTCAGCAATATGGAACAACAGGGGAGGGCGATACTGGAGGAAGAAGGAGTGCAGGACAAGGACAAGGACTTCCTCCGCCAGGTAGATATGCGCTATGTAGGCCAAAGCTATGAACTGACCGTGCCGCTTTCTGGAACTGAATTCACACCAGCCGAGATTGAAACCTTGCTGGTCCACTTTCATCGGGAACACGACCGGGCCTACGGATACAGCGCCCCTGAAGAACCTGCGGAATTTGTCAATCTCCGCCTTTCAGCAATCGGCCGAATCGCAAAACCCCGGCTCCGCAGTCTCGATTCAAATTTGGACGCTCCGGCTCTCAAAACCAGCCGGCCCGTTTACTTTTCCGAACGCAACGGATTTGTGGATTGTCCGATTTACGACCGCTATACCCTCGCCTCGGGGAACATCGTGGATGGCCCTGCGATCGTTGAAGAAATCGATTCCACGACCGTTATCCACCCCGGGTACCGAGGAGCCGTAGATACGTACGGGAACCTGATTTTGACCAGGGAATGACCCGGACGCCTCCGGGACAATGCTCAGGGCACAGGGGAGAGCGAGACTTCTGGAATACACTGATATGGCAGAGGAGCAAAGGGTGCCTCATACTGAAGCTGAATACGGAATCGTCCTGTCGAAAAACGTCATGGTCTCCATGCGGGACGGTACTCGTCTG
Organism: Candidatus Latescibacterota bacterium; assembly: GCA_965222605.1. Taxonomy (GTDB): domain Bacteria; phylum Latescibacterota; class UBA2968; order UBA2968; family UBA2968; genus VXRD01. The sequence goes on from OZ244960.1 coordinate 5,138,065, forward strand.
GCCACAGATATTTACCGTCCGGCACGCAATGGAGATCCATTGCCGGGGCCCTTTCCCACAATTCTGTGTCGCACTCCGTATGACAAATCCGATGCACGCTATGCAGAAATAGGAGACTTTTTTGCGCCACACGGGTATGTGACCGTGCTCCAGGACCTGCGAGGCCGATATCGTTCCGAAGGTTTGGGTCAGTACTTCCATGTTGCCAACATCAACGACGGCCTGGACGGCTATGACACAGTAGAATGGATCGCTGCCCAGCCATGGTCAAACAAACGCGTGGGGGCTGTTGGCAGTTCTTTCGCAGCCCTGGTGCAGACACGAATGGCGTTTCACCGTCCGCCGCATCTCACCGCCATCTGGCCAGACGTAACACCCATCAACAGCTATCACCACCAGGCACGAGAAGGCGGGGCCATGCAGATGCACATGTTCTGGGCGCTTTTCCTCCATGCTCAGGACGCACAGGAAATCCAGAATGACCCTGAAGCGCAGGACGCTGTTTGGAATGATCTCCAGCGGATTCGCGAGCTTCTCGTTTCAACACCGTTTCAGCCCGGTCAAACTGCTCTATCCGCAGTTCCCAACCTCGAAAAAACGCTTTTTGACTACTATCATCGGGGGGAGTACGATAGTTTCTGGGAGCGGGAATACAACGATTTCGAGCGAAATTTCGAACGCCACGCAGACATTCCCGGCACCTATTCAAGCGGCTGGTACGACCCGTACGCGGTAGCCATCACGGCCTATTTTGCCGCAATGGCCGAACAAAACTCTTCGCCGCAACGACTGGTGATGGGCCCCTGGAATCACGTGGGGATGAGAGGAGATTCTTCTTTTACGGGAGATGTAGATTTTGGGTCTGACAGTGTTTGGGGTGTAAGCCGCTACTTCGAAGAGCAACGCCGGTTTTTTGACGCATGGCTAAGAGACATGCCTTCAGGAAAGGAAGACGACCCACCTGTGAGTATATTTGTGATGGGCGGAGGGACAGGTCGCAAAACAGACGAGGGGAAATACCATCACGGAGGTAGATGGCGCCGTGAGTGGGAGTGGCCACTGGCCCGTACTCGTACCATCCAGTACCACTTTCATTCGCAAGGCTTACTGAGTACGGATGAGCCTGATGAGGAAAGCCCTCCCCTGTCCTTCACCTACGATCCCGCCAATCCGGTACCTACGATTGGAGGCAGTCTGTGCGGTATTATGGAACTCCCGAAGGATGATGGAGACCTGGACCAGATGTGGAGCCGGTTTCTCTCTCCGGTCACGCGACTGCGCAACATCGTTATTCCTGGGCCGGCCCATCAAAAGGAATCTGCCGACGTATTTGGCGCGAATCCCCCCTACCAGCTTTTGGCGGATCGGCCAGATGTGCTGGTCTTTCAGACCTCTCCTCTGGAGGAGGATCTGGAAGTAACCGGATCCGTCATCGTCACATTGTGGATTTCTTCCTCGGCTCCCGATACCGATTTCACCGCGAAGCTCATTGACCTTGCGCCGGCCAACGATGACTATCCGGGCGGATATGCAATGAACCTCGTGGATTCCGTGATTCGCACGCGGTATCGAAATAGCTGGGAACAGGAAGAACTCATGGAACCTGGTGAAGTCTATCGGGTTCAGATTCCTCTGCCCCCAACCAGTAATTTGTTTCAGGCCGGGCATCGGATTCGGATCGACATATCCAGTAGCAATTTCCCTCGCCTGGACCTGAATCCCAATACGGGCGAACCGATGGGAAGGCATACACACACGGTACCCGCGCGCAACACGGTATATATGGACAAGCATCGGCCGTCGGGCGTGCTTCTGCCGACGATCCCCGTCTAAGCATTCATTGGAGAGAACACATGGAAACTCGATTGCAGGCCGGATTTGCACGAACGGATATTACCCCAGATCTGGGATGCCTGCTGATGGGCTACCCGGATCCAGACCGCAGAGCCGAATCCGTACGCGACCGACTCTACGCGAATGCGCTCTACCTGGAACAAAACAGCGTGAGAGCCGTTATCCTCAGCCTGGATGTGAGCCTTGTAGATGATGTCGAAGTCGAGTCCATTCGTCGGGGAATCCTCGATCGCACAGGCATCCCTTCAGATCATATCACTGTCTGTGCTATCCAGACTCACAGCGGACCCTGCACCCTTGAGTGCTGGGGATGGTGCGAAAAGGACAAACCTTATATCGAAAGGCTCGTCGAGAGAAGTATTGAAGCCGCCGTCACAGCTGCTCAATCTCCCATACCTGTAACTGTGGGCATCGGCACAACGCAGAGTGACGTGGGAGTCAACCGTCGAGTGGTCCTTGAAAACCACGAGGTTGCTCTGGGTGTCAATCCCTGGGGGCCTTACGATCCCGAGATGACCCTTTTGCGATTTGAAGGGAAGGATGGGCCGCTTGTCTCATTGATCCACTACGGCGCGCATCCAACCGTTTTCTCCAGTGCCAACAGGGCAGTGTCCCGCGATTGGCCGGGTGTCATGATCGACCGGGTGGAACACCTCACGGGTGCTCCGGTTTTCTTTGTCAACGGTGCCGTCGGTGATATCGCCCCCCGCACTAATAGTCTCCGCGCCGTCGGAGATGGCGAAATGGCACTCATGGAAGTCGGTTTGCGAGCCGGAATGGATGCGATGCGTGCGTACCGGTCCATCAAGACGTTCCAGGACCTGCCGTTGTCCATCATTAACGGGGACATCACGATGCCCTACCGGTCGCTGCCGCCACTGGAAGAAGCCGAGCGGGAGTTCGCCTTGACTAAATCCGAAAAGGATGAGCCAGGGAGGGGCATGTGCGAGTACAAACACTGGGAAGCCGTTATCCATGCCCACAAAACCGAACCGTTACCTGGCAAAACCTACCGGCAGGTGATCACCTCTCTCGGACCGATCGCATTTGTCCCTTTCCCTGGCGAGCCATTCGCAGAAATCGTACTTCGATTGCGCCAGTACAGTCCCTTTCAATATACGCTTTGCGCCAGTACTTCGTGTGGCAGCTATGGCTATTTCGTCACGCGGGATTCGCTGCACCGCGGTGGGTACGAAGTCTGGGTGGCCAAAGCCTTCGGCGCATACATCCTGGCGGAGAACATCGACGATGTTCTGGTCGAAGAAAATCTGGCTCTCCTGCGCAATCTGCATGACCTGTAGGCCATCACATTCAGGTTTCACCCATGGATATCCTCCAGGAGAATCAACTTCCGGGCTGTTGACTCTTCGCCTTAGAGGTCAACCCCTGCGTTCGGCGGCTGAGCCAAAGCCGCCGCCGCCGGCCTCGCGCATCGAAATCCGATCACCGGGTGACAGCTCGACACGCGATTTGGGGTCGACCGGTTGACCATTGACTTCGTACCGGCGAAGTGCCCCGTCGTCGCCGCCTTGTAGCCCCTTGGCTGCAAATTCGGTTCGCTGACCCATTAGGGCGATCTCGAGGAGATGGCCGGTGTCATTACGAAAGACCACTTCCTGGCCGTCGCCGCCGCGCCACTTCCCGTCGCCGCCTGTGTCGGGTAGGATCTCACGCTTTTCGATGGTGATGGACGTGCGGTTTTCCCAGACCTCCGTGGGGACCACAGTCATGTTGGACGGCGCCGGTGTGACGGCGCGGCCATCCTGCCCCAGCATGGCACCGAGCCCGCCGGCGAGAAAGAAGAGTGAGGAGATTTCCTCGCCGTCACGGTGACGTCCCTGGACGCTGAAGACATTCATCATGGCGGCGTCGGCTTGGACACGGTCCGGCAGGGCCGGCGCCATGGCACCCATCAAGAGCGGGACAACGAAGTGACCCACCGAATGTCGCCCACCGGTCGCCCACGGCGGTTGCGCATTGAGGATGCAATGATCGGGTGCCGAGATATCGATCGGCCGTGCCGCGCCGGCATTGTTCGGCAGATTGGGGATCGTCAGACACTTGATCACGTAGTTGGCCTGGGCGCGGGTGTAACAGAACGGCACGTTAATTGAGGCCCGCACAGGGCCTTCAGTGCCGGTGAAATCTATGGCGACATGACTGCCGTCTACTCTGACGTTGGCGGCCAGTTGAATTGGCCGGCCCGGCCCCTCAATTACAATGGCATTGGCATAAGAGCCGTCAGGGATCTCGGCGATGCGTTCGCACATTGCGGCCTTGGCGTGATCGTTGATGGCGTCGGAGAGTGTTTCGAGCTCATCGAGACCGTACTCGTCCATGAACTCCAGCAAGGCCCGCCCGCCGACTTCGTTACAAGCGACGTTCGCCATCAAATCGCCAATCGTCTGTTCCGGAACGCGGACGTTGGTGCGAACAATATCGAGGAGGAGTTCATTCAGCTGCCCACCGTCGCTTAGCTTGCACACGGGAAGGCGCAGGCCCTCGTGGTACACCTCCGTGCAGTCAGACGCCATGCCTTTGCCGCCGATATCCGGCAGATGCGTGACACTCATGGTGAACCCTGTCAGGCGATCGCCACGAAATACCGGACGCATGACATTGATGTCGAATAAGTGACCGGTGCCCATCCATGGATCGTTGGTGGCGATGACATCGCCGGGTTTCAACGTGTTGGCCGGAAACGCACGCAGCATGTGAGCGATGGTCTGTGGTGCCGTTCCGGTGAAGGACGGCACCGAGTAGCTGCCCTGCGCCACGAGGTGTGCCCTGGCGTCAAAGATCATACATGACAGGTCGTAGCCCTCTCGAACATTCATGGAGAACGATGTGCGGACGAGCGACAGGACGAGTTCGTCGGCAATCGAGACCAGGCGGTCCCATAAGATCTTGAGACTGACGGGATCGTACTGGGTCATGACGTCTCTCCGCTCGGTGCCAATGTCGCAATCAAGTTGCCTATGTCATCAACTTCGATCGTGTCGCCAACGCTCAGGACGGTTGTTGCCTCATTCTCTTGGATGAGGGCAGGACCCGTTATGCGCTGCCCTTGGTCCAGGGCGTAACGATCGTAGATAGGACAATTGGCAAGTCCCGTTGCGTCGTCGCAGAAGATACTGGCCTCACCAACCTGTTCTTGTGAGGTCAGAGCGCCGCTGAATGGGCGATAGCGATCTGCGAATTCCGGCTTAGGTCCGCTCGCCTCCACTTTCCAATTGACGATCTCAATTCCGGTATCGATTGGCGTGGCGGCAAAAATCTTGGCATAGGTTTCGCGAAAGAGATCGGCGATGCCATTGCGGTCAATGCCCGGCGGAAGCGGCACTTCAACCTCGTGGCCCTGGCCGCAATACCGCATGTCAAGCCGCCTGTCAATTTGAATCTGCGCGTCGTCAATGCCGGCCTCTGCAAGGAGGCAACGTGCTTGGCGTTCAACCAGATTGAATCCGGCGTCGAGGCCATCTGCATCCAATTCTTCGAGATTGACCCGCCCAGAGCGCAAGGTTGCATAGGAGATCGGAGTCATCAAGAGTCCAATCGCCGACATCACGCCAGCACCGACGGGGAAAACCACCTTTGGGATTCGCAGCTTTCGAGCAATACGAATGGCGTGTGCCGGACCGGATCCGCCAAACGCGATCATTGTGCAGCGGCGGTAGTCGAAGCCGATTTCCGCAGCATGGGTGCGGAATGCCCGCGCGACGTCCTCGTTGATGACCTCATGAACACCCCAGGCGGCTCGGATCGTGTCGACCCGAAGTGGTTCGGTGACATTCCGGTCAATTGCATGATGTGCGGCTTCGCTGTCCAGGATCATATTCCCACCAAGAAATGCCTCTGGAACCAGATAGCCGAGGGTCAGGTTGGCATCCGTCAACGTTGCGTTGTCGCCGCCCTGGCTATAACAGGCTGGACCGGGCTCCGCGCCGGCGCTCTTGGGTCCAACGGCCAAAAGATTGCGTTCGTCGACATTGGCGATCGACCCGCCACCGGCACCAATCTCAATCATGTCGATCACTGGGATACGGAGTGGGAGACCGCTGCCTTGCTTGAAGTCATGCTCTCGCGCCACCTCGAACTCGTAGCGGCGCAGGGGGCGGCCATTGCGGATTAGGGCGCCCTTTGCCGTCGTCCCGCCCATGTCAAATGCCAGTAGATTGGGTTCGCCAATTCGCTGTCCCAAATTGGCCGCCATGAGGGCGCCGGCGGCCGGCCCCGACTCGATAAGCCGCACCGGATAGCGCCGCGCGATTTCAGGCGTGACCATGCCGCCAGACGATGTCATCACCAGAAAACGACCATCAAATCCCATGGTGGACAGTCCGGTCTCCAGGCGTTCGAGATAGCGATCGGTCAGCGGGCGCACATACGCGTTGATCGTGGTTGTCGACCAGCGTTCATATTCCCGCATGAAGGGCAGTACGTCGGACGAGGTGCTGACCTGCAAGTCGGGGAATGCCTTCGCGACAGTATCTCGGGCCTGGTTTTCGTGATCCGGATTGGCATAGGCATGCAAGAAACAGATGGCCAGAGCCTCTATCCCATGCGCAGAAACCAGGTGTGCGACGGCCGCTTGGACCTCTTTTTCATTCAAGGGTGTCTCAACCTGCCCATCAAATAGGATGCGTTCCGAAAGCTCGGCGCGCAGATCCCGTGGGACGACTGGCTCTGCAAAACCCAGTCGCAGGTCGAACAAATCGTAGCGACGCTCCATGGCGATATCCAGGACATCGCGGAAGCCCCTGGTGACCAACATGCCAGTCGTCGCGCCGCGGCGTTCGATGACGGCATTCGTGACGAGCGTCGTGCCGTGTGACAGGACGGTGACGTCGGAGATATCGACGCTGGTTCGGCTGAGTAGTGCTGCAATTCCGGTCAGAACGCTGAGCGATGGATCGGACGGTGTGGTCAATTGCTTGTGTGTTGAGAGTTCGCCGGAGTCGTTATCCACCAGTGCGAAATCGGTAAAGGTGCCGCCGATATCGACGCCAAGCCTATGGGCCATGGGATGCTCCACTGAGAACTGAGTGAAACGCCCTCAGTGTGATCTCAACGGCGTTCTCAGTGATTTCGTGGTGGGTCACAAGACGCACGTCATCGCCGAACGGCAAAACCAGCACGCCCTCACGTTCAAGCGCGGCGGCAAGGGTTTCGGGGCGCATTGTGTCTGGACGTGCGAGCACGATGTTCGACTCCACCTGGGACTTGTCAATACTAAGAGTTGGCTGGGAAGACAGACCATTTGCCAGTTGTCGCGCAGTGGTGTGATCTATGTGCAGTCGTTCGATCATCGTCTCGAGCGCAACGATACCTGCCGCGGCAACAATGCCGGCCGGTCGCCAACCGCCGCCGAACATTTGTCTGATGCGCACCGCCTCGGCGATGAACCCATCGGGTCCGGCAAGGATCGCGCCGAGTGGCGCACCAAGTCCTTTGTTGAGATTGAAGGAAACGGTATCGCATGTCATGGCGATGTCACGCGCCGGGATTCCTAAGGCGACGGCTGCATTGAAGATCCGCGCGCCGTCAAGGTGCACCGGTACCTCCTGACTGCTGGCGATGTCGTAAATAGCTGTCATGTGTGCCGTGGGCACGACACGACCTCCAGAACGCACGTGCGTGTTTTCCTGGGCGACTGCGGCGGGGCGCGGGTGCTGTGCATCGCTGTGTCGGAGGGAATCACGCAAAGCGTCGAGGTCAAGCGCACCGGCCTGGGCCGGGATCATCTTCGGCATGGCACCGGACAGCGCGGCGGTGGCGGCCGACTCCGATGTCACCACGTGGGCGTAGGCTTCCGTTACGAACAACTCACCGGGCCTGCAATGAATATGTAGCGCAATTTGGTTGGCCATCGTGCAAGTCGGCACAAAAAGAGCGTCGTCCTTTCCGATGACCTCCGCCGCGCGATTTTCGAGGTCGGCAACGATCGTGTCTTCGCGTAGCCCGAAGCCGCAGGGTTGCCTCGCAGCACGCAGCATCGCTTCAACCATGGCCGGAGTTGGTCGGGCAACAAAGTCCGATCTGAGATCGACGACCTGAGCTGCACCGCCGTCAGCAATGTTCTCGCACATCATGTTCCTATCACCACCTGATGGCCATGGGCGTCACGGCGAAGTTTGTGAATTATTCAGGCTAGCTTCGTCGTCCATGGCACCAGCCTTGAAATGCTTGCATAAACCCGCACAATCCTTTAGGTCCCAATCTCGGCGAGCAACCTAACCGCCTCCTCCACGATCTTCTCCAGACACCCCGGCTCCACCTTCGCCCACTTCGCCGGCTTGGTACGAATCTCATGCCCGCCCCGCGGGTAACTGTGACGCGGGGCGATGTAGCCGGCAAAGTCGGTTGTGTTGTGAGCGACGAAAGTATAGGGGAAGGGCGACCGGACTTTGATCTCCAGTTGGCCTTCGACGAAGGGCTCGCCGGGGAGTCCGACGAGGGCGATGTCGCCGATGCGCATGACTTGAATCTCATATGCGAGCTCTGGGGAGCGCTCGCGCTCAAGCTCCACGCTCATCAGCATGGCCGCATCCATCCAATCGGCGTTCACGCGGTGAGGCGTCCCATCTTCATCCCAGCGCGGCTCGGGGTGCTCGGCGAGGAGCTTCTTGGCGGCTGCGCGGTCGGCGGGATCGGCCTTCTTTAAGGGGAGCGGGACGAACTTCACTCGTGCGTCCAGCGTGGCCTCTTCTTCGAAGGTGAGTGCACTGAGGATGTGCCGTGAGGTCTCGGCCAGCGCGCGCCCCATTCGCCGGTGGTCCGGGACGAAATCGGCGTGGAAGGCGGGCCACGGGTTTATGTTGCCGCAGCAACCGTTGAGCACCAGGGGAACGCACGTTTCACCGCATTCCTCCTGCATCCCGGCGCACCAAACGCCCGGCCAGTCCGGCGAGACGGTGTAGTGCTGCGTGGCGAACACGTTGACCGGATGGCACGTGAAGTGAAGGAGCATAGCGCTCATCTTCATTTTCTCATCGCGCAGACACACCATCCCCACCTCGGGGTCCGTCGGACCTTCGAGGAAGGCGATGTCCGTGGGCCCCAGCGGCCTGGACGCCCTGGAGAACTGTCCCGGCATCACTATGCCCCCATCGCGGGTTACTCCCCTCCGGTTAAAGGCCAGATCATCACGGACCGCCCGGCACGCGCCGAGTTGGACCGGATGCAAGGCTTTGTCCGCGGCTTCAACGCACGAAAGGATTTTGCCGACGGCGTACTCGCAGTACTCAGATTGGGAGCCGCGGAGGTACTCTAGTTCAGGCGGAATGTTGGGCAGCGCCTCGTCGATGATAAAGTTGCCGAGGGGCGGCGTGGAATGGGATTGCGGAAGATGTACCATGATGTCGTCGGGCGCGATTCCACAGCGGAGCTCAATGCCCTGGCGAATCTTCTGCGTCCACGGAAGCGTGACGATTTCCAGGTCCGGTTGGACGATACAGAGTTTCCGTGTGCGGGATTCCAGGACGAGAGCCCGGGCGTATAGCGGTTCAGCCATCGTGCGCGCATCGCGTAACACGCCCCACGTGCCGCCCAAGTGTGTGCCTGCGTTCGGCGTTATGTCAATCAGCGCGCCGCCGGCCCGGAGGACATTGGGTCGGTCGGATGTAGTCATAACGTCTCCTTCTAAAACAAAAGAATCTGTCGGCTGATCAATGAGAAATTCTGCACGAACGATTCTCGCTGCATACAGTGCAAACGATGTCGCTGGACACTATCTTCGAGAAGCATGTGTTTTCTACTAACCGGACAACGCAAGGTTGCCCACTATCTTCCGGAATCGGTTTGCTGCCTCCTGTATGGTCTCTTCGGTACCGCCGAACATGAGCCTCACATGGTCTCCGGACCCGTACGGTCCGCCGGGCTCGACAGCGACGCCGTATTCTGAAAGCAGCGCTTCGGCAAATTCCGCGCTGGGAAGGCCGAGTCCGCGTACGTTCAGAAATAGAAATGGCGCTCCTGCCGGGACGGCAAAGGAAATCCCCGGTGCCTGGTCCAGGCCCTCTATCATCAGGTCACGGTACTGCTGATACCGCCTGGCAATCTCGTGCACCCAGTCCTGCGGTCCCTCCAATGCCGCCTGCGCTGCCCGCTGGGCGATATGGCTGCAGGTGAGCACATTCCACTCAAGCACCTTCCGGCAAGCAGCTATCAGGTCCGAGGGCCCGACAATATACCCCAGCCGCCACGGCTGCATCGCATAGCTCTTGGTAAAACTGCACAATGTCAGCAGCCGGTCCCGGATCTCTGGAATGGAGGCCGCCCTCAAGTGCTTTCGCCCGTCATAGACCATCTTGTCGTAGCACTCGTCAGAGAGAATCAAGAGATTGTGCCTGAGGGCCAGCTCCGCGATCGCCTCGAGATCTCTCTTTGACGCCACATATCCTGTCGGATTGCCGGGCGAATTCAGGATCACCATGCGGGTTCTTGACGAACAGGCCGCTTCCACGGCCTCGAGGTCCCAGCGCCAGTTCTGTTCCTGGTGAGTCGGCACGCAGACCGCGACGGCTCCGGCGAGGTGAAGCGGGCCTCCAAATTGAAATCCCGGACTGAACATCAGAACCTCATCGCCCGGCGCGAGCAGCGCCAGAAACGCGATGCTCATGGCATGCATGGCGCCGTGCGTAATCAGGATCTCCGTATCCGGTTCCGGTCGGATCCCGTCATCGGTTTCCCATCTTGCCGCGATGGCTTTCCGAAGTTCGGGGAAGCCGTTGGAAGGGGCCATCGCATTCTCGCCTATGGCCTTTTCGGCGGCGGCCAGGACATGTTCCGGCGGCGGCCAGGCGGGCGAACCCTTAAGCGACAGGACTTCGCTTCCCGCGACCTGGAACGAGGTGACGCGGTCTGCCATTTCCTTCGAGCTGACCCTGCCGGCCAGGGCCGCCCGACTCGGTATCCTGGAAAGGTCTTCTGCAGAGAGATCCGCCGATGCCCTATCTTCATGTTCGCCTGCTGCCAGCATCCTCTGCCGGGTCGCGGCTGTTGCCTCTTCATCCATACTCAGTGTTAGGGGGTCGATCAGCACACCATAAACTTCCCTGGCCTGCTCGAGGCTGACCTTGTCATTCCGTACATCTTCCAGGACCATTTGAGGATTCCGTTCCACAGGCGTGCCCCAGCCGCCGCCGCCTGCCTGAAGATGGCGCAGGATCTCTCCTTTCCTTAACACGATCGCTTCGCTTGGAAGCACAGGAAGAAGTGACTGGTGCGGTCCAGAATAGAGAGTATTGCAGGTTGGAGACCCGGAAAGGCCGCCCTGCAGCCCGTACGGTCGATGCGCCCGTCGGTCCGAACGCATGCTCAAAACGGCTTCCTCCGCGAGGATCCTGTATTCTCTCATGAGTGCCAACCCGCCCCGGTATTTTCCCGGTCCGCCGGAATCCATGACCAGGCCGTACTGCAATATCTCAATGGGGTGACGTGCTTCGATGAGTTCGACGGGCTGGTTGGATTGATTGGCGCCGGGATTGGGAACGCCTTCGGCGCCGTCGCGATCCGGCCGACCGCCTGAACAGCCGAGAACGGATTCTGTAAAGACAAATGGCTCGCCTTCGTGATAACCGCCAATCGAGGGAAACGTTGCGCCGCCCTCCCCTGCCGCCGGCACACGGTCCGGAACGGCCCTGGCCAGCGCGCCCAGAAGGGTGTCCAGCATCCGAAAGCCCGTAATCCCGCGGGTTGAGCAGGCGGCAGGCAGGACGGGGTTCATAATCGTACCCTCCGGTGCGAGAACCCGGATGGGCCGCATATAACCCTCATTGTTGGGGATATCACGCCCTCCCAGACATCGGAAAGCAAGGTAGGATGCTGAGAGAGTCATCGGGAAGGGCGCATTAATGCCGCCTTTCACCTGCGGCGCGCTCCCGCTCCAGTCCACGACTGCCTCCTCACCGGCAATCGTGATGGTCACCTGAAACCGGATCGGTTCCGGTTCGCTGCCCAGACCGTCGATGAAATCCGTGAACTCATAGCTGCCGTCTGGGATGGCCTGAATCTCTTCCCGCATCATGCGTTCGGAGAGTTCGAGAAGTTGGTTGAGATAATGCCCCAGCGAATCCGATCCATATTTTTCCAGAAGCTGCATATAGGCCTGTTCAGCCTGGCGGCAGGCAGCGAGCTGGGCGCGCATATCGCCCGCGACTTCCACAGGTACCCTGACATTTTTTTCTATAAATCTGAATACCGTATCATTGGGTGTTCCCCGGTCGTAAAGTTTGACGAGTGGAATGCGGAGACCTTCCTGGTAGATCTCGGTGGAGAACGACGTATTGCTCCCGGGTGCGATCCCACCAACGTCCGCATGGTGGACTAGGGCAACTGCAAAGCCCTCCAGTACGCCAGCATAAAATATGGGCAGGGTGAGATAGATATCCGGCAGATGCATGCCGCCGGCACCGTAAGGGTCATTGGTAATAAACACGTCGTCCGCATGTATTCTGTCTTCATATGCCCGGGTGAGTTCTGCCATGGCCACGGGAAACGAGCCGAGATGCAGCGCGGTCGTGAGACCCTGGGCGATCATTCTGCCTTTTGCGTCAAACAGCGCGGTGGAATAGTCCATGGAATCTCGCACCACTGATGAATAGGCACTGCGCATCAGCACAAGCGCCATTGTATCAGCGATCATTTCCAGGGCGTTGCGAATGACTTCAAGAGTTACAGGGTCTGTCTTGTTCATGTCCACTCTCTCACACCGTGGTCAGGCATGTCGAAGAATGATGTTCTGGAACTCGTCCATAGATGCCTGCCAACCTGGCGGCACGACGGTGGTCGAGTCCAATTCTTCGATGATCAAGGGTCCTCCGGTGGGCGCGGCACGGAGGGATTGCCGTGAACAAACCGCGGTTTCCAGGTCACCGTCGGCCGGCCCGAAAAAGGCTGTTCTGCAGCCGTTTGGTACGACGTTCTCTTCCCGGTGATCCGCACGGAACAGGTCCCGCGGCTCATCCGCTCCAAACTCCCGAATGACGCTCGAGACAATCCTGAGGTTGACCAGTTCGATGGGGTCATGGTTTGCCCGGTGGCCGTAGGTCGTGAGGTGCTCCTGCTCGAATACCTCCGCCAATGTCGTTAGTTCCCCGGGTCCAAGCGGAACGCCGGGTGCAGGCACGGTCAGCTCGGTGGCCTGGTTGACATAGCGCAAATCGGCAAGCCGCCGTACTCGAATCTGTTCGGGGCGATATCCTTCGGCAACGAGCGTCTCCACCGTCTGCGACTCGAGTTCGCTATAGAGCCGGTTCAAGTCTTCGGGCCTGACCTCTTCCAGTCTGCGACACCAGGTTCGGACGGATTCATGCTCGGGTTCGGACACAAGCAGCCCGAAGGCACTGAACAGGCCGGGATGCGGCGGAATAATAACTTCTCGCATGCCCAGGGCCTGTGCGAGGGTTGTGGCTACGAGGGGCCCGCACCCACCGAATGCCAACAGGGCGGCCTCACGCGGATCTCTTCCGCGATACGTAGAAACGGACTTCACGGCCCGGATCATGGTCGCACAGGCCAGTGTAAAAGCCCCATAGGCGGCCTTCATCAGGCATTGTTGCATCGGTCTGGCCACTTTCTTCTCGAATATCCTCCTCGCTTGCGCTGTCGCCAGTTTCATCTTCCCGCCAAGCAGAGCATCGGGACTGAGATAGCCGAGCAGGACGGCGGCGTCCGTGAAGGTCGGCTCCTCGCCTCCAAGCCCGTAGCAGACGGGCCCGGGGTCTGCGCCGGCACTTTCCGGCCCGACCCGGAGCCGGCCGTGACGGTCAACCGAAACGATACTCCCGCCGCCCGCTCCGATCTCCGCGATATCGATGACCGGCAGCTTGAGCGCATATCCTGCGCCTTTGACAAGGCGGCTGCTCAGGTTGATACCGGCGCCGACTTCATATTCGGAAGTCCGCGCAACGGTTCCGTTCTCAACTATGGCGGTCTTGGCGGTTGTGCCGCCCATGTCCAGGGTAATCACATTTGTGTAGCCTGCTTTGCCGGCCATCCAGGCTGCGGCCATCACCCCGGCCGCCGGTCCGGATTCAATCAGGTGGGCGGGCTTCTTCTGCGCCGAGTCGGCTGTCATCACCCCACCCCCTGAATGCAGAACCTCCAGCGGCGCGCGAATGCCCATCGACTGGAGTTGTTCGCTCAGGGAATTCAGATATCGCTGCATGACCGGCCCGAGGTAGGCATTAATCACTGTCGTGCTCGTACGCTCATATTCGCGGATTTCAGGAAGGACCTCGCAGGAGGTGGTGACAAATATATCGGGAAGCGACTCCCGGGCTGCAGCGACCGTCCGGAGTTCGTGCTCCGGGTTGGCGTAGGAATGGAGCAGACAGATCGCCAGTGCTTCGATCTCCTGCTGCTGCACGGTGTTCAGGACATTTTCCAGGGACACCTGCTGGAGAGGTTCCCGCACCCGGCCGCGAGCGTCCATTCGTTCATCCAATTCGAATCGCAGGTGGCGTGGAACAAGAGGACTGGGCGGGTTGTAAAAAAGGTTGTAAAGCTCGGGGATCCGAATCCGTCGCATCTCGAGAACGTCTCGAAATCCCTTTGTCGTGATCAGGGCCGTCCGGGCTCCCTTGCCTTCCAGGATCGCATTTGTGGCGACAGTCGTGGCATGTGCGATTCTCTCAATGGAGACCTCTGAAATCCGGCGATCTTCAATCAATCCGCGAAGCCCCTGAATGATACCCCGGGCGTAGTCCTCCGGCGTGGAAAGGACCTTCCGGACAGCGAGCGAACCGTCACTGCCCAAGACAGCAATGTCGGTAAATGTTCCGCCGATATCGATGCCGATGTGAGATGATGTCGGTGATATCAATTTCAGCCTCCCGATGCGGGCTCAGCTATCTTGATAGAATGGCATTTCTTCAGGCGTTAGCATGAACTTTGCTCTTTCATTCAACCCTCATCGACGACCGGCAGCACGACATGCGACGGGTACTGAGCCGTATGCAGCACGGTCTGTTGGGCCGTCTGCATCCTGGTGCCGGTCGCCACATCTTCCCCGGTGTTCAAATTGCGGCTGAAGCGCGGGAAGTTGCTGCTGCTGATATCGAGCCGCAAGCGGTGCCCGGCCAAAAACGCATGGCACGCCGGACAGAGTTCGATCTTGAATTCGTCGACCTCGCCAGGCTCCAAAAGTTCCGTCTCAGTCAAGCTTTTGCGATAGCGCCCCCGCAGTATGCCCTCGCAGAGTACCAGCGAACGCCCTTCCCGATCGACATCGGTCAACCGCGCCGTAAAGTCCGTGTCCAGCGCGGACGATGCCGCATAGAGCACCACCTGAACTGGACCGATGACGATGAGATTCTCGGCCAATACAGGCGAAGTATAGACCAGCACATCGGCGCGAGCTTCAATCGACCGCTGGTCGACCGGACCGGCCAGGAGCGGATCTTCGGCGTTCTGGCTCATCATCTGCACCGACAGGTTTCCGCCGCGGGTCGGCACCGGATCCTGCGGGTCGTACGCAAAGCGGTCGGCTGGCTCATTTCCGGGCGGCTTTTGGTCCAGGCCGCCGTCGTCGGGATCGGACTGCGCCCGGCCGTTGCTATGCATATAGTACGGCTCGGTGCGCGTGCCCGGTAGCGGCCACTGGTCGGCGCAACGCCAGCGATTGACCCCCGTCACAAAGATCCGGATCGGCTGTTCGTCAGCCATCGCACCCTCGATCCCCCTGAGTTGCCAGTCGAAAAAGCGTTGCTCTTCCTTGCGGATATCCAAAAGCGACTCCGGGCCAAAATTCATATCGCCCATCCGCGTGCTATCCGGCACTTCGTGCGTCCACGGACCGACCAGGATCCGTTGCTGGGTGCGCGCTTGCGGCGTAGCACCGTGTTGGCTCATCCCGTTGAAGCCGCGGAAACCGGCCGCCGCATAGGGATCGAAAAAACCGCACTGTTGGAAAGTAGGTACGGTTATCTGGTGATAGCGGCCCATCGTGTTGCAGCGCTCCCAGTAAGCGTCGTAGGTCGGGTGCTCCAGCCACTCGCGCCAATAGGGCACCTTGCGTCCAATAGCCCATTCGTCGAGTTCGATCAGTGGCAGGTAGCTCCAGAAGGCGCGGTTCTGAAAGATCTTGGCCGCCTGGCTTCCGACGACCGTGGCCAAATTGGTCTCCCAAATAACCGCCGCCCCCAGCGAGAGCATCAGTTGAAACGCCCCGCCCACGTAATGGCAGTCGCTGAAGAAATCGTCGCAGACGACGTGCGGGGCCATACATGTCAGGTGTGGGCTTTGCAACGGTGCCATCAACCACTGGGTCAGCGCCCCGTAACTGCGGCCCCAGGTAGCGATCTTGCCGTTGCACCACGCCTGTGCAGCGACGCATTCCAAGGTGTCGTAACCATCCTCGATATCGCGAAAATAGGCGTGGAACACGCCTTCGGATTCAAAGCGCCCCCGACAGTCTTCGACCACGAATGCGTATCCGCGCTCCGCCCACCAGACCCCGAGTTCGATAAACACGTCGCGACCGCTTTCATAGGGCGTTCGCGTCACAATGGTCGGAAAGGGACCTTGCGCATAGCGCGGCAGGTAGACGTCTGCCGAGAGCCGCACGCCATCGCGCATCGGCAACCGCAACCCGTGCAGGAGGCGAACCTCGTGCAAAGCAGAGTGGTTTTGCTCATGCGTTGCTGTCATTAACTCGACTCCTTCGCGCCGTCAGTAATGTTCTCGGACATCATGTTCCTATCGGCCCTTACCCTTCAGGTGATTGTCTTCACCACCGGATGGACACGGGCGTCAGCAGCCCGGCGGCTTGGCGTTCCCGTAGGGCCGTCGCGGCTTTCCCTTCCAGGAAGAGCTCAGGCTGGTTCAAACCCAATAGGTTCGCCGCGCTACTCGTGACCTCTAACTCGATCTCGTTCGGCCCCGGCAGCACGAGATCCGTGATGTCGAACGTGTAGGGGCGCCAGAGGCGCGGTGCGAGACGATGCCCGTTGACAATCAGTGCTGCCACTGCGGCGACCTCCTCTGCATGAGCCCAGACGCGGCCCCCCAGTGGCGGCAACTCGCATCGCCAGCGGTACCGGGCCGTGCCTGTGTAGTTTGGAAAGCCCGCCTCAGCCCATGACCCGGGGCTGAGGCGCCGTCGTGTCTTGACCAGGGCACAGGGCGCTCGGACTCGCCGTAGAAGCCGGCCAGGCAGTACGACACCTCATCAGTGAAGAGGCCGGCAATCGTCTTGCCCAGCTCTCCGGGGAAACGGCTGCGGTAGGCTTCATGAGTGAGCTCAATGAATGCCCGTACGGTCTCCGGGTCGGAAACATCGCCGTAGCCCTCTTGCCCCCAGCAGAAGGGCGACCACTGCGCAAAAGGGCACACCCCATTCTGTGGCGTCTCGTGGAAGACGGTCGCTTTGCCCGATTCGTCCACGCATTGCCATGCAGCGTGATCGTCCTGGGGTGGCACACCAAGGGGGGCGTTCCAGAACCACATGATGTGCGGACGGTAGGCGTCCCCAGGTGTGGCGAACTGCTTGATGAAGTCGTTGCTCAGAGGCATCTATCACCTCTCAGTCATTTTCGAATAATTCCGTCAGTATTGCCAACGTCGCTTCGACGATGCGCTCCAACGAGTCCGGCGCAAACTTGGCCCAGTAGGTGCAGTGGGCGTTGGTTTCGTGCCCTGGTCTTGCGCAGGCGTCGCTCGTGGGGAGGTAGCCGACGTATTGCGTGGACATGTGAGCGATGAAGGTGAGCTTCGCAGGTGACCTGGTCTTAATCTCCAATTGACCTTCCACGAACGGCTCGCCGGGCAGAGAAATGATAGCCATGTCGCCGATGCGGAAGACCTGGATTTCATACATGAATTGCGGCTCACGATTGCGGCAAAGCTCGATGCTTTTCGTCGACGCGGCATGAAACCATGTGGGGTCCACTTCGCCGTTGTCTTGTAGTTTCAGCGTTGGGTGTTCGGCCAGAATGAGGTTGACCTGGTCTTGCCGATCGTCAGGAATATCGCGATACGCCAGAGGGATTTTTTCGAAACGCCAATCGATCGAATCAACGTCTGCAAAGTTCAGCGATTCGATGACGGCTTGTGTGGTGTCCGCCAATTCATTCCCCATGCGCACGTGGTCAGGCGTGAAGTTGGGCGTAAAGGCAGGCCATGGATTGACGTTGCCACAACATCCGTTGATGACCAGGGGCGAGCACATCAGACTGTTTTGGTCTTTGACTTTTGCGCTCCACGCGCCGGGCCAGTCGGCGCAGACGGTATTTTTTTCCCGAGCAAACACGTTGACCGGATGACAGGTAAAGTGCAGCAGCATCGCGGCTGTGTCACCCGCGGCCGATTGTGCGCACCACACACCCACCTGTGGGTCGGCAGGGCCTTCCAGGTAAACGATGTCCGTCGGCCCCAGAGGTTTGGCGTCGCTGGTGAAGGGCCACGGCATGCTGATATTGCCGCCGCGCATCACGCCACGCCGATTAAAGGCCAGGTCGTCGCGAACGGCATGCCCCCTGGCGACCTGCACTGGCGTTAACGCATCGTTCGCTTCCTGGATCGCGCGGGTTGCGCCAGCGACGGCCTGCTTCGTATACGCGGCTTCACTACCGGTGATGTGCTCCTGATCAGCTCTTAGGTCAAGCGGGAAATCCGGGTCGAGCATGAGGGCGCCGCAACTCGGCGCCGAGTGATTCTGCAACGAATGCACCATCACGGCGTGGGGTTCAAAGCCCAGCGCGACAGCGCTTTCTCGAATGGCCCGGGTGTAGGGCAAAGTAACCGCCAACGTGTCTAGCGTGATGATACACAATTTCGCGTCTTTGGCCTGGGCGACCATCACTTTGGCGTAAAGTGGATCGAGGATTTTTTGAGCAGGGCGGTGTTCTCCCATGCCGCTTCCGGCCAGGTGCGTGCCCAAAGGCGGTGTGATGTCGATGGCGGCTTGGCCTATTTGAAGCATAGCACAACATCCTTGATGGGGGCGTATATCTTGACCGTGCGCGGGCTCTTGATGTGGTTTTGCCACAGAGGTCACGGGGAATGACCAGGTTTTTGGCTGAATCAGCTCAATATACTCTGTATTTATGGTGAGCAATACTGAAATCGAACTGGGTAAGGCAAGCGTTATTGTAATATTACAATAACTTAGAGTAATGGTAAAAGGAATGGGGATCAATGGGGGCTACAGGTAGCAACTCTAAGAGTGGCTGTGAAATCTATTTTGTAAGCAACATTTTGTGTACGAGCACATCTGAACCGGCTTGCAGGCGATACAAATATATGCCCGTACTTACCTCGCGCCCAATCTCGTTGCGTCCATCCCATACCACGGTATAGTTCCCGACAGGTTGGAAATGCCGAACCAGCAACCTGATCTCCTGCCCTAATATATTGTAAATAGCCAGCCGCACATCTGTTGCCTCGCGTAAAGAATAGCGAATAGTAGTGGTCGGGTTAAACGGATTTGGATGATTCTGACCCAACGATGCTTTTGGGGGCTTTGCAGCGAGTTTGGTTGCACTTTCTATCTTGGACATTAGAACCATCTGACCACCTTGAATCAGACCTTCACTTTTGATAATGCCATCGTATATACTATGAGCCTGTATATTGGTAATGAGTAGCCGCTCGCCGGGTTGTGTGTCAAACAAACCGGTTACATCAAGCACGCCCGAGGTTTCCCAATCTCCCAGATCGTCTGGATCGCTGTCGGTTTGCCCGGGTGGCAATACAGATCGATTCACAACGGCAATGCGCGTGAGTTGTCCATTGTTGGGATTCAATTCCCATATGGAAGCTTCGATATTGCTCACGCCACCAAACGTATTATTTTTCGTTGAACGATCTTCGTTAATATAAATCATCCCGTTATCAGCCCAGTCCAAATTGTCGGGACTGCGTAACCCAAAGTCTGAATCCGAAAACTGACCTCCACCTGCATCGTCACCATCGTAGAGAATGTCAATTTTAGCAGACAGATTGGAAAAATCAATATCAATCAAGTATGTGGTGCCCCAGTCATCAGAGGCAAATAACTGACCGCGACCGGTTGAGGCCAACACGGCCTGTGTGCCATCTTCTGGATTGGTTGACACATCTTCTGGGCGCGAAAATTTGAATGTACCAACACCATCGGCCAATGCATCCTGCATGGACTGTGTAGCAAAACCCAGTGCATCGTAACCCATTGTACTGGCTCGGCTGGCGTCATAATGGTCAATTTTTATAAACTTGCCCGTGCGACTTGTGCCCGTGCCATTCCACGCGTCGGGATCCCGATCGCCATTATCGGCTACCCAGACATATAACTCGCCATTGGCAAGACCATTGCGCTGGACAAACCCACCTGACATTTTTGTACCCATATACAAAATTAGAGGCGCTCCCGTGCGGTCATCGCCAGCCAGAACAGCAACCCGATCAGAACCAGTGTCCAATAGCGTCACATTCTCCCAGGCGGCTTTGCCCAGCCAGGGGAGCGCGTACAAAACGCCATTTTTCACATCTAAGGCATACTCTAAACCACCGCTGGAAACTTCCTCGCCCGTAAAATAAATATCATCCACCAGTCCGTATTCGCCAGACTGAAACAACGCACTGGAACACAAGCGGCGGAGCCCCAGACCACTATTGAGTTGGGAAGCGTTTCTGATTATCTGACCATTTGCGCCAATAATGGTATCATAGGCCAGGCCAGCTCCCATAAGCTGGCGGGTCATTGAATTGATATCAAAATAACTCACGCGCGCACCGGCCAATCTCGCGCCGCTTTTGAGACTGTAGGCATAGCCAATAGCACCGTACAGTTCGTGATTTACATATACGCGCACCCGTCTATTGCCCATTTTGATTGCGCCGATGCCGTCCAATATTCCCGGTGGTATATATCCATTCACGGATTCACCCACGGTAAATAACGGCATGATGTTCCAACCGTCTTGAGACGTCATCATTGCAGGTACAATTGCAGGTACAGAAGTATCTGTTGTTGTGAGGTTGATAAATCGCACATTCCCACTCAAATCGATCTCATAAGTTATGAGTCTTCCAGGTGTGAGTGGAATGCTGGACCAGCGAGCAATGATTTCACCATCTGTCGAACGCACCCGTGCTTGATACATCCCGTTTACGCTGCTGAGAGCATCCGCTATTACCGTCACCACGGCGTGGCCCCTGTCGTCTGTGGTAGCCTGCCACATGCTATAGTCGGGCGCCTGGCCGGCAATTGAGCGGGAAATTTCCACTGTCAGCCCGCTTATATTGCCATTATCCACAACATGCACTTCCACCAGTCCGACTGCCCGGGCAGGCAATGGGCATAATGCGAGTGCGACAAACATCCACAGAAACACAAATCGTTTCCACATTACAAAACTCCTTAAAAAAAGTGAACCATCCCCGCAGAGGTACTATTGCATCGTGGCGTAAGTCATACGCCATATAGAAGTGAACAGCAAAACCTTCTGGATTGCGGCTTAAACCATGCCGCAATGACAATCGCAAGTAAGATTAATATGCACAATCTTTTTTACCGAGATGCACTATGCACTTTGCGGTGCGTGACTGAACGGTCATTCGATTTTTTTTGTGCGAAGAGTATATTCGCTATCCGGTGGCATCAGAATCCATTTTGGACTGCAACATATACTGTCAAGAATAGATAAAATTTGTAGGACCACATATAATAATATAATATTTGAGTTATATATAAAAATCGATTTCCAAAGAGGGAATCAACCTTTGTACCGATCTTGTCCGTTGATTTTACGCGCCAAATAACCTATTTTCTTCGCACATTTTATACACGGAGATCCGATTCTAATAACGCGTAGTTGAGCGGTAACCATTTTTATGCATTGGCTCTTTTTTTCTATTATACTCGATTTCGGTTTTGTTCAGCTTTTCAAGCTCGGACAAAGACGCGGCTATTACGCGCCAGTGGTTATTACTACCAACTACCTTGTTTTAGCTCTCGCAATCGCCGTTTATCTCCTCATTACCGATGCGTGGACATTTCCCGCACTTGCCCTTTACACGGGGTTGGGAGCTGGTACGGTTTTTATCAGTTCCATGTTGCTGATGAATCACGCGCTTACTCTCGCGCCTATTGGTTCTGTGGTTACGGCTTTCCGAATGTCCATTGTCGTGCCCATTGTGCTGGGCATTTATCTCTGGGGCGAATCCATGGCCCCAACGCAGTTTGTGGGGCTGCTTCTCGCGCTCAGTGCTCTGGCACTTATGACTTCTCATCCGGGCAGAACCGCGCATGTCAGAGGCATAAAAGCATTTGGTTTGCTCATCGCGGTTTGTCTCTGGCAAGGCGTAAGCCATACGTGTTTGCGGTCTGTTCACTACAATGGTCTCGATAGTGTCTTTTTGCACGTTCTGATGTTTATTGGTACGACTGCCGCACTGATGGGTAGT
The DNA here is from genome assembly GCA_965222605.1 of Candidatus Latescibacterota bacterium. Lineage (GTDB taxonomy): Bacteria > Latescibacterota > UBA2968 > UBA2968 > UBA2968 > VXRD01. The sequence continues at coordinate 5,160,307 of OZ244960.1, forward strand.
GTTGTCATCATTTTTAAAAAACACCGACCACAACGGCCTGCGGTTAAACTCGGCATTTTTATTGGTCTTTACAATGTTCTGGCACTTTGCGTCATTATGACCGCATTAAGCAAGTTGCCGGGCACGCTTTTTTTTCCGACATTGGGATGTAGTGTTGTTGTGCTGGATAACCTCTTTGCCCATTTTTACTGGAAAGAACGCCTCGCCCGACCCGCTATTGCCGGTGTGGGTATCGCTGTTCTTGCCGTTCTTCTGGTTTTGTGAAAGGAATTCTCCATGAGCCGACCAAATATTGTTTTTGTATTCGCCGATGACTGGGGTTGGGGCGATTTGAGTTGTTATGGACATCCTCATGCCAAGACGCCAAATCTGGATCGCCTCGCCGCACAGGGGACCCTTTTCTCTCAGTTCTACGTTTGCTCTGGGGTTTGTTCCCCAAGCCGCGCCGCTGTTATGACCGGGCGTTTTCCAGCGCACTGGGGCATACACGGGCATTTTGCGCAGAACGAGCAAAACGCGGCACGGGGTATGCCCAATTTTCTCGATCCCGATGCGGTTACAGTCACTGGTCTGTTACAACAAAGCGGGTACGCAGTGGGGCACTTTGGCAAGTGGCATCTCGGTAGCGGCGCAGGCGCACCTGGTCCTTATGATTACGGTATTGACGAGTCCAAGATCAATGTGGGCAATGGTCCATTGCTCGATTTTACCGATTTGCAGACTGGCGAGGGCCGCAGCCGCTCTACGGAGGTGATTATTGATGAAACCATTGGTTTTATTGAGCGCAACAAAAACGAGCCTTTTTTTGTTCAGGCATGGCTCAATGATACCCATGCGATTCTCGATCCCACAGAAGAACAGATGGAACCCTACAAGCAATTCACGGCGAATGGCCTGGAAGATAAACACAAGGGCGCGTTGCGGATTTACTACTCGGTTGTCACAAATGCAGACCGCCATATTGGCCGGCTGATGGATAAACTCGACGAATTGAATTTGAGCGATAATACCATTGTCATTTTTTCTGCGGACAACGGTCCCGAAGATATCCATATTCGCAATGCTACGCACAGCGGCGTCGGTTCTTCCGGCCCTTTCCGCGGTCGCAAACGCAGCCTCTACGAAGGCGGGGTGCGTACGCCTTTTATTATTCGCTGGCCCAATGGCGTTTCTGCCGGGCGCATTGATAATGATACGCCGCTTTGCGCGGTCGATTTTTTGCCCACTTTTTGCAATCTGGCTGGCGTTGATATCGATGGTCTGGTGCTCAATGGGGAAGACATGACCGATGCTCTGCGCGGTCGCAGTATTGAAAGAAAAAAACCGCTCCTGTGGGAATGGCGGTTCAATATTGCCGGTCACTGTTTGCACAAAAGTCCCATGCTTTCCATTCGAGAAGGCGATTGGAAATTGCTTTTAAATCCCGACCGCAGCCGCGTCGAACTCTTCAATATTCCACGAGATCCGATGGAACTCAACAATCGCGCAGAATATATGCCAGAGCGCGTCGCGCAAATGGCTGATCGGGTGCTCGCCTGGCAAGATACCCTGCCCGAAGGTCCAATTGATGACAATGCGGGATCCAATGCGTATCCCTGGCCCGGTACGTTTTAGAATATGGACGCACGTAAAACTGTACAGACCTATTTTGACGCGCTTACATCGAGAGATGCCCGGCGGTTAATTGCCCTTATGTCTCGCGCGTCTTATTACGTCAAAATAGGTACAGATGAAAACGAATATATCCAGAGTGGGAAAAATATACCCGAATACTATCGTCACCATGTGGATAGTACAGAGGATTTCACCATTACATGCGATTATCTCGATGTTCAAGAGCGCGAGGCAGTTGCATGGTTTTATACACGTCAGACCTGGGATCTCAAATGGCAGGGCCAGCGCGAAAAACTGTCTATGCGCTTGACGGGTGTTCTCGAAAAAGAAAAAGATCAGTGGAAATTTGTCCAGATCCACGCCTCACTCGGCGTACCTGAATCAGGAGATATGCACGATGGATGAACTTGCCATTAACGGTGGCGCAAAGGCCAAAACTGTTCCGTACAATCAACCGAATAAATACACCGATGAAGAACGCGAATTGTTGCTCGAGGTTCTCGATTCGGGTAAACTGATGGGACCAGGTGGGAAAGTTGCAGATTTTGAAGCTGAAATATGTCGCGCATTCGATGTCAAACACGCGATTATGGTGACATCTGGCACGGTTGCACTGCAAACGGCTCTTGCCGCGCTCGGAGTTTCTGAAGGCGATGAGGTTATTACCACGCCTATGACAGATTTTGGCACGACTGCGGCTATACTCGCGCTGCATGCTATCCCGGTTTTTTCTGATATTGATCTGTCAACCCGCTTGCTCGATCCGCAAAAGGTGCGCGAGAAAATTACCGATAAGACCAGAGCTATTATTACCGTCCACATGGCCGGTATGCCGTGTGAGATGGATGCGTTTCTGGATATCAGCGAAGAGACCGGGATTAAAATTCTCGAGGATTGCGCGCAGGCACACGGCGCGACTTATCGCGGTCAATTTGTCGGTGCGATTGGACACGCTGCAGGATTTTCCATGAATGAGTCCAAGCAAATTTCCACTGGCGATGGTGGTTTTGTCACGACCAATGACGATGAGACCGCTGAAATCGCCCGCCTTTTCCGAGATAAAACTTATTTGCGCGACCAGAAACTCGAACGCGGTGTGCAACCCATTCCTTTCTTTGGCACTAATTTGCGCCCAACCTGCTTGCAAGCCGCTATCGCTATTGCCCAACTTCACAAGCTCGAATATCTCGTTGCCCGCCGCGACCAGATTGTTCGGCGATACTATGCCGAACTCGGCGACCTGCCCTATCTCGATTTTCCGAAGATAGCTGATAACGTCCACCCTTCGTGGTGGCCGCTTGCCATTCGCTATACGGGCAGCGCGCCAACGCGGGATGAACTCGTCGATGTTTTTCGCGCCGAGGGCATTTCCATAAATACCAGTATGTCTGCAGTTAAAAATATCCTCCGCACGGAAGTTATCCAGAAACGCAAGTACTATCCTTTAACGGACGATATTCCGACATTCTGGCAAAATACTGCGTACAATCCCGACGACTGTCCCAATGTCGATACCCTGCAAGCCACTTGCCTGCGCCTTCCCGTGAATGAACGCTATACCGACGAGGATATCGATCAAACGATCGCGGCGGTGAAGAAGGTTTGGGCGCACTATTTTTACGCAATATAGCGCGCGTTGTTTGTTGTCTTGACCAATTATCCGAAACTGAGTAAATTGCCCGTCACAAATCTACAACAACTGGTAAAGCTAACCATGACCTTAGATATCGAATCCGGTATTCGTCGCCCCAAAATTGACATGCACTGCCATGTCTGGCTTATGGATGGGTGGGAGCAGTCCGCTGATCAGCTCGTCGCTTCGGGCGATATGCTCGGTATTACCGAATACTGGTGTTCTTCCATTATCCAGCAGGGCATTCTGGCACCTGTTGAGGATGTGCCCCCTCACAACGATACTATTTTGAGCGCGATGGCGCGCCATCCCAAACGCATTCGCGGCTGGTGCTTTGTTATTCCCGGTCATTTTCAAGACGCCATAGACGAGGCTGAGCGCTGTCTTGACGCGGGCATGATTGGCATTAAGCTCTACAATCAGTACCGAATCAACGATCCGGTCTTACACCCCATTCTCGAATTGGCGACCGAACGCCGCGTGCCCATTCTTCAGCACGCCGGATACCCCGTTCCGGAACATCGCGCAAGCCAGCCGCTCATTTCACACGGCATTCACTTTAGCGAAGCCAGTGAAAAATATCCCGATGCGATTCTCATTCACGCCCATATCGGAGGCGGAGGCGATTGGGAACACACGGTGCGCGAAATGCGCCAGGCGTCTCCCAATGTTTATATCGATGTGTCGGGTAGCAATCTGGACGATGGGCAGGTCGAATACGCGGTTTCAGAACTCGGCGTCGAGCGCGTGCTTTTTGGCACTGATGGCACGATGGCTGGCTCGGTGGGCAAAGTTCTCGATGCAGACCTCACCGAAGACGAACGCGAACACATTTTTTGGACCAATGCCGAGCGCATTCTCGCGCAACAGGGGGCTGCGCCCACAGAACCCCGCACCTCTTAAAGAAAGAATACAACCAGATGCTTATAGATGTAAATGCCTGGCTCGGCACATGGCCTTTCCGATCCCTGCGCGACAATACGCCCGATGCGCTCATCACACGCCTCGACCGCTCGGGTATTGACAAAGCTGTTGTCTCTTATATCGAAGCCGCATTTCACAGGCATCCGCAATCGGCGAATGAACGGCTCGCCCGCGATGTTGAACCGCATGGCGATCGCCTTATTCCAGTTGGTACAATTAATCCCCTGTCGCCGCATTGGGAAGATGACCTGACATCCTGTATTGATCTCGGTATGAGAGGGATTCGCCTTTTTCCGCAATACCACAATTACCAGACCGATGGTGCTGAAAGTCGAAGCGTCGTTCAAGCCTGCGCTCAGTGCAATCTTCCGGTTTTTATACCACATAGACTCGAAGATGTTCGCCAGCATCACTGGATGGATCCGGGGCAGAGTCTTGACCTGACACAACTCGCCAATCTGATCGCGGCTGTACCCAGTGCAGCGATTATCATTCCCAATGCCCGTCCGCTTGCGCGGTCACCACTCTGGATGCGAGAGGACCTGCGCGATTTGAACTGGTATTTCGATCTTTCATTGGCCGAAATTCACTATGGTCTGCACAAAAGTACCAATGCGATGAAGGATCTGGGATATTTGATTGAAGAAGGCGGTGCGAATCATATTCTCTTTGGTACGCATTTGCCCTTCTCTTATGCTGGTCCGGCTCTTGTCAAACTCGCCACCCTGCCCGTTGATAAAGAAACGCTCGAAGATATCAAATACCGCACGGCCGCCAAACTTCTGAATTTTTAGACGTTTTTTAAGATTTTCTACCAGCCTAAACCGTCAAAAACTGCTCAAACCAAATGCCCCTGTTTCTACCAATGAAACAGGGCATTTACTGTGTGGTGCAAAATCCACAATATTTGATAAGACCTCAAGCTCACTCTTCAGTTATCTACGTATTCAGCACACACCAATTGATTTAAAAAAAAGAAATCCAAATGCGCTGCCTGTAAGAGTGTTTCAAGAAGCTGATAACCCATAATTGGAAAAGGAAATAACATAAAACGTCTATCATCAATAATTCTAAAACCAGAACTAACTAAAAGTGCCTGCATTTCTTTTAGGCTCAAGATCTGATATATGATTGATCCCGAGAAATGACCAAATAGTAAACCCAGTTTAATTCCCAACGGAGTTGGATCAATTATTATTAATTTGCCATGAGGTTTGAGCACTCGTCGGCACTCATCAATATGGCACTGTAGATTTGACAGATGTTTAATCACTGCTGTAGAAAAAATAATATCGACGCTATTTGAAAGCAGGGGTAAAATTTCACCCGTGGCCTGAATCAGGTTTAGAATCCTCTCTTTAGCAATTTTCAGGCGATCATATCTCGTGTCAATACCTATTCCCATTTGAATAACACTGTGATCTAATATAGTTCTCAACACCTGGCCATCCGCAGTTCCAACATCAACAATTATAGCTTGTTTTGCAACATCAAGAGATTTAATCTGCTGAACCATCATCTCAGATCTTCTGTAAAGTCCAAATTTGTGAATAGTACTGGTTTGTCTTTTGCGAAGGTAGTTTTCCGTTTTCATTTTTTTATGCTAAGGATTTTCTCCTTAGGATCCTTTCTCCGAACAAGATAAAGTGTCCACTAAAACGGTTTAAATCTACCAATTTGCTGCTCAGCAGATCGATACACATGCTCAAACCAAATGCCCCCATTTCTACCAGTGAAACAGGGGCGTTTGAATTGGTTTTTATGGTGGTTTAATTACACTTCTCGACACGGCTTTCGCACAATGACGAGGTTGAGGGTGAGATCTTGAAGGGCGTCTCGGAAGACGCTACGCATCTGGTCGTCGGTATCTTGTTCATGGACTTCGCGGACTCGTGACGCTCCGCATGCAAGGGCGAGGTCGCGCATGGTGACTTGCGGTCCGGCTTCGCCATCTATTTGAACGCCCTGATCGGGTGTGGTTTGTCCACCAGTGGTAAGCGAGCCGCCATTGTCGAGTACCATAACAATGGGCGTCGCACCTGTGGCGCGCGCATGGACGAGGGCATTGATGCCGCCGTGATAAAAGGCAGAGTCGCCACAGATCGCAATGGTGCGTTCGGCAATATCCGTTTTGCTCAGGCCACAGGCTACGCCAATAGCGGATCCCATTGAAAGTTTGGTGTCGAGCATGGGAGCGGCCATTACCACGCATCCCGGATCGGCAGATATAAAGGGATTTTGACCGAGGGCATTGGCTTCTTCGCGGAGTGCAGAAAGGATTTCTGTGAAGGGGCAACCGGCGCAGTGGTTTTTGCGAAAGGGTTTTTCGCTTTCCCAATTTTCTTCGGTGTAGCGCGTGGTTGGCGAGAAACCCGGAAGATAGCTATCGAGTGCGTTTTGTATATGCCAGCGGAAGAGTTCCCCCACACTGGTGAGATGTCCCGTGCGTTTGCCCAGAATTGACGGGGTAAAACCGGCGTCGTAACCAATGGCTTTGATGGCGTCTTCAACATAGGGATCGACTTCTTCAACGACGAGTACTTCGCTACACTTTGCGAGAAAGTCTGCGATGAGTTTTTGCGGGAGGGGATACAGGGCACTGAGTTTGAGGATGGAGAGGTCAGATGTGTCTGCCCCTTCAAGCGCGTCGAGGAGTTTGGTATGTACCATGCCACAAGCGATGATGCCTTTTTGTCCATCGCCAACTATGTGATTGAAGGGCAGGTCGCTAAATTGTGCGGTGGCGCGTGCGATTTTTTCGTGTAATTCTGTGTGGTTGCCTTCGGTTGTGCGAAGTGCGGATATCCAACTCATTGGTTCGCGGTCGGGTTCGCGGGTGGGGTGTTGCGCTGCGGGACGGAAGTCTGAGAGGACCTGCGTGCTGACGCTGTAACTTCTGGTCAGGCGCAAAATCACGATGGATTGCAGGCTTTCTGAGTATTCAAAAGCCCATTTTATCATGTCGCGGCCTTCTTCTGGCGTGGCGGGTTCGAGCATTGGAAGTTCGGCCAGGGGACCAAGGGTGCGTGTATCTTGTTCGTTTTGCGATCCCCAGGCGCCGGGATCATCGCCCATGACAATGACAAGTCCGGCGTGTACACCGGTCATGTTGAGCACCATCAGGGTATCGAGCGCGACGTTCATGCCCACGCTTTTGAGACATACGAGCGCGCGCTTGCCGCCTTGTGATGCACCAGCAGCCATATCCAGGGCAATGCGTTCATTGATACACCATTCGGCGTGATGCCCGTGGTCTTTGGCCATTTCGGCCATGGCGTTAAAAGTATTTGTGCCGGGTGAGCCGGGATACCCGGTTACAACGCCGACGCCCGCTTCTACCGCACCCCATGCCAGGGCGCGTTCTCCGTCAATGGTATGGGTCATTGTTATACTCCTGAATAAAAAGATCGGGTGATAGCAGTGGAAATAGTAAAACGCGCGAGGACATATTTGTCAAGAGCAGAAGGAATTGTGTGGCGATGGGGTAAAATCAAATAAAGCCAATCATCTGCCAATATAACAGGGTCAGTGGAAGTAACACGATGAGCGTCAGCAGAGAAATCAGCGACATCACGAGTGCGAATTGTCCCATTCGGGCATAGCGAAAACTGTATGCGACAATAAATGGCGCGCCCTGATAGGGGATGAAAACCACGCCTGTGCCGATTGCCAGACTGAGGGCGATGGGTAGGGGCGATAGACCGAGTTGAGGACCGAGGTCGAGCAGGAAGGGAGCGAGTACGCCACCAACCGCAGCGGTGTCCATCAAGAAATCAAATGGCACAGCCAGACAAGCTATAAGGGCGAGTTGGGCAATGGGAGTTTCAACTGTTTGGAGATGGTGTATGAATACGGACGCGAGGGCGCGGTTGAGGCCAGATTGTTCGAGGGCGTGACCAATGGCAAAGACCGCGGAGATGAATATGAGAAGGGGAAAATTGACTTTTTTTATGGTGTCAAAAGGCAAGGGTCCCCAGCCGGGTAGATAGCAGAGGAGGACGAGGGCAAGGCCGATATAGACCGGGTGTATGCCGTGTATAACATCGGTTGTCCACAGGAGAACACCTGCGATGAGAATACCGAGTATTTTTTTTTCGGGACCGGTCATGTGGGCGGGAACATCGGCGATAGCGGAATGGCCCGAGAGATCGAGTTCCCGCGAGGGGCGAAATAGCAAACGGATAAGGCCGTAGAGCAGGCCAACGCGCAGGAGGCCAATGATGGGAAAGAGATAATAGGCCCATTCGCTCCAGTAGATTGTGATATCGCGCGATTCCAGAACGCCGAGAATGACCAGATTGGGCACGCTGGCCGTTAGTATGCCCGTGCCGCTGTAATACGTGGCGCAGGTTAGTGAGAGAACGAGACCAGCACTGACTTTTGAGTTAGGGGCTTCGCCGAGGGTTTTGAGCAGAGATACGACCATCGGCATCAAAATGAGGATGCGCACGACGCCAGAGGGGATCAACAGCGCCATTGTGAGGCCCAGGATGTGCAGGCCAAAGACGAGTTGCCGATACCCACTCAGGCGACCGAGTACGCTTTGGGCCATTCGCGCCCCCAGCGGTGTTTCGGTAATGCCCAGGCTCAATGCCATTCCGGCAAAGACGAGCCAGACAGCTTTGCCAGAGAAGCCCTGAAAAGTGGTTTCAAAGGAGAGGATTTCGAGAAGCGGAAAGAGTGTGAGAATGAAGATGGCGGTGTAGGAAATAGGGATGGGTTCAAAGGTCCAGAAAATAACGGTGAGCGCGGTGAGGCCAAGTGCCATGCGGGCAGATATGCCAAGGTCACTGGGGAAGATGAGAATAAACAGTGCCGCGCGGGGCCGAGGATGAGGCCAATGGTTTGGGAACGGGTCATATCAGTCATTTATTTTTTTGGTGTGTATGCAAGATAAGAGGACATGAGGTGATGGACAAATGAATTGTAGCCATACGAGTTCGATATTGATTATAAGCAAAAAATCGCGTAATTTAGCGCGAAGAAAGGAGACAAAAGATGAATTTTAGAGGCAAATTGGTTGATACGTCACATGTCGTAACCGTACAAACAGATGGTGAGCAGATCGCGGCTATTCATCGCGGGGTGGCGGGAGATGCGATTGGTGGAGACGATGTGTGGATCGCGCCGGCGATTTTTGATGTGCAGGTCAATGGTGTGGGTGGGATCAACTACAAAGCCAAGAATTTGACAGTGGAGAAAATCGTGGAGACGGCGGCGTGGATGCACAGGAAGGGTACGGGTTTGTGGTGCCCTACGGTGACGACTTCGTCTGAGGAAGATGCGGTTCACGGTCTGGCGCTGTTGGCAAAGGCATGCGAGGAATCAGAAGTTGCGCGTGCGTCTTTTGTCGGGTTTCACGTTGAGGGACCTTATATCGCATCTGAAGATGGCCCACGCGGGGCGCACCCCCTGGAACATGTGCGCGATCCAGACTGGGATGAATTTCAGCGGTATCAGGAAGCGGCTGGTGGGCGCATTGCGATTTTTACGCTTGCGCCCGAGCGAGACGGTGCATTGGAATTTATTGAGAAGGTGGCTGCAACGGGTGTTATTGTTTCAATTGGTCATTCGGGCGCGAGTCCCGAGCGCATCCAGGAGGCGGTTGTCGCCGGTGCCCAAATGTCAACCCATCTGGGCAATGGCGCGCATGCCGAGTTGCCGCGCCATCCCAATTATATATGGGAACAACTCGCGGCAGATGCGTTGTGGGCAGGGATTATTCCCGACGGATTTCACCTGCCACCTGCGGTGTTGAAGAGTTTTTATCGCGCAAAAGGCAAAGAACGTCTATGTTTGGTGAGTGATGTGGCATCTATCGCTGGCCTGTCGCCGGGTATTTACGGCAGCGAAAGCGGGTTGGGGCAGAGCGAGTTGCACGCCAATGGCAAAATTTCACTGGCGGGAACGCCTTATCTGGCGGGTGCGGGTTTGTTTTTGGACAGTGGCATTCCCAATGCCGTGCGGTTTACAGACGCTTCGCTATCCGATGCTATTGAAATGACATCGATCAACCCGGCGCGTTTGTTGGGGATAGAAGACCGCGTGGGGTCTGTGGATGTCGGCAAAGAGGCGAGTCTATCTCTATTCCGCTGGGAAGAAGGGCAGGAGAAATTGGACTTGGTGGCAACGGTGGTGCGCGGGCAGGTCGTTTATCAGGCTGCATAAAGGAATTCTATATGGCTAAAAAAAAGGTTGTTGTAACAGGTGCATCGGGCTATGTGTCAGGGCGGATGTTGCTGGCATTGCGCGAGAGATACGATTTGACATTGTTGGATGTGAAGACGACCAACCGCGAGGGTGAAGAAGTTGAAGGCGTGCAAGTTGTGGATTTAGAAAATCCGGATCGTGATGCGTATCGCGCCCATTTTCAAGGTGCCGATGCTGTGGTACACAGCGGGTTTAAGGGGACTGTAGATTGGCATCATACGGATTATTGGAAGGAATCCGATAATATTCGGATGTGTTACAATGTGTATCAAACATGTGTTGAAGAAGGTGTGAAACGCATTGTGGTGATGAGTTCAAATCACGCATGCGATTTTTACGAGCGGTTGATCTGGTCTGACCGATTGGATTTTGCCACGACTGCTATGCTGCCTCTGTCTGACAATTTTTATGGTTGGGCAAAGTCGTCGTACGAGCATCTGGCTTTTGTGTTTGCAACGGGCAATGCTACCAATGGCAAGCGGCTGGAGAGTGTTCACATTCGCATTGGCGCGCCCCGAGATACCATTATGGAAGGGCAGACGGCGAATGATTTGAAGCAATTGCACCGCGAATTGGGCGCGTATTTGAGTGCGCGGGATTTGTCGCAATTGGTGATCAAAAGTATCGAGGCAGAGAATATTGAAGATGAAAATGGGGTGCCGTTTCAGGTGTTTTTTGGCATCAGCGGGAATACGCACCGGTTCTGGAATATCGACAATGCAAGGCGCGTTGTGGGATATGCGCCAGAGGATGATAGTCAGATCCGATTTGCGGAGGAGATTGCAGAGATTATTCGAGAAGTACAAAAAAAGCAATAATGGGTTTTGAATATGAAAATTACGGGATTTGAGACGATTCCCATTCGGGGTCGGGCGATGGTTTTGAAGATGTTTACGGATGAGGGATTGGTGGGGTATGGCGAGCCGATGAATTACGAGCATTGGCGCGTGGTGGCTCAGGCGGTAGATGATATGGCCGAGTACCTGGTGGGCAAAGATCCGCTGAATATCGAAGACCACTGGCAGGCGATGTATCGCTCGAGTTATAGCCGGAGTATGCCGGTGTTGGTCGGTGCGCTGAGTGGGATTGAGATGGCGATGTGGGATGTGTTTGGCAAAATGGTTGGGCTGCCGGTCTGGAAACTGTTGGGTGGAAAAGTTCGCGATCGCATTCGCGTTTACACAGGTACGGGCGGGACAACGCCAGAAGAATGTGCGGAGAATGCAAGCCAAAAGGTGGCAGAAGGCTTTCGCGCTGTGAAGATGGGGGCTTCGCCGCGTCCTGTGAGATTTGTCGATACGCCAGAGACAATAGATTTTATGGTTTCGCGCGTTGCTGCGGTGCGCGAAGCTGTGGGCGATACGGTCGATATTGCCGTGGATTTGCATCGGCGGTTGAGTCCGACGATGGCCGCCATTTTGGTGAAGGAGTTAGAGCCGCTGCGTCCTTTGTTTGCGGAGGAGCCGTGTCATCCGGAAAACAACGAGGCGTTGTTGGCGCTGTCTCGGGGCACAACCGTGCCTATTGCCACGGGCGAACGGCATTTGACGCGCTGGGGATTCCGCGAACTCATAGAGCGAGAAATGTGCGCGATTTTGCAACCCGATATTCGCCATTGCGGGGGCATGTTGGAATTAAAAAAGATCGCGGGGATGGCAGAGATACACAATATGGCGATTGCACCGCACAATGCCGCCGGACCTGTGGGGGTGGCAGCGTCGGTGCATGTGATGGCAACGATTCCAAATCTGTTGATTTGTGAGGGCGGGCATAACCGCGGTGAAGGTTTGTTTAAGACGCCTCTGATTTTTCGAGATGGTTTTATTGAATTGCCAACGGAGCCGGGTTTGGGTGTGGATATGGACGATGATGCGCTCGAGGCATTGCGCGATGAATCTTATCGCCTGCGCGGGATGTTCTGGCATGAAGATGACGGATCTTTTGCGGATTATTAAAAAAATGCGTTTGATAAACCTTATGGTTCTATTGCTATTTGCAAGCAGTTATGTGGAGGCGATAGAGAGAGATGTGTTGGCAGTCCGACGGGAATACAACGATGTGTCCGCTGCCATAGATAGTCTCGTGCGAATGATGCAGGTGGCAGATGCCGAGGTGTTGAAGAAGCTGCCCGATGCGCGTTCCGAGCGCGTGTTGCCCGAGGGGATGACGGCTGTGATGATTTTTTGGGCGGATGACGAAGCGCGGGTTTGGCTCAATGATTTTCCCGTGGGCGAGACCCGGTTGACGCCTGTAGAAGTGACCGTGCCAGATTTGTATTTTCAAGGGCAAAATCGCCTGCGCGTGCGGTGTTGGGATACAGATCGGGTGGAGAGTGGTTTTTTGGGGGGATTATACTTGAAAGATCGCGCGGGTAGGTTGTACCCCATTGTGGTTTCCAATGGGACATGGGAGACCACAGGAGGACGAGTGACGGAAATTACTTATGCCCATCCAATGCCGGATATTCCCGGCGCACAACCAATTTGGGGTGTGCGTATGTTTGGGTTTGTAGATATGGCTATCACATTTGATCGGGGTACAATTGAACGCGCGCTTGCAAAAAGCGCATCCGCAATATCAATGGCTGCGCGGCAACAGGCGATGGATTATCATACCTTTGCCCAACAGATTGCTGTTTTGCAGGCTCGACGAGAAAAATTAAGAGCAGACTTAGCGCGTCAGGGCGATCTCAATGTGCCGCGTTACAATCGGGAACGCGCCCGTTCTACATCGCTGACACTGGGAAAAGCCGCGCCTTTGACCGAAAAGGTGTCGGCACCGGTGGCAAAAAATGTGCGGTCCTGGTCGGAGAAGTTACCGGCGGTGCAGCAGCAGTTGATTTATCCAGATCGCCGCGCGTTAAAAGGAGAAGGTGCCGCAACTGCGACCACGGGTGATGTGGTTCCCACTGCGAGTGACCGCGGCAGCCGAGAGCAGGCGTATCGCCCTCCTGAAGAACGCGGTGGGATGAAAAATAAAATGAAGGATAAGGGGGCCAATGCCCAGGTGCAGCCGCAGGGGATGAGACGCGGTGGTGCGGGTGGGCAGTCAAATCAGGCCACGCGATTGGGATTGTTGTTGCCAACGCTGCTATTGGGAATTTATGTGTTATATGTGGCCATACGCTGGCAATCGTTAATGGGAGAAAGTGATTGATGTACGGATTACACTGGTCTGAATCGTTGTCGTTGGTTCTTTTTTGGGTGGTGTGTGCTATAGCAGGTGCATTGATTTTAATGCAACGCTTAAGTGTTATTTGTCGTTACGAAAAACAATTTGGCCTGCTCGAGTCCAATTGGCTTGGTGCGATAATAGGTGGATTGGGCGGTGCTGGCATGGCGGGTATTGGCATTTATTTTTATTTTTTTGCACCAGCAGCTTCGGGTTGGGTTGAGTGGACAGGGCGTTCGGCTTATGTGCTCGTTTTGGGCAGTTCGGCAGCGCATCTGGTCACGTTTATTCATTTTTGGCGGCGATTGGGTGCAGAAGGTGCGGAAACAGGTAATTTGACCGCATTGCGCCAGGAGCAGGTGGATAAATTTCGCCAGAGCCGCGAGAATTATGCGGACTTAAAAGCGCGCGATGACGAGGCCGTAGATGAGTTACTCGCTGTGTTTGGCGAGCGGTTGTTGTCCGGGCAGCGCGCTTTGATTCGCGTTCCATTTTATGGGTATTTGGGTACTGTGTGCGGTATTTTGCTGATGGCCGAAGAACTGACCCGACTGGATGAAGCGACCGAGACATTTAAGGTGTTGCGCGATATGGCAGGTGGATTGGTGCTGGCATTTCAGACAACACTCGTCGCCCTGCTGGCCTATCTGCCGCTTCGAAAGGGCTATGATATGTTGCTGAATCGCATGTCTGATCTGGAACGCAAATGGTTGGATATGCGCGAAGGGGAGAAAAGAGGGTGAGGCGACGTTTCTTACAGCGCGCAGTATCCGAAGCCGAAGCGCACGACGTGAGCAAAGAGTTATTCCTGGGCATTATGATGTTGATGCTGTGCCTGGGGATTATGATTTTGAATGTGTCGCAGCCCGTGTGGCGCGTTTACCACCACGATCCCGAACCAGGAGATGTGGTGATTTTATATACTTCCAGAGGTCTGGCGTTTTCAGAAGATGGGCGATCTGCAAAGCGCAGTTTGGGATCGGGCGAGTTTCGCAAAACAGTAAATGATCTGGTTGCAGAACCCGACCGGAATTTGCATCTGTTTCTGAAGGGTGGCAGCCGAGAGCGTATGGTTAATGACGCGGCTTATGCAGATTCTCTTTTGTCTGTTGGCACAGCGGGCCAAAAGGTGCGTCCCGCCGTATTTGTGCATCTGTGGTAAATCGTAAAATTTCAATATTCCTAAATCAAAAACCCGGTGATCTCACCGGATTTTTTTATTTTCTTCCTCTCGTACCTCTTTGTACTTCTGCATAAAGTATTCAAAAGAGGTATTCTTACTCGACGCCGTTTCTCGATCAAATAACTTCATAATCTCTTGCATAAAATCTATTCTTGAGTCGAATCTCTCTGACATCATAAGGTCAAACTGTTCTTTTGAAATACGGTCTGTATTGTTGTAGCTTCGTCGTATTTTGATTTGACGGCGAGAATCATCATTTAGCCCTGCGAGATACCAGCTTTCTATTTCTCGACATATGACACGACCAAAATTCGATCCTCTGATAGCTTCTTAAACTGGGATTTAATCTGCTCTTTCCTGGCTGTCACACAGGGGGAATCGTCCATGTCCGCAATAAAAATGTAATCGGCATGCGGTATAGAATTGATACCATTTAGGAAACCATTTATCTTTTTTAATTTTTGCTGACTATACTCCCAATGCTGAACATAATCATAAATATGTTCATATATGGGTCTGATTAAGCGATCAAAGAATCGCTCATCGTCGGGTCCTTCCAGAAGAATAAAGAGCCTTCGGTAAGCCAATCTATACCCCCAATAGATTCTGAACAAATAAATCGTCAATGCCCATTTCATTTTCCAAGAAAATCTTGATTTCATCACTATCTGCTGGCTTTGTTATCTTGGAAAATCCTTCATCATATCTCGCTATGAATAGGATACTTTCTAAATCTGCCTGTTTAACCATTTCTGGATTATGAGTTGTTGCCAGTATCTGTCTATTTTTTGCTGCCTCTCTGAACATATCCATCACTCTTGAGATTAAGTAAGGATGGACATTTCTTTCGGGTTCTTCTATAATAACTGCCTGTTTCTGTTGGAAGTAGAGCGCGATGATTAAAGCTATAATATTGACGGTGCCATCAGAAATCAAAGAGGCTGGTAGCCCTTCCTTTTCAGCATACTTTTCATGTAGCCTGAAGAATATGGATTTGTCCACTACCTTTTCCACATTTATATCGTGAATGAATGGCAGGATATCCCGAAATAAATTGAGAAATCTTCGTCTATCTTCTTTCTCCCCCATAATATTGTTAAGCACTATGGCGAGATTGCTACCATCCGTCGCCAATTCTGACAGACCTGTAATGGGTACAGGTTTCTTAGATAATTTGGGATCAAAGTCATAGATACCGATATTTCTAAATCCATCCAAAGCCGATTGTAGGTACACACCAACAACTGGTGACTCTATCAAGAGTGTTTTTTCATTATACGAAGGCGTTTCCCTGAAAATTGGCATACCGTCCAAGAATGAAGGTATATCTATATCGGGATTATTTGAGGCTATCCTTAGTGTGCCATCAAGATTGGAAAATTTGATGCTAAATTTTCTGGAATCAGGCATTGGTTCTGACTTCACACCCGGAATTTCGAGTTTTTCTTCATACTCAATGGAACAGATCACTGTTATTTTGTCTTGATCAATAGTGTATCCAATTTTTCTTGTATGAAATTTTAAAGAAAATTTATAGTCTATTTTATAAATTTTAAATGAGCGAGATTCTCGATGGCGTCCAGGCCAAAAACCCTCGGATTCACCCTGCATAACTACGCGAAACGAAAAGGGTTGGGACTGTGCGATCTTTATATTTCGTAGATACTCTACCCCGCCCTGAAGCGAAATTGCATTTTCCAATCCGTGATTAACAATATCTCTCAAAAATTGAAAGGCTTGAACGAGATTAGATTTTCCCGAGGCATTCGCTCCAACCAGTAAGTTGAAGTCGTTCAAGTGAATAGATAGGTTATCGAAACTCTTAAAGTTTGATATTTCAATTTTTGTAATTTTCATATTCGCAGCCTTGGAAGAATAGGCTTAATCTCTTTTACCGCACGGCCTTGTCCCTATCCCTAAAAAAGATTCCCACAGCGATATTTCGTTGGCCTATTGAACACAGCTTTTGAGGGTGCGGGCGAATAAGTCGAGAACCGCATCCCATGATTTTTCGGCGGCGTCTTCGTTGTAGTGCGTTAAACGCTGGGGAAAGAAATATCCGTGCAATGCGCCGTGCATAAAATCAATGCGATGTGGGACGTCACAGCGGGTGAGTTCGGTTTTGTAGAGTTGTAAGTGTTCTTCGGTCGCGCCAGCATCCTGGTCTGCCCAGCCAAAGTAGCCTTCGGCTTTGAGTTTTGGAATGGCGAGGTGGGGCGAGTCTGAGGCATCGGTGACGAGTTTGCCCCCGTGAATGGAGGCAAAGGCGAAAACCTGGTCAGGATACGCCGCTGCTGCAAAGAGGGCGTGGCGACCGCCCATGCATGTGCCGATAGAGCCGACCCGTTGGGCATCGGCTTGAGGGTCTTCTTTGTCGAGGTGACGAAGCAGTGCGCCCGTGTCGCTGGTGACCATGGCATTGGTGGTGCTGGTATTGAGATTCATCGGGTGCAGGGGATCTGTGTTTTCGAGATCGAGATCGCCGCTCATGAATTTTTCGGGGGCGTAGGACGGATCGCCCATGCGGTAAAATAGGGAAGGGAGTACGGTGTAATAACCCGCGCGAGCAAAACGACGGCACATGTTTTTCAGTTCGTCGCGAATGCCAAATATGTCAAAGTAGAAGATGACAGCGGGATGCGGTTCTTCGCCTTCTGGATGAAAGACATAGGTGGGCATTGTTCCGTCTGAAGTCGCAACTTCAATGGTTTTTTCGATCATTGATTTGCCCTTTTAAGAAAATTACTGTATAGCAAAAACTTACAACGTTTATTTTTTTAATGTTCTTGCCCCATCAGGCGTAGTTACTTACTGACGTTACGCATAGGCACACTATAATGCGCCTGTCATTCTAAGCGGAGCGTAGCGGAGTCGAAGAATCTATTACTTCAGGGGTAAAAGATGCTTCGTCAGCCTATCGGCTTCCTCAGCATGACAGAAACGCGAGACATGCGTAACATCAGTTACTTAGAAAATCAGAGCTATTTCCTATGTGCGAGATGGTCTTGCGAGCATATTCAAGACATAAAATAAAAGTTTGACCCATATTTTGAAAGAGTAATCTTGCCCTTTTTCAAATTCCAATCTGTCAAACAACAGCCGGATTCTCTAAGTGAGAACCCGGCTGTTTTGTCGGTGAAGAAAACCTGAATCTGATTACTTCAAGATCAACATCTTGCGCGTGTTCGTAAATTCACCTGCGGTGATCTGGTAAAAATAAACTCCACTGGACACCAAACGCCCAAAGTCGTCCCTGCTGTTCCACACCACGCGGTAGCGGCCTGCGGGTTTGAACGCATTGACAAGCGTGCGAATCTCCTGACCCAACACATTGTATATCACAAGTTTGACCTGTTCACTTTGAGGTAGGGAATAGGAGATAATTGTTTCCGGATTGAAGGGATTTGGCGCGTTCTGAGATAACGAAAATACCAAGGGCGTATCTTCTGTTTTCAAAACAGTGGGTTTTGAGCTACTCGTGCCACCACTGGACACAGACGTATATTCCGCAGTGCCACCATATCTGCCCATGTTGATTGTTGAACTATCAGCCTCTGTCATGGTTGGATCACCCGCATTGATTAAAGGTGAGCTTGTCTGAAGGTGATAATCGTAGTTCAGGCTGTCGGTATGCGCGACAAATTTTGGATCAACAGAAACATTGCCTATATTCCCACTGGTGGTTGGCATGGCGGTATATACACCCTGAAAATCAGCCCTGATGCCGGTGCTCCAAACACATCACAATATTGAAGTGTTAAGGTTGGAGAGCTAAGGTGTGTCCCCGCTGTGTAAATACCTACAGTATTAAAAGCGACAATGGTGTTTTTAAACTTTAGGGAGAGCGTGTCTCCGTCCGCAGCGGTAAATCCTATCCCCTGTAAATTATCTGCAATAGTGGCATTACGCATTTCTACATACCCCGGCCCATACAGAGTCGCGCTTATACCCTTTCGATTGTAATACAGACCAATATTTGTCAGTGCTAATCGAGCTACGCTAACTCCTTCGTGTACTTTCATCCCAAAGTGGTTTGCAGACAAATCTGTTTCAGAAATGGTTGTTTTGCCTCGATAAGAAGTCACTTCGACACCGACTTCGGCATCGCTAATGACACAATTTTGGAGGGTCAATGTACCGCCCTCGTTGCGAATGCCACCCCAATCGTCTTTGCTGGGGTTATAAAGGATGGGATCGTAGTCGGTTATTTCTCCGGTTTCTTCGTCCTTAATCTTAATTGCGCCCTCCCAACCCTCTCCGCTGGGATCAGTGCCATCAGCCCTGAATGATGACCGAAAAATAATGGGATTCTGGATATTGCCGCTTGCATTCAAAGTGCCACCATTTTGAATAACTATTTCAGACCTAATTGTGTCCAAACCCGACTCGTAAATATCCGTATCCGGGCGAAAGTTAATCACCGTCCCTTCTTTGATGGTCAAGGTCACACCATTTGGGATAATTACATCGCCAATGAGATAAATCTCGCCACTCCAGGTTGTGGTTTTTGGCACAGTGTGTCCAGTTAAGGGTGTGCCAGTTGCAGATAGTATATTGGCAATGAACTCACGCTCCCACTTATTGTGCTTATTCGTCGTAGCATTATACCCCCAATCCCCTTCATGCCCTGTTTCCCATAAACGTGCGGGATATTTCTGCCCATCCTCCCAGGGAATGGGATCCGTGGGAGGATCACCAGACTTGTCCAAGGTGAAGTGTAAATTTTCAATCACTTCACCCTCCCTGTCAGGGTGAGGAATCGTTGCACGATAAAACGACTGATAATATCCAACGGGATAATTGCCACCAAAATGCGATGATCCTTCTTCACTCAATGCTTTGAAATGTCTCGCCAATGTTCGAAAATCGTTCCAGTAAAGATGGTACACATTTCGATATGGTATGCTGCCAGCGATGTGGTATTGGATGACGACTGGTTTTCCATTTGTAAGGCCTTTGAGATCTTTAATATGCCCTGCACTTCCCCAAATATGGAGATCCGCAAGATTTGGGACCCAGATGTTATCTCCAGTTGTTGGGTGCTGGGTCGTAGAGATTGTTTGTGTCTCCACTCCCATTGTGGCGACATCTATCGGATAATCGCCTGATGTCAAAGCATTCCAATCGCACCCAAACTCCTCATAAGTCGGATTGCCGTCTCCTTTTGCACTAAAAACCCAGAGTTTTGGATATGAACCGACGATATCCAATGAATCGCATACTTCACGGATCGTGCGCTGATAATTTTTCAGGATTAATGTCATTGTATCTGTCAAGGCATTAACCCGCTTTGTTTTAGAAGCCGCCAGATCATTGGGATCATCGGGGTACCTGTGTTTATAATACTCTTCGTTATATTCGAGATTAAAATGGAAGGCAGATATATCAAGGCTGTGCGTACCGAGCCAATTTGCCAACGAGTCTCGAAATGCGGACAGTGCAATGTCCATTGTATCGCCAGGCCAGGGTGCTATTCCACCCTCAGGCGGAGGTCGATCATCTGGAACGACAGTACCCCCTAATCCAATCATCAGTTTAAGATTGAGAGTGTTTCTAACATATTTCATGTCAGATGCTGGTTCAGCACTCGATATACGGATCACCTCAAATCCAGTCTGCGATGCGGTGCGATTTTTTGCCCATTGATTTCCAAGAAAAAAGATACGATCACCCGGACCGATCTCTGTCACCGCTTCAACAGAAGAAATAGCATTTATCCCAAGAACTACACTAACTATAAGTACTCTGCACAAAAGATGAAACATCTCCAAAATAGGTTTCGGCCTGTTACAACGCATTCTGTTCTCCTTCTTAAGTTTTAATGATTGTTCTTTCAATGCCTTTTTTCACGGTTGCGAGACTTTTGGCCCTTCACGCAATATTCGCACGCCCAATTGTGGACTGCGCGCAGGGGTACCAGCAGGGACAAACCCTATAGAGCTTGCATGCCACGCTGACGTATCATAACTGCCGCCTTTTATATAACGTGTTGGATTTATTCGAGACCCGAGCCCGCTCTGTGTCCACTCCCACACATTGCCATATATATCATAAAATCCCCAGGGATTGGGCAGTTTAGTACCGACTATTTGCGCGCTATCTACAGCTTTGCCCCACCAGGCGTAGTCACTCAGAGAATCAGAGCTACTTCCAAAGAAATAGGTTGTTATTGCACCTGCTCGACTGGCATATTCCCATTCGTCTAAGGTTGGTAAGCGGTAGATGCCGTCATCCTTAAGGTCTGTCAACTTTTTTGCGAAATCTCGTGCCTCAGGCCAGGAAATATTGTAGGCAGGATAAACCGGTTCCGTGAAACCAGTCTCCTCTCTTTGGGGCCAATGTGAAGTGTGCATAACTTGCTCCCACTGTTGCTGCGTGAGTTCATACTTCCCAAGATAATAGCCTTTGGGAATTTCCATTATCCTAAGGCCTCTAATAGTGTCCGGTTCAACCCATATAAAGGCCATTCTTACCCCACCCGGCAGGTCAATGATCAGGTCACTGGTCCTCGGTTTGGGGATGGATTCTGGCTCTGGTTCTGTTATCGGTTCTGGCTCAGGTCCTGTACTATTACCACCACAACTCAGGATGCAAAATGCAAGCAGAATGCACAAAGAGCGGTTCATGGCAACCTCCGCTATTTAGCGGCTTGTCACATCGGTTTTCAACCCATTGACCAATCCGCGAAAGTCGCTCACCAACCAACTGTCTCCTACACGAAGCATTTGCAGGGTGAGTGAGCCTGGTGAGCGATTTTTGTAAGGACGACTCAACCGCGTGGCCTGTCCCACAATGTCATACTTCCATTGCGCTGTAACCGTGGCTGTCTGGCCGTGATACTGTATGCTTCCCAACTCAATTACGATACGCACATCCTGGGGTAAGCCCACAAACATGCTCAGAAAGGTCTTGCGAATCTCTCGACGCTCCGCCTCTGTATAATCTTGCTCAGCCGTTGTGGTCACTGCGTGCCCTTCACTGAAGAATATGGAGCGGCGATCAATGCGCTGGTTGAGGATATGAGCGGTAGAGTCCGATTCAGTCGCTCCAATGGATGGGGTATCGTCTGTGGTTATACCGCTAGGAACAGATCCTGGATCCATAGGCGTCGCTGTACTGTCAGTGGTTGAACCCACTGGTCCGGGCACTGTGCGGTAGCTATCTTCGTCAATTGGTCCCGTCAATGCTCCCAACTCGAAATTTCTGAATTGTTTGACAAATATTTTTGCAGTATGCCAGATCAGTCCTTCGTCGTAAATCTGTTGGGGTGACTTCTCGCTATTGGGAAATTGTTCCGCGATCTGGGCAATTGCCTTTGCGCGAAAAGATTGTTGTGCCTCGGCGGCATGGCTCAGCACAATTAATCCCAGAATGGGTATCGTCCATTGTTTCAAAAATCGTTTCATCTAATCTCCTTGTTTGGGTTGTCCGTGTCAAAAAGTATTTATCCTGAATCTGCTATAGACCTGTCTTCGTCCCCTCAAAGCACAGACAGATCATATCTATCACTCCATTGATAAAAGTCAGCTTGTGTCATGTTGTCGTTGTCATGTTGTCCTCCTTCAGAGTAAAGGCATATTTCCTTGAGAAGTTGAATGTGAGTGTGGCACGAAGTTCTGTTTTTCAGACATTTGCTTGCATTTCTATTTTCCATTTTCACCCATACATGATTATCATCTATCCTTATAGTTTAAATAAATTATAGAAGTCTAATTCATCGTTTAGGAAATAGGCTACATTATTTACTTCTCTTTGTCGAGAACTTCTTTTCACACAATTCACACAATTCACATAATTCACACAATTGAGGGACGCGATGAGATAGATGAGGCCCTTGGTCAATGGGATTTCCACGTTGCAAGATGCGTGCGTAAAATTGTTTTATAGTGCAAAATGCGTGCCTGAAATCGTTTCCAAATAAAAAAAACACTTGAAGATGCTCAAGTGCTTGAAAAACAAAGAGATAAATTTAGATAATTATTTGTGTTGTAAATGCTTATTCAAACAAAAATATATATAAATGGTTGATTTATATAAATATAAATAAAGTGTAAACAAATGGATACACCTGTGTAAACAGATGGATACACATGTTCAATGCCTATCTCAAACCTATTGTCCGTATCTGACGAGTTGAAGAGAATTATTAGCTGGGATGATTTGTTCTCTGGGATAGGATTTCAGAGAGGCCAAAAGAGATGAGAAATCCTCTGCACTCATTAATATTACGATACCGCGAAAGTCTGTCACCAATCAATCGTCGTTTAACCGCAACATTCGTGGTATGATATCTGAGTAGGGCTTATACAAAAAGCCGCGAGAATACGCACTCGCGGCTTTTATTTTTTATGGCTACTGGATCAACTTGAGATGATTACACCTACTGGAGGTCCCGTAAAAAAAGATATGGAAGGACGGGGCATAAAAGAAAGCTATCTACCTCTGATTTTGCGTTCATACTCTCTGATCCCATTGGCAACAGTCGATCCCTGACAGTGCTGATCCAGCAAGTCAACTATGTTGCGTGTTCGGCGTATCCAAAATATCACAGTGTCTTTGTTTTCTGGCCTTGGATCGCGCATTCGATAATCTGCTGTGATTCTCAGACTGTGAAGGCGTTCCAAATTTTTTCCAGCGGTCTCAATATCTGAGTTCCCACTGTTGCTTAGATATCGAGCCACTTCGCCATGATTCAGATTTTCCCAGGCCTGGTTCAGCTTTGCCAGATGTTCAAGCCCTGTATTAAATGCCGCATAATAGGCACGACTGATAGCCGTTCTCAAGTCCGCTGCTGTTGCCGAAGTCTTATTTGCCAATTCATTGGCTATGGTAAGAAAGTCCCTCGGATCCATAATTTATGATACAATATCGAATAGGATTGTAACAAGCCCCTCTTTGTCTCTTGGCGCAATTGCTATCCATTTTCGAATGAATATTTCGTCTTCTTCAAGGATTTGCTCAAGGTCGCCTTGCACGCAGAAGGTAATTACGAGCCAGGATTCTCCGGTATCTGGATCCTGTTCTTTGTATAGCTTGAGATTGCTCGCACTGTGGAATGACGCTTTAATCAAATCTGAAGCCCGACGAATTGTATCTTCAAGGCCATGGCGCTCGCAAAATTGTTGAGCATTGAGGTCAGCCGGCAGGCCACATACGTGCGGTAATTCGCTCGAGGGTACTGTATCTGGTGGTCCATTTTCTATAACCCAGGATAGGGACCTGCTGGAATTTTCCTCAGTCTTGGACCTTGCTGGTATAGCTGCTAAATTTTTTGCTTGTGCCATTTGTGCCTCTTATACCGAAGTAAAGCGGTAGATCAACTCGAGATGATGCCACCGCTTGGTGGACCGCCTGCACCTGGCATACCACCTTGCCCGGGCAAGGTACCGGGAACGACGATGCGAGAAGATTCCTGGCGGCGATATTCTTTGGCTTCTTCAACCATTTGGTCAACAGCGTGTTTGATGGCCTGGGGAAATTTTTCTATTGCTTCCCGAAGCGAAGCGGCTTCAATGGGCGCTGAGATTGGCAGAGGTCCCATTTGAGATATGATCTGTGTGGAGCCGATGTATTGGGTAGGACGACTTGTGTCGTCTGTGCCATCGGTGTTGATGGGGATCAGGCGCCGAATTGTGGCGACGCGCAAATCGGTGATGGATTCTTCTCGATAGAGGTTTTGTTGATCAACCTGAATTTGATCGAGTGGCAACTGGTCGGCCATGAGAGTCTCCAAAAAAAGGTTACAGGTCGTGCCCCGCGAGGGCAATTAAATGTTGGCGTAAATATAGGGCAAGTTGTGCAAATACGCACTTTTATTTTACTCTGTTAAGCCCATTGAGCGCGGCAACGCGATAGGCTTCGGCCATTGTGGGATAGTTGAAGGTGGTGTTGATAAAGTACATGAGCGTATTGGCCTCACCTTCTTGCGCCATAATGGCTTGCCCGATGTGGATAATTTCAGATGCCTGAGAGCCAAAACAGTGGATGCCCAAAATTTCAAAGGTCTCGCGATGAAAGATAATTTTGAGCATGCCGGTGAGCCATCCAGTTACCTGTGCCCGCGCGATATGGCGAAAGTAGGCGTGGCCCACTTCATAGGGGATTTTTTGCACTGTCAGTTCTTTTTCGGTAAATCCAATAGAACTGATTTCGGGAATGGTGTAAATACCCGTGGGGATGTCTTCCACGAGGTGTTGTTCGCATTCGCCAAAGATAAGATGGGTGGCGGCAAACCTCCCCTGATCGTAAGCTGCACTTGCCAGACTGGGAAATCCAACGACATCGCCAACAGCATAAATATGGGGTTGGGCGAGTGTCTGGTACGCGTCGTTGATGAGAATAGAGCCGCGTTCATCGGTTTCGATTCCGATATTTTCCAATCCCATGTTGTCCGAGTTCCCGGTGCGCCCTTGCGCCCAGAGGAGAATATCGCTGACAATTTGTTTGTTGGATTTCAGGAATACGCGCACTTCTTTGTCATTGGCTTCAACGCGGTCGTATTCTTCGTTGTGGCGAATACGCACTCCGTTTTGGCTGAGATGATAACTGAGGGCGTCGATGATTTCGTCGTCGAGATAGGATAGCAATTGACTGCGGCTGTTGATGAGATTGACTTTTATGCGCAGGCCGCGGAATATGGATGCGTATTCGCAGCCGATTACTCCCGCACCATAAAGGGTGATAATGCGCGGCGTTTCTTTGAGGCCCAGTATGGAGTCGCTGTCGCGAATCCGCGGATGGGAAAAGTCGATGTTGGGTGGGTGATAGGGGCGAGATCCGGTGGCGATAATAAATCCCCGGGCGGTGTAGCGCTCAGATCCTCCATTGAGCAACGCGACTTCGACGGTGTGCTCATTGACAAAAGATGCGCGGCCCAGGATAATATCGACATCATTGCGTTCATAATAGCCTGTGCGCAGGTCAACCTGATGTCCGATGAGGTCGGCGGCTCGGTCGAGCAAGTCGGGAAAACTCGTTGTGCGGTGTGCATTGGTATCGATGAGTTGTTGGACATAGTGGCGCAATGCTTTGCTCGGTATTGTGCCTCTGTGCGTGCTATTGCCGCCCACATTTTTGAAATTGTCGATGACGGCAACGCGCTTCCCTTCCTTGGCGGATTTCATTGCGGCGCCTTCTCCGCCGGGGCCAGTGCCTATCACGATGATGTCGTAGTCGCAGGTCATTTTGGATCCAGATATCCCAATTGCACGAGAAAGTCGTCCATTTGCGCGACGGTTTGTTCATAATCTGAGCCATCGTCGCGGCCGTGGTTGAAAAAGCCATGTCCTCTGCCTTCGTACGCGCAGAGTTCAGAGGTATTGCCCACTTCGCGCATGGCTTTAGTAAACCGTTGGGCCTGTTCATAAGGGACGGTTTTGTCATCCGTGCCGTGAAAAATTATAGTGGGCGGTAGGTTGGAACAGATGTGTTGAAAAGGTGAGATTTTCCGTGGGTCTTTGGGAAAACGTTCGGCGAGGCGTTTTAGGCCAGCCACATCGACGACGGGGTTAAAGAGTACCATTGCGTTGGGCTGGGTGATTTTGTATATGCATTGCATGGTGGGTGTCCCTTCTATCGCGTAAATTGTCGATACTTGATCCGATGGGGTTGATCGGCGTCGGTGCCGAGGCGGCGTTTGCGGTCTGCTTCGTACTGCGAATAATTTCCGTCAAAGTAGATGACTTCGCTATTTCCTTCAAAGGCGAGGATATGCGTGGCAATGCGGTCAAGGAACCAGCGGTCATGTGAGATGACTACGGCGCATCCGCCAAAATTTTCAAGGGCGTCTTCCATGGCGCGCATTGTGTTTACGTCGAGGTCATTTGTCGGTTCGTCCAGCAATATGACGTTGGCACCTTCTTTGAGGATGCGCGCGAGGTGAACGCGGTTGCGCTCGCCGCCAGAGAGTTGACCAACGGGTTTTTGCTGGTCGGCTCCAGTAAAATTGAAGCGCGCGAGATAGGCACGCGAATTGATTTCCCGGTTGCCCAGGGTGACGAGATCTTCGCCATCCGAGACGGCCTGCCACACATTGTGATTGGGGTCGAGGACATCGCGGGTTTGTTCGACATAGGCGAGGCTAACCGTGTCGCCGATGCGGAATATTCCCGCATCGGGCTGTTCTTCGCCAGTGATGAGGCGAAAGAGGGTGGTTTTTCCCGCGCCATTGGGTCCAATAACGCCGACAATGCCGCCGGGTGGAAGAGAAAAGGAGAGGTTTTCAAAGAGGAGTGTATCGCCATATCCTTTGGAAACTTCCTGGGCTTCGATGACTATATCGCCGAGGCGCGGACCGGGCGGAATGTAAATTTCGAGGTCGCGTTCTTTCTCTATACTCTGATCGAGCAACTGATTATATGCGGCAATCCGCGCTCTGGATTTGGCGTGTCGGCCGCGCGGATTCATGTTGATCCATTCGCGTTCTCGCACAAGGGTTTTCAGACGCTGGCTTTCGCGGTTTGTTTCACTGGTCAGTCGTTTTTCTTTTTGATCGAGCCACGCAGAGTAGTTGCCTTTGTAGGGTATGCCTTTGCCGCGGTCGAGTTCGAGAATCCATCCGGCGACATTGTCGAGGAAATAACGGTCGTGTGTGACGGCTATGATGGTTCCGGCATAACGCTGCAAATGTTGTTCGAGCCAGCCAACGGTTTCGGCGTCGAGGTGGTTGGTCGGTTCGTCGAGCAGGAGAATATCGGGTTTTGAAAGGAGCAATCGGCAAAGTGCCACGCGGCGGCATTCACCGCCCGAGAGATGATCCACACGCGCATCACCTGGTGGACAACGCAGGGCATCCATCGCCTGTTCAATGCGCGCATCGAGGTCCCATAAGTTTTCTGCGTCGATTTTTTCCTGAAGTTCGCCCTGTTGTTCGATCACCCGATTCATTTCATCATCGGACATGGGTTCGGCAAATTTGGCGCTGAGCGCATTGTATTCGTTCATGAGGTCAACGTGTTTCTGTACGCCCTGTTCGACAATTTCGCGCACGGTTTTACCCTGTTCAAGGCGGGGTTCTTGTTCCAAATATTCTATGGTGTGGCCAGGAGCGAGGTGGGTTTCGCCATTGAATTTCTCATCTACACCAGACAGGATACGCAATAGCGTGCTTTTACCTGCGCCATTGAGGCCGAGTACACCGATTTTTGCGCCGTAGAAATAGGAAAGAGAGATGTCTTCGATGATGGGTTTTTTGTCGATGTATTTGCTCACGCGCACCATCGAATAGATGATTTTGTTTGGCTCATTGGCCATGCTATTTCCCCAGATTGTCTGATTCCCAACCGCCGAGTAATTTTTCGGCTTCCTCGAGTTGTTGCTTATCGTTAATTGGCAGCCAAAAATCAGCTTCGATTACTTTAATTTTTCGACCTGCTGCAATCAATTTCATCCATACATCGGGCGTTTCATATTCGCCGCGTGCGGATGGCGCGATTTCTGCGTCAAAGAAATCTCTGTCCATGACCATCGCGCCGTTCCAAACCAAATTTGAAATAAATGTTTTTGGCTTTTCGACAGAACGAACGAGGTGTCCGTCTTCATCTGTCACCAGAACCCCAAAATTTTGAGGATACGCCACACGCGAGCCGACCAGAGCGAGGTCCTGTTGTTGTACGAGATTTTGAAGGCTGCGCGGTCCAAAAATGTCATCGCCAACCATTCCCAACCACCGCCCGGTGATTGCAGGTGCAGCGACCCGAAATGCATGGGCGATGCCCAATGGCTCTTCCTGAACCAGAAATACAATGCGTCGCCCTCCATACGTGCCATCTGAAAAGTGCTGGCGGATCGCCCCCTCGTGTGGTCCCCCCACAATGAATACAAGTTCGCGTACCTCGCACGGCAATCGATCCAGTGCGTGTTCTACCACGGGCTTTCCTGCCACCGGCAATAAGTGCTTTGGTCCCTTATGGTCCATCGCCATCCGCGTTCCCTTGCCGGCTAACAGCACAACTGCTTGCATGCATTACTCCTAAAAACTAATTCTCTCAATGACTGTCCCGATAGTGCTGTCTGAGAATATCGCTGCCAAAGTCATTGGTCAGGTCGCGCCAGACTGCGTGGATGTGATTGGCCTCGTCCTGGGTGCAGTCGTATTCGGCGAGGAAGGTGGAGCCGAGTACGCGATAGTAGTGCCCATCGCCGCGATTCACGCCGCCAGCCCAGGCGAATGCGGCTGTGTCGAGTGAGACGAGATTTGCGCGCTGGGCTTCTGCAATATTGTCGGGCAAGCGGGTGACATATACATCGATAAGCGCGGTGACGACGCCGCGTTGTGAGGCGGTCATGTCTTTGAGTTGCAGACCCTCAATTTGGACTTCATCATTTACGCGGGGGACATTGCGGGTGAGGATGTCAGCGGGTGCTTCGTCACTGATGATCGCCACTCTTTTTTGTTCGCCGTCCAGAGAGGCGAGTAAGTCGCGGGCAAGGTCTTCTTCTTCTTTGAGGGCGCGCAATCCTTCGTGTTCGCCGTGTCGAACCTGTGCGGGATTAGAGCCGAAGAAGACGGGCGTAGGGGCGACGAGCGTGCCGTTGATTATGGTGTAGTTGACCGAGACGTGATGGCCTTCAAAACGCCAACTCCATGTGGCGTCACTACCGGGCGTGCCAAAGACGACGAGGTTGTAGAGGTCCGGATCGCGTGGGAACCGCCGTCTGGGACCTTCTACTTCGGCGAGGATGGGTTCCAGGTTGATGATTGTTCTGGCTTTGGTGCGCGCCTGTTCGCTCAGTCCCGTATCGAGCAGGACAAATGCTTTGTCGCGCTGGTGGGCTTCCATGTCTTTGAGCGCGAGGCCCAATCGGTCGCGCGGGATGTAGTGCCAGTCACTCCGTGCGTTTTCGTCTTCAAAGGATAAGTGTGCGGTTGCCGCCTGATCGGGACGCAGTGATGCCAAAAATGACGTGGCAGCATCGGCCATGCGCTTGGCCGTGTCTATCTGAGTATAAAGTTCTTCGAGGTTCATGTTCTCAACTCCTTGTGAATGTGAATGATTTGGTTGATTATCACGGAGAATCTGACCGCTGTTTTCGCCCTCCCAACGTGGCACCGCCATCAATGGTGAGTGCTTGTCCTGTGATATTTTTTCCTTTGTCACTCGCCAAAAAGACGACCATGTGGCCGACATCTTCGGGTGTTTGTTCGGTTCCCAAAGGTACGCTGTTGCGTATTACATCTTCAAAAATTTCTCTTGCGGTAAATCCCTTGTATGTCGGGTTGTTGTTTTTGATTTGAGACGCGATCATTTCCCATGCTCGCGTCCAGAGATAGCCGGGGCAGATTGCGTTGACTCTGATCCCACGCCCCGCGAGTTGGCTGGCTAAGGTTCTGGTTAGATGAATAACTCCAGCTTTGGCCGCGCCATAAGCAGGCATGGAAACGCTGGGCATTAACGCGGCGATAGATGCGATGTTGATGATGCTGGATCCATGGCTAAGATGTGGAATGGCTGCTCTAGATGAGACAAAGACGGTCCGAAGATTGGTGTGTAGGTGCGCATCCCAGTCGTCAACGGATAATTCCGTCAGTGGGATTTCCAGTGATGCTTTGGCCGCATTTGTATCTGGTCCTCCAATGCCCGCGTTGTTGACGAGAATATCGAGTGAGCCGAGTTCTGCAACAACCCGGTCCGTTGCCGAGCGCATGGCGGTTTCATCGGATGCATCGGCCGATAGACCTATTGCGGGCGTTTTGAGCGTTTTTGCGGTTTCTTTCGCGCCATCGCCATCCAGGTCAGTAATGGCGATTTTCGCACCTGCATCCGATAGGTGTTGTGCAATGGCCGCTCCAATGCCCCGCGCAGCACCGGTTATGAGTGCAACTCGGTTTTGTAATTCCATACTCACGGTTGTTCCTCTTCTAATTCCAATCCGAGTGTCTTTCCTTTTTCTACCGCGGGAATACCCGCGCTCATCCATACAGGTGCGGGGGCGTCTTTGAGATAGTGGTCAAAGAATTGTTGCAGGCGGATGCTCCAATCTTTGCGGTTATGGTGTTTGCGAATGCCGTGTGCTTCCCCGTTGTAATTGACCAGCCAGGCGGATTTGCCCAGGCGGCGCAGGGCGACAAAGAGTTCGATGCCCTGGTACCAGGGTACTGCGCCGTCGTCGTCGTTGTGCAAGATGAGCAGAGGCGTTTGAATTTTGTCAGCCCAGAAGATGGGTGAGTTTTCGATAAACCGCGTGGGTGCTTCCCAGAGTGAGCCGCCGATGCGACTCTGGGTTTTTTCGTATTGCATCATGCGGCTGAGTCCCGAACTCCATCGGATGCCGCCGTACGCACTGACCATGTTTGAGACGGGTGCGCCAGCTTCGGCCGCTCGAAATATGCTGGTTCGGGTGATCATATAGGCGATTTGATAGCCGCCCCAACTGTGGCCCTGTACGCCGATTCGGCCGGGATTGACAAATCCCCGATTTATGAGGTGCGTCACGCCAGAGACAACCGCGTTGACGGCACTTTCGCCGGGAAAGCCGACTTTGTAGGGGATGTCCGGGATAAAGATCAGATACCCGCGGCTGACGTAAAATGGGAAATTTATGGAGCTACCTGAGGCTCTGGGCGTGCGATGGGCGTGTAACTGATGGGACATTTTTTCATAAAAATAGACCAGCATGGGATATTTCTGGGCGGGATCGAAATTTTTGGGTTTGTAGAGAATGCCTTGCAGGGGTTTGCCGTCGAGCGAGACCCATTCGACGAGTTCGGCAGTGCCCCACAGGTAGTCTTTTTGTTGCGGATTGATATCGCTTATTTTTTGTGCATTCTGAAAACTGAGGTCAGAGGTCCAGAGGTCGGGATATTCTTCAAAAGAGGATTGTCTGAAGAGAAGTACGTCAGCTTCTTTGGCTTTTTGGAGATTGGAAAACCGTTTGTCGCGCGCGATGAGTT
This sequence comes from Candidatus Latescibacterota bacterium, assembly GCA_965222605.1. Taxonomy (GTDB): domain Bacteria; phylum Latescibacterota; class UBA2968; order UBA2968; family UBA2968; genus VXRD01. The sequence goes on from OZ244960.1 coordinate 5,191,933, forward strand.
CAGCGGGTTTGTCAGTACCTTCAAGGCGGTCCAGATAGTAGCCCATGGCTTTGGTTTTGAGATTGAAACCCGATAGGAGCAAATCGGCTTTGGGATCGCGTGCCCGTTCTTCGGGGTCGAGGCTCACATATCGAAAGCGCGTTTCGGTTTCACGCCCAATCCCTTCGGTGATGTTGACGGGTGCTTTGCGTCCATTGGGATCGGTGAGCCAGATATCATAGCGGTCGTAAATGAGAAATTCTGCGTCGCCTTTTGTCCACCCGGCATTGCCATGTGCGCTGGGGGGATACGGCCGGTCGTGCAATTCGTCGTGAATGGGATGGGGGATATTTTTGCTGACTTTGACGCGGATCAAGTTTTTGACATGCTGAACATACCAGCTTTTTTGGACGCGATCCCACCAGTAGATGTAGTTGGACTCGGGTGAGAGGGTGGGGCGCGTCTGCATCTTTGTGAGTACGCGCGTTGCCTCACCGGTCTGAATGTCGATCAGATAGCTGTCGTAATAAGCTGGCGAATCCCAGGAGATGAGTTGTCGATAAGGAAGAATCGAAGCGCCTACCGCGATATCGGCATTGCCCTCACTTCCCAGGCGAATATCGGGAATGGTTTCTGTGGCAAGTTGAACGATTTTGCCATTGTTTAGGTGAAAGACGGCGCGATATGTGCGTTCGCGTTCCTCTTTGGCATCTTTGAGTTGCATGGGTTGGAGGTAAGGGTCTTTCCAGTTCCAGATATCGACTGCGACTTTTTCGTCGGTCGGCGTGTCGTCCTCTGCTTCCGCTTCTGGTCTGGGTGCGGTGCCAAAAAAGAGGCGGTTGCCGTCTTTGGAAAAGGAGAGGTTGGCGTGTTCGCTGACCCACCAGTTGGAGGGTATGCCCTTCGTGCCAGATCGGGCGATTTCTTTTGCCTTATCGCTGGAGCCAACGGGCCAGTAATAGAGGGCGTATTCCTGCTGTTCTGCGTTAAAGCTGTCGCGGTTGGCAATAAATGCGAGATGGAGACTGGATTCGTCAGCGGTGATTTTTTTATAATCGCCCGCGCCCGTGAGAATGGCTGTGGTGTCGCCCGTGCTGGTGCGAATGGCGTAGATACCATCGGCTGTGCTGTCTTTGTTGGCTGCAGCAAAAATGAGATACGCGCCGCTTTCTGTGAAGGCGTAGGATACCACATGGTTATATCGCGTTTCATCACTGGTTTGGAGGTTGCGGAGAACGAGTGTGGTGCCTTCGGATTTTTTGCGCTTTTTCTTTTTGTCGTCTTTCGGTTCTTCCTTTTTTGCTTCTTTAGTTCCAGGCTTCTGCTCGGGTTGTTTTTCGGGTTTGGATGTTTTTTCTTCAGGTTCGGATGTTTTTTCTTTTTTCTTTTTTTTCGCTGTACTGTCTTTTTTTGCGATTTCTTTTTCCAGCAAATAGGCGACCCATCCGCTGTTTTCTTTGGGTAGTTTGAAGGATTTGACGCGCGCGTCCTTAAAGATGTCTCCCGTGGCGAGGGCGATGATGCCAATGGAGTCTTTGGGCGATTCTTCGGGCTTTTTTTTATCGCGGGTCGTTTGTTTTACCGAGTCTTTGAAGGCTTTTATAAGGGTGATAACATAGTGCGAATTTTTGGTGAATCGAATGGATTCTCCGCGCGGGATCGCGTAGGAACTGTCATCTGTGAGGCTCATGATGCGGAGTTCGGTGTCTTTTTCATCCGGGCCGACAGAGAGAAAAACCCATTGTCCATTGTTGGAAATATTGCTGGCGTGCGTGCGATTCCACACGTCGTACACGTCGTGATCCAGCGGCTTTTTCTGCTGAGCAAAGACGAGTGGAGATAAACTCAAGAACACAGATAGAAGGCATATACACAAACGCATAGGTGATCTCTCAGGAGTAGGTCAAACTTGTGGTCGGATAGTTGTGAACAATATAATAGATATACAGCGATGGGCAAAAATAAAAGCCGACGCACACAACGCCGGCTTTTGTATTTTGGCTCTTTTGGCGAACACTCAGAAATTTGATTCTACACGATATTTAGCAGAGTATTCTTTCAAGTTCTTTTTAATTTGCTGAAACTGCGTGTATGAACAGGTACCCGCTGGAATTTCAATGGGGTGTTCAGGTTGAGCCTTTGGAACGATTTCTACTCCGTTGATTTTGAGGTGCATTGTCTGGATTTCATCCCATGATATTTTTTTAGCGTGCCCGCGTCGCCTGGCTTTGATCTCCAGCCCTTCATTGCTGAATACCACACAAGGTCGCCCATATTTTTTATTGAGATAGAGGTCAACGATTATTGAAACGATGATAGCAACACCGCCAAGTAGCTGAATTGTGCCTAATATCCAATCAGCGAGACCATGTATGTGCATAAAGTATCGCCAGCCCTGGTAGAAGAAGTTGATTCCCAGCAGACACCACACTAATAACCACATGCCCTTCATTCGGCGAAGGTCTTCTGTGTCAAAGTAAATTGTAAAAGTATCCATGTTGTATTTCCCAAAGTTTTGCATGTGACTTATCGCTTAGTCCTATCCTTTGAAACCTCACCTTGATCATCTTCTGAGATATGGCGGATTTCTCCAGCGCGTTGTTGTACGATTTCTTGTGCTGCACGTTTTTTGTCTTCGTTTAGCATGAGGTCTGTTGCACCGAGCATCATTGTCGCCGACCCGCCTGCACTTTTGCGGCCACCTTTCACAAGCGCGTAAATTGCATATCCTATGACAACAATTAGGATAAGTGTAAAGATGGCGACATCCATAGCTTACTCCGATTAAGTGTCTCGGAAGACCGTGCTTTCGCGTTCAAACCATTTGGCACAGGCGTAGAGGCTGAGGGCTGCAAGGGCGATGAGTGAGGCATAGACTTCGAACAAAAGAGGCAATTTGATGGTTCCCGCGAAAATTTCTTTGGATGCAAGCGAGACATTTAAGATCGGTATAAGCGATGTGATAGCATTGAGTTCAATGCCGGGCAAGATGCCGATAAATACGGGAATAATAATGATGATGTTGAGGGGGGCCATAATGCTCTGCGCCTCTTTGGACGATTTGGCAAAGATGGAGATAGACATTAAGATGGCGGCAAAAAAGATGGTTAAGGGCAAGCATAGAGAAAGGACCAGGAGGATGGATGATATTTCGAACATGCCCTGTAGCGCGTCGAGGATTCTTGCGACAATTTCTCGTTGTAACATAACAGCTACAAAAAAACCGATAAAACTATTGGCGATTGAAGCAAACCCCGATAGAACAATCACACCACATTTGCCCAGCAAGATCTGAATTTTGCTGACGGGGGCAACGAGCAGTGTTTCGAGGGTGGCGCGTTCTTTCTCTCCCGCGCCCAGATCAAGAGCTGGATACATACAACCCATAAAACACATTAAGACAAAAATATAAGGCAAAAAACCACCCACGCTTTTTCCGATTCTTTCCCGTTGAGAAGCAATGTCGTGGCGTTTGACCAGTACGGGATCCACAATCATGCGGTCGAGGGCAAGCCTTTGGAATCGGTCATTGACAATCTGGTTTTCGTAGTCTCGAATCAGACTTGTCAGGCGATTGCGAGATGCGTCCATATCTTTGGAAGATTTGAAATAGAGATGAATTTGACCGCGTTGCAAGTTGGCGATTTGGGCATCGAATTGCTCATCAACGCGGATAGCTGCATCTATGCTGTCGGATCGGATGAACTGATGGATCATGTCTTCTGCTATGTCTTCTCGAATTTTCAGGTCGTCGCGTTTGAGCAGGGTTTCGCGGAACACCTCTGCATTGCCGTTTGCGATCAGGGCAACGACAAGTGTTTTGGTCCTGACTTTTTGGGTCTGACGAGTGGTAAAGATGGCAGCAATTGTGAATAACAGCGGGAATAACAGCATTGGTATGATAAACATCATTATCATCGAACGCCGGTCGCGCGTGATGTCCTTAAATTCTTTTTTGAAGATGGTGAGGATTGGTTTCATGGCACCCTCTTATGGTAAATCTATGCCTGTTCAACGATGCGGATAAATTCGTCTTCCAGCGTGGGGGTTTGCATTTGGTTTTGAAAGTCTTCAAAGGTTCCGTTAAACTGCAATTGGCCTTTGTGAATGATAGCGAGGTCGTCGCTGAGCAAGCTGACTTCACCCATGCGGTGTGTGGAGAAGATGACGGTTTTTCCCGCGTCCCGACAATCGCGGATGAGGTGCACGATATTGCGCGAGGTTACGACGTCGAGACCAGCGGTGGGTTCGTCGAATACAATGACATCGGGGTCGTGGATGATGGTGCGTACAATGGAGACTTTTTGTTTCATGCCCGTGGAGAGTTTGCCAATGCGAAGATTTGCAAATGCTTCCATGTCGAGCAGGGCAAAGAGGTGGTCGCGCCGTGTGTCGTAATCGGCACTGTTCATGCCGTGCAGGTCGGCAAAGTAGCGCACCATTTCATCGGGTGTCAGGCGATCGTACAAGCCCGTGTTGCCGGTGAGAAAGCCGAGGTTTTCACGCACGGCTTGACTTTGTGTTACGGTGTCGTACCCCGCGACAGATATGCTGCCCGAAGTGGGTTTGAGCATGGTGGCGATCATACGTAGTGCAGTGGTTTTGCCCGCGCCATTGGGTCCCAATAGCGCGAAGACGCGACCGGGCTGGCAGGTGAAGCTGATATTGCACACCGCGTCAATGGTATTGCCTTGAAAGCCATCTCCCATTTCGCGCTTTTGCTGCCGCGATAGTTTGAAGGTTTTGACAATATTTTTTGCGATAACCATAATGCACTCCGCAATTGCGGGTTGAACAGCGCGTGGTCAGTTAGATAGTGATAGAGTTACCCAATTTTGTTTCAAAATGCAAGGGGGGATTTTTATATTGGATTTGTGTAAAAATTTTGTACCTCACTAAGTCGGACGGGCTGAGGGAGTATTTGACTTTGCTCTTCAGACTTTGCACCTTGCACGCGACTCTTTACGCAATTCAAAGGAGATAACATGAACAAACTCAAACTCGGCCTGATTGGTTGTGGCGGTATGGGTACGCGTCATTTGTATGGATTGGGCGAACTGGCGAAGACGCCGTTTAACAATATTGAACTGTGCGCCCTGTGCGATCTCAATCGGGATAACGCAGAACTGGCCGCGAGAGAGGCCGAGCAGTTGCTCGGTTCAAAACCTCCCGTATTTACATCCATGGAAGACATGGCGCAAGCGATTCCCGATTTGATGGCTGTCGATGTGGTCACTGATCCGTCGGTGCATCACACGGTGGTATGTCAGGCATTGGACCTGGGATTGCACGTGCTGGTTGAAAAACCTATGGCTATTTCCGTAAAAGCGTGTCATGCTATGAATGAGGCGGCGGAGCGCAATGGGCGAAAACTGTCGGTTGCTGAAAATTATCGGCGCGACCCTTCGGCGCGGTTAACGCGCCATTTGTTGGAAACCGGACGGATTGGAACGCCTTATATGGCGACACTTCACGCCATGCGCGGCGGCAATGAAATTTTTATCACGCCCTGGCGGCATTTGAAAGACCGCGGGGGACCATTGATCGATATGGGAGTACACTATGCGGATCTGATTCGGTATCAACTCGGCGATGTTATTGAGGTATATGGCGATGCGCGCCTGGTGGAGCCGGTGCGAAAAAAGCAACAGGCCATTGGCGATCGGTATGAATTTTATCAGCAGCGTTTTCGCGCGATGCCCAGCGAAGTTCCCGCTACGGCAGAAGATACGGCGATGGCGATGATGAAGATGGAAAGCGGTGTGATGGTGAGTTTTATTGTTGGCATTGGGGGGCACGGTGCATGCCGCAGTCAGTTGATTTTAGGCGATAAAGGGTGCTTGCAGAGCTACGGCAGCCGCGGGAGTCAGGCGATATGGCAGTCGGCAGATGGCGAGGTGAGAGATCAGAATGCGATTTTAGATGTTGTTGATGATTTTGAATTGCATCCTCTCCTGGACCACTTTTTTTCTACCAAAAACAGCGTGGGTGATCAGGCAGTGGATTGGAAATTGATCGCTTATGAACAATACGAACTCGCCTGTGCTGTCTTGAATGATGAACCGATTGAGGTCGATGGTGTTGAGGGAATGAAGGATGTTGCGGCGATTTATGCGATTTGCGAGTCTGCTCGCGCAGGTCGCACTGTGACAGCAGCAGAGATCGAAAGCGGCGAGTTATATGAATATCAGGCAGAGATCGATGCGGCGTTAAATATCAACTCTTAAAATGGAGGAAAGACAGATGGTGATTCGCAATTGGCAAGATGCCACGCCCACAGTGGGCCATGAAACGGCGTTGATCTGGTCGATTTTCAGGCAGAAAGGCTCTGCTGGTTTGAGCGAGGAAGAAGCACCGATGTTGGCGGCATCGGGATTTACCCTGCACATGATGCAGAGCCGCAAGGCGGGCGATTACCACATGCACGATGACAAAGAACAGATTTATTATTTTACGCGCGGGCATGGCAAGATGAAAATCGACGACGAGATTTATCCCGTGGAGCCAGGCGATGCGGTGCATTTACCGCCGCATACCTACCATCAGTTGATCAATGACAGCGACGATTGGATTGAACACATCCTGGTGACCGTACCGGTGGGTTAAGGGTACAGGACGTATTTTAATCCCTCCTGTCGCTCTGCACCATCAAATGCTTGTTCCCAATTTTCGAGTGGCAGTCTGTGGGATATGTACGCTGTGGGATCTATTGTTTTGGCGATGACCATTTCGAGGGCGCGTTGCCAACTGGGCCAGTTCTGGGCAATAGAACTGTTCACGGAAAGCTGTTTGTAGATGATTTTACCCCAGTTCACTTCAACGGGGTGTTCGACCAGAGCCACCTGTGTGAATGTGCCGAGGGGGCGCACAGCGTCGAGGCATTGATCGATGGAGGCGGCAGCACCTGCACATTCGATGACAATGTCGGCACCGTCGCCGGTGATCGAGCGGACAAATTCGGATATATTTTCGCGCGTGACATCCACGGTTTGTTCCGCGCTTTTAGCCATAGCGAGGCGATGGGCGTCGCGGTCTGTGCCGCAGACAATAACGCGTCCGCCTGCGAGTCTGGCGAGGTCGGCGCATATCAGGCCAATGGGACCGGGGCCGGAAATGAGTACCCAATCGCCGGGTACAATTTTTGTGTGAAAAAGAACGGCTTTGATGCAGCAGGCGAGGGGTTCCACGAGCGCGGCAGTGTCATAGGAGACGGATTCGGGAAGCGGGAAGGCGAGGTTTTGGGGGATGACGCAGTATTCGGCAAAACCGCCATCGCGCATGCTGCCAACGGAGTTGCGCTGGGGGCAGAAGAAAAATTCGCTGGCCCGACAATAGCGACAGTGCCCACATGCCCCATTCGCTGTGGGAAGGACCGTGATGCGGTCACCTGTTTTGATGCGGGTGACATTGGCGCCGACTTTGACGACTTCGCCTGACAGTTCATGGCAAAGTGTGACTGGTGGGCGAAAGCCATAACCGCCGTGGCGGATGTGGAGATCTGTGCCGCAGAGTCCGCCGCGCTGAACGGCGATTTTAATATCGTCGGGGTATTCGATATCCGGTTCTGGGATGTTGCATAAGGCGATGTGACCAGGACCGGGTTTTAGTTTGCGTACAGCGCGCATGGTATTTGTGCAGTTCAAAAGATATGTATTTAGGGGTCGTGTATTCGCTATTATGCACAATCTTTACATGGTAAGCAATCACTGTTTTCGCAGAGGCGTCGGACGCGGTACAAGGGCGACTTCTCTATACCCGGTCCACCCAGATCGGAGACGACCAGCCCATCTCACCGTCGGTCTGGATCACGCGGATGTAGTAATAGGCGTTTGCCTCAAGTGCAGTGGTGTCCCGCCACTGCAAGCGATAGACATCCTGCCTATCCCGGTGATGGGGCGTTCCAGTCTCCACGACCTTCCCGTTCTGCACGACCTCAACGCGATCGATCGCGTCTGTACCCCGGACATAGGCGTAGATCTCTCTCGACATCTCCCTGCTCTCGATCTCCAGAATGCTCCCCATAGGCTGATCGTTGAGTGTGAAATCCAGTATAATGCGAGCGCCCGTGGTGCCGTAACAGCGACGGCTCTTGAGCGCATCGAACAGCGCCTCCCGTGTCAGCTCGGGCGCCCAGACCGCTGCAAGTCCCCCCGGAAAAGGCGTATGGGCCTGTCGGTCGTGCTGATAGCTCCGTCCCGGCATGCCCACATGGTTGTCGCTGCTGGCGATCATACCCAGCCGGTAGCCTCGTCTCAGTGCCTCCCATGCCCCAGCCCCCGGCGTCATTCCCTTGTCCCACCGGTCCATTGAGGGATTTTCAGATTGTCCCCAGCACGAATAGATCTCCATCAAAGGTTCCAGGTCCGGATCGTGAAGTGACCAATCCGTCCACGTCTTGACGTGATGAGGGATCAGCATCACATCCTTCCGTCCTCGATAGTACTCGTACAGAAAATCGGGCATATAGCTGAACGTCCCGGCATCCTGAGGCGGCTCAACCGCATCGTCCCGAAAATACACATTCCGATGGCCCACTGGAGAGCCAGCCTCATAGGACTTGAACGTCACAAATTCTCCCGGTCGGTAATGCTCGATGGCCTTCTGCTGGAGAAGCTCCCAGCCCACGCCTGTAATCGCGCCCTGATCGGTAATGGCCACAAAATCGAGCAGCGTCACGTCCCGGGCGTACTGATACACATCGTCCGGCGTACCGCAGGAAATACCTTTAGACCAGCCCACCTGCCGGGCGTCTTTCTGTTGCGAGTGCATTACATGATATTCACTCTGGGCGTGCAGGTCCCCCCAGAAAAGCTGCAAATTGTCCTCATTCGAGTGAATGCACGGATTGGAAGTCCCCCAGATCTGTTTTCCCCCCGAATCGGTCAGCGTCACGCCCTCAAAAACGGCTCCCGAATTTTTCAGTTCCACTTCAACCGGCTGCAATCCGGAAAATCGGACATTGCCCACCCGGCGCCAGCGCTCGTCGCGCAGGACCAGGGACCTGGGCGGATCGTCGTTTGGACGACAGTGACAGGCATCTGTCAGGGCAATCCGCACCGGGGGTACAGGCCCTGTAATCACAGATGGGACCACTACGTTGGCCCGCGCAGGGGCGCCCGACACTACGTCCAGTTCAACCGGTGCCCCTCCGGGGCGTACCCAATTTCCATCGCCCGGGTCCACATACACCGAAATCGTCAGCCCGTCTTCAGAAAAGGTCTGAACCCGTACACCGCGTCTCACAAATTGAGGGTCACCGTAAATCAACACAATCTGGTCTCCCCCAGCCAGAGGCCCATCCTCTACCGTCGCCGTGATCCACCATCGCCAATACGCCTCCGCCGGGTCTTCATCGGGAATTAGCATGCGCTCCATCGTCTCCAGATGCAGCACAGCATCCCCCTGGGTGACTACCTCTGCCGTCGTGTTGACCGAATGAAAGGGTGCGTATTTTCGATCTTTTCCCCGCACCAATTCGTCCCAGTACCGGAGCTGGGGCACCACAACAGGCTCCCACCCGGTATTGGGCGCCCCAACACGCAACCGCGCACCCTCAGCCAGACCGTCCACGCCTGTTGTAAACGTCAACTTCAACGTCACATATGAGCCGGTCACAAAGGGACCCTCTGGTGAAAGCGTCACCTGACCAGTCGCGTTGTCCTGAGAAAAAATCATACCCGCCACCTCGTTCAAATCCGGCTATCGATCGCTCAACGGTTATGGATAAACCACATATTGAGATAGGGCATCTTCGTCCATCTCAATTCCCAGCCCCGACCCCTCAGGCAGGAGGAAATGGCCCTCCTCACACACGATGGGCCGTTTCAAAAACTGGTTGGAAAGACCGAGCATCAGCGGTTGATACTCCTGGAAAACCAAATTTGGAATGGCCAATGCTACGTGGATTGAAGCCGCGATACTGGGTGGTAGGCAGACCCCTGCATGCAGCGCAATGGGGATATTGAACGTCTCGGCCAGATCGGCAATTTTCCTTGTCTCTGTAATTCCGCAACGCCCCACATCGGGCTGTGCGATATCCAGCCCCCGCGCCTGAAACCAGTTGAGAAATTGGTACCGCGTTGTCTCGGTCTCTCCGGCCGCAACGAACATATCCAGTTCCCGGGCAATCTCCGCGTGGCCCTCGATATCCTCCGGACTGGTCGGCGTTTCAAACCAGAATACTCCCAGACGCTCCAGGTGCCGTCCCAATTGCAGAGCCGTCGGTGTGTCATAATTCCACAGTGCATCCACCATCAGCCGGACATTCGGCCCCACCGCATCTCGAATTCCCTCGACGTGCCTCAAATCTCTTTCTATTCCGAAGCCCAAAAACATCTTGAGCGCCCGGAAACCCTCCGATATATGCCCGCATGCCGTCTCCGCCATTTCCTCAATCGAGTTTCCCCGCACTCCCGAGACATAAACCGGCACTCGATCCCGGAAAGCCCCGCCCAGAAGCTCCACCACCGGCGCATCCAGCTTCTGCCCCTGGATGTCCCACAGGGCCGAATCTACCGCCGCAAGGCCGTGTACCATAAAACCGGAGTAGTGTCCCCGCAGGTTCATCGCGTGATACATCTCGTGTTTCAATACCCCCCATTCAGCCGGGTCTCTTCCGATCAGAATCGGCCTTAGCACTTTGTCGATCACCATCGCCGTCACCTCCGGACCGATCGGTGCCTGTCCCTCTCCCCATCCCGTAATACCACCGTCGGTCTCTACTTTGACCACCGTCGTCTCGATCTGGCGGGAATAGAGCCCGCGCCATCCCGGCTGCACATCGTAGACTCGCTCTTTTTCCACTCCCTTTCCGCCAAAGGTATCTTCCTGGGGAATTTTAATCGCCATCGGCTTGATATCGGTAATTTTCATCTTTTTATCCCTTATGGGCCTGCCTGTTCAGTCACTGTCCAAACCCGATTAACAGATATATCCGTCAGCACCTGCACCGTTCCGCTGGGCCACCGAATCATCAGAGTATCCACCGTTGAACGACTACCCAACCCGAAGTGAACCCGGAGATCGTTCTGGGAGAGATAGCTCGATCCGCTCCGCACCTCCTTCACCTGTCTCAGCCTCCCAGAGACCACCTTTACCCTGGCACCGATTCCATCCCGGTTGCTCACCGTCCCCACCGTCCGAACTGTCAGATAGTTGTTCCGGTTTCCCCCGTCGTTGCGCAGTAGGTCTGCCCGCTCGTTGGAGTTGAGGACAAAAAGATCGACATCTCCGTCGTTGTCATAATCCCCGAACGCCGTTCCCCGACTGGCCTTCACAAGGCGCATCCCATCCCCGGATTTCAAGGAAGCGTCGGCGAACGTCCCATCCCCGTTATTGTGAAAAAGGAGATTGCGCTGTGGATAAGAGGTTGACCCGTCCAGCCTTTCGATGTTGTCCTGCACATGACCGTTGGCCGCGAAAAGGTCGCTGTGTCCGTCGTTGTTATAGTCGAAAAAACCGACTCCCCATCCCAGATAAGGCCGGGTGACCCTGCCCGTACCGGAGGCAAACGACACATCGGTGAATGTCCCGTCCCCGTTGTTCCGATAGAGGGTATAAGTCTCATGCTGGAAATTGGTCACAATCAGATCCATCCACCCGTCGTTGTCGTAATCGCCAGCATCCACGCCCATGCCTCCCTCCTCTTGACCGTTCTCGTTGTAACTGACCCCGGAGATCAATCCCACGTCGGTGAATGTCCCGTCCCCGTTGTTCCGATAGAGAAAATTCCCGACCATATCGTTGGCCACATACAGATCGGGATCCCCATCGTCGTCGTAGTCTGTGACGACTACACCCAGACTTTTCCCTTCGGAATTGGCTATACCCGCCGCATCGGCTACATCGGTGAATGTCCCATCTCCATTGTTCCGATAGAGCCGGTCGGGCGCACCATTGAAGTTGTGCGGATGGGGATATGTCTTCAGATCCGAGGCACGGGCGGCACCGTGGTAATCGACGATATAGGGGATCAGATCAATTCGTGGATCATCCAGAGAGTAATCGAGGTAGTTGGCCACGTAGAGGTCCAGATCCCCGTCATTATCGCAGTCCAGAAACGCACATCCTGCTCCCCAGTAGCTGTCGCCCACGGCGGCGCGCTCCGTCACATCGGTGAATGTCCCATCCCCATTGTTCCGATAGAGGAGGTTGGGGCCGTAGTTGGTCACATAGAGGTCCAGATCCCCGTCGTTGTCGTAGTCGCCTGTAGCGCATCCCGTTCCGTATCCCGTGTCGCCCACGGCGGCGCGCTCCGTCACATCGGTGAATGTCCCATCCCCATTATTCCGATAAAGCCTGTTCGTCGGCGTCTCATTTCCTACAAACTCCGGAAGCGGAGCGCCGTTAACGGCATACAGGTCCAGGTCACCGTCGCCATCGTAGTCAAAAAAGGCGCAGCCTGCCCCCATCGTCTCCACAAAGTACTTTTGCCCGCTCCCTCCGTGGACATGGCGGAATCCGACACCCGCCTGAACCGTGATATCCACAAATCGAACGCCCTGTGCATCGCCTGGATCCCGTTTTGGACCACAAGTCAGGCCAAATAACGCGACAAGAATCATGAAACGGGCTGTCCACGTTCGCGCTGAGTGAAACCGGAACATCCTGAACGATCCTTTCTATCCACCTTACAGGTCTCAACCCGACCGTAACGCCACCTTTAGGGAGCTTTGCGTGCGATCTCTTCTGCCTCTTCCAAATTTCTCTTCGTTTGGAGATCGGCCGGATCGATTGCAAGTGCCGTCTTCCAGGCCGCCACTGCTTCCTGCAATCGCCCCTGCGCTGCATAGATGACCCCGAGGTTGTTATGGGCCTTCAACAGATAAGGATCCAGCGCAATCGCCCTTTGATATTCGGCCATCGCCTTATCCAGCACACCCTGCTGCTGATGTACCGCACCCAACTCAACGTGCGCTGGCGCAAACTCGGAGTCCAGCCCGATCGCTTTCTGAAACGCCGTTTCGGCCTCCCGATACATGTCCTGCTGTGCATAGACCAAGCCCAGATTGTGATGTGCATCTACCGAAACGGAGTCCAGCCCGATCGCCCTTTGAAACGCCGTTTCGGCCTCCCGATACATGTCCTGCTGTGCATAGACCAAGCCCAGATTGTGATGTGCATCTACCGAAACGGAGTCCAGCGCAATCGCCCTTTGAAACGCCCTGGCAGCCCGCTCAAGCTTTTCGTAGCGTGCGTGGATCACTCCCAACTCAACATAAACAGAGGGATCATTGGGACTTTGTCGAAGAACGGTTTCTACCTGTTCCACCTCTTCCATATACGCATACAGCCGTTTGAATATCTCCAACTCCCGCTCTCCCTCGTCGGTTTTTCCCTGTCTCATGTAGGCCATACCCAAACCATAGTGGGACTTCGCGTGTTCCGGATCGATCTCCAGAGTCCGTTCGTACGCCTGAATAGACTCCGGATACTTGCGCTGTTTTGAGTAAGCGTTTCCCAGCGCGTAGTGGGCATCTCGATAGTCGGGATCGCGCTGTATCGCCTTCTTATATTCCGCTATGGCCTGGGCATACTCCTTTCCCTCCATGTAGATTTCCCCCAGATTGTAATATACCTGGGTCAGATCCGGGTTGATCGCGACCGTCTTTTCATAAGCTCGAATCGCCTCTGTGTACTCGCCCTGCTGTGCAAGAACCCGGCCGAGGTTATAGTAGGTTTCCACAAAATCTGGCCGCAGAACGATCACCTTACGGAAGGCCTCCACCGCCTCATCGTATTTGCCATGAGATGTGTAAATAAGGCCCAAACCAAAGTAGGGCATCGGGGAGTCCGGGTCCAATTCGACTGCCTTTTGGAAGACCTCCATTGCCTTGCCGCGTTCGCCCCGGTTTAAGTGACTCATCCCTAAATGGTATCTTATTTCCCCTCTGGACATGCCCGTCTCCCTTTCAGGATACGGCCAGAAGTAGATGATAAATCCGATTAACAGGAGGAGTACAGCATATATCCAACCTCTTTTCCATTTTTTTAAGCTGGCATTCACAATTCCTCTCCTTCCGTCACCGTGAGGACCTGATTCACCTGGAGATTCTCAAATCGTTGAACCACACCGCTCGGCCATCGAATCTCCAGAAGGTCCACGCGCTTGTTGGATCCCAACCCGAACTCCAACGGAAGGCTATTCGTGGATCCGAAGCCGCATCCTCCGCTGACCTCTGAGTACAATAACAGCGAACCCGCACGCACGGTCACCGCCGCCCCGATCCCATCCCGGTTGCTCCGAGTTCCAACCGTTTTAACCACCAGCCAGGCGTTGGAATTCCCTTCGTTGCGATATAAGCGATTCACCCATTGATCCCCTATGAATGCCCCTCCAACGGGGACGTAAATATCCAAATCACCGTCACTATCATAATCTGCAAAGGTCACACCATGCCCCTTTCCGACCTGTTCGACGATGGCGGTAGATGCGGTCACATCGGTGAAGGTTCCATCCCCGTTGTTGTGGTAAAGAGCATCGGGTTCTAACCGCCCCATCTCCGGGCCCCCGTTGGCCAGGTAGAGGTCCTGATATCCATCCTGGTCAATATCGCCAAAGTTGGCTCCCATTGACCCGAAGGCCTTGTTCAGCCCCGCCTGGATGGTCACATCGGTGAAGGTTCCATCCCCGTTGTTGCGGTAAAGCACGGGCGTGCTATAATAGGCGTCCGGGCCAGTTTCTCCGTCAACCTGACTCTGGATATAATCGGTGAAATCGGCCATAGATGAAAAGAAAAGATCGAGATCTGCATCGTTGTCATAGTCCAAAAAGAACGTCACAAACCCCTTCCGCCTTGAGGCGACTCCAGCTCGCTCGCTCACATCTGTAAATGTACCATCTCCATTGTTGTGATAAAGGACATTGGGCTCCGTATGATTGACGACATACAGGTCCAGATAGCCATCTTTATCGTAATCTCCAAAGGCTGTCCCGATAGCCGATCTGGTGTCTGCAACACCTGCTTGAGCGGCAACATTGGTGAAACTGCCGTCGCCATTGTTGTGATAGAGCACGTTGGGTGACGCATCCCCGACCACACCGTTGGCAATGTAAAGGTCGAGAGCTCCATCATTGTTGTAGTCCCCCCAGGCAGCGCCAAAGCCCGACCCGGAATCTCCTGCGCCAGCACTCGCCGTCACATCGTCAAAGGTGCCATCCCCATTGTTCCGGTAGAGCGAATTCGGCTTCTTGCCAAACCAGCCGTCCCGGGTTACGTAGAGATCCAGGTCCCCGTCATTGTCGTAGTCGGCAAACAGAGACGCGAAACCTCCCGGCATATCGGCCAATCCCGCACGAGCGGCCACGTCGGTAAAGCTACCGTCCCCGTTGTTCCGGTAAAGGACCTGAGGCGAATAATGTCCCAGGGCAAAAATATCCTGGTCTCCATCGTTGTCATAGTCTCCCCAGGCACTGCCTCGTCCGCCGTCCACCTTTGCAACCCCGACCTGGGCAGCAACGTCGGTGAACCGGACGGGGGGATTGCCGATATCCTCGTGGAAAAGACTGAGTCTGTATCTCTCCTCCAAATCCTCTGGATATCCGCCTTCCCGATCGTAGGCGAGTTTAAGGGCCCATTTGGACTCCAGGCTACCCGGCCTGGTTTTAAGGGCTTCTTTCAAAGCGGGAATGGCCTTGCGGTAATTCTGGCTTCGGAGATAGGCAACCCCGAGTTGATATTGGGCTTCAAAATGCTGGGGATAATGCAGGATAATTGATGCGAAGCGCTCTGCAGCTTCAGAAAATTGACCGAGTCTGAGTTCGACGATACCCAGCTGAAAGGAAGCGCCCACATGATCGGGATTCACCTCCAGCACCTTCTCAAACTGCCTCTTGGCCTCCTCCAGGTTGGGAAGCATCCCTCCCGCGATCCCCAGAAGGTAGCCGACCTTCATCCGTGCATCCGCAGGGATACCGTCTGGATCGGTCAAAAGCACCTGCTGGATCTCCTGTCGGGAGTCGAAGAACCGCCCCTCAGTCGCCAGAACCTCCGCAAGCACCAAACGGGCTTCGACCCGGTCCGGCTCGATCTCGAGCGCCTGGTGGAGCACATCGGCCGCTCGCCCCAACATCTGCTGCCTCAGATAGATCTCTCCCAGTTGCACACGGGCATCGTAGTGGGAAGAGTCGATCTCCAGACAGCGACGAAATGCCTGGATCGCCTGATTGTACCGGCTCTGATCCATAGATTCGACCCCGCGCCGATAATGTGCCTCGATCTCCTCCTGGTCCGAAGTTAGGGCCCAGACCGGAACCGCGATCAGCAACAACAAGAAAACCCGCATTTCCATCCTCCATCTCTATTCAGGTTGAAACAGGGTTCAGCTATCCCATCCGTTCGAAATCAGGGCCGCTCCCGTCTCCTTGTCGAAAAAGTGCATCTCGGCCAGATCGAACGCCAGGTGAACCGGTTCACCGACTGCCGGAATCCAATCCGTATAGATGCGGGCGACAAACCGCGTATCTTCCGCCCTCAGGTAGAGATAGGTCTCGTTTCCCATCGGTTCTACCACCTCAACGCTGGCGCGGACCTCCTCTCGTTCCCGGGGCCCGTAGGGTGCAGACGCCTCGACGATATGTTCCGGCCGGATGCCCAGTACCAGATCCCGGCCGATGTAGGCTTGCAGGCAACTGGCACATCGCTCTGGAATGGGGAAGCAGATGGCACCGCTGGAAAAGGCCACTCCTTCGTTTCGGATCAGTCTGCCCTCCAGAAAATTCATCGACGGGCTGCCGATAAAACCGGCCACAAACCGGTTGACCGGATGCCGGTAGAGATCGATCGGAGAACCAATCTGCTGGATCCGGCCCTCTCGCATCGCTACAATCCGCTCTCCCATCGTCATCGCCTCGACCTGATCGTGGGTGACATAGATCATCGTCGCCTCCAGATGCATATGCAGCTTGCTGATCTCTGTGCGCATCTGGACGCGCAGCCTGGCATCCAGGTTCGACAGCGGCTCGTCGAACAGGAAGACCTTCGGTTTCCGAACGATAGCCCGCCCCACCGCCACGCGCTGTCGCTGTCCACCCGACAGCGCCTTTGGCTTCCGGTCAAGCAGGTCGCCGATCCCCAGAATATCTGCCGTCTCCCGTACCCGGGCGTCGATCTCCTCCTTCCGGTATTTCCGCAGCTTCAATCCGAAGGCCATATTCTGGTAAACGGTCATGTGGGGGTAGAGGGCGTAATTCTGGAAGACCATGGCAATATCCCGATCTTTGGGCAGGAGGTCATTTGCCAGGATCCCCCCGATATAGATCTCTCCTCTGGTCACCTCCTCCAGGCCGGCGATCATCCGGAGGATCGTCGACTTCCCGCACCCGGACGGACCCACCAGGACCACAAGCTCTCCATCTTCCACCTGGAGATCGACATCCTCCACCGCCACCACCGCTTTGTCGAACACCTTTCGCACACGCTTCAGAGTCACGCTCGCCATCGCTGCCACTCATTCCTCTCTTTTCGCTGCCACGCATCTCTCTCCTGAGTTCCCGTCCGCCATCCGCTGGCTGTCACTCACCTTTGAGCGAACCGACCATCAGGCCGGAAACAAAATAGCGTAGCCCACTGAGGTACAAAAGAAGCATCGGAAAAACGGCCACGAGCAATCCTGCCATCGTCACCGGCACATTGACGCCGAATCGATCCCGAAAAACAGTGACCCCTACCATAAGCGTGCGCATATCGTCGGCCTGCAGGAGCACCAGGGAGATGAGCAACTCATTCCAGACCCACAGCGCGTTGACGACGGCCAGGGTGGCGATCGCCGGAAGGGACAGCGGCAGTACGAATTTGCGCAACATCAACCCGTGCGAACACCCATCGATCAGGGCTGCGTCGAAGATCCCCTGGGGCAGCCGGCTGAAGAAGCCAGTTAAAAAAAACGTGGTATAGGGCAACATAAACCCGCAATACACCGCAATGGCCGCCGGATAGGTGTTCACCAGGCCGATCTTTACCATAAAGACAAATAGCGGCACGATCATGGCGACGACCGGAACGGCCATCAGCGCCGAGGTCAGCCGGAAGAGCACGTGCCGGCCCGTGAAAGGGATCCGGGCGAAGGCGTAAGCTGCAAAGCACGAGATACCGAGCGTCAAACCGACCGACGTGATTGTGAGAACGGCGCTGTTCAAAATCCACCGCGCAAACTTCGACTGGCCAAAGACAACGGCAAAATTGTTCAGCACAGGCGAAGAGGGCAATCCCACCGGATCCTGGAAAAACGCCATCTGCTCTTTAAGAGCAGAAACCACCATAAAGTAGAGGGGTACGAGGGCCACGATGCACAGCCCGAGCAGAACAAAGTGGCACACGGCCGACCGAACAAATCTTTGGACCATCGCGAGCATCCTCTACTCGAAGATTTCCACCCGGCGCAGCAGGCTGAAAAGGCCGGACAGGCCCACAGCGACGAGCAACACCACGACAAACGAACAGGCGGAGGCAACGCCGATCTCGTCGTAGCTGAAAGCCCGCTGGTAGATATAAAATTCACTCACGTAGGTGGTGAAGCCGGGCCCGCCCCGGGTCAATACAAAGATATAATTGAATACCCAGCTGAACAGCTGAACCATCATAACGCTCGCGTAAAACAGAATCACTGTACTCAGCTGCGGAACCGTAACGTAATAAAGCGTCTGCCACCAGCCAGCCCCATCGATACGCGCACTCTCGTAGAGTTCGCCCGGAACCTGCATCAGGCGGGCCAGAAAAAGGACGATGCCCAACCCCAATTCCCGCCAGACGATCACACCCCCTACGGTAAAAAAAGCAAGCTGTGGGTCTCCCAGCCAATCCTGGCGCAGTCCGTCCAGGCCGGCGACAGCAAGGACCCTGTTGACCAGACCGCGGTACTGAAGGATGTAACCAAACGCGATGCCGGTAACCACAATCGGTATCATGTACGGGAGAAAAATGAAAAATCTGTACACCTGCCAGCCCCTGAGCCGCTCGTACAGAAGGGACGCAAAAACCAGAGACAGAACAACGAGAATCGGTATCAGAAAGAACAACCCAACATTGTTCCACAACGCCTGCCAGAAGATCGGATCGTCCAGCAAGCGCCAGTAGTTGTCCAGCGCGGTCCACACACCGGTCCCTCTATGACGCAGGCTGAATTCGATAACCTTCGCCATAGGGTATGCATACACGAAGGCGAGAACGGCAAGGGCGGGAACGAGAAAGGTGTACCCCGCACGATTTGCCCACTGTATCATCACACACTGTCTCCTGGCCTGCATACGCTACCTGGCCTCAGAAGCCCAGGTAGCGAGTTTTTCAACCGTATCCACATTCGAATCCCGCCACCGATTGAGGAACTCGTCCACCTGCCCTGCCGCCTGATCTGCAGACAGCGCTCCGGCGAACAGGGACTGCACCGCCGGGAAAAGATTTTCCCGATCCATCTGAGGCGGCCAGTAGTTCTGATAATTTGTCATGCTCTCGCTCCCCATCCACGCGGCAATCGTGCGATCCTGTGACCGCACAAGCCTGCTGCGATCGAAACGCTCGTCGGGTGGAATCGCTCCCGACAGGGCATGCATCCGATCCAGTCGTTCCGGGGTATGAAAGTAACAAAGCAGATCGGCCGCTTCTTCCTTGTGGTCCGACCACGAAGTCACAAGCAGCTGCTGTGCCGTATTCGGCATCCTACCCGCCAGCCTGCCGCTCCCGAACCTGGGAGGCAGCATGACACCCACGTTCTCCTCTCCCAGCATCTTGATGAAGTGGCTCACCTTGGTCTGGCCGGCAACGGCCATCGCCGCCTCTCCGGCCAGAAACAGGTTTTGAGCCTGATAGTATTCCAGCGAAGAGACATCCTGGTTGAAGACGCCCTTTCGAACCATCTCCTCCACGCGGTGCAGCCAGCTTGAATACAGAGGATCGGTAAACGGAACCTCGCCGGTAGCGGCCTTGAGAATATCGATAGAATCGTCCAATTCCTGCAAAATGAAGAGACTGCTAAAATTTCCAATACCACTCAGACCCTTCACACCATACCCCCACGGCACAAAACCGGCAGCCCGCAGGCGATCTGCTGCCGACAGGAACGCATCCCAGGTGCGAGGCGGATGATCGGGATCCAGGCCCGCCCGGGCAAAAGCCGGCTTGCTGTAGACGAGCAGGAAGGGAAGCGCATACCAGGGGAGCCCGTAGACCTTCCCCTGAAAGGCGGTCTCCCGCAGACTGCCGGGAAAAACAGGCTCCAGGTCGTCCTCGCTCAGCAGGTCGCTGATCGGATGCACATACCCCCGCCAGACGAACTGCATCGTGGATATCCCACCCCACATATACTGAATATCGGGGCCCTGTCGGGCCTGTCCGGCGGAGGCAAATGACGGATAGAGCGATTCTGTAGCCTGCAGCACGGTTGCAATCTCAACGCCCGGATGCGCCGCCCTGTATCGGTGAACGGTCTCCCGCATCCACTGCTGCAGACCCGGCGCCTCCTGTTCGCCCCACCACCAGACGGTGAGATGAACCTCCGGTGCGGCCTGGACGCGGCCGGGCGTCAGCTGGGCAGCCAGAGACAGACCTGCCAGACCGGCAGTTGCTCGGCCGCTCCTTGCAAGGAACTCCCGCCGTGTCATTATAGCTCGTCCGAGTTCTGGTGTGCAGTAGGTAGCGGTCCAAACTGCTTGACGGCGTCGCTTCTGTCCACGATATCCGGCACCTGGACCGGCCTGCCCTCGTAGATCGACTGCACCGCACAGATCGCCCCAGCGCAGGAACGGGCGCTCTCATAGACGTTGCACGGCGGTTGATAGTCCTCCAGGATGGCATTCACCAGATCCAGGTCGGCCAGGTACTCCGTGCCGCCGTGGCCTACCCTCTTGGAGATTTCCTCATCCACAATCAGCGGCGGCACCTCGATCTTCACCATCCCGTGTTCCGGCTGCTCCTTTGCAGCCCCGTCCTCCTGTTTGACGGACTCCGTGTACATCCACCCATAGACACCCCTGCTATAATTCGGATCTTCGTCGGCAAAGCAGCCATAGACACCCGGCCCATCGGGAGGATGGGGCAGACGGCCGGAGGTCTCCAGCGTGCCCTTCGTCCCGTACACGGCGGCATACTCTATCGTGGGCCGCTTCGGCCCCTTTGAACAGACGCATCGGGCAATCGCACCGCTCGCCGTTTTGAACAGCGCCACTTCGTGATCGTACACCTGTCGATAGGGCATATTCTTCTTGTTTCCGTACCCGAACACCTCGACAAATTGCTCTCCCATTAACCAGTACGCATTATCCACGGCATACAGACCGCCGCCGGCGTTGATCGATCCCTGGGCCAGTTCTCCCAGCCCCCATCGGAAGGTCGGAGAACCATCCTGCCGGACGGTAATTCCCCCGATGTCGTGGACATATTCCGTCTCCACATAATAGATCTCCCCAAGCTTCCCCTGTTCGATCAACCGCTTCATATGCACCGTCGGTGCCATCCACCGGAGTTGATTGTCCATCTGGACCTTCAGATTGCGCCTTTCAGACATATACACAATCTTCCAGAGCGTCTCCAGGGACTGGTTCTCCATTGGCACCTCAACCATAACGTGCTTCCAGTGGTCCAGTGCCGCAAGGGTGTGCTTTCCGTGCAGGTGGCAGGGCGTGCAGAGGGCCACCAGGTCCACGTCCTTTTCGGCAAGCACATCGGCGTATCGGGTGGTCCACTTGCCAATGCCGTGTTCCTCTGCCGCGGCCCTGGCCCGCTCCTCAACGACATCGCAGACCATCACCACCTCCGTCTGATCGATGTACTCGTTAAACACCCGAACGTGTGCCCTCCCATGGCCCATCCCGACCACAGCAACCTTCAATGTCTTTGCCATCGCCTGTTTCTCCTTCTGATCATGGTCAACCGCTCAAGCGCGTGCCATAAGGCTTTAGTCTGCGTGGATATGGTGGCCGCTACCAGGGAACCAGATCGCATCCACGAGAATTGTCAGGGCGACTCCCAGCGCCCAGCCGACCAGGATGCCGATAAAAAACGGCCTGGACCGCCTGTAGAGCGCCGCATCTCCGATCTTTATAAAGATCCATTTAAACGCCCAGGCCAGAAAGATGGAAAAGGTCATTCGGTAGCTGAAATAGGTGGATGAAATCGCAAATCCAATCGGATGGATCGGCCAGCCGGAAAATCGATACCGCAAGAACGTCATCACAGCCATAACCCCGGCGCCGATCCAGAAGAACTGCAGCTTCTCCCAGTCGGTCGGAAATGGCGATTGCATATACACGACCACGTCGTTGAGGACCTTCGGCGCAGCGGAATTGATCTTCCAGGAGTTAAAGTTGTAGGCCCCGTGGGCATACCCCAGGTAAAGGGTTTCCCACACTGAGCAGAGCAGAGAAACAAACAGCGCCAGACCGGTGCAGACCAGAATTCCCTTCCTGGAACGTGCGGCCACATCCGCCACCTTTCCCACCTGGGTCAATACCGGCATGAACAGCCCCGTCCCCCGGGCCACTAAGGAGTATGTGAAGGTCAAGGCGGTCAGGGTGGCCCCCGAGGTCGTCTCGGTCCCCAGCACAAACAGCGTGGAATACTGCGCCGTCATTGGTGCCCGCACGTAAGCCAGGCCGGTCTCGGCCACGATTCTCGACACCCCGATGTAGATGACGAGAGTGGAAACCGTCAACACCAGTGCCATCTTGTAGCTCATCCCTGCGCTGTGTAGCCAGAAGAGAATGAATACTATACCCAGGATAAATCCAAACACGACGGTCCGATAGGACATCATCTCGTCGCCGTCCTCGGCGAGACTGGCATCCCCGAAGGCACCGCGCACTATATTCTTCAGGTGGTGCCGCGCTGTCCATAGCACCCAGAACACCATACACCAGAACGCTCCCCAACACTGCCAGCCGGTGGCCGCGCTGTAGGACGACCAGTACGCTCCTTCCCCAGCGCTGTAGCCGATGCGGTTGAAGATGGAGGCCTCGACAATAAAGATCAGAAAGAAGAACCAGATGCTGAACAGCACCTCTAAGTTCGCAAAAAAACCGAACGCCATCGCAAAAAAGTGGATGTTCAGGTTTATACCCGGCGCACCCTGGTAAAGAACCACGTTTCCTCCACCCAGGGGAATGACCGGGAGGCCCGGGACAAGATAGGTCAGGATGTTCCAGCAGACGATCCCAAACGGAATCGCCACCCCGGCCCAGAACAGTTTTCCCTGCATGAACTCCGGCCTGAAGCCGACTGCTCCGGATTTCGTCGCCATCTCAATTCCGACACTCACCAGGGGGTAGCCCAGCTTCTCGTGGTGGGTCCACTGTCTTCTCAATGCCACCACGATGCACGCCGAAACCAGCGTCACCGCCGCAATGAAACAGACCCACCAGAACAGGGGGACTACCCACACCTCCCAGGGAATACGCTCTCCTGCCGGCAAACCCTCGAAAAACCACGTCATCGCGCCGGTCTGGTCGGACGGGGCCAGCCAGTCGGAGATGTAGTTGTGAAAATATGGTTCCCACCGGTTCTCTGGCGTGGCAAAGTAGTACGGAGAGGAAATGATCGCCAGCCAAAAGCCCGTCAGTTGCCATGTCGGCAACACGCTCCCGGCCATCACCATCGCCAGGATGATCAGCAGTTCGAAGGGCGAAAGCGGGCGCACAAAACCCAGACGGTCCAGAACGGCGTTCAAAACAACCAGGGCCAGGAAGCACAGAAAGGCAATCAGAGGAAAATGGCTCAAGTTGAGATACGAGGAGCGGATCACGTACTCGTCGTAGGTCAGAAACAGGCTGGCGAAGGCCGCGAAAAAAACGCCCAGAATCACCGATCGAGCGGTAATCCCCTCCTTCTTCGCGGGTGCGGACAGATGCGTCTCATCTACGGCAGTCGATTCACTCGTCGCCCTGGAGGAAACGAAAACTGGTTCTCGGCTATTCATAACCTATCTGCCCCAATGTCCATACCAGTATCTTCCCACAGATCAAGGCCTAACAGTGTTCGTCCCAGGGGAGACAGTTTCGCTGTCCGGCCAAGTTCGTGTTCCTTTTCTCTGCGAAGTTCCCAGCGCTTACCGGTTACTTCGATAACCAGACCCGCCAGACGATCTCGCCAGGCGTCAATCCGATGGTTCCGCACCTCTTGCTCTTCTTCCTGGGCAGGGTACATAGTGATGTATTGCGCTACTCTCGGAAGATCGGCCGTATTTGGACTGCTTCCGTGAGGCAGCGCACTGTGCCAGATAATAAGATCCCCCGCCCTGCCCGGAATCGGCCGCACGCCCAGGCTTTCGATATCCTGCTGCTGGGGATCGGCATCTGGCGGCAGGCTCTTCAGCCACGCCTCGATCTTTCTGTGAAAGCCGGGCACACAGGAGAACGCCCCCTGGTTGGGGGCAGTATCTGTTAGATAGAGCACACCCTGTACCCAAAATTCGATCGGCAAATCCAACGATGTATCCCAATGGAACCTGCCGGTGTATTTCCAGTCGTCCCGTTCCGGCGGATTTATACTGGCCCTATCGATGCTAACCCACAGCTTCTTCGTCCCAAAAATCTCGGCGAACGCCTGATAGACGCGGGGGTACTGGCGATTGTCCCAAAGAGCCTGATCCTGGTACATTTCGACCATAATACTCGCACGGGGAGGATTCGGGTACCAGCTTTCTGGATGATCGGGACTCATCCCCAGAAAATCCCAGACCTTTTGTTCGGCTGCCCTGACCTGATCTGAGGGAACGGCATTGGGAATAACAACATAACCGTTCTCTTCCCAAAAGGTTCGGTTTTCTGTACTTAAAACGGACATCTCCTCAATCTCCTTCGCTTTGGCGGCCGACGACCATTCCGCCACAACCATCAGACATCAGCAAATTCATACAGAAGTGCAACCGCCGACTTTTCGCATGCCCGCAGGCCCTCCACTTCGAAATACTCGTTAGGGGCGTGCAGCAACCAGCCGTGACCGAGTCCCGACATCACAAAGGGCAGGCTCAACGGGGGCTTGCTGAACAACACCTGCGGAGCCGTTCCAGGTAATATAGGCACAACGCCAGGCTCGGCGTCTAACCTTTTGAGGGCTCTAACGGCGGCTTGCGCGATATGCTCTTTCGACGATGTCCTGGCCGGATCGTATCCGGTCACAAATCTCAGTTCGATATCACCATACCCATGCCGGTCCAGATGGGCGCGTACCTTGTCCAGAATCTCCTGGACAGTCATATCCGGCACCAGCCGGATGTCTATCTTGCACATCGCCGAAGCTGGCACAATCGCCTTGGGTCCAGGCCCAGTGTAGCCGGACAGAAAGCCGTCGATATTCAGGCCAGGCGCAAAAATCGCTTCTCTGACAAGGTCCAGGCCATCGAGCCCTTCACGGAATTCCGTAATACCGTACATCTCTTTGAAGGCGCTGGGACCCCAGATATCGAGCAGGTCGGTGAGCATGCGCTCATCCTCCTCGGTGGGAGGTTGCACATTCTCATAAAAGCCATCAATCGCGATTCGGTCGTCGGCTCCGCGCATAGAATGAAGCGCCCAGATCAACCGCCACACCGAGCTGTTGACCACGGGTCCGACCATGGAATGCGCATCGGTCGGCAGTGTTTTGACCACCAACTCAAAGTAAGCAATGCCTTTGAAACCCAGACTTACCTGCGGATGGCCTTTAACGGTCTCCAATGGAAGATGGTAGTACATTGCATCGGCCGTCTTCAACTCATCTGTGTACTGCTCAATAAACTGAGGCAGGTGCCGACTGCCCAATTCCTCCTCGCCGTCTATGAGGAAAATGAGATTGACGGGCACATCACCCGTGACGGCCTGAATGGAGTGGACGGCGTGAATAAAAGCCATCAGCGGTCCCTTGGTGTTTATGGCGCCCCGGGCAATGATACGGCCATCCACAATCCTGGCCTCAAAGGGCGGCGAATCCCAGGCCTCCAGCGGATCTACCGGTTGGACGTCATACATGCCATAGACCAGAAGGGTACGATCGCTGTTCCTGGACGTCAAGCGGCCGTACACGACGGGATGACCGCCTTTCAGAGGAACCAGCCTCGCGTCTGCACCCAGGTCTCGCAGCATCTCTGCGGTCATCTCGGCACACTCTTGTATCCCCAAGTTCTCCGTTGAGATGCTGGGTTGGCGAAGATAGCGTTGCGTAGCTGCCAGATGATCGTCGAAATGTTGATCAACATATTCGAAAATCTGTTGAAGTGTATCCTCTACCATTTTAACGCCCTCCTGATCAAATCTACGGATACATCTTGTCCCCTAACGCATGCTCTGTCGGCAGGTAATCGCATGTCCCCCGGCCGCCATCCACCAGGATAACCTCGCCGGTGATAAAGCGCGCGGCCGAGGATGACAAAAATACAACGATCCCGGCGACATCCTCCGGTTCTCCGATGTGCCCGAGGGCAACGCGCTCGGCCTGTGCCTTTTCAGCGCCGGGCGTGAGCGTATCGCCCCAAATGTCGGTCCGAATCGCACCGGGTGCCACGGCGTTGACCGTAATTCCATACTGCCCCAGATCTCGGGCACAGCACCGGGTAAAGGCCTCCATCGCACCCTTGGAGGCGCTGTAGGCAGCCCTCGCAATCCAGCCCAGGCGGGCGTTGAGCGAACTGATGTTGATGATCCGTCCACCGCCCCCGGCATCAATCATAACTTGAGCCGCGATTTGCGTACAGAGAAAGCACCCCCGAGCATTCACCGCAAAAATCCGTTCCCAATCGGCATCGGTCGTATCGAGAACAGAAACGGCGACATCAATACCGGCGTTATTGACCAGAATATCGACACCGCCAAAACGTTGAACCGCTGCCTGGATCATCGCCTCCACCGCTGTGCGATCCGACACATCGGCCTGGATCGCCATAGCCTGTCCTCCATCCCGTTCAATCTCACCGACCACGCTCGCGGCCGCCGAGGCATTGGCGGTATAGTTGACGGCGACCGCCGCCCCCTGACGTGCCAACTCGCGGGCGATCGCCCGGCCGATGCCCCGGCCCCCGCCCGTCACGACCGCAACGCGATCTTTTAGGCCTTGAAGAGGGGATGGTTGTATATCGTTCTCCATAATTCCGGCCTCCAGGACAATTTCTGAAAAACGGGCAAAACCGGCTCCTCAAAGCTCCGCACTCGACGCTTCCCCGTAGGGCAATGGATAGAGCGATTTCATCTCATCGTGCCGATCCGCAATTTGTGGGATGGAGATCGGCCGATGCGCCACCTTCGACTCTTTGACCGCAACTGCTCCGGCACATGTGCGCGCCGCTTCATAGACATTGATTTCCGACATGCAATCGTTCTCGATCGAGTGGATCAGGTCCATCCAACTGAAGAACTCCACACCGCCATGCCCCACCTTCCGGACCATCTCCCCGGTGATCCACTCCGGTATTGGAACCGGCGGCACCTCAATCGGACGCATCTCGTAAGGCCCGGTATAAGGCTTGGGTCCGGCGCCGTCCTCCACCAGACATCCGTAAAGCCCCGTACTGTCCGGGGGCACAGGCAGATACCCCGTAGATTCGATCGTGCCCTTTGTCCCCCAC
The DNA here is from genome assembly GCA_965222605.1 of Candidatus Latescibacterota bacterium. GTDB lineage: Bacteria > Latescibacterota > UBA2968 > UBA2968 > UBA2968 > VXRD01. Next base: position 5,219,431 of record OZ244960.1, read on the forward strand.
ACCGATTTTGTAATTTCCTTGTAGGGACGCCTCGCTGCCTTTGAACACTGGACCCGTGCAATCGCCCCAGAGGCCGTCCGAAACAGAGCCACATCGTGGTCGTCCACGTTCCGACTGGGCAGATTCTTGCGATTGCCGTAGGCGAAAACCTCTGTGAAGTCCTCTCCCAGAAACCATCGGGCCGTATCTACAGCATAGATGCCGGCTCCGGCAGACACAGATTCCTGTGCCTTCACCCCGTAGCCCATCCGAAAACCCTCTTTTTTCATGAGCCCGCCTCCGCCTTGCTGCCGAATATCCTGTAAATATTCGCAGATTACGTAATAGATCTCTCCCACCTGGCCATCGTCGATCAACTGCTTCATCTTTACAGACTCCGGGATCCATCGGTCCGGACAGTCCATCTGGACCTTCAGATGTCGGCGTTCGGCCATCGTGATAATTTTCCAGAGCCGTTCCATGGACTCATTTTCCATCGGCGTCTCAACCATCACATGCTTGCCGGCATCCAGTGCTGCCAGCACCATCTGCCCGTGGATATGACAGGGCGAACAGATACACAGAATGTCCAGGTCCGGGTCCGAAAGCAAGTCCGCGTAATGCGTGGTTGTCTTGCCTATATCCAATTCCCCAGCCGTGTTCTGCAGCCGCACCTCGTTCACATCACAGATCACAGTGCACTCGGTCTGCTCAAGGTATTCGTGGGTTAGGCGAACGTGGCTTCCCCCGTGACCGAGCCCGACCACACCGACCTTGTAAGTCTTCATTTCCAGCCCCCCACTTTTAAATAGTTTATAGGCTACACCTTTTCCAGTTCCAGGATCATCCCCGTGCCCTCGACACGCGTGTAAGCGTAAGACACCCCCTTGGGATGGTAGATCGTCGCCGGAGAGGCACCCTGCACGCATCCCTGCTCGGACTGGATCTCCACCTTCAGCGTCTTCTTTGGCGCTCCGATCAGCAGACTTGCCCCATCCGCCACCGGGCGATGGGATTTGAACTGATTTGCGGCCAGTTGGTCCGCGACGACCTGGTAGATCCTCAAAAGGATGCCGGGTTGTGCGAACCGGCTGTCGATGAATGACCATCGCTGAACCTCACCCTGCCCATCCATCCTCTCTGCGGCCTTGTAAACGTCCTCCACGGCCGGGGCCGGGATCCGCGAGGTATCCACCTCTCCCGGACCGGCCAGCGATGCCTCGTAATCTCCCCGCAGGTTGACGTGAAAAGACCAGCCACTGCCGTCCACCAGTCTATAGTGATGCAGTGTGTACTGCGGAATCATCACCACCGCCGGGGCGTGTACATCAAACGTCCTTCCCTCAATCGTCACCGTGCTGCGAAGCCCGGACAGGTCCTCCCTGTCACCCAGAAACACGTAGAAGGTATTGCAATTGTGCCGGTGGTCCTCCAGCCATTCCGGCTGGTCTATCGGGACATCGTCCACCCGCCGCCCCACAACGTAGAGCACGCTCTGCGGATAGACCTGTCTCCCGACGAACACAAACCGCCTCCCGGGTGCCAGATCGCTGTGGTAGGGCACCTCCGATGTGCGGCGTTCCTGCGGTGCAATCAAAACAGACAAATGAATCCCTAAAAAAAACAGGTGTCCCTTGGATATCCGTTTAATTCAAGAATACGGTCAAGGACCACCAGGTAAAAAATGAGGACAAAAGACAGGAAGAAGAAAACGTGAGGGAAATAGCTGAGAGTGAAACACGAGAACAGTCCACAAAATCAACGCCGGGGGCGCGGGATAGTCCAAGCCCCCGGCGTTCGGCATACCGTTACAGACGCCTCAGAACGTTCCGTTCACCGTGAACCTCAAAGGTGCGTTGAAGAAATCACTATGGGTGTAAGCGATGTCCACACTTAGCGACGCGGTGCCAAAAGTCCGCTTGAGTCCGGCGCCGATGCTGAAATCCTCGGCGTCGTAATTCCACTTGTACCCCCCTCTCAGCGCCAGTGTATTGGCCAACCACAGCTCAGCGCCCAGGTGGACGCGTCCTTCGTAATCGATCGCAAATACGTTCTCCGCTGAAAGCGTCAGGTAAGTGGGATCTCCCACCTTTCCGACCACCTCCATAGCCCCGGCGATCGTGTAAACCACCGGCATAAAAGCGCTCTCTGCAATAACGGTGTTGTCCTGTCCGAAATTCTTCAGGGTCATCGCCAACCGGGAGTTCCGGAAGCCAGTGTAGAAAAGCGTACCGACGCTGGCGTCAAAAGTAGTGTTCGAATCTTCGAACAGGGACTCTTGAAGGTACCTGAAGTTCGCGCCGAAAGAGAGCCGATCGGTGAACTGGTAGGCATAGGCAACGCCGATTGCGAAGTCGTCCCCCTCTACCATCTTGCCGGTGCCTGTGGGTTCGAAAATGGTCGTCTCTTCAAACGGCTTCGTCTGGAACGACACCATGCTGACCCCTAAGACCGAAGCACCGAAACGATAGGCCACAGCGCCCGAGTAGAGTTTTGAATCGGCAAACCAGCGATTGTAAGAAAAGGTATATGCAGCCCTCTCGATGTGGGTCAGACCGGCCGGATTCCAGAAGATGCTATTGATATCGTTAGAAATGGCCATATACGCAGATCCCATCGCCACAGGGCGAGCCGATTGGCCAATCTTTACAAAGTTGAACCCGGTCGTACCCAGTTTCTTGAAGATGGCCTCTGCATCCACGGCCAGAAGCGGCCCCATCAGTGCGGCCAAAGTGGCTATCCACAGAATTCGTCTCATTCTCATGCCTCCTTTCATGGTCGCACGGTTATTTGACAATCATAAAGGTTCCGGTCTTCTTCTCACCCTCGCTCCCCGGCATCAGCGACTCCACCACGAAGAAGTACTTTCCCGTCGAGACCTTCGACGCGAAATTCAGCACCACCTGATTCCAACTCGTCTCCCCCCGAACCGGAGACCTTGTCCGCACCGGGTTGTCCACCACCGCGACCAGATCTCCAGAGACGGTAAAGATCGAGATCTTGCACCTTCTGGGTACATTTACAAACCGGATCTCTTCGCTACCGCCCGGGTAGCGGTGGATATCGTCGAGTCTGAACGGGTTGGGTACCACAATCACCGGATCTTCGAATCGGTCTTTCTTATCGGAGGCCACCACAAACGGTATGCTTCGCAGGTGCGTCCTCGTTTCGGGCGCGCCGTGTCCGCTCTCCAGGGAAGGGATCGCCATCCCTGTGCCGTTCCAGTCGGCGTGCCCAGAGTCGTAACTCCGGACGGAATACCAGTAGCTGAACCCCGCCAGCGAGGCGGCATCCTTGTAGCTATGCGTGCCAGTCGGGATATCTACCAGAAGCTCCCATGGCCCCATAGACGTGTGCTCCGAACGGTAGATCCGGTAGCCGGCCACATCCTTCGCCTCGGAGGTCCCCGCATAGTCGGGATCTTCGGCAGCCTCTACATCGGCAGACCAGGACAGCAGGTTGTTTCCGTCCTCATCGCTCTCTACCGTGAATCTGATGTCGGGCGGTGCGTCCGGGATATCGTAGTTGTTGGCGTAGGCAAACCGGGCCCGATCCAGGTGCTGGGCCAGTGCCCGTTCGCCGTCGGACACCTGAGCCTGGGCACCCGACTGTCTGCTCCACCCAAAAATGTCCACCGTCCCCCCTGAGCTTGCAAATTCGGCCCCGGTGCCAGCCACCCAGGCCACCACGATTTTGGCCTTATCGCCGGGCCCCAGATCGTAGGGTCCATAGGTCTGGGCGAAGCCCATGGTCATAAGCTCTGTGGGGTTGTCCTGGGGGTGCTTCGGCGAGATGGGGCGCGTCCCCTGCCCGGTCATATCCAGGTAGATCTGCTCGTCGGACATAGGATGCTCCGGCGTATCGATGTCGTCCAGGCTGCGGATCTGCCACCAGAAGGGGTAGGCCGGCTGGTCGGGATTCTTTGGTGCCACATAGACCTCGTCGTCCTGGGCGAACCCGTCGGTCGGATCGGCGTCTAACAGGGCCAGCCCGATATACTGAAATGCCCGGAGTTGCCCTTCCACGATGAGGCCGGAGTTTCGGACATTGCCCGGGGCCTCAGCCAGCCGGGCAGGCTCTCCCGTGTCATCGGTCTGGTCAAAGGGGTAGTCGCCGTCATAGACGTACTGGATCTTTTTTCCCCTCAGATCCGCGTGGCCGTCGAAATTGGGCGCTTCGCTGTATTTGAACCAGTCGTCCTGCACCCGGGTGTCCACACCCTCCCAGCCGCTGGTCCAGCCCGTCCACATGTGTCCCGCCCGAGAGATTCTGGGCAGATTGAAAAATGAAAGGTAGGTATCGTTCAACTGCTTCGTCCCGGTATTCTCCAGAATGACCTCTTGAATGATGAAGTCGTCGTAGTCCGGGTAGCCCCACGCCTTGGCCTTTCGAGTCACGACGATTCCCGTTTCGGTGCCCCACTGCGTAATCAGGATTTCCTCGGGTTGGGTGTTGTTGGGAATGTACCGGTTGTAATCGAAGTTGTGGATTTCAGTCACATCGTTGACCACTGGCGGTGCCCCCGGCCAGTAGTTGGCTGTCACCGCTCCAGTTGCCGGGGAGACCGTCCGCACCCCCAGGTCTTTCTCTGGACCGGCGGAGGCATCGTAGGTCATCGGCATGATATCCTCTGTGACGATCCGGGGGTTGGACATCGACACATTGTAGAAGCCGCTCTCGTCCTTTGTCAGCACATAGATTCCCTCTCCCTGGCTGGTGTGGGTCGAACGGTCCGCAAAGTCGATGCTCTCCTTAACCGCCCAATGGTCTTCAAAGTCTCCCTCCAAAATGGGAGCACCGGGGTACATCAGGCCCGCGTCCCACAGCCTCGCCCAGCTCCTGGTCATGCCCTCGGTCTTACCCTGGATGCCGTTGCTGCGATAGCCCGACCAGAGCAGCCCCCGGGTCAGGTTCCGCATCGGCGCAGCCTGGGCCCAAAGGCTACACGGCAGGAACAACAGCGATAGCACCACAGGCCAGAAGCCTATTCTCACTATTCGCATCTTGAAACCTCCTTGTGATAATGAAGGAGCGCCTGGGATTGGGCCACAGCCTGTGTCCGATTCAATCCCAAGCCCTGGATATAAAAATAGAGTTGACCTGTCAGAAGGACACCATCACCCCCAACTCGATCTCCCTTGGGAACCCGGCATACCGGCTCAGTTCTCCGGTATCTCCGAACTGTTTGTACTTGCCGCTGTCGGGCCTGGGTTGATCCAGACCGTTTTTCCACCAGTCCACACCCGGCCTGGGCTGTAGATCGCGCTGGTTAAACAGGTTCCTGACGTTGAAATAGAGTGTGGGACGCACCTGGTTGCGGAGCTGGAACCGCTTCACAAAGGCCAGGTCGGCCCGGGTATGCACAGGTCCGAACCACCACTTCGGTGGCTCGCCAGGTAGTGCGAACCGCCTGGCCCTCCCCTCCTGCATCCGATAGACCAACGTGACGCTGATGTCGCTCCACACCGGTCCATAGTCCGTCGGCGAGTGATACATAAACACCGCCGACCCGAAACCCGGCCGTTCGGTGCCGAAGGTCCCCTGGGCTGTGTTCCGCCCCCGGGGATTCACATTAAACTGTTTGTAGGACCACATGCCAGGCCAATCCTCCATTTCTTTGATCTCGGATTCCTTTAGCGGATCGTAGTCCGCCGCCGCGCCATTCTGGATGGCCCGGAGCCGTTCGTTGGCCCGGTGGCCGAATTCCATGATCTCATCGTTGGTCAGCGACACTGGCACTTCCGCTCCGGAATCGCTGCTGTTCACCTGTCCGTCGCCGTTGGTGTCCCGGGAGTGCGTCACATAGTAGTTGGTTCCGGTGGCGACCCAGTTCGAGTCGGGCACAAAGTAGGTCCGCCACCACCCGGACTGGCGTGCGGCCGACACCCACTGCTTATTGTACGAAACCATGAATGCGAACCCGTGGCTGAGATTCTTCCTCAGCGACAGCTCGATGCCCCGGACGTCCTCATAGGAGTTGTTCCTCCAGTCGGCCCCACCGCGCTGGGGGGCTTGCAACTGGGGGTCCCACCAGTAGCTGTTGCCGTAGAAAAACTGATCCGTCCCGCTCTTGTAGAAGACCGTCAGAGAACTGATGTAGTCCCCGACAAAGTTCCAGTCGGTTCCGACCTCAAAGCTGGTGGTCGTTTCATACTTGATGCGGTCCCAGAATCCGGACCAGTCCCGCGAGTCCGATTGGTTCCCGACCTCCGTCGGGTCAATCTGCCCGTTGTTGTTGAAATCTGATGCCCGGGCCCGACTGACCCACCCATACTGAGCGATGTACCATGTGGAAGGCAACTGGCGAAACACTCCGAAGGAGTAGCGGATCGTGGCTCTGTCGGTGATCGGGTGTGAGACCCCGACCCGGGGACTCCAGGCCTGCAAGGCCTTGGCATCCACCAGGGGGATGAGTTGTTGGCGCGTCCACGATTTGGTCATCGGCGCCATCGACCAGAGTCCGTGTTCGCCTTGAGGCACCTGGGTGCCCCAATCCAGCCGGTCGTAGCGGGCGCCCACATTCAGGACCAGCCCGTGAAACTCCATCTTATCCTGGATGTACCAGGACGACTGGATGGGTTCCCACGGCGTATCTCTGGTATACGGCTTCCCGGCCACGCGCAGGGAAAAACTCGTCATACTTTGCCAGCGTTCCCATACGGTCAGCACCTTGTCGAACGCGACCTCGAATCCGCTCTTGACGAAGTGCCCCTTTGTGATCTGACTGGAGAAATCGAGTTTAAAGTTGATCCGTTCCCGCTTCGTAAACTGATACTCGGTTCTCGTTCTGGGAGCGGCTGTGAAGTAGCCGTCCGCGTCCCGACGAATGTCCTCGGTAACGCCTTCTCCGTATTGATCTACCGGTACGTTGGTGGTGTCCTGGTTATCCCGGAAAAAGGAAAGCTTCGCCTCGTAAAATGTCTTGGGCGTCAGGATGTGGGTTAGCGACACATAGGTCAGGTCGTTTTTATACTTGACCTGCCCGGAGCCACTTCCCTCCGAAAGAAAGATGTCGCGGCCCAACTGCCTTCTGGCGCCTGAGCCTCCCCAGTAGCTTCCGGAACGGCCGTAGATGCCCCCCACGCCCACCTTGAACTTTGAGCGCGCATTCCCGGTCAGTTTGTAGGAGGCCTCGATGTTGCCAGGAGAGGCAACCCAACCCGATTTACGGTCTGGGTAGAGGTAGAAGCCACGCTGTTTGCCCTCTGGAAACACCGCCGCCAATCCCCGATATCTGGCCGAGGCAAAAAAGGAGGCATTTTCGACCACTGGTCCGGACAGAGTCCCCTCCAGACGGTGGCCGATCACGCCGGTGTAGTCGGTCCGCTCGTGTACCCTCCGTCCGGTCTCCGGGTCGGTCTCGCCCGTCCAGTTCGAATCGTTCCACTTCATCTTATCTTCATAATAGGGGCTGTCATAGACGTTGCTGCCCCAGTGCTTCTTCCCGGCCGGATTCAACAGGTAATCCAGGCTGCCGTGGAAGTCCTTGCTCCCCTCCTTTGTCACAATATTGACAACACCCGCTTGAGCGTTGCCGTACTCGGCCTCCATCCCGCCTGTAACCACGGCGAGTTCCTGGACAGCACTGGCGTTGACACCCTGAAAATTTCGGCTGGCGTGCGACCGCCGCTCCACATTGACTGCAGACATGGGCACCCCATCGACGTAATAAACCACGTCACTGCTCCCGGAGCCAGATGACGACGTGTCTCCACCCCGGATCGAGGTGTCTCCGTCCAGACCGACCCCGGCCAGGAGTTCAAGCACCTGTTCGGTGTCCTTGACGAGGGGAGCGACATCCTCGATGTTGGATTTATCCAGGATGTATTTTGTGGTTGTCCTGTCCGGCTCCACAGGGGGCCGCTCCGCAACGACCACTATTGCGGCCATCTCCAGGGCGGTCTCATTCAGGGTAAAATCCACAGTCGTCGTAAAATCAGCGATGGCCTGGACGTCCGTCTTGGAAACCTGGTCGTAGCCGATCATGGACGTCGTCAGCGTGTAGATCCCCGGATTCACCAGCAAGATCAAGTAGTCCCCATCTGGCCCTGTGGTGGTACCCTGTGAGGTGCCCTCGATGATCACATTTGCTCCGGGCAACGCCTGACCGTTGCTGTCCACGATCTGACCCTTGATCTTCCCTGTGGTCCCGGCAACCGCCTGCTCAGAGGTCGCTGAGAACAGCAGCAGAAAGGCGAGCAGCCCTACAATCCGGAAAACACGATCTCTCTTCATATTCTTCTCCTTTCATTGACAGGTTGCGGATCACATATAAAACTTCACTCCAGCCCCGATGTCGAACAAGTGAAACGGATGGGTCTTTTTCACACCCCAGTTCAGGAAGGGCCTGAGCTCTCCAATGATCACATTGTAACTCACACGCAGGTCCAGGGCAGCCTTCGGACCCAAGAAGATCTGCATCCCGCCCCCTCCGCTTACACCCAGCGCTGTTCGCGTATCGTCGATCGCCTCCAGGAGCAGGGTCTGATCCAGCGTGGCGCCCCCTTGTTCGGGAAAGATGAGCCCGCTCACCTTAGAATGGTAGTTGTGGAACCCGGCCCCAACGGTAAGATAGGGAACGCTTCCTTCGCCTTCGAACTTCTTATCCTTCAGGGCGAAAAGCCAGTTGACCGCCAGGCTGTTAAAGGTCATATCGGACTTGGCCTGTGGACTTGCGTAGTCCCTTCCATCCTTGAACCGAAACGTCCGTCCCTCGAGGCTGCCGCCCGCAAACTTCGAGTAGTAATACTCCACTTCCACGATCCGTGCCGGACTGGTTACAAAGTGCGCAGCAGCCCCAAGCTTGAATCCCTCGGTGTACATATCTCTGAAGTTAAACAGCGGCGAATAGAGCTCGGCGGATACGCCGAACCCTCCTCTGTGGCCCTCTTCCTGAGCCACAGCAAAAGCCGTGGGCGACAATACCCACAAGAGAATCCATAAACCCATGATCCTTCTCATAAAAACCTCCTTGAAGATACGCAGTCATTTTTCGACCAACCCACTCGTCTCAGATAATCTCCCTTTCCGGACCCAGCCGATTGTAAAACTGGGGGATATAGACCTTCCGGCCCCCCTCGTTGATCGAGATTAGCGAACAGATCGCTGCAGCGCAGCTTTTTGCCGCCTCATAGACGTTGATAAATGGCAGCCTATCGTCTAAAATCGCGTCCACGAAGTCGCGGCAGTTGTGGTACGTACCGCCGCCGTGACCGGTTCTTTTGGCAACCTCGGCATCCAGTTCGAGCCCCACCAACTCCAGGGGCTCAATTTCTCCGGGAAGCCCGCCTTCCTCCTGTGCATGTGCAATACCGAGTACTCCATTATGCCGATCTCCCTCAACGGCCGCCCTGGTGCCGTATAGCGACTTGTAGAGGTTGCAGCCAGGCCAGGCCATCGCCTTGCAACAGGCGACCTTCACCGTCACCCCACCGGTCGTCCTGAAAATTGCCGTCTCCCAGTCGTTGACTGTCCGATATGGCGAGTAAATGCGGTTTCCCAACCCGACCACCTCGGTGAAATCCTGCCCGATGATCCAGCGGATGTCGTCGATCGCGTGAATGCCGCCGCCGGAAGAGATGCTCTCCTGCGTCGTCGTACCGAACCCGTCCCGCCAGGTCTTCTTTCCATCTCTTACAAACAGGTACACCAGGCTGTGTGTATATTCAGACTCGGCGTAGCATACCTCGCCGATTGTGCCCTTCTTCACCAGCCGCCTCAAAGTGATCGTGCGTGGATCCCACCGGCTGTTCTGTTCCATGGCCAGCTTCAGCCCCGTTCTCTCTACTGCCTTGACGATCTCCATGCACTGGTGCAGCTTGTCGGCATTCTCTACCATCGGAATGGTCGTCAGGATGTGCTTTCCCGCCTCCAGGGCCGCCAGACACTCATCTCCGTGGCGAAACCCCGGTGTGCCCGTGCAGATGAAGTCCACGTCCTGATCGGCCAGCAGGTCCCCGTAGTCCGTATAGACCCTGGGCACCCCGTACTCCCTGGCCAACTGATTCGCCTTCTCCTCGTCGATATCGCACACCGCAGCGACATCTACTTCGTCGATGTAGTCGTGGAATGTCCTCAGATGTGACTCCCCGAATCCAAGCCCCACGATCCCTGCCTTCAAGGTAGCCATCAATTCCCTCCGACAGATAACAATCCGTAAGTCACGCAAATGAAAATGTTGCAACAAATCCAGGCAATACGATTCCTCGCCAAAACAAACCAACCGTTCCATAGTTAATTTAAGATTAACTAATTTTTACTTAACATCAAAATCTGTTTTTCTAATATTGAAAGGCGCAATGCAGAAAAATTATAACATTTTTTTTCATTGCTCTGGCCATTAGCTCCTCCGCGCAAGGTTTGGTAGCTAATGGCTTTTTTTATGCGCCTTGCCAATAAAATTCCGTTTTTACGCTCCAAACTTTTCTCTTATACCCGGGATTGCAGTGCTGCCTTAGCCCGGCTGAACTCGCTGCGTGCGCTTTACCCATTGCCTCAAGCCGGTATCGAAGTGATCCCACACTGCCTGCCGCATCCCGCCCGGATTACGCGCCTTCAGGGCGAGGAAGATCCGCTCGTGGTTCTGGAAGTGTTCCAGGTCAATTCTCTCCCAGTCCCACCACTCACGGTGAGCCGTAACGAAAAATTCACTCAGCACCCGTCCAAGAGCCTGAGTCGCCAGGTTCCCTGTTGCTTCGTAGGTCGCAAAGTGAAACGCCCAGTCGTGCGTGTAAAACTCGACAGGACGTTCCAACGCCTCCCGCATCGCTTCCAGGTGTTGCCCCATCGCTTCTAGCTGATCTTCTGTTACGCGCTCTATTACCATCTCCACAATTCCAATATCCACCGCCCGCCGCAATTCGTACATCTCTATAATCGTCTTTTTATTTATGGATGGAATAAAGCTCAGATACTTAAACAAAGCCTGAGGGTCGAACTCTCTGACACTGATCCCATGCCTGGGACGAGCTTCCAGAATGCCTATTGCCTCTAAAATCTTGACCGCTTCTCGAACGGAGGCACGACTCACGCCAAACGCTTCTGCCATCTCCCGCTCTGTGGCCAACCTGTCTCCGGGCATCAATCCATTCTGCAAAATATGGTTCTTGATCGCACCGATGATCCTCTTACTCAGATTTTCTTTTTCAATGCTATTAAACAAAGCCCATTCTCCCGACCTTTCTTTGTATTTCCATTGTACAGATATTTATGACTTTTTTGCTCTGTTTACAAAACCAGTCATATCATTATATGGTATAATGGTCTGACCATTAATAAAAATAGTACGCCCATTCACATCCTCTGTCAAGGATTTTTTGGCTCATGTAGGCTTCGGGATGAAAAATATCTGAGGAGAAGGTATAAACAGTTGACCTCTTGCGAATTGGTGAACCTTCCTCTTTGAAAAGGTCTGGCATCAGGCTGCCGAAATGACGGGAAATACGATGTGAGACGGATACCGGCTCGAGTGATGTACGGTCTGCCGGGCCGGGCGCATCTCTGTATCGGTGCCGAATTCGTGGCCGGTATTTGGGTTGCGGTCGAAGCGCGGAAAGTTGGACGAAGAAATTTCGACACGGATGCAGTGGCCTTTCCGGAACACGTTGCCGGTGACACTGAGGTCGATTTCGTATTCGTAGATCCGGTTGGGTTCGAGCAGGGTCGGGTTGGTAAGGCTTTCGCGGTATCGAGCACGCAAGATGCCGTCGCAGAGATTTTTGGCGTAACCCGTAGGGGAGACATCTACGAGCTTGGCCGTCCAGTCGGTGTCCGGGCTGTCGGTAGCGGCGTAGAGCACGGCTTTGATTGGTCCGGTGACTTCCATGTCGGCTTCCAAGGGAGCCGAGGTGTAACAGAGCACATCGCCGCGCATCTCGACCGGGCGCTGATCGTAGGGCCCCCAGGGCACGATGTGAGGCGAGCAGCAGTTGTTGCCACCCAGGGTCTGGACGGGGTACCGAGGGTCATAGACGAAGCGGTCCGGGGTGTCTCCTTCTGGGAGAGTGGGCGACAGGCTCCCGTCGCCGAGCAGGCTGTTGGCACTACCGCAGGAATGGAGGTACCATTTCTGCCACTGAGTGCGCGCCAGGGGCCATTCGTCTTCATCGCGCCATTCGTTGGTGCCCATGATGAAGAGGCGCAAGGGCGGCTCGTCCACGATGCCGTTGTCGATGCCTTTGAGCCAGTAGTCGAACCATCGCAGTTCCAGGGCCTCTAAGTCCACCATTGAGTGAGTGCCGAAGTCGATGTCGCCTGTTCGGGGGGAGGTGCTCAAGACGTGGGGCCACGGCCCCACGATGAGCTTGCTCTGCCGGGCTTCGGGGGTGCGGCCGTGCTGCCGCAGGCCGTTGAAGTTGGTGAAGGTGTTTGCGGCGTAGAGGTCATACCAGCCGCCCATGTTGAATGCGGGGACAGCGATGTCGCCCCACCGTTTTTCGTCATTGATTTCGTCCCAGTAATCGTCGTAGGCGGCGTGTTGAACCCAGTCTTTCCAGAAGCCGAGGTCGCGCCCAGCCTGTTCGTCCATTTCTATGAGGGGGAGGTAACGAAAGGCTTCAGTCCAGTTGTGGTATTCGATGCTCTGGGCAGTGCGGGCGGTGGTGCGCATGCCCCAGGTCATGAGGACGTTGAGCTGAAAGGCACCACCGGGATAGACCAACCCGCTGAAGTAGTCGCAGCAGATGACGCGAGGGGCAAGGCAGGTGAGATATTGGCTTTTGTGCGGGGCGCTTTGCCACTGGACCAGGCCCAGGTACGAAGCACCGGACATACCAATTTTGCCGTTGCTCCATTCCTGGCGGCCGATCCATTCCTGGGTGTCGTAGCCGTCTTCGCCTTCCCGGAAAGGGTAGTCGTTGCCCTCCGAGTCCCAGCGGCCGCGACAGTCCTGCATCGCACAGACGTAGCCACAGTTGGCCAGCCGCCGGGCTTTTTCGATCATGGCATCAATGTTATTGCTGTAGGGGGTACGCATCAAGACAGTGGGAAATTTTCCCGCGGCTCTGGGGAGGTAGATATCAGCGGACAGATTAACCCCGTCCCTCATTGGGATTTTTACATCCAGCCGCATATCTACGCCGTAATTGGGTTCCATGGGGGCTCCTTCTGAGATGTCTCTATTATCTGTGTGTATCTCACCGGTGGTTGTTTTATGAATCATTCTGACTATTGCTCCTTCGAGACACGCTTATTTTTCGATCGGCTTCCATAGTGGAAGCCGACCTCGCGGGTGGCCGTCTCACCACTCACCAGGTCCGTGATCGTCACCTCCAGGACGTTGATGCCGGGTTTGGCCTTGCTCAATTCCAACTCCACATATTCATTTTCACTCGACTCTGATCCGACTTGCTCGTAGGTCACTGAGACCTGAGGCTTCTTGCTCCTGAGGAGGGATCGGAACCCGGAGGCAACCATTCCGACGATCCCCACCGAACCCTCGGGACTGAACCGGACCAGATATTGTACCTTGTAGCGGGTCTGACCGAAAGCGTCTTTATTCAGGTTGTAGATCTCGAAATAGGCATAGACCTTCTGGTCCGGTTTGTAGGCACGGGAGGGCATCGGTACCACCCAGATATTGCCCTTCCGAAATCTGTTGTTCGATCCTTTATCGCCGATGGCGGAAGCGAGCTCGATGTCGCTCATCTGGAGCGTCTCTAACTGATAATCCTTGACCTCCAGGGACTGTTTGTAGGCCCCCACGTGCCCTGAGACCAGGTCCTTGAGTTGAACCTGGAGTTCGTATTTTCCAGGCGGCACCTGGACCTGAAGCACGTCGGGGACAAACGTCCCCTTCGCCCAGTTGGATTCTCCGGTGTTTCGATAGGAAAACGTGTCTGTCGTTCGGTAGATGTTGGTGTGGCCTTCGTCCGCCAGGGCCAGCGCGCCCTGCGCGTGGGCCATCGAACCCGTGTCTCCCTCGACGAATTCTACCTGTTTGGGTGAAATGCCGTAATAGACTTCGAGCGTGGTCTGGCCATCGGGGCCTCGGAAGTCGGCCAGGTCGTAGTAGAAGTGGAGGGCAGAGCCCCGGAGGCTGGGACGGTAATAGTCCGGGGTTGCGACAACGGTTCTTTCAAAGACGAGGCTGGGCGCATATTCGAGCATTCGCGCCGTATATTTCAACTGCCTGTGCCCAGCAGGGATCGGGGGAAGCGGGGCAAAGTCGTAGGTGCGGTTGCCCAGTTCGTCGGTAAAGGTAAACTCGATGCCGTTCTGGATCTGTGTATAAGTCCAGGTCTCCCAGGGCACCGTATTGACCTCGTTGTCGATAGTGAGGGGCGCATAGCCCTGGAAATTGAGCCGAGCTTTCAGATCCAGGATATCATCGGAAAGGCTCCCGAGTCTGTCTTCTTCTTGAGGGGTGGGAATATTCTGCAACATAAGACGATCCAGATACGAATCCGTTGATCCCGAAAGCGCTTCAACATTCTCATCATCCAGGGTGGGATCTTCAACGGCTGTCCCTTCAGCCATCTGACGGGAGTCAACGGTGACGTCATCAGACAGAGCGTCACGGCGCGTCCGGACCGGGAAGACCGGTCCGGTAAAGGTCAAATAATGAGCCTCGGGTCCATACATATCCACAGCCATCCGGGTGCGCACGGCCTCAACTTCGGCACTCACACTGAGTTGCCTCAGGTCGGACCGCGACCTGTAGTCGGGTTCCCCATAGCGGATGTAAACCTCTCCCCGCCTGTCCCAGGGATGGGGCCCCTCAGCGAAGAGGGTGCGGGCATACCACACCCGACGATAGTGCTCAATGATGCGCTCGTTGACCGGGGTCATGATATCGGAATCCCGACGCATCCAGAACTGCTCCAGATAGGCCTGGCGCTCCGAAGCTTCAACGATAGCCCGGTAGTCGTCGAGTTCCTTCTTGGAGGCCACAAGTGAGATGTCCGTATAGATCTGGCGCTCCCCTTCGTCCAGGTTCTGTAGATAGCGTTCGAAGTGTTCCAGGGCGGATTCGAAGCGCTCATGAAAGAAATAGCCCTGGGCTACCAGGGGCAGGAGCCGGAACTCCTGGGGATTGGCTTCCAGATAAGGGGTGAGGTAGGTGTTAATCTTGTCATATTGCCTGGCCTGCACGCAGGAGAGCCCGAAAGCGTAGAGGCCATTTGGGTCATCGGACTCCAGTTTAACGTATTTTAAATAGTATCCAATCGCCTTTTGGTAATCCTCCCGAAAGTGTTCGTAGGCCTCTCCGAGAAGCCAGTAGGCCGGGGCGTAGAGCGAATCGATCTTGACCGCCCGCTTGCCCTCGCCCACAGCACGCCGGAAATTGTAGAAGGCCGCCAGTCCCTTGCCAGGCATCTTGACGTAGGCCAGCCCTAAACCCACGCGGGCATCGGGGAGGTTGGGATCGAGTTCTTTGGCCGCCGCGAAGGCATCTTTGGCTACCTCGAAGTCTTCCTTCTTGAGGGCAGCGTAGCCGAGCCGGATCTGGAGGGTGGCGTCTTTCGGGTATGCCTCGGCCAGGCGAGCAAAGGTATCAACGGCCTTGCCAAACTCGCTCGCTCGCACCTGCTGCTCCCCCAGGGTGATCATAGAGTCCCGCGCGGATTTGGAGAGGACTTGTGGTGCTGCCTCGGACGGTAGATCCTGGGCAGAGACGGCAAGTGTGAGGATCCAAATCAACGTCCAAAAGGGGACCAAAAAGAAAGTAAAACGCCGAAATCCGACAGAAACGCTCATCGTACACCTCGAGTCTATACACCGCTGGGATCTTGACTGTAAAGGTGGATCCTTCTCCAACCACTATTACGTCTACAGAACTTTAGAATAATATAAGGTTCGCTAACGGGAGAAGTCAAGCGGCAGGTCGTTATATTGCTGTGTCCTCACGAAGTTTAAAAAACTCCTTTTGAAATTTTTTAAAAAAAGCTAACTTAAACCGAAGACTGTCAGGCTGGGGTTCCCAGGTACACTCATGACGCAAAATTTATTCAGTCAGAGACGAGGCCCACCATGTCCGCACGCCGAGGAGGAGGGCTATGCAGAAGCTCACTGTTTCACGAGATGACGAGATCTATGAAGCCTTCGCCGACATCGCTCGGACGCCGGACGGCACTCTTGTCTGCACCTACCGGGAAAGCCTGGCGCACGCTCCGTGGCCCTTCTCCAGGATTGTCGTGCGCCACAGCGAGGACGGTGGCTACACCTGGCAGCCCAAGCAGGTAGTCATTGAGAAGGATGGCAAGAAGGGGGAAGGGCGACTGAACTGTTCCCGCATCACAGTCTGCCGGGATGGAACCCTGTTGCTGATCGTAGATTTCTACGTGCCCGGTCGGGACCGGTTGGTGAATCCGGTCGAGAACCTGCTGTTCTGGAGCAGTGATTCGGGCCGGACATGGGAGGGGCCTATGGAGACGGGCATCACCGATGGGATCGTGCCTTCCATCAAGGAGCTTTCCAACGGCGACCTGCTCGTTGGTGTTACCCGCCAGCGTTCTACGGACGGGAGACTCTCCGGCCTGAAGGAAGAGCAGACAATTTATCGTTCCGGCGACGGTGGTCGAACCTGGGATGGACCCTCAGTAGTTCCAGCCCCGCCTTACCTGCGGCTAAACGAAGGCGATTTTGCCGAACTGGACGATGGCACGGTGGTCTGCTACATGCGTGAAGATGGGGAGCGGTTCACGGGTTGGAAGAGTACTTCGAACGACGGTGGTCGCACATGGTCTGAAGCCTTTCGCAGCCAGATGCACTCCTGCCTTGGCCGTCCATCGGTCGGCCGGGTTCGGTCTGGCGAGATCGTTGTCACCTACCGCTTCTGCTCTGCGGTATCCACCAGCTTGGCTCTGTATGTAGAGACTGCCGCCGAGGCGGTTCGCCGAGACGATCCGAACCCGAATGATTACGCGACCGACTATCGCCAGGCCAGGTTCGCCTTTCTGGACAATGACCGCAGCCTTCACCCCGATAGTGGCTATTCCGGGTGGGTGCAACTCCCCAGCGGCGATCTGTACGTGGTCAACTACATTACCGATGACGCCCCCCGGGCTTTTATTCGGGGCTACATTGTCTCTCGCCATGATTGGTTTTTATTCCCGGAAGGCGCTGTGCCGTGTCTGCACCCATCATCCTCCCAGCCCTATGTAGAGTTGTCCGCCGAGTGGACCCGGAAGCAGCATGAGCGCAACCAGACGCAGGACTGGTCGCGCTACGTGCCAACACAGAAGTAAGGAAGCGAACGCGCTGTTCAAGAGGAATATTAGCACTCGATTTACCATTATCCATGTTTTGCAATGCAGGTCCCCATCAGTTGCGCTATCTGGCGGGGATTTTCTATACATGTGGTGGAGAATAATGATCCGGAATATTCTGCACATAGGAATGGGCGTGGGCGTGGTCTTTTTGGGGCTGGTCGCCCTGGTGGAGTTACTGGGATATGTGACCTGGTACCTGATGCCCAGGGATGCGGAGTCGATGCAACAGGCGTCCGAGTTTGAGGAGATCATGGGCAGGTTGGTACAAAGCCCCACAGAGGGGTCTATCCGGGTTGTGGTGCCAGACCGACACCCGAAGACGGCAAAAGCCGTGCATCGGGTTATGGAGTGGCCGCAGAAATGGGGACGACAGTTTCGGGAAGCTCCGATGCTAAAAAAGAGGGTGGCGGTGGGGGATCTACCACCGGTTGAGGACAGGGTGCCGGAAAATCCACTGATGATTGTACCGCCCCATCAGAACGGGCCTTATGGAGGTACCTGGACGCGATTTGCAACGGGACCGAGAGATATAGGTATTGTTGAAGCGCGGTTTGCCTATGAGGGATTGGTGAGATGGGATCCGATGGGGCAAAAAATTCTTCCCAATCTGGCAACGCATTGGGAGATATCCGATGGGGGACGGACCTATACGTTCTGGCTGCGAAAGGGGGTGCGCTGGTCAGATGGGCATCCCTTTACGGTAGAGGATATTTTCTTCTGGCATGAAAATGTGCTGAATAATCAGGAGTTGACGCCGGTGGTCGCGCGGGATTTTCAGCGGGGAGGCGAGGTGATGGCGATGGAAAAAGTCGATGCTTACACCGTGCGTTTTCGCTTCAAGCGACCCAATGGTCTCTTTCTGAAATTGCTGGCATGGGGACGCGGATACGAAATGTTGCGGTACCCGGCGCATTATATGGCGCAGTTTCATCCGCGGTATGTGGCACTGGAGAAATTAGAAGCGATGGCAAGGGAACACGGTTTTGATTTCTGGCACCAGCTTTTTCAAGACAAGCGAGACTGGCGGAACCCGGATATCCCCAGATTGTGGCCGTGGGTGGTCGTGGCACCTCCGCCCGCTCGTCCTTCTGTACTTGAGCGAAATCCCTATTATTGGAAGGTGGATCCAGAGGGGAACCAGCTTCCTTATATTGATCGTATGACCTTCGAGATTTATGACCGCGAGACGATCAATCTCAAAGCGATTAACGGGGAGATCGGGATGCAGGGGCGGCATATTCTGATCGAAAATTATTCCTTATTTATGGAAAATCAGTCACGCGGAGGGTACAGGGTGCTGCACTGGATTACTGGCGGAACCGGGGGTGAGAGTGTTGCGTTGAATTTGAACCACAAAGATCCGGTGATGCGCGAAATTATTTGGGATCGTCGGTTCCGCATTGCGCTGTCATATGCGATTGATCGGGGGGCGATTAACGAGGTCGGTGGGTTTGGTATCGGTCAGCCGAGACAACCGGCACCTTTGCAAACATCGGTACATTATTCAGAGGCGTTTGAAAAAGCATATATCGAATATAAGCCGGATAAGGCCAACTCGCTTTTGGACGAGATGGGACTGATGGAGAGAGATCGGTCCGGTATGCGATTGCGGCCGGATGGAAAGCCGATCAGGCTGGCAATTGAAACGATGTCGCTCAACAACCGGGTGCTGGAATTGGTGGCGAATTATTGGACGGCGGTGGGGGTGAAGACGGAGATCAAAGAGGAAGCCCGACAGCTTTATTACGAGCGAAGAAAGGCACTGATACACGATGCGGCAACTGCGGGGGGTGAGGTTCAGAACCCACTTCTGGAACCGCGCCTGTTTGTCCCCTATAATGTGGGTTCGAGCCACGCGATTGGGTTCACGCATTGGCTTTTGACGAATGGAAAACGGGGGGAGACGCCTACAGGGGATATGCGACGCTGCATTGAACTGTTCTGGCAGATTGAGGAGACGCCTGACGAGGCGGAACAGGTTCGGTTGTTTGGGGAGATTGTAGAATTGAATCGGAAAAATCTCTGGGTGATCGGAACAATCGGGAGCATGCCCTCGATTATGCTGGTACACAATACATTTCGGAATGTGCCGGAAGTCGCCATGGCGTCATGGTCGGTCCGCACGCCCGCAAATACGGCGGTTGAGTGTTATGCGATTGAGCCATAGCCTATAGGAAGGATGTGGATGATTACTCGTCTATTGCCGAAAACTGAGCGGTTTGTTCAATCTTGCCATCGACAATGCCCATGTATCCAATTAGCATTTCGTCAAAACTTTGCTCACCCCAGTGGACCGTTGCGGACGGGTCGGGGTTGAGTTTGTTTTTCGCCGAATTGTCAAAGACGGCATGGCTGACTACGCGCGTTCCTGCGGGCAGGTATTTGGGGGTCGAGGGGGCGTAGAACCGCTGCCAGTTGAATGTGTAATTGGGCACAGAGAGCAGGTTTTCGCGGGTTCCATCGGGATAATGGGCCACATATCGAAAGCCCGCGCCCCGGAAGTGCATGTGGGGGAAGAAGGTGTAGAGCGTTACACCCTTTTCAAAGACTTTTATGGATGAATCGCGATGGGCACTGGCATGTGGTGGGATTTTAATTTTCGGATTGGCGGGGCCGACCACGCGGTGTTCGCGCAGGTTTTGTGCATTGGTGAAATACAACCCCAGTTTGCTTTCATCCACTTCGGGGCGTCCAGTAGTCGTGTAGTGGATTTGAAATTGGAGTTTGCTCCCTTTGGGGAGTAGTTGCGCCGTGCCCTTGGGCAGCATGACACCGTCCATGCCCGGTACATAAGAGGCAAAGATGCCGTCTAACCACCGGTTCTTTTTGACGGTTTTCAGTTTGTGTCCTTTGGGATAGATCACGCGCGCCAGTGCATGGCTGCGCGATTTCCCGGCAGAAATTCGGTACCTCGCACCCGCACATCGCGGTCGTCTTGCAAATTGGCATTGAGCATTAAAAATTGTACGCCTTTGGGCGCGTATTCATCGCGTATTGCGTTGAGGCTATGCACTGCATTGCGCACAATTGGGCAACCATTGCCCTGGACGAATAAGACGATGGCTGATGCGTCTGAATGCTCATAGAGCGTGTGGAATTCGCCGTTCTGGTCATAAAGGCCAAAATCATTAACGACAATATCCACCGATTGTGGCGTTTCGGGAATAGCAGAACAGCCGATGAGAAGACAGGAAAGAATATACGAGAGGTGTTTCATAATATCTCTATTTAAAAATCGCTACTTCGCAACAATTCCAGTACGCGATCGAGGTCATCATTGCTGTAAAATTCGATTTCGATTTTGCCCCTGGAGCCTCTGCGGTTGATGTTGACCGCTGTGCCAAAATAACGCTGGAGATCTTCTTCAAGAAATAGCAGGTTGGGATCTTTAGGCGGCGTGGATTTTTTTTCTGTGGTGCCTTCTTTTAGTGCTTTGACGAGGGCTTCTGTGCGGCGAACCGATAGTCCCTGTGCAATAATCTGCTGGCATAAGGCAATTTGTTGATCCGCGTTGTCAAGGCCCAGGAGTGTGCGGGCGTGACCAGCTGATATCTGCCCGGCTTGCAGGGCGTCGAGTACTTCAGATGCCAATGCGAGGAGGCGCAAGGTGTTGGCAACGGTGGAGCGGTCTTTGCCCACGTGTTCAGCAACCTCCTCCTGTGTGAGAAAACACTCGTCTATGAGCATGCGATAAGCTCTGGCTTCTTCTATGGGGTTGAGATTTTCTCGCTGAATATTTTCAATCAGCGAGAGTTCCATCATTTCCTGGTCTGTACCCACATCCATAACAATTGCAGGTACAACCGTGAGTTCGGCCTGGCGCGCGGCGCGAAAACGACGCTCGCCTGCGATCAGTTGATAGCCCGATCCAAAGCGGCGCACGGAAATAGGCTGAATGATGCCTTTTTCGCGGATTGATTGCGCCAATTCGCTCACGGCTTTGGGATCAAATTCCGTGCGCGGCTGGTGGGGGTTGGGTTCAATATCATCAATGGATATTTCGATGATTTGCCTATGGCTCTGCCCCATGAGTGAAGGGGCTATTTCCGATGTGATCTGGTTGGCAGGGGTTTCATCGGCACCGGGAATCAGGGCGCCCAATCCCTTGCCAAGGGCATTGCGTTTAGCCATTGAGGACCTCCCCGGCTAAGTTCATGTAATTTTGCGCGCCGGTAGATATAATATCGTAGAGGATGATGGGTTTGCCAAAACTGGGTGCTTCGCCAAGTTTGACGTTGCGAGTGATAATCGTATTATAGACGCGGTCGCCAAAATGCGATTTGGTTTCTTCGGCAACCTGGCGCGCTAGATTGAGACGCCCATCGTACATGGTGAGCAGTACGCCTTCAATAGTGAGATGTGGATTGAGGTGTTGCTGCACGAGGTGCAGGGTGTTGAGCAATTTACTCAGGCCTTCAAGCGCGTAGAATTCGCATTGTATGGGAATGAGCACAGAGTCGGCTGCCGTCAGCGCATTGAGCGTGAGCAATCCCAGTGCGGGGGGGCAGTCGATGATGATGAAGTCATAGGTTTCACGCGCTTGTAGGAGGGCATTTTTGAGGCGTTGTTCGCGCGATGTGACGGAGACCATTTCCACTTCGGCGCCGATGAGGCGAATGTGAGAGGGCGCAATGCTGAGAAAGGGCAAGTCGCTTTCGTGGATTACTTCCATTAAGGGCACGTCTTCGAGAAGCACTTCGTACACACAAGGCGTTTGTTCATCTATCACAATGCCACATCCGCTGGACGCATTGGCCTGTGGGTCTATGTCGAATAGCAGGGTTTGCTTTTCGGCAGTAGCCAGACACGCAGATAGGTTGACTGCGGTGGTGGTTTTGCCCACGCCGCCTTTTTGATTGGCTATGGCTATGACGCGTGCGGACATTTCAAACCCCGTAAATTTACTTTATAAATAGAGATATTCAAGTCGGTAGAATATAGTGTACGCATAGGGGAAAATCAAGCGCGGGCATTTATCGCTGCTTCTCGTTGTGGGATGGAAAGGCGAGGATTATGGTGCTTTTTGCAATGGCTTATCTGAATACTGTGTAACATCAGAAAAAAGTACAAATTGGGATTCACTAACGTCAGATTTTGGCATATATCGCGCGAGATGCTGGTCTTTGTGAAGTATCTCTGCAAGTGCGATCAAATCCAAACGCTTGAGTATATCGGCTGTAATCGGACGTTTGGCATCCCAAAAAATGAAAGCATGCAAAAATTCATGCGCTGCTTTTGAGTTGAGGAGGTCTGCGAATAAAATCGCTTCATCTCGATTTGTGCATGGAAGAATATAACAGGTATCGTCAACCATTGCGGGTTTTCCGTCCAGAGGAGGGATGATTGAGAATTGAATTTTTTTGTATAACCCTGAAATCGCTACTTTCCACTGGGCAAAGGAATAATCGCCGATGCCGAAGATAGAAAAACGCGGTTTATTTTTGTAAATAGAGCTTTTTCGCCGATCCAATTTGTCCGCATGGTTTGTGAGATAAGCCCAGGTTCTGGGTGCCTTTTCTCGAATGATACGGGTTTCATCGCCGACTTTTCGCTGGGGTATGAGAACCCATCGCTCGGGCATTTCTGTTTTGCATTTGACGACATGTGAACTTTTGTAAAGTGGGAACACAAACGTATCTTCTATATCGACAACTTCGCCTATGCCATTTACAAAAGTGCCATTTTTGCGCGTAAATTCCATTATGCGGGCGCAGTCGTGCTTTACACCCGACCGCCATTTGAAAGGAATATGACCATCGAGTTGAGACCACTTTTTATATTTTTTTAAATCAGCTAAAATTTCAGTATTGTGCATCCCTATCTCAGAGATTTTACATTTATCCGAAATGCCCTGAAAAACATCGCACGATTTTGTTTTTGAAGGCGTGCCCGTCCTGCATACCAATAAGCACGCGGAGACAGAGACATTGAAATGCGCCTTAGAATCTATGATATACAAACGGGTATCGGAGATGCGAAAATCGCGATTCCATATATATTTCAGTACTTTTCTCGCAACTGTGGTTTTGCAAAGCATCGCCAATAATGCGCTTCTGCTCTGTATTTTATCCAGTAGATGAATGAGCATCCACTCGGATATATCGAAGTTGGATTTTCCCGTTATTGCATCGAATCCTTTGTGTCCCTGAAAATTGCTCTTAGAAGGTAGATTCGATCCCCGAATGCGCCCCAAACCCGAATTTGTTACCCAGGGCGGGTTGCCAAGTATTAGAATGGGTTGTGGCAGGTGGGCCAAAATATCTTCCCAATCAAGTTGAAAAAAATCTTCATTTTTGAGTTCGATTCGCGTATGGTCTCTTCCTTGCAGTCTTCGCTCAAGTGCCAGTAAATATTCCCTGTTGATTTCAATGCCCAAAAATTTTTGTGCCTGTTCAAAAGCGGCCATAGCACTCACTATAAATCCACCGGTGCCGCACGTTGGTTCAATGACGCTCTCTGGGCGCACGCCCATAGAATGCAGGAAATGACATATCTCATCTGTGAGTTCAGACGGCGTTTGAAAGTCACCAAATTCCACTTCACGGAGAGAATTTACTGTCAATTCGGGTTTCATTTTGGCTTTCCTGTGTGTGTACGACTTGAAGATAGTCATTTTTCGGCGTTTTTCAAGTCCCCATCAATTCTTTTTGGCAATTTTTGGATAGACATATCTCATTTAGGACGTCGGGACTTTGGGCAAATTTTGGGCGACTGATTTTTAAATAAAAACCAATTTGTTGAACCAAAACAAAAGCCCGCCTCCTCAATAGAAGCGGGCCCTGCTGTTTGTAAACACAATAGGAGATTACTCTGCCAGTGCAGCGTGGGCGGCTGCGAGGCGGGCGATGGGGAAGGGCGAACAGGATACGTAATCCATGCCAATTGCGTATTTCTGACGGATTATGCAGGTGAGAAAGATTGGCATATACCTTGTTCGGTAATGAAACTATTTGAGTAACAAGAGGCAGTCGGTTATATTTGTCGTCACGACAAGCGACGAGCGAAGGTGGCAATATACGTACCATAACGCATACGGGCACAAGTGTCACGCGCTACTGCTGGGCGTGACACTACCTCGTATTCATCAAATAACGCGCCAGCCTTACAGAAAGAATAGAGAAGGATACTCAATTCATGCGCTTCTTCAATACGAGCGGACCGGTGGTGGCCGCAGACCATTACTGCATCCCACCTCTAAAACGGCTAAACCTCGCCGCGGTTCGCAGGCTCATTCGCGACAAACGCTACTTTGTCCTGCACGCACCCCGGCAGACGGGCAAGACCTCGGCATTGTTGGCTTTGCGCGATCTACTCAATGCCGAGGGCACCTACCGATGCGTGTACGTCAATGTTGAAGGTGGGCAGGCCGGGCGCGAAGATGTGGAACAGGTGATGCGCACCATTTTGGGCGAACTGGCTTCCTGGGCGCGCTTGACGCTGCGCGACGAGTTCCTGGACGAGATTTGGGTCGACATCTTGGCAAAATACGGCCCGCACGTTGCGCTACGCGAGGCGTTGACGCGCTGGGCGCAGGCCGATCCCAAATCCCTGGTGTTGCTCATTGACGAGATTGACGCGCTCATCGGCGATTCTCTACTGTCGGTGTTGCGGCAGTTGCGGGCAGGATATGTTCTGCGCCCGGGGGGATTTCCACAAAGCGTGGTGCTGTGCGGTGTGCGCGATGTGCGCGATTACCGCATCCACTCCAGTTCGGCCAACGCCATCATCACTGGCGGTAGCGCGTTCAACATCAAAGCGCGATCCTTGCGCCTGGGTGACTTCTCGCAAGACGAGGTGATCGCCCTGCTCGGGCAGCATACGGAGGAGACGGAACAGGTGTTCACGCCCGACGCGCAGGAGACGATCTGGACGCAGACGCAAGGACAGCCCTGGCTGGTCAACGCGCTGGCAGATGAGACCTGTTTCCATGACGGTGACACAGCAGACCGACATCGTCCGATCACCGCCACCGACATCCACAACGCTCAAGAGCAACTCATCCTGCGCCGAGAAACACATCTGGATCAGTTGGCGGACAAATTGCAGGAAGAGCGCGTGCGGCGCGTTGTCGAGCCCCTCTTGAGCGGCGCCCAGGAACGCCACTTCATTGACCGCGATCTGGAGTATGTGCGAGATCTCGGCCTGGTGGCTCAGGATTTGCCGTACCGCATTGCCAATCCGATCTACGCGGAGGTCGTTCCCCGCGAACTGACGTGGGTGGTACAAGGGGAATTTGAGCAGGACACCGCATGGTACGTCACTGTCGATGGTAGCCTGGACGTGGTCAAGCTGATGACCGAGTTTCAGACATTTTTTCGCGAGCACTCGGAACATTGGGTGACGCGGTTTCAATACCAGGAGGCCGGTCCACAGTTGCTGTTGCAGGCATTTCTCCAGCGTATTGTCAACAGTGGCGGGCGCATTGAGCGGGAGTATGGCCTGGGCAGGATGCGTACAGATCTGCTGATTGTCTGGCCGCAGGGCGATCAGACGTGCAAAGTCGTAATTGAGTGCAAAATTCTCCACAAGAGCTTAGAGCAGACCATCGCCGAGGGTCTGGAACAGACGGCGGAGTATATGGATCGCTGTGCAGCAGAGGCGGGGCATTTAGTGATTTTTGATCGCCGTGAAGGCAGGCGTTGGGGGGATAAAGTGTTCCATTGCCGAGGAACGTCGGGCAGCGGGGCAGAGATCGACATTTGGGGCATGTGACAGCATCTCCGTGCATCGCAGGAAAATTGGAATGACATACAACAAGTAAGTGCCCGCTCCTCAACGGAAGCGGGCACTTTTGTATTTACCCCTATTGGAAATAGGAGATTACTCTGCCAGTGCAGCGTGGGCGGCTGCGAGGCGGGCGATGGGTACGCGGAAGGGCGAGCAGGAGACGTAGTCCATGCCGATGTTGTGGCAAAAGTGTACAGAGGCTGGATCGCCGCCGTGTTCACCACAGATGCCCACTTTGAGATCCTCGCGGGCACCGCGTCCGTTTTTTGTGCCGAGTTCGACGAGTTGCCCCACGCCGGTCTGGTCGAGAGTCTGGAAGGGATCGTTTTCGAGGATGCCCTTTTCGACGTATTCGCCCAGGAATTTGCCGGCGTCGTCGCGCGAGTAACCATAAGTCAGTTGCGTGAGATCGTTGGTGCCAAACGAGAAAAATTCTGCGTGTTCGGCAATTTCGGCGGCGGTGAGGGCAGCGCGGGGAATTTCGATCATGGTGCCGATCAGATACGCGACGCGCTTGCCTGTTTCGTCTTCTACTGCGCGAGCCACGCGATCTGTCATGATTTTGAGTTCGGTAAATTCTTTGACCGTGCCGACGAGTGGAATCATGATTTCGGGAATGGCTTTGGATCCCACATTTACGGCGGCTTCGAGGATGGCACGCACCTGCATTTCGTAAATTTCTGGATAGGTGATGCCCAACCGACAGCCGCGATGCCCGAGCATGGGATTAAATTCGTTGAGGGATTCAACCTTGTCCTGAATCACGCGCAACGAGGTATCGAGCCGCCTTGCCATTTCCTCTTGCTGGTCGCTCTCGTGCGGGAGAAACTCGTGCAGGGGAGGGTCGAGCAGGCGAACGGTCACGGGCAGTTCTGCCATGGCGTTGAAAATGCCTTCAAAGTCGCCGCGCTGGATGGGCAACAACTTTTCGAGGGCGCGACGGCGGCCTTCTTCATCATCGGCGAGAATCATTTCGCGCACGATATTGATGCGGTCGCCTTCAAAGAACATGTGTTCTGTGCGGCACAGGCCAATGCCTTCGGCGCCAAACGCGCGCGCAACAGCCGAATCGTGTGGCGTGTCCGCATTGGTACGCACATTGAGTGTGCGAATTTCGTCTGCCCAACTCATCAAGATGGCAAAATCACCCGAGAGTTCAGCTTCCTGTGTGGGAACCTGGCCGAGCATGACTTCACCCGTAGAACCGTCAATAGAGACCCAGTCGCCAGCTTTGACAACCGTATCGCCAACGGAGAATTGGTTTTCTGTGTAGTCGATGACCAGATCGCCACAACCGGCCACACAGCATTTGCCCATACCGCGAGCGACCACAGCAGCGTGCGAGGTCATGCCCCCGCGTGCGGTGAGAATGCCCTGTGCGGCGTTCATGCCCCCGATATCTTCGGGCGAGGTTTCAAGACGCACCAGCAGGACCTGCTCGCCCTGTTCTGCGGCTTCTTCGGCTTCTTCAGCGAGAAAGACGACCTTTCCCGACGCAGCCCCGGGAGAAGCGGGCAATCCCTTGGCCAGCACATTGCGTTCAGCCGTGGGATCGAAGGTGGGGTGCAGGAGTTGGTCGAGTTGTTCTGGTTCCACGCGCAGCACGGCTTCGCTCTGGGTAATCAGTCCTTCGTTGACCATGTCAACAGCAATCTTGACAGCGGCGGCGGCGGTGCGTTTGCCACCTCGGGTTTGCAGCATCCAGAGTTTGCTCTGTTGCACGGTAAATTCAATGTCCTGCATGTCTCGATAGTGCTTTTCGAGTGTTTGATAGATGTCTTCGAGTGTTTGATAGGCTTCGGGCTGTCTGCTCTTCAGGCGATCTACGGGTTCGGGCGTGCGAACACCCGCGACCACGTCTTCGCCCTGTGCGTTGGTGAGAAATTCGCCGTAAAATATGTTTTCACCCGTGGAGGGGTCGCGCGTAAATGCAACGCCTGTGGCGCAGTCATCGCCCATGTTGCCATAGACCATGGACTGTACGTTGACCGCTGTTCCCCAGTCTCCGGGGATATTCTCCAAACGCCGATAGGTGATGGCGCGATCTGCCTGCCATGAGCCAAATACCGCGCCAATACCACCCCAGAGTTGCTCAATGGGATCGGTGGGGAAATTTTGTCCCGTGCGTTTTTTTACAATGTCTTTGAACATATCGACGAGGGTTTTGAGGTCCTCTACGGTCATGTCGAGGTCGTCTTCGATGCCGCGCTTTTCTTTAACTTCGTCAATGGCGGCTTCAAAGGGGTCTATTTCGATGCCTTCAGGAGCTACGCCCATCACCACATCGCCATAGGTTTGGATGAAGCGACGATAAGAGTCCCATCCAAAACGCGGGTTGTTGCTCCTGGCTATGAGACCTTCTGTGATTTCATCGTTGAGACCGAGGTTGAGTACGGTTTCCATCATGCCGGGCATGGAGACGCGCGCACCCGAGCGCACGGAGAGAAGCAATGGGTTCGTCGCATCGCCGAATTTGCCACCCATAACATTTTCGAGCTTGGCAACGTTGTCCATGACCTGTTTTTCGAGTGCGTCGGGATATTGTTTGTCGTTATCGTAATAATACGTGCAAACTTCGGTGGTGATGGTAAATCCGGCGGGTACGGGAATACCCAGGCCCGACATTTCTGCCAGATTCGCGCCTTTGCCACCGAGCAAGTTGTGCATTCCTGCAGAACCTTCGGCTTTGCCATCGCCAAAGAAATAGACATATTTTTCTTCTTGTTGTGCTTTCGACATTGCGTCCTCCAAAAGGGTTCAAATCGGGGCACGACAGTGTGCCCGGGTCATTTTGTAGCAAAAAATATAATAGGGTAAAAGAACGAGCAAGGATTTTGTTAGAATTGAGAAGAGAAAGGTGAGGATTGGAGGCTGGAGGTAGGTTGACTACTCATTACTAATAGTGTCCGGCTGTGGGATTTGAACTGAATCGATCAATGATTTTATTTGATTGAACTGGACATTGCTTTCCCAGCCGAGGATGGTTTGCAAAATGCTGCGGCGCCCCACATAGATTCGCAAATCCGCGGTGGATCCAAAGCTCAGGTCAATGGGTGTTTGTTTGACGGCGACTTCCAGGCCAAAGGTGCGAATATTGCCTTCAATGACGGCATACCCGTGGACTTCTGACACTTCGCCCTGACCGATAAAACCTTCGCGGTCGGTAAAGAGGTTGCTCAATATTTCAACGGGTTGACCGGGGCGCACCTTCCACGCACTGGTTTCGGGCATCCAGGCACCGATGACTGTACCTTCGCCTTCTCCTGCGATGATCATGACAATGGCCCCCTGATTGGCCTGCATGCCCGGATAGAGATCCTGGCGAGCCACCACACCATTGACTGGCGCGCGCAGGGTGGCGCGTTCGAGGGCTTCGCGCGCGGCTTCGAGATTGTGTTTTGCCTTGTCCAAAGATGCCTGGGTTTGACGCATTGATGCCTGGGCTTGTTGTATTTCAGCGGGCAGGGGACCGCGCCGTACCAGGTTGAGATTTTCGAACTCTACTTTTAAGCTGGCCTCAGCGAGATCGTAATTGGTTTGTGCGCGCTCGAAATCTTCCTGACTGAAGAGCCGCTGGCCTTCATAGAGGGCCTGGGCGCGTTTGAGGTCCTGTTGTCGGGCTGTGAGGTTAATGCGCGCTTGCTCAACACGCGATTCGGCTATTTTGATTTCTTCGGGATTTGGCTGTGCGCGCAACAGGGCAAGTCGCGCCTGTGCAGCTTCGAGGTTGGCGATTTCCCGTTTGATTTCTTGTTCTGCGGTTGCCGCTGCCGCTCTCAAATCGCCATCGTAGAGCCGCGCAACGGGTTGACCGACTGTGACCGAGTCGCCGGGTTCTACGAGGATTTCGTGGATGACCTGGCTCACGGGCGAATCGATATATACTTTGTCCCCAGGTTCGACAATGCCTTGAGCCATTACAATATCGTCAATTTGGATCAGTGCAAGGGCGAGTACAATGGCTCCAATCACACCGAAGACCCAGAGCAGCCATTTGACAATTCTACCTTTTCTGCGACGGCGCATCATGGGATTATTTTTTTCCTTTTGCTTGACAGATTTTGGCAGAATGGTATATTTTACGATTCTCAACCAAAATTCTGGATGGGCGCGTAGCTCAGGCGGTAGAGCAACGGCCTTTTAAGCCGTGGGTCGCAGGTTCAAATCCTGCCGCGCTCACTATTACAAAACGGCCCTGGATCACAATGATTTCAGGGCTTTTTTTCTGTCCATTGCGAGTAAAAATAACGAACAAATTTATTACATTGTTTTGCAAAGGTCAAGAAAGTTATAAACAAAAGTTATGAATCGGGACCGCGATATTGCACGGCAACTTGACATCACAGCGGGTATTGAATATATTGTGAATCAACGAACTCAAGAATAGGAGATATTTGTGATTACCCGCGAAAAATTGAACGCGCAGTCCCGGGCGTTTGAAACGGCATCTCTGGAAGATATTTTGATCTGGGCGTGGGAGACGTTGGGTTCCCGCGTGGCGTTTGGCACTGCTTTTGGCTCTACTGGCATGGTTTTGCTCGACGTGATGCAAAAGGTTGCGCCGCAAATTCCCGTTTTTACAATTGATACGGGTTTTCTGTTTCCCGAAACCCTGAGTTTGATCGACCGCGTGGAGGCGCGCTATGGGATTGAGATTGAACGAGTGTATTCCCGTTTGAGTATTGAAGAGCAAGCGCGTGATTACGGTGACGAACTCTACAAGCGGGATGCCGACCGCTGTTGCTGGTTGCGAAAAGTCGAGCCTTTGCAGCGCAAGTTGTCCCAGTTGAATGGCTGGATTAACAGCCGCCGGCGAGATCAGAGCGATACCCGCAGCCAAATTTCCATTCTGGAATATTATGAGACAGATGGTCGCGCGTTGCTCAAATTGAATCCGATGGCACCGTGGACGCGCAAACAGGTCTGGGATTATATTATCGAACACGATGTGCCCTATAATCCCTTGATGGATGAGGGTTATGCCACGATAGGGTGCTGGCCCTGCACCAAAGCCGTGGATGGAGATGCAGACGAACGCGCGGGTCGCTGGGCGGGTTCGGACAAGACAGAATGCGGTATTCACACCTTTTTACAGCCCATTGATGCGGCGGTCAATGCCGTGCCTGTTGAATCTTGACTTAAAAGGTCAAGAATAGTATTATAGCTTCTAATCGCGGCCCTCTCGTGGGGCCGTTTTTAGTATTTAGACTTCTTTTAACAACGGCTAAAGGCCATTTATGCGTAGCAAAAAGTTAGCAAAGCGTTCTCGTATCCGGCACTCAATTCTCGATGCGATAGGTAATACGCCGCTGTTGCATATACGGGAATTGGGTGACAAGATCAAGCCCGGGGTTGAAATCTGGGCGAAGTTGGAGATGTTTAACCCGGGTGGATCGGTCAAAGATCGCCCCGCTTTGCAGATGATTGAAGATGCCGAAAAAGCGGGTGTGCTCACGCCGGAAAAAGTGATTTTGGATTCGACTTCGGGCAATACGGGTATTGCGTATGCCATGATCGGCGCGGCAAAGGGATACCACGTCGAGTTGGTCATGCCCGAGAGCGTGAGCATTGAGCGGCGATACGTCATTCAGTTTTATAGTGCTGATCTGGTGTTGAGCGATCCTCTTGAAGGCTCAGATGGTGCGATTTTGAAGTGTCGAGAGATTTTGGCTTCAAATCCCGATTTGTATTACAAACCCGATCAGTACAATAATCCATCTAATTCCAGGGCGCATTATTTGCATACGGCGCCGGAAATCTGGTCGCAGACACAGGGCAGGGTGACGCATTTTGTGGCGACATTGGGCACGAGTGGTACTGTAATGGGTACTGGCAGAGGTCTGAAGGCATTTAATCCCGATGTGCAGATTATTGCCGTTGAGCCACCCGAATTTCACGGGATTGAGGGTCTGAAAAATATGGATGTGTCCATTGTGCCCGGCATTTACGATCCATCGGTGTGGGACCAAAAGATTCGGATTGAAACAGAAGATGCTTATGACACTGCGCGATGGTTGACGCGAGATATGGGTTTGCTGGTAGGGCAGTCTTGTGGTGCGGCGATGGCCGCTGCCCTGAAAGTTGCCGAGACTCTGGACGAAGGGGTCATCGTCACGATGTTTCCCGATAGTGGTGAAAAGTACATGAGTACGCCCCTGTGGCGGCTCGATCCCGTGAGGTAGCGATGTTTGACAAAGCGATTTGGGACGCCATGTTTGTCCACGCACAGCGGGAATACCCGGCTGAGTGTTGCGGTATTGTGACCGAAGATGCTTCGGGTGTGCAGACGGTTCATCTATGTGATAATATTCAGGACAAATTGCACGCTGCTGATCCCGAAACCCATTCGCGCACTTCCAGGACGGCATATCGCATGGACGATATGCAGGTGATGAAAATTCAATCGGAGGCGGAACAGGCGGGCGGGCGGATTGTCGCGATCTACCATTCGCATATTGATGTAGATGCTTATTTTTCTCAAGAGGATCAAGATGCGGCGACATTTTTTGGTGGACCGACCTTTCCCGGCGTGGTTTATCCCATCATTCCAGTAAAAAATGCCCGGGTGGATATCGGCGGGGAAAAAGTTTTTCAATGGCGTGATTCATCGTCAAAATTTGAGGAAGTGGAAATCGGGTAAAATAAAAAAGGAGGTAACAAATGGCTGTAACAGTTCGCATTCCAACGCCCTTGCGCAAGTTTACAGGTGATCGGTCCGATGTAGAGGTGCAGGGCGCGACGGTTGGGGAAGCTATCGACAATCTCGAAGCGCAGCATGCGGGTATTAAGGAGCACATGGTCGATGAGTCGGGCGCTGTTCGACGCTTTGTCAATGTGTATGTCAACGAAGAGGATATTCGCTTTTTGGATGGCCCCGATACTGGCCTCAAAGACGGCGATCAGGTGACCATCGTGCCTGCGATTGCAGGCGGGTGTTCCTTTTAATCGGCATATTTGACTTATGATGCACGTTTCCGCCAAAGGTGACTACGGTTTGCGCGCGGTCTTAGACCTGTGTTTACACGATGGGGAAGGGCCAATTTTGCGTACAGATATCGCTGCTCGGCAACACATCCCCGAAGCTTATCTGGTGCAGTTGCTCAATCTTTTGCGAAAAGCCGGTTTGATACACAGTATTCGCGGTCCCAAAGGCGGACATGTGTTATTGAAACGTCCGGATGAACTGACCGTGGAAGAGGTGTTGGCTGCTATGGAAGGGCCTGTCAATTTGGTGGATAAGCGCGAGAAGGCTGGGGATGCGGGAACAGATGTGCTCAAAGATGTGTGGGAAGCTGTGGGAGCCGCGGTACATGATGTCCTGTCATCGGTGACATTTGCCGATTTGTGTCGAAAATATCGGGCGCGTCAGATGCCTGTCACATTCCGGATTTAATTATGAATGGCGCGAAAACCGGACATACGGTGCTGGATCTGGTGGGCAACACGCCCATGGTACGACTGAACTCGGTGGGGCCTGCAAATGGTGCTCAAATTTGGGCGAAATTGGAATTTTTTAACCCGGCGGGCAGTGTAAAAGATCGCACGGCACTCGCTATGGTTGAGGCCGCGGAAAAAAATGGACAACTCAAACCCGGTATGACCATTGTGGAATCGACCAGTGGCAATACGGGAATTGGCCTCGCCATGGTGGCTGCAATAAAAAATTATCGGCTGATTATTACCATGCCTGAAGGCGTTAGCGACGAACGCACGCGATTGCTCCAAGCTTATGGTGCCGAGGTTGTGCTAACGCCCGCCCGCGATGGGATGCGCGGTGCGATTGAAAAAGCCTGGACGCTTAAGGACAAAAACTGTTTTATACCGATGCAGTTTGAAAACCCCGCCAATCCCGAGATCCATCGGCAGACCACAGCCCGCGAGATGATTTCACAACTCAAGGGCGTTCCCGATGCTTTTGTCGCAGGTGTGGGAACGGGAGGCACCGTGACTGGCGTAGGCGAAGTCTTTAAGCATCTGCGATCAGATGTGGTGATTGTCGGCGTAGAGCCAAGGGATTCTGCGGTGTTATCGGGGGGAGAACCCGGTCCTACTGAGATCGATGGTCTGGGTGCAGGCATGATTCCAGATGTGCTGAATACGGAAATACTGGATCGCGTGATTGCCGTTTCTAATTCGGATGCGCGCAAGATGTCAAAGCGGTTGGCCCGCGAAGAAGGCCTGCTGGTGGGGATTTCGTCGGGCGCAGCAGCGCACGCAGCCGTTGTTGTCGCTTCAGCGATGGCACCTCAACAGACGGTCGCAACTGTGTTATGCGATACCGGTGAACGCTATTTGGGCACGTTTTTGTTTGGGTAATGCTGGTAATACATAAAAAAACCCGGCATCTTTTTGGAATTGCCGGGGTTTTTGTTTCGATAAATATTTTACGACTCAAGAGCAGCGACGTGGTGCCTCATTTTCGATTTGTATCGAGCGGCTGCATTGCGGTGGATAACGCCTTTTTTGGCTGTTTTATCAATTATGGACTGCGTGCGATTGATCAGTGCTTCTGCTTCTTCTGCGCTATTTGTAGCCAATATTTTTTTGATGGAAGTACGCAAATACGAGCGCGTACTTTTGTTGCGGAGCTTGACTTTTTCAGCCTGGCGCATGCGTTTTTTTGAAGATGCCAGTTTGGGCAAGGGCTTCACCTCCTTAGAGATTTTTCGAAATTTAGAAAATAAAATTTAACCATTTACAGATATTTACACAACCCATTTCTCATTTTCTTGTTTTTTTTCTTCTGCCTTATTTTACCGCCCAATGCATTTAATCAAATCCACAGGAGGAACCACAATGGCACCAACTATTTATGTCGGCACAATAGGCCAGGGCGTCTGGCGAAGCGAAGACGGTGGCGACTCATGGCGGCGCACGAGTAGCGGCATGGCCTCTGAATCGGATATCCGCGCTATCGCCGTGCATCCGGACAATGCGTCAATTCTCTTTGCGGGAACAGAGACCGGTATTTATCGCTCGCAAAACGGGGGGAACAGCTGGGAAAAATTGGATTCTCCAATGAACGGTATGCAAATCTGGTCTATTGCAATTCATCCCAAAAGTCCAAATACGGTTTATGCAGGCACATGTCCTTCTGCGCTGTTTCGGTCGGACGATGGCGGTGAGACCTGGAAGCAACTTTCTGTAGAACTCGTCGAGGATTGCGGTGCTATTATTCCGCGCGTTACGACTATTATCATAGATCCGACAGATGATCAGACCGTCTATGCGGGTATTGAAATCGACGGCATGCGGATTAGTAGAGATGGCGGTGAGACATGGACATCTGGCAATGAGGGCCTTTCGAGCCTGGACATTCACGGCCTCGCGCTTGTGCCCGGAAATCCGAAAACACTTGTGGCAGGCACCAATAATGATGTGTGTATCACAACTGATATGATGAACTGGACACGGCTCAATGTGAAAGCAGAGTTTCCCTGGCCCTATTGCAGGGGGGTGCTCTATATGTCAAATGGTCGGGTGTATGTCGGCGCAGGAAATGGCCCGCCGGGCGATGAAGGAGGGCTGTTCTATACTTATGATCTGGGGCATTCGTGGGAGCGCGCCGACCTGGACGGTAATACCAACAGCACGGTTTGGGCAATTGCCCACAATCCCGCTGTGCCGAATTTGATAATAGCGTATAGCATTGCCGGACAGGTCTTTAGCAGCATCGACAATGGGGATTCCTGGACCAAGCTCTCCCGAGAGTTCGGCGAAGTACGCGCGGTGGCTATTGCGCAGTGATATAATTGGTGGATAGCGAGAGGGGATAGTGCTTAAACGAGTTTCTCTTCGGCTGCCGACCAGGTT
Organism: Candidatus Latescibacterota bacterium; assembly: GCA_965222605.1. GTDB lineage: Bacteria > Latescibacterota > UBA2968 > UBA2968 > UBA2968 > VXRD01. The sequence continues at coordinate 5,255,160 of OZ244960.1, forward strand.
CCGCATCTGATCTCCAGCATGTGATCCACCGGCGTCGTAAATGTCATCAATACGCGGAAGGCAGTGGGGGCGGACTCGCTGCCCCGCAATGCCCAAAAGCGATGGGCATACGCGCCCGGTCCGACGGAGATGGCATCGTTGCCTATGTGGTAGGTCGCATATCCGGATTTGAGAAATGCGACCTCTGCGGCCTGGCCACGCACGATGCCACTGTCAAAATCCAGTTCGCCACCGGGTACAAAATCGCACGCAATTTGAAATGGTACGCGGTCATAACCATCTGATTTTACGTGCAGATCAAATCCGCTATCCACTTCTTCAATTTCCAATATTGTCGTTAGTGGTGGGAGTGCGTACACCTCTCTTTCTTTTCGCAAATTGTAAAATTCCTTAAAAGCGACCTCGCGCCCCAATGGCAGGTCATAACCCGGTCTGCTTCCATCAGAACTTCGGCTCACATGCGTCATTCTGATTTTGCCATCCACTTCCCCAAAGGTCTCACCTGAAAATTGCGCGATAGCAAAATAGCTCGCGCACAGGTTCACCGAGGCCAATTCCACGTTTCCATGCTTTACGCCAAACGGCGATGTTATACCTGCACCTGCTGTGGCACTCGTTTTCCCACGCCGTACACGCCACAGTTGCGCCGTGGGATAAACCTTCGCGTACGACTCGGGTAAAGGCTCGCGTTTCAGATTATCTATCCGCCATTCGGGATGGGTTAAAAACGGTTCCAGTGCCCACGGCAAACCGCCCGGAGATACAGAGTACAACCAGTCTGCGACTGCTGCATAAAATCCATTGCCATCTCGCCGCGCCATGTCGTAATAGCTATTGACCATATTGACCAAGACCACGCGCGTGCCCTGGTCTTGCCTGCGGGAAAAACTCGTTATAACGGTTCCGTCTGCATGTAGCATGTGATAGGACAAATCCAGATTCCGACGCACAGGTTCCAGAAGTTGGGGGCGATTGAGCGCGTCGGCGGCGAGTCTCAGCGCGCGATTGCATATGGCGTTATACGCGCCTGCGCTGCGCTCGATGTATTCGCCATCGGCATTGTTGTCTATTGTCTCGGCGAGATAGCTTTCAATGGTGTCCATCCCGTCCAGGTCTGGGAATAATTCCAGCGCTTGAGACAGCGCGGCGACCAATACCCAGCGGTGATTCGGCGTGTGGAATCCGCCCGCGATCATGCCCGGCACAGCCGTTTGAATAATTTCACCGAGTACTTCGGCAATCTGCTTTGCGCCGTCATCTCTGGCTTTGCGAGCCGCGCGGACCACTGGCGCGAGTCCCTCGACCAGAAATCCCGTATCTGGCGACGAATCAAAATTAGTTGTAATAAGATCAAAACACCCACTTTCCCTGCGAATCTTCCGAGCAAAAGTCGCGCCTGCGAGAATCCGCGCCAATATTTCTTCGCTCTGGTAATATCGACCGCCTTCCAGAAGATAGGCATAGCCCAGGGTAGATACCGCGCTCACATTTGTCGCACCCGCAACACCATCGCTTACAAACCCACCGTAATCTTCACGACGGATATCCATCACCTGACGGGGCAAAATGGTTTCTATTTGTTCATTCAGCTTTTCCAACAGTACTTCGTATTTTAGCATGAATAGCCCCCATGAGTAAACGACCTCCAGCAAACCGGAGACCTGCTCTAATATATCTCCAATTTGCCTTTAATTCAAGAGAACTCGTTTCCCACAGGGGCTTACATCACATTTTTTTCAGGCTTGGCTCAATGCAAACTGAAACGGATCGGAATGGTCATGCGTACCGCAACTGCTCTGTCATTTTGCATGGCTGGCTCGAACCGAAATTGCCTGACTGCCTCCAGGGCCGCAGCGCGAAAAATCTCGGGACCTTTTAAGACTTTCGGTTCGGCTACGCGCCCTTCTTTGGTCACTATAAACGACACAAGCACCTGGCCTTGCAAACCCGCTCTGCGGGCCATCTCTGGATAAACTGGATTCACGGACTGGATCAACTCGGGTTTTTGTTCTACTACCCAAAATTCCAAAATCTCTTCCTCTACTTCCACATCGTCCTTTCCCATATGTCGTGGGATATCGACAACAGGTGCATCAAAATCCAGCTCTGTATCGGCAATGGTCACATCATCGGGCACGTCTTCGTCTTCTGTTTCAATGGGCAAGGAGGGCCTTTGCAGAGGTGGCAATCGCTTCTTTTGATGTGTCTCGGGAATATCCTCAACCTTGAGAACCTCAGTAGATTTTTTGGTTGATTTAGAATCGATCTTCATATCTGGAAACAAAATGGCCAATCCGACCATCAGAAACAGCGTCAAAGAAGTAGAACGTCTCATCACCTTTGGATAAATTGCTTTCAAATCGGCATCTGCATGTTTTTTGTGAACCATCACTTCCTCCTTTTTAACTATTAAAATTTTAATAGTTTATCTCAAAAAAATATCTATTGGTTTGTTACCCGGGCGTGTATAACATCAGTATCCTCCTTTTCGCAGACCTTCAGAACAAAAGGTGTGAGCCAGCACATCGAGCTGTCGCATCTGAAGTGCCTTTGTGCGGTTAGGTGCATAAATCCCCATACTGATTAAAAAGAAACGATTCTGAGCAACATCAAAAAGTGCATAACTTTTAAATGGTCCACCTTGCCACGCACGTGTATCCTCCCACAGGCCTTCCAGACAAACGGCCAATTTACCCAGAAACTCCGTCTGGTAAATATTCACTTCCCCAGGCGATGTTTGATCGCCGCCATAAAAACGGCCCGACACGTCATCCCACTTTTGCAAACACCAATCTGGCGTCAATTGATCGGGATGTACACCATCTTCCCAATATACCCACAGCCACAATTGTCGCCGATCTATCTGGCGCGCCAGTGCCACAAAGTTCTCGCTTGCATACTCATCCATCACTTCATAGCCCACCGGCACCCGCACGCGCCAGCCAAATTGCCGTGCCAGAGCTTCAGAATACTCGATATTTTCTCCCGCGTGATACAGAATGGTTTCGAGCCATTTTGCCATAGATGCATCAATCGCCGACACAATGCGGTCGCCATTGAGTGCGACTTGCTCAGCCACACCCTGATCATCTGCAGCGTTGATGGCCACAATTAGCTGATTAGATGCCCACACATCGCGGTGAATCACTGTCTCATTTTTCGAACGCCCCGTAAGTAGGGGCTGCAAGGCTGGTGCCAGAATACCATTTGGAGATGAAACAAGGATCAAATTGCGGTAAGCCCGAAACTCCCGAAACGCTTCAGGAGAAACATACACGAGGTCAAACACGTACTCGGGCTGCGGCGTCAACACTGGATCTAACAGTAAATCTTCCAATACTGGTTTTAACACTTCTCGGTGAGCCTCATCGGCCACAACCACAACTTTACTGGTTAGTCCAATGCCCCGGGGCAGCGGATTGCCGATAAGCACATCTGCCAGCGGTTTACTCCACCGTGCAATTTTCAGATGGGCTTCTGCGCGACCGGGCACATCAATGAGAGGACCGATTTTTACAGCAATGACACCGACAAATAGAAATATCGCAAGCCAGATTGCACAGTGCGACAGCGATGGGCGGCGCTTGCTGAGCAGATATTCAAACCGCTTTACCAGATTTGGATGGCGATTTATAATGCCCAAACCTATTGGACGCACCCTGCCAATCATCTCTGTCAGGCGCGTCAGACAGATCGCATAATCACGTGCATTGTGACCGTAATGCGTGGCATAATCATCGCAGGCCATTTCTCGCGTTAGTGACAGTTGCCGACTCAGCCACCAGATGCCCGGATTGCACCAGAAAAAAACTTCCACGAGGCGTTGTACCAGAATGCCCAGGGCATCTCTGCGTTGAACATGCGCGATTTCATGCTTGAGAATTTGTTCCAGTTCATGCGCTGACAGTCGCGGTATGAGATGTTGTGGTATGAGAACGACCTGGCGAGAAATACCCAGCACTGCGGGGCTGGCAACAGCATCTGAAATTCGCAAACCAACATCCACTGCGCCAATCCATCTGCGTTTGCACCGCTCAAACCGAGCCTGAAGATCCTTGCCCGCCCACTTTCCAGATCGCTTCAACCGAATCATCTGACAATATCCCACTGCAATGCGCCCGAGCATTGCAGTGGCAACGGCCAGCCATAAAATCCAGACGGCAATCGGCCAGGAAAAGATCGACCGGGTTTTCACAGGCGTTGCAATTTGTGGTTGTAATGTCTCACTGACAAGATTGGTATCCAGAACTCTGGTTGGGAGAATCGTTGCGTCCGATTCATCTGCGGCATCGTATCGTCCAGGTGTGACGAGAAACAGAGGCATAATCACCACACCAATCACGGCGACCCACAACAGGCGGTGCAATAAAAACGCAGGCACACACAAACGCGAAAGCCCTGCTACAATTATTGCAACCAACAATCCCATCCAGATCCCATTCAGCAGATAAAACACGCTGAGCCGGGCAATGGTATCAATCCATTCGCCCATCATGTTTCATCCTCCTCTGCCCGCTGAATCATTTTGTGAATGCGGGCGAGATCTTGCGCATCGAGTTCTTCATTTTCCACCAGATTGAGCACCAGAGTTTCTGGTGAATTGTCGAAAAAACGACTCATCAGATACCGAATGGCGCTTCGTTGTGCATCCTCCCGCCCCACGATTGGATAATACACAAATGCCCTGCCTTCTTTTTCATGCCGCAAATACCCCTTCTGTTCCAGAATGCGCAATATTGTCAATACCGTGCTATACGCCGGAGATTCACGTCCCGCAAGTGTATTGACAACCTCGCTCACTGTAGCCGAGCCGCGGTCCCAAAGCACCTGCATCAATCTCAGTTCGGCATCTGTCAGAGTAGGGGATCTTCGTCTGCCCATAGAGACCTCACTATTAAATAATTAATACTTCCAAAACAAATATGAAAAAAAAGAAAGTGAATGTCAATTAAAAATTTAATACTTCAATGAAAAAAGAGACAGATTGGTAGGATAAGGGGGTGGAGACAAGCCCGATCCAAAGACCTTGCCTGTGCGTCGCACGCAGACAGGGACGCGCGGACACAGGATCACTTAAACTTCAGGGGCTTGCCTTCTCGGGCAGATTGATAGACCGCTTCGAGGAGTGCTACCGTGCGGCGGCCTTCGCGTCCATCTACAGATAGCGGCGTTCCTCTGGTCACGGCATTGACCACGTCTTCGACAATGCTGTGAACGTTATTTTCGACGCTGTCGAGTTTTTCCTGAAGCCCTTTGCCGTAAACCGTCATCTCTCCATTCAAAACATCGTGCAGCAAAATACCGCCTTCTGTTCCGTGTACCTCTGCGCTGAAATACACACTCTGAGGAAAGGTCGTAGTGCCCAGAATTGTGCCTTTTGCCCCGTTCTCAAAATTCAGGATTGCCAGTCCTATGTCTTCGGTCTCAATCTCGTGATTTACAATGTCGATTTCGCCGTACACAGAAACCGGGTCGCCCATAAACCAGCTCAATACATCGAGCAGATGTGCGCCCTGGTTGGCCAATGAGCCGCCGCCATCCATATCCCATGTCCCGCGCCAACCATCATCGTGTAAAAAATAGTCGTCAGATCGAAACCACTTAAAACGCACTTCACCCAATATCATCTTGCCCAGCCAGCCTTCCCGAATTGCGGTTGCCACCTTGACATTGCCATCCACGTATCGGCTTTGATAATCCACACCGCACAATACGCCGGCATCTTCACAAGCCGCAATGAGCCGATCACACGCTTCGGTGCTCACATCCATGGGCTTGGTGGTAATTACATGCTTGCCCGCTTTTGCCGCTTCAATGCCCACCTGGGCATGTTTGCCGCTCGGCGTCATCACCATTACTACATCTACATCATCTCGCGCAAACATATGTTCTGTATTTACAACACAATCCGTCTCTAATTCCTGTGCCACTTCCTCAGCCAGATCGCCGTGCAGATCGCACACGACCTTTAAATCTGCACCGGCTGTCTCTTTAATCAACCGCGCCCTGTTGCGCCCCATGCCCAGGCCAATAACGCCAAAACCGACCATATTGTCCTCCTGTATCTCGCGTAATTTTTCAGGCACAATCGGGATGGCCTTCCTTCCACCGCCCGAACAGAACATCGGTCTGCCCGTCCTGATTGACCATCGACATCGCCTTTCGGGTGTCCAACCACATTTGTGTCCACACTTTTGCATTTCTCAATTCGCGCTCGGGATGTTTGCGGCTGCGTGCGACAAAGCCCGGAAATGCCTCGCGTCCGGTCAGCTGACCGATGGGGTTATAACGCAGATCAAAACTCCAGCGAATTTTATCGCTCACATTGGGCAGCGATCCGTGTACTGTGCACTTGGGAAGAAAAATGACATCTCCTCGTTTGACCGGCAGTGGTGTCATGCGTTCGGCTTCAAACAGCGATTCGGGTATTTGCCGCCCGCCCGCTGTTTTGGGACCATTCCCAAAATACGACGAACAGTGCGTCAAAAGCCCGTGTTTGTGGCTGCCGGGCACGACTTTTAGAGGACCTTGTTCAAGATTGACGTCTTCGAGTGCAAACCACACTGTCAACATATTTGTCTCATCTGCTTCTGGTACAACCACGCCCTGATCCTGGTGCCAGATCGTTTCTCCCAAAATCGGATTTCCAAACTGGTTTTTGGGCAAAATATGCTCGGGCGGTTTAATCCGCACATGTTGTACGGGATTCGAGTAAATTTCTGGACCGATGAGCGATTCCACACAATCGAGTAGGGATTCAGCCGTGAAGGCATTGAGAACTGCCTGTCCCGTCCAGAAAGGTGTGTCGGACTTCACGTTTTGAAATGGTAGCGAAAAATCGAAATACTGTTTGTGTACATCACCTGTTTCAATACAGACCGCGATAAATCGCTCGGCAAAATCGAGATCCTCGAACAAAGAAGAAATTTCTTCTCGCTCGTAAAGATCGCGTATCAAATTGTCGAGTACTTCTGTGTACTCTTCAATCACAGGATCCAACACGGTTTTCGGATCCAACACGCCCTCCACCACCAGATATCCTTCTTCTTCAAACTGTGCAATCTGCTCGGCAGTTAGGCAACCCATGGTATTCCTCCTTTTTGTGGGACGTTTAACAGCTTTTGCTGTAATTCAATCTTAGAGCCTCATGCGCTATTGTCCTGCTGTGACCAGCGTTAGCGCATCGGGCATAATTTCAAACATCAGTTCTTTTGGGCCATTCTCTACTTCGCCATCAAATTGAAACCAATCGCTTTTCTCGCGCGCGATATGGACTTTTTGAGCCCGAAATATCTCGACGCCGGGCATTCGGTCAAAAGTGCCATTAAAAAGTCGATAGGTATTCAATACCAGGCGAATCCACCCCGGATGCGTAAACACGCACACATCGAGAAGCCCATCATCTGGCATTGCCTGGGGGACAATGGTTGCGCCACCTCCGTAGTGCGGTATGTTGGCAATGGCAACGAACAAAGGCGTGCGCTCAATTTCACCGTCAGAATCCAATTTCAACCGCAATGTCTGAGGGCGATATGAGAGAAGCGACAGCGCGGTGAGCACCAGGTAGGGCAAGAATCCGCGGCGCCCCGTCCGATTTGCATACCGATGGGCAATCTCTGCATCTAAGCCAATACCCGCCGAAGAAAAAAACAGGGCATTGCCCACGCGCCCCACATCGAGTTTTCGAATCTCTGGCTGAATAAAGGCGCGACAGGCTTTTGCCGGATCAAAAGATAAATTTAACGCACGCGCAAACGCATTGCCCGATCCAGCGGGTACCACTCCCAGGGGCATCTCTGTGCCGAGTAGTGCGCGTCCAACTTCGTTAATGGTGCCATCGCCACCAATAGCTACCACCAGATCGAACCCCATTTCGGATGCGCCTGTTGCCAATTCTGTAGCGTGCCCCGCATACTGCGTCTCTTCAATAGCAAAATCCATTCCCGCTTTTTTACACGCGGCAATCACGCGAGGTCGAATATTGCGTTGCACACCTGCATGCGGATTCGCAATGAAGAGCACGCGGGAAAATTGCACACTCATGTATGTAAAAAATCGACCAGGGTCTGACCGATATCCCTCAAAATTTTTGGCGAAGGTTGTGATACATCAATTTGTTGTACGATTCCTTTGGGATAATGCTCCAATACAGCAATTGTTTGACGGTCGTACACGTCGAATCTTTTGCGAATAATTTGTTCATTTGCGTCATCAATGCGGTATGCGACGAGCGCGCGCCCAAAAAGGCGTTTGACCAGTACATTCCGGTCTGGACAATCCAATACCATGATCAATTTTACATTTAAGTTTTTATCGGCCATTTGAGCCTGGGCCAGTGTACGCGGTATTCCATCTAAAATCAATGTCTGTTCGTTGGGCTTAAAATCACCAAAATCAACCAGGCGCTGCATGCGTTCTCGCCACAGTGCAACGACAAATTCATCGGGCACCAACTCGCCTTTGCGTATGCTCGCCAGAGCCATTTCCCCTGGCTGGCTATTGACGTCCAGTGCCCTGAGCATATCGCCACTTGAAAAATGGTATAAACCTGGAATTTGTTTTAACACACTCCCCCATGTGCCCTTGCCAGCACCGGGGGGTCCAAATAACAAGACAGTCTCATACATCGGCACAACTCCCGCGTTTGTCTTTTTGACATAATGGAAATATGACTGTATAATTAAGCTATCAGCTCCTGCCCTTCCACCCCTACGCACAGTACAACGAAGTAACGGAATATCGCTGCTTGTTTTGCTGACTACTGATCGCTTCCTTAATCAGGAGAATATCATGGATCTCGATCCCGCTGCTGTATCGCTCAAAAAAAACGGCGATAAAATCGAAGCTCTTATCCACGGAAAGACCACATCTGTCGATCGCGTGGCCCGCGCGTTTCCCCAAAGCAATCCCGATCAATTTGTCAGCTTGATGGATGAATTGGGGCACGAAATTGGCATTATTGAGAATCCCAAAATACTCGACACGGCCTCGCGCAATTTGCTCGAAGCCGAACTCAAAGCCATCTATTTTGTCCCGACCATCAGCGCCATAACTTCCGTCGTATCCAAAGGCACGGGCAGTCAGTGGACTGTTGACACCGATGATGGCGAATATACTTTCCGCATTTTGGGACGAGACGCACTAAAGGGCAATGAACCGCCTGCAATTGAAATTACGGATGAACACGGCAAGCGATACAAAATTGACAATTACTGGGATCTCGATGCCGACAGCCGAGATCTCACCTCTGACCTTTTGCCCGATAAAGTTGTCAAGGCGCGCTATTACACCCGATCGATCTCGGGTAGTAGAAGAGGCAGAAGCAGAGGTTCGAGCAGTCGCGGTGGCGGCGGTGGCGGCGGCGGTGGCGGCGGTGGCGGTGGCGGATCGATTATTGGTATTCGGTGATTCGCCGGGCAAGCGACCGGCTATCGCACCCCCAATAGCAGTTCGGCCAGCAACTGATCCAGACGCTCATAGCCCAATCCAACGCGTCCCATTGCATCGATGTCAAATTGCACTTGTTTGAGTGCCTGCGATTTTTCCCGGCTGTATTTGCCCAGATGCTGTTCATATTCGGGGTTGTGGTTTCCGATTTCTTGCAAAATCCCCTGAATTTCAGCATCTGATTCAAATTGTGTCGTTTTTTCTTTTAAGATATTGTACGTACGCATACACCCTGCGGCAAAATCCCATACCCCTTCTTCGTCTTCTGTGCGAAATGCGTGTGCGTCGAAGTGTCTCGGACCCGCATAACCGTTGTTCTCGAGCAAGCGCACGAGCAAAAAGGCACTTTTGTAATCCTCTGAGCCAAACCGAAAATCCTGATCATAGCGACCAAAACGCTGGTCGTTTAAGTCAATATGGAAAAGTTTGCCCACCTCGAGTGCTTGCGCCACGCCGTGGTGGAAATTTAATCCCGCCATGTGTTCGTGTGCAACTTCCGGGTTGACGCCTACCATCTCGGGGTGATCTAATGTTTCGATAAACGCCAGATAATGCCCGGTTGTGGGAAAGTACATATCGCCACGCGGTTCATTGGGTTTGGCCTCGAGCGCGAAATTCAAATCGTATTTCTGGTCGCGCACGTAATCACACAAATAGTTTAAGCCATCGCGGTAGCGTTTGAGGGCGTCGATGGGATCTTTCGCCACATTGCATTCGGCGCCTTCGCGTCCGCCCCAAAATACATAGGTTTTTGCACCCAATTCGACGCCTAAATCAATGGCGTGCATAATTTTTTGCAAGCCATAAGCGCGAATTTTGGGATCGTTGGACGTAAAGCCCCCATCCTTAAATACGGGATGAGAAAATGTATTGGTGGTTGCCATGGGCACGACCATGCCGCAATTTTTTAGTGCATTTTTGAAATCGCTCACAATTTTATCGCGCTGCTGCGGTGTGGCATCAATTGGTACGAGGTCGTTGTCGTGCAGGTTAATGCCCCACGCGCCCAGTTCGCTCAAGCGTTGCACAATCCGTTCGGGCGCAAGTTGTCGCCGCGTTGGGTCGCCAAAGGGGTCGCGGCCGGGATTTCCCACTGTCCACAAACCAAATGAAAATTTATCTTCTTTTTTTGGCGTATATGCATCGGCCATTGGACCTCCTCAAATGCATTGAGAGTGATAAGGTTATATAGCCCGTTGTGGGCGAGGCTGTAAATACTCAATGTGCAAAATATCATGGCGTAGTCTGGCTGTCAATGGACAATTCCACAACTCATCGGGAGCACAAAATGATTATCCGCGATCCCGTTCACGGCGATATGTCCTTTAATGAATTCGAACGCCGGGTTATGGACACGCGACAAATGCAACGTCTGCGCGGTGTGCGACAAACAGGATCGGCATATCTGGTTTATCCCGGTTGCGTACACACGCGATTTGAACACTCGCTGGGAACAACGGCTATGTCGCGTCGCGTGCTCGATGTCTTGAGACGTGGCGGTGCGCAAATCAAACCCGAGCAGGCCGATGCAGTCGCACTGGCCGCGCTGGTTCACGACATCTCCCACTTGCCCTTTGGGCATACGTTTGAAGATGAACGCAAGCTTTTTCCACGCCATGACACAGCCGCTCGCATGAAACACTTCTTATCGCAAACAGAAATCGCGCAAGCACTCGATGCTTCGGGCCTGCGCGATACGGTGGTTTCTCTGCTTACGGACAAATCGTTTTCACCGGCATGGATGCAGCAGATTGTGTCCAGCACCATCGATGCCGACTTACTCGATTATTTGCGTCGCGATGCGTATTTTGCAGGCCTGCGCCAGGATTATGACGACCGAATTTTTAGCACCTTTATGCTTGCCAATGAAAGTCTTGCAATTGATTTGACCCGTCTCAGCACGCGCACCGAGTTGCTGCACTTGTTGCGGTTGCGCTATTTTCTCACCGAGCGAGTTTATTATCACCACGCCAAAGTGGTATCGGGTGCTATGATTGCCAAAGCCGTCGAAATCGCCACCGAACACGGTCTTGCTGAAACCGATCTCTACACCCTGACGGACGACGCTCTGTTTCACCTCTTGCTCTGCTATAAAGATCCGCGCATTGGCCGCCTGATCAACGGCGTTTGCGAACGGCGTTTGCTCAAACGAGCCTATATGATTTCGACTGCCGAAGTGGGGCGCAGAGGACGCGATGAATTGATCGCCACCTACAATCGATCTGTCGAGAATAGACAGCAAGTTGAGCGACAAATTGCCGATGCTGTAACCATCAATCCCGATCAAATTATTCTCTATTGCTCAGATATCTCGGCCATCAAAGAAGCGCGTGTGCGCGTTGTCACGCGCAATGGCTTGAGCCGCCTGAACGATCCCCCCGACAATCCGCCTTTTGATGTAAAGGTCGTGGAAGACCAGTATGAACGGCTCTGGAAATTCTACATTTTTGCACCCGAAGGTTATAGAGAACGCGTTGGGCAGGTGTGCGAGCGCGTATTTGGCGAACCAAACGCGCTACTATAACGATCTTTATTGAGACCGCTGTGACCGGTGTTTGACGCGATCAAATAACGGCATATCTGCCCGTCCAGTGCGTTCCATCTTCCTGTGGCATGAAGGGCATAGGCTGATCAGATTGCTCAGTTTATTTGCCTCTTTTGGCGAGTCGAAAAGCCGGTACGGTATTTTGTGGTGCACATCCATTTGTCGTCCGAGAGCGTCTTCTGTAATCCCGCAAGACGCGCAACAAAATCCATCGCGCGCGTGCGCCTTGTCCGCCTGAATTTTCCAATTTCCCCCGCGATACTCTGGGCGGCCTTCCAGCACGAGTTCAAAATCCTCATCAGATTCCCAATGGGTTCTGCATTTGTTGCTGCAAAATAGGGAGCGCATGCCCTTTTCAACATACCAGCGCGGCTGAGAAAATCGCTTGTCGCATAGCATACATCTCACGGTGATATTGTCTTCGCGCCGAATTTTTTTTTCTTCGCCAAACGACAGGCGCATTTGCGGCGATGATAAATGATTTTTTTTGTTCATCGTTTTAAAACCTCACACATTAATAGCGCACTCGATTGGTCCAAATATAGGTTGGAATAAACTGCAAGTCCATAGAATGTTGCGTAAAGATTGGATATTGTGTCTGAATTTATTATAATAATTCGCACTTACACCTGAACAGGAGAACCCCGTGTTTAAGAATTATATCACAATCGCGATCCGCAATTTTTTGGGGCAAAAAACCCATTCCATCATTAATATTGCGGGCCTTTCTGTGGGCCTGACCTGTAGTTTTTTAATTTTTATGTGGATCGCCCACGAACTCAGCTACAATCAATTCCATGTGGAAGGCGACCGAATCTATCGTCTCATGCGGAATCATCACGGCATGAATAAAATCTCGACTTTGTCTTCCATACCCCAGCCGAGTGCCAAATTGCTGGAAGAGCGATATCCAGAAGTTACCGAAACTGTGCTTGTGACCTGGACTCAGCCCATGCTTTTGACACAGGGGAAACAGACTTTTCGGGAGCGCGGATATCACGCTGGACCGGCCTTTTTTGAGATTTTCACCTTTCCCCTCATCCTGGGCGATCCCGAAACCGCGCTTTCGGAACCGAATAACATCGCCATCTCAGAGCGACTGGCCGAGAAGTATTTCGGGGAGGATTGGAGAAGTACTGCGATGGGGCAGATCTTTGTGGTGAATAGTACGCACGCGTTGATGCAATACGATAACAAAAGTTTTAAGGTGACCGGGGTTTATGAAAACATGCCCGTAAATTCGACGCAGAGATATGACTGTATTTTGCCAATGGCATCTTATTTGGCCAATAAACGCAGTTTTTCTCAGTGGACGACAAATCATCTCCGGCTGTACGTTCAGTTGCAAAAGGATGTCAATATCGATCAATTCAATGCCAAGATAAAAAATATTATTAAAGAGAATGATAAGACGGTTACAAGCGATGCTTTTTTACAACCCTATCTGGATATGCATCTTTATTCCGACTACAGGAATGGCAAACTGGTTGGTGGTCGGATTGACTATGTGCGGATGTTTATTGTCGTGGCGGTGTTTATCATCCTGATTGCGAGTATTAACTTTATGAATTTATCGACTGCGCGTTCTACGCAGCGCGCCCGGGAAATTGGGATTCGCAAGGCTGTTGGGGCGCATAAAACCATTCTGATTGGACAGTTTATGGGAGAATCGCTCATGATGACCATGTTCGCTGCAATTCTGGCGCTGATCATGGTCATTTTGGCTTTGCCGTCGTTTAGCGATTTGATTAATCAGACGCTCACGATCGATCTTTTCAGTATCGAGATTCTTCTGATTTTTTTTGGCATTGCGATTGTAACCGGGTTGCTCGCGGGAAGCTATCCCGCTTTTTATCTTTCCAATTTTGATCCTGTCATTGTTTTGCGCGGTACTTTTACACCGGGGTCGGGTTCAAGTCAGTTGCGCCGGGTGCTGGTGGTGTTCCAATTTGGTCTTTCTATTTTGCTCATTATCGGCACGCTGACGGTTTATGAACAGATTGCGTATATGCGAAATAAAGATCTGGGGATTGACCGCGATAATCTGGTGTATATAAGGTTGGAAGGGGCAGCTAAGAGGCAGTATGAGGCTTTCAGACACGAACTTTTGCGACAGCCAGGCATTGTCGGTGTGACCAGTACCGGACACAATCCACTCAGGGTAACGAGTACCGGAACAAATGCTATGTGGGAGGGTAGAGACCCCAATTCAGAACATATTTTTCACAGGTTACAGGCCAACTACGATGTGGTCAATACCCTGCACATGGAGCTTGTTCACGGGCGCGAATTTTCCAGAGATTTTCCCGGCGATCTCAGAAGTTTTATCGTGAATGAAGAAATGGCTCAGGTTATGGGCATGGAAAACCCGGTTGGCACCCGTCTGCGGTTTAATCGCGAAGGTCCGATTATTGGCGTGGTTAAAAATTTCCATTTTCAATCACTGTACACCGCCATCGAACCGCTGATTATTCTTCTGAGTCCCGCCCGTACCGAGTTTTTATTTGTGCGTATAGCCGCGGGACAAACGGCTGAGGCTATTGCGGGTATTGAAAGGGCATTTAAGAAATTCAATGCCAACCGTCCTTTTGAATTTTCTTTTCAGGACGAACAGTTTGAAAGCATGTATCGCAACGAAAGCACGATGGGCACTCTGACAACTTTTTTTGCAATTTTCGCCATTTTTATTTCTTGCCTGGGGCTGTTTGGCCTGGCATCTTATACCGCCGAACAACGCACCAAGGAAATCGGTATTAGAAAAGTTCTCGGCGCATCTATCCCCAATCTCGTCATTCTGCTCTCCAAAGAGTTCATCAGACTGGTCGTCGTCGCCTTTGCACTGGCCGCGCCGCTGGCTTATCACTATATGAACGAATGGTTAAATGATTTTGCCTACCACACATATCTGGGGTGGCGCGTCTTTGTTTTTGCCGGCGTTCTCTCTTTGATTATCGCTTGCCTCACCGTGAGCTATCAAGCGGTCAAAGTCGCCATGGCCAATCCCGTTGAATCGCTGCGGTACGAATGAGACTTAATTTTTATAATGAGGATAAACAATGGAATCTCTGACACTGCTTTCGGGCGATACAATGCCTGTTGTTGGCCTCGGTACCTGGCCGATGAGAGGCAATCAATGCAAACAGGTCATAAAACAGGCACTTGAACTGGGCTATACGCATTTCGATACCGCCTGGATCTACCAGAACCAGCGCGAAATCGGCGAAGCCCTGCGGGAGGCAGGTACTGACCGTTCGCAACTTTTTATTACCTCCAAAGTTGGTAGAGATTATCTGCAATATGACATTGCGCTAAAACAAGCTGACGATATTCTCGAATATCTCCAGATGGACTATGTGGATCTGTTGCTCGTCCACTGGCCCAACGAAACTGTGCAGATGGAGGGAACTATTCGCGCTTTCAACGAGGTTTTCGACGCGGGCAAAGCGAGAAGTATTGGGGTTAGCAACTTTTCGGTCGAACAAATGGAACGCGCCCGGTCCCTTTCTGCAGCGCCTATCAGCGTCAATCAGATCAAATACCATCCGGGCTACGAACAGCGAGATGTTCTGCAATGGTGCCTGGAAAACGATGTCGTGGTGACTGCGTATTCCCCTCTGGGAAAAAAAGATATTCTTCGGGATCCCGTCTTGCTGAATATCGCCCGCACCCACGGCAAGACCTCTGCACACGTCGCCCTCAAGTGGCTGGTGCAAAAAGGCATGATCGTTATTCCCAAAGCGAGTTCCAGAGAACATCTCCAGGCGAATCTCGATGTTTTTGACTGGTCCTTATCTGAAAGCGAGATGCAGTCCATCGACCTCATAGCGGGGTAAACTTACAACTGTGAGGCATTATGAATGAGAAAAACAGGCCCAATGTCGTTCTTATCATTACGGACGATCAGGGGTACGGAACTGTGGAGGTACACGGGAATGACCAGGTCAGGACGCCATATATGGATCGTTTGGCCAATGAAGGGGTAGCGTTTGACCGATTCTACGGGAATCCGCTTTGTTCGCCTTCTCGAGCCGCATTGATGACCGGGCGGTATTTCTATCGAACCGGAATTCTACACACGTCTCGAGGGGGTGCATTAATGTCGGGCGATGAGGTCACTGCCGCCGAGCTGTTTCGAGATGCCGGGTACCGCACTGGGATTTTTGGGAAGTGGCATCTCGGTGACAATTACCCAATGAGGCCAATGGACCAGGGATTTGAGAAAGCCGTGTGGCACAAAGGAGGAGGGATCGGGCAACCCCCCGTAAGGCCAAACAGCTACTTTAACTCACTTCTGTGGCGAGAAGGGGAAGAATTCCAGGCGAAAGGGTACTGCACGGATGTCTTCTTTGACGAGGCCCTCGCGTTCATCGAGGAACATCAAAGCGAGCCTTTTTTTATCTACATTCCGACGAACGCGCCGCACAATCCTCTCGAGATCAGTGACGAATATGCGGATCCCTATCGCGAGATGGGTCTGGATGACAGCGTCGCACGAATCTATGGGATGGTCGAGAATATCGATGATAATATTGGGCGACTCATGGAACTACTGGAACGTCTCGGTCTGGATGAAAATACAATAATCATCTTTACGTCCGACCACGGTCCCGCGGGCGGCAGGTACAATGCCGGACTCAGGTCCGAAAAAGGAGACGTGTACGAAGGCGGGATTCGAGTTCCATATTTCACAAGGTGGCCGAAAGGGATGCCGGCTGGTTTCAAAACCGACAAGATTGCCTCACACATCGATGTTCTGCCCACTTTGTTGTCGCTTTGTAACATGGATTCCCCCTCTGACCTCAGGATGGATGGCGTGGATCTGACTCCCCTGATTCGAGGTCATGAAGTGGAATGGCACAATCGCACACTTTTCATTCAGACACACCGAGGGAGCCGCCCGCGACAGTACCACAACTGTGCGGCGATCACCCAACGCTACAAGTGGTTAGGTTATCCCAGTACCTGTGGACAATGGGATTTTGAGACTTCTTCGACAGACCCTGTGATGGAGCTGTACGATCTTGAAGACGACCCTGGCGAAGAGAAAGAGCTAAGTGGCCAGATGCCCGATCTTGTAGAGCAGATGAAGAAAGACTACGACGCCTGGTTCGACGATGTGGCTTCGGATTGGCAGGCGGGGGTCATTCACATTGGGAATTCGGCCGAGAATCCTCTCACACTGTGTCGCTATCAGGATTCAGAATACATATCCGAACTACCACACGGCTGGCGTGTGAAGATCGAACAGAGCGGAACCTATGAGCTTCGAATCAACCGTGAGTCGCTAAATGGCGCGGGTGCCCTCGGGGTTCAGTGGCAGGGGAATACTCAGAGAAGCCCACTGGCTGCGGGAGAGAATACAGGACGATTCGAGCTTGAAGCGGGGGACGGCAAACTGGAGATTTGGTTCGAGCTCGAAGACATAGGTCGCGTGACGTTTTCAAGCAATTTGACGATTGGGGATGTGGAGGTGGATTACCTGGGGTAGGGACGGTAGAAATATGAGCGAAATCGTTAAGATAAGAACGCGGCTGTTTGAAGTGCCATTGGCGGAGGTGCTTGTCGATGCCAAGCATGGCGACCATAGTCACTTTGAATTGATTACCGTTACGATAGCACTTAAGGATGGGTACGAGGGAACTGGGTACACTTATACCGGTGGTCGCGGTGGCAGGTCGATTAAAGCCATGATTGACGCGGATCTGGCTCCCAGGTTGATTGGCAGGGATGGCACGGATGTGGAAGAGATCAACGAGTGGTGCGAATGGTATATCCATTACGTCGGTCGCGGCGGGGTCTCGTCATTTGCGATATCGGCGATCGACATCGCACTTTGGGATATCCGCTGCAAACGCAAAGACCTGCCCCTGTGGAAAGTCTCGGGTGGCGCGCGTGCGAGTTGCAAGGCCTATGGCGGAGGCATTGATCTGAATTTTCCACTCCCGAAACTTCTCGATAACATCCGTCGCTATCTCGACAAGGGCTTCAACGGGGTCAAGATCAAGGTTGGGCAACCCACCCTTGATGAAGATGTAGATCGGGTCCAGGCGGTTCGAAAGCTTATCGGTCCCGATATTGCTTTCATGGTCGATGCGAACTACTCGATGAGCGTCGAGTACGCTATTGAGGCAGCTAACCGATTTAAGGCGTTCGATATCCTGTGGTTTGAGGAGCCTACGCTTCCAGACGACTATCTGGGTTATGCTGTGATTGCCGATGCTACGGGAGTGCCTCTATCAATGGGCGAGAACCTTCATACGATACATGAATTTGGCTACGCCTTTGAACAGGCTAAGCTCTCATATATTTTGCCTGATGCTTCCAATTGTATGGGGATTACCGGCTGGCTGAAGGTTGCCGAATTGTCGCGTAAGTATGAAGTCCCAATATGCTCTCACGGCATGCAGGAGTTGCACGTCAGCCTGGTTTCGGCGCAACCCAATGCAGGTTGGATGGAATACCATAGCTTTCCAATTGACGAGTACACGAAGCGTCCTTTGAAGATCGAAAACCACCGGGCGATTGCGCCTGATGATCCGGGAATCGGCGTAGAATTCGACTGGTCCAAACTCGAATCTTATTGCGTCTCCGATTTGGCATTTGGCGAATGTCTTTCTTGCCGTTGATCATCGCTCCGAAGGCCACAATGAGATGCCTCTTCTTGTGCCCCTGAATAATGACCGGTTGCCACACTCGCCAGGACTGCGGATGCTGCTCAACTCGGCGAACTACGCGAAGGTCCGTAATATCCCCTTGATAATTCCGCATCATTCATCTCCTCTATTTGTGTTCAAATTCTGGTTGCCTGGGCGCGAAAGATCTGCATAATTGTCGGTCCCTCCAAGTTGAAAATCACCGCGTCGCTGGGCCGACCCGGACTTCCCTCCTGAAGGCGTCCCCTCCTTGACATAGTAAGATAAATAGTATAGATTTCTGACATCAGTATCAAGAGACATCTGAATGCGAGGGATGTAGTCCAATGACCGGAATCGCCGACAAGATCATGCAGAGGGTGTCCGTCCACGATAGCGGAAGGTGGGTGTGCACGCCGAAGGACTTCCTGGACCTCGGCAGCCGCGAGGCCGTTGATCAGGCCTTGTCGCGTCTCGTTAAGGCGGGACGGCTGCGCCGGGTGGGCCACGGCCTGTACGACATGCCGAGGATCAGCAATGTGCTGAATCGACCCGCGCCCGTCGATCTGGGTGCGGCCATCGCAGCACTGGCACGGCGGGATGGCGTGCGGATCATGCCGGATGGATTGGTGGCCGCGAATCAACTGGGTCTCACCAACGCCGTGCCCGCGAAGGTCAGCTACGTGACGGATGGCCACTCCAGGACCCTCAAGATCGACGGAAGAACTGTCCGGTTCCGGCACGCTGGCCCAAGTGTCATGCGGTGGGCGGGAAGACCCGCCGCGCCGGTGGTTCAGGCGCTGCGGTGGCTGGGTCCCCGCGCAGCCGCGGACGGCGAGATCGTTTCGACGCTGAGTCGCCATCTTCCCGACGAGGTGAAGCTCGATCTGTTGCACAACAGCCGCGATCTTCCCGGCTGGGCGTTGCCGCTGGCGCGTAGCATCGCGAGCGACCAGGCCGTTGCCGTATGACCAGGGGCTTTGAATCGTTCCTCGCCCTACCGGAGCAGGACAGGCGGGACGTTCTTGAAGCAGCGGCAGCCCGCCTCGATACGTTGCCGAGCTATGTGGAAAAGGACTTCTGGGTTTGCCTGGTTCTCGACACGCTGTTCAATCGGCGTCCCGAGGGGCATCCAAGGTTGCTTTTCAAGGGTGGGACGTCGCTGTCCAAGGCCTTCGGACTCATCAAGCGATTTTCCGAGGACATTGACCTCGTGGTGTTCCGCGACGGCCTTGGCTTCAAAGGGGAGCGCGACCCGACCGTAGCTACCCAACTGTCGAACAAGAAACGGACCGCGCTGTTCAAGGAACTCAGGGCGTCGTGCAGCGGATACATCCATGGGCCCCTGCGGACTGCTCTGGCGAGTCGGATCGACGAACTCTCGACTGGCTGTCAGATCGTTCCGGATGAAGGCGATGTCGACGGACAGACGCTCTTCATTGAGTACCCAACCCTCTTTCCAAGCGGGGACGTCACCTATGTGGCCCCGCGTGTGAAGATCGAGGCGGGAGCGAGGTCGGCGCTTGACCCCAGCCAGCACTGCACGGTCACCCCCTATATCGCCGATGAACTCCCTGACTGGTCGTTCACAGCGGCAGGCATTCGTGTGATCGCGCCCGAGCGCACCTATTGGGAGAAGTTGCTGATCCTGCATGGCGCATATTGCGGATACCGGGACGCCGGGCGCCTGCCAACTGACAAGGATCGCATTTCGCGTCACTACTACGATGTTGCGGTGATCACGGCGACGGAAGTCGGGAGGTCTGCCTTAGTCGACACCGACCTGCTGGACGCGGTTCGGAACCACAACCTCGTCGCATTTCGGCAGGCCTGGAAGCGGTTCGAAGAAGCGGTTCCAGGATCGGTGAGACTGGTTCCTCAAGTGGAACTGCGCAAGGTGATCGAACAAGACTACCGAGCCATGCAGGGTATGATCCTCGGCGAGGCCCCGGACTTCGGATGGGTCATGGATCAGCTTCGACAGGCCGAAGCTGCGATAAACGGAACTTGAACATGGCCACAGTGAGCCTCGAAGATCGGAACACGGCGGTTGCGAGAACTCCTGAAAGGCGATCACTGATTGCAACAGCCATCGCGATGGCCATTCAGGAATCTATTGTTACGGGGAATCGTGTTGCGGTGGACTGTTAGGCAAACAGGCAAACTTGATCCTGGTCCGATCCCTGGTTTTACACATTCCCTGCTTATATCCACCTCTGTTCTAACCCAGATCCGGCACTCGCCAGTTGGCATACCAGCGGGAGTCTTCAGGGGGTGCTTCATCCCCATTCTGCATAGAAGCGAAATCTTTCATCCGGGGGCGGATCTCCTCGTCCCATATACGCTCAATCTGCCCGTAGGTCAGCGGGGTGTGATCGGGTTTTAACCGATCGTATTCCGTTAGGAGTTCTCTTGTTTTTTCAGAGATATGTTCCGCCGTATCAGCCGCCATTTCTTCCCCCGCTCGCCGACTGGATGTATCCACATAATCGCCCTGGGCGAAATGAGGTCCTGGCTCGTCCGGTCCGGGAAGGCGGGATAGATCTACGCAGTCTGGGGCTACCGCCCACAGCAGCGACGTTTCCCCTCTTCCTGCGTGGCCTCCCATGCCCCGGTCGTCTTTGAAACGGGATTCCCCTGTGCCCATACTCATAAGAGAATAGAGCCGGACGGAAACGTGCTGCTGGAGGATTTCCAGTACAACGGGTACGTCCAGGCGGTGTGGTCCCGAGTGTCCCGAGAAGAGCACGGCCACGTGAAAACCGAGAGCATCGACGGCCCGGATGTGATAGCAGAGATTTTTTAAAAAAATCCACGGTGGCACTGCTGTAAGCCAGGGGCGAACATCACCCACCCGTTCGTGTGCCCAGGTCCCGTAGCCTCCCGACTCGTGGCAGTGCCAGTATTCGGGAGGTGCTACAATGCCGCCGAAGGACCCGGCTGCCTGGCACACCACCCCGTGTGCCCGCAACGCATCCAGACCCAGGGCGTTCACTGGCCCGTGGGGTTCACACAGGCCATAGGGCAAATACACCACAGGACAATTCTCAAAAGCGGCTTCCAATTCATCGGGAAACATGCGTTCCCAGCGGACTTCTCTCCGTTCCATGGTTCTGGCTCCTTATGTTGATCGCATTGTGCGACATTTCAAAAATCTCCGAATTATCTCATACCTGCTCTAAATAGCTCGTTCCTGGATGACCGACCTATTGCGATACGAGCATTTTGGCAAGTTCGGATTTAGTGACCCCAAGCGCGAAGAGGGATCGAATTAATAGATCTACAGAAACAGAGGGATCGCCCGCTTCGATTTTGGCAACGCGAGATTGACTGGATTTGAGGCATTCGGCCAGTTGTGTTTGGGTTAAATTTTCTCGCTCACGGCATTGACGCACTTTCTTGCTCAACGTGATTTTGAGATCAATATAGGCGGCTTCTTCGTCAGTCAGACTCAGAAAATCGTCTGTTGAACCCACACGCCATCCGGCAGCCTCGAGAAGTTTTTTCTTTTTCGTATTCATAAGTCATCCTATCGAATCGTAGTAAGAAAACCTGCTTCGATTCTCGCCGATGGAGAAAATGGAGGCGTTTTGATTTGTCCGTGAAGCCATACCAGAGGTTTGTCAGAAGGACTCATATAAAAAATATATGTCAAATATGACATATATCAAAGGATTTTATCTTGAAGATAGATGACTCAGACCCAAGACTGAATTTCCTGACTGTCTATCGGTTGCAGTCGTTACTCCAGCTTAAAAGCAAGGAGAGACAAAGAAGGAAATTTTGGAAAATGATCGAGGGGCAATATCAGGACTTGATAGCTGAATAAAATAGGTCGGACTTGACTCGTTTTGGTGTATAACAGCATAAAGGGTGCTTTCTATACTATCCACTAAAACGGATCAAGTCCAGTTCCTCCACGGAGGCATTCCCAATCAGATGCCGGTTTTCCACATTCATCGTCATCGTTGCAGGCGATACCATTTGGACACACACAATTTCCACTGCTGTTACATGTTTTTCCATCAGAGCACGGTGTTCCTGTTACGCTACCTCCCGTACACTCTGGTTCTGGGTCGCAGCATTCACGATCACCACCTACACAGGATAGGGTTGCTATTTGTGTCACGGTTTCATTGCATTCAAGAGAAGATGGGCTTGGTAGTGTTGCTGGATCTTTCAGGTCTGCTCTATCTATTCTCTAGCCAGTCACCCGATGCAGACGACAGGTACACCACTTTACAAAATCAGTACGTTACTAATTGTCTTTCTGCTTATCTTTCCAAAGATGGCACCGTGAACACTGTCGTTCTTCCGTATGATGTACTTGGGGCTGATCCATCATCACCTGACTACGCTAGATTACTTTTTGACTACTGCAATCAGAAATTTGAGTACGATTTGCGAGAGAATCCTTTCATTACTCCTGCTGACTTTGTCTTTTAAAAAACACCCGCTCATATATTGAGCGGGTGTTGGCGTGAACCAGAAAGAAAGGAGTTTTTGGCTAGGCCTTTTGGCCAAATTCTGCAGCGAAGAGAAGAAAATCATTGAAAGAGACGGTGCCGTCTCCATCAAGATCTATCCATGGATTGTATGCTTGATCTCCTTCTTGTGAGCCAAAGGCTGCGGTGAGGAGGAGGAAGTCATTGAAGTCAACAACATCATTGCCATCAAAGTCACTACGTAATGCTTTTTTGAGCTTTGCCGTTATGGTGATGGGATTGTCTGCAAATAGGTCTTTGTTTACAACCGTATTTGCAAGTTCGCCGAAGGGGTTTGGTAGTAGCTGCATGGCTTCGTGCAGGGTGAGTGATCTGGTTAGAAAGAGCGCATCTCTTGTTGCCGTGTAGGCAAAAGATATCTCTTTTTCTTTGAAGGTGATTGTACGGTTTTCTTTAGTGTACGTTCCTTCTGTTTGGATCACTTCTTCTGCTGTTGCCTGTATGTCCAAGAGGAATACAGCATCTATTGCTGCCTGCAACGTCATGTCTGCAATGACTTCATTTTCTTTGAAGCGCATGGTTCCGTTTGCGGTGCCTTGGTAGCTTGCCTGTATTGTTTCTTTGAGTGCTTCTGGCAGATATACCTCAAGAGGGCTATTACTTGCTCTCCAGGTACCGGTCAGTTCTCCTCCTTCTGCTGTGAATGGATTCTTCTTTTCTTCTGTGTACTGTGAGACTATTTCTACTTCTTTTTCCAGCACTCGAGGACACAGAAGATGTGCTATACCTCTTCCATATTCTCTGTCTATTCCTTCTTCTCCAATATCCACTGCACAGACTTCTAATACTTCTCGCACCTCTTTGTCCGTAGGATAGAGCTGGAAGAGATAGAAGGTCATTGCTGCAAGACGAGATGAGGCATCAGAGGTTGTCTGTGCCGGCACTATCGTAAAACAATGCTCTTTAATGTCTCCACACGTCTGTACATATTCATTCGGCACAATCGCTTCTGTTTCTGTCACCCTAGCACTAGTTGCTGCAATGACTCGGTCAAGTCCAAAAAGTTCTGTAAAAAGGTAGCTCCGTGATAGGGGTCAGTGATTTTGTTTCAAGTACGTCATGTCCAGATAGCGTCTGCCAGCGATCCACTCGTCAGACCACTCCATACACAAGGCGCCGATCAGGCGTTCACAGGCTTTCTCGTTGGGGAAGATCTGGACGACATCAGCCCGTCTTTTGATCTCACGATTGAGTCTTTCCAAAAGGTTGGTGGTACGGATGCGTTTGCGATGCTGTTGTGGAAAGTCCAGGCACGTCAGGCAATGCGCCACATCGCGGTCTATTTTGTCCACGAGTTTGGGTAGTACATTTTCATAGGTATCCATCATGTCTGATAGGCGTCGCTGTGCGGTGTTGCGATCGGGCGCGTTAAAAACGTCTTTGAGCGCATCGGCGACCTCGCGTTGATGCTTAGGGGGTGTGATGCCTCTGATATTTCGGTGAAAATGGGTTTGACAATGCTGCCAAGAGGCCCCTTGGAAGTGTCGTTTGATGGCGTTTTGTAATCCTTCATGGTGGTCAGAGATGACGAGTTGCACGCCCTTTAACCCTCGCTTTTTAAGGTCTTTAAACAAGGACGTGTAGGTGGCTTCTGTCTCGGTGTGTGCCACATCGAGTGATAGGATGTCTCGGTGTCCACTCTCTGAGATGCCAGTCACGATTAAGACCCCCTCAGAGACGACCTGTCCCCCAGATCGGATGTAGAGATAGGTCGCATCAATGATCAGGTAAGGGTATGCCTGTTCAAGCGGTCGCGCTCGCCAAGCCTGGATGTCTGCATCAAGTTCTTGACACAGGTCAGACACCTGAGACTTTGAAAAGGAGGTACCACACAACTGTTCTGTAATCTTAGTCACTTTGCGTGTGGAGACCCCTTGCAGATACGCCTCTTGAAGGGCAAGAATCAGGGCTTTTTCACTGCGTTGAAAGCGCGCAAATAATCCACTGTGGAACCGTCCTTCTCGATCTTGAGGGACGCTCAGTTCGATACGGCCAACGCGCGTTTTGACAATACGGGGTTTATATCCATTACGGTAGCCCGTACGATCTGTCGTGCGTTGGTAGGGTTCTGCCTGTAAAAACGTGCTGATCTCCGCTTCGAGAAACTGCTGGAGGAAGCGTGTCACGGCCTGATTGAGAAAATCAGGATCATTCAAAAGTGCAAATTGCTCTGGCGAAGAAATTTTAATATCTTTGGGGTAAGTCATCGTAGCCTCCAAGTTAGGGTTTATACTACTTTGTCACCCCTATTTTAAGATTTTTCTCGGAGCTACGGTGACTTTTTCAATTTTACAGAAATATATGGACTCTATCAGCAGAAGAGACAGTCAACGCAGAAGTTGCTCGTTTGATATATGAAGCCAGAAAGATGGCGAGCTTGACGCAGACTGAATTGGCAAAATTGATCGGATCAAAACAGCCCGTAATTGCACGGCTCGAAGATGCGGATTATGAAGGACATTCACTCACGATGCTTCAAAGAATCGCGATCGCATTGAATCAAAGGGTCGAGAGTAATTTCGTACCAGTGGAAGGACAACAAGAGGTCGTGTAAAAGTAGCAGGCTGAAAAGCGGCATCTGTCCATAGAAACGGGATAACTCCAATCATCCCAAAATATCGAGGATCAGCGAAGATTGCTGAATTCAGAATATGTGCAAGTAGTAAGGTCCATTCCCTTCGTCCCCTTCCTGGCTGCCGGTCTACTATTGTCCGCGGCGTTTGCAGGGCCAGTGCCATTAATTACACTAATTAGAATAGTGACTGGGCAACTTTCGTCGGCTATCTAATCCAAATTAAATGATCATTTTCTTTCAATGGTCCAATTGGTTTGTATTCGCAGTCTCTTCTTCTTATCTTTCATATAGGATCTAAGGTACACACCAAATCGAGTCAAACTTTAAGAGGCTATAATGCTGCGTAATTATCTGACTGTAGCGGTTCGGAATCTGTTGAAGAATAAAATCTTGTCAATGATCAACGTTTTTGGACTAGGAGCAAGTCTGTCGATCTGCCTGCTGATCATCTTGTTTGTGTCATACCAAAAAACGTCTGATGCATGGCACAAGAAGGCAGATCGTATCTATCTCACCATCAGCGACTACCGTTCGCCCGCCGACCCTGGTAGTGTTCGCTCCTACGCAACGACACCTGTGAGTCTTGCTTCGCTTCTTCAAGATGCCTGCCCACATGTAGAAGTGACGACACGGGTACGCAGATTCCGTGGTTCCATGGGCTTTCTCGGCAGTCAAAGTCAAATTAAAGTGTCTGGCCTTTATGCCGAGCCGTCGTTTTTCGAGGTATTCGATTTCGCTCTTGTGGAGGGGAATCCCGCTACCGCGCTTTCCGAACCCAATTCCATCGTGTTTTCGCAGAACCAGTCGGTTGCATTCTTTGGAGATTCCAGCCCACTGAATCAGACTGTGATGATCGGACAGACGCCATACAAGGTAACGGGCGTCCTGGCGGATCAGCCAGGGGCTAGCTATGTACGGTTTCAGATCTTGGTGTCGTTTGAGACCTTGAAATTTGCGCCACCCGACGGAAGCACTCCTCGGTGGAGCGATGGCATGAATGACACATACACATTCTTGGTCTTACGAGAAGGTACCCACCCAACGGTCCTGGAAAGATACTTTACACAGATCATTCAAGACCACTACTATCCTAGTACAGATGAACAGATGGAGAGGGCAAGTGTCCAATTACTGACCGACGTCAACCTGAGCGTCATGAGAGTTAACCAACTTAGTTGGATGGTTCCTGGCATGGTTGTTTATTTTGTTAGTGTTCTGGCCGCTATAATACTGATAGGGGCGTGCTACAATTATACCAACTTAATTGTGGCCAGAGCAATGGCCAGAGCCCACGAGGTGGCAATTCGGAAAGTCGTAGGTGCACATCGCAGACAGATCATTGGCCAAATCTTGATGGAGTCGATTCTAACAGTATTGCTGGCGACGTTTTTTGCCATGTGGCTGTTGGTATGGTTAATTCCTGGTTTCAACGAGATGTCCTTTACTTCATTTTTTCCCTTGGCCCGCATCAAGCTCGACGTTCTCAAAGATCTGACGGTCTATCTCACTGTCCTTGGCTTCAGCGTAGGCGTAGGCATTCTTGCGGGCACCTACCCCGCACTTCATCTTTCCCGATTCGTCCCAGTCTTGATCTTGAAGGGAGGAAGTTTTACAAAGGATCGAGCCAAGTCATTCAATCGGATGTTTGTGGTGGGGCAGTTTGGCATGTCGTTATTCTTCGTCCTCTCGACCCTGTTCGTGTACCAGCAGTTCCGATATTTGGTATCGTCCGACTATGGATTTGATCATGAAAATATAGTGAACGTACGGCTTCAGGGAGTGCGCTACGACGTGTTCCGGCAGGCGATGGAGCAATCGCCCTCAGTGGAGCTCATTTCTGGTTCCTCACAGCTTCTGATGCGGGGTACGCGATCACCACGTTCGGTGACGATTGGGAGAGGTGATCCTAAGACAGTTTTCGAATTAAGAGTGGACTACAATTTTGTTTCGAACCTGAAACTCAAGCTACTTGCAGGCCGTTACTTCAATCGCCCGTCGGATATTCACAGGAGTGTGCTGCTCAATAGAACCGCTACTCGGCTGCTAGGTCTGGGAAACGAAGAGCAAGCGATAGGTCAAATCTTGAACGTGTCAGGGAAGAACACGAAACCTACCATTGTGGGGATTCTGGAAGACTTTCAGACATATGACATAGGCACGGATATTGATCCTGTCATACTGTTCTGTGAGCCAGCGCGTTTACAGTGGGCAAACGTGCGCGTGTTACCCGGCCATATGCCTGAGGCGGTTGCGCACCTCGAACAGGTCTGGGCTGAGTTAGGAAGTCCTTGGAAAGTGGAGTACGATCTGTTTACGACGCAAATCCAAAAAGGAATGCTCGCTGGAGTCTATTCCGATGTTTTGCATATCATTGCTCTGATTAGCGCTTTCGGGGTGCTTTTGGCCTTACTTGGCGTGTTGGGAATAGCTATGCATGTCACGGAAATGCAGGTCAAGGCAGTTGCAATACGTAAGGTTCTGGGAGCGAGTTCTTGGCAGATCGCTGTGCTCTTGTCAAAGGATTTTCTCTTGATGCTTGTTGTGGCGGTTCTACTTGCAGCTCCTGTTGCGTGGTTTGCAAACCACCTCTGGTTAAACCAGTTCCCCCTCCGAACCACAATGAGTCCGTGGCTGTTCGGTGGTGTTGTTGCCGTGATGGTAGCAGTTGTTCTCACAGTAGTTGGGTCGCAGACGCTTCGTGCAGCGAATTCCGACCCAGTAAAGGCACTCAAACTTTTATAGAGCTGACGAATAGACATTGTTGGACAGTAATGTTCCATACTTCATGTCCTGAGTTGTCGTGTGTCAGATCCCATATCAAATCACTTTCAGAGATGGAGTTCCCCCGTTTTGGTGGAGTATTTAGGGTTTGTGTTTCAAGCCTGTGATTGATGCTGGACTTGTCCCGTTTTAGATGCTGTTGCCGAATTCTGGATTATGTCTCGATGCAACTAAAGATAGACTTATAGAGCCTATACCTAGGTCACATACAGCCGTTTCCAACCGCAGACACCCTCTTGACCAATTCGGCAACAGCATAGTTTTAGAGGATATACTTGAAGGTCTATCCCAATCATCATGTACCATCAGTTTTTATAAATTTTGCCCATACTCTATGTGTCTTTCTTAATACCATAAATTACTGAGACATCCTTGATTTTGACGGTCTCATTCGCTTTTGGAGTCACACATCGCTTAATACAGCATACGACGAAGGAAAAATAAAAATGTCAACACTCAACCTTAAACCCACCCATAAGCCAGTCAAAGCGTATTATGAATCGCTCGATCAATTTGATCGACTCGGAATCACGCATGAAACTGCCGTGCGTTCGGCGTTTCAATCATTGCTCGAATCCTGTGGGAAGCAGTTTGGGTGGACGCTCGTTCCCGAACATCCGATGGCTCTCAATCGAAACAAGCGGATTGTCGTTGATGGGGCGTTGATTGACGACTTTCGATTGCCCCATGGCTATTGGGAGGCGAAGGATATACACGATGACCTGCCAACCGAAGTTCAGCGCAAATTTGAGACGGGTTATCCTACAGATAATATTTTGTTCCAAACGCCACAACGGGCGATCCTCTATCAGGATGATCGTCGAGTACTCGACGCCGATCTGACTGATCCAAAGCAACTCATTGAGACGCTCCAAACTTTCTTTGCTCATCGTCCGCAAGAGATCGCCGAATGGGAGGGGGCAGTCGCGCAGTTCAAAGACATAGTGCCCGATATTGGGAACGGGTTGGCTGAGTTGATACAAAAGGAACGACAGACCAACAGCCGGTTTACTTCCGCCTTTGCAGATTTTCTGGACAAATGTCGCTTGTCAATCAATCCAAATCTCTCTGAAGTTGCGGTTGAGGAGATGCTTATTCAACATCTTTTGACCGAGCGGATTTTCCGAACCGTCTTTAACAATCCCGATTTTACCAACCGAAATGTCATCGCCCGCGAGATTGAGACCGTGATTGATGCCCTCACATCTCAGTCCTTTAGTCGAGGTGATTTTCTCCAAAGCCTTGATCGTTTTTATGTGGTGATTGAACGCACCGCAGCGACGATTAACGACTTCTCCCAAAAGCAACATTTTCTCAATACCGTCTATGAGCAGTTTTTTCAAGGCTTTTCAGTCAAGATTGCCGATACGCACGGTATTGTCTATACACCGCAACCCATTGTCGATTTCATGGTGAAAAGCGTTGAGCACATTTTGCGGACCGAATTTGGCCGTTCTCTTTCTGATGGCGGCGTTCATATCATTGACCCATTTATTGGCACTGGCAATTTTATCGTGCGAATTATGCGGGAAATTCGTAAAACCACGCTTGAATACAAGTATACATCCAACCTTCACTGCAACGAGGTGATGCTCCTGCCGTACTACATCGCATCAATGAATATCGAGCACGAGTTTTACGAAGCGACAGGGCATTATTTGCCGTTTGAGGGGATATGTCTGGTCGATACTTTTGAGTTGGCAGAGCCGCAGCAGATGGTGTTGTTCACGGAGAAGAATGCGGAAAGAGTGGAACGACAGAAAGAAACACCGATGTTTGTGGTTATCGGCAATCCGCCTTATAACGCTGGTCAGGTCAACGAGAACGACAACAACAAAAATCGGAAGTATGCGATGATGGATTCGCGAGTGCGGGATACGTATGCAAAAGACTCTAAAGCAACGCTAAAAAATAAACTTCCCGATCCTTATGTGAAGGCGATTCGATGGGCATCAGACCGGATTGGGGATGGAGGGGTTGTTGCCTTTGTGACGAACAACAGCTTTCTCGATGCTGTTGCCTTTGATGGGATGCGGAAACATCTCGCAGACGATTTTGATGCGATTTATATCCTGGATCTGAGTGGAAATGTCCGTAAGAACCCAAAGCTTTCAGGGACAACACACAATGTCTTTGGGATACAAGTCGGGGTAAGCATCAATTTTTTCGTCAAAAAGAGTCAATCAACCAATCATGTGAAAATCTTCTACGCTCGTGTTGATGAGTTCTGGCGCAAAGAGGATAAATATCTCTATCTCGATACAAAAGAACATTACCGAAATATTGAATGGAATCTGATAACGCCTGACCAGCGATACACATGGTTCACCGAAGGGCTCCACGCCGAATTTGAGACCTTTATTACGATGGGTACTAGGGAAGCAAAATCGGCAAAGGGAGAGGTGGAAGATGTGATTTTCAAGAATTACAGTCTCGGTGTCAGTACGAATCGCGATGCGTGGGTACGCAATTTTAACCGAAACGCGCTCACTGAAAACATAAGCAGTATGATTGATACTTACAATGAGCAGGTGTTCAAGTGGGAACGAGAGGCAACTCGGAATGCAAACGTTGATGATTTTGTGATTTCTGATGAAAAGAAAATCAAGTGGAGTCGTAACTTAAAACGGGAATTAAAGCGAAGAAAAATCGCTGAATACACTGAACTCAAGGTGAGAAGTTCACTCTATCGTCCTTTCACAAAATCCTTCTTGTTTTTTGATCTAATTATGAATGATGAGGTTTCCTCCTTTCCCTCTATCTTGCCCACACTGGAGACAGAGACGGAAAATCGGGTGATTTGTGTCAGCGGACTCGGAAGTAGCAAACCTTTTCAGACCTTGATAACGGAAAGGATTCCGTGCCTTGACTGCCTTGAGAAAACTCAATGCTTCCCCTTCTACACCTACGATGATGATGGCGACAACCACCGCGAGAACATTACCGATTGGGCTTTGGAACAATTCCGTGAGCATTACCAGGATGATTCAATCACCAAATGGGACATCTTTCATTATGTTTACGGTCTGCTCCATCACCCGGAATACCGGGAGCGGTATCAGGCTAACCTCAAGCGGGAATTGCCGCGCCTTCCGTTCACACCAGAATTTTGGAGGTTTGCCAAAGCGGGGCAACGGCTATCGGAAATCCATGTCGGCTATGAGGACATGCCCGAATATCGGCTTGAGTTCATCGAAAATCCGGATATGCCGCTCGACTGGCGTGTAGAAAAGATGAGGTTTTCCAAAGACAAAACGCAGATTGTGTACAACAATTTCTTGACTCTCGACGGGATTCCTCCAGAAGCATTGGAATATCGGCTTGGGAATCGCTCGGCATTGGAATGGATCATTGATCAATACCGTGTCAAGGAAGACAAACGAAGTGGCATTATCAGTGATCCGAACAGTGAAGATGATCCGCAATACATCGTCAATCTGATTGGGAAGGTGATTACGGTAAGTTTAGAGACTATGGAGATTGTTGAGGGCTTGCCGAAGTTGGGAATTCCTGAAAAAGAATCCGTTGAGCATGAATCTTATAAGTAATGCTTTACCTGTATGAAGTTTCATCTTAACTCGTTTATCGCATACCCTGCGCCGATAGCTTATGAAGCATGTGCCGTAATGAATCTATACGGCAAACTGCATCTATCACAGGCTTGATACACAAGCCCTAAACTCTACACCGAAGCGGGGCAACTCCAGCTGGCTCTACACCGGTATTACAGTGTTGCCAAAGCGGCCATCCGCAAGTACGACAAAAACACTTGACAACTACTGCCGAAAACTCCTTCTTACCAGCCATGCGTAAGAAATGGCCCTTGTAGTTCCTACACGTAGAGGAGATTAGAAGATGGACAATGCAATGCGTGACGCGTTCGCTCGACAAGGCTATATCGTCGTGCCCAACGTGCTCAATCAACAGCAGCTGGACGAGCTCAATCAAGCCTACGATCAGCATATCTTTGAGCGGGAGGAGACGCTGTCCACGGCCCGCACCGACAAACAGAACCGCTTCTATATCGGCGGGCGCGACAAGCACATGACAACTGACCGGCACGGCAACACCTACATAGGGAGAAGGTTCTGGAGCAAGGCCTACAGGGACCTTATCGACAACGAGACCATGCTGCCCATCCTTGAAGAGGTTCTCGGCGCCCCGTCGTGGGGCCATGCCCCAGCACACATGCCGGCAGAGCTTCGCCCCTTGTTCCGGCTAGATCATGACAATGTGCACTACAAGCCTGGCCGGAAACCGACAGACGGCGCGGACAAAGGCGGGGCGCTCCACGGCGGCCCGGGCAGCTTTCATATCACGTGTGTATATGAACTCAAGACAGTCGGACCAGATGACGGGGGCTTCGGGTGTGTTGCTGGCACACACAAGCCAGCCAATGAGCAGAAACTGATGGGCATCGCCGGCGACTGGCGGCGGAACTGGTGCGACACGGAATGGACGTCGAAGCTGCCGAACTGGGATGACGATGTGCCGGTGCACCGCATCGAGGCCAAGGCTGGGGACTGCATTTTGTTCAGTGAGAAGCTCAAACATGGTACGATTCCGTGGGCGGGGAGCGGCGAGCGCCGCACCCTCTTCTACAAGTATGTTCCTTTCGGCATGCACCACGGCGACGCCGCGTACGACACCAACGACCCCGAACTCACTGAGCGGCAGAAACGGATTCTGGGGTTCTCGCCGTGCTGGTTTAACGAGCCCCGGGAGGACAAAGACTACTCCGCGAACCCGGCGCTCACAAAGCTCCATCCGCTGGCGTGTATGGAGAGCGACCCGAGTGTGTTGCTGCCGGGCATGTCGCCGCCGCACATCCGGCTGACGGACGAGACCAAGGCGATGCTGCTGAGTGCCGGTGGAGATTGAAGTTCGATGAGAAGTAACAACTGGCCGACCAAACGTTACTAGCACTTTTTGGCCAAATGATAGCGAAAATAGAAAAATGCCGTGAGATTTTTTCTCACGGCGTTTTCTTATTTATGCTTGTTTTTATGTGCTTTAGAGGTGTTTTTCTAAGGAATCTGAAAGGGGGTAAGTAACGCACGCTGACAATCCCTTGGCATTCTATATTAAGTCAGGATTCATACATTTCAATCCCATAATCTCGCAAGATATTCACATACTTAGCGATTCCTCTCCAGGTTATCATTTCTCATTGACATTTTTCAGAAAATCAGGCATGTACGTGCAATAGGCCATACAATCACAAAAAATGATGGGAGATATTATGCCGCGAAAAATTTTATCCCCAAAGCAACAGAAGAGGTTGCAGAGACCAGAGGCTAAAAGAGGAGACGCGCTATGATAAATAAGAATCCAATCTGGCAGGATCGCATTGTCACTGACCCATTGATACTGGCCGGGAAACCAACAATAAAAGGCACTCGGATTTCAGTGGAACTGATCATGGAATTGCTGGATGGAGGGCGCAGTGAAGCCGATATCATTCGTATGTACTCGCACATCACCCCGGAGGATATCCGAGCCTGTCGGAAGTACGCCGCCACTGGTGCAAAGCTGTCCAATGTGACCTGGGAGGATATTGATGCGATTATGGATGGCAAACGGTAGATGAGAATACTTGCCGACGAAAATATATCGGAGCAGGTCGTTGTCCGGCTACGTGCTGCAGGCCAGGATGTACGATGGACGAAGGAAACGGACCGAGGCGAAGCAGACCCTAACCTGCTGGAATTGGCAACGCGGGAAAGACGTACGCTGATAACTTATGATAAGGACTTTGGAGACCTTGTGCATCGTGACGGTATGTCCGCCCCTCACGGCGTCATCTTGTTTCGTATTCACAGCGATGTGCCAGATTCAGTGAAAACCGAATTTGTCGCCAGTAGCGTTATGGCTTGGGATAGTTTGCCGTCCGGAATCTGGACGATTCAGATACGGCACCAATGAAGCAGTTCTACTCATCGGATCAAAACAGCCCGTAATTGCACGGCTCGAAGATGCGGATTATGAAGGACATTCACTCACGATGCTTCAAAGAATCGCGATCGCTATGACTCGGAACTAAACCAAAGGGGTGAGCATTGTATTGTAGCAATGCTCGCCCCTTTACCACAAAAAGTGAATAGGAGATTTATATGGCATCTAAAATGACTTTTGTGCTCACACAAATCGACAAAGGCTCACCAGAGGCTCCTTCTGCATGGAACGTAAAACTTGAAATCGAATCAGGAGATGTTGTTTTTGACGACATAAACATAGAAGGCCGAAATCAGGCCATTGAATTTGTGGATGACATACGAAACGCAAAAGTAGTTGCCCGCGAGTTTCGACATAAAGTAATTCGAGAACCAAGCTAATTTAGGTGCGAATATAAACATTTTTGGAGGAAGGTGAATGGAATCCGTTTTTGTTCTTGTTTTTGTTATCCTTTTGCTCATATTTTTTTATTTTATCCCCTCATTTAATGCATACGGGCGGAGGCATAAGTGGAGTTACCTCGTTTTGGTGGCGTGTTTAGGACTTACTCCTACTTCTCGGAGATATTGGCAAAAATTGCGGACCACCTCGAGTACACAACAAAAGCCCGTCGATCATCACCGATTGACGGGCTTTCTTTTGCAATGAAACAGATAGATTAAAATTCAGCGAGAAGATATTCTTGGCTCCGGCGGTAGGACTCGAACCTACGACCCAGTGGTTAACAGCCACTTGCTCTGCCAGCTGAGCTACGCCGGAACGTAATATTTCCAATAGCGATGAAATCTACTGGAAGTGAATATCAGTGTCAAGCGCAATTTTTAATCCTTTGATTTATCAGTGTCTGAATATCAGGGCATTCCTCTTGACATCCCTCCGGTGAACATCTATGTTTTCAATTCTTAGCGGTTAGCAGTTCGTTCGTCCAATCTCCCCAGCCCCCAGTCCCTATCCTCTTGCTATCTATTATGCCAGATGAGAAACTGATACAGCGGATTGTTGCCGAAGTTGTGCGGCGGTTGAAGGCGCTGGAGGGGGTCGCGGTATCTGAACCGATTGACCCACCAGTGAGTCTGGTGACGGAAGATCTGGTCAAATCTGCAATCAAACGCGGTGGTGATGCGGTTTATGTGACGCCCAACGCGATTGTGACGCCGTTGGCACGGGATTTGATACGACGGCAGAAAGTGCGTCTGGTCGTGGCTGATGATGAGGCGGTGATTCAAGACCCACAGAAATCGAGTGTATTAGCTATTGGTGCAGATCACAAAGGATTCGAGCTGAAGAAACAGATTGCGCTTATGTTGCAAGATGCCGGGCGGGAAGTGATTGATTGTGGCGTACATAGTCCGCAAGAAGTATCTTATGTCGGTGTGGCAAAAACGGTGGCCGACGTTGTTCTGGAAAAAAATTTGATGACGGGTATTGTGATTGATGGGGGAGGAACGGGAACTGCTCTCGTTGCGAATAAAATAAAGGAGATTCGCGCTGTTTCGTGTCACGATGTGACATCGGCCAAATTTGCCCGGGCCCATGTGGATGCCAATATTTTGTGTCTCGGTGTGGGTGTGGTGGGGGATACCGTGGCAAAAGAGATTGTTGCGACGTGGTTGAGCACCCCATTTGAAGGTGGGCAATATGCCGCGCGTGTTCGGGAAATTGGTGAGGTGGAGGGTGGGAATGGGGATTGAGCTGAGTGTCCTTCTAATCAGGAGATATCTATGCTTTCACAAGAGCAACTCGCGCAATATGACCGAGATGGGTATGTGCTGGTGTCGGGATTAATTCCAGAAGAGACAATTGCCAATGCGGAAGCTGCGATGTGGTCTGTGCTCGGGATGGTTCGGGATGATCCGGCTTCGTGGTCTCCTTTGCCAGACAAAACAGATGGGGTGACAACAAATGCCAACCAGGGGGTGATTGAACATTTTGGGGTTCAAGATCCCGCGTTGCTGGCTTGTTGTACGCCCGCGTTTTACGAGGCGCAGAGCCAACTGGTTCGGGAGAATGCAGATGCATTTCACTGTCAGAAGCCACAGCCTGAGGCAGTGTGGGCACGCAGTGTATTTCCGGTTTCGAAAGGCTGGGATTATCTCAATGGGCACGTCGATGGTGGACATCGACCTTTCAATGTTTTTCCGGGGTCATTCCGGGTCTCCTCTCTGACTTATCTCGATTCTGGTGTTGCACAAGGTGGTGGGACCGCGGTCTGGCCAGGGTCGCATCGGAAGTTCAGCGAGATGGCAGTGCAGGATCCTGACCGGTTTCGAATGCTGTCGGATTTTGCGAAACCTCAACAAAGGTTCGGTCTGGGAGAGCCGATTGAGTTGAGGCCGTCCCGAGGAGAGGTACTGTTTTTTCATTATCTGTTAGTACACTGTGGATCTCTCAATACAAGCAATAAACCGCGTTTTGCCCTCCGCTGGATGTGTACCTGTGACGCATGTCGCATCTGGGAAAAACACGGCAGGTGGAATATCTGGATGCCCTGATGTTGATGGTTGACTCTGTGTGGGGAAACCCGTATATTTTTTTCTCTATAACCAGTGTTGTTTTCGCGGGGTATCCGTGCTGGATGACGACCTGACAGGCATGAAATTTGCGCTCGAAGAAGCCCGCGTGGCGGCAAGCGAACATGAAGTGCCTATTGGCGCTGTTGTGATGCACAATGGCGAGGTGATCGCACGAGATCACAATCGCATTGTCCAGCGAAATGATCCCACAGCGCATGCCGAAATGCTCGTTATTGGGCAGGCAACAAAAAAGTTGGGCGTTCGGTGGCTAAATAACTGCGTGCTTTACGCAACACTGGAACCCTGTGCGATGTGTGCAGGTGCTATGGTGCTTGCCCGATTGTCCCGGTTGGTCTTTGGAGCTTGCGATCCCAAAACCGGGGCCTGCGGATCCCTGAGAAATATTGTGGAAGATACCCGCCTGAATCATCGCATGGATGTGCGCAGAGGCGTTTTAGAAGATGCGTGTGGTCAGGTGTTGCGGGCGTTTTTTCAAACTTTGCGGGAAAAATAAATATTGGAGAGGTGCTGGAGTGGTCGAACAGGCCGGTCTCGAAAACCGGTGTACCCTCACGGGTACCGTGGGTTCGAATCCCACCCTCTCCGCCAAAAACAAGAGCGTATCAACAATCAGCGCACAAGTGTGTGAGGAAGCCGATAGCTGACGGCTTACAGCTATATTGGAGAGGTGCTGGAGTGGCCGAACAGGCATGACTGGAAATCATGTGTATCCTTACGGGTACCGTGGGTTCGAATCCCACCCTCTCCGCCAAAAATATCACGAGGTTGTTATGCCGCATCCTATTCGCATTACAGTTGGCGATATTGAACTCGACGCCGAGTTGAACGATTCGCAAACAGCAGGCAAGATTCGTGAGGTTTTACCGCTGGATTGTTCGTTTAATACCTGGGGCGATGAGATTTACTTTTCAATTCCCGTTGAAGCAGGCCCCGAAGATGCATGTGAAACGGTGGCGTTAAACGACCTTGGATATTGGCCGCCGGGTCATGCGTTTTGCATTTTTTACGGTCAGACCCCAGCCAGTCATGGAGATGAAATTCGTCCGGCAAGTCCCGTCAATATTATTGGACGGGTGCTGGGTGATGCTACGGTGCTCAAGTCCGTTTCGGGAGTACGCAACATCGTGGTTGAAGCCGTTTAGGTGGGGCTGTAGCTCAGTTGGGAGAGCGCTAGAATCGCACTCTAGAGGTCGTGGGTTCGACTCCCATCAGCTCCACCAAAAATTGTTAAGAGGTAAGAGGCGAGAGTAAGATCCCTCTCGTATCTCACTGTTTTCAGGTCGTGCTAGACGGGGAGATAGCGGTGCCCTGTAGCCCGCAATCCGCTATAGCGGGGTCGAATTCCACGTCTGAGAGCCGGTATTTTGGATCGCGGTCAATGAGTAAGCAGCGTTGATCGTCAGGTCCTGCGCGACGCGCCTATGCTGAACCCCGTCAGGACCGGAAGGTAGCAGCGGTAAGCAAATAGGTGCGTGTGCCGCAGGGGCACCTGGCAGGAGCCCGCGCTCGTTGAACGCCCTGGGGTAGCGGTTCGAAGCGCGGTGCACGACCTTTTTTTCAGGCTGGGGGCTGGGGTGGGAATGGCCCCCTTTGGAGTTTTTATGTCTTACATGGTAATGGCCCGAAAGCGGAGGCCACAGGCATTTGAAACAGTGGTTGCACAAAACCATGTGACCACCACATTGCAAAACGCCATTCGGCTGGGGCGCGTGGCGCAGTCGTATCTGTTTTCTGGGCCGCGAGGAACAGGTAAGACCACTACGGCGCGATTGCTTGCCATGGCACTCAATTGCGAGCAAGGGCCAACGGCTGAACCGTGTAGGGAGTGTGCTTCGTGTGTTGCCATTCGCAAGGGCAACAGCATGGATGTGCTGGAAATTGACGGGGCTTCGAACCGCGGGATTGATGAAATCAGACAATTGCGCGAAGAGGTGGGGTATGCGGCCTCGCAAGGCAAGCGCAAGGTTTATATCATTGACGAAGTACACATGCTCACTACTGAGGCTTTTAATGCCTTGCTCAAAACACTCGAAGAACCGCCAGCGCATGTTGTTTTTGTATTTGCGACGACCGAGGCTCACAAAGTACCTGAAACTATTTTGTCTCGGTGTCAGCGCTACAATTTTCGGCGTATTCCACCCGTGGCAATTGTGGAAGAACTCAAAATGGCTGTGGATGAAGAAGGCGTAATGGCGGAAGACTCCGCGCTGTTTTTGATCGCTCGAAAAGCCGATGGAGGCATGCGCGATGCACTGAGTTTGTTGGATCAGGTCATTGCATTTTCAGATGCTGGTATTACGGAAGATGCCGTACAAAATTTACTGGGTTTGATTCCCCGAGATGTGTATTTTGATCTGACTCAGGCCATTGTGGCGCGGGATGGTGCCCGCGCATTGGAGATTGTTGATGAACTGGCACGCGAAGGCAGTGATCTGGGTGAATTTGTGGCGGGCCTGATGGCGCATTTTCGACATTTACTCATTGCTTGTGCCGCGGGAGATTTAACAGATGAAAATTTGCCAGAGGCTGACCGCGCACAGTATGCCGAGGTCGCCGCTCAATTCGAAGAGGCCGATCTCGTGCGCATGCTCAATGCTGTAGGTGAACTGGAAACGCAGATTAGCCGGGTGACCGAGCCTCGATTCTGGCTCGAATTGACGGTTATGAAGCTGGTGCAGATGACGTCAAGTGTAGATTTGCAGGTTTTGATTGGTCGATTAGAACAACTCGAGCGGGGGTTAAAAAGCCAGGGAACGGTATCTGGTCGCGTACCTGCTGGACGGCCATTGCCCAGGCCCAAACCTGCATCACCGCAGAAAGCGACCTCATCCGGATCAGACACGCGCGCCAGGGTAGATAGTGCCAAAGTATCAACAACCGCTTCCAAAACTTCACCACCGCAACAGCAGGGCAATGGTCGTCCCGTGGCAGAACAGCCACAAGAAGAAATACCTCCAATGCCAGATGTATCTTCAGGAGAGCCACCAGATTTTTCTGTGATAAAAAATAAGTGGGAGCAACTCGTACAGAAAGTGAAGGAGAAGAAGATGTCGTTGGGCACATTTTTGGCCGAAGGCCATCCACAATCAATGGATGGGCGACATCTGGTGGTGGCTTTTCAAAAGCACCGCGAATTTCACGCCAGTCATGTGCGGCGCAGCCGCGCTCTGATAGAAGAAGTTGCGTGCGATGTTTTTGAAGGGACAGTCACCATTTCGTGTGAGGTTATTTACGATGATAATAAAGAGCAAATAGTTGAGGAGAAGAATGCAGAAGAAGATGAGCGCGTGCAGATGGTGATGCAGGTTTTTAGTGGAGAAGTGATCCGGTAGGGATGTGCGTCCAATATGCGCAGAACAGAGATAAGGAGCTAAAGTATGGCAAAAGGTATGGGCGCGATGATGAAGCAGGCTCAAAAATTGCAAGCCAAGCTGGCCAGAGTGCAAGAAGAACTGGGGGCAAAAGAGGTAGAGGCGACTTCTGGTGGGGGTATGGTGACAGTAAGGGCCAGTGGGCATCAAGATATTTTGTCGATAAAAATTAATCCCGAAGTCGTTGATCCCGAAGATGTGGAAATGCTGGAAGATCTCGTGCTGGCGGCGGTTCAGCAGGCGCGAAAAAAAGCTGCGGATATGGCCGAGGCAGAAATGCAGAAAGCCACAGCGGGTCTTGTTCCCCCCGGTATGAGTATGCCGGGTTTTTGAGGTTGGAACCGCGAAGCCTTCGCGCTATAGTTTTTGGAGTTTCCCATGGCATCAGAAGCCATTGAAAAATTGATTGCCGCTTTAAATCGGTTGCCCGGAATCGGCGCCAAATCAGCACGGCGTCTCGCGCTGGAGATGCT
The DNA here is from genome assembly GCA_965222605.1 of Candidatus Latescibacterota bacterium. GTDB lineage: Bacteria > Latescibacterota > UBA2968 > UBA2968 > UBA2968 > VXRD01. The sequence continues at coordinate 5,295,978 of OZ244960.1, forward strand.
GACATGGGATACGGATGAGGTGCGCGAACTCGCCGATTTGATGGTGGATGTCAAGACCCGGGTGCGGCGGTGCTCAATTTGTTTTAATTTGACAGAGATTGAACCGTGTTCTGTGTGCAGCGATACGCGTCGAGATCGTTCCAGTGTGATGGTGATTGATTTTATCGGCGATCTTTTGGCATTTGAGCGCACCGGGCTTTATCGGGGGCTTTATCACGTACTGGACGGGCGAATTTCGCCTCTGGATGGTATTGGTCCAGAAGACTTGAATATTCCCCAATTGCTCCACCGCTTGCGCCAGGGGGAAATTCGAGAAGTGATTCTCGCCAACGGTCCAACCGTAGAGGGCGATGCCACGGCACAATATCTGTCTCAATGTTTGACTCCGTTTGAAGTATCTGTCACACAAATTGCGCGCGGGTTGCCGGTGGGCAGTGATCTCGCCCTGGCCGATCAAGTGACATTGTCGCGTGCGCTGGAAGGCCGTCGGGAGTATTAAATGCCCCAGGTAAATACCATAGAGTCGAATCGCATGACAATGCCTGAGCCGCATACCCCAAATCGGTTGTGGACAGTGCCCAATATCTTAACGGTGTCGCGTCTGTTGCTTACGCCCGTGTTTTTGCTATTGATTTTTTCTGCCAACTGGTATTTCAAAATCCTTGCGCTGCTTGTATTTACGGTAGCCTCGCTGACGGATTTTTACGATGGGCGCATTGCGCGGCGTGACGGTACAGTGACCAACTTTGGTCGCTTTATGGATCCGCTGGCCGATAAGTTGCTGGTATCTGCGGCGTTGATTGCTTTTGTGCGTTTGGGCATGGTTGAAGCATGGCTTATCGGGGCGATGCTCGTGCGCGATGTCGTGATCACGGGATTGCGAATTTTTGCGATTCGGCGAGGCAAGCCCGTGGTGACCTCACAACTTGCAAAGTGGAAAACCATGCTGCAATTAGTACTTGTTTTTGGCATTTTGATCTTTATTAATGTGCGCGTGGTCGAAGCCGAATTGGCCGCCCAACCAATTGTGCTCGTGGGCGATATTTCTTATTGGGTTTTGAATGTCCTGGTGGCTGTCGTGACCCTCGTTGCCGTGGTTTCAGGCGTCCGGTATTTAATTGAAAATCGCAAGACTTTTTAAGGCGAGCGAATAGCTGGCCGCTCATTGCTATGACAGATTTTCGGCCTTCTGAGCCACCATTTTTTGTCCGGTTGATTGCAACCGGCTTTTTTTCTGGCTATTCGAGTTTTGCCCCGGGGACAGCCGGGTCGGGCGTGGCATTGGCAATTTATTGTCTGTTGCCGCCACTGAACTCATGGGTGTGGGGGCTGCTGCTGGTCGGGCTATTTTTTTTGGGAGTTTATACATCTCGGGCATGCGAAAAAGCCTGGGGTAAAGATCCCAAATATGTAGTGATTGACGAGTTTGTGGGTTTTTTTATTACGGTAAGTCTGCTTCCGCAGTCGGTGTTGACGGGCATTGTTGGCTTTGTCGTGTTTCGCATACTGGATATTATTAAGCCACCGCCCGCCCGACAGGTCGAGGCATTGCCCGATGGGTGGGGTATCGTGGCTGACGATGTGATTGCGGGAATTTATGGACATCTGATTCTGAGATTATGGCTGGCATTCGCACCTTTATCGCTTTAGAAATGCCCGTTGCTGTTAAACGGCAAGTCATTTCCTTGAGCCATTATCTTGCGGGAACGAGTATCCGGTTTCAGATCGCTAAATCGTTTCTTGACCTATATACAAATGTTCACTATACTGTGTTACACCTTGTGCGGTGCAGGAGACGAGAAGGGCTGCGCCGTGATCCCAAACCTTTTGTAAGGAGAGATGCAGATGACCAAACGCAAAATTAAAGGTACGCAACAAACCGATGGCAAGCAGCAAGCAATTGAGAACGCAATTGCCCAAATCGAAAAACAATTTGGACAGGGGGCAATTATGCGCCTGGGGGGCGAGGATGGCCAACCCCGTGTCGCAGAAGTTATTCCGACGGGTTCTTTGAGCCTGGATGTTGCACTGGGCGCTGGTGGTGTTCCCCAGGGAAGAGTGGTTGAAATATATGGCCCTGAAGGGTCGGGCAAGACGACCTTGATTTTGCACATCATTGCCGAGGCGCAAAAGCGCGGTGGAGCAGCGGCTTTTATCGATGCAGAACACGCATTGAATGTGGATTTGGCCGAACGCCTGGGCGTGGATATCGAAAATTTATTGATCGCCCAGCCCGATACGGGGGAAGAAGCACTCGAAATTACAGATACTCTCGTGCGTAGCGGTGCTTTTGGGGTCGTGGCTTTAGACTCTGTGGCTGCTCTGGTGCCGCGTGCCGAACTCGAAGGTGATATGGGTGATTCCCACATGGGCTTGCACGCCCGTCTGATGTCTCAGGCTCTGCGCAAACTCATCGGATCAATCGGCCAGTCTAAAACCTGTGTGATCTTTGCCAATCAGATTCGCATGAAGATAGGCGTGATGTTTGGCAATCCCGAAACGACCACCGGTGGCCGTGCGCTTCCGTTTTACGCATCGGTGCGTATGGATATTCGGCGCATTCGTTCTATTAAAGACGGGCAAGAGATCGTTGGCAATCGCGTTCGGATTCGCGTGGTGAAAAACAAGATGGCACCGCCTTTTAAGGAATGTGAAGTTGATCTGATGTTCGGAGAGGGCATTTCCAAAGAGGGCAGTCTGATCGATATGGCCGAATTGCACGGCATCATCAAGAAAAGTGGCACCTGGTTCTCTTATGGCGATGACCGGCTTGGACAGGGACGCGAAAATGTCAAGCACTACCTGAAAGAGAACGCGAGTTTGTCTGCAAAAATCGAACGCGAGGTGCGCGAGGCTGTGGGGCTTCCCGTCGATAAGGTATCTGAACTCGAAGAAGAACCTGTATAATACGTTGTTGACATCTCAACTTTCTCTAATTTAATTCATAACTGATGTTACGCATGCAGAAAAACTGGAAATAATTCCGCCTTTTTTCTTGTCCCATGCCTTCAGAGAAATGAGGGAAGGATGTTGCAAAAATTTTTGCACAAAAAAATGCCGTTTATTGCTGCTTTTGCGTTGTTGCTATGCGTGGGTCAAGCCTCTGCTGTTTCCAATGCAAATAATGCTACGGCTACTGTTACGCAGTCTGCAGATCTCAACGGCGATGGGACGGTTGGCTTTGCGGATTTTTTGTTATTTGCGAGTCTGTTTGGGGCAAATCAAGGCGATGACAGGTATGATGTCCGGGCTGATTTGGACGGGGATGGTGCGATAGGTTTTGGCGATTTTCTGATTTTTGCCAATGCCTTTGGCACATCCGGCTCTGGTGGTGGCGGTGGCAGCCCTGATCTCATTGTTATAGCACCTTCGGTGAGCGATACCACGCTGACGCCTGAGCAGATGTTCACGCTGAATGCGACGGTACGCAACCATGGGAGTGGACAAGCCGCTGAGACGACGCTGACGTATTACCATTCGACCGACGCGACGATCTCGACGGATGATACGGAGGTTGGCACGGATGCCATAGGCAGTCTCAATGCGGGCGGCACGAGTGACCAGTCGATTGACTTGAATGCGCCATCGAGTGCCGGCACGTACTATTACGGTGCCTGCGTAGCGAGCGTCAGTGGTGAGAGCAATACGGATAACAATTGCTCAGATGGGATGCCTGTCACGGTCAGCGATGGCGGGGAAGGTGGTCAAGGGGGTGGTGAGACGTCCTTCGATCTGGATAACAACAGCAATCCGCAGGATATCATCTATGTCAACGACCGATTCTATGTGGTTGATCGGGAGGATGTAAGGGTCTATGGGTACGGGAGTGACGGTCAGCGAGATTCGGGTGGAGACTTCTATCTGGCTGGCAGTGATCCGAGGAGTATTACCTATGCCAACGACCGATTCTATGTGGTTGATGACGAGGATAATAAGGTCTATGCGTACACGAGTTCTGGGCAGCGAGATTCGGCAGCAGACTTCGATCTAGCTATAAATGATCCGAGAGGTATTACTTATGCCAACGACCGATTCTATGTGGCTGATGACGAGAATAATAAGGTCTATGGGTATGGGAGTGACGGTCAGCGAGATTCGGCAGCAGACTTCGATCTGGCTATAAGTGATCCGAGAGGTATTACTTATGCCAACGACCGATTCTATGTGGTTAATGACGGGGATGATAAGGTCTATGGGTATGGGAGTGACGGTCAGCGAGATTCGGGTGCGGACTTCAATCTGGCTACTGGTGACCCCAGGGGTATCACCCATGCCAACAACCAATTCTATGTGGTTGATTTCTGGAATGATAAGGTCTATGGGTACGGGAGCGACGGGCGGCGTGATTCGGGTGCAGACTTCGGTCTGCATAGCAACAACACTCCGCAGGATATCACCTATGCCAACGACCTATTTTATGTGCTTGATGTGGATGATATAAAGGTCTATGGTTACGGGAGTAACGGGCGGCGTGATTCGGGTGCAGACTTCGATCTGGCTAACAGTGATCCGTTTGGTATCATCTATGCCAACAATCTATTTTATGTGCTTGATCCCTCGGATGTAAAGATCTATGGGTACATGAGTTCTGGTCTGCGTGATTCAACAGCAGACTTCAATCTGGCTGGCAACAACGATGATCCGTCGGGTATCACCTATGCCAACAATCAATTCTATGTGATTGATACCTCAGATGAAAAGGTTTATGTGTACACGAGTTCTGGGCAGCGTGTTCCGACTGCAGACTTCAATCTGGCTAATAGTTCTCCGTCGGGTATCATCTATGCCAACAACCTATTCTATGTGGTTGATTCTGCAGATGAAAAGGTCTATGTGTACACGAGTTCTGGGCAGCGTGTTGCGGCTGCAGACTTCGATCTGGCTATCAGTTCTCCGACGGGTGTCGCCTATGCCAACGACCAATTCTATGTGCTTGATGTGGAAGATGCAAAGGTCTATTGGTACACGAGTCCCGACCCAGATCCTGATCTAATTGTTATATCGCCTTCGGTGAGCAATAGCAGCCCGAATGCCGACGAGTCCTTCAGTTTGAGCGCTGCGGTTCGCAATCAGGGCGCGGGTTCTTCGGCTGCGACGTCCTTGCGCTACTACCTCTCGACCGATGATACGATCACAACGAGTGATACAGAGGCTGGCACGGGTGCCATAGGCAGTCTCAATGCGGGAGATACGAGTGACCAGTCAATTGACTTGAATGCGCCATCGAGTGTGGGGATATACTACTACGGCGCGTGTGTCCAAAGCGTCATTGGGGAGAGCGATACCGATAACAACTGCTCGAATGGGGTGCGTATCTCAACTGCAGACTTTGCTCTGGATAGCGACAACGTTGATCCGGAAGGTATCACCTATGCCAACAACCGATTCTATGTGCTTGATTCCAGGGATACAAAGGTTTATGCGTACACGAGTTCCGGTCAGCGCGATGCGGCAGCAGACTTCGATCTGGATAGCAACAACAGTGGTCCGGAAGGTATCGTCTATGCCAACAACCGATTCTATGTGGTTGATCGGGGAAATGTGTTTGATCGAGGGGATGAAAAGGTTTATGCGTACACGAGTTCCGGTCAGCGTGATGCGGCAGCAGACTTCAATCTGGATAGCGGTGCTCCGGCGAGTATTACCTATGCCAACGAGCGATTCTATGTGGCCGATTTTTCGAATGCAAAGGTTTATGGCTACACGAGTTCCGGTCAGCGCGATGCGGCAGCAGACTTCGACCTGGATAGCGACAACAGTGATCCGTTTGGTATCGTCTATGCCAACGAGCGATTCTATGTGGTTGATAACGAGGACGGTCAGGTTTATGCGTACACGAGTTCCGGTCAGCGTGATTCGGATGCAGACTTCAATGTGACGGGTAGTGATCCGTTTGGTATCATCTATGTGAACGACATATTCTATGTGGTTGATAGCGGGGATGAAAAGGTTTATGCGTACACGAGTTCTGGGCAATAACGCACGGGGAACATGAGAAAGAAATCGCATTTTAGGCTTTGACAACAGAGTGGGTTTGCCTATTTTAATACCTGCTCTGTTGTTCTTTTTTAGCGAGAAATTATCGTGAAATTAGAGTCTGCCACATCCACGCTGTTTGAGACTGATGAAGCCGCTGAAAAGGCCAAGGCGTATGCCTTGCGCTTGCTGAGCAATCGGGCTTATACAAAAAAGGAGATTTGCGACAAACTCGCTGGACGAGGTTATGAGCAAGGTGCGATTGAACAGACTCTCTCGATGCTCAAGCGTCTCAATTTAATTGATGATGTGTTGTTTGCGCGTCAATTTGTCGAGCAACGGTTGCGATTGCGGCCTTCTGGCCGGGTGGCACTTGTGCGCGATCTTGTGCATCGGGGTGTTCCGACTGAGATAATCGATCGCGTTTTGGACGATGTTTTGGCAGATATTGACATTGAAGATGTCGCACTCGATTTGCTGATGAGCAGGGCAAATCGCTACCGGGGATTGTCTCGTGAGAAAGCTCTGGGAAGGATGTTCGGTTTTTTAGGGCGCAGGGGATTTGAGGTTTCGGTTGCGCGAGATGTCGCTCATGAAGTTTGGTCTAAAATAGAAAATGAAGAAGGTTAAATAAAAGATGAAGACTGCTGTACAAATTCGCGAAGAGTTTCAGGCATTTTTTGAATCCAAAGGCCATACGCGGGTTCAAAGTGCGCCCTTAGTGCTGCAAGACGATCCCACATTGTTGTTTACCAATGCGGGTATGAATCAGTTTAAGGATGTGTTTTTAGGCACCGGACGTCGGCCTTATTCACGGGCGGTTGATACGCAGAAGTGTTTGCGGGTATCGGGCAAACACAACGACCTGGAAGAAGTGGGATTCAGCCCCAACCATCACACGTTTTTTGAGATGTTGGGCAACTGGTCTTTTGGCGACTACTTTAAAAAAGAAGCCATCGCATGGGCGTGGGAGTTGCTCACAGATGTGTGGCAACTGCCAAAAGATCGCATGTGGGCAACGGTGTTTGGCGGCGACGAGGCCGATGGTCTGGAGGCCGATGTGCAGGCCGAAAATCTCTGGACGCGCGTGACGGATTTGTCCGCCAATCGCGTGCTGCGCCTGGGCAAAAAAGATAATTTCTGGGAGATGGGGAATACCGGTCCTTGTGGCCCGTGTTCCGAAATACACTTTTATCTCGGCGATGATCCATCAAAGCAGGATGCCGTGCCGGATTTAGACTCCGAGGATTATGTCGAAATCTGGAATCTGGTTTTTATTCAGTACAATCGCGATGCCGATGGCATATTGCTGCCTTTGCCAGATCAGCACGTGGATACAGGGATGGGATTTGAGCGGATTTGTTCAATTTTGCAGGGTGTACAAACCACTTATGATACGGATGTGTTTTTGCCAATTATTGGGGCGATCGGCGAGATTACCCGAAAACCCTATCACAAAGATCACTGGGTGCCCATGCGCGTGATTGCCGATCATGTGCGTACACTCGCATTTGCAATCGCAGATGGGGCGCTGCCATCCAATGCAGGTCGAGGCTATGTTTTGCGGCGGATTTTGCGCCGTGCCGCGCGGTTTGGACGCACGCTGGGGATGCATGAGCCGTTTATTTTTCGACTCATAGAGACAGTAGTCCGCGAAATGAGTGTTGCATTTCCCGAAGTGGCAGAAAAACGCGATTATATTGCACGGGTGATTCGGTCTGAGGAAGAAGGATTTGGCAAAACACTCGATCGCGGGCTGGAAATTTTTGACGCAATGCAGGCGAAAGGACATATTTCTGGGGCAGATGCTTTTCAGTTGTACGATACCTATGGTTTTCCCATTGATTTGACGCGGTTAATGGCAGCCGAAAAAGGTATCGAGGTGGATGAGGAGGGCTTTGAAGCGCAAATGGCGGCACAGCAGATGCGATCTCGTTTAGCAGCTTCTTTTACAGCAGGGGCCCCAACATTTAGTGCCGGACTATCTATAGAACATTCGGAATTTGTGGGATACGAAACACTTGCGTCCGATTCGCGCATTGTCGCCTGTCAACCTGCACTGGATGAGATGTTGGATATTTATCTGGATATAACGCCATTTTATGCCGAGTCTGGCGGGCAGGTTGGAGATACGGGCGAACTTGTGGGAGCAGGCATGCGCTTTGAAGTAGCGACTACGTTCAGGGAAGGAGAAGCAGTTGTTCATCGCGGTCGCCTGTGCGATGGGCAGGTCGAAGAATTGATTGATGCGGACGTGAAGGCGCGTGTCGATGCTGAAACCCGTTTGAATACGGCGCGCAATCACACAGCCACGCATCTGATGCATCGCGCTTTGCGGCAGGTATTGGGTGATCATGTACACCAGGCCGGTTCGCTGGTTGCCCCAGATCGATTGCGGTTTGATTTTACGCATTTTGAAGGTGTAACGCCCACGCAATTAGACGATGTTGTGGGAATCGTAAATGACGTGGTCAGGAGAGATTGGGCTGTCGATATTTCTTTTGATAAATTGGATCGCGCTGTGGAAATGGGTGCGATGATGTTGTTTAGCGAAAAATATGGCGATGTGGTGCGCATGGTGCAGGTGGGGGATTTTAGCCTGGAGTTGTGCGGTGGTACGCATGTGCAAAGCACCGGGCAAATCGGGTTGTTTCAACTCACGCAAGAGACGGGTACCGCAGCCGGCGTGCGGCGTATTGAGGCGGTCACCGGGCCGGGAGCAGAAGCCCTTGTGAGAGAACAAAAGAAAATTTTGGCCGATCTCGCGTCGCAACTGAGTGCGCCAACATCAGAATTGTCGGATAAGGTTGCGCACCTGATCGCGCACAATCGCGAACTCGAGCGCGAGTTGCAGAGCTTGCGACGAGAGCAGGCCGGTTCAGAGATGGATATGCTGGTGAGCAGTGCTCTAAATGTAAATGGGTTGCGCGTTGTGGCCGCCGAGGTCTCGCCGCCCGATATGGACGGGTTTCGCACAATGGGCGACGGTTTGCGCGATGCCCTGGGCACAGGGGGCGTTGGCGTGATTGGTGCGAATTTAAATGGCAAGGCATCGCTTCTCGCGGTAGTGACAGACGATCTGATCGATCGGGGTGTGGAGGCTGGCAATGTTGTCAAAGCCATCGCACAGATCGTGGGTGGCGGCGGTGGTGGTCGCCCCCATCTGGCGCAGGCCGGTGGCAAGTTCCCGGAAAAGATCGGAGAAGCTCTGGCGCGAGTGCCCGACATCATTCGGGCACAGGTGGAAGGGTAAGTGCCTCAATGTCTATATTCGAACAGTTGGTGGCTATTCGCAATCGCCGCGGGGCGGGGTTTTTGCCCTATCTGGATCCCGACAGGCTCGATAAAAAGGATCTGGGACGCACGGCCTCTCTTTGCGAAGCACAAGGGGCAGACGCCATTTTGATTGGCGGCAGTTTTTTGTTATCCACCAATTTTGATCGCATGGTGCGCGAGGTCAAAAGCGCTGTAGATATTCCGGTGATTATATTTCCAGGCGATACCAACCAGATCTCAGCGGTTGCTGATGCGATTATGTTTTTGTCGCTTATCAGTGGACGCAATCCCGAATTGCTGATTGGGCAACACGTCAAGGCCGCACCAATTTTGAAAGCACACGGCTTAGAGGCTATTGCAACCGGCTACGCGCTCGTGGATACAGGACAGCTAACCACAGCCGAATACGTGAGCAACACGCGTCCCTTGCCGCGCGACAAACCCGAGATTGCTATGGCGCACGCTCTTGCTGCTGAGTATTTGGGTATGCAATGCGTGTACCTGGATGCCGGTAGCGGGCCAGAGTTGATGGTACCCGAAGAAATAGTACAGGCGGTCTGTAGTTATGTGTCGATCCCAATAATTGTCGGCGGCGGCATTCGCGCCCCCAAAGCTGCGGCAAAACGGGTCGCATTGGGCGCAGCTTTTGTGGTGGTTGGGAGTATTTTTGAAGAAACGGGCTGGGATGCCGCGCTGATTGGCGCGTTTGCTTCTGCCATTCACTGTCTCGACTGAGTCCATTTTTTGACAATTGGGGATGTCGTTACCGTCTTTGCGGACGGTTTTTTTATGTGAGCGTATGTTATGTCTATTTCATCTCGTACAGTGTTGTGTTACGGGGTACTGGGTATCGACCAAATCGTGCAAGTGGCCTGGTTTCCCGAGCGCAATGGGCACACGCGCGCGTTTCGCGACGAAGAATTTGTTGGTGGAGAAGCGACCAATACGGCGGTGACTCTGAGCGGGTTGGGAGTTGATGTGCGGTTGATGGGGTGTGCACTGGGAGACGACCGCAGAGGCGCACTTTTCTTGCGCACCATGCGTCAATTTGACGTGGATATCCGCAGGCTCGATATAGATCCCAGCGTTCGCACCGGACACGCTGTTATTCTGTCCGATGTCAATGGTGGGCGAACGATTTGTGGACATTTTCCCGATGTGCGCAGTAGGCCACTGACCGAGGCGGATCTCGATGGTGTTGCCCTGTTGTCTGTCGATCCCTTTTTAGGAGAAAATGCAATCCGAGCAGCTAAAATTGCGCGGGCATGTGATGTGACGGTATTTGCAATTGAACTGGCGCCAGATCACCCACTTGCAAAATGCTGTGATGTAGTGATCAATTCTGACGGTTTTATGCGCCGGCACAGAATGGGCCTCCCCTCAGATGTGGCGGTTGGGCTTTTGAAGGCCGGTATAGAAACCGTGGTGATTACCAAAGGAAAACAGGGCTGTCAGATTTTTCAGGAAAATGGCAATAGTTTTGAACAGCCCGCATACCAGGTCACTGTGCGCGATACAACCGGGGCGGGAGATGCGTTTCGAGCCGGTCTTATTTACGGGTATTTGCGGGGATGGACGCTGACGCGCAGTGTGCAATTTGCCAGCGGAAGTGCTGCACTAACATGTGCCAGGGCTGGTGGGGCAGGCCATATTCACGGAGAAGAACAGGTCTTGCAACTGATTGTCGAAGATTGAATTTCAAAATTTTTCTGATTATGGGTGATATACACGATGCTGGAACAACGGGCTACGATAAAAAATAAACTGGGCATTCACGCGAGACCCGCGGCTTTGCTGGTACAGGCGGCGGCTAAATTTACTTCTGAAATTACACTGGAAAATGATGGTCTGGCAATCAATGGCAAGAGTATTATGGGCGTGATGATGTTGGCTGCGGAAGAGGGTTCTGTGATCACGGTGCGGGTCGAAGGTGAAGATGCCCGCGATGCACTGGATCATATCGTCGAAATGATTGAATCAAAATTTGACTGAGCTATGAAATATCTCAAAGGCATACAGGCGTCTCCGGGCATTGCAATTGCACCGGTGTATTTATACGATCCAGAAGAGTTTCCCGTGGATCAACGCCGGATAGATCCCCGCGATATTCCCGCAGAAAAAGCGAGACTGCAAGAGGCAATCAGAGCAGTGTCTGAGGATTTCGCGGCCACGCGGGCGCATGTCGAGGATATACTGGGCAAAGAGCACGCGCAGATATTCGACGCGCATTTGCTCATATTGCAAGACCCCATGCTTCTCGAGCTTACATATCCACATATAGAAAAATATAATGCCGAATACGCTTTTTGGACGACCTTCCAGAATTTGCGTCGTCGATTTGAAGCATTTCAAGATGATTATTTGAGAGAACGCGGTGCTGATTTATTGGGTATTGCAAAGCGGGTGTTAGCCAAATTGGGGAATTGGGAAAAGGCAGGGTTAGATCGATTGCCCGACAAAGCGATTGTCGTTGCACGCGATTTAATGCCCGACGATATGGCGCACTTGCAACCCGATCGAGTTTTGGGGCTTGTTACAGAGGTTGGTGGCCCCACGTCCCACGCGATTATTCTGGCGCGCGGGTTAGAGATTCCCGCTGTTGTCAGCGTTGCTAACGCGCTATCTGATGCGCATATCGGCGATGTGGCGATAGTAGATGGTCATCGCGGGGATTTTATTCTCAACCCGGATGGTGAAACACTCGCACAGTATCAGAGGCTGGCCGAAAAACTGAGAAAGCGAAAGGCAGGGTTAGCCTATTCCCGAGATTTGCCCGCCCAGACTAAGGATGGTGTTCGGGTCGCGTTGCAGGCCAATGTGGAATTGCCCAGCGAGGTGCATTCTGCGATGGATTACGGTGCTGAGGGCGTCGGGTTGTACCGCACGGAATATCTCTATCTCGCCAGCGATATTTTGCCCGATGAGGCCTCACAGGTTGCCGCCTATTCGCAAATGGCCAAGCGCATTGCGCCACATCCCCTCGTGATTCGCACCCTGGATCTGGGGGGCGATAAAATGTCGCATGTACTCAATACACAACCAGAAATGAATCCCTTTTTAGGGTTGCGATCCATCCGGCTGACGCTGAGGCACCGCGACCTTTTTAAAATACAGCTTCGGGCGATCTTAAAAGCGAGTGCTGTTGGCAATGTGAAGTTGATGTTGCCCTTGATTTCGGGAATCGACGAATTGCGCGAAGCACTTGCCGTGCTCAATGACGTGCGCGAAGAACTGGCGCGAGAAGGTGTGCCTTTTGACCCTCAGTGTCCTGTTGGGGTCATGATCGAAGTCCCTTCTGCTGCGCTGATAGCCGATCAATTGGCGCGGGAAGTCGATTTTTTTAGTATTGGCACCAATGATCTGATCCAATACACGCTTGCAGTTGATCGCGGCAATGATCTCGTCTCGTATTTATTCGATCCGTTTCACCCCGCGGTCTTGCGATTGATCAAGTGCGTGGTCGATGCAGCGCATGCACAAAATATACCGGTGACTGTTTGCGGCGAGATGGCGGGAGATCCGCATTCTGGATTGTTGCTGATGGGCATGGGGGTTGACAAGCTGTCGATGACGCCTTCGGCATTGCCCGAGGTCAAACGCGCAATTCGCAATACATCTTTTGATCTGCTTCAGGCACTTGGCGAAGATGTACTCAATATGCATGAGATCGCAGATATTCGGGCGCGTGTAAACGCCATCTTATCCGATGAGGATAACGAGTCGTTCGTTGGTGGGGAAAGTGGTGAGACCGCACTACAAATGAGATTGTCGTTGTTTTAATTTTTTATAGGAGCAGGCTTTATGGGTCGTTTGTTTACGTCGGAATCGGTTTCTGAAGGGCATCCAGATAAGGTGGCAGATCAAATTTCGGATGCCGTGCTCGATGCTATGTTGGCGAAAGATCCCAAATCGAGAGTAGCTTGTGAAACGCTGGTGACAACCGGGCTTGTGGTGGTCGCCGGGGAAGTGACGAGCAAGGCAGTTGTAGATTTTCAGTCGCTGGTGCGCGGCGTGATTAAAGATATTGGCTATACGAATTCGAGCTACGGATTTGATTACAAAAGTTGTGAGATCATAGTGAAATTAGACCAACAATCGTCCGATATTGCACAGGGGGTGGATACAGGTGGAGCCGGCGATCAGGGGATGATGTTTGGATATGCGTGTCGAGAAACGGCAGAGCTGATGCCGTTGCCCATTACCCTGTCCCACAAATTGGTGGCAGAACTCGCGCAGATTCGGAAAGACAAAGGGCTTTCGTATTTGCGCCCCGATAGCAAAGCACAGGTGACGGTGGAATACGATGGGGACGCGCCGGCTCGCGTGCACACGGTGGTGGTTTCGACGCAGCACGATGAAGATGTATCGCACGAGCAGATTGTACGAGATGTAAAAGAAAAAGTGATCCGCGAAGTGGTGCCCACACATTTTTTGGATGGGGATACGATTTATCACGTCAACCCAACCGGCAAATTTGTAGTGGGCGGGCCATACGGCGATTGCGGATTGACCGGGCGAAAAATTATTGTGGATACGTACGGCGGGATGGGGCGTCATGGCGGCGGGGCGTTTTCCGGCAAAGATCCGAGCAAGGTAGATCGCAGCGGGCATTATGCGGCGCGCTGGGTCGCCAAAAATGTCGTTGCGGCGGGTCTTGCGTCTCGATGCGAGGTACAACTGGCCTACGCTATCGGGGTGGCAAAACCCGTTTCGGTCGCCGTAGATACGTTTGGCACGGGCCAAATTGAGGAATCAAAAATTGTCGCTCTGATTGACGATCATTTTGATCTGACGCCGTCGGGCATTATTGCAGCACTCGAGTTGACCAGCCCCGTGTATCGTTCCACAGCCGCTTATGGTCATTTTGGACGCGGAGAATTTACATGGGAACAGACGAGTAAGGCCGTTGTATTAAAAAAAGCCGCTGGACTGTAATATTTTTTAGTTTTTCCGACCATTATCATCTTGCCAATTTTTTAGCGCGGAATCCACTTCCGCGCTTTTTTTATTTCGAGTAAATGCGTTCTCATCTTTCGAGATCGTATTGTTTGATTTTTTTGTGCAAGTTGGTGCGTTCAATGCCCAGGGCATTGGATGCGCGTGTGACATTTCCTCTGTGTCGCTCCAGTGCTTCGGCAATGTAGTGCCGCTCAACGGCCTCGCGCACCTGCCGAAGTGTTTTTCCCGCGCCGAGATCTGGAAAAGAATCGAGTTGTTTTGGAATGGTCATGCGATCTAAAGTGGGTAAATCTTCAGGATATATGGTATCTTCTGAAACCATAATTGAGAGGCGTTCAATCAGGTTTTTCAGTTCGCGGATGTTGCCGGGCCAGTCGTATTGCAAGAGCAGGTCCCGCGCTTCTGCCGATAGTGCTTTGGGTAAAAATCCATTTTCCTGGGCATAAGTATTGAGGAAGTGTTCGGCCAGTTCGGGGATGTCTGCGCGTCGCTCCCGCAAGGGCGGCGCTGTCAATGGTACCACATTCAGGCGAAAGTAGAGGTCTTCTCGAAATTTGCCCTGCTCGACTTCGGCGTGCAAATTTTTGTTTGTCGCAGCGATGACACGCACATCTACCTGAAAGGTTTTGACGCCACCGACCCGTTCAAATTCACCCTGCTCGAGCGCGCGCAAAACCTTGGCCTGTACCGATAGGCTCATGTCGCCAATTTCATCGAGAAATAACGTCCCCCCATCGGCTTGAAGGAACTTGCCATCGCGCGTTTTGACCGCGCCGGTAAATGCGCCCCGGTCACTTCCAAACAATTCGCTTTCAATGAGCTCTTCGGGAATGGCAGCACAGTTTACTTTGATAAAGGGATTGTTCGCTCTACGACTCATTTTGTGAACAGCGCGGGCAATGAGTTCTTTGCCCGTGCCACTTTCGCCGAGGATGAGAACGCGCCCATTGGTGGGGGCAACGCGCGCTATCTGGTTGCGAATTTCTGTCAGGGCAGGACTTTGTCCCAACATTTCGTAGCGTCCTTCAATTTGTTGCTTGAGGTGGCGATTTTCCTCGGTGAGTTCCCGGGTCTGGAGGGCACGAGAAATCGCCAGTAGCACTTTGTCGCGATCGAGGGGTTTTTCCAGGAAATCATAAGCTCCCCGTTTGATGGCGAGAACGGCGTTTTGCACATTGCCGTGTCCCGAAATCATGATGACTGCCAGATCGGGACGCACTTTGAGGAGTTTGGGCAACAGGTCGAGGCCGTTGATTTCTGGCATAAGAATGTCGAGCAAGACCAGGTGAATGTATTCTTTTTTTAGTACGCCAAGACCCGCTTGTGCCGAGGCGCAGGTAAAGACCTGATAGCCTTCACCCGATAAGATCATGTCTAAGGTTCGGCGGATATTTCTTTCGTCGTCAATAATGAGAATGTTTTGGCTCATTGCTGTTCCTCCGGTTGTGCTACCGCTTGGTCGGGAATGGGAAGTTGAAGATCGAATTGCGCGCCCCCTGTAGGGGCATCTGTGACCGAGATATGTCCCCCGTGATCTTCAATGATGCTGTGCACCACGGCAAGGCCCAGGCCCATACCGCTTTCTTTTGTGGAAACATAAGGTTGGAAGATACGCCCGCGATCTTTCAGGGGCACGCCCGGCCCGCTGTCAATTACGGAAAGTATAGCCGTGTCGCCAGACGTGCGCGTGCGAATCTCGATCTGGCCGTTTTTGCCAGAAGCATCAAGACCATTTTCTATCAGATTAATCAGCACCCGACGCATCTGCTCGGCGTCGAGTTCGAGCGTTGGGTGATTTTTTTTTAGGTCGAGGTGAATGCGGGCATCTGGGTAGAGGCGAACGACATTGTGTACACATTCATTGAGGTCGCTGGGAGAGAGAGAGAGAGAGGGCATGCGAGCAAAATTGGCAAATTCTTGAACCAGAGATCTGAGATTTTCGACTTCTTCTGTGACGATTTCCGTGCAGTTGGTCACAAATTGTTGATACGCAGGATCATTGCCAGAATATTTATCGCGTATTTGCTGCACGGCAAGTTGAATGGGCGTTAACGGATTTTTTATTTCGTGAGCCAGGCGCCGCGCAATTTCTCGCCAGGCTGCAATTTGCTCGGCTTCGAGTCGTTTGCGTCTGTTTTCTACAAGGTCTTGCGCCATCTGGTTAAAGGATTCGATAAGTAAGCCGATCTCGTCATCTCTGCCCCTGGGGATGCGGTATTGCAGGTTATCGCGTGCCATTTCTCGCGTGCCTTTAAGTAGTGCATTAAGCGGGCGCGTTATCTCAAAGCCAATGCGAACGCCAATCACAGATGCCAGAAGGACAACGCCTGCTGAGGCGACGAGAAAGGCGAGTAGAAATGCAGTGCGCAGATCGTCTTCCGCCATTTCAATATGTTTGTACGTATGTACGGCATTTTCAACATCGATGAGTGTCTCGAGTGAAAGCAGGGCAGTTAGTGCTCGTTGCGAATCGGGAAGTGCGAGTACGAGTTGAAGCTGATCGGTCTCTCCTTTGGAGATCACGGGACCTTGCGAGAGGTCTGTGTCGATCTGTTCGATAGGCGAAATACGCAGGGTCAGGTCGTTGAGGCCGGCATTTGCAAATGCGGCGTGTAAGGCATTCTCGTCGCGGTGAGGTGGCGCAGATAAAAGCTGTCCTATATTCTGAAGCTGCCGTTTTTTTGCGTCGTAGTTCTCTTTTGCCAAAGAAAGTGCACTGGTCAGCGCACTACCCATCTCGACATTGACGTTGGTCTGCAGGCTCAGGCTCAGCGCCAAAAAGTGTCGTGCGAGCAGCGCGAGTATGAGTGTTGTGCCCAATGCCAGACCAATCAGGGCGGCGATGATGCGCCAGCGCAGGGGAATAGCTCTCATAGTTGTGTCTCCAGGCAGTGTTTATTCATTAAGAAGGTGTGGGAGTGCGCTGGGGCGAAATCTGAACAGGTCAATCCATTCGGGAAATGTAGATCTGTCCAGAGTGAAGAAAAATTCGAGATAGCTGCCTTTTTCGATTATCTTGAGCCATTGTCGCGTGCGTTCTCGTTGCTCGGGCGAGATCGGGTTTACGTCTATCCGCACCTGCAAGGTGATAGGCTCATCGGGCAGGGGAAGCAGAGCCAGTGTGACTCCCTGAAGTTCAGAACACGCGCGTCGAATATCTTCAAAATGAGACGTGATCTGTGTGTCTGGTCGTGCGGTTTGCCGGATGAGGCGATATTGCCCTTCCCAGATGTCGTGCTCCAAACGCCTGAGCAAGCTGCGCAGTCCCAGATTATCTCCACGGCCTGTCCGCAGACGAAATTGCACGGCGATAGATGTTGTCATGCCCGATTCAATGGCATCAATAGCCCGTTTGGAAAAGAGAGAATCGATGGTTGCATCGAGGCGCAGGGTATCGGACTGCACATAAATATAAAGACTGTCTTGCGGTATGTGCTGTGCAAGTAAGGATTGCACGCTGGCAAGCAAGCAAACTGTGAGTGTCTGGATGATGAAGAATTGAGTCATCTATTCCTCACAGACCAATCTTGACGCCGGCAAAACGATGTGATTTTACGATGAGTGTTCCCGTGCTGATTCCAAAGCTGATATCTACGCGGTTAAAGAGCAGCATGCCCACGCCAAAGGCAAAGTCGGCATCTCGCCGGTCGTTGTCTTTTACAGCGCGATGTACACCGCCACTTTCGGCAAAGGCATATACTCGCCCCAGGATTTTGAGATCGATGGCATAGAGGGCTTCAGCTACAAAAAACAGGGTGCCGCCTTCTGGCCCAATAACGCGGCGTTCTATGCCCCTGAGTTGATTATCCCCATCGAGATAAAAACGTTCGTAAAAAGGCGGATTCCCCCAGATGCCTCCTGTTTTGATGCCGAGCGAAAGGATGTGTCCTGCGATAACTTGCTGGTGCCGATAGAGTTCCGTGCGAAGTTTGATATAATTTGCTACAGATCCCAGAAGTTTGGACGATAGTATGAGGCGGGCGTTAAAATCTGTACCTTGCCCCCAGACTGCGCTCACGGGATGTTTGAACAGGTTAAAAGAAAGTGTGGAGAGGTTTTCCCGCCCTACGGCAGCTTTAATTTCATTGGCGAAGACCCCACCGCTCGTGGGGATGGTGGGATGATGAAAATCGCCGATTTGTATGGCTTCAAAAGCGTATGTTAAAACGAAATGGTAGGCACGCAGAGGAGAGGGCTGACCAATGCCCATGGCAAATCCGATGCGCTCGAGATCGTAGCGCCCCCTGATGTTGGGGTCTGGATCGCGAAAGATGTCGCGGTCTGCAGAAGACCCCGTTACCTGAATGTGAAATGCCTGATTGGTTTTGCGAAAGAGCGGATCGCTGTAGTGAAACCCCCAGTATTTGAAGCGTTCTCCCAAACCGTATTCCACGCCGACTAATTTTCCCTCGCCACGCAGGTTGGCATAATGGGCATTTGCAGCCGCGCCAAAGCCATCGAGTTCGGAATATTCAAAACTCAAACCCAGGTCGCCAAAACGCTTTTCCTGTACATAGACTACGAGAATGGCTTTGCCTTTTTCCGCGCCGGGTTTGACATTGACAAATGCGGTTCGAAAAAGCAGCAGGCGCTCGAGGACCACACGGCAGCGGTCAATATCCCCTTCGCGCAGGTTATCACCTACTTTTATGGGTAAGACCTGACGAATGATTTCCGCACGGGTTTTTTCATTGCCGCGCACCTCAATATTTTCTATTTCATGTCCAATTTGCCCCAGGGCAGGGGTGGCAAACAGGCAGAGCAGGATGAGATATTTGTACATGATGGCAGCACTCTTGTGGTTTTTGGATACAATTATGCAAAAACTGTGCCCAATTATCGTGGATCTTTGCGGATAAAAATAAGATTTGAAAAAATAAAGAGTTGTGCGTATATCTAATACTAAAAATTAAGTATGCGTTCTGTGAAACAATACGACATGTGTATATTTTTTGCAACAGGATTGCAGAATATCATTACTGGAGGACGTAAATAATGTCTGTTTCCCATATCCTCGAAAAACTCAAACGCGATGGGTTTTACGTGGTTGAAAACGTGATTCCCGAAGATGAGGTGGATGCCGTGCGGCAAGCAGTGGTGGCAGCGCAAGCGCGAAAACACGCAGAGTCAGAGGTGGCAATAGCCGCAACCCGGGCGAAGGGACATCGCGTTGGTGCAGAAGGCGTAGCGAGTTTGCGGCAGGTTATTAATGAAACGCAGATTTTCACACCTTATCTGGCAAGTCGCAAGGTGATGGATGTGGTGGATGCGCTGTTTGGGCCTTATGCGCGCGTTTCTTGCACGGATTGTGTGATTAATTATCCGGGCAATGAAAGGGGGTACTGGCACGCGGATTGGCCGTATAATGCGACCAATGGGTCGCATATTCCCTCGCCGTATCCCGATGCGTTATTACATTTGTCGTCAATCTGGATGTTGACGCCGTTTAATAAAAAAAACGGCGGGACATTTCTCGTGCCGGGCAGCCATCGATGGCTCGATAACCCGGCCGCAGGTGGGATGGAAGATGTGGATCAAGATGCGCCGTATCCCACCGAGATGCAGGTGAAGGGCGCAGCGGGCAGTGTGCTGTTTTACGATAGTCGATTGTGGCATGCGGTGGCATCAAATCAGAGTGATCAACCGCGTGTGGCATTGATTGTGCGCTATGCCCCGTGGTGGTTAAATTTGAATCCGTCGCATATTGGCAAACCCGAGCACGAGATGATGGTGGTGGAGACAGGTGGCAAGAATTACGAATCTATGCCATTGCAAAAGGAGGTTTACGACGGGTTGCCGGAAGATGTGAAGCCTTTGTACCTCCACTGGGTCGAACAATAGTCCGAGGTTTGCAATAAATTATAAAGGGAGGCATACCATGTCAGATTTACAGCTTGACTCTATTGAACCCTGGGCGCCGCATTCGACCGCCGCGCCGTTGACAGAACGCAGTGGGGATACGCTGGCAATTGCCGCAAATGGCACGCGCACCTGCATTGGCGGATGGCAGATCGCGTATTCGGGTGTTGAGGCTGGCAAAATGTATGAGATCGTTGTCCAGACGCAGTTTCAAGATGTGGAGTTGGTGCGCGATGTATTGCGCTGTGAGGCGTATTGGGGCCACCTGGATCGGGACAGCGTGCAGCGCGGTAAAGTTCTGTCCTGGGATTATCTTCTTCCCGAATGGAATGGCGACACCGTGCAATTTTCACGGCGTCTCACTGCCCCGGAAGATGCCGAACACCTGACCGTGCGCTATACGTTTCGCTGGTCGATTAAGGGAGCATCCGAATGGCAATTGCCCCATGTGATCGCGACAGATGTGGCAGAATTATCCAAACCCGTGAAAATTTGTGTCGCGACGGGACGGCGAGAAGATCGCGATCGGCGGTTTGAGTCGATTCGGGACAATGTCGATCTTTATTTGCCTTTGTGTCGAGAGATATGTGAAAAAGAAAAACCCGATTTGATTGTGTTGCCCGAGATCGCATTGCAATACGGGATTAAAGGGAGTCCACTGGAACTGGCAGTACCCGTGCCGGGACCCGAGGCGGAGCCGTTTGCGGATATTGCGCGCGATTATGGCGTATATGTGCTATTGGGGGTGATTGAACGGGATGGCGATGCCGTTCACAATACAGCCGTGTTGTTCGCGCCCGACGGCGGCGTGGATGGCAGATATCGCAAGGTGCATCTGGCCGTGGGGGGAGAGATGGATTCGGGTATTTTGCCGGGTGATGATTTTCCTGTATTTGATACGGAGATCGGACGGATTGGGTGCAATATTTGTATGGATTCTTCGGCGGCTGAGTCGTCGCGGATGATTGGGTTAAATGGCGCGGACTTTTTGTTGTTGCCAATTATGGGCGATCACCGCGCCTGGCATCCGGAAGATCATACGTGGGATCCCGAGCGATTTCGCGGGATTATGCAGACGCGGGCGCTGGACAATCAGTTGTGTATGGTGGTGGCGGTAAATCGCGCGGAGGGTAGTTGTATTATTGATCGCACGGGGCATGTACTGGCCTGGAATGATGGGAGTGAACCGTTTGTGACCGCGGAGGTGAATCTCGTGGATGGATTCCATCCAAAAAGTCGCGGGTGCTTTCGCGGGATTAACTGGATGCAGCGACGCCCACATACCTATCGTGCTTTTGTCGATGAAGAAAACGAGGGGGGACTGAGGCTTGCGGCGTATTGAGAATTATTTGCCGAGCGCGATTTGTTCGCACCTGGCATATTTTTTGACCAGTTCGTCGTACACTGCGGTGTTGGATGGTTTGACGACGGAGCCGGATATGGGTTCGGCGATGCCCTTGCTGATGTCTTCCCAGGTGGTGTTTTGTCCAGAGGCGTTGAGGTGAGCATGCGCTGCGCGGAGAGCCGCGCCGAGGGCCGCGCTATTGGTGACTTCAAATTGGTGAACAGGACAGTTTTGTACATCGGACATGATCTGAAGGATTTCGGGATTGATCGATGCACCGCCTGTGACATAGATGGCTGAAGGACGCACGCCCATCCATTCTGAGTGAATGCGCATGGACATCATTTGTGCCTGGACAACCGCGCGGCAATTGCCGGCGGCGTCCTGTTCGTCGAGGTCAAAGCGATGTACGCCGGGTTCGAGGACATTGGGCACGATTTCGGGTTCAAAATAGGGAAGCATGATTTTGCCATTATTGCCCGGTGGAGTGGATTGAAGTGCATGGGAAAAACCGTCCCAATCCAGACCATGAGATTGGCGAACGGCTTCGCGGGCGAGGGAGCCATTTTTGAAACAGATGAGGGTCATATAATCGCCAGTGGGTGAGACGAAGACGTGACCTTCGCCGCGCGGGTCGGTCTGGCAATTTTTCATTGTGCCAAAGTAGGTGTCGCTGGTGCCGAGTGAAATGGCGACGAGGCCCTCGCGAATAAGACCGAGGCCGATGACGCTGTTGGGATTGTCGCCCGACCAGACGAGAGCCTGTGCATTGGGGTCGACGCCGTATTTATCGACAAAGTAGCGGCTTACAGTACCGATAATTGTGCGGGATTTTGCAAGCGGCGGCAGGCGATGGGACAGATCGGGTGCTGTGGCGTTGAGCGCGGCGGCATGCCAGGTTCGGGTCTGAATGTCCATCAAGTTCATGCCCGCGCCGTCGCCGTGATCGATGGGGGCAACTTTGCCCGCGATCAGAGAGGCCATGAAGGAACTGACGAGCATGATGTGTATGGTTCTGTTATAAGCATCGGGTTGTGTTTTGTAGAATTTGCGAATTTGTGGTCCCGTGAAGCGTTCAAAGGTGGTAGATCCCGTGGCGCTGGCTGTGGCTTGAAGACCGCCGAGGGCGTCGCAAATTTCATCGCATTCGGCGCGGGTAGAGGAATCCATCCAGATGGGAGATGTGTCGCGGGAGAATATACCGCCGAGATTTTCTACGAGGGATTTTGATGGATCGAGATTGGACAGGTTATTCGCGGTTTTGAGATAGACAGAACCGTGTTGTTGTCCCGAGCCAGAGATGGCCCGGATATCGCCGAGGGTTATGCCCTCGGTTTTCATTTTGTCAAAAAGCACATCGAGGGCTTCGGCCCACATGAGGGGTGGCGAGTGAACTATTTTGGGATCGGGATGGTCGAGGACGCCATTTTTAGTGCCATAGTGCGGTAGTGTTTCGTCGTAGTTCAAAGAAACATCGTACACGACTTTATGGGTGTCGAAGTCTATGATAATGGCACTCAAGCTTTGTGTGCTGGCGTCAAGCCCGAGATAAAGGTCGCTCATGGATACTCCTTACAATTCATAAATAACCGGGCATTTGGATAGGTCGTCAATATGTCGGGTAAGGCCCTGTCGTGTGTCGTTGACGGGGCGAGAGTTTTCGGTGCGCATGTGAATGGCAAAGCTGCGACGGGGACTGTTGGATCGGTTGGGTCCGCTGCCGTGGAGCGTGAAGCAGTCGTGCAGGCTCAAGGTGCCGGGTGGCAGGAGCATGGGAACTTCGCGCCAGGTGGCCTGTTCGGGTATTGATATGCCGCGGCGCAATGTGTCGAGGTCTTGTTGTTGAAAGCCGAAGGCGATGTCCAAAAGCCCCCAGCGGTGTGAGCCGGGCACAAAGCGCATTATGATTAAGCTACATGCCGACGCGATACTTGTAAAAATCGCACAGCGCGCTGTCCCAGCCGTTTTAACAGATCCAGATCTTGCCGCGCTTTTGCCAGCATCAAAATGCCTTCGTAATACGCCCACAATGCCAGGGCTGTTTCTCGCGTATCCATGGGAGACAGATCACTGGCTTCTACTGCTTCATCGAGTGTTTTTTGCAACCGACCAATTACATCCTCAAAAATACGGTCAATTTTATGGCGGATCAGCGGCTCGTGCGCGCTCATCTCCACGGCGAGGTTGCCAAACGGACAACCACAAAGCTGTTTGTGCTGCTCGTAAAATTGGCAATTTTGCTCGTAAACCAGTTCAAAAAACCGCGAAATCTGCTCCAGGGGTGGTCGTTCTGGCGAAAAAGCCTGCTCCCATGTGGTCTCCCGTGCAAATTTCCACCACCGATCTAATGAAGCCAGTACCAGGTCTTGCTTGGTCTCAAAAAAGTGGTAAAAGCTCCCTTTTTTTACCCCAGCAGCTTTGCACAATTCCTGTACGCCCACGTCGGTATAACTGCGCGTAAAAAATAAATCCATCGCAGCTCGTATTAGCCGCTCTTTTGCATCGCTCGTGCGTCCCATGGTGTGCCTTTTACGATAGATTCGATAAATCTGCTATGTCCTGAGGTCGCCCAGTCGCTTTTTTGTTTTGCTTTAAATTTTGTAAATTGATAACATGGACCGTCCTGAAACTAAATATAGTCTATCTAAACCGACTTTTCAACAAGGAGCTTCACATGCGCGTCATCGTAATTGGCACGGAATACACGGGCAAAACCACGCTGGTTCAAGCCATCCAAAAATGGGGCATGGAGCGCGGTATTCGCCATCACATGGATGATCACTTTTCCATCCCCGACCAGCAAACCCTTACGAATCCCGCAGATCAAAAGGCCATGGCGGAATTGCCGTCGCCCATCAAAGAGCGTTTTCAGCGATTTCAGATCGCCTATCACGTGCGTCTGGTACACAATTACCAGCACGTCTTGCTCACCGGGTTTCACATTGAGGAAATGGTGTACGGCCAACGCTATTACTATCCCGACCTGGCGCGTCCGGTCGAAAATCCCCAGGCATGGGAGAAAAACATGCCCTCCGACATCATTCTGGTACATCTCACGGCCAGTCCTGAGGTCATCAAACAGCGCATGAAAGACGATCCACACGATTTTCCTATTGTACCCGAATCGGATATCGAAGAAGTCCAGGCGGCATTCCAAGAAGAATTTCGCAAATCCTTTTTTAAACAAAAATTTCAGATCGACACATCAGATCTGAATGCAGATACATTACTCGAGTCCTTTCTCAGCCAATCGTTTCCCTACCTCACCGCCGCCGATCACGCCATTCGATTGGCAGTTGGGTAACCAGTTTCCGAGGTACTCATTTTGCCGCCTCTGCCTCCCGACATGCGCCTTGTGTTTGACGATGGTACTCTCGTCCTTCTGGATCCGCCAGCGGATTATGAACCGCCGTCTCCATTTATATGGGATAGCCGGGTGGGACGCTGGCGCGCTCAGGCGCATCGGTATCGCGATGTTGTCGAGGTGCTGCGAGCGCAGGATGTTGGAACAAAAAACGTCGCCCCGCGCTACAACCGCCTCAATCTCAATTTCAACCGCGAACACACCCCACATCCGCATCAGGCCGAAGCCTTTGACGCCTGGCAGTCACACCAATATCGCGGTGTCGTTGTCCTGCCCACGGGATCGGGCAAGTCTCTTCTGGCACTGATGGGTATTGCAGAAATCGGTCGCAGTACTCTTGTTGTCGCGCCCACGATTGATCTTATGAATCAGTGGTACGACTTGCTCAGAGACGCCTTTTCCTGCGATATAGGCATCCTGGGTGGGGGCTATCACGAGCTTGAAGATCTCACTGTAACGACTTACGACAGTGCGTATATGCACATGGACCGCTACGGCAATCGCTTTGGTTTTCTGGTTTTTGACGAGGTCCATCACCTGCCCGGCGAATCCTATTCCCACGGTGCAGAACTTTCTATTGCTCCTTATCGCCTGGGGCTTACAGCAACGCTCGAACGTCCCGATGGTCGCCATCTTATGCTGCGCGATCTCGTGGGCCCCACCGTTTATGAAAAGGGCATCCGCGATTTGTCGGGCGATTATCTCTCTGAGTACAATACGCAGCGCATTGAAGTCGATATGGTGGCCGAAGAGCGCGCCGAATACGAAACCGCGCGTTCGCAATTTAGTGATTTTCTGGAATCCAAGAATCTGCGGTTGGGCAGTGCTTCTGGATGGCAAAATTTTGTGCGCCTCTCGGCTCGTTCCAGCGATGGCCGAAGGGCGATGCTCGCCTATCGCCGCTATCGAAAAGTCGCTCTGGGCACAACCGCTAAGTTGCGCGTGTTGGAAGACCTGCTAAAAAAACACCCGCGCGACCGCATGTTGATTTTCACCAATGACAACGAAACTGTTTATACCATTTCAGAACAATTTCTCATTCCCGCCATCACGCACCAGACCCGCACAAAGGAGCGCAGGGAAATCCTCAAAGCTTTTAATGAGGGGGACATCCTCGCGCTTGTCACCTCTCGCGTGCTCAACGAAGGGGTCAACGTACCCGAGGCCAATGTCGCGGTTGTGCTTTCGGGCACGAGTACTATCCGCGAACATGTTCAGCGATTGGGGCGCATTTTGCGCCGCCGCGAAGGCAAACACGCTATTCTCTACGAAGTGATCTCCCGCAACACGGTTGAAGATCGCATTTCCCGCCGCCGCAGACAACACGATGCGTACGATGGTAAGCAACGAGAAATGTTTTGAGAGGAGCTTCTGTGCATATTGAAGATCTCTTTACTCCAGCCCAACGAGTACTTGTCGCCCACCTTCATAGCTGCGATCAGGAGGAGCGCAGAGCCGGCTCTACTGACCCGCTGCGCCTCAAGGCTGCCAGCCCAGAGGTGGCCCATTATCTATGTCTCACCGCGGTTCACCAACGGGCGAGGACACTGGTCGAATTTGGCACTTCGCACGGCTATTCCACTTTGCATCTGGCCGTAGCGGCACAGCATACGGGAGGCCGCGTTTTTACGCTGGATCAGATGCCCGAAAAAACCGCGGCGGCCCGGGGCAATTTGCGAGCCGCTGGTCTGGACCATCTGGTGGCGTGTCACACCAGTACCGGTGATGTCTTTATCGCGGCTCTTCCCGAGTGCGTAGATTTCGTCTTTGTTGATTTTGGCCTGCACGCTTTCGCGCAGATGTTCGACATGTTGGAAAGCCGTTTGGCACCGGGGGCTTTCCTCTTTGTCGATGGCTGGTCTGCGGTTGAACAATGGTACATGGACCCGGATTGGGCCGCCTTTAAGAGCCGTCTGGACGATTCCTCCGATTATCTGACCTGTATCCTGCCCCTGCAAAAGTCGCACCTCATTGCCATTAAGCTATCCTGACGTATTTCACATTGCTAATATGAGACGGGTAGAGAAGCGGCAAGTGTATGAAACAGAGATCATTTTAACAAGGTGGAGATGATGGACCTAGCGATTTTTGTTGGAAAACTTTTAGGCATAGCACTTGCAATTTGGTTCCTTTTCTACCAGAAGAAAGTGATACCTGATTTCCAAAAATGGAGATGGAATTTTGGAATTTCACTTCTGTTCTTGTTTGCTGTGTTTGGGTGTGGAAAATTACAATCAGGATTAAATACTGAACTTCGCAAAGAAGAGATAGGATGTTGCAAAGTTGACGCGCGCGAGATATGCAATGACGCGATTTGGAGATTTATATCTCATAGAGAGTTAACGGGAAAAGTAGCAGAAATGCGAAGAGAGGTAGGGATGATTGTAGTGAAAGGGGCATATAAAATAAACTGGTATAATGAAACAGGAAAAAGATTACGAGTGAATTATGGTCTTCGTTTTTGGGATGCTAACAAATTAGAGATTGCGCGACATAACCTTGGAATTGGTTCTGAATTTGTTATTCTCCCGTCAGTTCCGAAAGAAATTTCAGGCACTTTTGAAATTAAAGTAGATAATTTAGAAGCGGCTAATTCTATCAGTCGAATGCGTGTTTTTGCATCTTTTGAAAAAATAGATGCTGATTAAAACATAGATGAGTAGTATTTTTGTCGGTTGCTGCTTCCTGATCTCAGTCCCAAAGGCTTTTGCTATTACAGGAATGTGGAGAAGGCCTGTTTTTATTTTTTAATGTAGATTTCACATTTGATGTCATTTCAACCGGGATCAAAACTGCACATGGTCGCGAGGAGCAACGTGAGGAGGTGACGCTCAATAATACCAGTGTGACATTACAGTTTGCGGATCTTACGCCAGATTTTAATGGTGATGGGCGGGTTAATTTGAGTGACTTTTTGCTCTTTGCAAGCCAATTTGGATTAAGTCGCGGCGATGAGCAGTATGACACGAAGTACGATCTGGATGGCGATGGCACAATTAGATTTGGCGATTTTCTGATTTTTGGCAGAAGTTTCGGCAATGAAGGGTCGTAATTTGTATTTGTGCTTCACTGTAATATCTAAAACTGTTCACAGTATCGTCTCAGGAAACAAATCACCCAGGAGATAATATTATGCCTAAATTTAAGGATCTCTCCCGGATAGAAAAGCCTGACTCCATGACATATTTCAGTGAGCGAGAAGAGGGGGCAATTCCCCGAGATAATGAGGAAATCGGCGACAGCGCATGGGGCGGTATCCAAGCACTTATTCATGCACGGATTGGTGACGGTTCATTCGGTGTAAGCTATCCAATAACCTGCTCTGACGGTGGAGGAATCATAGGCACCAATGAGGGAGCCTTTGAACAGGCCATGCGAGCCGATATTCCAAATTTGCAGGAGCAGGATTACCACTCTTGGAACGAAAAGCCACAGCGAACTCTGGATATTCTTGATATGATAGAGTTCTGCGGGCGGTGTATCGGCAAGCCTATCCGCAAAGGCTATCACAAGTTTTTTAATCACCATCATCTGGATTTCAATATCAAGGCTGGTCAGGACGAATTTAGAGATGCCATCAATCGAATATTTCGTCGCAATGTTCTCGCCTACGAACTGACAGAGTACGGCTATATCGAACGACTTGCGCCGCCAGTGTTGCGTGAGGAACTTGCTTCGGCTGAGTTCCGCACAGGCGATGCCGAGCTTGATCGTATGTTAGAAACAGCGCGGTGCAAATTTCTCAACCCCGACGAAGCGAAACGGCGTGAAGCCTTGAAGTCTCTGTGGGATGCGTGGGAGCGGCTGAAGACACTGGGCAAAGGATTGGATAAGAAGGCGCAGGTCACATATCTTCTTGACCACATCGCTGGCCCATCCTCTCCCAATTTCCGAGAAGCATTGGAGATGGAAGCCAAAGAACTAACGAGGATCGGCAATAACTTTCAAATACGCCATTCCGAAAGAAATCAAGAACGACTCGCCAGAAGCGAACATGTCGATTATCTCTTCCATCGACTGTTTGCCCTTATTCAAGCGGTTCTTAAACTGCGGTGAGATGGCAGTACAGGATTTTGCGCGTTCGTTTTGAAGGGTATAGTTATAGTTTCTTGGGACTATTTGAAAATGCCTGATGATACGCAATGAGAGATATTTTGAAATGCGGTTGACAAAATGGCGTTGTTGCTACACTTTTGGATTGTAAATGCTATTCAACTATGGATGAAACGGGGCGCACATGTTAAAAATTACATTTGAATGTCCAGATGATATTCTGCAAACCCTCAGTGAAACACCTGAACAATTCGCCGAACAAGGCCGCATGCTCATCGCCGTCAAATTGTTTGAACTCGGACGTTTGTCATCGGGACAGGCGGTTCGGTTTGCGGGCATGGAGCGCGTTGTGTTTTTAGATGCCTTAAAGTCCTACCAGGTATCTCCTATCAATCTGTCCTCAGAAGAACTGGCAAAGGATATTTCCAATGCCAGAAATCTGTAGTAAGGAGAAGTGCAATGATACGACCAGTTGCAGTGGAACCGCGTGATGGTTACCGCATCTGGGTGCGCTATTCAGACGGGGTATCGGGTGAGATAGACTTGTCAGATATGGCTGGACGCGGCGTGTTTGCAGCTTGGAATGACCGCACATTTTTTGAGACTGTGCAAGTGGCAGAAGGAGGCGCAATAGTCTGGGGCGATGATTTGGATATTTGTCCGGACGCGCTTTATATGGAACTCAGGGGCGAGTCTGTGGCCGAAGTGATGTCGGGCGTACAAGTAGCGATCTAATGAAAAAAATGATTTGTGAACATGATGTCGTTGTGTTGATTCGCGATGTCGAGGATTATGATCTTAAAGCAGGAGATGTAGGTGCCGTAGTGCATTGTTACGACGCGGGCAACGCCTATGAGGTTGAATTTGTAACTCCCCAGGGTAAAACAGTTGCACTTCTTACATTAGATCAGAGAGATATTCGCCCGATGGGTGACAGTGAAATTTTGCATGTTCGCGATATGGCAACATCATAAAATGGATCTGACCATGGACAAAACAGAAATAGTGAACACACTCAAGGCATTAAAACCCGATCTTTTGCAACACAAAGTGCGGGAAATTGGTTTATTTGGATCTTTTGCGCGAGATGAACAGCAAAATACCAGTGATATAGATGTATTGATAGATTTTGATGATGAGGCAAGTCTATTTGATCTGATCAGGGTGGGAGATTTTCTGGAGACAAAGCTTCATCGCAAGGTAGATGTTGTCCCAAAAGAGTCGCTCCGTGAGGAAATTCGAGACACTGTTCTAAAAGAAATGATAGTGTTATGAGGGACTTAACGCTCTATCTGAAAGACATATTGGCAGCGATGGATAGTATTGAATCTTTCATCTCAGGCATGACTTTTGAAACATTCGAGAGTGACGACAAGACATCCAGTGCTGTCATTAGAAAGCTCGAAATCATAGGCGAAGCCTCTAAACAAATTCCAGACGAAATCAGAGCGACTTCACCACAGGTTCCCTGGCGAGAGATGGCAGGGATGCGTGACATATTGATACATTCCTATTTTGGAGTCAATTTTCGACTTATTTGGAAAGCTATTACAGATGACATGTCAAAAGCCAAACCACACCTTCAGCAACTTTTAGCTGATATAACCCAAAACAACTCAAAATAGAAAGGCAGACCATGGACCTGACGAAACAACCGCCTCGCCGACCGACCAACACTTCAATGCTCGGCATTGTCTCACTTGCTCGTTTGACCGATAAAGCGCGGGCGCACCGGGCAAATACCATTGGTGAACACCTCTATGGCGAGAACTCGGGATTGGATAAAATAGTACTCGATTTTCTCGGCGTCTCGCACGATGAATTTGCCGATGCGGCACAGCGCATGAACGACGCGGAATTGTGTGATTGGCTGCGCGAAACGTACCCTAAGACCGAAGAGGAAATCCAGGCGTACAACAACGAACTCCTCACCTGGGAACCCTTTGATGAGGCGAGCCGCCAGCGCCTGGAGGATCGTCTCGAACAATACAATGCCGATCCAGATAAAGTGAAAACCATGCTCCAATCTATGGAACTCGACGACTGGGGGTGTTTCCGGGATACCGACCTGACCCAACACCCACCGCGTACGCCTTATAATCGCGATGTTGCTGGCATTTACGGCGGATCGCGTATGGGCGATAAAGCACGCGCGGCAAAGGCGGGCAAACTCAACGACTATATCTACAATTGCCCCATTGACCAGGTCATTTTTGATTTTCTCAATATATCCGCCGAAGATTTCCAGGACGCGGCCTATCACAATGTCAACGATATAGAACTGGGTGCTTGGGTGCTCGAACACACTGATCGCACTCAGGATGAAATCTCGCGTCTAAACGCGGGTCTCTCTCAAAAAGGTCCCGAAGGCGAACAGCAAATGGAGATTTTCAACACAACGCTCGAGTGTGTAGCACCTGACCGCACCGATGTCACCACCTGGTTTGACCTTCTCGACCTCGACGACGCACACGCCTACAACCTGGAATAAGAGAGGGTATATGCCCGAACCCGTCGAACTGTCAATTGATGGCGAACTCGATCTGCACCACTTTCATCCGGATGATGTCAAAATGCTCGTGCCCGATTATCTCGATGAATGCAAACTGCGCGGCATTTCCGATGTGCGCATCATTCACGGCAAGGGCACGGGCGTTCTGCGCGAAATCGTCCACACCATCTTAAAACGCCGGCCCGATGTCATCGCATATCATCTCACCGATCACAACTGGGGTTCTACCTCTGTTGTACTCAACCTGAAAATAAAATCGTGACGCCCAATTTAGAACTCGTCGAATACATCCAAAACGCCAAGCGCATCCTCATCTTCACGGGCGCAGGTGTTTCCACCGCAAGTGGCATACCCGACTTTCGCGGTCCCAATGGCGTGTGGAAAACCCGACGGCCGGTTTATTATCGGGATTTTATGACCTCTGAAGAAGCGCGTATCGAAGCATGGGATCAAAAACTCGAAGGCTGGGCTGCATTTGAAAATGCCCGTCCCAATGCCGTTCACAAGGCTGTTGTAAAGCTCGAGCGATCAGACAAAGTCGAATGCGTCATCACACAAAATATCGATGGCCTGCATACCCGAGCTGGCACCTCACCCGAACGCTTGATTGAACTACACGGCACCAA
Source organism: Candidatus Latescibacterota bacterium (assembly GCA_965222605.1). Classification (GTDB taxonomy): domain Bacteria; phylum Latescibacterota; class UBA2968; order UBA2968; family UBA2968; genus VXRD01. Next base: position 5,327,948 of record OZ244960.1, read on the forward strand.
TGCAGAGGTCGAATGTCAGACCTGCGGCAAACGCAGCGATCCCGAACGCCACTACGCTGCCTTTCGCCGCACAAAAAAACCTCCCCTGTGCGAATGCGGAGGTTATCTCAAATCTGCCACCATCAGCTTTGGGCAACTGCTCATTGAAGCGGATTTGCACCGGGCAGCAAAAGCTGCGGCGAATGCAGACCTGGCGATCTCCCTGGGTTCTACCTTATCCGTCTATCCCGCCGCAAGCTTTCCATTATTGGCAGCAGAACGCGGCGTTCCCTATGTTATTATCAATAAGGGCAAAACAGATCACGACAGTTATGCAGATCTCGCATTGCGCCTTGAAGGCGATGTAACACAAATTTTTCCACTATCTGTAGAAGAGGCACTTCAGCCTGTTCTGTAAAGGGCAGGCTCTTTCACGTCTTATCTTTTTATGCTCACTTCCGACCTTTTGCTCGTGCGCCGTCGCGGGCCTTATATCGAGCCTCGCTATGTGGATACCACAGCACCCAATATCATCGCGCTGGCAGAGGAAATTATCGCTATCTTCACCGATCACCAGGGCAAGTTGCGCGGTGAATTACACAGTGCTTTGGACATGCGTGCGGCAGAGGCAACGGATTATCGCGTTCAACGCGGCCTGACCAAATTGCTCGAAGACGACCGCTGTGAGTTTCGCATTGACAGCATTGCCGAACCCGAGGAAATTCGCACACAGATTTTTGGCCTCAGCCGAGAGAATCACCCGATTGTCCGCGAGCCTGATCTCCTCTATCCCGTCACGCGCGAACACATTCTCGACCAGGTCGCGCTCAAATATCAGACCTCGGCAGAAAATATCGCGCATAGCCTCTACGCAGATCTTCCACTCAATCACTATCTCGATCATTTTGATGCGCCTGATCCCGCGTGGTTGCTCAACCGCTACAATGTCGCACTCGCGCAGGCCATGTTCTATCGCTGCACCCGCATGCGACTCTCGGTGCATCGCAACTTACCCGTGCGCTACAAACAGCTTTTCAAGTTTATCAAATTTTATCGCCTGATTCACGATATCCGCGGCGACCGAGATGCGGGGTACGAAATCGTCCTCGACGGACCCATAAGCCTGTTTCGCCTCTCGCAAAAATACGGCATTCAGATGGCTGTTTTTTTGCCGGCTCTGCTCTTGTGTACCCGCTGGAAAATGGAAGCTAAGGTCAGACTCAAAGATGGCCGCGAAGGCGATTTTGTCCTGGACGACAATCACAATTTGCTTTCGCACTACAAAGATCAGACCATGTACGATTCTCTCCTCGAAGAGACCTTTGCTATGCGCTTTGAAAAAGCTAAGACCGACTGGGAACTCGAACGCGAAACAGAAATTGTGAATCTCAAAAACACGGTTTTTATTCCCGATTTTGCATTCCGCCATCCCGATGGTCGCACGGCGCTGCTCGAGATCGTCGGTTTCTGGCATCCCGATTATCTGAGGCGCAAACTCGACAAACTACGCCGCGCCAACCGCAAAGATCTCGTCGTCGCTGTCTCCCGTGACCTCAATGTGGAGGAAGAAGACTTCGAGGATGTGCCCGGGCATGTCTTCTTTTTTAAGACCCGAATCCAGCCTCAGGATGTCGTCCAACGCCTCGATCAAATTCGTCCGGAAGACTGTGTAAATGATTGAACATTGCGCGTGGAAACCGTATATTTGAAACTTCTGTTCTTTTCACAGCATCCAAAAATAGATAACATCCGACCTGCAGAATTCACAACACGATCTACTTTCAAAGGAGTGCATTATGCGCAAATTATTCGCCCTTACACTTTTCAGCCTTACACTGCTTGCTTCACCCATCTTCGCCGGGTTTACGCGCATTAATGCGCCCAATCCCGACGATCCGATGGATGTACACGTCTATAAACTCGATAACGGTCTCACCGTTTATCTCACGGAGAACCACGAAGAACCGCGTTTTTATGCCGAAATCGCCGTGCGTGCGGGAAGCAAACACGATCCCGCCGAATCTACGGGTCTGGCGCATTATTTAGAACACATGCTTTTTAAGGGCACGCAAAATATCGGGACATTGGATTATAAGAAAGAAAAAATTCACATTGATCGCATTATCGCGCTCTACGAAGATCACTTCCGAGAAACCGATCCCGAAAAACGCAAGGCCATTTACGCAGAGATCAACAAAGCGTCTCAGCGGGCCGCACAATACGCTATCCCCAACGAACTTGACAAGCTCTACAAAGCTATGGGCGAGAGTGGCTTGAATGCACACACATGGCACGAAGAAACCGTGTACAAAGTGGGTTTGCCCAGCAATTATCTCACACACTGGGCAAAAATTGAGTCTGAACGGTTTCAAAATCCCGTGTTTCGCCTGTTTCAACCCGAACTCGAAGTGGTATATGAAGAAAAGAACCGCACATTGGACAACAAAGGCTGGCTCATTAGCGAGGCTGTGAACAGACGCCTGTACAAAAGTCATCCCTACGGGCAGCAAACTACGATTGGCGAGGTAGAGCACCTGAAAAATCCTTCGCTTAAAAATATGTATCAATTCTACGATACTTATTACGTGCCCAATAATATGGCGATTAGTATTTCTGGCGACATTGATATCGATGCGACAATTCAACTGATTGACGAACATTTCTCAGCATGGAAAGCCAAAGATATTCCCGCGCTCAAAACATGGAAAGAACCGCCCATCAAAGGCGCCGAGCGCGTCACAGTCAAATTTCAAGGTGAAGAATACGTACTCCTGGCCTTTCGCACAAACCATCGCAATCACAAAGACGCCGGGGCACTGAAGCTGATTGATATGATCCTGGATAATCGCACAGCGGGGCTTATCAACCTCAATCTGGTGCAACAGCAGGAAGTGAGACGCGCTGGTAGTTATCCCTATTTAAACAACGACTACGGCGCGCAATATCTGTGGGGCATTCCAAAAAAAGATCAAACACTTGCAGATGTTGAGCAACTTCTGCTGGATCAAATTGCTATGATCAAACGCGGGGAATTTGATGAAAGTCTGCTGTCTGCAATTGTCACAGATTTTAAAAAGAATCAAAAACGGGGTTTGGAATCCAATCCCAGCCGGATCAGGCAAATGACCAGTGCATTTTTGGGATTTTCCGAATGGGACCACGAGGTGGCTGAAATTGCTCGTATGGAAAAAGTCACGCGAGAAGATATTATGAGTGTAGCCAATCATTATTTTGGCGAGGGCTATGTTGCGGGCTATCGCATTGACGAACAACACGAGTTGCCCAAAATCGATAAGCCCAAAATCGACAAGATTGATATTGATCCGACTCGGCAATCTATGTTTGCAAAAGATGTGTTGGCTATGTCTGCCGATGAGCTTTCTCCCATTTTTGTTACCGACAAAGACTACACCATTGCACAAGTGCGGGATGGTGTAAAACTCTACTATGTGAAAAATCCGGTTAATGATCTCTTCACTTTTACGCTCAGCGTAGATGTGGGTACGTATCAGGATAATCGACTCAGCACGGCCAGATCTCTCATGGATAAATCTGGTGCTGGCGATCTGTCTCCCGACGCGCTGAAAAAAGAATGGTACAAACTGGGTACGGATTTCAATATTGGCGTGTCAGACAATGAAACCAATATCAGCATTTCAGGTTTAGATGAAAATTTTGACGTATCTCTTTCGCTGATGATGAAATACGTCCAGACTCCGACTGCGGATCAGGCCACGCTCGATGAACTCGTCAAAATCACCCTCGCGCAACGCGAAGATCAAAAAAAGGATCCCCGATCTCTGCGCAATGCCCTGCGTTTTTACAGTCGCTATGGCGACAATTCGTCGTACAAACGCCGCATTTCTTCTGAAGCGTTGCAAAAGCTCACGGTTGCAGAATTACACGGTTTGATATCCAGCCTACCGACCTACGAACAGGCTCTGATTTACGGAGGCTCTAAGCCGCTGGACGAAGTTCTCGCTACGATCAAAGAGCACTTCGCCAGCAGTAGTGACTTAAAAACGCCCCCAGGTTATGAGCATCTTGTGGTTCACGCGCCGGACAAAACCGAAATCCGATTCTTTCACAAAGAGACAGCTCAGTCTCAGGTCTTTGTCGAGTTTGGAGGCGTTGCGTTCGATACGGCACTTCGTCCAGCTATCGATCTTTACAACGATTATTTTGCCGGGGGTATGTCGGGCATTGTGTTTCAGGAATTGCGCGAAGCCCGAGCACTGGCTTATTCTACATTTGCGCGGTATGATCTCGGCAGGCGCAGCAATGATCAGAATGTTATGTGGGGATATATTGGCTGCCAGGCCGACAAAACCTCCGAAGCTGTTACTGCATTGGCGGAGCTTATTGACGCCTTGCCCGAATCGCCCGAGCGTTTTGCAGAAGCCAAAAATTCTGTGGTTAATCGCTATCGCGTCGCTAAAATCAAATACCGCGAGTTGCCCGGCGTGTTGCGTATTTGGGAACGCCGCAACCAGATGCCCGACCCGCGAAAAGAGCGGTTTGATCACATTCTCCAGGCTGAGATGCCGATTATGCTCGATTTTCACAAGCAGCATATTACTAAACGTCCCAAACTCATTTCTATTATGGGCGATACAACCAAATTTGATCTCAACAGTCTGAGGCCCCTCGGCGTGGTTACGCCCGTAACGCTGGATGACTTGTTTGTGGAATAGGAGTGGTCAGATGAAAATTACCGAGGTAAAAACATATCATTTGCGATATCCATTGCGAGAGAAGTTCGCGATTTCGAGGGGATGGTCCACGAGCCGACAGGCGCAAGTCGTGGAGATCGCTACGGATAATGGCTTGATTGGGTGGGGGGAGGGAACAGGCGAAGTCCATCGATCTGCGATTGACGCGCATATTGTGGGGCGCAGTCCCTTTGATTGTGGCGCGATCTATCAGGCGTTGTCCGATGGTGGGATAAGTCCGCAGGCGATCAGTGGGATAGATATTGCGCTATGGGATTTGATGGGCAAAGCTCTCGGGATGCCTGTGTATCAATTGTTGGGTGGGAAGGTGCGAGATAAGATTCCCGCGTATGCCACTGGGTTATTTTGCAAAGATCGCCCCGATGTGACACAGGCACTTGTCGATGAAGCAAAGGGGTATGTCGATATGGGCTTTCTGGCGATGAAAATGAAGATCGGATTTGGCGCGGCTTATGATGTCAAAAATGTAGCGGCAGTTCGGCAGGCGATAGGTCCCGATGTGTTGTTTGCAGTGGATGCCAATTGCGGGTATGATGTGGGTACTGCCATCGATGTGGGGCACAAGATCGCACACAATGATTTGTTCTGGTATGAAGAGCCGATACCAACTGATGATGTGCGCGGGTATTTGCAGGTAAAAGGCGCGTTGCCTATACGCATTGCAGGCGCGGAAGGGCTGGCCGGTCGTTGGGCGTTTCGCGAGTTGATTCAGCAGCGAGCACTGGATATTGTGCAGCCCGATATCAGCATTGCAGGTGGGTTTAGCGAATGTCGCAATATTGCGGTGATGGCGAGTGCAAATTATGTGCGGGTTTTGCCGCATATGTGGGGCAGTCATATTCGGTTGGCGGCGACTGTCCACTGGCAGGCTACCATTCCCGATGCGCCGGATGCGTTGAACCCAATTCCGTCTCTGTTTGAATACGATATGACGGAAAATGAGTTGCGGACGGAGTTGGCCGTGAATCCGATTCAGGCTATAGATGGCGAAGTGCCCGTGCCCGATGCACCGGGATTGGGCATTGAGATTGATCGAGATGTTTTGGAAAAATACGCTGTTTGAGTTGATGTTTGATAACAGAAAAACAAAGGATCAACGATGAAAATTCACGAATATCAGGCTAAAGAAGTTCTCAGATCTTTTGGCGTGCCCGTGCCCAATGGCGCGGTTGCGCGTACGCCCGAAGAGGCCGAAGCTATTGCCAAAGACCTCGGCGGTGCAGTGGTTGTCAAAGCGCAGATCCACGCAGGTGGCCGCGGTAAAGGGGGCGGTATTAAACTTGCAGCCGACCCTGCCGAAGCCAAAGAAGCGGCATCCGAGATTATTGGCATGCAACTCGTTACCCCGCAAACGGGTTCTGAGGGGCAAAAGGTCAAATCTGTTTGGGTGGAAAATGCGACGGATATTGACCGCGAATTGTACCTGGGCATTGTGCTGGACCGCGCGCAGTCGCGTCTGGTTGTTATGGCTTCCCGTGCGGGTGGTATGGACATTGAGGAGGTTGCTGCGACGACTCCGGAAAAAATTCTCAAAGAGGTCGTTCACCCCGGTGTTGGTCTCCAGCCCTTTCAGGCGCGGCGTCTCGCGCTCGGTCTGGGGCTTGAAGGCGATCAACTCAAACAGGGGGTTGGTTTTATAACCGCCCTTTACAAAGCATATACAGAGACCGATTGTTCGCTCGCAGAAATCAATCCTCTCGTTGTGTCAAAAAGCGGTGAAGTTTTGGCTTTGGATGCAAAGATGAACTTTGATGACAGTGCGATGTATCGCCATTCGGATATTCAGACATTGCGCGATGTTGACGAGGAAGACCCCCTCGAGGTCGAAGCTTCAAAATACGATCTCAATTATATCAAACTCGACGGCGAAGTCGGCTGTATGGTCAATGGCGCCGGTCTGGCGATGGCTACGATGGATATTGTCAAATACGCGGGGTCTTCACCGGCGAACTTTCTCGATGTTGGCGGGGGAACCAATGTCGAGCGCGTCAAAAATGCGATGCGCATTCTCACGTCGGACGAAGCGGTCAAAGCTGTGCTTATCAATATTTTTGGCGGTATTGTGCGCTGCGACCGCGTGGCAGAAGGCGTTGTTGCCGCGCTTGAAGATATCGAAATCAATGTGCCGATCGTGGTGCGACTGCAGGGGACCAATGCCGAGGAAGGCGCGCAAATTCTCGAAAATTCGGGTCTTGAATTTACCGTTGCCCGAAAACTCCAGGAAGCCGCTGAGGCCGTTGTCGCCGCGGTTCAAAACGCTGCATAGACCTGTGTTTATAAAGAAAAATGAAAAGGGGCGCATGATGACAGGGTGCTCCTTTTTGATGTGTCCTGTATTGACAATATGGCAATAATCCAGACAATATGACAAATTGCACAAAATCCCACAAATTTCAAATTGAAAATAAATAATTGTTTTATATAAAATTACGAATATTCGAATTTTATGGTATATATATTGCTTTATAGAATAGATGTTTATTATTACATCAACTTCATAGATAGAGTAAAAATTGTAGAACAGATAGCAGAATACTCAGAGAGGCTTAGAACATCACTTTGTTAGAAGGAGATTTATTATGTTGCCAAACGACATATTGGAACTGTTAGAGGAGCGTCGAATTATATCAGCCAATCGCAGACTTTACGACTATTATCTTAGTGTCGGAGTCAAGTAACTCATAAATCCCGATACCAATGAACTTCATCGCGTTGATCTGTGTCTCGTATGCGGCAAGCAAAAAGTTGAGAAATCGCTGAAAATCGCTTAAAGTAAAAAGTGTGATAAAACGCTATCTTTATAGGAAATAAATTATGACAGAATGGAGATGGAATGGTGCACGATGGTGGAAGTTCGATGTTCACGCGCATACCCCGGCCTCTAAGGATTATGGAAAGGGTAAGAACCAGACGTCTCTTCGGGAATTATCACCCAAGGAATGGTTGCTCACCTACATGCAGGCCGGCATAGATTGTATTGCGATCACAGATCACAACATCGGCGCCTGGATTGATCCTGTCAAGAAGGCACTCGGTGAACTCGAGTCAGAGAAGCCGGAAGGTTTCAGACCCCTTTCCATTTTTCCTGGTGTGGAAATTTCGGTCAACGGTGGTGCACATCTCCTGGCGATTCTGGAATGCGATAAGACCACATCGGACATTGACGCCCTCCTCGGTGCGGTTGGAATTCCTTCTACAAAGAAAGGTTCAAGTGACGCTGTCACCACCAAGACGTTTACCGAAGTAGTAGAGGCCATTGTCTCAGCCGATGGTATTGCGATTCCCGCCCATGTAGATGATGTCAATGGGCTTTTTCGGTTATCGAGGACGACGTTGCAACAAGTATTGGACTGCAAAGATATTTTCGCCATGGAGCTAAGGAACCCGGCGTATCAGAAACCACAGCTTTACATCAACGAAAAACTGCGCTGGACAGAAATCCTTGGTTCAGATGCCCACCATCCTTCCGGTGGCGCGGAACAGTCATATCCGGGCAGCCACTTCACCTGGGTCAAGATGGGGTCGCCCAGCATGGAGGGGTTGCGGTTGGCCTTACTGGACGGGGGACTCTCCGTGGGGCGCTCCGACCAGGATACGGGGGACTTGAACCAATATGCACCATTGACATTGGATGCCATTGAAGTTTCTCAAGCGCGCTACATGGGACGCTCCCTGTCCTTCACTATTGAATTCAACCCATGGTTCAACGCTATCATCGGAGGCCGGGGCACAGGTAAATCGACTGTTGTCGAGTTCCTTCGCATTGCCCTGCGACGAGAAGATGAATTACCACGGATGTTGCAACCGGAGTTTGAACAGTATAGCCAAGTCTATCAAGACAGAGAAGACAGCGGACTGCTTACAAACGAGGCAAGCATCCGAGTGATTTATCGGAAAGACGGCGACCGGTTTCGCATCCAGTGGAATCCATCCGGCGGCCTTGAACCTATTGAACAAGAAATGGATGGACAATGGCAACGCGCAGATGGCGATATTCGGCAACGGTTTCCTGTGCGAATCTATAGCCAGAAACAGGTATTCCAGCTCGCCAAAACACCACTTGCGTTACTTAAAATTATTGATGAGGCACCGGGGGTGGGTTACCATGCTTGGTCTGGAAAATGGAAAGCGGAAGAAAGTCGCTTTCTTTCTCTGCGTGCTAAGGCTAGAGAAATCAAGGCTGGTCTTGGCGAGGAGCCTCGTCTTCGGGGAGAGCTGGACGACGTGGAACGAAAACTGGCTATCTTTGAACAGTCGGGACACACGGAAATCCTCAAATCCTTTCAAAAACGAAGCCGCCAGTATCGGGAGGTTGAGGCATGGGAAGAAAGCTGGACAGGAACAGGAGAGCAGTTGCGCGAAGTCACGGCTGAAATCGTGCCGGACCTTCTGGATGAATCCTCTTTCGACTCAGATTCAGCGTCAGACAATGAATTGCAGAAGCACGCCGCCAAGACGCGAGACCGCTTGGATGAAATCCGCAAAGCAGTTGAGGCACTTGCCTCGCAAGCGGATGAGGTTGTCGTCGAGTGGCGGAAAGACCGGGATACATCATCTTGGAAACAGAGCGTTGATGCTGCCGCGCAAGCCTACCAGAAATTGACAGAGAATCTGTCCCGAGAAGGGGCCGGCGACCCTGCGGCTTACGGCGAACTCGTACAGCATCGGCAAGTCATTGAGCAGAGGCTGAGGGAACTGGACGAGCGGAAAAAACAGGTCGATAACCTGAACGGTGAGGCCGATGCATGCTTGCAGCAATTGCTAAAAATTCGCCGGGAGTTGACAGCATCTCGTCGATCATTTCTCAATTCCGTCCTGAGCGGCAATCAGTACGTCCGGATACAGGTCGCCCCTTATGGTGCCCGCGAGACGGTTGAAAGCGAGTTTCGTCAAATACTCCAAAGACAGGATGGGACATTTGAGAAAGACATTGGATCGCCGAATGACGGGGGATTACTTGGTGAACTATACGAGAACGGGGCCCCAGATATTGAACAGAATCTTTTGAACATCAAGACCCATGCCACAAAGATCGCCTCGGGTGAATACGACATAGGAACAGTGGCAGACCGGCGTTTTGCTACCCATGTCGGTAGTCTTCCGCCTGAATCGATTGACCGCCTCGATCTGTGGTTTCCTGAAGATTCTTTAGAGGTTCAGTATAGCGCAAGGGGCGATGGACAGCGTTTTCGGTCAATACAGGAAGGTTCGCCCGGCCAGAAGACCGCAGCACTCTTGGCATTTCTGCTTTCCTACGGGAATGAACCGCTGATTTTAGACCAGCCGGAGGACGATTTGGACAACCATCTCATCTACGATTTGATCGTAACCCAATTGCGGGCGATCAAACGCCATCGACAGGTCATAGTGGTCACGCACAATGCGAATATCGTCGTCAATGGCGATGCTGAGCAGGTGTTAGCACTTGCAGCGCGTGGTGGAGAAACGCAAAAAGAGTGCGAAGGGAGTCTGCAAGAGCAACAGGTTAGAGATACCATTTGTACTGTCATGGAGGGTGGGCGCAGGGCCTTTGAAGATCGCTATCGCCGCATCGCGCTGAAAGGACGCCATGTTTAATAGCCCGGAAGAACTGTTGCAGAAGATACGTCTTGGAGAAGATACGTCCCTTGAATACAAGGCAGTTCGATTCAGGGGTGGCCGGGTTTCCGATCCAAGTCACAATGCTCTGGCCGACGAATTGGCGGCCATCGCCAATACGCACGACGGTGTGCTTGTTTTGGGCGTAGATGATATGACGCGGGACATCGTCGGCATTTCGATAGATGGCCTCGAAGTCGTCGAACGATATGTGTATGAAATCTGCAACGAGAGCATCACACCGCCGGTCCCTTTTCGTTCTTTTCGCATGCAACTTCCCGATAGCACAGGGGAACTCCAGCCCGTACTCACAGTAGAAATTCCGCGCAGCCTTTTTGTTCACAGGAGCCCCGGGGGATATTTTTTTCGGCAAGGAAGCTCAAAACGAGAGATGCCACCCGATTACCTGGCGCGGCTGTTCCAGCAGCGAAGCCAAGTCCGACTGATTCGATTTGAGGAACAGTCAGTGCCGCAATCGAGTAAGGACGTTTTATCTGAAAAGCTGTGGACCAACTATACAACACGGTCTGATGAATCCACGGATATTGTGCTCTTTAAACGAGGTCTTTTGTCGAAGGGAGAAAGCGGAGCCGTGCAGGCTTCGGTCGCTGGCATTCTGTTCTGTTGCGAGAATCCAGAGCACTTTTTGCCCAATGCTTATATTGAAGCTGTGCGCTATCGTGGAAAAAAACAGGATTCCAATTACCAGATAGACGCACAAAGAATTTGCGGCCCGCTGAATCAACAGATCGAACAAGCAATGACCTTTCTCAGAAAAAACCAGACGATATCAGCCATGAAGAGGCCGCATAGAATCGAGCGGAAGCAATTCAGCGAAAGGGCGGTTTTTGAAGCTCTGGTCAATGCTGTGGCGCACCGCGATTATTCCATTTCCGCCTCGAAAATTCGGTTTTTTATTTTTGACGATCGGTTGGAAATCTACTCGCCGGGTGCTCTCCCCAATACCGTGACCATTGACAGCATTGCTCTCCGTCAGGCGACCCGAAACGAACTGATCACAAGCCTGCTTGCAGAAACGCCCGTGGTGGAAAGAGTCGGTGATGTGGGCCGAGGTTTTTACATGGAAAAGCGGGGCGAGGGCGTTCCCATCATTGTGAGCGAGAGCGAAAAACTCTCTGGAAAGAAGCCTATATACCAATTGATTGACGATTCCGAATTGCTGCTAACCATTTTTTCTAACTGCACTGAGGAGGCGTGACACAGGAAACTGACTAAGCGAACTCAGCAACACCACCCAAACCCATCCGACGGAGATTTACTATGCCGACTTATGAATATGCGTGTACTGCATGCGATCACGAATTTGAAGCCTTTCACTCTATCACTGCCGAACCCATTCGCTTGTGTCCCGAATGTGGCGAGCAAAAAGTCGAGCGTCTCATTAGTGGCGGTGCAGGTCTGATCTTTAAGGGGTCGGGCTTTTACATCACTGATTATCGAAGTGAAGGATACAAAGAAGCGGCTAAAAAGGACAAAGAAGCAGCCAGCGACAAAAAGTCTGACACAAAAAAATCAGAGACAAAAAAGACCTCTGAGTCGAAAAGCTCAGATACCAAAGCAGCGTGAAAAATGGGAATTATATCCCTTTCTTAATCATGTCCCATGTTCTGACCTGGGATCCAAATAAGGAGAATCCTGCAATGAGTAAAGTAATAGGCATTGATCTGGGAACGACCAACTCGTGTGTCGCTGTGATGGAAGGTGGCGACCCGGTTGTTATTCCAAATTCAGAAGGGGGGCGCACCACGCCCTCTGTAGTTGCATTCGCACAAGATGGGGAGCGCCTCGTTGGTCAGGTTGCCAAACGGCAGGCTGTGACCAATCCGGGCAAAACCATTTATTCTATCAAGCGTTTTATGGGACGCCGCCGCGAAGAGGTGAGCACTGAAATTTCCGAAGTGCCTTACACGATTGCGAGTGATGCCAATGGGCTGGCATCTGTACAGCTCGACGACAAGACATATACCCCGCCCGAGATTTCGGCGATGGTGCTGCAAAAAATGAAGCAAACCGCTGAAGATTATCTCGGCGAAACCGTCACGCAGGCTGTGGTCACGGTTCCCGCATATTTTAACGATGCACAGCGACAGGCGACCAAAGATGCCGGGAAAATTGCTGGCCTCGATGTGTTGCGTATTGTCAACGAGCCAACGGCTGCATCATTGGCTTATGGTATGGACAAAAAGAGCGATGAAAAAATCGCGGTTTACGACCTCGGCGGTGGCACGTTTGACATTTCTATTCTCGAACTGGGCGATGGCGTCTTTGAAGTCAAATCGACCAATGGCGATACCCATTTGGGCGGCGATGACTTTGATCAGCGCGTCATTGACTTTCTGGCCGAGGAATTTTTGAAGGAAAATAGCGTGGATTTGCGCCAGGACCCCATGGCTTTGCAACGCCTGAAAGAAGCGGCAGAAAAAGCCAAGTGCGAATTGTCGAGTTCCGCATCTACCGACATCAATCTGCCGTTTATCACGGCCGATGCGTCTGGTCCCAAGCATCTCAATGTCAATCTGTCCCGCGCGAGATTTGAGCAACTTGTCGATGATCTCGTCGAGCGCACCAAACAGCCCTGTTTACAGGCTATTCGGGACGCCGGTCTTTCAGCTTCTGATATCGATGAAGTGATTCTGGTAGGCGGATCAACGCGCATTCCCAAAGTACAGGAAATTGTGCAGGAAGTTTTTGGCAAAGAGCCTAATAGGGGAGTAAACCCCGATGAAGTCGTCGCCATTGGCGCGGGCATTCAGGCGGGTGTGCTCTCGGGCGATGTGACTGATGTGTTGTTGCTCGACGTGACCCCGCTCTCGCTGGGTATTGAAACGCTCGGTGGTGTGATGACGCGCCTCATTGATCGCAATACTACGATTCCGTCAAAAAAGACCGAAGTGTTTTCAACCGCTGGCGACAGTCAGCCCTCGGTTGAGATTCACGTTTTGCAAGGCGAGCGCGATATGGCGTTGGACAACCGCACCATTGGTCGGTTCCATCTCGATGGCATTCCGCCTGCGCCGCGCGGTGTGCCGCAAATTGAAGTCACATTTGACATTGATGCAAATGGCATTCTCAATGTCTCGGCTAAAGACAAGGGCACGGGCAAAGAGCAGAATATTCGCATTGAAGCCTCGTCGGGATTGTCAGATGCGGAAATTGATAAAATGGTCAGTGATGCACAGGCCAATGCGGCCGAAGACAAGAAGAAACGCGAGGCTGTGGAAATTAAAAATACAGCCGAGCAGCAGGTGCATCAGACCGAAAAACAGATAGAAGAAATGGGTGACAAGGTCAGTGCTGAAACAAAGGCCAAAGTGACGGAGGCCGTTGAGAAGGTCAAAGACGCCCTCAAGGGGGACAATATTGACGCGATCAAAGCGGCCAATGAGAATCTCACTCAGGTCTGGCATCAGGTTGCGAGTGAACTCTATCAACAAGCTGCAGCAGATGAGGCACCCCAGGGTGCGCCAGGAGAACCACCACCAGGTGGTGCAGAAGGTCCCAAACAAAGCGATGATGGGGCTGTTGATGCTGAATATGAAGTTGTGGATGATAAGAAGAAGTAAAGGTTGAATACAACGACAAAACGCCGAGGACTTTTTGCCCTCGGCGTTTTTGTTATTATAAAAAGCTGATCACGACGCTTTTTCAATTGTCACGCGGATCGCACTCAGGGGTTTGATAAAGCGGAACCTGACGGTTTTACCGCGTGCGTCAAACCCGCCTGTGCCAACATCCTGGCTCGACAATTCCCGCAAAAAATTTGCGATCCAGGTTGTGTCGCGTTGCCATTGCGGTACGGCATTCCGGACAAACAAGCGCACGAGATCAGCATTGCGATTCAAGTCGGCATCGGATATATCGAGCACGGTTACCATAATTTCGGATCGCAACAAATCGGCTTCTGGTCCCCAGAACTCCAAAACGACTTGTCCACTGCCGGTTGCGCCAAAATGGCGTGGCTGACCCTCGATAGGATCCACTTCTTCCAGTATTAGATCATCGGGCATTCCCGCGATCATGCCATCAATGGATAGCGCGCCGGGAGACGGTGGCGTTGTCTGTGTTGCTTGTGTCGCTTGCGGTTCAGTTGCAGGCTGAGTTGGGCGTGCTATAGGCCGTTTTTTTCGGGTGCTTGAAGAACGACGCGCGAGGTCTTTTTGCAAAGCTGCACGCACGGCTGCGGCGTCTCCGACATAATTGCCGTGTACCCATCCCTCAGTTTTTCCATCTACGCGCACACGTAACCAGGGATTGTCCCTTTCAAAAATCTCCAGTTCACGACCGCGCTGCAAGCGCTCAACCACCTGCGATTTTGTCGTTGGCTTCTCGCGCAAATTCAGAATGGGAACGGTGACATAGACTGTTTCTTTCGGTAATAGAAAATCGCAACCGCTTAAACTCGCCATGATTACACAAAAAAGGCCGACAAAAAATCGGTCGGCCAAAAATTTCAACCGCACCATCAATCATTCCTCCATTGATTCTATATTATCCAGTGATTCACGCCAGGTAAATGGATTCTGAATCTTAACTCCTCTGATGATCTGGCCATCATTCAGGTCTTCGCTCAGAATCATATCACACCGGGCACTTTCGGCACAAACCAGCACCAGAGCATCCCAAAAAGAAATCTGGTTATGCTGGCTACAGTCAATGGCCTCATAGATCAAGGCAGGCGATACTGGAACCACTTCAAGATTTCCAAAAGCCTGCAATATGCGCTTGGCCTTTAAAGGATCAACGCCCAGTTTTCGAGTTGCGACTACGAAGAACTCCTGCATGACCTGAGTAGAGATAACAGATCTATTTGCCTTCTGCAATTGTTTGAGGATCGCGCGACACGCATTTTGCTTTTCTGGCTCATCCTGATCTGTGGCGTAAATCAGGATATTCGTATCGAGAAAAACTTTAGACACGATAGAGGTCTTCCCGTTTCCACGTGGCACCTCGGGAGTGTGCTTGTGCCTGATCCATCAATTCGAAGCATTCATCGAGCCAGTGCTTTGAGGCAGGCATAACCGTTTGTTCCAGTAAGGAGTGGATTAGGCCATTCAGAGACGTATTGCGCTCTTGTGCATAGGCTCGTCCTGCTTTTATCACTTCCTCATCGAGGGCAATGATAATATTTTCCATGGTATCTGCTTTCTGGAGAAGGCGGCATTTTGCCGACAAAGACAAAACGCACCATCAATCATACCTCCGTAAAAACCCCTGTGGATATATTTTCGATGGATTGAAAATATCGGAAATGCGATTGCTGATCAAGGATTAAATTCCACTTTTAATCCAGATATGTCATCTGTGAGGTTTGAGGCCATTTGCATTGTTCGGGTGCATTTGTCGCGCTTGCCCATTCCCGAATGATCTCCAGATCCCTTCTTTTTTCCAGCATCTTCTCCGCAACCCACTCCGGGTCCCATCCGTCCAGCACTTTTGCTGTTAGTTCTTCTTGAATCGCCTGGCAATCTCCGTCGTCCGCACGATTGTGTACTTCTTCTGGATCTTCGGATAGATTGAATAATTGCGGATCATATCCGTGATAGTAAATTAATTTCCAGTCGCCTTGCCGAATCATGCGCTGGTAGTGGCCTTCGTAGATACAGTACTCAGAAAAAGCAATATCCTCCCAGGTATCCTCTTCGCCGCGTAGCAATGGCAACAGGCTGCGCCCGCGCGAATGGGGCAATTCGGGTGCGCCCAATGCGTCGAGCATGGTCGTATTTAAGTCCAGTGCGCTGATGACGCGGTTATTGACTTGTCCTTTGGGCAGCACATCGGGCCATGAAATAATTGCCGGTACTCGAACAGATTCCTCGTAAAATGTCCGTTTCATCCACAGTGCTTTTTCCCCCACCTGTTCACCGTGGTCTGATGAATATACGATCATTGTGTTCTGTGCAAATCCATTCCGTTTTAATGCCTCCAAAATCTGTCCGATCATGCGATCCATCGCTGTGACCAGTGCCCAGTAAGCTGCGCGGGCGCGCAAGGTATCGGCATCTTCAATTTCCAAGAAACTGTTTCGTTCGCGCCACCATTGAAAAAAGGGATGCGACTCGTCACCCATTGGTTTGGGATGTTTTGGAGGCGTAATCACATCGATGTACTGATCGTAGTCTGCTTTTCGCGCAATATACGGCGAGTGTGGAAGTATATATCCCACATGCAAGCAAAAGGGGTGATCCGTTTGTCCGCTGCGTTTTTTTATGCCCTCTCGATTGATAAAATCAATTGCTGCCGCTGTCACATCTTCATCGTGTACTTCGTAACTGCTCTGGCCCGCACCTGATTTTTGAACCGATTGGATTAAGTTGCTGGGGGCATCGCCGTTGCCCGGGTAGTTTGAGGAATGATCTCCAATGGGACGATCCACATATCCGTGCAACTGGTCTGTGCCCAGGGCGTGCATGCGGCCTGTGAGGACGGGACGGTAGCCCGCCGCGCCCATTGCATGCGCGATTGTTGGCCGTCCTGAATCCAGGATGTGGTGGTTTGTCCACACTTCATTCTCATACGGGTACCGTCCGGTTAACATCGACATCCGCGATGGCGTGCATACAGGCGATGGGCAATAGGCATTATTAAATCTCACGCCCTGTGCAGCGAGCGCATCCAGATGGGGCGTTTGAACGAGTGGATCACCATAACAGCCGAGCACTTTTGGGCTGTGCTGATCAGAGTGGATGTAGAGCAAGTTTGGTCGGTTCACGTTTCCTCCAGAGTCTTTTTTGCCAGTAAACAGAAGGCAGGCAGCGGTTGCCCGTGCCTGCCATTATTTTGTCAATCAAGAGTGAGACAGCTATTTTTCACTCGCAGCTACTGGGTTCTCTAAGCGGCCGATACCCGAGATCTCAATTTCTACCTTGTCGCCTGGTTGCATATAGGTTCCCGTTGTATTACCCACGCCCGAAATTGTACCCGTGCTGATCAGGTCGCCCGGCTCGAGTGTGATAATCGCCGAGATGTATTCGATAATTTTATCCACGGGATACAACATTTGTCCCGTGTTATTGTGCTGTTTGCGGTCGCCATTCACATACGTGCTGATGTCGAGGGTATGTGGGTCTGTGATCTCATCGGAGGTTACAATCCACGGTCCCTGGGGCGCAAAGGTGTCCAGCCATTTGCCGTTCAACCAGTCGAACCATTCATCTCTCGGGCGGCTATCTGTGCGTTTTTTAATTTCTAACATGCGCTCGGAAACATCATTCATGACCGTATAACCCGCGACGTAGTCCAGTGCGTCTTCTGCTTGTACGCCCTTTGCCTCTCGGCCAATCACCACGGCCAATTCGCCTTCCCAATCTACGCTTCTTGCGATGGGGGGTATCAAAATTTGATCACCTGGCCCGATTACAGTCGAGGTTGGGGGTTTCATAAATACGCGCGGTGTTTCCTTGTCCTGAATTTGCATCTTGGCCGTGCCGCCTTCTTCAATGTGATCCTGATAATTGCCCGCAAGGCAGAATAATTTGCGCGGATTGGGTACCGGCGCGCTCAATTTGACTTCGTTGACGGCAAAGCCGGTCTCGCCATCCGGTGTGCCATTCAAACGCTTTTCAGCATCAGCCGCCGCCTGTTGTGCCGCAGACTGGCCCTCTGTCCCGGCTTCGAGAAGGGCCAGCATATCCGTAAAAAAGGGATGCGCTTCGCGTTTTTCTGATTGGGCTAATGCGCTGTCTGCTGCTGCGAGATCGACGATAATCGCGTCATCTGCGACGACTGCGCCAATGGATTCTTTACCGCCGACTGAATAAGTCGCGAGTTTCATGTTTTTCTCCTTGTGCGAATGCTTAATGACTGGTGAACGATAGTGGAAACGTCGGCTCTTGGGCCTGATTTTGCGTGGGGGTTTCGATCTTCTGGTGATAATATTCTTCGACGAATTCCGCCAGATTTTTGCTCGCCTCTTCAAACACAATTTTGCCTTTTTCTGCAGTTGCCTTTTCCGCCTCGCCCATCACGCCCGAATCTGTATATTGACTCGTCCATTCAATTATTCCCACAGGTCCTCTGCTGAACAGATCGGTCCAGACAAATTTGGATCCCCGCTTATTGGTTTTGGCAATTTCGCTCTTGATTTTATCCTTGCGCACGCTTTCTGGAGATAAATAGAGCAACATGGATGTTTCCAATTCGCCTGCATGCGAACACCCGCCGGGAAATACGCTTTCGCGCCATTCTTTGTCAAAGTCTGGATCGACCTTGAGCAATTGCCACCACGAGCAAAAAGCACAACTCGCGTCTGTTTCTACAATTGTGCGCCGGGCGACCATTTCGACCAGATTGTGATTGGAACCGTGTCCGTTGACGAGCATCATTTTTTTGAAGCCGTGATAGGCCAGACTTTTGCAGATGTCCAGCACGTACTGAATAAAGTGTTCGTAGTGTATATTCAGCGAGCCGGGAAAATCCATGACGTGATGCACATATCCATAACTCACGGGCGGTAGCACCAGGCTGTATTCCGGTTTTAAGCGCGCGCCTTCGGTCGCCACGGCATTGGCACACAGATGATCGACTTTCAAGGGCAAGTGATGCCCGTGCTGTTCGACTGCTCCGGTTGGAATAATCGGAATTTTTCCCATTTCCACTGCTTCGTTCACTTCGGGCCAGGTCAGTTCGTCAAATTTGTAGATATCTTTTACAGAAGCCATTATTTCACCTTTCTAAGGATATTTAGTCAATTCCTAATCGAGACATCGCCGCCACTCGATTCTTTTACTTTAACTGGCTTTGCGCCACCACGCACCAGGATGTCGCCACCAGAGCTGGCATGGGCGTTTACGGTTTTAGTCAACATAGCAATGATATCGCCTCCACTGGAAGCCCGTAGATTGCCGTTCTGACATGTGAGATCGCTCGCCTTCACATCGGCACTGCTGGTCGCTTTGACGTCCAAATTGTCGCACGTTCCGGACAGTACGACATCGCCACTACTGGTCGCATCTACAGACACATCTCCGCCAGAGACTTTGGCGCGGATATTACTGGAGGATGTGGACCGCAAATTGAGCTGCTGGGCAGTGAGATCGCTCGCCTTCACATCGGCACTGCTGGTCGCTTTGATGTCCAATTTATCACAAGTTCCGGATAGGATTACATCGGCGCTGCTGGTCGCTTTGATGTCCAAATTATCGTAAGTTCCGGATGAGATCGCTCGCCTTCACATCGGCACTGCTGGTCGCATGTCCAATTTATCACAACGGATAGGATACATCGGCGCTGCTGGTCGCTTTGATGTCCAAATTATCGTAAGTTCCGGATAGGATTACATCGCCACTACTGGTCGCATCTACGGATACATCGCCACCCGCGACTTCCGCATTGATGTCTCCAGAAGAAGAAGCTTTGATGGCAAGATCACTGGTTTTGATTTCCTGTGCCGTTACGATGCTGCTGGAAGACGCGTCGAGACGGTCAATACTGGGGGCTGTAACGCGCACTGTGTAGGTGGGTACGCGCTCGCCATTTATTTTTATAACGCGCTGTCCATTGACGCGCTTAATCGATATGTTCTTGTCGTTGGACTCTATGCCGAAGAACCGCTGCCAGGTTGATGAGTTCTTACCCTTCCATATCTCTTCCGGACGCGTGGCAATAAGTACGCCATCCTCCACCCGTAGCTCCAGGCCGCTGAAATCACCGCTCTCGGTATAGGCCACTACACTGAAGGCATTGCCCTGTGTGAGTTCGATATCAACGGCGGCACTGGCATATACACCGGTAAATCCTTTGAGATCGTACGTCTTGTTCTCATCAGCGTGACTCGTGAGCCAGCCAACAAGTACTACCATCGTCAAAACGGTAAGGTATAGCCAAAATTGCATTGTAACCCTCCTTAATTTGTCCTGCCTGCTGTGCGGTTTGAAGGGGAACCACTGTCGTCGCATCCGTTGCGGGCGGGCACAGGGGCACCGCCCCTACATCACCCTGAACTCCATCACCACATCTTCGTTCAGATCTACACCCAGTCCGGGGCGATCTGTCAGATGTAATGCACCATCTCGAAATGCCATCTCGTGTTGGGCCAGCTTTTGTGCCAGGGGAGATGGCACTCGCGTGTATTCTGTTAGAGGTTGTTCGCCCGCTGCGGCCCATTGGGCAGATGCTGCCAATAAGACACCGGTGCCAAATGCGTGAGGTACGGCACGTGCCCCCGTCTCGTTCGCCAATTTTTCAATTGCCAGACCGCCGGTAATTCCACCTACGCGCCCCAAATCGGGTTGTACAAAATGGAGTTTGCCATTGTGCAGCAAGTCGGCGTATTCGCTTACCAGAGTCATTGCTTCGCCACCAGCAATTGGAATGGACGATTGCGTTGAGAGTTCGCCATATCCCTGCACATCAAATGGGTGCAACGGCTCCTCGAGCCAGAACACATTGTATTTCTCAAATCGCGCCACGCGGCCCAATGCGGTTTCCGCATCCCACGCGCGACCTGCATCTACCATCAAATTTACATCTGGCCCCAAAGCGTCTCGTGCCGCTGCGACCAGTGCCTCGTCTAAATCTGCATCTGGTCCCATTGGCGCCCAACCGTATTTTACAGACTGATAGCCCTGTGTCAAAAATGCGCTCGCGGATTTTTGTACCAATTCCGGATGCTCGGGCCACAGGACACTCGCATAAGCAGGCACTACATCTGCAGCATCATCTCGCAATAGCTTGCGCACGGGTTTGCCTGCAGCTTTTCCCCGAATATCCCACAGTGCCATGTCAATGCCACTCATGGCCTGCCGCGCCACGCCGCCGGGACCATACCAGGATACGCCTTCGATCATGGCGTCGTGAATTGCGTCAAAATCCAGCGCGTCCATGCCGATTACTATCGCTGATAGGCCATGGCGAAATGGCGCAGAGCGCGGTGCTTCAATTACGGCTTTGGCTACGTAGGAACACGATACGGCTTCACCCAATCCCGTTATGCCCTCATCGGTATGCACCCGCACGATCAGGCAGTCCTGAGTCCCATCGGCTGCCTCTACAACTTCTGGTAACCGCAAATGAATGGCTTCAATATGGGTAATTTTCATATCTTACCTTTTACGGCCTTACCCCTTTTGCAATACCCGCCACCGATCGTACAATGGCCGCATTTCTTTTGGCAAAAATCCGCGCACATTGTCCGCCAGCATCCACTTCAGGCGCGGGTCTGTCTCGGCGGGTTTGCTATCTTTAGCGTACATACTCCAGCTTCCGGACAGGGTCAATCGCTCCACATCCTTTTTCATTACCCCGCGATGAAGCAAATTGCCAGTCCAAAATACGGTTTGTCCGGCTTTGAGGGGCACGGCATATTGTCCCGGGATATTGTCGTGACGTTCCTCTAATAAGCACCTGCGCTCGTGGGCGGTGCGGTACCTTTTGTGACTGCCGGGCACAATTTGCAAACAATAATCATCTACCAGTGCGAGATGCCACCTCAAACCCCTTTGGGGACGATTCAAGATTTCCATTTCTACCTGGTACGATCCGTCGCGTTCTTTACTTCCAAAATCCCGGTGCCAGCCAAAACCGTAATCCGCCTCATAGGGATTTGTAAAGATGAGTGCGCCTCCCAATTGTAGCTGTGTCCCCAAAAAAGCGCGCGTGTATTTCATTATGGGTTCTGACATCAGATATTCGGCAAAAACCGGCTCGTTCATCTTGGGGGCAAACAACCCGCGAATCGCCCAGGGTTCTCCGTCCTCCGAGCGGTGGGTGTACAAATCCACTTCGCCTGAACGCACCTTTTGCTTGGCGCGAATCGCAGCTTCCAACAGGGAGTTTAGCATATCGGGATCGACAGCGTCATCCACAATAAAAAACCCCTGCTTCCTGTATTGTCGTTTCTCGGTGTCGCAAAACATGACCGCCTCCTTTTATGTGCGGCGCAATATAGGTGTGTCTCGCTGCAAATACAAAAAAAAAGCGCGGGGGTTTTGTCCTGCTCAGAAAACAGTGGCAGGCCAGTGTCATTGTGATATTTTAAGATAGGATACAGAGCATTGTGTGGATAAGCGATTGAAATGGAGGAAGACATGATTGGACCACGGTTGAGTGATGCGGCATTTTTTGAGGCACTCGATTTGTCGCGCGCGGATATGAGAGCTGTGAAAAGAGCTATAGAAGCGCAAGATTGGGCGGGTGCGCGGCGTGCGTTTGCAGAACATATTCGCACGCGGGAAAATCCGAAGTGGTTTTCGGATTGGCGAAATCGGTCAGAGCCACAGGATCGGGATGCAGAGGTCGAACTGGTGCGCGTGGGAGATCGTGCGATCAGAGATGTTGATCTCGAAAAGGCCGATCGCATTGCGGCAAATACGCTGATGAGTTGCGATGTGGAAGAGGCATTTGGGGATGTGATCAATTGGGAATTGGATCCGATCAATTACAGGGAATGGACGTGGCAGTTGTCGCGCCATCCTTTTTGGGTCGCACTGGGGCAGGCGTATTGGAAAACGGGTGATGAAAAATATGCCGAGGCATTCAGGCAGCAGATGCGACACTGGATCGAACATGTGCTGATGCCGGTGGGTGAGGATGGCAATACCTGGAAAGAGGATGCAGAGATGGGTACGGATCGCACGAATTGCTGGCGCACGATTGAGTGTGGGATTCGTATGGGGCAGACGTGGCCTGCGGCGTTTTATTATTTTCTTTCGTCTGAAACATTTGGTGATGAAGATGTGTGTTTGATGGTGAAAAGTATGGTCGAACACGCGCGGCATCTCACGCTATGGCCGCGCGGTGGCAACTGGCAGACGATGCAGGCCAATGGGCAATATCACGTTGGAGCGCTGTTTCCCGAGTTCAAAGAAGCCGCAAGCTGGCGCGAGATTGCCATGCAGTCGCTGTATGAGGAACTGGATGAGCAGGTTTATCCCGATGGCGCGCAGATTGAGTTGTCGAGTGGGTATCATCAGGTGAGTTTGCGAAATTTTGTGATGGCACTCGCGATTGCGCGGTTGAATGATTTGCCCATGCCGGCGGATTATGTCGCAAAATTGGAGCGTATGTATCACTACAATCTATATCTGGCTATGCCCAATTTGCGATTGCCCGCGCTTAATGACGGCGGGCAGACGGATATTGCGCCCTATATGCAGGGTGGATTCAGGTTTTTTTTAGAACGGACTGATTTTCAATGGGCGGGTTCTGGGCGTGCTGAAGGAACAAAGCCGGAAATCCTGTCGTGCGCTTTTCCCTACGCGGGGCATTTTGCCATGCGTTCGGGATGGGAACCGGATGATCTCTATCTCTTTTTTGACGGCGGTCCGTTTGGCTATGGGCATCAGCACGAAGATAAGCTGAATATCATGCTTTACGCACATGGTCGTGTGCATGTGGTGGATCCGGGGAATTATCCATACGATTCATCACAGTGGCGCGCTTATGTGCTGTCAACCCGCGCGCACAATACGGTGATGGTGGATGGAATGGAGCAAAATCAGCGTGGAAAATCACGGGAGGAGTACGTGGTATCCGAGCCGCTGCCGCATAAGTGGATTTCAAATGAGAAATGCGATTATGTGTCGGCGAGTTACGATTTGGGATATGGACCTGAGCGGGATCAGACCGTCACGCATACGCGGTCAATTTTGTTTGTGAAACCCGAGTTTTGGATTGTGACGGAGATTCTCAAGCCCTCGGATGAGGCGTCTCACACGTATGAAGCGATGTTTCATCTCGATGCGGATGACGCCGAGGTACTGGCGAATGGTCGCGATGTTATGACAAAAAATAGTGCGGGTGAGAGCAATCTGGGCATTTATGCCATTTCTACAAAGCCGATAGATGTGCGTATTGTAAGTGGACAGGAAGAACCGACCGTGCAGGGGTGGATTCCTCGAGGGGGACCCTATCAGTGTGAACCGATTCCAACGGCAATTTTCAAAGCAGAAGGCGATGGCTCCACGCTGATGTCATACGTTTTATATCCCGTGAAAGCAGGTGAAGAATCACCTGTGTCACATGTGGAACACATTCACGCGGTGGGGGACAACGGGCGAGTTGCGATTGCCGGGCGGGTTGCGTTGCGCGATGGGAGGGAGATTTATTTTGTGCAATCAGAAGCGGGCAAAGGTAGGATACGCGTTTCTGATGGGGAAACCGATGTCGAAGCCGGCGCGATGGAATTGGTCGATGGATGGGTAAACAAAATAGTTCTCGCAAATGGACAAATGGTGCGGGTATATGGGCAGGAGATTCGGGAGGGGCAATTGCTGTAAGGGGTAAGAGACGAGATGTGTTTGCACGAGATTCCCTATTCGTGTGGGCAATCACTTCTAATCGCAAACACCGCCATCGTTATCCGTTGTTATTCGAAGATTACGATCATTTGAAGGTTGTGGTATTGAATTCGCCCAGAGAAATGTACCAGTGGCTACGAGAGACTTTTCCCGAGAAATAGAGGTTAGAAATCAGCGGCATATCATGACGCCAAAAGCATTGACGGTTGGGGTTCTGGTCGTTGTTGCGGTGAATTTGTTGGCGCCGTTTTCCGAGTGGATTGTGCGATCTACGCTGTTGACGACCAATTATTTTCCGTTGGGATTGGCGGCGTTGTTCATTTTTGTGGTTGTGGTCTTGAATCCAGTTTTGAAGACAGTGAAGCGCGATGGGGGATTGACGGGTGATGAATTGGGCGTGGTCTATACGATGCTTTTGGCCGCGGTATCAGTGCCGACTTATGGCGTGACCGGTTATGTGATTTCCGTGTCGGCTTCGCCCTTTTATTTTGCGACAACTGAGAATGGCTGGGGCGAATTTATACACGACCATGTGCCCCTGTGGGCTGTGCCCGGAGGCGGACGCGCAGTGGCATGGTTTTTTGAGGGATTGCCACCGGGCGCGAAAATTCCATGGGAAGTGTGGATTATGCCGCTGTTCTGGTGGGGATCGGTAATTGTCGCAACACTGACGCTTTGCACTTGTCTCATTGCAGTATTTCGCAAGCAGTGGGTAGATAAAGAGCGGCTGAATTTCCCCCTGGTTGATGTGCCGTTGGCGATGATGGATGGCGCCGAAGATGGTCGAATTTTGCCAAAATTTATGCGTAGTCGCTTGTTCTGGATCGGTTTTGCCATTGCCGCCGGCAAAATTGCGTGGAATGTGCCGGGTTATTTTTTTGAGGGTTGGCCGAGTATTCCCGCTATTCGATTGAGTATTCCGGGCGGGCAGGTTTGGCCGGGGATTTCGACAAATTTTTCACTGCCTCTGGTGGGGATTACGTATTTTGTCAATGTGGATGTGATTTTTAGTGTGTGGTTTTTCAATTTGTTCAATATGGCCGAGGTCGCGCTGTTTAATCGCACGGGGTTTACTATTGGCACATCAGAGGTTTATTCGGTTAGTCCAGCGGCGTTGGGATGGCAGGGGTTTGGGGCATTTGCGGCGATTGTGATGGGTGGTGTTTGGGTCGCGCGCGAACATTTGTGCGGGGTGTGGCGAACCGCATTGGGAAAGGCCGATGGCGTTTCAGACCGAGATGAGATCATGGGGTATCGCACGGCACTGATAGGGATTGCGCTCGGGGTTGTGTACATTCTTTTTTGGTTGACGCGCATTGGTATCCACCCGGGTGTGGCTTTGTTGCTTCTCTTTGCGGTTATTACGCTTTATCTGGGCCTGACGCGCATTGTGATTGAGGGGGGATTGGTTTTTGTGCGGGGGCCTCTCGTGCCGCAGGCTTATGCGATGCATCTCATTGGACCGGCGGATTTGACGGGTTCAACGATGACGGGACTGGGATTGTCGTATGGATGGGCGTGTGATCCTATCGCCACATTTATGCCTTTTGGCGCAAATGCTGCGCGTGTACACAGCGAGCAGCGGTTTCCGCGAGGCGTTTATCTCTCCGCGGTTGGATTGGCACTGGGTATCAGTTTGGTCGTGTCTTTTTATTTTTCGCTCAAACTGGCGTATGCTTCGGGCGCGTACAATTTTGGCGAGTGGGTATTTCGCCGCGGCGGGCAGGTGCCTTATGATACGGTTGTGGCGAAAATTAAGGCGGCAGAGACGCTCAAATTTGGTCATTTTGCGTTTTTGGGTATTGGCGCGCTCGTGACAGTTTTGCTGACGTATTTGCGCCATCGGTTCGCCTGGTGGCGCTTGCATCCCATCGGGTTTTCAATTGCTTCTGTGGGACAAGTGAGGCGGACTTTGTTGTCGCTATTTGTTGCCTGGGCGATTAAAACACTTTTGATTCGTTTTGGCGGTTTGATGCTGTACAACGGCGCAAAGCCTTTTTTTGTCGGTCTCGTCGTGGGGCACTTTTCTGGCGCTGGCGTGTCGTTCATCATCGATGCGTTGTGGTTTCGCGGACATGGGCACAGTTTGTATTTTTGAGAAGGATAAAAAAGAACTAAAAAAAATAAAGGAGATTTGTAATGAATGTGATTTGTATTTGTCTGGATACGTTTCGCGCCGATATTGTAGGACCAAATCAGAAGCTGAGTTTTGTCGAGACGCCGAATCTGGATGCGTTTGCAGCCGAATCTGTGGTGTTTGATCGGGCTTTCGGGGAATGCCAGCCGACGTTGCAGACGCGGCGGAGTTTGTTTACGGGACGGCGTACTTTTCCCTGGCGATACAATTTTGACCGGCGCGGGCACTGGCATCACGCACCTGGTTGGCACAAAATTCCGCCAGAACAAGATACGCTTTCTGAAATTTTGGTAGCAAACGGGTATATGACCGGATTGGTCGCCGATACGTATCACATGTTTAAGCCGACGATGAATTATACGCGCGGATTTGTGACTTATGATTTTATTCGTGGACAGGAGAGCGACAACTGGCGGTTTGGCGCGCGGGAAACGATTGAAGATTTATTGCGCCCGCATGTGCGTGAACCGATCAACTGGGATCGGCATGTTGGGCTGATGCAGTACATGTTCAATCAGAAGTTTCGACAACGCGAGGAGGATTACAGTTGTGCGCGTGTGTTTCGGCGCGCGGCGGATTGGCTGAGTGAGAATACACACAATGCGCCGTTTTTTCTGTGGGTCGATTCTTTTGATCCGCACGAACCATGGGATCCGCCGCGGGAATATGTGGATCGGTACATGCCCGGTTGGGATGGGAAAGATTTTATAACACCGGGGGCTGGAAACGAAGGCGATGGGGTGAGCGATGCAGAAAGAGAGCGGATCAAGGCGCTTTATTTTGGCGAGGTCACGCTGGTGGATCGCTGGGTGGGGCACTTGCTGGATCGGGTAAATGATCTGGGTTTGAAAGATGATACGATTGTGATGTTGATGTCAGATCACGGCACGCAGGTACTGGATCACGGACACTTTGGCAAAGGGGCAGATCGCCTGCATCCGTACAACACGCGGTTGAACTGGATGGTGCGACATCCCGATGTGTGCAAGCGCGTTTCGGGTTTTGTTCAGGCGCACGATTTGTTGCCCACTGTGTTGGGATTGTTGGGTATTCCCTGCCAGGCGGTGGATGGGACAGATGTCTGGCCGCTGGTGACAGGAGAAGTGGATGCTGTGCGGGATCACGTTGTGATTGGGTGGGCTGCTTTTTCAACCGGGCCAGCCACGGGCAGGGCATCGGTGCGCGATGATCAGTGGAATTATACGGTGAGTTTGGATGATGTAAAAAATGAGGAACTCTTTGATCTTGTAGCCGATCCCGATGAGAATACCAATGTCGCCTCGGATCATCTCGACGTGGTGGCTTTGCAAAGATCGCGTATCCAGGCAGTGATTCACCAACCCCTGCCCGCCACGTTTAACGAAGTGTGTGACCACGCGCCAGCACCGAGTGCTATGTTTGTGCAGGGGAGAAAAAGAATGGGGTGAATGGGGGAGATTGCAAAATGCTCAAAAAAAATTTTGGAATATTTTTCTGTGCGGTAATTTTAGGTCAAAGTGCGTGTAATAATATTGATCATGAGGGAATAGAAGACGGGCAAGTAGGTAAGGGTTCACTTGTCCACTATTATCATAATGGCAAATGGCTAAAACTTACGGGGGCTGATTAATAGGTTGCCACGATCTATAAATATTAAGTCACCGAACTATTGAGATCTTTCTGAGTTGCGCCCCTGCGGACTGCCCAATTCACAAAGTCGTTTGACAAAATAACGAGCACTGGGGCACTGAGAATGCCGGGCGGCCCGTCTGACATCAAACCTGTGATCGCGAATAAATTTTCTGGCAAAAGAGAGCTTTGTTGACCCTGGCCCTCTGCCCTTTTGGGTGCGGAGTTTCTTCAGCCGGTCCCAGGGCATTTCAGCCAATGTTTCTGGATGAGTTTCGCAAAAGGCGTCATCCCCCAACCACTGGCGCATCGCCATCGTATCGGCGAGAAACCACGATTCCATCGACTTTTTCGCTATCGCGACCAGGTCAATTCCTTGGCAGCCAATGATCTCTTTGCGTTTTTGCACACACGGCGCACAGGTATCGGGATCAAGGTCAGCGAGCACAACTACCTTATTCGGTTTTGCACTCGTCCTGAGATTTTTGACGAAGGTTTCGATGTTACGACTACACATGTTACCGTTGCCAGCAGCATCAACTACCGGATCAACCACTTCCAGGTTGCAGTCCTCACGTAGCCATTTCCGAAACAATTTGCTTTCGACCAGCCGTTTTTCTGAAGCACCTTCCACCACGAACCCCACGGTCACCATGGCAGCCCCCCACCCAGAAGATTCGAAAGCCATACTTCATCAAGGCCTAACGGAGCCATATCCTCCTCGGAGAGATTTACAGCATCAGCCCGCTTCATGGTCGTACGGCCGTCAACCTTATCCACGAGAATGAGTTCACTCGGTTTAAGTGCGCGAACAACAGACTCGCTATGAGTGGTCAACCATATCGGATTTTCAGGCGAAGCCTGCTGTCGCATCATATCTACTAGTTCTCGGATAGCTTTGGCGTGCAGCCCTCTCTCTGGCTCCTCAATCAAAGTCATTCCACCCTGTGAAGGAGTGCCTATCACAGCTACCAATAAACAAAGTGCGTACATCGTCCCGTCTGAAACGAGATGGGCTGGAAACCGCCTTTCAGTCCCTTCTTCCTTGAACATAAGGGTGATGCTGCCATCGAGTCTCTGCTGTTCAGTCTGGATATTTTCAATCCCTGGAACAATCATCTCCATCCAGTCTAAAATGTTCTCGCGCACTTCCGGATCGGTCTCTAAGTACTGCAAGACACTTGCCAGATTGTGCCCCTTTCGCTCTAATCGCATTGAATAAAAATCAGATATCTCTGGCTCTTTTGCTCCCGTAGGCTCAATCCGATACACATTTAAATTTCTCAGGAGTTCGGCAAAGGGGTGCTCTGAGGCAAACCATAATGCCGAATGAATACCCGGAAGATCGATTTCGAGAGGTTCGCCATTCACGTCGTATGTCGATAATTCGCGCTTTTTTCGTGCAACAAGTTGTTGCCCATTGGCGTACAAATATTCTTCAATTATGGGTTCCTCTTTGGGGTCGTGAATGCACAATGAGTAGTGAAATGCCGATGGCGTTTCTGACTGATCTTCGCAAAGATCGCATTCGATTTCAAAATAGAATTTTTTGGAATCTGCCCCATGACGCTTCACCGAATGGATATTTGCAAAGTCCCCATGTCTATGCAGCGCGTTTTCAATTCCGTAACGCACAAAGAGACTGACAAAATCCAGCGCATCAAAAAAATTACTTTTGCCCGAGCCATTTGCTCCCGCGAATACCGAGAAGGAGGAAAGGCCCGTTATCTCCAAAGAGTCAATGCTCTTGAAGTTGGCGATCTTCAATTTGCGGATGGGTTTATCGCTCATGGCTACACCTTGTATAAATACACTGGTTTAACGGTATTGTGCGACCTGATTATCCAAATGCTCCCAAAACTATAGATGATTGTGGGTATTGATAGTTTCTCCTTAAACCACCACAGGATCGCTATTTTTTGCGGCTTGCCAGGCACGCCAGTCGTTCAAGAAGCGTTCCAGACCGATGTCGGTTAGGGGGTGTGCGAGCAACTTGCCCAGGACATCGGGCGGAAGAGTCGCCACATCTGCGCCAGCGAGGGCGCATTCGACGACGTGTTTGGGCGATCGCAAACTCGCGGCCAGCACCTGGGTTTCAAATCCGTAATTGTCGTAAATCTGGCGAATCGTCCCAATCAATTCCATGCCGTCTTGCCCCAAATCATCCAGGCGGCCAATAAATGGGCTGATATAAGTCGCGCCTGCTTTGGCGGCCATCAGTGCCTGGTTTGCAGAAAAGCACAGCGTTACATTCACGCGAATCCCTTCATCTGAACACGCTTTGATCGCTTTTAGACCATCTGGCGTAATCGGAATTTTCACGACCACCTGTTCGTGAATCGCAGCATTTCGGCGCGCTTCGGCGATCATGCCTTCGGTATCGGTGCTCACCACTTCTGCACTCACTGGTCCATCTACAATTTCGCAAATCGCGCGAATAATGTCTTCAAATTCTCCTTCTTCCTGTGATATATGAGAAGGATTTGTCGTCACGCCATCCAGCACACCCATGGCCTGGGCTTCGCGGATTTCGTCTAAATTGGCTGTATCGATGAAGAACTTCATATATGCCTCCTTGTTAAAATACGCGCTCTACCAAAAATGAACACATTTCTCTGAGCACTTCTCTCGATTCTGATGGGGGCAACTGGGCAAGGCGTGCTTCGGCAGATTCGGCGCGTGTCTGGCAAGTCCGTTGCGCTTTTTCAATTGCGCCATATCTCACCATCAAGTCAATCACCCACTCGACTTCTTCCTGCGATGTTGTATCTCGATCTCGATCCAGAATTTCGCGCACTTTTTGATTTTCCCCTGGCGTACAGTGGTTGAGCAAATCAATGACCATCAAGGTGCGCTTGCCTTCGGCGATGTCCCCGCCGCGCTCTTTGCCATATCCTCCGGATGTCGTCGTGGGTGCTAATGTTGCATCGGTATCTTCAACGAC
Organism: Candidatus Latescibacterota bacterium; assembly: GCA_965222605.1. Lineage (GTDB taxonomy): Bacteria > Latescibacterota > UBA2968 > UBA2968 > UBA2968 > VXRD01. Next base: position 5,359,202 of record OZ244960.1, read on the forward strand.
GAGATTGAGCAAGTCATCGCGAATTTGAAACGCAACGGCAATGGCTTCGCCAAAATCGCCGATCGCCCGCTTCATATCATTGCCAGCATTTGCAATAATCGCGCCCATGGTACAGGGTCCGCGACCGCTATACCATCCCGTTTTGCGCCGCAGCATGTCAACAAAGTCGCTTACATCGGGAATGACTTCGGCCTCGATCCAACCGATATCCAGTGCCTGCCCCTCAAATGTTATTTGTGCGCCCTGGATCATTTCACGAAGCAAATCGAGCGTTGTTGTTTCCCCTAAAATGTCGCGATTTGCCTGTAATATTTCAAATACCTTGGAATAAAGCGCGTCGCCCACGTTAATGCTCAGTGGAATCCCGTGTATCAGATGCAAGCACGGCTTTCCGCGCCGCATCAAAGAGGCATCCTCAATATCGTCGTGTACCAGAGCAAAGGACTGAAACAACTCAAAAGCAGCAGCCGTGTGCAACCCCACATTGGGATCACCGCCAAATGCTTCAATGCCCAGCAGCACCAGTGCTGATCTAAACCGCTTGCCACCGCGTTGGGGATAATCGCGCATTGGCGCGTATAAAAAATCAACCGGGTCTTTATTTTTTGGCAAGAACCGATACATTTCCTCGTCAATGCGAGGCATCCAGGTTTCCAAATAATTTTTTAATCGCGTTTCCATTTTATCAAATAGCCCGTAAAACCCATCAGCTTTAGCGGTGGGCTATAAGGGCTTCCTTTTTTAGCTTTAGCGTATATGAACGTTGACATACAGCCAAAGTGTGACTATCCTAATATCAGGTATGGAGTTCTACACAAAACATACCACCGGTGTAGGTAAAACCTATGGGTCAGACCATACGTGGTCTGCTTTCACCAGTGAACAAGATATATAGCTTTGCCTATTGGTCCAGGACGATGTACCAAGGTGGGGTTAATCACCGAAAAGCCCACTCGCAGAGACGTTCACGGTTGGGAGTCGTCACCGCTTAAACTCCTTTACTTTTTTGCGAATTTTTGCCTCGACATTTGCCGACAGAGGCCGAACTGGAATTTTTGCATTGCTGTGAGTTACAACATCACCTGCTATGGATATTTCAAGCCGCGGATGTTTGGGTACATAAGGCTCTTTTTCCAGCATCGTATGTAGTAAAACAAGGGCGGCTTCTTTGTCGGGAATCGTTCCTCTTGTATTGCCATCGTCGCCGGGAGGCAATGGTGCGCCCACGCACGATGGACACCCCGCTTCACATTCGCATTCCGACACGACCATCCAACAGGCTGTTATGACGTCCTCAATCATTTCATAAGCTTTTTCCGAAAAACCAATACCTCCCGGATGTCGGTCATATACAAATGCGGTAGGTCGCCCCGTATTGGAGCTATCGACGGTGGTGCCAATATCCATAACATCGCACATCGCAAATAGGGGCAGCACTTCTCCCATCACATTGGCAATGCCTTTGAGTCCTTCAGATGGCACGCGGCTATGTCGCCGACACTGGTTTAGCCCCTCTTGCGGCGGCACGATCCAGCAGGCAGCTGTATCGAGCTTGCGCTCTGGCAAATCGAGGTTTTCCCAGCCAATACTGTCGCGGTCTTCGAATTTCACTTTCTTAAACATTGTTACCAGCGACGAGACTGAGACGTCGCCAAAATATACGTCACTGACGCGCCACACGCCCGACATCTCGGTATCATTTACGACAATACTCGTCTCGTCAACAGCCTGGGTATAGTAGTCCAGTGCTTTTTGACTTACCCGTGCAATTTTGCGCTCTGTATCGAGTTGATCGACAAAGTACGTCTGCCCATTGTGCAAATATATAGCGTGTGTATGTATCTGAAAAAACGCGCTGATTTCATCCAGTGAACCGATCACTTGTGGGGCATCTTTTGTCTCGTCGATAATGGTGTAGGTCGAATCGCTGATATTGCGTAGGCCGACCTCTGCTGCCGGATATCCCGATTGGCTGTAAAACCACTGCCCATTGAGCTGGCGCGCCATGCCTTCATCTGATAGAATCTCAAGCAGAGCACCCGTAAATTCTCCCATGACTTCGCCTTCTTCGCCCCGCACGGGCAATTCGCGCAAAGCACACCGCAGGTGTCCCACGACGAGATGCGGATTGTTGGGGTCAATGGTCGCGTGTTCGGGAGATTGTCCGAAAAAGTAGGCTGGGTCGCGCATCAAAAATTGATCGATGGGCGCGTTGTGCGCCACAAAGACCACCAGCGACTCTTCAGTCTGCCGCCCCGCACGCCCCGCTTGCTGCCACATGCTGGAAATACTGCCCGGATATCCCACAATTAACGCGGCATCCAGGTCTCCAATATCAATACCCAATTCCAGGGCATTGGTGCTCACCACGCCGAGCAACTCGCCTTCAAATAACTGCCGCTCAATTTCTCGTCGTTCTGCGGGCAAATATCCGCCGCGATAAGCCCGAATCGCGCCTGCCAACCGCTGATTTACCATCGATAAATCCTCTTGCACATAGCGGTAGATCACCTCGGCGGATGTGCGCGCTCTGACAAACGCAATGGTTTGTACCCTGTTGTGAATGAGCTTGCCGAGCAACCACCGCGCCTCGGTATTTGAACTGCGCCGATCACTCGTCGTGCCTTCCAGAAAAGGCGGATTCCAGAACGCAAAATGGCGTTTGCCCCGCGGGGAGCCATCCCGATCAATCAGGCACATCGGATGCCCGGTCAAGGCTTCGGCGTGTTCTTTGGGATTTGCTATGGTCGCGGAACAACACACAAATTGTGGGGGTGTGCCATAGTGCGCGCAAATTCGCATTAAACGCCGCAATACATTGGCTACATGCGAGCCAAAGACGCCCCGGTAAGTGTGTATTTCGTCGAGTACCACATAACGCAAATTTTGAAAAAAACGCGCCCAGCGCGGATGATTTGGCAACACGCCCTGATGTAACATATCGGGGTTGCTCAAGATCACCCGTCCCTCTTCGCGCAGTGTTTTGCGCTGGTTGGATGGGGTATCCCCGTCGTAAGTACCCAGAGAAAATTTCAGTTTTTCGTTCAATTCGCCAAACCGCGCGAGTCCGCGGGCCTGATCCTGTGCCAGGGCTTTGGTCGGAAAGAGATAGAGTGCGGTCGTCTGCGGGTCGGATAGCAGTGCTTCCAGTGTCGGTATCTGATAACAGAGGGTTTTTCCACTCGCCGTTGCCGTTACCACCACCACGTCTTCTCTGCGCTTCAGTGCGGCCAGAGCATCGGCCTGATGCGTATAGAGCCGATCAATGCCCTGCTGTTTTAAGGCGTCGGAGATCGCGGGATGTAGCGCGCAGTCATCAGCAGCGAATTTAGCTTCTTGCGCGGGTATGGTTTCTATATGAGCGACCTGACCGGCATACCCATAGTCGCGGCGAACATGCGCGATAAATTGATCAAAATTCATCATGCGGAAGGGACTTTTGAATGCCAACGGAGGAGAGGTAAAGAAGTAAAAAAGAAAGAAGGAGGTACGATATGACAATATAGTTGGAAGGAGAATAGGGGTCAACTTAAAAGAGGCGATTGTACGCACAGGCAGGCGTGAATAGAAGGTGGTATTTACGTATCAGATTTTTAGCTCTTACATACCACACGCATACGCGTCAAATACAATGTGTAAATCGCGTTTTGCGCGTGCAAAATCCGAATACGGCTGCCGCGAGCGGTTTTGAAGACAAGATAAAAAATCAGCCGTCATTGCTCGATAGCCCATCAAATCTTTCATACCCGGCCAAAGAATTCGAAAGCCTTTCTGGGGTTTGCGAATATAGATGCCGTTGCTTTCAAAAACAATGCGTCCGCGCGTGCCTTCGATATAAGAATGCTGAAAAACGCCTTTTGTCAAACTGGGCGTTTGCCACGAGTAATGCAATTCGCCAATCGCGCCTGTGGCATAGGCCATCCGCACGACAGATTCGCGCTCTGGGTTACTGCCGGAATAGCCCGGGAATATCGCTTCGACCTGTTCGGGCACTGCATCGAATAGATCTGAAATCAGGGCGATAAAATGAATACCGCCTTCCAACAAAGCACCATAAGCACTTTTCCAACCTTGTGCCTGCTGTGTTGTAAGCTTTTTCACAGAAACCGAACGCATTTCGCCGATATCGCCCTGGGCGAGCATGTGCTTGATTTGCGCCAACGAGGGTTTGTAATAATAATTCTCCGCGATCATTAACAAGGGGGTCTCGACCCGTTCCAGTGCGGCCTCGATCTCAGCAATTTCCTCTAATGAGATGCACATTGGTTTTTCGACGAGTACGGCCTTGCTGGCTTCTAATAATGCGATTATCTGGTCTTTGTGATGCTCCGGCGGGGAAGCGATTACTACGGCATCTACATCGCTTTCTAAAACGGCGTTCAGATCGTCAAAGATGCCGTGTCCCTGGAATCTGGTATTAAATTTATACGCACTTACTCGCGACCGACTGCAAAAATACAACGTCGCCCGCCACCGCAAATTTTTCGCGTGAAGTGCTCCGATATTTCCACAGCCCAGGATGCAAATACGCGGTTTTTTATACGTTAGATGATTCATTTTTGATTGTACTAACGTTCATACCCGTTGACCAAGACAATAGCACAACCCGTCCGGTGCGATGACAAAGAATATGCGGAAGGATTTATCGCCGTGTTGGTCAATCCGATAATTGGGAGCATCATTTTTTAATCCATTGTTTTTTAATTCGTTAAAAGCGGCTTCGACATCATCCACTTCAAAGAAGCAACCCTCTTGAGTCGGGTCACCACCGTTTTCCGCTAACCCTATCTGGATATCGTCTCTTGCGAGTATAGCGGATTGACAAGGCGCGTCCTGCTGAGATACGACCTGAAATCCCATGATTGTTTCGTAAAAAGGGATGGCTTCTTTTAGATTCTCAACTGGAAGGTTCATGGCGTCTTGTAAGTAGGGCGAGGCAGTTTTGAATACAGCTTTGGTTTTCATACTTATCTCCTTCTCTCATTTCTTTTTTTGAGCTGTGGTACGGACTGTCCCTTTCCCCGGCACATCCACCCGCACAGTCAGCACGGTATATCTCCCATTGTCGCTGGTGACCATCGTTTCCAGACGTCCGCCATCCACCGCGTACGCTCCTGCTGGTAGCACGAATGTCACCCGGCAATCGGGAAATGTATCCTCAAGTATATTGGTCACTGTGGCTGTCACTCTGTCGTGTATCCCGTCGTTACCCGGATCGTATGCCACCTCAAGCGGCGGCGGTCCCACTCGATCAAAAGGAATAGGAGCAACAGCATCTCCACGATAGGTCGCCGATGCTACATGACCGTCTTTAAATCGCACCACCCGAAAACTGCTGCTGTTGATCTTGCCCACCCGCGTCGTGGGTGTGGCTCCAATGGTCATCACCTTCTCCCCAGGACCATGCGCGTCGTGGATCAGCTTTACCCGGTGCTTATCCAGAAACGTCTCCACCGGTGCATTGTGCTCGAATGCGTTAATTACCTTGATCCGAGCCTTCGCCCTCGAGGATAGAAGCGCGTTGGCCTGCGATAGATCCACATGCCAGGGATGACCGAAATTCAGGATGCATAGATCTGGGCCATAATCAATGATTTCCACTGGATCTCCATACCACTTCTCATGTCCGTAAAATTGGTGATTGCCGAATGTAATCGCGTAGGGTATTTCCAGCACCAGATGTGATCCCGAGATATACGCCGGATTCACCGCATTGCTAATCAGAACTATATCCGGCGCGATCAGGTTGGCGATCTCCGCCAGCCGTCTCTCGTATTCCGCCTGATACTGTCCCTGCGTATCCAGGTGTCCAAATGTCATAAATACCGGATCTTTTGGATAGTTTTGAACTACGTACACACTCCTGGGAGACCGTCGCACGAAATCTCCCCGAGAGCCGGACACCCTTATCGATAGATTGTATAACCCCGGTGGCATGTCTTGAGGTAACTTCACCGTACCTTCCCGATCGTAGTAGAACTTCGCGCTCGGATCTTCTTCAAACGCCACTGTGCGTGAGATCGTAGCCGGCCCAACCCGATGCGACAACTTCACTTGCTCAATCACATTGTCGTAGGCTCCTAATCGTACCCGAAAGGATTCTCCGGGCTGATGGATGGCAGGGTGCCCCAGGACAGGGAACCGGACGCCTTGTGGTCTGGTCTCTGGATGTCGGTGCAGATACACTGGCGGCAGGCGCGTTTCTTCATCTCTTTGGATCGCGATTTCTTCAATTTTTTGGGGTTCCCATCCGTACGCAACCAATTCCAGCGAATACCCCTTTCCTGCGGGTAGGCCGGTCAGACGGCACGCCCCCGATAACCAGTTCCGCACCAGCGCGTTTCGCACTACTTGATCACCCTGGCGTACCACCGCTCGTGCATCTACGAAGAATCCGTTTTCCTCGCCGTTGAGCACAAATGACAAATCTCCAGAATGCTCCGCCATGACTCGAAACCCGGACACTCGGCAGCCCATCTCAACCCTGTTCAGACGATGCACAACGCGTACTCGGTGTTTCCCTGGCGTCAGTCCCCTCGCCAGTACCACCTCTCGTGCTTCGTTACCCGGATATAAGACGCGCGGCCTCCCATCATCCACTGTCACAATTAGCTTTCCCAGAGACGGTCTTCCATAGGCTGACACGGCGTGCTGGCCCAGACCAAGTGCCACTCCTGTACCGGTGAATTCAAACGTCAAGGCAGCGCCATTATCCTCTGTCTCCAGGCAGGCTGTCTCGGCATACCGAAACTGGCTCACCCACCACGCACCTGACTGCAGCACACGGACCGTATCCAGGGCAGACACCCACTCCTTTCCTGTCATTAGACACCCACTTCTCTCGGAACAATATCCAGGTCCCATTTTTGCCAGTAATATTTCACCGGGTCGCTCGCATCCCATTTTTCGTATACATCTTCCCAGGTCAGCCAATTCATGTGCGGCTGTAGCGAATCATCTCGAACCGGATGGCTTCGCGGTTGATATCGGTAATCAGATGAAATCCGCAGACGGTCTGCCGACTCGTTATCTCGTCCTTGATGAATCGTCAGGCTGTGTAAAATAATCACGTCACCGCACATATAGTCGCCACCGACCCAGACGGAATCCTCTTCGACGGGAACCTGACGGCCACCCGGTCCCACGCCTTCGAATGTCTCCAGTTTACCGCGCCGGTGCGATCCTCGGGCGACAGCGAGTCCACCGAGATCCTCGGGACAGTCACCATAGGGAAGCCAGGCTGTCCAGGTTTCGTCTGATCCTCCGATGAAGTAATTGTCCTGGTGCGGCGGGGTCGAATGGGTATTCGTATTGGGGAAGACAAGGCGGCAGATGTTTCGGCTGTGCGGCAGCACCTGTTCGCCGAATAGAATTTCAAATGCCCGAATCAGAGGGGGTTCGAGTGCCAGTGCGTGAAAGTCTCGAATTTTCAGAACATCTTCATAAAACGCTTGCCAGTGCGGGTCTCTGCTCTCGACGACCTGAATGTCGAGATTTGCAATGCCTGCTGTCAGTTCAGAGCCGTCCACCAGCCACCCGTGATCCCGACAGACGCCGAGGATCTGACGCCGAGCTTCGAGCACGCGTACCGGATCGAGCAGGTGACGAAAGAACAGATACCCGTTCTCCTTTGCCTGTTGTCGAAGCTTTGTTGGATTCTGCAACAAAGCTGTCGCATCCTCCGGCGCCTCGATTTGCTTCATGTCAATCATTGCCATTATGATGGTCTCCTTCCTATAACGATTATCGTTAAGTGAATCCTATATATCGCATCCAACGTCACGAAAATTTTTGACGTCTTGCATATCACTCCCAAAATTATAATCAGATTTTCATTGCCGAAGCGATCAATTGCTGGTTGTCTGTGTAACGATAATCGGCATGATGACGGTTGCCATGACGGCCGCTTGCATCGCCGCTATGGCTTCTTTCGCCGCCGGTCCCGTGGCTTCACCGTTAATAATTCGTTCGATTCGTGTTTTACGGTCTTTCAGGTCCTTTTTATCGAAGACCATTTCCAGAAGTCCAGCGCTATTCATCAGTGACACAAGAATGACTGTTCGTGGCTCGACATCTCTGGTGTCAGTGAAGATGGCCAGACGTAGAAGCTCAACCAGATTCTTTTTTGGCAGTGGATTAATCTGGGAATAAAGCTTTCGCTTAAAGATGAACAAAACCTTGTCTTCAGTCGCCTGAAGGATCCCCCGACTGCACAGTTGGGCGGCAACGCGGTGTTTGAGATCCTTCATTATGGCAAACCTCAAAACCCAATCACGAAGTGATGCACTTTTTTTCGCGTTAGTGATTTTTTCAAAGCATTCGTCAATCACAGGTTCACCGATAGGTGTAGTACTGACAGGAGTGACGATTCTTTTTTGCGATTCTGCAACACAGATGAGATTGCTTAACAAAAGCTCAGCCAGGATGGCCGCACCTATCGCGTAAGGGTATTTGGCCTGCGATGCGAACGTGCCTTTCTCCTCTTGCAAAGCCAAGAGCGTGATCTCTTCGTGTAATAAGAGTGTGTCCTGAGTTCCCATGATGGAATCCTTTCGAAAAAGGTCAAGATAGGGCTGTAGGGGATAGCTCATGGATCTTGTCCGGTTCGGGCATGGATGTGAATTGGACAGCCTTTATCGTTTTACGGCCTTGAAGGATCGCTTTGCACAGGCGATGGCCACCATCCATGAGCGAGCCATCGACATTTAGAATGATAGGATATTTTAGGGAAGAGTTGTTAATTTTTTTACAGTGTCGAGCGATTTCTCTTAATGTAGGTTTTTTTTCCCCAAACCAGCAGTCTTTGTCTAATTCTTTGATTGCTGATACTTCAATTTCAAATGGAGAAAGATCTCTGGACTGCATCCAGAGTTTTTCGGTGTACCACACGAGCCGTTTGCCATCGCGTATTGTACTGTGTTTCTGTGGCACGCTTTCCTCATTTCTTGAGTGCGTCTCTTACGGCCCCGGCGAGTCCCGGGTGCTTCTGTAGGGTGCTCAAGCGAGAAATGACGAGATTACCGCCGCCGTATTTCAAGGCGATTTCTATCTCCTTGGCAAGGCGTTCGGGCGTGCGCACGAAGCCGGGCAGGTCGTGAATGCCGATGAAGGGGACAAAGCGGTTGATCTCCGGATTTTCCAGACGCTTCATTTCGGCGGCTTCCATTTCAACGCGTTCGAGTCGCCATTCGGGGGGATTGAACCAGGAGATGGTCTGTGTGCAATAGTCGAGTTTGTATTTGGCGCCAATGTAATCGTCGGGAAGGAAGTTCGGCCAGACGTGGTTGGTGACGATGGCATTGGGATCCATGGATTTAGCGTGATCGTAGAGGAGGCGGTGAACGTCAATGAGTGTTTGCGTGGAGACTTTGCCCATGATTTCGATGTCGGACAGGTCGGGGGTTTGTGCGCGCACTTTTTTACGGAGGGTTTCACAGTGGTCACAGAAACAGGCGTAGTAGTTGACAAAGCCAAAGCCGTCGAGGGCGATCCCGTCGGCGATGTTGAGGGCGCGCTCAACCCGCTTCTTGAGTTCGGCCTGCGATTCGGGGTGCTCGAAACAGAGGATCGTTCTCTGTAAGATGAACGATTGCCAGCGGAAGCTCTCTCCGCGCAACCGGAGCCAGGATTGTCCGGCGATGGCGTCCGAGACTTTGTATTCGAATTCGCGCATTTTCTGAAGGCAATGCGGATAGGCATTTTCAAAGTCGTCGTTGGAATAGGGGAAGACGGTGGCGATGATCTGGATGTCTCGTTTATGGGCTCGCGCGACCATTTCGGGGGTGGCGCTATTGGTAACAAGCGTGTTAAAGCCAAGGTCAGCCACAAAATCGACGGCTTGTTCGCGTTCGGTGTCGGTTCTGAGGCGGCCGATGGCCCAGACGGCTTTCATAGGGAGGCGTCCTTTCTGGGGTTGGGCAAGAGAAAGACCTGAGAAAGAGATGACAGAGGTGAGGATAAGGCCAACAAACATTGATCTGAGTGGAGTGCTTTCGGTTAATATTTTCGCGGTTTTGGGCATGGGTTCTTGATTTTCAGTCAAAGTCTCTTATATTTTTAATCAGAAATAAATATAGCCTTATTATGTCTTGTGACTTCTGTAAAATCTAAGGATATTTTCCATGGGTGCAGTTAATCTAAAAGTCGAACTCCCTTCGAGTCTTTCCGGAGATGAGGCAAAAACTTTCCTTGCCATAAAACTCTACGAAGTTGGCAAAGTGTCGCTTGGTCAGGCAGCAAAAACCGCTGGATACTCCAAACGCGCCTTCCTGGAGATTCTTGGACATTACGAGGTACCTGTCTTCAATTATTCTCCTGAAGAGTTGCGGCAGGAGATCAATCAGTGAGTGAGCGCGTCGTAGCGGATAGCACATGCTTAATTGCGCTTGAACGCATCGATCAGATCGAGATTCTGCCAGCCCTTTTTGAGCCTGTATTAATACCACCGGCTGTGGCACAAGAATTTGGAATCTCCTTCCCGTGGTTGAAAATAGAAAGACTACCTGACCAGGCGTTGGTTGTTGCATTAAAAATGATGATTGATGATGGAGAAGCAGAGGCTATTGCTCTGTCCCAAGAGCAGAAGTGTCGAATTATCCTGGATGATCGACAGGCACGTCGTGTGGGGCAAAATATGGGACTCAGGGTTATAGGAACAGTCGGTATTTTGATTCTCGCCAAGCAAAGAGGCATTCTGTCCACCGTCAAGCCTGTGCTTCAAAATCTGGATGATACTGGGTTCTATATCAGTGCTGCATTAAAAGCAGAAGCTTTGCGTCTCGCCGAAGAATAATACGTAGAGAAGATGAAACTTATATTTTTTGAACCGGCTCATTATCACAGGGGCCGGTTTCTTTTTGGCGGCACAGGACAGGTGCTAGGAGACAAATGCCGCGCAGCGATTGTGCCAAGATGCATATAAGTCATATTCTATACAGGGTTTTAAGTGCTTGTTGCAGTTTTGGTTGGATGGGACCTAAGAAGCTAGGGCATCCTCATTTCTCCGGATGTGCTGATTTCGCAGATTTATGGAAAGTGGGGGACAGATTCCGCTTGGTCAGATTAATCAGATCCTCCACGTCTAATAGTATCACGAAATCTTTAGCAGTATCGTATGCACCTTGGGTAAAACCTGAGAGTCCCACAATAATTCCAAAATCGGCCCTTTCGAGAGCGATCGTATCAATCATTTCTCTAACTATAGCAGGTCCAACCGGACGAGTATGATGTTTGCACTGTACTATAATTTTTCTTTCATCTTCGTCAGAGAGAATTACATCTACACCGCTATCTCCTGTTGCCTTTGTTGCCTGTGAGTTGAAACCCATCCGAAGAAATAATCTCGCAACCTCTATTTCAAATTCTCGCCACGATAGATTCCTCCAAAAGGATATAAGGCTACGCTCATAAGCTCGAATGGCTTGGGCGTAAGCAACACATTTCTGTAAGTGTGGTGAACGTTCTAAAATAACACGCTCCACAACATTGGTCACCCACATGAAAAGGAAGATTCCGGGAAGAAATCCTATGAATGCAATAATGAGTATGATGTAGAGTTCTAAAAGAAATGCTATCAGTAATCCAATTAACACGAGAAATCCGATAATTTTCGGAGTTGCCCTTGCTCGTTCTTTAAGGTCCGATAATTCTCGGAAGTGGCTGGGTGCCAAGTCGAAATCTCGCATTTTGGGTTTATCTCCTAGGAACTCTTCACACTTTTTTGACTTCTCGTTTAGGAATTCAAAAAACTCCAGTGAACAGTACTTCCCAACATGATTTGCCAAGGACGCATTCAAATAGAACTTGTGAATATCATCCTTCGAGGCATTAGGGCCAGCCTGACGCTCAGCCAGGTTGTAATTTTGCAGTGCTCTCATGAGTCAATACTTCGGACAGTTTTGAGTAAAAAAAGAATAGACAAAAAAGTGCCGTTCACGCAGATTGGATGTCAAAGATATTCCAGATCACTGACAACCCAAACGAGTGAGACGGCACCATGGCAATCGCAGAAAAGATACTCAATCGGCTCAACATTTCCAAGCCCCAAAAAAAGTTTCTCATGACCCTATTTACTACCATACTGATTGCACGGGGTAAAATCAATTTTCGCAACCTGTCACGGTATTCTCACCTTTGCGAACGCACCTACACCCGTCAGTTTGACAAGCCCTTTCGATTTATGGATTTCAACCGTGCCATCATCAATGAAAGCAGAGACCAAGACCAAGCACATGGGCGTATTCTGGTCTTAGATGCCTCCTTTGTGCCCAAGTCAGGCAAAAAGACCTATGGCCTGGATCACTTTTGGAATGGCTGCCAGTCACGTCGAGAAAAAGGCTTAGAAATCTTGGGAATTGCCCTTGTGGATGTGGACAAAAATACGGGTTTTACCCTCTCCGTTGCTCAAACCGCACCTAAAGCGGACACCAAGAAGGCGCAAAAAACGACTGTCACAAAGGCGAATAAGAACACCGAAACAGCCGATGAAACCCGAATAGATCAGTATTTAGCGCACCTTCGAGAGGTCCACCCTTGCCTCGAAGCCGATGAAACCTATCTGTGTGTGGATGGCTATTTTAGCAAGAAGAAATTCATTGATGGCGTCACCAACCTCAAGCTACACCAAATCGGCAAACTGCGATGCGATGCCAATATGCGCTATCTTTACACAGGCCCCAGGCGGGAAAAAGGCAGTGGCAACCAAAAGACGTACGATGGCAAAGTTGTCTAACAGGACGTATCGCGCTTCACCTACCATCACACACAAGATGGCATTGCACTTTATAGTTTGGTGCTGAATCATCAATGCTTCAAACGCAATGTCAAAGTCGTCGTCCTGGTCAATGAGAAGATCAAAGATAAGAAAAATTATGCCCTCTTGTTTTCTACCGATAAGAACTTGGATGCAAAAACAATCCTCACGTATTACAAAGCGCGATTCCAGATTGAATTTATTTTTCGAGATGCCAAACAGTTTACAGGCTTGTCTGACGCTCAGACAAGAGATAAGAAACGCCTTGATTTCCATTTCAATGCATCTCTTTCAACCCTCAATTTAGCCAAAGTAGAGCACATAAAAGCCGATTGCGATACCCTGCCAAACCCTTTTTCTATGGCAAGCATTAAAGCCTGTTATTTCAACACATTTTTCCTCGAAAAGATTTTTTCAATGTTTGATCTCGACCTTAATTGCATAAAAAAATCGTCTCAATATCAATATCTACTCAATTATGGCAATATCGCCGCTTAAAACTGTCCGAACCATTGATGAGTTGGGTTTTATTCATAATATCGCTCGTTGTAGGGTGTGGCTACGCCATGCTATGCGTACGACTCGCGGCCGTTTACTCAGGGAGGAGATGACGTCTGTCAGATGGCAAGTGATCTTTTAGTACCCGCAGATGTCTCTTGATTTGTTCTGCTAATTGAGCGTACAGAGGGAATGTGGTACCCTTTGCTTTGTACTCGACGACTAAAAGCCTGCGCTCTCGATGTTCTGGCGTTACCGATCCGCCGTGGACGACTAGGCCTGAAAGTAGGGAGACCTGTCCCTGTTTTGCAAAAACTGGGATGGGATCTGCGTATTTGAGATCGGGTGGTACTTGCTTGAGTTCGTTGTTGTTGTCGTGTGGATGATCGTCCATGTAGCGCATTACCTACAAGTGACTGCCAGGGCGGTAGTACAATGGACAATTGTCGGCCTGGACATCGGTCAGCCACACGAAAAAGCTACTGGGCATGGCAACGGGTGTGATCTGGGCAGAGGAAGTTCCGCATTTGAAATCAACGTGTTCCGGCTCGAGTTCTGCCTGCGCGTTGGGCCTGGGTTTTGTCACGCGCAGAGATACCAACGTCAGTTCGACGGCCTCCGCCCGCAAGATTGTCCTGGAAACATCTTCGAAGAATGGATCATAGACAAGTCTCAATAGTTCAGGTTGGAGGACGTCGCCCTTATACCATCCAAAAGAATCCCCTCGCCCTTCAGGGACGATATCAGCGTCATCGATTGCGTCGATGGCTTCATTCGCAGCATTGAGCAATGCGCGAGGAAAATTCGGTGACAAGGTCACAAGACCATCTTCCTGAAATCGCTCAATATCGGTTTGATCAATGCTCATGCTTTACATTTCCTGTGACACTGTCAGGTAATATCTCCCAAGTATATGGGGGGTGCCCCGGGTTCAGAGTCAAGATAATTGAGTAAGGGCTTAGGATAAAATCTCAGGTTCTTAAGTTCACTAATGCTCATCCATTTCACCCCAACCTGCATCGGATCTCCCGCTGGGGCTTCGGAGGCATTATATCCTTCATCAACTGAACATCGGAAGATGAAGTCAATTAAATGGACACCCTTTGTCCAGGAGTCGGCGTGATTGTCAGTGATATATTCTCGAACAAAGTTTAAACCTTCAACTGTGACGTCAGCACCTATTTCTTCCTGGCATTCTCGCTTGAGAGCATCTATAAGTGTCTCTTTTCCGGGTTCCAGGCCTCCCCCCGGCAGAATGTACCAAAGCCCCTTGTCATCGCTATTCTCAGTAACGAGAATTTGGTCGCCTCTCTGGATCAGAGCCTTGGCCGCATTTCGCAAGTTCATAATAGATACCTCAAGCGAATTTCGACTACGCTCAGCACGCGCACGCCATGTCGATATCCAAGCCCGATATATTGATGAGCGAATATCCCTCTCAAGCACGTTCTATATTCTTGATAACCGTTTAGAAAGGGGAAATTCGCCGCGCGTCAATGCTCGATCCAATTCTTGAAATCTCTTCAGTAGTCTTTGTCTTTGACAATCTCGACGTCAAAGGCATTATCATTTACCGAAAGAGAACCGCGCATTTGTATCGTTTAGACCGGGTGCATCTGGACTTCTTGATCCAGTCTGTCAGCTAAGGCTTCAAGCGTCGTTTCGAGTTCATACCGCGTTTGAAGATTCATCCAGAATTGTGCTTCCATCCTAAAAAAACGACCCAGCCGTAAAGCCGTGTCTGCCGTGATCCCTCGTTTACCATGCACAATTTCATTGATGTGACGCGGTGGCACACTGATTGCCTGAGCCAAATGATATTGACTGATCTGCATGGGCTTGAGAAAATCCTCGAACAGGATTTCACCTGGATGGATTGGTGGAAAATCGCGTTTGGTCATATAGTCTCACCTCAATGATAATCAACGATCTCGACATCAAAGGCATTATCATTACGCCACTCACTTCAGATCACTTTCTTGCAACACGTATTTGATCTGTACATTCCCATCTTTATCGATGATTTTCATGTTTAGCTGGCGGTTTCCTTTGGGGCCTGAGAAAATGAGCATCCCGAAGTTGAAACCGGGATAGACTGTTGCAATACTCTGCGGGTTTCCGCGCCAGCCCGAGCGGGGTCTCTGGACGATTGGGTCTGTCCTGACGGCGGCGTTGGAACTGAGTAATTCAAAGAGGGGATAGGTGTCTTGTCCCTCGCGATAGAGGCGGTTGAGTGTCCCAACGTGCCAATCGCCCGCGATGAAGACGACGCCAGTGATGGCTTCGGAAAACATCCATTTCAGGAAGTCATCTCGCTCTGTGCCGAAATTGTCCCAGCGTTCGCCATTTGTGGTGAAGTCAACGACCATGCTATTTCCGTTGGCGATCACTTTGAACGTCGCCGTGCTCGCTTTCAGGGACGCTTTCAGCCAGTCGATCTGGCCCTGTCCGAACATGGTCTTGCGGTCTTCCGCCTCGTTTGGGTCCCGATGATACCGGTCGTCGAGCATGAAGAATTCGACATCGGAGATTCGAAACTTGTGGAAGATTCCCTTTGTCTGGGATGTGCCGCCGCCCGAATTTGGCCAATACCGTCGATACAGCTCAAGGGTCTCTTCTCGATAGGAGAATGTGCGATCGGAGTTGTTGGGGCCATAGTCGTGGTCGTCCCAGATCCCATAGCTGGGCGTCGTTGCCATGAGTGCTCTGATTTCTGGTACATGTCGCACTTCCCGATGATATCCGGCCATTGCGTAGCGAACTGGATCCGGATCCTCGCCGTAGTGACTGGATCGTCCCGGCATGTAGTTGATGTCGCCGATAAAGAGAAATGCGTTTGGGCGGTGCTGTAAGACTTCTGAAAATGCAGGTTGCATGGGCTGTGTTCCCGGGTTTAGACAGGATCCGAATCCCACTGAAAAATCCGCGACGTAGGTTGAGTCATTCCGCCGCGGCTGCATCGCGGGCATTGTTCGGAATACCTGGGGAGCAAGTGCCCTTACCTGTTTTCCATTTACCAAAATCGCGTAGTGAACCCTCGTGTTCTGCACAAGTCCGTTCAGTGTCACCGTGCCAGTGTGGGGATAGCTCTCTGAGGTCATGGTCTCGACTGCTGCGCGGGTAATCGTCATTGCTCTGCCCGTCTGTGTCCAGTAATCTACGGTGACCTTCGCTGGCGCGTCTGTCTCTACCCAGATTATCGCCGATGATGTCGTCGTGTGGCTTATCATCGGACCTGCAAGTAGTTCTGCGGCCATCATTCGTGTTGGAATAAGCATCAGTACCGTCAGGATCAAAATTCTCATTTCTCCTCCTCTTTAAAGGCTTTAACGCGATGTGTGACTTCAAAATTTTACGAGACCGTCAAAATCCAGCGGGTCTCTGTAATTGATAATATTGAGAAAGACACACATGGTATGGGTTAAGATTTTGGTATGCCACAGGTTCAATAAGTGCCATGCATCTCGCACTTTCATGCGGGCAATATGTAAACGTTCTGTCAATTGTGCATAAACGGTTTCGACTAATCGCCTTGTGGCTTTCTTCGCTTTGGGCAAAATGAAAGGGGTGCGTTCAGGATTTTCTTTCATATTGGACTTTAAGGGTGTCTTTATGCGTATGCGGTAGGTATCAAAACACCTTTTTTGCCAGTCCAAGTCCATAAATGCCGCATCTGCCAAGACGGTTGTCTCTCCCATCGTACCATTCAGGAGTGCGTCTCGGCAGTTCTTGTCGTGTCCATACGCTTGCAGGATCGGCGCGTGGACAATAAGACCATAATCCGTGATCCTAAGGCCACCCTTAAAGCCAAAATATGCTTCACTTTTGGCGGCACAAAAGCCTTTTGAGGGGGGAGGGAACTCAAAGACTGGCTCTCTTGTAAATATCTTGCGATAATGTCGCCTTGCCAGTTTACAGATCGGTAAGGGTAGCGTATCTATGATCTGGCAGGATGCCTGATGCCCTTCCAAGCTGGCAACAATCCGCTGTTGCATCCACATCTTGACAACCCACAAATTGGCACATTGACGCACAAAGGCAGGACGGTCTTTCAAAGTGGGAAACCAATCTATGAAGTGTTCTTTCATCTGCTCATAAAGTTTTTTCTGGCTTGAATATCCCAAAAAGTGACCCACGATTTCTATGGTGAGGCATTCGGCATCACTTAAACCGGGGTCAAAGCCTGCCCGACGGGGCTTGCCATGCACCTTACAGAAAGCCGGATAGAGTTCGTCTTCAATAAAACAGTAGATTGCAATGACAAAAAGGTCTAAATTATACATCGGAGGTTCCTTTCGTTGAATGGCTTCTTGTTTAGTGAACAATTCAAGATAGCCGAGGAACCTCTTTTTCGCTATTTAAAGTCACACATCACGTAGGCTTTAGTAAGTTTTGAGTTGTTCATTATGACTTCCAGGGGATAGGTACATTGATCTCTGTGGCAATGCGTTGCAACATGTCGAGATGTTCTTCGGTCAGCGGGATACCGCTTTGCTCGCGTGTTTGTTCGCGTTGCCATTCCAAACTGCCGGGGACTTCGGCGCTTGCCAATCCCGGCATGGGGTTCAGTGACCGACTTTCGCGCAAAATGCGAGAAAGCTCCGTCTTGTAAGCTTCCAAATCGCCCAATCGAGCCACATCAATCGCCACAATCATAAATCCTCGAGTGGCATTTGCAAATTTTGGTTTGTGCGATTCAGGTGTCGCTGTGCCCGCTAAAATACCCGCTAAGAACCACGATGTAAATCGCATTCCCAAACTTTTAAAAATAAAATCTGGAAATGTCTGCAATGCCTCGGCGAGTTTGTTGCGGTCTTTCAGCATGTTCGCATTCATGTCCAGTACAAAAGGCGGGCCTTCTGCTGTTGGTATGCCAAAACACATCGGGGGTGCAGACATCGCATCCCATACCGTTGCATCGGGGCGCGTCGGTTTTTGCCAGGCGATTCCTCCTGCTACTGAAAAAGTCGCCAAATCGCGTGTTAGTCCCAGCCGCGCGTAAATCCCCGCACTGCCCACATGGCCGTGATTGCGCGTACACGCAACGGCAATGCCATTTGTTTTTGCCTTTTCAATGACGGCCTCTGTTGCCCGTGTTGCCACGAGGTAACCCGCACCGCCGTCGCCGTCAAAAATCGCCATTGAAGGAGCATCCATGATTTGGGTAATTTCGGGCTGTGGGTTAATACGCCCTTCTCGAAACTCCGCCACATATCGGCGCAATTGGCGCGTACCGTGTGTGGCGACTCCGCGCAAATCCACATCTACCAGATAGCGCGCGATTAATGCAGCATCGCCATCGGGCAAATCGACTTTGCACAATACTTCGGTAGCAAAATCGCGCAACAGATCAGGCATTATACGCCTGGCGTCTTTGGGGATATAAACGGGCATGGAAGTCTCCCATCTGAGGATGTCAGAAATCGTTTCGCACTTTCTCCGGCATTCCCGATCTGAGGGATGCCCAGCACGCAAGCCCCGTGGCGACGACCCTGGCTCCCTCGCGGACGCCAACCCAGGGTTTTGTGCCGTTCAGAACACAATCTGCCATGTGCCGCAGCATGACGATCATCTCGCTGGCGTGGCCCCGCATGGATGAGAATTCTGCTGTGATCTTGCGCGAGGGCAGGTCGCCGGTTGGGTCGAGGCTTTTTACACCGTTGTGAATTGTGCCGCGGGTTCCATAGACGGTCAGGCTATTCATCGTGATGTCGTGCGGGTGTATGATACCGAGGAAATTTGCTATGCGTCCGATCTTTCCGGATTTGAACTTCACGTTGATGACGAAGTTGTCCTCCTGGGGATAGTCCGGGGAGACGCCGCTGCGCAGTCCGTAACAGTGGACTTCGTCGATGTCGCCCATAAACCAGCGCAGTAGATCGATCGGGTGGCAGGCGCCGCCCAGGATCAGGTCTTGCGGCATTTCGACCCGCCAGGGAGAGTAATCATAGACAGGGCGGAGGTCGTGAACGTAGTGGGCTTCGGCCATGAAGAGTTCGCCGATCTCCCCAGCATCGCAGGCGCGCTTTGCTTCGATGAAGTCATATCTCCCGCGCATACTCTGTGTGACGAGCAACACTTTTCCGGATCTGTCAACGGCTTCTACGACCTGCTCTACTTCTTCCATTGTGTACACCATCGACTTGGTGACCATTACGTGCTTGCCCGCGTCGAGCGCGGTCAGGATTTGCTGTGCGTGGAGTGGCCCGGGCGTGTAGATGCCGATGATGTCGAGGTCTCTTCGCGCGACCAGTTCGTCGAAGTCGGATGTGAGGGCGTCAATCCCGTATTCGTGGCCGAGTGCTTCGAGCTTGTCCTGTCGCGTGTCGCACAGGGCGGTGACGCGGATCGGCAGGGCACTGTTTTCCGGCTGGTTGGCGCCAAGCAGCGTTCTGCCGTGGCCAAGTCCGGCGACGCCGATGCGGAGGTGGCTCATTTTCGTTTTTCTCCCGGTTGATATTGCTGATCGCGTTGTCAAAAAGGTATTCGAGGTGGAACTACTGTTCTGTCCAACTCGCGATGAAGTCCGCAGTGCCGTAGTCCGCGGGCATTTCGTTAAAGTAGTGTTTCATAGGGATGGACTGGAAGCCCGGCACAAAGTGTTCCTCGTCCGATTGGAGCAGTGCTTCGAGCGGACTGAATCGATCCCAAAGTGTGCATGCCTCATCAGAGGTGAATCGATCCGCGAATTTCGGTCCCCAGTTGAACGTGATGGGGTGTGTCCCCAGAACGCGGCGTTGGAGGTCTTCGGCGATTCCCCGAAGTGGGGGATTTTTTCGCTGTCGAATCGCAAGTGCCGCTTTGCAGAGGAAGACCGTTGACAGAATTCTGCCTTTTTCGGCTCGCTCCGGATGGAGGCGGTCCAGGGCGTTTAGATACGCGGTGCCATCTCTGGAGAGAACGGCTCTCAGCGCGGATTCCGTATGCTGCTTCATCTGTTCGCTGCGGTTGTTCCAGCGTGCGAACGCCTCCTGCGCCTGAGGAGATATGTAATTGGTAAACGAGAGGTCGTCGATTGAAGTGTGGGTCGAGAAGCCACCGTGAATGGTTCGCCGCATTTTGGGGCTGTAGTTGCTGCCCCAGTGGAGGATCGGGAGGATATAGACGACGCCGTCACCGGCTTCGAGATGGGTCTGCAAGGCATTGGGCAGCGGGCGGCAGGGATCTGCCAACAGTAGCTCGTTTTCTTCGGGGGTGTTCAACCGCAGATGACTGCCCGGTACCACCCAGAGGACGCTGTCGTCGTAGAGCGGGATGTTCCACTGGACGTAACGCGGACCTCCTTCGAGGATGTCGTCGATATAGCCCTGGAGCGGTGCTGTATCTATCGGATGGAGATCGCGGTGCCACTTTGCCGGGCCGTGATGCCTGACGGGATTGCACATCATCATCATTTCTGTGACGGCTCCATCCGCTACATTGAGAAGCTCCGTGCTGACCCCGTGGATGTTCTCCTCGAGCCATACTTCGACTGCTGGCGCAGTCTCCTGGTCAATCTGATTGACGAGCGGCTGCCTTGAGAGTTGCAGGCGAGGCTGTGGCGCTGTTTCCCATACGCCTCCAGGTGGATCATTTTCTGCACGCTCGGCCTTCCAGTTTTCGCGTTGGCGGTTGACGAGCGTTTCGTACGCCTGACGCACGCGTTCGAGTTTGTCGCGTGGCACGGCTTCCTTAACAATGAGGTAGCCGGTTTCCAAGATTTCGTCGCGATTGAGTTGCATAGCTGACTCCAATCGGGGTGAAGGAGTGTTAGTGCAAATGAATCTATTACACGTTGGTGCAAGCAGGGTACGGTGGGGAATCCCTTGACTTTCAAGAGGTCTCTGTTGTACTTTCGATTATCCCAAATATAGCAAATCTATCAAGGAGAAACGAGATGTCTGCGCCATCTCTTCTTGCTGAATTAGAAGAAAACATTCGTCGGTTGTCTTTAGATGATCAATTGTTGCTTATTGAGCGGATGAGCCACCGGATACGAACTGATATTTCTGGTAAAACTGATATAGATGCTCAATTGAGTGAAATGGCCGCTGATCCTGAAATCCAAAAGGAACTTCAGGAAATTGAGCATGACTTCTCAGCCACAGAGCAAGATGGGCTGGATGATTAATGGCTATTGAGCGTGGTGAAATATACTTCGTGAACCTCAACCCGGTGAAAGGACGCGAGCAAGCGGGCCAACGTCCTGTATTGGTTCTGTCCATAGATGCAATTAATCGCTTGCCTCTTGTCGTGACCGTTGTTGTAGGTACCAATGGTGCCAACATCACACGGGATTATCCTACAAATATTCGACTGAAGTCAGCAGAAACGGGTTTAGATTTGGAAACTGTTTTCCTTGGGTTTCAGATTCGATCATTGGATTCAAAACGTTTTCCGGATCATGCAACAGGTCGAATTTCAGGAGCAACTTTAGAAAAAGTGGAAGCTGTTGTTCGGTATTGTCTCGGTCTGTAGGTGTCTTTCGGTTTTCGCTAAATATAGAAAAACTCACCGCTGGCCCAAATTTTTAGGCGAGGGCACTTTCTACCCGGTCCGGATAAGTATGAAATCTTCATCATCGCTCGGAGGTTCAAAGCGATTGACGAATTCTGTAAATGCTTGATCGTTGATCCAAAGTGCGTCCTCGTCACTTTTCGAACGAGTTAGAATCCGCTTCCGAAGCACGTCAATTGGAGCGTCGAGAAAATAAAGTTTTGATTCCGCGCCTATGGCGGCAGCCGCTTGCCTGACATTTTCGCGCTCTCTTTTCCGCCAGAATCCCTTATCAAGTATGACATCTGTGCCGAGGGCGAGATTGCGCGTGGCAATGCGCCAGATCAGGTTGGAAACGCGGTTGAAAAGTGCTTCAAATTGCTCGGTAGAGGGCGATCTGCCAAAAAGCTGAACGATCCACTCGTCATAGGTATATCGCATGGCCTTGTGGGTCTTCTCAAGTTCCCGAGCAAAAGTGGTCTTGCCCGAACCCGGCTGGCCACAGAGTAGGTGAACAGTCGCCATCGTATTTGATCGATACCTCTTTTTTTAATCATCTGGTCTTTGTCCAATGTAGAGTATGTGTCTGGATGAAGCCACCATGCTTTGTTCTGAACTGATTTCGAATAGGAGATCCAACCAGAGGTCTCTCTGCTTTCCTTTAAGCGTGTTATAGCTCTCGTCGTTTGCAGAGATAGCTGGCTCGACACCTGCAATTTTGAGGGTGCGGAATCCCACGCGCTCATGCATGGGGGCGATTTCTTCCTGCCGAACATAATAGCCCCGAAAGCCACCTCTTGGGACATTGGCGGGACGATGGCCGTGTTCTATATGTGACCAAACCGCTTCCTGATTCTCAATCCACGAAGGGTTGTCCTTGATGAGGTCCCCAAGAATACCAAATCTGGAAATCAGTGCAGAAAAGATCACGCCCTCTGGTTTTAGACAGGCGTGGGCGGCCCGCAGAGTTGCTATTCGGTCAGCTTCAAGTAATAGGTGATAAAGAGGCCCCATGAGGAGAACAGCCTCGAACTCGCCACGCGGAATCCCATCCAGTTTGCGCGCATCGCCAGTGCGGAAATCGATTTGATCAGAGATCCCAAGCTCTTCCGCTTTCGCCTTGCATCGGGTGACGTACTCGTCGGCGAGGTCAATAGCCGTGATCTGGTAGCCTCGCTTTGCCAGAGAAAAGGTGTAAAATCCCGTGCCGAAACCAATTTCGAGGAGTCTGCCGCGAGGTGGGAGGTATAGATTCAGATAACGCCAGGTGATATCCGCTTCGAGTTGGTGGCGTTCCAACCTGTTTGCTTCAGCATCCCATGCAGCATTGTAAAATTCGCGTATGTCGGTCAGGTCGTCCATCATGTCAAAGGATTGTTCTATATATATGTGGCACTTTTCATTACCTCGGCTCGTTGGGATATAAATCCCCTACATATTGGTCATATCCGTTGAACAGCAGAGTCGGACGCATTTCGGGGTTCGAAGCATTGGTGGTGATGAACCGTTCCTGGGCTTGAGACCACCGGGGATGATCGACCTTGGGATTGACATTGGCAAAGAAGCCGTATTCCCTTGGGACGAGCGTATTCCAAAAGGTTCTCGGTTGATCGCGGACAAACTCAATGCTCACAAGTGATTTGAGGCTCTTAAAACCGTACTTCCAGGGCACGACCAGGCGGATAGGCGACCCGTGCTGGTTGGGCATTTCGTGACCGTAAATTCCCGTGCCTATAAAAGCGAGTTCGTTTGCCGCTTCTTCAATCGTCAGCCCCTCAACATAGGGCCAGGGCCACTGGGGATTGTTAAACTGTCCAATAGCCTGATTTGGGTCCAAAAAGGTTGTCATCTTGACGAATTTTGCTGTAGAAAGCGGTTGCACCGCGTCTAAGAGCGCTTTCATCGGAAAACCAGTCCAGGGTATCGCCATAGACCAGGCCTCCACACACCGCAAGCGGTAAAGCCGCTCTTCCAGCGGCAGAGTGCGGACCAGATCGCCAAAATCGTATGTCTTTTCCTGCGGGACCTCTCCTTTGATTACCACTGTCCAGGGGTCTGTCATGAAGTTTTCCGATAGGGGTTTCACCAGATCCTTTCTGGTGCTGAATTCATAAAAATTATTGTACGATCCGGCAATTGACTCCTCGGTTAAAGGCCGGTCCAGTTCCTTGAATTCATCATTGAGCCTGGCAGGATAAAGCGGTTGCGGTGGCTGTGGTGGCTGCGGCGGTGGCGGTGGTTGCGGCGGTTGTTGTGGCGGCTGCGGCTGCGGCGGTTGTTGCGGTGGTTGTGGCTGTGGCGGTTGCTGAGGCTCCTCAGTCGGCGTAGAGGGTGGTTTTTCAGCAGGGGAAAAAATCCTCTCATGCCCGCAGCCTGTTAGTAGCCCCACCGCGCCTCCTGCGGCCATCATAAACTTCCGCCGGTTCATATATACATCTTCCGGCGTCGCCTCTCTCTCGGGTATTTCCCAACCTCGTTTTGGCATATAAACCTCCTTGATCAGGTCCCGGCTTATCGCTTAAGTGATATCCCAAACAAAAACGTATTTCCCGCAGCGGTATTGCAGCCCGCTGCAATGTGAATCATATCCACACTCAGTTCCAGCCAATCGGTTAAACGGTAAATCACTCCGGGGGAGAGTTTTAAGACATTCTGATCACCGATCAGTTCCACCTCTCCAACCGGGTTGCACGTTCCAAAGGTACGGATACCCGAAAGATACCCCTTGAACAGGAACCGGTCCACCGTAATCCCAGCTTCCAGAGCATAAAACCATTCATTAGTGAAGTTCCCTCCACGGATCCGGTAGCCGACCTCTCCGGTCACATAAATCGGAGCGGGGTACAGAGATTGACCCAATAGTATCCGAACATCTGCATCCACCTTTTTGGAACTCAGGGGAACCCGCGTGTTGAGATCTTCATCGTACCACAGCGGAATTTTACCCCCCACAGCAATCGATGCGACCACGGGCTGGTTGGCTAAAAGCCATCGCAAACGCATTTCCATATCGCCAAAACCCCACCTGCGCTCCAGTGCCGTTCCCGTAACAACCGAATTGAGATCTCTCAAGGTGCGGGTATCCCGTAGCTGTTTGTAGGGGACAGACGACACAAGTGTGAGCCGGTCCAGCAGGCCGTATTCCAGATAGGCTGAATAATTGAGGTCTCTCAGTTCCCCCATATTCGCCTTCTGAATCTGCTTGCCATTGGCATCGATATCCCTGGTTGAGTTCAAATAGCCGGCTGCAACCTTGAAATAATAGCCACCCTTTTTCTGGGTCCACGCCCCGGCAAAGGCCGCAGACGCCAGGCCCAGATAGGCGGCACAAATCGCGATAAAAAACAGGCTTCGATGAATCATATGTTTATTCCTATCTGATTTTAAGACCTTCTTCTAAATTGTACGATAAACTTTTTAAAACATTGCAAGACAAATGATTGTGGATAAAAAAGTATCCAGATATGAATGATCCACACGTTGGGTTCTTTGTAATAGCCGATGTTGTTTTATACAGGCTGGAGTATGGCTTCAGTTTCAATTTCCGCTCGTGCTACCTCGTAACCTGCCGATTTTACATTTGCGATGGCTGAACAAATAGCTGCTTCCAGGGAATCTCCCTCTCGGTGAAAATCAATCGAAAAGACACCGTTGCATATCCCTGGTGTTCCATCGTCACAACCGACCTCGAACAATTCGTCTGCAATTGCTTCTGTCAGTTCGAACTGGCCTTTGAGAATTAAGGTAAACTCGTATTTGGTCATTGGACTTAACCTTTCCAATTTACAGTTTACAGATGATGCGGGCAACGGTCAACTGGGCTCTGATCTCCGAAATATCTGTAAAAAAACTTTTAGTCAATACGTTGCTCCTCTTCAATCACGGCCGTGTGGGCAGTCATCGTCGCACTGGGCGAGAGTCGCGGCCTCAGGCCGCTGGCAGTCGTCAGCCCCCGGAGCCTTACTTGCTGGCAAGGGGTGTATGGGAAAGGACGTTCCTCAGACGCGGAGGCATGTTCGACGCCATCGTGGAAGTCGTCCGGGTCGGTGAAGAAGTACATGCCCTGGTAATTCTCGGGCGTATTGGAATCATCTACGAATAGTTCGTCGATAACGACTTCTTCAGGCATAGAGCAGGGATATCCGAAATCGTGCGTGCCGTCGTTGGCAACATTGATCATGTGAGGCTGACAGATGTCTCCACAGGCTGGAATCCATCGGCAGTTGCGGATCTTGAGCGCTCCCCCCCAGGTGCTGCCATAGTCGCGCCGAAAGGAGACCAGGCTACTGCCGTACAACGTAGAATCCTCGAGTGTCAGCTGGCCTCGGCCGATCGCGTTCAGCCCCATATGGCCCAGGGTGCAGCGACGGATGACGTAGGTGCCGGAAACGCCCATGTGCGTGTCCATTCTGGAGAGATGGCAGTCCTCGAGCAGGATGTCCTTGCAGAAGTTGGATCCGATCACGCCCCAGCGCGTGCGGTCGGTGATGTGGTTCATCCGACATCCAATCATTGTGAATCCCACGACGTTATTCGCATTGTAGTCGTAGGTGCCCATGCTGACCGGCTTACCCGCCGCGCCGATGGTCGAGTAGATTTTGTGCCCGGTGGCGAAGCAGTTGCGCAGCGTGATGTGGGCACACTGTTGCACGCTAATGAATCCGGAATAGGGACAGCCCACGGCTGTCTCGCCGACGACATAATGGGTCAGACCCGCGACTTCCGTGTTCGAGCGGGAGATCACAATGTTCCGATTCCAGTAGTTGTAACGTTTCGGGTGGTGCTCGCGGTTGGCGAACGTGGTAAAGACGCCGCCGCGCAGATAGAGCGTCCGGTCGTCGATTGGTCGTGCATCCACCCGGGTGACCAGATCGTATTCCCAATCGATGTCCGCCTCCACCGAGCCGTCTCGACGCAGGACGAAGCAGTCGTGCTGGGGAACGCCTTCGTTCTGGTTGAGCCCCCGCCGGATATACTGCCTCTTGTGTGCGTTTTCCACGAGGACATGACAGTCGTGCTCCGGCCGCGCATCCACCTGTCTCTGGTCTCTCGTGAGCCGATCGATCTGCAATTCCTCCGGCTCCAACAGCGAGCGTACCTCGAAGAGATGCGCCCTGTGGTCTTCAACCTGTGTGTCGTCAACCGTGAAACGGGAGGTGCTCCAGTCGGTATCGGTTGCGATCACGGCGGTCAGCGCCCGGCCGCCGAGATGGTACGTCGCGCCAGGCTGTGTCCTGACACTCAGGCCGTGCGCGTTGGCGTAGGCGTGCGCCTCGCAGATCGCCGGCATGTCATCCGTGACGCCGTCGCCCTTTGCACCGAAAGCCTCGTAGTCTATCAGGCCGTCTTTGAAATCCATGGATATCTCCTTTTAAATGCTATCTCGGTCCCTTGTATTTGCGACCGCGATCGGCCACACGCCGTTCTCTGACCAGAGCCATGATTGGAACACCGTAGCCACAACTCGTTTGCGTTTTTTCAATGTTCACTTCGATCACTTGTCGAGGCTTGTGCTTTAATTCTTGAGCCAGCGTTTCGAGCAACTGACGTGCGATAGGGGAGTCGTCAAGCTCGGCGATACGAGCATGGCCATAGAGTCGGACAATGCCAGCGTCACCTTCCTCAAAGGAGCAGACCATGATCGTGATTGGGCCACCAGAGATTGCATGACGCGCTGTCTCGTTTCCACTGCCGGGATAGTCGAGATAAGCAACGCGGTTTGGCGTGAGAATATGCAAGGGCGTTCCCCCCTTTGGCGACAAATTTACAGCACCTGTCCCATCAGGTCCGGTTTCCAAATTTGGATCGGCCGTCGCCACAAAAAATAGGGGAGCGTGCTTGATGAGCGCGGCTTGTTCATCCGTTATAGAAGTGTATTGCGTTGCCATTTCGCTTATGTCTCCTTTTAACGACGGTATTTCACATATCAACGCTCAGTGGACTGTAGATCGTTTCTGATTTTTGCACAAATCTCATTCATTTGATCTTCACTTACTCTTTGCTCAGGAGAGACCTCCAGATAGCCAAATACTTGAGCGCCGCGCCGGTCGGCTGGTTGATTAGCCATTCGTGGCACGATATGGAAATGAACATGCGGATGATCCTCGTGTTCGGCAAATTGAATCACGTATGTTTTCACGCATCCGATTACACTTTTGAGGGACGAGGAAACACGGCGAATCAGAGGCCCCAATTCAGCGGCTTCCTGCTCAGTAAGCTCATCAAGAGATACAATGTGTCGTTGTAGAACCAACACCAGCCACCCAGGCAAAGCGGTGTTGTATGCATGCGCCACGTCCCAGTACTCGGTCTGGTAAATGCAGTCCCAAAGTGGTGCCTTACCCAGTCTTCTTTGCGCTGTTAATTCGCACGTTTTGCACGCGGCACTAACGTTCATATCCGGCTCAATCTATCTGATGTCATGAGTGATTTATTCATTTAAAGTTTCAATTGACATGCTCACACGTCATGGATAATCCACACGTTGGGTTCTTCGTGATAGCCAATGTTGTTTTCTCGGTCGATTGAGACGAGTGCCAACGCTCCTGGAACGACGTATTCACCCGATGTTGGGAAGGACATGTCCGTCCATTTCTCCCAATCATCGACTGTACCTCGGACAGACATTGATCTCGGTGCCGCCCGTGCAATCCGGCCTCCAATCTTCCAATGTACCCGGATCCACGGATCAAAGGGCTGCCCATCCTCTCGTTTCCACGCTATGTAATCGTCAATTGCTGTGAGCGGGTACCTGTCCTTGAACGTCGGTCGCACCGGCGCGATGAGGAATGAGAATCCATGGCAGTCGGCAATGTGTTTCATAGCCAGTAAAATTTCCCGGCTGTATCCTTGTCCCTGGCAATCCGGCCTTATATCGACCCCCAACGCGCAGAGAGTTGTAGGGTTCTGTGTTCCTTCTCTCAAGCCCAATTCCAGCACTGATGTCCAGCCTTCTGGTAAGTCTTCGTCATGGCCGGTCCACGGGATGGGGATTGCAATACTATAGGCAACCAGTTGCTCCTCAGATTCGCAGTAATAGAGTTGAAACTGGGGAAACTTCGCGAGTAACTGGGATGTTATCTCCTCGGGCCCCTCGGCATGAAAGATGAACTCGGGCCAGTTCGTCCGTGAATTCCATTTCTGCTCTTGCAGTTCGGGGCGCTCGGCATGCGAATACACTGTCAACTTTTTCACAGTATTTTTGTAATCCCTTCTAATAGATAGGATCAGTCGTCCCCCATTTATTTTAATAATTGATGCGATCTATGCCGAGAGGTTCTATTGATAGTATCGGCCAGCAATTGGAATCCCCCGTCACGTTTATAGGTGCTCAGCCAAGCTCCGCTCACAAATTCAAAATTGCCGGTCTCCGTATCGAGCGCACCAATACATCCTTCGTTTATAACCTGCAATGTTGGGTCTCTGGGGTTGCTCACCACGCTAGCGACCTGAATGCACTCCGTCTCATACACTTTTCTCGGGCCGACTGGATGGTGAAAGTGCCCAAATATATGGTAACGCGGTTTCGATACCATTAGATATTCGAGCAAAGCCTGAGGACCTTCCGCCAGGTTATCTGCATCGGGACCAACTCCAAATCTTCCCTCATGTGAAACGAGAATATCTATACCTTTTGGATGGTTGTGTTGAAGAGCCTCTGGGTCTCCTCCTTCACAAAAGCCAATCGCTTCTTTTCCAACCTCAAGTGTGAAGCCGTCCGGTACGCACTCGAATAGACCATGCGGGTCAAGTGGGATGGGTACAGAAGATTTTGTCTCTGTAGCATTTCGAATAGCAGAGAATTCGTCGTGATTGCCTGCCACCACAAGGATCGAAGATGTCAATTGCGCCCGTGTATCGCGTGCGAGTTGCACATCTGTCCCCTCTGCCAGGATGAGGCTGCACAAATCGTACACGGATGGATCCCACTGTGAAAACCTGTCGTATGGAATCTCACCGCTCTGCGGCAGTGGCATAACCCCGAGATCGCCAACCTGAACGACAAGGTCAAACATTTTTTTTCGCATCGACTGCCAGGTCAGAAGAATGGCAAGAGCATGGCATGCGCGCCCGTGTATATCACCTATGAAACCTATAATCAATTTAAGTTCCTTTGTGTAAACGAACGCACGTTTATAATTCTTCTATATTCAAAGGTTGTGTTCGTCCTACTCTGTGTGCTACAATGGCCTCATCGGCCAACCGCTCCAGCACATCTTCGGACTCGGGACGGCTAAACAACTTAGTCCATCGCTGATCCGACTCAAGTTCGGCCAGCAGGAAACGCGCAAATTCATCTTGTTTCTCTTGAGGGAGTTCGGTGGCTCTCTCGAAAGCCTTTTGAAGAAGTGGGGTCATTTGTTTTACTCCTTCCTGAGCGAACAATTAACGTTTTCACCGTGTCCGAACCTCGGGCTATGCGCTGAAACCGCGTATGGATGTGTTAGCCGCCGAATGTTTGTTTTGTAGCCCCGACAGCAGGATTTGGTTTGTTTATTTGAAACCCAAGTTGTGTGATTTTGCCATCACCGAATTAGTAGTGCTTTATAGTATCATACATAGATAAATCATTCCAATCCGCTCTCAATTTCGGGCGAGTGAGCGACGCCTCGGGGCACCACTGTTCTAGACTTTCCGAATACAGCCCACTATTACGCTCAATTTCCATAACTGCGAGTTGCCCTTCTTCTCTGACTGCTTTGCTCTGCGCAGGTGTCAGGCGCCCAAGTTCCACAGCAAGGTCAAGTTCATCTTGATCTTTCCATCTCCAATTGCGATCAGGTTCAACAATAATATCTAATTGATGATCTCTAAAATCAAAGCCCAGACGCGTACGACATAGTTTACTTTGCAGGTTTACATACCAACCTTGAAACACGCGATCTGCCGACCATCGTACCCAAGTTGCACGACAATTGTCCGGGCGAACTACGATCAGAAGTTCTGCCCATTGCCAAGTCGAATCCACCAATGCCCAAGATCCCTCGACCCAATTACGTGGTGTGCCCGGAGTATGGTTCAGCAATACCGGCTTTTTCGTCGGTGTTCCCAATGGAAGCCAAAGAGCAATTTGCACATCAGAATCTTCAATAACGGTGACGGGCTTCACATCGACAACTTGACCATGCTCGTCAAGCTCTCGATATAGAATTGGTTCGCCGTAACAAAATTTAGACGGTATATATTTCATGAAGAGAGCACTGTTCAAATAAATTGGCACCCGGAAACAACTCTGTTTTCGATGTCAGGTGCCGGATACCAGATGGTCCCTATCGTAGCCACGTCCACGCGGCCCGAGTTGATCGAGGTACTCAATGACGATACCATCTTTATCCATACATCGCCGCTCAATCTCAAATAGATGGCGATTTTCCGATCCTTAGAATGGTATAATTTTGCTTTTATTCATTCAGTGAGAGATTTTTAGAGATTTACTTCCGTAGCTACAAGATCCGTTATGTCATCAAGTAGTCTTTCAAGGAGATCGAGATCATGAAGTTGAACGTTTCCAAGGACGTATTCGTGGACGTCTCGAAGGGCATTTCGATAGCGGTCTCCGTATTCGGTCTCCAGAAATATCGGGATCAGTTCTCGCTTGTTTAGAATGAAGGCATCCGTGCGATCCCAAATGAACAGTCTGATCTCTATCAGTATTCTGTTTACAGTAGCAACGATTGTACGCTCCCGATCCGGACGACCCAAACTTCTCAACCAGGTATAGAATACTTTCGCATACGCCCGGAAATCATCGCGAGAAGGCGTAGGAATGCCCGATAGATCATATTCTCCCCAGAGCGGCTTGCCTTGCTGAAGAAGCCTGTATATCTCGGGAACAAGCTCTTTCTCAGGATCATACGGGGGTTTCATATCCTGTTCCCTCAGGACAATGCCGCCAAACCCCTTTGGTATGCGATATTTCGACTGGTAGGAGGCTCTCATTTCTTTTAGTCTTGCGCGAAACTCATCAGAGATTGAATCACGCGCAACAATCACAGTGTCGATGTCGCTCCGACCAGGGTGATACTGTTTTACGGCCAGGGAGCCGATCATGAAGATTCCAAGGATGTAGCGGTTAATGTCCTGACTCGTTGCCTCTGCCGCAAATTCTCGCGCGATTTCCCAGGCACGGGCTTCAGAAATTGGTTTGTTCACGTCTTCACATTCCTCAACGCAGATACAACTATTTGGGCATGATAACTCAGAGTTTGTGTGTAGCAATCTCGTACATTTTAGCTGTGCAGGTCTCGAGTACCTTCAGGAGTTCGGGATATGGTTCGCCGTAGCCAGTGAGCAGTCCGGAATGCTGGCGGTCCTGTTTTTGGGCGACCAGGTTGGATGCATCGATCAGGCCGCAATAGTGCCAGCCAACAAATTCCGGGCGCGCAAAGGCGTTCTGGAAGAACTCGGTGGTCCATTCAGCTCGTTGTTCGATGTTGTCCGCCACGGGGCCATAGGGTCGCGGCATGGTGTCTGTAATCATCGTGAAAGCAGAATCGCCATTGATCAGCGGCTTGTTGGAGATTCTATACCAGCGATCTAATCCGGGTTTTTGCACCTCGTATCGCGCATACATTTGATAGAACACGATGTCGGTAAATTGGCTTGTAATGGGGAGTAAGGTATCCACCGCATCTGTGTTGGCATTGATTTTGTCGCCGACGAATAGATGATTTGGATCGTATCGAAGGATCGCATCCCGCGCTGTCTGGTAGTATTTTTCGACTACTTTTTTCAGGAATTCAATATTGTCGCGGGTTTCGTTGCCATTAGAAAGATCGGTGTGTGGCCGCCAGCCCTCGGCTGTTTGGAGCGCGTCAAACGAATCAAATTGCGAGCCATAAGTGGCGTTGAAATCGCTGATTTGCCTGCGATAGATATCGCGCATGGTCCGAACATAAGCCTTTTTGCCCGGTGCATCGGCACCCAAATTGCGCAACCGACGTGGCCAGCCGATTCGAGCTTCCCGGCGTGCACCGCCAATCACGTCGGGGCGTTCCCTGCAATCTTCTTCTGTAAATAACGGACAGTCGGTCATGGCATAACCGAGCAGGAAGGGATCATCTTTTGCAGGTGCGGCAAATTCCTTTGCCATCTGATCGCAGTGTGAGGCAAATGTTTCTGAAAATACATCCCAAAAATTGCTATCGGGTATTTCTGTCTTCCAATGTGGGATATCGACGAAGTGAATTGACTGCATATAGGGGATAGATGGCTGTGGGCGATTGATGGCTGACAACTCCGTGTGTACGCCTACGGTATTGAAGCCGTATTGACGACACGTCTGTAAGAACCAGGTTTTGAGGGCGGGTGCGAATTCGCGGCTGTCCAGATTGTCTAAGCCCAACCGCTTTTTCCAGGCTTCGCGATTGTAGTCCTGCTTCCAAAGATGGGGATGCAGATGGTTTATTCCGAAACTCAGAAATGCATTTCCTTCGGGCGTTACGAGCCACCATCTTTCGTCTTTTTCTACGCGAAAAAAGCCCGTTGCCGCAAATTTTTTGCCGGTCCAGCCGCCGTATTGATCGCGTTCGGCGATGTCCTGGTGCGATTTATGTCTGTTCATTTGGATACCTTCATGTGGAGCGTCCGTTAGTTCTCAGAGCATTTGGCATTGGACGCAGTGTTTTACTCGGCGGGAACAACCTCTCGTGTGACTTCCCGAACTTTACCGGGAAAGGTTTGTCCTCTTACCCACATGATGGGCTGGCCTTTGCCAGCATTTTCCGGATTCATCCATTCTGCTTGCGCGCTTAAGTAATGCGATACATAGCTGCGTCTAAATCGCTGGCTGTGGTTATTCGTGCTTTTGTGCAGGAGGTGAGAATGGAACCAGATGACCGCACCGGGGGGGACTTCCACAGAAATCCCGTCCTCATCGCGAGCATTGCGCGCGAGTTTAAATTCATTTTGCTGTGATCCCTCAATGTCGTCGTGTTCGGAAATTGCCTGTTTGTGGCTGCCGGGGATTACGTAGAGGCAGCCGTTGTCGCGATCGGCGGGATCGATTGCTGTCCAGGTGCCGACGGTTGTTGCGGTTTTGAATCGCTTGCCAAAGTAAAATTTGTCCTGGTGCCAGGGGAATCCCAATCCGATTTCTGGGGCTTTCCAGATGAAGAGGTTGTTGATGCCCAGAACGTCTGGGCCGAGTATGTCGAGGAGCGGATCGGTCAGGCGTGGGTCGCGCACGCGAGCGAGGAATTCCGGGATGTAGCAACTGGGGTGGTGGATTTTGTGCATACCATAGATGCCAGACCGCGTGTCTTTGCCGTCTCGGATAAGGGCATTGCGGTCGATGTGAGCCATTGGCATTTTTCGTTTCCCGGCGACAATGTCTTCGGCGACCTGTCGCAGGTAGTCGTTCTCATTGTGTGAAAAGACGTTTTCGCGCACAAAATATCCATGGCGTTCCCAGTGCTGAATTTCATCGGGCGTCATGCGATTGGTATTTATTTTTAATGGTGTTGCTGGGTTTTTCATATACGATCTTCTGAGTGTTTTTGGGGTGGGCTTGAAACGATTACCAGTAACATTTTAGGGTTGCCGTCAGGCAGAGAAACTGCTGTTGTGTTCTTGGGAGACGGACTAATTCTTCGTTGATTTGTCCGGTTGAGATCACAAATTCCGATCCTCTTGTATTCTTATCGTGTTGGCACAACCTATCAAAGTCTTAGGCTGCTTTGATCGGTTCCAATTCTACGGGTTCTGGTCTGCTAAGCCCCAGACGATCAAAGACGCTCTGTATCTCATCTATACTCACGATTTCGGGTGAGACAATCTCAATCCCAAGAGGCGTGCCATCTTGAGCGTAGTCAATGAGGAGGTCTTCTGTTATCGCTTCGGTGCGTACACTTTTCTGTCCGCGCCGATGAGATAGGTAAATATAGGCAGCAAATGGTTTGCCCTTTCGATATGTGATTTGTAGAGAAACAGTTTTCATTCCCACCAGCTTGGCCAATTCATGCGGACATCTTTCTCTCACCGATCCAGACCTGATTGCCATCGGGATCGCGAACTCGAAATTCTGTCATGCCGTAGAAAGTTACACGGATAGGATCGGGTTCGAAACCAGCGGCGATCACGCGGTCTCTTAACGTTTCAATATCGGACGTATAGTAGTAAATGACGGTTGAGGCGTTCGATTCCGTTCGAATCGAACGGTCTATCATCACCTGGCAACCGTGTTCACCTTCCAAAAGGGCATGGCCCCACTCGTCTTTACGTTGGATAACCTGGAGACCCAGGCCTTGTGAGTAGAAGCTTATAGCTTGATCCAAATTGGTTATTGGAACCATTGCAGTGATGCGATGTATGTTCACAGTTTATTTCCCCAATTCAACTCTTTATTCAGTTCTGATCGGTTTTACCATCTCAAGATACCATGGAATGAATCCACAATCCCGATAAAATGCAAGGATGTCATCGAAACGCTTCGCTGCCGAGTAGAGCCGCATGTGGCTGAATCCATCGGCTTCTGCTTTTGCTTGGAGAGTTTTGACCATCTGCTGGCCTATTCCACTGTGACGGGATTCGGGACGCACATATAGTTCAATGATTTCGAGAATACGGCTACCTTTGGGGAATACACATTCGCCTTCATACGGCCGTTCTACACAATAGATGAATCCAACAGGCTCACAGCCATCTATCGCCAGAAAGAGCCAATCCAGGTCGCGGTCATTCCACACTTCTGCCGAATCGGGTCCATAGCCCCATATTGCGCCTTCGGATGCCAGATTTTGCTGCATTGAAAGGACGGCGGCTATATCCTCCTCATTTGCTTTACGGATTGTAATAGTCATTTTGCATTCAGTCCATTACTGGCAATTTCTCCATCTAACCGAACCGCTTCTCTAACCAGATTGCTCTCCCGTTTTTAGATCTGGTTTGTCGTTCATCATAATCCTCTATTCCTCTACACCAGGTACAACTGCGCCATGTGACAAAAGCAATTCGCGCAAATCGGAAATTGGGACTTCGCGAGGTGTTGTTTCCAGACGTACAGATAATGCAGCGGCAGCACCCACAGCCTGTCCCATGGCCATAGATGAAGCCTGTACTCGCAAAGCGGAATTCGCCAACCGGTCACTGCTCACACTGCGACCGGCGACCAGCAAATTGCGACTCTCTTTGGGGATAAGCGCGCGAAGAGGGACGGTGGGAACGATCCCTTTGGATAGAGGTCTGGGTTTGATGCCATCGCGGTCGTGGAGATCGATGGGGTAAAAAGAATAGGATACGGCATCGTCAAAAAATCGTCCGCTCGTGTAATCCTCATGGGTTATTTGCATATCACCAACAATGCGATAGGTCTCACGTACGGCTGTTTCAGCCTGGGCTTTCAAAACACAGGCGTTTTCGCACCCTGGTAGAGAACGCACAAAACGCAAAATTCGCAATAGCGACTGCCGCCCTGCTATGTTGGTTTTTGTATGCCTGTCAGAGGTTGATGCATCAGCACCCAATACATGCTGGGCATTTTCTCCGCCTCTTTGAAGATAACTGATAAATCGCACCTGTGGATTCCTTACATCGCCATGCTGTAAACGGCCATCTTTAATGGCAGCAGAAAAATGTGTCTGAATGACATCCTCATCCAGTGCTTCAACATCATAACCACCGAGTTTAAAAATCAATGTGCCGGGTTGGGTTTCTTCTTCGCGCAAACGGGGGAAACCGATCTGTCCGACAATATTTGCACCGCCAGTACAATCAATTAACTGCTTGGCCCGTATAGTGCGGCGCATGTTTTTGCCTGTGGTTTCTACTGTCCAGCCCGTGTCCGTTTCTGAAACCCGAGTTGGTATTTCGTAGAAATGTAATTTCACACCTGCTTGCGTACAGGCTTCTTCGGCGAGTGCGGCATAGACTGGGCCATTGATGCGAATCTGGTGCATCCAATGGCGCTCGGGGGGTACTGAAAAATCTGGCAGTTTTCTACTGTCAAGTGCCACTGCTTTTGTAACAAGTTCCCATCCGATACCCGCAATAATCTGCTTTCCCCAGGCGTGAAAAAGGCCAGGAAACGAAACCCCACCCGTTGTGGTTACTCCACCGAGTTGGCTGCCGGATTCAATCAGGGCTGTGCGAAGTCCCGTGCGCCCAGCTTGTATCGCAGCAATGGTGCCCGCTGTACCACCGCCAATGACCAGAATATCTACATTGTCTTTCATGTGCTCCATATTGACATTTCCTTTGCACTCAGGATATCTTCTTCTTTC
The DNA here is from genome assembly GCA_965222605.1 of Candidatus Latescibacterota bacterium. Lineage (GTDB taxonomy): Bacteria > Latescibacterota > UBA2968 > UBA2968 > UBA2968 > VXRD01. The sequence goes on from OZ244960.1 coordinate 5,396,144, forward strand.
CCCATACCATAAAATGATTTAGTTCTTTGTCTTTGAGAGTTAGGCTGAGTCTTGCCTTTTGAATTGGACAGGGCGAGTGGGGAGTGCGCCATTAGATGGTGACACCTGCTGGGGATAGTCAGAGTGGCAAGCTGGTGAGGTCATTCCCAAGATTAGAAATCACTTCAGGTTTAACTCTAATTCTTTACCCAAAGCCTTGGCTGCTTTTCTCAGAGTAGAGAGCTTAATATCTCCAGCACGGTTTTCCAGACGAGAAATCGCTGTTTTCTTGGTATGCATTAACTTGGCGAGTTGCTCCTGTGTTAAGCCAGCCTCCTCCCGGGCCTGACGCAGTAAAACGCCAAATTCGAATTCCTTATATCCTTCCTCAAATCCTTCTGCAAATTCAGGATCGGTCTTTTTTCTTTTAGCAATATACTTTTCTACATCACTCATGGTGTGTACTCCTTATGACGATTTAGATAATCCCGTTTATATGTTTCGGCTCTTCTGATCTCTCGAAGATCAATTTTTCGGGTCTTCTTTGAATATCCATGGGTGAGAATAAGTCTATTTCCCTGGATGAAAAAGCCGAAAAAGCGATAAGTTCCCTTATGTGTTGGAATCCTACATTCCCAAATATTCGCTGTTCCGATCAGTTTCTTAAAGTAATTCGACGGAACTCGGTTGATTCTTTCTATGAGTCTGAAAACCCATAAGACCTTCTGTGATTCTTTGGGTGCCAATTTACCAAGAAAGTCTTCAACTGGACATTTTTGATCCTTTGTGCGATAGAATTCAATATTTCTAAACATAGATAAAGATAACCTGCACGTTAACTTCTGGCAATAGAAGACTGAATTTGAATTGACCAAACAGGAAAATATCTTGTAGAGCCGAAATTTGATAAAGTCTGGAGGTTTTTTAATAGCTTAAGTGCAGTGATGACAGGAGAAATCTATGGCTATATCGATACAAAAGGAAACCGCATTTGGTGGCCTGACGAGTAGAACTCGTGCAGGGGTGTGTTAGCGACTGCTCTCTCCAACTTTGAGGCATGGTAGCATGTCTTCTGCCTTGCCTTCCAAGAATAGATCCTCTTGATGCAGAAATTCGGGTCTATTCGGCGAGATTGCTGTAATCAGAATCCTCTGGTCACGGCAATAACTGATCAAGCCATGCTCATCTCTGCCTAAGCCAATGGCGAGGAGGTTTCTTCCTTTTTTTAACCAATCCCATCCCTTTCCGTCAGGCTCAAAATGTGTATGGCTTTTCAGGTGTACCCGCCTGGATCCGGCCCGTTCATGGAGTTTGTCATCATTCCCGGTGATGATAAGGCGGATTGTGCCGATCTCTTCGAGATGTGCCAGTGCCTTGTGGGCAGCATTCGGCTCTGCCTGAATGAACGCCGCCTGGAACTGCGCGAGTACCTGAGCCAGCCTGCGCGGTTTCTCAATCATCAGATTCGCAACTGTACCTGGAAATGGTTCATGCAGCGGGAAATGCCGTTCCAATCCTTTCTCTCCCCGAAAGCTCGGAATACCACTTCCCGTTGAGATCCCTGCACCAGTGATCGCGATTGCAGGATTTTGAGAAAGGAGGTTGGATAATTCAGTCAGTGAGACCTTCTTCGCTTCACCAGGATTTGCCTTCTGACTCACAGGATAGTAATAGCCCCGCTCCCAAAGGGGATTATCAGAGGCTTTGGATTTTGGTCGAAACCGTTCAAAGTGAAGATCCCGGAGGTCATTTGCGTTTCCGTAGGTCAGCACAAGATGACTATTTGTGGTCCCACGATGGGTCGCCTCGGATGTGAAATCGACCCAAAATTGTTCCCCTTCTTCATGTTTGAATTGAGACCGACGAAGTGCCTTTTTGAGTGCCGCAATCTCAGTGGGCTGTTCGTTCTCTGAATGCTTTCCGGAGCAGGCGACACATAGATCGAGAAGGTCAATCGATCCAGTTTCATCTACTCTTAGTCTCCCATAGAATCCAAATGTCCTTTCTGGGCCCGCAAAAGTCCAACCGAAGTCTGTGAAACTTCCCCAGATGGAACGGTAGCTCTGTAGTTGGGAGTGGGTGAGATCGGTTACGTGCATCGTATCTTGCATCCATATTATTGAGGATAGAGTCTGAAGCTTCCTCAATGGAAGTAGCCAGTGAATACTATCCCCTGTATTTTTAACTATTCTTTCCTGCTAAATATAGTATTCGATGGACAAAGTCGGTTTTGCCTTCTGTATAACCCTTGCCAGATGGGTCTTTCCGTAATAACTCTTCTTTGAGTTTTGCATACTCATCTCTTGCTTCTTGATTAGATCGCAAAAAGTCGCAGAAAAGGATCTGACGATCCCAAAATCCTCCACGGTCAGTATAGGCAATAGATAGATGAAACTTGACAGGAATGCCCTTGGCAAAGAAGTGCCGTTCAGTACTAGACCGAGTGGGATAGAAATCGTACCCTATTTGAGCAAGGGCTTTTATGAATCCATCGGCATTTTTGTGATTTTCAATCTTAACGGCAATATCAATTATCGGTTTTGATGGCAGATTTTCAATGGATGTACTACCGATATGTTCAATCTCTATAGCTGCCGTACTGAATATCTCCCAGAGCTTACGTTTTTCGATATTAAATTCCCGCTTCCAGGTTGGCTGATATTGAGACAATTGGATTGGAGTCGAACTATTCATTGTTTGGTCCTGGTTGTGGTGTCCTGCCTCCACTCTCCATTTGTTTCCATAAGCATCAAAAGGATTGTTCAACTCTTGACCAGAATCACGTAGGTCCTGCGGGAGACCTCTCGAAAGCCAAGTTTCGCTGCAACTCGCAATGAGGCAAAGTTGTCCTCTCCCGTGCTCCAAACGGGAACTCGTCCTTGTTCCTGAAGCCGATTCGATACTATCGAGGCGGCGGCGCTGCACAGGCCTCTTTTGCGCCAGGGTTCAAGGGTGCCAACACCAATCTCGCCGTGAAGATCCGTGACGCCGCTTGTGTGGGCTATGGACACCAATTGACCCGCATCAATAGCTCCTGCCACAATTCCCTCTGAGAGCATCGTTTCCATATCCTCATAGCTACCACCCTGTATTTCGGCGGGTGCAGAGGCAATCAAGGACCGGTCCTGCGTGGTCAATGCACGGACATGGTCATTGGTGAATAGTTGGACTGGTCTCGTCAACGAATGATAAACATCGTCATAGTAGCGTACTTTTACTCCGTTAGAATTCTCTATCAGATCACCAAGCGGTTTGGCGCATTGTCGATTCACACCTATACAATCCCAACCCTCCACTAACTGAAGCAATTCCCACAGTGCTCGCGCCTCGGTCCCAAATCCCCTGGGTTCTTCTGAATCGAAGTGGCCCTGGACGATAGCTGCGCTGAAGGAGGTGGGGCTTCCCGCTACAAAGGCCTTGCACAGTTTCTTTTTTAGAAGGTGTACTGCCACCACGGTCTCAGGGGTATCACCCAGAGTATTCGCGAGTTCGGCAAAATCTGCTGGATCCAGTTGCGCTATGTTGTATGCCATTGAAATCACTCAGGTCAGTTTTTCGACCAGATCATCGAAGTCAGACGCGCTTACATCGAAAGTCTCAAGAGGCAGGGTAGGCTCATCAGTCGGATACACCCTCCACCAATCGTCTTCCCGATGTACGTATGCGGTTTTCAGACCTGCGTCTTTGGCGCCCTTGAGATCGTTCGCATGCGCCGCCACCATCATCACTTCATCAGGTGCGCAACCGAGGAGTTCAGCGGCCTGTTGATAAGCTCGCGTGTCTGTTTTATATCGCTCCAGGAATTCACACGATACTATACCATCCCAGCTAAGGCTATTATATTTAGAGCAATCTACTGCAATTGCGAAACTCAATACGGTTAATATGATGACTGAATAATGATCTCGCAATTTGTGTATTGCGCTAACGGCATCTGGCCAGGTCTTCATCCTGTGCCACACCAGATTCAGGTCGTTCCTTTCCTTTGCGGAAAGATGAATGGCGTTGTGTTTCTCGAGAATATCGTCAAGTACGAGCCGATGAATCGCATCGGCGTTCATCCTTGGCAACTCACCTGTTTTCACTCGCGCCAGCATTCCAAACATACCACTGCGCCAGTTGGTGGCGAACTGGCGTACGTCAAACTTCACACCTTTTTTAGCCGATAATGCGCGGAGTTCAGCCTCAATCGTCCCTCTCCAATCAAAAACAGTACCTCCGACATCGAATGTAAGCACTTTTACACCTGGATATTTCATTGTTGACTCCTTGTATTTTCTACTCGAAGGGCGTCTGTTATTTGCCCTTCTCTGTCTCGCCGACCGCAGGCAACACATGATCAATCGCGATCCGGAACGCCTGATTGGCCACAGATGAACCGTAGTTGCCCCCCGTGAAGACGATGACCAGAGACAACTCTGGAATAGCGAAGATGTACTGACCGCCGTTTCCTTCGGCCGCAAGAACGTCAACCGATCGCCCGCGGTATGGGAAATGATCGAGCCACCAGCCGAAACCATATCGGTCGTTGCCGTAATGCCCCTTTGCCGACTCGCTGATCCAGGCTGCCGATACAATCTGTCTGCCCTGAAAACGCCCGTTATCTACATAGAGTTGGCCGATCTTGGCCATGTCGCGCGGCCTGATTCGCAGGCCAGCATGCGTTTGGGGCAAGCCACTCTTGGTGTACCACCATTCTGAGTGATCTATTCCGAGCGGAGCAAAGAGATGGTTATCTGCAAATTTGTCCGCGTGCATACCTGATGCCCGCTTAATTACGCCAGCGAGTAAGATGAAACAACCGCTGTTGTAGTTGAATCGTGAACCTGGCTCGTCCGACAGCTCTCTGGAAAGCACATACTCTATAAAGTCGCTGGTATTCTCCATCTGCGCTTCGGAATTGAGGGAACCTGGCTCGGAGTTATGTGTACCAGATTGATCCCAGTTGAATCCGGCGGTCATCGTCAGTAGATGCTTCAGGGTAATTCGCCCTTTCTCCTCCGTCAGGTGGCGGGCATACTCCGGAAAAAAACGAGCCATCGGCACATCCACAGAGTCGATATACCCACGATCGATGGCGATGCCGATTAGTGTAGATGTGATGCTCTTAGAAACGGACCGTGTATCATGCAGGGTTTGCTCGCCGAACTCGACCACGCCCCTTGCACCATCTGTGCCGGTGTAATACGCTTCGAACACCAGTTTGCCATTTCTGACGATCAGAAAGCCATGGATGTTCTTGTACGCCTGGCTGCGTATCTGATGCACAATCTGGACTATCGGTTCTGAATTGATTCCCTCCGATTCAAGTGTTGATAAGGGCCAGTCATAGGATAGGGTAGATTCTGTGGTTTCTTCCGCCATTGCGACGCTGGGAAGGCAAAAGAACCATAGGAACAGGGCTATAGTTGGCTTCAACATGTGGAATCTCTACTATGTATTTTCGACTCGAAAACCACTAACGAATTCGCGAATCACCCAAAGATGTTGATCTGGTTTATAAAGCGTTTGAATGTATCCTGTATCCCCAAAGGAAAATTCAATCCCCTGGCCACTAACCGCTGGTTGTGCACCAACTATGCAGCGCAACGTGGCATTTAAAATACCTCCGTGTGCGACCACCAGATAGCGCCCTCCTCCCAGTCTGATCACTTTCTCCAGCGCCTGTGCGGCTCGACTGTGAAATGCCCAGGCACTCTCCCCAGCATCTGCACTTACAACATGAGGTTGAAAGGGATTGTGAAAATCAGGCAATGGATACCTGGCTCTGGCGACCTGATGTGGCAAACCTGCAATTGGACCATTATCCTTTTCCATCCAGTCTTCATCAAACTCGACACCTATATCCAGGATGTTACCCACAATTTGGGCTGTCTCGCAGGCACGCTTTAATGGGCTTGCTATAAGCCTGTCAAATTTGATCTCTCTCGCCTTCAGTTCCTTTGCTCGGACTTCAGCTTGTTCACGACCCACGTCTGTAAGAGGTGCATCATATCGGCCCTCAATGACATTCTCATCATCTGCTCGAGAGCGTCCGTGGCGCATGAACATAATCTTGATATCATCATTCATAAAATAACTCCATCATCAATCAGAAGAGGGGGAAACTCCACCTGGTCGGCATAAAGATTCACCCACGAGCTCTCGTAGATTATCTCCCGAGATAACCGACGCGGCTTTCGCGGTTCATGGCTATCTGTAGTCATTTCTTCCTCACTTTTGGGCAACTTCCTTCTGGGATAGGCCCTTGTTTCCCCGAGTCTCAAAAATCTTCAAAGAAAGTTCTGCAATTTGTCTCTCTTCTTCATAAAGTCTTCTAAATTGATCATTCTTGAGTTTTTTATTCAGGTGTTTTCTAAAGGTCCTCATCCATTGGCTCCTTCAACTTGTTCTCATCAAATTGTAAAGCCCACTACCATTTTGGGGCAGTGGGCGATTAGCGGCCTGCAGAACTTCTATAGTGCCTCTTTTTTAACTATACCGATGTCTTCTGAATTGAGCTTTCAAAAAAGCGAAGGCGTTCTTCCATTGATAAATCTTTGGTCTGCAAATAATGCATTTGCCGAATGAAGTGTATTTCCTGCATCATTTCATCATTTGGAAATTCCTTCCGAACATCCTCCCAAATCTTCTCCTGATCTGTCTGCGTCACTTCCTTCATGGATGACCTCCTATAACTCCGGCGGAGCAATAATCTCTATCGGTCCATAGCCCTTCAACGCATTGATCAAATTAACCTCTCGCCGCGTGTTCACTTTTACCAGATGTGTGAAGTTCCAACTGCAAAAATACCCAATTCCATTGGTCACCGCAATAGCAACATGGTTGGCATCATCTATATACTTTTCCGGAAAAACTTCTCTTCTGACATATTCTTGAGCCAGAGCGTCATAATTTTCAGAATGGTAGATGGGTTTTTAGAGGTTTTTCCTTGACTCTTTACTTGCTATAGAGTTTATATTTTTTTTAAAGGCACCCTTAATATACTCTTAATATATGGAGAGAGCTATGGCTGGATTAACTTTGAATACACGCATACGTGCGAAACCTGACGATAGCACGGACACATTCGAAATCGCGACAAAAACAGTAGAATGGGACCCGGCGAGAGCCGCTGTTATCATCTGTGATATGTGGGATACCCATCACTGCATTTCGACTGCTGAACGGGTCGCTGAAATGGCACCTCGCATGAATGAAGTCATAGCAGGTATTCGAAAAGAAGGTGCTCTGATCATACACGCTCCCAGCAGTTGTATGGGATTCTATGACAAGACACCTCAACGCAAACGCGCCGAGGAAGCACCCTTTGTAGAGGCCTCGGTTGAATTCAGATGGAACGGGTGGGAGCAACCCCGTGAGATTTGTCAACTTGAGGAATCACCATTACCAGTTGGAATCACCAATCCGAGACCGTGCTCGTGCCATACTCCTGAGCCTTGCTGTAAAGAGAGTTATGCGTCCTGGGTTCGCCAAATCGAGACGATTGAGATTGCAGAGGAGGATGCGATCAGCGACGATGGTCAGGAAGTATATAATCTGCTTCAACGCATTGAGAACATACTCGTGATGGGTGTTGCTGCGAACATCTGCGTACTCGGCCGGCCATTTGGTATTCGTCAACTCGTCTATCTGGGTAAGAAGCCGTTACTGTGTCGCGATCTGACCGACTCCCATCACTGTGATCACGGAGGTCATTTCCAGGGCACAGATCTCACGATCGAACATATCGAAAAATACTGGTGTCCAACTGTGACAAGTGATCAGTTGGTAGGAGGCAAAGCATTCCGGTTTCGAGATGACAAGCGCGAGTAGCATTGATGTTTTTTGCTTGTACATAATTCATGCGTGCCATGACCACGCTATTAGCCGAAGGCCCATCTACAAGCCCTCTCTTTTGACGGCAAAGAAAAATGGGTGAACTTCCTCCGGCGCATCAACACTTTTGGATCCTCCTCCTACGACACCTTCCTGTTCAATCTGAAACCCAGTCTCAGTGAGAAACTTCTTGTAGGTTGAGGGACCAAAGTTGCTCCAGTACATGGTCCCGCCGAAGAAGTCATCTTCAGTATATCCAGGCCCATCGTCGTACCTTGCAACCGTAAACAGAAGGAGGCCGCCGGGCCGAAGCCACTGTGCAAATCGACGAAAGAGGTCCTGATGCTCTTGTCTCGGGATATGGAAGATGGCGTAAAAGCTGACAATTGCATTGAAGCTACATGCGGGGAATTCGGCCTCCATTACGTCGGCGATGACGAATTTGGCTGTGGGGACGTTTTTCTTAGCTAAAGCTATCATGTTGGAGGAGCTGTCGATCCCTGTGAGGCTGAACGTCTCTGCAAGATGCCGTGCGACCGGGATACCAGCACCACACCCAACGTCAAGGACCTTTGAGCCGGGTATCAGATGCTTATTTATCAAGTTGAGTTCCGCTTCTGGCGTGGTACTCCTTTGCCCAGCGTAATCCCTCGCACACCGGTTATAGGCGGACCTTACCAGTTCCCGATAATCGGTCTCCGGATCGTCAGCGATTTTGAATGGCATGGGTCTCCTTTTTGTAATCTGAGTTATGTATTTCCGCTATCCGATTCCGACGAAAACAAGCCCTGTGAAGATAATGGCGACCCCGAGGTATTTGGGTGTGTAGCCGGGTTCTTTGAGAAGGAGGATACCGAAAATAGTGCCCAGGGGAATGCTGATCTGGCGAAAAGTAACGACATAGCTGACGTTTGAGACAAAGGCCAGGCTGATCAGGACCAGAGTATAAGCGGCGGCCATGCCAGCGCCTGCCAGTAGGGCGCGAGATGTTCGCGTTCTCAGGATTTCCCGCATAAGGATGCGACCGCGTTCTCGAAATAGAACCCAAACGCCCAGCCAGAGAGAGGTAATGAGGCCTTCAAAAAAGGCGTAGAGAATCGTAGCCTGCCAGCCTGCAATGGGGAGGGAGGGAGAATCTCTGAGGAGACGCAAAGCCTCGTCGTCGATGATCGAATAACCGGCTGTGGCGAAGGCGGCCATCAATGCAAACAATACCGATGCATTCAGGTAGTTGTCAATATGGAAATTACTCAGATGCTTCATGGGCAGGACAAACATTCCAACGGCAACCAGAGCAATGCCCCAAATGCACTGTGCGCTGACCTGGTCTGCGCGGTCAAAAAAAAGCGTCACGATAATGGCCACGATGACCGGAGAGGACCGGGCGAGGGGGTAGAGGATAGACAGGTCTCCTCTCTGGTATGCGTTGGCCAACCCGAGGATGTAGATGGCCTGAAAAATACCTGTTGCGATAAGCAAGAGCCATACGGAGGTAGGGAATGTGGGAATTGCCGAACCGAACAGGATGAGTGCGGGAACCAGGCACAGAGTTCCCAATGTGTTGACCAGGAGGAAGAAGGCAGAGGACGGATGTTCCCGCTTACACAACAGGTTCCAGCCCACATGAGTGAAGGCGGAGATGAGGATGAGGATGATGGCGGTGAGAGTCAAGGCGATATTTCTCGAATTCAATTGCCTGATGATGGCAGTACTGAAGTTGGCGGCTCGAAACAGGGATCTTATCGTAATGATTCTATACGATGATGCACTCTGTGCCCGGGGTGCGTTCCGATCTAACCGTCATCACGCCCATACGCACTCTCCCACGCCTTCACCCGTTCAAACAACACGCCCACGCGTTCTTGATATCTTTCATCCTCAATCCGATTATAAAACTCCTTCGGATCATTCACTAAATCATAATACTCTCCTGCCTCATCCTGATATACATTCAACTTTTCCGTCTCTGTCCGAATCATCTGAGTATTACCAATCTGACTGAATACCGCATCCCGCCAATCATCAGGGGGCGGCTCTCTATCCAGCAATGGTTTCAAAGACCGTCCGTGTACAGAGTCAGGAACCTCAGCCCCAATCAGATCACAAATCGTCGGAAACAAATCAATGTGTTCTACCAGTTCCTCCCGTACCCCCGATCGCATTCCTGGATCAGAAATCAGCAACGGCACATGCACCGAAGCCTCTCGCATATTAAACTTCAAAAACATCTCATGCTCCCACATCTGATCGCCGTGGTCTGCCGTCCAGATCACAATCGTCTCGTCCCTGATCCCCAACCGATCCAATGCATCTAAAACCATCCCACAATATCCATCCACAAGCTCAATCATCCCATAATACCCCGCAATCACTTGCCTCAGTTCCACAGGTGTCAAATGCGTCCACTCTTTCCGTTTTCTCAAAATATCTTTGTGAGGCAACGGGGCATCAGCAGGTGCTTGCTCTGGTAATTCGATCTTTGACTGATCGATCTTTTCATAAATCTCTTTGGGCGGATAAAACGGGGGATGGGGCTCTGTAAAACTCGTCCAGGACAGAAATTTCTCCCCTTTACTGACAGCCTCTTCAATCTGCCGAATTGACTCCGTCGCCACATGATATCCCCAATACTGTTCCCGACTTCGCGGACTTGGGCCGCCAGATGACCGCCGCAACACCGCCTCATTTTCCCAATCGTATCGGGCCAGCATATCCTCAGGCATTGTCTCGCGCCACATCTGTTGTGTAATCTCTGGCTCATAGCCATTGTCCATATCGGGATCTTTCCAGTGCATATGGCCCAGATGAAAACGGCGATAATTCAAGGGTTGCACAGCGTGTGCAATCGTATACATCCCCGGATAAGGCATTGAGCTATTGGTAAAAACGCCCTGTGCATGTACATATTTGCCGGTTGCCAAACTGTGCCGCGCTGGCGCACACACAGGCGACTGTGTATAACACCGGTCAAATCGCACACTCATTTCGGCCAGACGATCCAGATTGGGCGTATGTGCCAGTGGATTCCCCAGACACCCCAACGCATCAAATCTGTGATGGTCGCTCATCAAAACAAGCACATTCATCAATAAATCTCCTTTTAATTAAGATTCTTACAAGGAATATTCAGGTTCCCGCCAACTCGAACTCACTCTCAAACGCTGTCAGGGATTCCTGCATTTCACTTGCCAGTGCCCTCGAGTCGGGCGCTTCCGCCAGGTTCCTGGTCTCCCATGGATCCGCGTCCATATCGAAGAGCTGGATTATTGGATCGTCCTCATAGGTAATAAGCTTATGCGTGTCGGTGCGGAGCATTTTACCGCCTCCGGTGGCGTGTGCAACCACAAAATCCCGCCAATCTGGATTCTCCCCCTCAGCAATCGCACGCAGGCTGTATCCCCGCATCCTGGGAGGCGGCGAGATCCTGGCATAGTCACAAACTGTCGGAAAAACATCCACGCCCGATACGAGATGCTCCTGGTCGATCACCTGTTCCTCGATGTGACCGGGCCAACTCATGATAAAGGGTACCCGCACAGCCTCATCGTATAGAAAGCTCTTAAAGACCATTTTGTGCCGAAGATGCCCGTCCCCATGGTCGGACGTAAGGATCACGGCCGTATTGTCCTTAAATGCTGAGTTCTCGAGCGCGTCCAGGATCAAGTCGATCTGCCCATCCACCTTTTCAATGTAGCGGTAATAGGTCCAGATATAGTATCGGAAGAGTTTCTCCTCCCACTTTTCCATACCCGATTCTTCGCCTCGGTCTGCCATTTTCTGATTCCGGGAATTCCTGACGCTTTCCGGCTCCGCCATGTCTGTCTCGAAATTGGGAGGCAGCGGAGGAAGATCGTCGATCTCGGGGAACGGCATCTTTCCATCATACATCGTATGCGTCAGCACGAAGGAGCAGATATCGTGCGGATTCAAGAGTCCGACTGACAGGAAGAAGGGTTCTTTCCTCTGGTAGTTCTGGAGAAACCCGATCGCACTGCGGGTCGAAACAATGTCTCCGGTTTCAGCCGTATTCCGCGGGTCGTTGCAGACATAGTGAAAACTCTGTGCAACATCTCTGCCGGGAATATGCCATTTCCCGCTGTAGTAGGCGTTGTAACCATTTTTGTTCAGCCATTGCCCCAGGTCCGGCATGGACGGAACCATGTTGGCACCATTGGTCACCACTCCGTTCTCGGGGGTGTGGCGCCCGGTAAACCAACTCGCACGCGCTGGACAGCAGACAGGATTCGCGCTATAGGACTTTACAAAGCTGATTCCCCTTGCTGCAAGCCGGTCCATACTGGGCGTCTTCACGTCATTGCACCCCAGATGTCCAAGGGCTTCCGCGCTATGCTGATCGGTCGTAATCAGAAGAATATTCGGTCTCTGTTCCATCGCTTATGACGCCTCCCTCTTGAGAATCACCGTCCGACGCGTACTCATCACCAGAAATAATCGTCCATTCGCATCCACATAATAACAGGTCGGAATAACGGATTCCCCGTAATGACAATACACATCGGTAGTCACAGCACTTTGATCTGTTGTGATCTCCGATGTCCCGCGATAAATTAGAAACTGCCTTTCTCGGATCATCGAGAACTCTTCTATCAGGTCAAATGTATGCTTTGTAGTGTCCATTCCGACGGCCAGCCGCTGGACTGCGTCAAAAAGACACCAGTCGGCGGTATAGTGCCCAAGCGTCTTTGAACGCGCAGGCTCTTTGCCATCCATCAAAAGTCGGCTATCTCGAACTTCGCCTTTCTGGGTGTAGCCAACCAGTCCTTTTCCCGCCGGGCTCCCGTTGGAATACTTTAGCGTCCAGGCCTTTGGAGATGTGAGTGCGTTGTTCTCGCATTGTGCATTAATCTCTGTCGTGTTATCGAACTTCAGGTCCGAGCAGGTGATTCCCAAATGACGGTCTTCACCCTCATTTCTGGCGGAAATCCTGAGCGTAGCCTCAGGCTCGTGAGATCTACTGCCGGAATTCCCTCGCTTCGTCCGAATGTTCATCCAGTAGATATCGTATGTCTGCTCTCCCGGTGCCTCCGGATTAAAGGCTCCGGCGGGCAAACCGTACTTGTTCAATACCCTTTTCGTATGGATATATTCCCATGGCTCAGCCATTCCCCCGCTCCTTTCTAAGGAAGTCTCTCAATGAAAGATATTTAGATTCTACAACATACCGGGTGGGAGTGCAAGTATCATCTGGTATGGATTTCGAAAGGGTGTTGGAAAATGCTCTATGACCTACTTTGGCTGGGCTTGACCCACAAAGGCGAAGTCGCTATCGTATCGGGCGCGAATTGTATTATAGGAGCGACTAATGGAGGACCGATAATGTCGAATGAAAAGCCAAATGTGCTGGTGATTCAGCCCGATCAGCACCGCGGAACGGTGATGGGTTGCGCAGGTGACTCGCAAGTGAAAACGCCGAATCTGGACCGCCTTGCGTCGGAGGGAATCCGGTTCTCCCGCTGCGCTTCGTCCAGCCCTGTGTGCTCCCCATTTCGGGGGACGATGCAGACCGGATTGTATTGCCATACCCACGGCGTGGATGTGAACAATATTCTGCTGGATCCCGAGATGATCACGTTCGCCGACCTGTTTGCGGACGCTGGATACGCCACGGGCTATATCGGGAAATGGCATCTGGATGGGGGCATTCCCAGTGGTGGCGGATTCATCGAGCCCGGTCCAAGGCGAGCGGGATGGCAGGAATGGCACGGATATCAGAAGGGGCACCAGTTTTTCGAAGTCTGGGACTACAACGAGAATCGCGAGAAGGTGCGGATCGAAGGCTACGACTGGGAGCCGACATGGCATACGGATATGGCTCTGGACTTTGCAAAACGAAATCGCGACGCTGGTCATCCCTGGCTCTACTATTTGGGATATGGCCCGCCGCACAAGCCCGAACAGTGCCCGCAGAAGTATCTGGATATGTACGATCCAGATACCTTTGAACTGCCAGACGACGTGAAGGGACGGTTCGGAGAGCGGGAACACGAGCTTCGGAGGCTTTATCAGATGTATTACGGTCAGGTAACGGCGGTGGATGTGGACCTCACCCCTACGATTTTAGACCTGGCGGGATTGGGGATTCCCGATGTGATGCAGGGCGACAGTATGGCGAGCTGGTGTCTGGAGGGAAAAGGCGTGGAGAACGACTGTGTATATATGGGACTCCGTGGCGCAAGCCAGCCTGGTGGATGGCGCGCCGTGTGGGATGGCGGCTACGTGTTTTCGCCAGGTATTCACAATGTTCTATATGACCACGAATCCGATCCGCTGGAGATGGAAAATCTCATCGACGTGCCACAGATTTCAGGTGAGAGGAAGCGGTTGGCGGAGCTACTCGTACAGATGGCCGAGAAGACGGAAGATCCGATGCTGCAAGAGGTGAAAGGCCTTTGCAGTATGTGAGCTAAGGCGCGTGGTTTAATGGATCGCCTTCAACTCCTTTTATGCAGGGCAGCAGAGAGCGTCCTTCAGTTTCTCCTGGATTTTCAGCATCGGCCAGATGGAGAATATTGGTCTGTGTATCATGTGTTCGGGGTGGGGGAGGGGTCGATTGATCTTTTTTTTCTATCAGTTGCTTTTGAAAGGGTCGCTCAAAACAACGAGGGTGATGAGATCATGCAGGCCCTTATTTTTTTCCTGTACATCCCGAACTATTGCATCAACCCCTGGTCGATCAGAAATTCCCAACTCGCGACCAATTGCATAGGTCAGCAATTTATCTGTCAGACAACGCGTGAATTCTGCGTGACGCTTTGTCATTAGCTTGCGAAATTCGATGAAGGATTTAAAAGTTTCGCCACTCGGCAATTTTCCCGAAGGATCAATCGCTGCGCTTTGGGTATAGCGGGTTCGCCAACCGCCGATCGCATCAAAGTTTTCCAGCGCAAAACCAGGCGGATCGATTTTGCTATGACATTGGGCGCAGGTCGGCATCTCGCGGTGCTTGACCAGTTGATCTCTGATGGTTGTTGCCCCTCGCGTGTCTGGCTCAATCTCAGGCACATCGTCCGGCGGTGGCGGCGGTGTGTATCCCAGCAAATTTTCCAGCACATAAATCCCGCGCACCACAGGCGAAGTATCTACGCCATTGGCCGAAGCCATGAGAAAACTGCCCTGGCCCAGCAAACCACCGCGTGGTGTCCCGGTGAGCGGAACCCGGCGAAAATGCGCTCCCTCAATACCTTCTATCCCATAATGCCGGGCAAGTTCCCGATTGAGAAAGGAATAATCAGCAGAAAGAAATTCACGGAGCGAAAGATTGTTGTCGAGTACGTGCCCAAAAAACGTCTCTGTTTCAGTCAACATAGCAGGGCCGAGATTATCGCGGAAATAGACTCTAAAATCCGGGGACGGTGGCATCTCACCAATGTTGTCATAGTCGAGCCACACGCGAATGAAATCTTTAACAAAGCGGTGCGACTTTGTGTCACTGAGCATACGATGGATCTGCTTACTGAGCGTGGCCGGGTCGCTGAGTTTCTTCTGTTGAGCAAGTGATAGCAGTTCATCATCTGGCACGGAAGACCACAAAAAATAGGATAATCGGGCAGCCAGAGAATAATCATCCAGGGCGCCCTCGCCTTCATGCAAAAACAGAAAAGCAGGCGAACTGAGAATGGCCTGAAAACCCAGTTGTAATGCGGCCAACGGCGCCATGCCATTGCTGAGTTTTTCATGCGCAAGCGACTCAAATGGTGCCAGTTCTCCAGGCCGCAAGGGCCTGCGAAAAGCGTCTGTGGCAAATGCACGCAAACGCTCCGAAATGCTCTTCCGGTCCAAATCCTCAGGTTGTAAATCGCCATACATCAACTGATGTCCGCGTGGAGGCCAGTCTTTCACTTGGGGTCCACTAACCTGAACTTCCCAAATCCTTAGCTTAGGCCCGCGGTAAACCTTGAGCAGCGCGTGATTTCTTTCATTACCCGGTTTCTGATCTACGAAGGGCAGGATTTCGGGTTTTGGATTTTTTGCCCTGGTAAGCTTGCGAACCAGTGCTTTGGTTGCCAATGTTCCATTGCGGAAACGAACCTCAGGCTCAACCCCTTTTTCCAGATAAACATCCCATTCAAACCACTGAGGCTCTTCACGGATCAGTTCAACAGTTGCAAGCGTGTATTCGCGAGAAATATTGCCCGTGCTCTCCACACTGCCTTTGCGATCTACGGCCGCCAACTCCAGCACAAGCGGATCGCCTTTGGGAAAATCGTTGAGTTCTTTGTCATAATGGTGATTGCGATCAATTGCTGCCGCCCGCACCCTTATAGTATAGGTTCCACTGACAGGGACACCACCATCCATCAGCGGATAAAAACCAATATGACCACCCCGGTAGTGCCGTCCAGTCAGATCATCGTATCCCGTATCTGACACAAACCGAAAGCGATCCTCTCTAAAAACCTTGGGCAAGGAGCTGGCCTGTTTGCCTTTAAAATAGAAAGGGGATTTCTGCACGTAATTTTTGGCTTCGGGTTTGGCTTCAAAATGCGTGGCTCGCGTGACGGCTTCTTCAGCAACACGCAAATAGTGATCGAGCAACATGCCCGACGTGACAAGCCCGGCGGCATTGTTATCAAAGCCTTTGACCTTCACTTCGGGTGGAAAATCTTCCGTTGGATCCCAGGCCTCCATATTCAGACGGAGTAAATCACCGAGTGTTTGGCGATATTCCCAGGCGTTGAGTCGCCTAAGAGGTGTATGCTGTCCTTTGCCTGACAATCGCATACGCGCTTCAGCAATTGATACTGTAATCACTTGAACAGTGGCAAGCACCTCATCTTTACTCGGCTGCATCTGGCGCTTTGGTGGCATCGACTGCAGGTTGAGCTGATCAACAATATCCTGCCATAGTTCTAATTCTTTGAGGTTGACAATCGTCTCAGAAAACTGATCAAAGCGCCGATCGGCTTTTTGCACGCTTGAACCATGACACTTTACACAATATTGTGTAAGAAATGCCCCGGGCAGTTCTGCCCAAACAGAATGAGCGCATAGCGTGAAGACAATAACCATCAAAACCCGCTTCATGAAATCTCCATCGCAGAAAAGGTCCCGGTGCTTTTACCAAAGCTATCTCGCTCTACGCCAAACCACTGCAGGGCGGAAAGCCAGAGATTTGACAGCGGAATTCGCTTGTGTGCCTCAGCAGGACACACGAGATGCCCTTGATGGTTCAAACCGCCCCCCGCGAGAATTACCGGCAAATTCTTATTGGAATGCCTTGAACCATCGCCCATGCCACTTCCCAGAACAATTAGTGTGTCGTCAAACACCTTTGCTTCTTTGAGGTGATCCAGAAACCGACCAAACTGAGTCAACAAATATTCTTCCACAACCTGCAGGTCTTTCAATCGCCCCTCCGCCTTGCCGTGATGTGAAAGGCCGTGATATCCGCCAAGGTTGAGTTCGGACGTCTTAAAGGCCAGGGGGATTTCAAAGGTCGCAACCCGTGTCGAGTCTGTCTGTAATGCCAGCGTTAGCAGATCATAAAAAAGCGGCATTTCCTCAATTTGCATCCGTTCGAGGTCTTCCACAGGCTCAATTGGAGATTCTGGCTTGGGTTTGTCGAGCCATTCGCGCGACATTTGCAGGCGATGCTCGACATCGCGCACCGAAGTCAGATATTGATCGAGCTTACCGCGATCCGCCGCATTCAATTGCCCATGGAGTGTCTTGGCCGACTCAAGCAAGGCGTCAAGTACACTGCCCCGATTTGATAATGTACGACGCTCTGCGCTTCGCATAGCCTCATCATTCTGTACAAACAAAGCTTGAAAAATGCGGGCAGGATTGTTAATCGGTGCCACATTTACGCCCGACCGCATCCATACCATGTCTGTACCTTTGCCCAACCCTGCAGTAATTGAGGGAAAGCGCGTTGTACTGCCCACATGCTCAGCCGCCATCTGGTCCAGCGTCATATTCTTTTCGGGGAAACCCGCGGCTTCTTCCTTGCGCACGCTGCTCAGAAACACGTGTACGCCAGCGTGTCCACCACCCGTACCATGATCGAGATTTGAAAAGACAGTAAAATCACCTCGGTGTGAATTGATATACTTCAGCGTCAGGCTCGTCTCATAGTCCTTACCGAGTTGCTTGGGAAAAAATCCGCCCGGCCAAAATCCCAGATGATTGCCCACGCAGACCAGGCGCCTCGGATTTGCCGCACCGTACACCATTCTGCTTTCTAAGAAAGGCAAAGATAGTGCTACGCCTGCGCCCTGTAAAAAGTGCCGACGATTAACCCGCGCTTGCAAAAGTTCAGAAATGACGTTCATGCCTTATCCCCTGATTAACTGTTTCTGTATAAGTTGGAATCTCTACGCCAAAATTCGTCCTAATATAGCAGACAACGCGGCATTTGGCAACGAGTGGTATGTACGCAATATGTATATCGAAGGTTCGCCTGAGCACGAGCATTTTGTGTCGCGAATTGGAGATGTGACATCATTTGATAGGGGTTCAGATTGTCGTTCTTCCCTGATACAGTAGTGGATGTATGATCCCAATCGCGTCAATCTCAGACTGGAGATCGGTGGGGAGGGGGCCACGCTCAATGGCGTCGATATTCGATTCGATTTCATGCGGATTTTTGAAGCCAGTCACGATACATTTGAGACGCTGCTCAGGCAGTAGCCAGCGCAGGGTGAGCTCCGGCAACTCCAGGCCCGATGATGCCTGGATGTCCAGGTATTTGCAATACGCGCGGTGGAAGCCTTCATCCATCCATTCGGGAAGATGGTCACGCCAGTCTGACTTGGCAACGGCAAGCCAGCCCTTCATAAACATCGCACCACCAACTACTCCTACGCCCTCTTCTTCGGTAAGGGGAAGCAGAAAGCGGGCAGCGTTGCGATAAATCGGATTGTATTGGTGTGCGACCATCATTGAGTCCAATTCAGTGGCGCTGACCAGCCGAGCAAGGCGTCGTGCATCTTTACCCGTGATGCCGATGAAGCGTGCCTTGCCTTGTTTCTTTGCAATGCGAAGAAACTCCAAACAAGGTGCCGCCGGAAAGTCATACTCTTCCTCGTCTATGATCAGTGGTCCTCCGTGGGATATGGCAATCTCCTCAGGCAAAGGATCATCTGACCACCACTTTCGCTGATCTGCCTCATGTAGCTGGATCAGATCCACATAGTCGGTCTGAAGTCTGCATAGACTCTCTTCAAATTGTCGCATGAGGGAGTCGACTTTGCGGTGTCCCCCTGGGTCTTCTACACCACCCACCTTGGTCGCCAAGAATACCGTTTCCCGCCGACCTCGCAATGCCTCACCTAACAGACGCTCATCTTCGCCTTTGCCATAGGCGGCAGCCGTATCGAAGTAATCGATCCCCCGGTCAACTGCCAGGGCAATACATTCGTTTACTCCCTGTTGGCCCTGGCCAGACATAAAACAGGTGCCCAGGCCAAGTTCGCTGACGTTCACTCCCGTATTTCCAAGTGCTCGACGCTTCATATGAATACCGTAATCCTTTCGCCGTCATACGGAATGATTCTGTCAATTCAAGTGGTTGTCCAAGAATCCCAATACTCTCGCTAAGGCGGCTTTCACTTGGGGGTCCCACCAACGTCCGTCGAATCCGTGGCCGCCGCCCTCGATCGTGACCATCTCGTGGTCTACGCCCGCCTCCTTCAGGCGGTTCTGCATACGCACCGACAGTTCGTACGGAACGTCTGTGTCGTCTGTCCCGTGTAGCAGCAGCGTTGGCGGATAGTTCGCATTGACGTTCTGATCTGGGCAGTACGGGGTGAAAAACGCGGGATCCTTCGCAGGATCGAAGCCGCTGACCTCGATCGGCCAGATGCCCTGCTGCCGCGTGTACCGATAGAACGTGCCTGGACGTCTGCCTTCCGAAATCGCTCTCGGCTCGACCTGCTCCATCGCCTCTTCGCGCCCGATGTGCCGCTGCTCCAAGTAGAACGGGGACGGTTTTGTATACCACGAACCGATCAGATCTCCATATCCATAGAAGGACACCAGGGCCCCAGGCTTCGAATCGAACGTGCCCATCATCAACGCCAGGTAACCGCCCGCGGAATGTCCGACCGCGCCAATTCGCGCAGGATCGACACCGAGTTCATCTGCGTTCGACCGAATCCACCCAAACGCATCGCGGACGTCTGCTATGATCTCTGGTAGTTTGGTCTCAGGGGCGAGCCGGTAGCTGATCGAGATGACCTTGTATCCCGCATCCACGTAGCGAGCCGCGT
Organism: Candidatus Latescibacterota bacterium; assembly: GCA_965222605.1. Lineage (GTDB taxonomy): Bacteria > Latescibacterota > UBA2968 > UBA2968 > UBA2968 > VXRD01. The sequence goes on from OZ244960.1 coordinate 5,416,174, forward strand.
GGCCCTGACCGGCTTCTCGACTACCCATTATGAGTGCACCACCGTGAATCCACACTACGGCGGGGGATATTTTGGCCATCGCTTCTGACGAATACACGTCGAGATGGATGTCGCAGTCTGTCGTCTTCTTGAAGGCGTAGGTTCGGCGCAGGAGTGTGAAAATGGGTTCCGGCAAAGTATCCTCTCCAATCATCTTAGAAATCGTTCAATGTTATTAAAGAAGCCCCAGATGATTCAGCTTCTGCCGAAGACCGTCGGCTCCAGCATAGGTGTGTCCGGCTATACCCAATCTGGTCGCCGCTGCTACATGCCCGGCGTTGTCGTCTATGAACAGAGCCTGCCCTGGAGTTGCTGCCACGGTATCCAGGGCTGCGAAGTAGATGCCGGGATCGGGTTTTGCAGACCCCACCTCTGAGGAGTTGACGATGTAGTCGAAATTTTCGGTGATGCCCAATCGCCGAAGATCTGAGGGTAATCTCGACGTCGCATTGCTGATGAGGACTAAGTGTGCCCTCTTTCGACAAGCCTGTAAGATCCCCAGAACCTCCAAATCGACTTCTCCTGGCGATACGGACCAGATCGCAACCGCGCGCTTCGCGTTGGCTTTCGAGAAGCCCTTGCTGAGCAGGTCCGCAGTTCTCCCACGCCACTCTTCGTCAGATATTTGGCCTGTGATCACCAGGGGGAGCAAGTCATCTGAAAACGCAGCCCTGGGGATGGCTCCCTCGGGAAGCCCGGTTGCTCGCTCAGCCTTCCGGTGTATTTCAGGGGACCAGATGCGAATCACCCCGTCGAGGTCTGTCAAGATTGCGTTCGTCATTTAGGTTTTACGTTTCTTTTCTCGCAGCGATGTACGGCAATTCTGAAATAGTAGGGTGGGGACCTTGCATTTCCGAAAGGTCATCGATTGATGCCCTCGTCTTGATGGCCATCGCTATGGCCGCGAGGGAATCAGCGGCATTCCTTCCAACAGCTAATCCTCCGGACCTCTTCACAAAAGATTCCCTTGTGCGCAGGAGTTGTGACCTATCACCGTGATCGGCTCGGTCATTCCTATACAAACATTGCCACTCACAAGGTTCCAGTCACTGTGGCCACTCTCGATGATGCCCCGCGTCTGGCACGGTGTGTCCCCCCCAACCGTCGGAGATTTGTCAGCATCATCGGCGCAATGGTTGCCCTGGACAAGAAACCTTTTGGCATTATGCAGGCGCAGGGCGGGATAAGCTCCTGGCTTCTTCCAGGAATTGCTACGGAGGATGTTCCCGACGATCACATGTTCCACGCCATTGCTTGCGTTAATGCCCCACTTGCCATTCTCTGAGCACACATTGTTGCTGATGATGTTGTGATGATCCTCCCCATGCCCCACGCCGCCGATGCCACTGTAGTCGTTGCCTGTGAACACACTGTCGCTACATATAGAGTCGCGCACATGGCCGCAGAAGTACAGACCGTCTCCGCCGTTTCCAATGGCGATGTTGTGTGACCAAATGCTGCGTTCTATACCAGTGCCGGGATGGTATCCGTGTCCGCGACAAAAGCGAACCTGACAGTGGGTGACCTGCACATCCGAGCCGCCCTGCACGCTGATGCCGTCACTCGACCAGTCGATGACCGTTACATTTTGGATGCGTACACCTCTACAGCGGACAATGTGTACAGCGCTGTAAGTAAAGTCTTGCCACCAGCGCCCTTTGGGATCTCTTGACCCGCGTAGCGTCAGATTGTACAAGCTCACGTCATCTCTACTGACAGCGGTAATGCCCGGGAAGAGGCCGACGATCTGGGCTCCCTCTTTCACCCTCAAGCCCCTGTTCAGTGGCTCGCTCAAGCGAACGAGGTTGCCCTTTACCGACCTCACCAGCGCGTGGGTCCCATCCCACCATTGGCGAGGACGGTCGTTCAGCCCGACGCCATCGTCTGAGACGAAGGGCACTCGCCCACGTAAGTGGACGCTGCGGGAACCTTTGCGTACATCTCGAATCAGGAACAGCGCTCTGGGAGCAGCTATCGTCAGCTCAGTAGCTGATCCCTCGCCGATGAGGCTCACGCCACTTCGAAGGACAATCGACTGACGTAGCCGCCATTTGCCTGCCGGAATCCGGACGCTCCCACCTCGCTCGCCAAGGGCGTCAATCGCCTCCTGAATCCCCGAGGTAGCCGAATCCTGATCGAGAGATGCCATGATTACTTCGCTCATCATAGGCTTTCAATACCTTTCATCAAGGCGTGTAGCTGTTATCGGCTGTGGACAAAGAATGCTGTAGCCTCACGGGTCCTTTATTTATTGAGCATACTATACAGGCGTGGGATCTGTTCGACCAGGATTTCTGCCCTGGTCATCTTTTCCCACACGTCGCCGACTCCACCATATTCGAATGTCACAATCCACGGTCGCCCCCACGTACCATTGTTAATCTGATCTATCACCCATGCCAAGAACGACCAGTCATCGTGCCCCATTGGCATGTGATCCACCAAACGGCCCTCGACGCGCTGGATAATTGCTTCATCCACTCCTATCTGGCGTGCCATCTCTATGTAGGTTCCTTCAATCCGGTGGATGCCAGTGATATGAAGTTCTTCGATGTGTTGGACTGGCAAGTCTGTAATATACTCACGTGCGTCGATACCCAAATAGTCGGCAGCCAGGCGAGCATGAGATACATCTAAAAGCAACCCACAACCCGTCTCCGCTACTATCTGACAAATGACTTCTGATAAGAACGCTGGACGTAATACGTTGTGTGTTCTTCCATCGAAATCGTTCTCAACAACTACCCGCTCTGCTCCAAAACGCCGGACTACGGCACTCACATCCCGGATCATATTATCTCTCAGCATTTCGATATGTATCGGATCCGTGGTATTGGCCGATACTTCTGGGTAATCAGTATCTTCTGGTGCCAGATGCAGGTTTATAAAAGGTGTGTCTGTTTGTTCCATTAGACCTTCGACCTGATCCCACTTGGCTGGCTGATTGGTATGGGGATTCACTGCATCAGAGATACCCAGGCCTACCTTAAGTGGAAAGTGTAGGTAAACGGGGTGACTTTCTTGAATCGTTGTAATTTGGTCAAACAAATGGTCAGAACACTTGAAACGTTCGAAGGCAATCTGCTGCTGCCGCAGCAACTCTGCCGCTTGGATAGAATAATTTACAGCAAGTTTCATAGCTGTCTCTCCAGCAATAATTCTGATTCGCTACCTAAATGTGTAAATAAACGAAAGCGATTAGCCTCGGTTTTTTATTTTTTTCCATTTACTTGGTTACCGACCAGTAGGTATTGGTGATATGTGGTGAGCCCACGTAGGGTTTGCCGTCGTGGCTCCCGTATAATTCCCACTGGTCAAATCCACTCAACCGTAGTAGCAACTGAAATTCCTTCTTGTGAATCCATCGAGCTTGCATTGGCACTTTGGCCGTCTCCCCGTCATACTCAAAGGTCCAAGTGTAGGTTTCCGTCTGCGATGTCAGGTCACATATTTTCGAGTAATTAACCCGAATCGGCTTCCCCGTCTCGGGGTGCATGCACTCACCGAACTCCTCCTCTGCTGGCGGGGTGTCTTGGTGAAGGAGTATGTCTTCTGTGTAGGAAGGAATGTAGAAGTTCAGGAGTAGGCGTCCTCCTGGCTGCAAATGCTCATAGACACGTCGAAGGCAGTTAATTTGGCTTTGCTGAGTCGGCAGCATCATGAAGGAACTGGCAGGTATGAGAACCGCTGCAAATTGGCGGTCATAGATAAAATCGGCAAGATCGTGTTGTGAGATTCGAGAATCTATATCTGAAATTCCCAAATCTATTGCCTTGTATCTGAGCACTTCCAACATGGGAAGCGAAACATCAAACCCAAAGATATCAAACCCATCCAGAAGCAGAGGCAGCATTTTACAACCCGTTCCACAGGCAGCCTCCAATATCGAACCACGCGTGTTCTGCAATTGATTTCGGTAAAAGTGTAACTCCCGTTCATTTAGTGCAGAGCGGCCACCAGTCTCGTTCCATTGATCATAGATTAGTGCCCACCAACGGGTATCATAGTTACTTCCAGTCTCTTGCATGAGTACCCCTATGCAAAGATAGGTTTGGCTTTTTCTTTGTGAACCCGCATAGAAAGGCCACTTTGAATTACGTTTGGAGCCTTTGAAAGGCTTTAAGAGTTGATGAATCAGTGACTATTTCCCTTGCGGCTTCAATAGTCAACCATTTGGTAGCATAGAATTCCTGTAGATCAATGTTGAAATTGCTGCCATCTGTAAGAAGCAAATACCAGATGTCATAATGAGACTGACAAGGTTGCACAGGATTTTCTATTGGTGTAATGGTAAACAAAAACGGTTGTGGTTCGGATTTGAAAAAGCTCCATATTCCCAATTCTTCACCTATCTCACGGTTCAAAGCTGCCAAAAGCGTCTCGTCTTTATCTATATGACCACCAGGAGAAAGCCAAAGGCCAGACTTTTTATGGTGGATGACAAATACCTTTTTGCTCTGGGAATCATAGGGCAGAAAATAGACACAAAAGTGGGTCTCCGGATTTTCATCTCGCGTTGGTTTTCCTTCTTTCACTCTTTGTTTATAGCGACTATAGGTTTTCCCATTGTCACATATATCATGGTCGATAACTTTTGCAATTGATTCTTGTGTTTTCATAGCGGCTTTTCGGGTAGGTTCCGTTGAGCAACGTGTTAGAAGAAGCAGTGTCGATTAAATCCTTCTAATTCGTTAGTGATATGTGCAAGAATCGTTGCTCGAAAGGGCACTGAAACGGATTGAATGGAGCCGTCATCCCTGCTTCTTTTTTCATGCCCTGTGCATACGCTAAAGAGTGACCATCATCTAAAAAACAACCTGCGCGCATAACCGCGCTGTTATACGCTGGCAGAAATCCAACCCTACTGGTTTAACTCATCTTTCAATTCCATTCGGATGAATAAGCACTGTTGTTATGCGTTGTGGGCTTCTCAATCAGGTTCGACTGCATTCTCCAAAATGGTAAATTTGCGCCAATCAGAGTCGATTTCTGCTTGAATTCTATACGGAAGAACGAACATCGGATCTGTGTGCCCGAAATCCATCTGCGTAATTATGGGGAGCGAAGTCAATCCTTCCTCGTCAGCGACTATCTGAAGTATGGCATCGTCATAAGCATGAAACGAATCAGGCGACAACTCGTGGCCACCTGGTCTTCCAAAGAGAATCCCACTCAAAGATGGAAGAATATCCATCGCAGCAAGAGACCGGAAAAACCTGGTTACCGTACTTGGCGGCGGTGTTTCTTCAGACGTTTCGATAAAGAGTATCGCGCCTTCCCACACTTCCTTGTTAGGCCAAACGTCTGTACTTCTTATCCAGTCGAGAACTTCGAGGCAACCACCTATGAGGTGTCCTTCCGCTTGCCCTTCTCCCTGGAGATACTGCCAACCCGCAGAGCCTTGAAGGATCCTCTTTCTTTTTTGATTCGCAGGATTTGCCCAGTCAAGACGTTCGACGGTCCAGCCATCTCGATTCTCCGGTATTTCACCAATATTTCCAGAATCAAATAAGGTCCGTCTAACGGAGTTCACCATGTAGGGAAACAACCCACCGTTCTCGGCAAATCCCGCCATAATTGCTGGACCATAAAAGGAGACAATGCCCGCCTTTAGGCACGCAAAGTGGGAAACGGTCGTATCGGAATATCCCACGAAGGGCTTCGGATTATTCCTGATAAGATCAAGGTCTAGGTGACGAAGAATTCTAATCGAGTCATCGCCGCCAATAGTCGATATAATTCCTTTGATTTCTGAGTTTGAAAAGGCTTCCATCAAGTCATCCGCACGCGCTTTTGGATTCTCAAAGAGCCATTTTGGCTCTCTGAGTGTATGAGGCATCTCGATCACGACTAGGCCAAATGCTTCTTCCAGTTGCTTTTTTCCAGCTTCATATCGATGTGGAATTAGCCCCGGTCCACCCCATGACAGAGATACAGTGGCTACCTTATCTCCCTCTTGAAGCTTTGGTGGTTTAGTAAGCGATGGTTTCATTTTAGTAAATGGCGACTCCCGTTACGCATAACGTTTTCCGGTTTGCGAATCCGCGAAGCGGGTTGCCGAAGGGCAAGCAGCACAGCACGCACCGTCCCCCTAATTGTCTTTTATTTTTAACGCCGGGAATCTAATGGATTCGCCACTGATGTCAATCAGATACGAAGTTGGCAGAGGGTGTGGGAATCGAACCCATATACGAGATATCCTACAGGATACTCGTAGCCCTCGGTTTGGAAGCCTCGGGGCCGACACCATCGGCTCTCACCCCCTGCTCAATAATTCGACGATATCATAAAATGGAATGTTTCGGCTGGGATAGGGAAGACTACACATTGTTCTTTTTGAAGTGCATCGACCGGGTTTTTCGTCGCTGCGATGAGGACTGACTTGCCTATTCTGTCACAACCGCTTCAGGTGGGACACGAACTGATGACAATATCAAGTAGGTAAAGGCCATCATCATTACAGCAGCTGAAATCAATAGTGTTGCCTCCCAGCCAAAAGTTTCACCAAGGTAGCCACCTGACAACGCCGCAATCGGAATTATTCCGAATACGACAAGACGCCTGGTGGCATTAATTCTACCTAACAGTCTATCCGGAGTCACTGCTTGCCTCAGGCTAACTTGGCTTATGCTAAAGAGGGTCAACGCCAGGCTAAAGACTGCTTGGATAGCAATGACGGCAGGGAGCTTCATCCAACCGAAGTAGCCTGCAAAAGGAAGCACTCCCATCGCAATCCCCTCAAGTAGCGACGCAATGATCAACAACCAGCCTGCACCCATCCGCTTTGCAAGTGGAACAGCGGATAGGGCCCCGATAATCGAGGCACCTCCTGCAACAGATCCGATGATTCCCAGCCAGATCGGAGTAATGTCCAGGGTGCGAATAAGAAAAAGTGTCCAAACTGTATGTTGTACAGCACCTGCTGCACTTGCGAGAGCCGTCCCGATAGTCATGGCTCTCAGAATAGGGTGACTAAATAGGATCGATATTCCCTCCTTGATGGCAGCTATCACCCCCTGGTCCATCCTGGTCTTGATATCATCAGATTCATCAAATCGGATCCTCGATAGGAGCAGACCAGATAAAAAGTACGAAACTGAATCCACAAGTATTGCCAACGGCGCACCCAGAATGTCCACAAGGTATCCAGCTGCTCCGGGTCCTGCTACATTCGTTGTTGAAGTGCTTAGCTGAAGTCGGGCATTCCCCTCGACCAGATCTTCCCGTTTCACGATGGAAGGCAAAAACGATGTCGAGGCAAGGACGTACATCATCGCGAGTGTACCACCTGTAAAAGCCACAATATATAGCAACTCTATGGATAGCCAGCCAAACAAAGCTGCTGCAGGGACCAGACTTATGACCAATCCTTGTCCGAACGCACTCGCGACCAGTATGGGCTTTCGTTTGGCCCGATCAATCCAGACACCAGCCAAGAGTGCAAAGAGAAGTACTGGAAGATGCCATGACGCGTTGAGGAATCCCATTTCCTTCGCGCCAACCTGAAGAGTTATCACTGCAACAAGGGGGAGGGCAAGGTTGGTGACAGAAGAACCAAGATCCGAAATAGTGACTCCGCTCCAGAGCTTGGCAAAGTCAGAATTGGAGCACGCCAGCCGAAAGAGGCCGCCCTCAGATGCTCTATTCATTCGAAATATCCTCTATATGGTGGTTCGTCTGTTTAGTTTTTGTGGGCAATGAAACCCATCTGGTTTTTCTATAAGATAGTCCGTGCAATCCGAATAGAACCTTCCAAAAGAATCTCTCTGTGTTCGTCTTTCCTCTCGGTTCTCCAGTATTCTCGTGCCCTCTCAAACATTGATTCGAGAGTTTCAGACTCTTCAAAATAGCTTATGAGATCCATATTCGCAGCAAACACACGAGAGCAATCAACAATCTCAACTTCGTAGAGTTCAGCGTCTGCTCTTTTCGAATTGAACCGTCTGGCAACACTCTCGTCTGTCCAGAGGAAGAGGCAATCAAATCGACTTGGTCTATATGGAAACTCTCTGAGGCGCACCGCCTCCCAGGCGACTTCCAACAGGACACTTCCCGTTGAGGCCGCATCTGGAACCGTCACGGTGAGAGGACTGGTTTGCACTTTGATCAGGGTTTGGCGCATCAGATGGTCTTGAAAGTTCCCCGGTTTCACAAGGGTCCCAGAAGAAAGCCCGGACTTCGCTGACCAAAACAGTAGAGCTTCTCGACCAATATCAAGAGCCATTGTGTTGGGTGCGTCCCTGTAGTGGTTTAGTTTTGCCACAGCTATGCCTCGCTCTTCTATGTGGGAAAGACAGCTTGCGTGTAACGCCTGCGCCTCGCCTCCGGTAAGCCCTACCTATGTTACGTCCCGCTGGCGTCGCGCAATTCTCGCTTCTTCACCATCCTGGATAGCAACGCCGATCCGACAGCTGAGACTGTGCTCAGTAGAGTCACGGAACCGATTATTACGATCCCCCACAGCCACAGCGGGAGTTCGGTATTCGCCGTCCCGACAACAAAGGGAAGCACGCCCACCAGCAGACCACTCACCGCCCCTCAGGCGCTGACTCGTGAAAGCGACAACTCAGCGAATCTGCGACGGCCCTCTGCAATCCCAAGCACTGCGGAAAAGACCGCACCGCAAAGGAAGCCCGGATACGCTCCCACCGCCACCCACATTTCCTCCATGGAATCGCTCGGGTCCACAATCATCCCTATCAGCACACCAATCGGTGCCCATACCACGGCCCAGGTCAGGGCCATCAAGACTGCACCGCGGATACGTCTCAGCCATGTATTCATTTGATACCTCCCTGTGACTTGGATCTTCTCCACCAATCCTAACGATCAGATCTACGTCACGAAAACCGACTGGCAGAGCTTTTATTCAGACTTACGACAGGAAAAAACGACGATATCATGCTCCGATGGTTCGGTGTCCCCGTAAGCTTTCGTCGTCTGTATATCCATAAATCCTGCGGTACGTAGCATTTCTTCAAATTCAACTGTGTCATAAAACCGTTCATTATAGTCGAACAGTTCAGTCGTAGTGAGTTCTCCATTCATATACACTTCATATTTGGTTAGGTTGCGAATGACTCGTCCACCGTCTCTTTCAGACCATAATGAAGTAATCCAAACGGTCGAACCATCAAGCCGGTCTTCGATTTCAATTTCCGTTTCGCCTGATTTTCCAAACTCACCTTCTTCAAGTGGCGTCTTGACGTCCAGAACAAACCATCCACCGGGCAAGAGATAGTCCCAGAGTTTCTGGAGAGATTTCCGAGCAGATTCCTTTTCATAGAGATGACCAAATGAACGGTCCGGGATGAAAATGAATCCATTTGTCCCGATACAAGAGAAATACAGACCGCTCGGGCAACATGTGGTCCTCAAATTCGCCTCTACCCAGTCCAGGGGGTACACGCTCGATCTCCTCAAAATCCAGCCGGTGGAGAAGCCGGACAGACCGTTTGTTTGCAACAACGCATCTGGCTTCAATTTCGTCCAGATCCAAATCTTCAAAACCTACCTGCAGGATGCTTCGGACAGCCTCTGATGCAAAGCCCTGACCCCAATAAACGGGCGACAATTCGTAGCCTATGTCACCCCGCCGGCTCTCAATGCTTTCTGTGCGTATTCCGCAGTTACCGAGTAATATCCCATTTGAGCGGTCTGTGATGGCGAACTGGAACTTGCATCTCGGACTTTCTTTGGACCATGCGATGCACTTATCTACAAAGCGGACGCACTCCTCTCTGGTGTAGGCGGGCCGGTAGTAGTATTCCAGATACCTTGGGTCCCTTCTGAACTCGACGATGGCGTCCACGTCTTGTTTGGTGAACTCCCTCAGAAGTAAGCGTTCAGTCAACTTTTCCAATTTGGCCTTCCTCAATTCATAGCCTCTTTTCAAAAAAAATCACATCAAACCCGGATATCTTCTGTCGTTCTATTTCCAAAGTTACATTTTTCTGACTATAAAGTATGCACGTCTGCCCAGCTCATAGGGCTCGCAATCCAGTGACGAAAAAGTATCGCACACCTCGAAACCCACCTCGGAAAAGAGAAATGTCAACTCTCGAAATCCATAGACCCGCATAGAGCTTGTCTTCGTCTCGGAAATTCCGTTCGCAACCAAAGTCCATTCATTATCAATCCGGCTCTCCGTGTGTCTGTATTTCGTGTCATCCAGGACAGTAGTTTCACCTACTTTGCTCCAACTGCGGAGCTGGAGTCTTGGGAGTATTGTTTCTGCGACGTTGGGAATATCCAGAGCAAATCTCGAACCAGTCTTGAGCGTTCGATGCACTGCCTCGAGGAATCGCCTATTTCCGTCGTCGTCGAAGTATCCAAAACTTCCCCAAAAACAGAATGCCGCATCGAATGTCTCAATCCAGGACAGATCCCTCATATCCGTCTCAACAAGCTCAAGACCAAGATTCGCTCCTTGTGAAGCGGATTGCGCCTCTTGAAGAAGGACGGTTGTAATGTCAACGCCGGTTACTTTATAGCCTCTCTCAGCCAGAGGAATCGCCAATCTACCATTGCCACACGGCACATCGAGAACCCGACAACCTGGCTTCAAATTGAGCACGCGCACGAGGAAATCTACCTCTTCTGAGGTACGCTCTGCTCGCATGTTTCTTTGAACGTCGAGCCAATTTCCAGAAAAAAAAGTGGTCCACCATTCAGTACTCACATTTCGTCTCCAATCTCGGATCACTTTGCCGGGGTGGGGTTGGGGGCTTTCACAGAACGACAAGCCTGAGATCAAATCATGATATATTCCGCTATCAGTTTCTTCAACGCTTTGCCTTTTTCAGCTATCTCCTGACTCTCAAAATGTCGAATTTCAAAAAGTCTCACTAAACTCTCATAAAGATCCGCAATCTCAGAATCTCAACAATCTGTTCATTAATCCGCTTATCATAGGCAATAGGAGTGCATCCGTATTTGTTGAATAGAAAGGCCTTCAAACATAATCCTATCTACAAGCAGGCGGCGTATGCAAACATCTGAACAGACGAAGACCAACCTGAGGAGTTACGATTCCCTTACCCAAAGAGGCCAAGCTCGGCGTCTGCGCGAACTCGCGAAGTCCGCACTGCGTCAATTCGGCATTCGCGTCCATCGCCTCGAACTCATCAAGCACCTGGTCAACACGACATTCAGACTCCGATCAAGTGAAGGAGAATTTCTGGTTCGCGTGCACCGGGAAAAAAACCACACCGTTCGCCTGGTCGAATCAGAACTGGCGTGGCTCTTGGCGCTATCCAAAGAAGCCGATGTTACAGTCCAGACGCCCTATCTCGCCCCAGACGGCAGAAGCGTTGTTTTGGCGGAGGCAGCCGGTGTGCCCAAAGCTTACCCCGTCACCGTGCTTTCATGGCTCAAAGGAAGGATCGTGCCTCAGGTGCGTCGGACAACCATGCATTACGAAGGCCTCGGGCGCCTTGTTGCCACACTACACAAACACGCGATACAGTGGGAGCCACCTGACGATTTCGAACGCCCTGTCTATGATGCCATTCATCAACTGGGAAAGCTATCAGTCCGACCCTTGCCTGAGTTAGGGCCTCGATACCTGCCCGCGTACGTCTTGAGGGACATGGAAGCCGTCTATGAACGGCGTCAAGAAGCCGAAAAGGTGCTGGGTACTGGTTGCGAGCATTTTGGCCTGATCCACTTTGATCTCAGCTTCAGCAATATCCTATTCTATGGCCGGGAAGCACTACCGATCGATTTCGATGCGTGTGGCTTCGGTTTTTATGCCTACGATCTCGGTGTTGCTCTGACAGGTCCCTTTGCCTACGAGAACTTTATGGCCCGATGTGAGGCTGTCTTCCGAGGCTATCGCCAGGTCCTACCTCTCAGGCGCGAATGGATCGAGTACCTCCCGACCTTCATGGCATCTCGCACTGCTTCCTATATCTTACATGTCGCAGCGAATCCGAAGGCTGTAGAGTCACAGTGGCGCTCCCTCCTACGTCCCCTTCTTAAGGCCACTCTTGATCAGTTTCCCTCCTGATGTCCTTAGTTTCTGGTGACGAACAAACCGATTCAGATATACGAGATATCCTACAGGATACCCGTAGCCCTCGGTTTGGAAGCCCTCGGGGCCAGCACCACCGGCTCTCACCCCCTGCTCAATAATTCGACGATATCATAAAATGGAATGTTTCGGCTGGGATAGGGAAGACTACACATTATTTGTCTCGAAGCGCGTGGATCCATTTGTCCCGATACAAGAGAAATACAGACCGCTCGGGCAATGTGCGGTCCTCAAATTCATCTCTACCCGGTCCGGGGGGTACACGCTCAGTCTCCTCGAAACCCAGCCGGTGGAGAAGCCGGACAGACCGTTTGTTTGCAACAACGCATCTGGCTTCAATCTCGTCCAGGCCCAAATCTTCAAAACCTACCTGTAGGATGCTCCGGACAGCCTCTGACGCAAAGCCCTGACCCCAATAAACGGGCGACAATTCGTAGCCTATGTCACCCCGCTGGCTCTCAATGCTTTCTGTGCGTACTCCACAGTCACCGAGTAATATCCCATTTGAGCGGTTCGTGATGGCCAACTGGAACTTGCATCTGGGACTTTCTTTGGACCATGCGATACACTTATCTACAAAGCGGACGCACTCCTCTCTGGTGTAGGCGGGCCGGTAGTAGTATTCCAGATACCTTGGGTCCCTCCTGAACTCGGCGATGGCGTCCACGTCTTGTTTGGTGAACTCTCTCAGAAGCAAGCGTTCGGTCAGCTTTTCCATATAGATCCAGTTCATGATTCTTTGTCTTCGATATGAACAACAGACGGAATCATCCGAGCAGATGTTCCAAGAACGAGGGTCAGTAATCCTCCTGCTAAGAACCACGGCTGCGGGCCAAATACATCGGTTACGGGACCTATCACGATGAGACCGAGCATCGTTGTAGACTGCACGGAACTATGAAGAGCGCCAAATACGCGGCCTTGTAGATGGGGATCGACATTGGCCTGAAGGAGCGCCCGGAGAGGCGCGTTGATAAGCGAGCTACCGACGCCGCTTAAAGCTATGCCTATGATGGCTAAAGCAAGACGGGTATGAGGGGCTATACCTACGAGTATTGTTCCAATGCCATACACAATCCAGCCGAAGATCGTCGTCATGATTCGGCGACGGAATCCACCCCAAGCCCCAACCAGAAGGCCTCCCAAGACAATGCCCGCTCCCCATGCAGAATTAAACCAACCAAGTTCGGTAGCACCTCCATTGAAGTGATCTGTTATCAAGAGGGGCGAGATGGTCATCTTCGTGTTCCCAAATATGTTTAATACGGCAGCAATCAATATTAAGTTCCGAAGACCAGGCCATCTCCACAAATAACGAAATCCTTCCAGCATATCAGCCCATATTCCACTCCCTTGGCTATGCTTCCCCTCCATCCTTTTTGGCTGTGGAATCCAAATGAAGAGGAGAGGACCGATAGCAAGCATTGCCGTCAAAACATCGATGGCCAATATGAGATGTATCTCAAACACAGCCAATGCTATTGCTCCAAGGGGAGGCCCTCCCATACTGAGTACTCCATGCAGGGTTTGATTCGTCCCCTGGATCCTGGCCAGATGTTTTTCGGGCACCATCAGAGGCGTGGAAGTTATCATCGCCAAGCCTTGAAATGCACGGCCAATACTCGCAAGGAAGTTTACTGCGTAGATATGCCAGATCTCGATAATTCCCATCCAGAAAAGACCAGCAAGACCGGCCATGGCTATCGCAACAAGCGTATCCGAGACGATCATTACAATTCGGCGGTTCCATCTATCGTTCAGTGCGCCAATGATGGGAGCCAAGAAGACTTCTGGTAGATAGGCGACAAGGACTGAGGTCGCGAGAATGGTCGCAGATCCTGTCTTTTCTGTAAGCCACCACACCAGAGCAAACTGTGCAACTTGAGTTCCAAAAGACGACAGCGTTTGTCCCGTCCATATGGTAAAAAAGCCGCCAGCCCATGCCCCGTCTCTATTCAGATGAATCAATTATCTCTCCTTTTACTATACAAATATGGATTCCCTGCATGGCGTATAACGTCTCGCGTATCCCCGAAGCCGAGAAGCGGTTTGAGGGGGTGGGATTAGGTAGTATCCGGAGCTGTGGTGTTATATGTTATGACAGTTTTGTGATCATTCAAAGAAGAAAGGGGACGTCATCACTTTTCTTTTCTTAGAGATGGACTGCTAGCGTTTTGTTTCATGATTGGCTTAAAAATTCTCTACTATTTTAATGGGGGGTGCGGGACACGATGAAACAGACTGTGGATGCCGTATATGAAAATGGAGTCTTCAAACCTTTGAAACCTCCTGAACTATCTGAGGGTCAGCACGTTCGTTTTTCGATCATTACACAGTATGAGATTCTACGCGGCCTGCCATTCCCTCATTGCTTTCTCTCGCGGATTTGTTCATATAAGGAGCAAGCCGTTGTTATCTTTTTAAAACAGGAGGTTACTGGATGTCCAAACCGCTTTATCAACTGGACTGGCAGCGTCAGGAGCAGCCGGTTCTGTCGGGGATGACCACAAACCAGGACTGGTGCCGGGTGACGGTGTACAGCCCGGCCGTTCTCCGTATGGGCGATACGTACAAAATGTGGTACCTGGGCAACCGAACGGCCACGCGTACGAGCGATATGGATCTGGGGTATGCCGAGTCCCAGGATGGGCTGACCTGGACGCCACATCCGGACAATCCGATCCTCAGCGGCGGGTTGCCGTGGGGCCGTGCGTGGCAGACGCCGCACGTGATCTTCGACAGCGATGAGAATCTTTACAAGATGTGGTTCGTGATGGCCGACAGCCATCCGGGTGAGGGGGGCAGGGCGATCGTTCTGGGGCAGAAGCTGGGGTATGCGACCAGCTCCGACGGTCTGGCATGGGAAGCCTACCCCGAGCCGATCTATCCGAGCGGGCGGGGGCCGTGCGTGTTGAAGGAGGGGCCGAACGCCTACCGGATGTGGATGTGTTCATCCCCCAGTCCGGACGGAGAATTTGGAGATCTGGTCGGGAATATCTACCACTTCGAATCGGCCGACGGCATCGCCTGGACGCGGGACCCCGAACCGATGATCCAGGCCACGGAAACACGCCAGAGCGTGATCTATCCGAGCGTTTTGCGGGACGAGCGGGGGTATACGATGTGGTACGGGTGCCATGTGGAGGGGGGAATCTTCGAGCTTTTCTGTTCGACGTCGGAGGACGGGCTGAATTGGACGCACCACCTAAAGGAGCCTTCGTTTCCCGCAACACGCGATCCGAACGATTTCGACGGACGGTACACGTCCACGCCATGCGTGCTGGACGACGGCGACCGTTACCTGATGTACTACTCCGCCCGAGACTGGGGAAACCTCTACCGGGCCGGGGACGGGACGATTAAGACCGACGGCGCGGGCATTTACCGCCACATCGGGGTGGCCGTATGTCCGAAGAAATAAACCGCGACAAGATGAGATCGGGGCGTCAATAGTGCACACGCCATAGACCTGTTTTTTTCTTTTGACTCTTCTTTTCCCGTTTGCGCTCAAGCGCTCGGTTTACCGTCTCGCTGTGCAACGCTTTGTTGGGCTATACTGATTTACTTTCTTTTTTGAGTCGCTCTTTCACCCAGCGATATTCTCCCAGATGGTTTCGTTGCTCCTCCGTGACCAATCTGTCCAGGGCGGCTCTTCCTAGCCTGTCTTGTACTTGCTGATAGTATAGGCTGGCTGGTGTAACGCGGGTGCCTGCCTCATCGCTCTTGCCAGAACCGATCACCCAGCTGATTCCGTCTGGGGGTGCTTCCACGTCGAATCCCGGAGCGACACAGTTATAGAAACAGGTCTGAGTTCCGGCCCACCCATGACCGGTACCAGAGTTGCCTCGGAACCGTGATTCCATTCCCCGCTCAGATTTTACATTGTCGAACAGGGTACCAACAGAATAGCGATGGTGCGGACCCGCAGAAGACTTGGTGTCGAATCCAATACAATCGACGAAGACGTTGGGCCCTGCCGTTCTTTCCTGTGTGACAAATTCATGGCGTCCGTTATAGGCAAGGCAACGTTGCACCAGATTCAGTTGCCCATCAATCATGAATGTGTAGCGACGACCGCCGACGATTTTTGACGCATGACCAAGATTGACACAGTCTTGTACAGTTGCACGCTTGCCGGAAGCAGAGACCAAGGACCAACCGAAATAGTGTCCCGTGACGTTACGTACCCAGGTATTCTCGGTATTGCTCTTGAGTTGGACCCCATGCCAGGCGTGGTTTTCAGCCCGACTCGTTTCCGTAAGGTTTCCGTAGGGATGATCAGGAGCAGGTGCGGCGAACTCTGAAACCAGGAGCATGTTTTCAACACCGACTTCAGTCACACGTCCTGCTGGCTCGTATTGGTAGATTGCGCCTCCGCCATATTGATGCTCCATCGGATGGACGATTGGGGCATCAACAATGATGCGGTTTGCATCAACTCCAATGATACGACGTTCAAAATAGAGATCATAGTCTCCGGCTTCCCATTGTCTGGTAAAGTCAAATGTCTTCCCATCCTCAGACAAAGGTACCCGCTTAACAAAGTCGTCCCAGGATTCATCTGGCTTCTGCAGCAGACAGTACTTGCTATGACTGTCAAGACGTTGGTAGTAGAAGCCTGCTGCCTCGTCGTCCTTTACCCAGCGCACGTTACGAACGCCAGCCCACCTGGGTTTCAGTTTATCGCAACCAATGAGATGGATCCAATCCGCCGTTGATGGCCTATGCACGACAATTCGATCTCCGGGCTTATAGCCTGAAGCCGATTTCACTTCAAAGGAATGACTCCCGATAGGAACATAAGCATCGACGATCGCCTGCCTGGAATCCGTTACCAGTTTTATTTGGTCCGTCGGGTATCCATGTAGGATATGAGCCTCGAGATTGTCTGATTTGGGACTAACCGTGATCAACGCCCGCTGGTATTTCTGGTCGTCGTAACCGGTGGCAATGATGATGGTGTCATCCGGGCCGTCGCCTTCGCCCCTGAGAACAATACCACTGTGCGTAATTGTAAGCGTTCCCTCGACTCGGTAAACGCCACGCTTGAGCAACAAAGCCCCGCGAAAGCCAACCTTGTCAGGCGGGAAGGTACTCAGTTTATCCAGCGCATCCTGGATGCGCTGGGTATCGTCACCATGACTCGATTCAAGGGTAATTTTCACAGGGACGTGAGGAATCGCCCTTTCGCCGGAATGATAGCCTACATGGGAGAAGTCAGGGAGACGGTTGCCCTTTGGGTCCTTCAAGTAGATCAACTTTCCTGACGGATCAAGATGGTACAGATTGCTTGTGCTGCGGTGTGTCGATGTCTTCATTGTTATTATTCTTCAAGTGAAACTTGATATAGAGAGATTTGCTTTGTATGAGGTTTTCTTGGTTTTTGTGCACGATTTGTCGGGGTGGAGTGGTTGGGAGTTCTTGCGCCGCTTGCCTGTAACTACGGGATTAACGAACAGTTACGGTAATATTTGTTTACTGCATCAGTTCATCGTGCATTAACGCAAAGGCAGATGGTTTTTGGGGGTTTCTTAAAGCATCCAACACTCGGGCTACAGCCGTCTCGGGTGTCTCCTTGAAAGTATCCACTTCAACAGGGACTCTGATTCTCAGACTTTAACGCTGCTCCGACGATTTTATTCGCTTCACGACGGGAGCTCTATTCCTTGGAGGATAATCTGGGTGCAGCCCGGCCATTCGCGGCGTCTGGGGACGGATCGGTCCCCAGTTGATCGCATAGGGGTGATCCTTACAGAGTTGCTCGATCTTTTCCCAGGTGGCGAGTACGTTCGCCTGTTCGCTTTTGTCTCCGTTCCAATACCGGGTCATTCCAGCGCGAATGTCGATCATGTGGCGGGTGTGATCCAGGCCTATGCGGACGAAATCGATCCGCGCTCCGAACCGCTCCGGTTCGTCCGTGACCTTGCGTGACGCCTGTTCGAGTAGCGCGTAAGCGCGGTCGAAGAACGCCTTGTCATAGACATCTGGGTATGCTCGTTCACTTGCCCAAAAGATGCTGCGCGTCTCATCCATCAGATTCCAATAGGCCTCGAGTTCCGTGGCTGCTGGGCCGAATGCGCGTTGATAGTAATTCTGTAGAATCGCCTGCCCATCCTGCGACGGATCCCACAAGAGATGCGCCATGAGATAGTATTGTGGCCCGTGCGTTGCCCAGTGTTCCCATACCATATCGACAAAGATGCCCATCGCTTTTTCGCCGATCAGTTTGAAGTCCTCGATTGCTTGTGTGAGAGCCACATCCGGCTGTCCCTGAGGCCAGCCCGCGGGGTCACCGACATTGGGTCGCCACATCATGTGCTTCGCGACCTTCGACCACGCGATATATTGCTCTTTGTGCGTGGAACTCCTGGTCGAACCACGGTCGATCAGGCCGTCCCGGTTGAGGAAATTTGCCACGCTTGCTACAATGACATTCTCCGCCGGAACTTCGCGAATCGGAGCAGGCCGGGAATGCCCATAGGCTAGCATCATGACATAGTAGTCTCGATCCGGATAGCGCTGCTTGAGTAACCGCGCACATGTGTTAGCAAACCGGACGTGCCGATCGGAGAGCGCGGGCAGTTCCTGCGTGGTTCCTTTCCAGTGAAACGAACGGGGCTCGCCATCCGGATGGTCCCAGGCGCGACAGGGCTCACAAACACAATGCCCGCTGGCCCAGCCGTCGTTAGGCGACGCATTGAAGACGCGTTGATTTGGATTTTGTTTTAGCGCTTCCTCGACATCCGCGAGCCATTGCTGAGGCACCTCCGGATTCGATTGGCAGAGCTTGGCGTGTTTGGATCGTGGAAATCCGCTCCGCGTTCCGTCGGGCTGAAGTGCGAAGTATTCGGGGTGTGTTTCGTGAAATCGCTCCCACCAATCGCCGAATCCGTGCCCTCCTTCCATTTCGAGGGAACCCAACTGCAGCCGTTGACGGCGTGTCCACTTCTGGGATCGACCGTATTTTCCCCTGGGCGCCAGCCTGGAGTAACTGAACAGCCCGGCCCGGTAACGAAGACTGGGATGGTAGCGATACCTGAAGGTCGCGAAGCGGATGGATTCCTGCGGGACGATGTCCTCGCCGAGCTCGCCGGGCCAGAGCCAACGCACGCCGAGTCGATCGTGCAGAAACGTATAGATCGCATTTACAGTCCCATACTCTTGCTGGATTCCCTCGATCCGTTTCCCGTTGATCTGTGCAATCAGGTGGTTGGGATCCCAACGGTCTCGTCCCGCGATTACGAGGTGCTTTTCGCTCGCCGCGATGACGATTTTCTCGGGGTGTTGGAAGTCGAAGTCGATCTTTGGAAACAGCGAATCAAGCGCCGGTTGGTAACCCACCCAGATGGCCCGATCCGGAAGTTGGCGGGGTGGACCATCGATCCATTCCGGCCGAGTCCCACAGGTTTTCTCGATGTAATCGGCAAGGTCAACCGCGGCTTTGCGCGTGAAAGGTGGTGCATCTGGAAAGAGGATCAGCGGCGCCGGTTTGATCCCGGCTTTTTTATCGACGAGGGTGAACTCGGCGGTATCGGCTGCTGAAATCGAGGTTAGCACGATGGAAACGGTGCGGAGCAGCTTGATTTTTTTTAACATGTTTCATTCCTTCCTTGGACAAGGTTAAGCATCAAGACCAGATAAGCTGTAGATCCATTTGTCCCGACACAAGAGAAATACAGACCGCTCGGGCAATGTGCGGTCCTTAAATTCGCCTCTACCCGGTCCGGGCGGTACACGCTTATTAGACTGTATTATGCCTGGACTCAAATTCTGCTCGCAAAATTCCGAATAAGAGCCTGTCCCAACGTCGATTGGACCAATATAGAGCCTCACGCTCGCACCCTTCCTGAGTAAACCCGAGCTTCTCGAGAACTCGGATGGCACCCGTATTATTGGAGGTTGTCGCAGCCGAAATCCTGTACAAGTCCAAATGTTCAAACCCAAATCGTAGTATTACCAGTACGGCATCTGTGCAGTACCCCTTACCTCTATCCTTCCTACGGGCAATGCCAGCACCGAGGCTGGCGGTACGATTTCTCAAGTCGATTTCCGACAACTGAATATCGCCAAGAAGATTTCCATCTGGACTGAAGATGCCCAGGTAAACTTGAGTCTTTCCCTGCTGCTCCTGGATTTCCTCGAACCATTTTTCTGAGCCCTCGAGTGAATGACCAGGCCTGACTGGTTCAGTCGGGATTGGCTCTTCGAGCTCATAATGTTCCCAAAGGGTGCGGCAATGCTCGCGTTCCATTGTCCGCAATACCACTTTTTTACCACGCAACTCGATCATGAGAGGTAACCTGTTGACAGATTTTCGATATTGAAAACCATCTATATTCTTTTATATTCATTAGAGATGGATTGCTATCGTCTTGTTTCAAGATTGGCTTAAAAGTTCTCAACTATTTTAAACCGCCTAAGACAAGGAGGAATCATGCTACGAGTCAGCGACCCTATCGTTCAGAAGTACATCGATTCCGAGTTCGGGCAGCGATGTCTCTACGAGGGAACGCATTGCACGGAGTGTGTGAGGGAAGAAGACAAAGAGATATGGGGAGTCGGTGATGCACCTTCCTCCTCAGCTTATCCGGGCTTAGCGGCTCGAAAGTTCATTAAAGCTCACGAGATCCACGAAGAACTTGGCCTTGCAAGCCCGGCCGAGATTACCGGCGTAGGCATATTGAATGAGCTATCTGCTCACACAACAGCTAAGACTCGGGATTCCCTCTGGTACGAAGCTCACGGAAGCGAAGGTGGCATCCCCGTCTGCATCAGGCCGTGTATGTGGCAGGCTGGGCAAGATGTACTTGACATCGCGATCCTTGAATCCATGCTCCAACGGAAGGAATTGGGAATCGCCACCGAAATGCTGTCTCGTTTCCTGGCCAGGATTGCGGAGCATAGGTAATCAGCGATTCCAGCCCGATTTTTGCCATAGTATAGAGAAGTAATCCAGGCTTCCTGAATCTGACTGTGCATTAAGGTCTAAGGGAAAGAATGCGGGAGAAGCCAGAAAGTAGTATCTGGCCCTCCCGTTTTTTCGTGCGTCAAACGAACTCACTGCTTGCGGCTAACGGTTCCCACATCCCCGAAGCCGGGAAGCGGTTTGAGTGGGGGAGGGGAGATGGTGTCCGGAGTTGTGGTGTTATATGTTGTGACAGTTTTATGATCAGCAAAGAAGAAAGGGAACGTCATCACTTTTCTTTGTTCACTTCTTTCGAGCGAGCCAAATCTGTTCACCTCCATACAGATAAGGACCCCGATGAAAGTTTCCATACAACGCCAGAATCTGATATCCACACAATTCTAGTAGATACTGCATTTCGTTCTTATAGATATGTCGTGTCGTACCGACGTTATGAATCCTTGAAATTGTCTCGCCAGATTTGCTAATTTCTTCATAAGTATAATGCCATTCTGAAATTTGGGTCTCAAGATCACATTTTCGACTTCCCCAAAGTATAACACGATTTCCCGTCTCCGGATGATTCAACTCTTGTAGCTTTTTCAATGCTGTACCTCCACCAGATGCGGAGACAAGCTCATCCAAACTGGGATCACCATTATGTATTATCAGAAGTCCATTATCTAAAAGATGCTCATTGATGCACAAAAGGGACTTTCTTTGGTCTTCTGGTGTTAAGATATGGTGGAAAGCTCTGTAGGGAATCAAGATGGTGTTGAATCGGTTTTTCAGCGAAAAATCACGCATGTCGCCTGCAACGAGGTTTATACGCTCCTGAACTTCATTACTGAGCTTCGAGACATTTTCGTTCGCTAATTCAAGCATCTCAGAAGATGGCTCAAGCCCAAAAACATCTAAACCGGATTCAGCCATTGGGATCAGCACTCGCCCTGTCCCACATCCGAGTTCCAAAACTGGGCTTCCCGCATTCTGGACTTCTTGAATATAAAATTCTATATCATCTTTTGTTTTCAGTGCGTCTTCTCGAGCATCATAGAGTTTAGCTCTGATACCTCGATAACCTTCCATAAAACCTCCACAAAATCACACATCAAGTGAGTTGTATATGGTTGAAAATAAATATCTTACAAGAATATTGCTTGATGCTAAATTGAAAACCAGCTATATTCTCTTACATCTCATTAGAGATGGACTGTTAGCGTTTTGTTTCATGATTGGCTTAAAAGTTCTCAACTATTTTAATGGGGGAGGTACGGGACACGATGAAACAGACTATGGATGCCGTATATGAAAATGGAGTCTTCAAACCTTTGAAACCCCCTAAATTGTCTGAGGGTCAGCACGTTCGTATTGAAATAGAAACGCCTTTTGAAGAGAGTTTCGATGATCTTCTTGAACTGGCTGCAAAGGTCTATGAGGGACTCTCCGATGACGACATCGACAGCATTGAGAAGATTGCACACGACCGTCGGGACTTTTTCGGAGATAGGACCCAATAATGGCCTTACCCAAATAGGCCCGGGGTCGTCACCAACAATGAGAGACATTTTCAACGGATTCCCTTTTGGCCTTCCTCAATTCATAGCCTCTTTTCAAAAAAAATCACATCGAACCCGGATATGTTCTGTCGTTCAATTTCACAATATCCGTTCTTTTCATATAGTTTGCGAGCCGCAATCTGCTGCACTGTTGTATCCAGGCAGAGTATTTTATACCCCAAATCATCTGCTCTCATCTCAAGTCTATTCAGAATCGTCTGACCAAATCCTCGTCTTTGAAAATCAGGATGAACGCGCATCCTTTTAATTTCTGCCTTGTCATCTAAAATTCGTTGCAAGGCACCCATTGCAACCAATTTCTCTTCGCAGAATCCTGCTAAAAACTCGCCTTTGTCAGCTATATATGTCTCTTTAATAGCATGAAGGTCATTGTCTTGAGTGCCGCTACCTGCATTCGCTCCAACCTGATCCAGTGCTAAGTTGTGTAGATTCCAGACTTCATTGTGGTCAGAAGCCTGATAACGACGAATTTTCAACATGAATATTCCCTCTTTGTGACCTTTGTTGTCATCGGAGCAGTTGAGATAAAAGGCGAGGATCTTCCCGTCTTCATACTCGACGAGTGCGTGCCCGAGATTTCCGCTTCTTCCCGTCTGGGAGTGATCGACGAAGAGAATCCCATCGTTCGGCGGGTTTTTCGGGATGACATCAATCGGTAAGAAAGAACGTTCCCCTCTTTTTGAACCGAAAACTCTCATCGGGTACGACGAACGCCAGTTTATCACATAAAAAAGAGCCAGACGGAGCTGAATTTTGGAGCCTTGCACAAAGCTCAAGGCTCTCGTCTATGGATATGAACTCGGCGATGGTCATGTGCGGAGCTATGTTGCGCCTGTGATACGCTTCGCCGGAAAATGCCGATGTCCCGTGGAGGATCTGCTTTAAATTATCGATAGGCTCTTGTGGCCTTATAGGATACGAGACACCAGGGTGCCTGGTTGAGGCATGCGGCTTGTCGTAATAAAGAGTGAATGGCTGGACATCAGTAATGACGTTGTTGATTTCATTGATAAGATTAGGCGTCATTTCCCGGCTCAAGGGATCTGACAAAGATATGTGCGTCGGACAAGAGGCAGCTGAGCGGAGATCATACTTTGCTCGCAAGAGGTCGATCTCCTGCGATACCTCTGAAGGGGGCATGATAAGGATGAGGCCAAATCGGTAGTCGCGTTGCCAATCTTCCCACTTCGATGTGTCTTTTACGTATGGAATCATGATGAACTCTCACGAGGTGTCAGACAGGTTCTATTGAGGTTATGCGTCTCAGGCTTTTGATGTTTGTAGGGCTTCACACGCTTGTTTCCAGACAAGGTGTTCTGCCATCATCTTCTCAACTTTTTCAGGGGTGGTGGCGCGCAGATCGCGTTGTTCTTCGGGATCAGTACTCAGATCGAACAGGCCGTCTGGTTTGCCGTCTGTGGCGTGGAGTTTTAGATTTCCCTCACGGACCGCGTCCTCTGTTCTATACGTCCAGTGCATGGGGCGGTCCAGGCACTGCTCTTTGCCTTCGAAAAGAGGCCACACGTTTTGGGCGTCAATGACGCGATCGTCGGGCACAGTTGCACCGGCGAGAGCGGCGAATGTCGCGTAGAGATCATAGTGTATCCAGGGCGTGTTGATTTTTGTATTTGGAGCGATTGTTCCCGACCAGACCGCGTTGCAGATGACCCTGAGCGAACGCTCCCAGAGGGTTCGACCATAACCATTGGTCCGGCTGCCTCCCTGATCGCTCAGGAATACGATGAGCGTATTTTCCGCAATACCGGCATGGTGTACCGCATCCAGCACGCGCCCCACGCACAGGTCCAGGTATTCGACCATATATTGGTAGTTTACCATTGGATCGTCGCTGTGATAGTATCCGGGCGGGGCCTGATAGGGACCGTGTGGGGCATAAAAGGCGAGATTCAGGTAGAAGGGCTCGGGCTTTTGGGATTGACGGTTGATAAATTTGATGGCTTCATCCGTAAACAGGGTGTCGAAGTAGCCCTCGTGCGCTATGGGTTCCAGACCGCGAAAAAAGTGGCTCTTCATGTCGCGGTTGTAAAGGTGGGTGTAGTAGTCGGCATGGCCAGCGTTGCTCCCGTAAAATTCATGAAAGCCGTGGTGTAGCGGGTTGAATGTTGCAGCATATCCCAGGTTCCATTTTCCAAACAGCCCTGTTGTGTATCCGGCATTTCGCAAAAGTCTGGCTATAGAGACTTCCTCGAGCGAGAGTCCGGATTCCGGATTATCTGGACGGGTCTGTGAGTTGATGCCAACCCGATACGGATGCCTGCCTGTGTTCCAGGCGCAACGCGCTGGTGAACACAGAGGGGTTGCGATCAGGCAGTTGTCGAAGACAACCCCTTCGCTCGCCATTGTGTTCAATCTGGGAGTTTCGAATATCCCTTCGCCATAATAATCGACTGCTTCGCAACCGAGGTTGTCGGCGACCATGAAGATGATATTGGGATTGTTTTCCATCAACACTTTCCCGGGATGAACAGGAGCCAATTTCTGAGCACACATAGGTCTATTTCCTTTTAGAGTGCGTATGTCGTGTCGATCCACGAGTGAAGGATGTTGGTCTTGTGCTGTTCATACGCATGCGATGCCTGTATCGGCAGGGATGGTGCTTAACGTTCCTATTTTTTTGACAATTCGGCTTGCGAGACGTATTTTCGGCCATAGACCTTGCTCTGCTTTTAACCGCCCAACCGAGGAGAAATCATGTTGCGAGTCAGCGACCCCGACCTGATCGCCCACTGGCCGTTCCGGGAAAATCTGAAAGACCATTCCGAAAGTGGCCTGTCCATCCAAAATCACGGCGTTGAAATTGGGGAATCAGGCGGACAAAAAAGCGCCCAATTCAACGGGGCGGAAACCTTTCTGGAAGTTCCCTGCAACCTGTCTATAGGGACAGGCGATTTTTCATGCGCCGGATGGATCCACACGGAAGAAACCGAAGTGGTCGGCGACATCCTCAGCCAATTCGATCCGAAAACCCGCCAGGGGTGGCAGATCTCGGTCCTCACCCATACCGGAATGACCTCCACCGCCCAATCGAATTACCGCAACCTCCACTTCGGCATCGACAACGGGCATCTCGGGTCCTGGACCGATTGCGGCCGTCCCGGTCAGGCAGTCAAAATATCTGCACTTTCAACACTGGGGGGACACCTGTACGCCGGCACCTTCGAGAACGGCAAAGAAGAGGTCGGCCACCTGTGGCGCTACGAAGGGGAAAAACGCTGGACCGACCTGGGCAATCCAGTCGGATGCAACACTGTCAACGCCGTCGTCGAATTTAAAGGCGCGCTCTACTGCGCCCTCGGCCGGTATAATTGCAACGGCTCCGCCCTGGGCGATCCCCTGAACACCACACCCGGCGGCCAGGTCTATCGAGTCGATGCCGACGGCCAATGGACCTTCTGCGGGCATCCAGGCATCGAAGACGCCACACCCGAAGAGACACCTACCACGGGACATGACACGGGCAAAGCCGACAACGCCACCGCCCTCACAGTCTACCAGGGTCGGCTCTACGCCACCAGCCTCTATCGCGAGGGCGCCTTTGTCTATGATGGCGGCACCACCTGGACGCCCATAGGTCCAGACGTGCGGCTGATGAGTTTCACCATCTATCGGGACCGGCTCTACACCCTCGTCAACGGCGGCCCGGTTCTTCGCTACGAAGGCAGCACCGAATGGACCGACTGCGGCTGTCCCGAAACCTCCACCCAGACCTACTCGGCGGTCACTTTCAAGGGCCAGCTCTATGTCGGCACCTGGCCTCAGGGCGAAGTCTATCGATATGACGGCGACACGACCTGGACCTGTCTGGGCCGGGCCGGGTACGAACGCGAAATCATGGCCATGGGACTTTACAACGGCAAAGTCTATATCGGCTCGCTCCCAATGGCCAACGTCTGGCGGATGGACGGCAATCAGTTCACATTCCTGGAGTCTCTGGACCGCACGCCCGCGCCCCTGCGGCGGGTCTGGTCCATGGCCGTTTATCAGGGCCGCCTCTATGCCGGCACCCTGCCGTCCGGACATGTCTATTCAGTCGAAGCCGGCAAAGTCGCCACCTGGGACCACACATTTCCCGAAGGATGGCGACACGTAGCCGCAGTCAAGCAAGGCGGCGTTCTGACCCTGTACGTCGATGGAACCCCTGTCGCTACAACAGACAGCTTCAATCCAAAACGCTACGACCTCAACCCCAACTGTCCCCTCTTAATCGGCTTTGGTGCCCACGACTATTTCAAAGGTGCCCTGCGAGACATCCGTATCTATCGCCGGGGCCTCACACAACAGGAAATCCAAAACCTTGCCAGGGACTGACCTGGACCTCTATGGGTGTCAGACAGGTTCTAAGGCTCGGGGTGGCTCGCATAGGCCAGTTCGCGCAGTACATCGACCGCGAGGAGAACATCCTCCCTGCGGCAGTCGAATTGCCCGACCTGGAAGCGAATGACGAACTGTCCTTCATGGATCGTCTGCGTCAGGTAGATTCGGCCGTCATCATTGACCGCGCGGAGCAGGCGTTCGGTGGCGTCGTTGGCGTTCTCACCGTCGGGGGCGTACTGGAACGTGAAGAGCGAAAGATGGCAGTCCGTTGTCAGGCGAAAGCCGTCCAGCAATGTGATCGCGGCGGCGGCCTCCTCAGCCCAGGCAATATGGTTCCGGATGCGTTGTCGGAGGTCTTTGAGACCGTGGGCACGGAGCAGGAACCAGAGCTTGAGGGCTCGGAATCGGCGCCCCAGGGGGATCGTCCACTCGCTGTAATTGGTGATCTCGGTTTGGCCGAGGGTCTGGAGGTAATCCGGACGGATACCGAGGGTGCGAACCTGTGCTTCCGGGTCCGCAAGAAACTGGATCGAGCAGTCGAACTGCGCACCGAGCCACTTGTGGGGATTGAAGGCGATGCTGTCAGTTCCCTCGACACCCTCCCACAACTCCCGTAGCTCAGGACAGATCATCGCGGAACCGGCCCACGCGGCGTCGATGTGGACGTAGAGATCATGCTCTCGTGCCACTTCGATGGTCTGGTGCACATGGTCGGACGCACCAATTGACGTGCCTCCAACACAGAGGACGACACCGGCCGGAAGAAAACCCGCGGCACGATCAGCGTTGATCGCCCGGCGGAGCGCCTCCGGGTCAAGTGCCCAGGAACCATCAGTCGGGACTTTGACCAGATTCCGTTGGCCGATACCGGCGATGCGAATCGCCTTGTCAACCGACGAGTGGGTCTCCGGCGAGGCGTAGATCCGGAGTTGTTTCTCTCCCGCTATTCCAGAATCGATTCCTCGCCAGCCGAGTGTGCGCTCGCGCATCGTTAGTACAGCACAGACATTTGCCGACGTTGCCGTATCCTGGATAACCCCCTGGAATCCTTCTGGTAGCCCGAGTGCCTGGCGCATCCAGTCGACCATCCGAGTCTCAATTTCCGTAGCTGCGGGTGAGGTCTGCCAGAGCATGCACTGGGCCGCCATGACCGCCGTCAAATTCTCGGCGATCATCGAAGCCGGCGCAGCGTTGGCGCTGAAGTACGCAAAAAAGCACCGGTGTTGCCAATGCGTCATGCCGTCCGGCACAATGCGCTCGAAGTCGGCGAAGATCGTCTCCATGCCTACCGGTTCTTCTGGTGGCGATAGAGGCAGCATCGCAGCGATCTCGCCCGGTGCGGTCTGCGCCCGAACGGGCCGCTCTTCAAGCGTGGCCAGGTATTCGGATCCCCACCGTGCAGCTCGTTCAGCCCATTGAAAGTAGTCTTCTCGTTTCAATTTAAGGTTTTTTCAATTTAAGGTTTTGGGGCATCGCGTCCGGTTTTTTAGAAATCCAGTTCTTCAAAGGTAGTCGCTGATGTCCATTTCTGGATACGCGTTTTTTATCAGTTCAACGGAGATGGGGGTGTACATTGCGTCACCGGGTTTTGGCCAGCCGAAGAGACTTCGAACCCTTGATGTCGTTTTTGCCAAAAAGGGTTTCAAGCGCCGACTCACTCCAGCTTCCCTTTTTGCTGTCGATGTCCATGCCATGGTGTCTCTGCGTCCTATCGAGAAGAAAATAACCGCACGCTGTCTGTCCTTGTCTGCAAAAGGTTGTGCTGCGTGTGGCGTGTGTGAACTATAGAATAGAACGCTGCCAGCTTTCCCAGTGATTGAGACGGGTTCCTGCGCGTGAAGAATTTTGCGGATATCGGCAAAGCGGTAAGAGTGAGGCACCTTGCGGATGTCGCCAAAGCCCAAGCCGTGGTCCTCAATCACGCGCAAGATATCGCCCATTTTGTCGTGTACTCTTGGGACCAACCGAACAGGCGCACAATCTTCATCAATATCGTCCAGAAAGACCCAGGCCTGAATATGACCATACCGCTGCCAATCTGGGTGAGGAGGAATAAAGGGTTTGGCCCAATCCAGGTGAAACTCGGTTTCTGGCTTCGTTGGGGTCCGTCTATCTATTCTGCCGTTTCGGACATAGACGTAACCATGGTGGTAGTGTATATCAGGCGTATCCAGAACCTGTTCCAGAGCATCCAGAAAAGGATCGTGTTCCAGGATCTGGTCAATGGATTCTACACCTGTTGGAATGTCACCGAACTGCGATCTGGGGCCGCCAAACCCGAGACCTCCTCCGGGTAGGCGCAGCTTCTCCTCAAGGTCAGGATTGGCCTTCATTTCGGCAATGAACTCGGGAAAAGACTTTCCATAAGCGTTTTCTTCCACGGCCTCAAGCACCGCTGACAATTGGCTGGTCGAGAACAGATCCGGGACTAAGAGATAGCCCTCTTGTTGAAAAAATTCATACTGTTGTGGCGTCAGCATTTTCGATCTCCTTTCATAAAATGAGCTATATCGCCTAAATTTCATCGTCATCCAGAGTGCGCTGTCCTTCAAACGGTCCCCATTGAATACGCTCTCTGGTTTTTTTATCACTCTTGTAAATCTCCGGATCATAATCCGGGTTTACCTTCGGAAATCGAGCCCCGACCTGTTCAAAATAGCCCATCATCTCATCGTAGAGTTTCTGGTGTGTTTCCGGATTCTGCTTTGCAATATTGGTAACCTCGCCAATGTCGCCAGAAAGGTCGAACAACATCGGAATATTCGGTCGTTCGTAAAAATGGATCACCTTGGACGAACCAGAAATAATGACCGAATGTGGCACAGATCTCCGATAATGAGGATAATGAAAATAAAGATAGCGATTCAGAAAGCCCCTGTTAGGCTCTTTTCCAGCCATGTAATCCGCGAGGCTGACACCGTCAATGTTCTGCAATTCTTCCGAGTCGCCACCAGCCCAATCAACGAAGGTGGGTAAGAAATCATAGTTGATCACATTGCCGGTAAAAACTGAGCTCGGTTTATCAAAATCCACATCCTGCCACTTATTTTTATAGTGCGGATAAATATCGACGCCGATGCGATAGACATCGTCCAGTGCCACCTCGGGATAGTCCTCCAGCTTGATAATGGAAGGAAAGGGATGACAGGCTCAGCACATTGTAGCGATAGCGCGCCAGGTCATCGAGATAGGCTTTCCAGAAATCAAAATCCCAGACCGTTTCAATATTGTTCTGCGCCGAATCTCCCGCCCCGCCTCTTTTAATGCCTCGTTTAGTTCCTGCGCCGCGAACACCAACTGCGGGATCTTTGCATCATATTCGACCGAAGCCGCGAGACGACCCGGTAAAAGAATGCCCAAAACGAGTAACCAATAGAGAAATGAACGAGGTCTCTTTTTCATTGTCTTAATCCTCTAATTTCAACGGATACAACTCCAGGATCCCCTCATTAAAATAGACATCAGCTCGTCTTCAATTCATCAACATTATCCCGCAATTTTTGGAACGCTTCGAGAATGAGGTCCATGTTTTCGCGCGGTCCGAGAAGAATGCGGTGCGTGAGATCAAGGGCTTCGGTTTCGTGAATGCGCTCGGCTTCGGGACAATAGACTTTGGTGTAGTCGATGGGATCAGCCTGGTACAACGGGCAGCGGATTGGACAGCCTGTTTCGCCCCATTTGCCGCTGGCAAACATGCTAAATTGATAGAGGGGCTTTGTCGGGCCAATGCCACAGGGCACGCCTTCGGCCTGGAGCGCTTTGCGGAATCGGTCGCGGTGGATGCCTTCAAATTCTTCGGAGATAAATTTGAAGTGCCAGCGATAGGGGTTCCAGCGGGTGACGCGCTCGTCAATGTCGAGACCAGTGAGTCCGGGAATAGATTCCATTCCTTTGTGGAAATACTTGAGATTTTTCCACCGAATTTCTGCCTGTTCTTCGAGGCGGGTGAGTGCGATCAGGCCGATGGCCGCTTCAAATTCGCCCAGTCTTAAGGTTGTGGCAGGCCAGGTGAAGTTCAGACTTTCTTCGCCTCTGTCTCGGCCTGCGTGATGATACCGAAAGGCTTTTTCGTACAGGCTTTCGTCTTTGGTCATCACCACGCCGCCTTCGCCTATGGCGAGTACCTTGCCGGGCATGCAGGAGAAACCAGCAATGTCGGCGTGAGATCCCACGCCTTTGCCTCTCCATTGCCCGCCGTGCGCATGAGAACAGTCACTGACCAGGCCGATGTTGTGTTTGCGGCAGATGTCACCTAAAGCATCTGTATCGCAGGGCATGCCGCCCATATCTACGGCAACCACTGCCCGAGTGCGCGGCGTGATGAGGGCTTCTACGCTTTTGGGATCGATGGTGTAGTTGCGCGGGTCGATGTCGGCAAAGATGGGAATGCCATTGCAAATCATGACGCAGGAAGCAGACGCAATGTAAGTTGACGCAGGGACAATGACTTCACAGCCAGCTTCGACGCCGAGGGCTCGCAAGCAGGTTTCGAGTGCTGTGGTGCCTGTGGAGACAGCAAGGGCGTATTTGCTGTCGTGAAATTCTGCAAAGGCCTGTTCAAATGCGTAGAGTTTGCTGTCGCCATGGTTGTAATAGTCAAAGCCACTGCGCCCCCATTTGTGACTGCGAAGGACGTCGATAACAGCTTTTTCTTCGCGTTCATCGTGAACCGGCCAGGGTTGGCGCAGGTCTTTAGTAACCGTTTTTGAACCACCGTTGATTGCGAGTTTAGGCATTGAAGCGCTCCTTGCGGGATGAATATTTGCAGGTTTTTTTATTGATCGTGCAGTTTTGTGAGTAAGGTTTGTGTTTCGTCAATCCAGCGTTCACCTGTGCCGGGAACAACGCAGGCGCGGTTGTATTCGAGTGGGTCGTTTGGGTAGGGGGTAACGCCGTAGCCACCGAAGTTATACGCGCGGCGATTTGGTACATAGCCACATGAACCTTGGGAATAGCCCATGACAATCGTGCGCGCAAAGGGCGATGACGATTGGGTGGATAGAGATAGCTCGATGAAGGGTTCACCCTGCCAGAAGACGAGTGCCAGGTCGTCGCTTATGCGGATGGTGGGGATTTCGATTCGGATGGTTTTTTCGTTTGTGTATCGGTTGGGAAGTGTGTCTTGCCAGCGCTCTACTTTAAGTGAAAGATTTGTTTCTGGCGTTGCTTGTATCCAGGCAACGATGGCTTCTCTGGCGAGCGCTTTGCCCATTTCTTCGACCGTATCATAATTGTCTCTGGGTTCCTGAATCGGAAGTATGTTGCCACATGCCCCTTGTAGAAATATTGAGAAAGGTACAGGTGTGCCTGCTTCAAAGTGGTGACGGGTTGCGCCGGGATATTCGGCGGTGAAGAGACGATTAGCGGTCATCATGATGACGGGATGAGCGGTAAAGTGGATTGCGGTCGTGATGGGTTGGCCATTGGGTGTGTCGAATCGCAGGACAGTGACTGCAGGGTCAACAGGGCCGTTGGGCAGTTTTTCAGGATTGCGGTTAAACGATTTAAAGCTTCCGTCGGGCAATATCTGGCGTCTGTTGTAGGCGAGGTCGGTGTTGACAGAGCCTGTTGAGAGTGTGGCGGGTTTAAGATTGGTTATAGACTCGACAGCAGCATCGACAACCTGCTTTCTTATGTGAACAATCGCATCATCTTCGGGGCTCCCGCCAAAGTAATAGATGCATTCTGGGCCACTGTGATTGTGGGTGCCACACAGGATCAGGTTTTCGGGTGGAAGATCGGATTGTGCGGCAAAAGCATTGCGCATGGCATCCACGTCGATCCACTGAAAGCTCAGGAGATCTGCCGAGCAAATGACGATAGTGGTCGTATCGTCAGATAGTGCCAGCGCTTTGACGTATAATGGGTCATGGATACCTTCTGCAATGCGAGGTTGCATGGGCGAGCGGTTTACAGGAAAAGCACCCATAGCCGATCCTGTAGATGGTGTGATGTCTCGTTGTGCTGTACCAATCTTTATTATATCTGCCAAGGCTCAGATCTCCTGTGCGGGCATAGGGGTCACTTCATCTTTCTCCTATTGAAACTCTATTTAAAGCGTCATCACATTCCACTGTTGTGTCGGATAATCCACCCACTGTTTTGATCCGCGCTCAAACGCCTTCCGATACTCAGCCATTGCGCCTGCTTGTAGTTCTGTAATTCGCGGTGAATGTGCCGGGTCATTTGCCAAATTCACAAACTCATACGGGTCTTCAGCAATGTGATAAAGCTCTGGTCCATAAGGTCCATGAATATATTTCCACTCCTGCGTGCGAATGCTCAGGTTCAAATCTCGCTGACGCTGTAACTCCGTAATCGCCACCTCACGTTCAAGTTCACGACCATCAACCAGCGACTTCAAACTCATGCCAGGTAAATGCACAGGAATATCCATCCCCGCAAAATCGAACGCTGTAGGTAGTACATCCAACAGATTCACAAGTGAATCGCTCACCAAACCCGTTTGAAATTCCTTTGGCGGTTTCACAATGAATGGAATGCGAATGGCCTGTTCGTAGAGATTGTATTTCGAAAATGCGGTTACCCCTCGCGATCCCAACAGTTCACCGTGGTCAGAAAGAAAAATGATCAGCGTGTCATCGTACAATCCATTGCGATCCAAAGCGTCTATCACTTGCTGATGACACCGGTCGCAGGCCGTGACAAAAGCCATGTAATTTGCAATCGCATCTCGTAGTTCTTCTCGCTCTAATCCGACAAAATTGGGATAAGCATCCCGATCGGGTAAATTATCCGGCGGTTCAGGTGGTAACGCAACGTCAGCAGGGTCATATAAATCTGCCAAATTAGCTGGCGTTACATGAGGTGCATGAGGCCCTGACAAACTGCAAATCATGAAAAACGGATTGTCCTTGTTCTCTTCCACAAAGGCAGCAGCCTGTCCGCCAACCCACCAGTCGCGCGTTTGCGCTAACCTCAAGCTTGTCGTAAACCCCTTAAATGCCGCCGCACAATTGTCTCCACCCTGACTAATCCCACGCGCTTCCCGCTCGCCCATCACCGTCTCCACCCAATCCCGATGCTCCGCCACAAAATGGCTGTCCATGCGCTCGCCCGTCTCGTGAAACGGCCCTGCCCGATGATCAAATCCGTAATAGTTGTTGCGTTCAACAGCCGCCTGATACGGCATTGTATGCATCTTGCCAAAGGCACCCGTTACAAAACCTGCCTGCCCAAACGCCTTTCCCATTGTCCACTCGGGGATTTGTGCAGGATCTAATAAATGCCGATTGGAATAAATCCCAGACTGAAACGCATATCGCCCGTGCAACATCGAATGGCGACTCGGCAAACACGGCGACACAGCACACGTTGCCTGCGTAAACCGAATGCCCTCCTGAGCCAAACGATCATACGTTGGTGTTTGCAACCCCGGATAACCCGCACACCCGAGAAAGGAATGCGCGTGCTGATCGGTCATTAAAATCACAACATTCATAACTATTCTCCAGAAAGTCGAGCGATCAGTAAATATATCGCACCCGCCTGAACTCACCGAGCATCGGATCCTTCACGCGTTCCATGTGATCTTGCATACATTGCATCAGCGATTCCTGCAGCGCCTCGTGTGTCTCGAGACCGTAGAGGTTGTGCAATTCGTGCGGATCGTTTTCGAGATCATAGAGCTCTCCAAGATCCGATTGATTAAACACAAACTTGTGCGTCCTGGTGCGCACCATACGAGACTTGTGCTCCTGAATCTG
Source organism: Candidatus Latescibacterota bacterium (assembly GCA_965222605.1). Classification (GTDB taxonomy): domain Bacteria; phylum Latescibacterota; class UBA2968; order UBA2968; family UBA2968; genus VXRD01. Next base: position 5,450,794 of record OZ244960.1, read on the forward strand.
ACCGTTGAACTGACAATACACGCTGTCGCGACCCGTTGGTTCATCCTCCCCCTTCAACAGCGAAAGAATGCTCTGCGTGTCGGGTACAATATCAGGTGTTAGACCTGCGACTTCCAAAAAACTCGGAAACAGATCCTGCAGATAGACAAATTCGTCGTTCTCTCGGCCTGGCTGTTGGCATTCGGGATGCGCTGCAATCAGAGGCAGGCGAAAACTCTCCTCATCAAAAAAAGGTCCTTTTTCAAACAGCTTGTGTGCCCCCATATTGTCTCCGTGATCTGTGGAAAATACAACAAGCGTGTTTTCCGCCAGGCCGAGCGTTTCCAACTCAGAAAGCATACGCCCCACCAGATCCCAGTGCTGTTGATCCGTAAGAATGAGCAGAATATTCGGTTTTTCTTGCATACTCGCGTCCTCTTCAAAAACAGGAATCAGATTTCCCTAACTCGCCATCGCCAGTACTTGATCTTCATTAATCAGGAATTCTTTCGGTAAATCGAGGGGGTGGCCATTTTCACACACGGGCAAATAATCCAGATATTGATTTTTTGGCCTGATCGCCCGCATCCAGGGCACATCGCGTTTGGCGATAAACCGAACGCGCTCTTTGATCACGGGGATATCGTCCTGGTTCAACAATCCCTGAAAGATGAAATATCCCTTGTCCAGCACTTCCTGTTTCCAATTCTTATCGCGTATCTCGTCTCTTTTCATAGCAGGGTTCCTTTGTTAAGGGCCTAATCCGCTATATGTTCTCCATAGCCTGACGGCGGCGGCGGCGAGCAAGTTCGCGCAGATCCACAACCTCATCTGTCTCATCCACAATTTCACGTCCAATTATCTCTTCAAGCACGTCTTCCAGGGTCACCACGCCAGCCAATCCACCGTATTCATCAATCACGACAAACAGATGTTGCCTGCGCTCAAGAAACATGTGCAACACCCGATCCAACGTCAGCGTTTCCACCACAAAGTGCGCGCCTCGCGAAAGATTTTGAATGGGAATATCTTCGCGACCTTCGGCAGCCGATGACAAAATATCCCGACGGTACACGATCCCAACAACATCTTCTGCATCTTCATCTACTATGGGAATGCGATTATATGATGGAACACCAATTTGTAACACCTCACTTACTTTTTGCTGGGCTTGAAGCGAATAAATGACCGTGCGCGGTGTCATTATTTCCTGCACTGTTTTCTCTTTTAACAATAGAATATTTTGAATGGCACTGCCTTCTTCTGCATCAATGGTTCCCGCCTGTCGCCCTATATTTACCAATGCTATGAGTTCCTCTGAAGATACGACATGTTCGACTTTTCCAGGAGATATTAGCTGTGTCACTAATTGGCACAGCCAGATAAGCGGTGCTTGTATCCAGATCAAGAACTGGATGGGATAGGCAATCAAGGATACAAGATGCCGGGCATAAACCACGCCAATCGTCTTTGGAATAATCTCAGAACATAAAAGAATAATCAGGGTAAATACCACTGAAAAATGCGGCAACCACGGCTCACCCAGAACTTCTGCCGCTGCCGCTCCAGCAAGGGCGGCTCCACCTGTATGCGCAATTGTGTTAAGTGATAGAATACCCGCAATGGGCACATCTACATTTTCTCTAAACTTTTTCAATAACCGGCCAGAAACACTGCCAGTTTTCGCCAGCGATTCGATATGACCAATAGGAACTGAATACAATGCCGCTTCAAAAAGTGAACACATAAAAGAAAAGAAAACGGCAAAGCTCATAAAAAAGATCAATTCAAACATCTGATTACTCCTCTCTATAATCTGTAAGGTTCGAATCGACTTCGGTTTGGTTGCTCTCGTTACAATATAGCTTCCGATACTGGTTATTTCCAGCGTATTTTTTTTATGCCCAAGAACATTAGAAAGGGTAGGAATTGATCACATGGGCCAATACGATGCGAAATTGAATTACCCAAGCTAAATTCCCCTTGCTTGAGAATGAGAGAACCATTTATTTATTGCTTCCTATTCGCAGGCTTGCAACGATTATAAAAGGTTGCGCCATTCTCAAAACATTTTACGGAGGAATAAAATGACTTCCAATCAGGACTGGTGGCCAGATCAATTGGACCTGAAGGTTCTCCGCCAGAATTCACCCCTGTCCGATCCGATGGACAAGGATTTCGACTACGCTGAGGCAGTTAAGACCCTTGACGTCGATGAGTTGAAGAAGGACATCGAAGAGGTGATGACGACCTCGCAAGACTGGTGGCCAGCCGACTACGGCCACTATGGGCCTCTCTTTATCCGCATGACCTGGCACGCCGCAGGCACTTACCGCATCAGTGATGGTCGAGGTGGTGGAGGCTCCGGCCATCAACGCTTTGCGCCCCTTAATAGCTGGCCCGACAACGCGAGCTTGGACAAGGCGCGCCGCTTGCTCTGGCCGATCAAGCAGAAGTACGGCCGGAAGCTCTCCTGGGCCGACCTGCTCATCTTTGCCGGCAACTGCGCTCTGGAGTCAATGGGGTTCAAGACCTTTGGTTTCGCCTTCGGACGCCCGGACGTCTGGGAGGCTGACGAGACGGACTGGGGCTCCGAGACGACGTGGCTCGATGATCAACGCCACGACGCCGACGGCGAGCTTGAGGGACCGCTCGGTGCCGACCACATGGGCCTGATTTACGTGAACCCGGAGGGGCCGAACGGCAACCCGGACCCGGTCGCTGCAGCAAAGTACATTCGCCAGACGTTCAAACGCATGGCGATGAATGACGAGGAGACGGTTGCGCTTATTGCCGGCGGCCACACGTTCGGCAAAGCACATGGTGCTGCCGCTGAGGATAATGTCGGTCCCGAACCGGAGGGGGCCAGCATAGAGGAGCAAGGCTTTGGCTGGAAGAACAGCCACGGCAGTGGCAAAGGTAGCGATACGGTCACCAGCGGCCTGGAAGGCGCCTGGACCAATAATCCGGTGAAGTGGGACAACAACTTCATGGAGAATTTGCACAATTATGAGTGGGATCTGGCGAAGAGCCCAGCTGGTAAATGTCAATATGCTCCCAAGAATGCCGCTGAAGTAGCCACCGTGCCGGACGCGCACGATCCGTCGAAGAAGCACGCCCCCATGATGCTCACCACGGACCTTTCACTGAGGGTGGACCCGGATTATGCGCCGATTGCAAAGCACTTCCTCGAAAACCCAGCGGATCTTGAGGACGCCTTCGCCAGGGCGTGGTTCAAGCTGCTCCACCGGGACATGGGACCCCTTAGTCGGTATATCGGGCCCTTAGTTCCTGCAGAGTCGCTGTTGTGGCAAGACCCTGTCCCCGACGTCGATCACGAGTTGGTCGGGGAGCAGGATGTCGCCGACCTCAAGGCGAAGGTGCTCGCCTCGGGATTGTCCGTTTCCCAACTGGTCTCGACCGCCTGGGCGTCGTCGGCATCGTACCGCGGCACCGACAAACGCGGTGGAGCGAACGGGGCGCGCATTCGCCTCGCGCCGCAAAAGGACTGGGAAGTAAACAACCCGGCCGAGCTCAACGAGGTGCTGCAGACACTGGAGCAGATCCAGACGGAGTTCAACAGTTCGCAGACCGGCGGGAAGCGGGTCTCTCTCGCGGATCTGATAGTTTTGGCAGGGTGCGCAGGCGTCGAGCAGGCTGCCCAGAACGCCGGGCATAACGTGCAGGTTCCCTTTACACCGGGGCGCACGGACGCGTCGCAGGAGTGGACCGACGAGGAGTCGTTTGCCGTGCTCGAACCCACCGCAGACGGGTTCCGCAACTACCTCCAGGCAGGTCAAGAAGGTACAGCGGAAGACCTGCTGGTGGAGCGGGCATGTATGCTAACGCTCACCGCTCCCGAGATGACGGTGCTCGTTGGCGGCATGCGCGTCTTGAATGCGAACACCGGGCAGTCTGAGCACGGAGTGTTCACCGATCGGCCAGGGACGTTGACCAATGACTTCTTCGTGAATCTGCTCGACCTGAACACCGAGTGGAACGCGACCTCCACATCGCAGGACGTGTTCGAGGGACGCGATCATAGGACCGGTGGGCTCAAGTGGACCGGCACCAGGGTAGATCTCGTCTTCGGTTCAAACTCCGAGCTTCGATCCATCGCGGAAGTCTATGGATGTGACGATGCGCAGCAAGTGTTCGTGCGCGACTTCGTGGACGCGTGGGACAAGGTGATGAATCTCGATCGCTTCGACCTGGCGTAATCTCAGTGGATATCATCGGTCACTCGGTTCGTCGCCGGAGACCAGATTCACGAGATCGCCCGGTCGAAGGGTCAGATCCGGGGAGATGTGGAGCGCATCCCCTATTGGGTCAGGGTCTGCTTCGGTGTACGGGAAGCCGATGGCTGGCAGGTCGGGATGTTCTGCCCTGATCTGGACCGGGTCCCCAGAGAGATCCTGCGAGAGCGACCAATGGGAAAGGGACTCCGCGAAGGCAGCGAAACTCCCATCCGGTTCCTGAACATCTACGAGGACGATACAGTCGAGGGGATGATCACCACGCTGTAATGACTCTCCTCCGTAGAGTCGAAGGTGCAACCTCAACTCGGTGTCCTCGCCATAGGCCAGACGTGCGTGGCCCTGCCGGGCTTCGCCATCCTCAGTCAGAAGCAGAGGTACGATCCCATAGTAGAGATCGCCGTAGGAGACGGCGACCGACTGACCCGGCTGGAGTTGTATGTCACCGCCACCCCAGTCCACGTTGCCGATGCGCACTTCCCGGATGGCGTCCCGCAGGCCGAACAGCACGCGGGGTTCGCAGTAGAACGTCGGGTCGTTCAGGAATCGTTCCTCTTCGTCTTCCGGTCTTTCGTAGTGGAGGCACCCCACGACGCGAGCGCCTTCCTGGCGAGACGTGAATGTCGCGCACGGCATATGCAGGAACGATTCGTCTGGGATGAGGGGGACGCTGACGCGCTCCTCGGTCTTGTTGCGGACGAGCAGGATGTAGGATGGTGGGGAGTGGCCGCCCACGGTTTGCAGACACTGGGAGGCCAGGCTCCAGTTGGGGGTCAGGAAGTGCGTTCGTCGCGAGCTAAGTGAAACGCCGCGATCGTGGATTTCGCTGATGCCTGCCTTTTCTTGAGCGAGGGTGCGGACGGCATCGGGAGGCACGTAATCAAACACAGTGTGTCTGATAAAGATCTCATTATTTAAAGCCCCCACGTAGATGTTGCCCGCGTCGGGTGGACACGGGGTGCCGAATTTGATGTGGCCGTAAAACGCCGAGGCCGTGCTCGTGCCGTGTAGCGCGTCATTTTGATACGCCCGGGAAGGCGACCCTGCCAGGAATCCGTTGGGCAACATATTGAGTGCAAGCTGATAGGTGATGAGATCCATCGTCCGTTTTAGCTGATCGCGGAACTGGCTATCTCGCGCGTAGTTCCATGCCGCTTCCAGGCCGTGGAGGGTGACCGGGGTGTACCCCGGGCTGTTGAATTCGTGGAACCCGTCCTCCGAAGTGCCTCTGACCCAGACGTCGAAGGCTTCGGCTGCCTCGGCTTCGATTGAGGCATCGTTGAGGGCGTGCGAGAGGGCGACCCGGCCACCAATATTCAAGGAATATATGTTGGAGTACTGCCACCTCGCGGTGTGGTTGCGGATGCCCTCTACGACATTCGGAAACGCGGCCTCCATTGCGTTCTTCGTCTCGGGTGTCAGCTTGTCCTGGAAGTCGAGATAGGCGTAAACGAGCGGAATGGTGATAAATGAAACCGCGTTTCGATCCTTGACGCGGTCCCAGTGCGTCATCCAGAAGAAATTGCCGAAGGTCTCGGAGCCCGGTTCGAGGTCCTGGCCCTCGAGTACGCTGTGGATGATGCGATTGGCCTCACCGGCGTCATCCGTGCCGTATGTCCGGTCGTCCGATAAAAGGAGCAGTACGGCGTACCAAATCGAAGCCGTACGCGTGTGTCCTGTGAAGCGGGGAAAGAACGGATCGAAGTTCCGAAGAAGGGCGACGTCCGGATCGTAGTTCTGGGCGTCTTTCTTGCGGAATCGGTCGCGCAGAAACGCAACACGGGCGCGTTGCTCGCGAAGGATGGGATCGATGTTCATCGGAGACTCCTTTGAGCGAGGGTGGGTAGGCTTGACGCTTCCATTCAACCGAACTCAAGAATATATGAGAGCGTTAATTTAGCCGATTTTCTGGCTTTTGTGTCAAGATATGATATTAATGGATTAAGATAATCATATCAAAATTATTAACCTTATGAGAAATTGACGCGATGAGTGAACAACAACTTTTTCAGGAACGAGTAGTCAAGGTCTGTCAGAGTGTCACTGTTGGCAGGGCGGTCACGGAGCCCGTCTCCCTCTGGCTGATCAGGCAGTATATGCAGACCCGGGATTTACACCTGGGGCATCCGCCGGGCTTTAGAGTGCTGGACCCGGACGATGGCAAAAGCAAAGTTGGAGGTTGGCACTCTGATATTCCCTATACGTCGTCGACCGGTGGGGGAGACATTGCCGATCGGAAGGGACCCATCAAGGCGGTGCAGCGCAATGTTTGCGTGTCCGACTTCACCAAGATTCGCGGTGCGACTTTATAACGAACTGAATGCCAGGGAACAGCGGGAAATAACGGACCTTCTAACCAATCAGCCAGCAATCGCTGGCTAATAACCTGAGGACACACCATGCAAGTAGGAATTATGTCAGGTCACATCGCTCGGCCGACCCTGGAGGAAACGCTCGACGCCATACTTGGGCACGACATCAGGCATCTTCAATTCAATTTGGAATCCCTAAATGTGCAGGGTTCGCTATCTGATAAACTCGCAAAGGCACCTGCGGTTCGGGCAGAGACCGAAAAGCGCGGCATGGTCATCGCGGCGCTGGGTGGTCCTGTCAATATGGTTCACCCCGATGAAGAAAAACGTCAGGAAGCTATCGAGTATCTGAAATCGCTCATCTCGGCGTGTGACCCGATGGGTACCTCGGTGATTGCCACCTGTACCGGATCGCGCGATTCGGAGAGCATGTGGCGTAAACACCCGGATAACGAAACAGAAGAAGCCTGGCAGGTGTTACACAATACCCTGGAACAGGTACTGCCGGTTGCCGAAGCGGCCGGCGTCACCATTGCGTTCGAACCGGAAGTCAACAACGTCGCCAATACGGCGAAAAAGAGCCGGCGTCTGATTGACGAGATGGGTTCGGCAAATCTTAAAGTGGTCATAGACGCAGCAAATCTCTTTGGTGAGGGCGAATTGCCGCGCATGACCGAAATTCTTGACGAGGCCTTTGAGTTGCTGGGTGATCATATCGCCATTGCCCATGGCAAAGATCTGGATCGGGACGGTGATGCAGGCCATCTCGCCGCTGGTACCGGCAAGCTCGATTACGCCCATTATGTATCGTTACTCTGTGGGCTACCCTTCGACGTGCCGGTCATTCTGCATAGCCTTTCCGAAGATCAGGTGGATGAAAGTGTTGCGATGCTCCGGCGTCACGCTGCAGCATACCAGTAAGGAATTAACGACATGAAAGCCAAAAGTACCGGTCGGATCCCAGGAGTATCCATGAAGACTGGGCGCATGCAATGATCGATTTTCAGAACGGTACCGTGGGTATCTACGAGACGTCGCGCCTTGGTGAGGCACAAAAATACTGTCAGATAACGGGGACCCTTGGCAGTATTCTCGATACCGACTATTTCGGCCCGGAGATCCCCCTGCGTTTGCGCATCGGCGAGGAGATGCAGGACATTCCTGTCGAAACCGAACGTCGTCAAATTGATGGCGTGGATGTGCTGCAGCGGATCGTCGCGCACACGGACCCTGAGACCGTCTATGAGAATCCGTTTCGCGACTATGCCATCGACGATTGGTGTATCGGTCACGCTTCCGAGATTATGAGCATCGCCAATGCGGCGCTCAATGATGAACCGGCAGAATATGGCGTGGAAGGACGCAAGGATGTTGAGATGGCCATGGCGATTTACGAGTCTTCTCTGAACAATATGGCTCCGGTGAAACTGCCGATTGAGGGACTGACCACCTACGAGCAGATGCTGCATGAGGATTACCTCGAAAAGTTTGGCCAGCCCATCGATCAGTTTTAGCAGGTAATTCACCCCGAAACACACATAAACCCGAACTTCGCGACCGGGCAAAGTCAGAGATGAGGTTCACAAACACATTCGTTAGATGGGAGGAGGAAAACCCATGTACTTTCTTGTATTCGAGACGGATTTCCATCGACAGCGGAAGTACACCGAGGAAGGCTGTGCGCTCCTTGAGACTCAGAGCGAAGTCGAAATCGTCCGCCAGATTGACCAACAGGACAAGGAAGCATTCACGCGATTCCTCGAGCGCGTTCCCGTTGCCGATGGCATTGTGATAGGCCCCTGGCACCGTCCTGCAACCACCCCTCAAGACTGGCAATCTGCTGAGCGGCTGAAGGTTTTGGCGGGGACGTTTGACAATCGCTTCGATGGTTGGGTTGACATACAGGAGTTGGCAGATCGCGACATTCCGCTTATTGATACTTCGCGCGGCATGACGCCATCGGTTGCCGAGTTTGCGCTGGCCATGACACTCAATCTTATCCGCGATATCCCAGAATCGCTCTACCTCGCACGCCAGGGCAAATGGAAGTCTCACGCGTGGGACAAGCCAGGCTTTGTCCATGGTGACCTGACAGGCAGGCGTGTGGGACTCGCCGGATTCGGCAGCATCAACCGGCGTTACGCCGAACTGATTGCGCCATTCAAGTGCACCACGAGAAGCTACGACCCCTATGTCGCAGATGCCACACTTGCAGCACACGGTGTCGAGCGTGCCCGATCACTTGAGGAACTGGCTGCGTTCAGCGAAGTCTTCGTCGTCGGCCTTCCTCCGACGCCAACAACCCAGCAGATTATCAGCAGAGAAGTTATCAACGCCTTGCCACGGGGTGCTTTGTTTGTGCTTGTCACGCGCATGGCAGTGGTTGAGCAGGACGCGCTGTGGGAACGCATTAAGGCCGAAGAGATTGCTGCGGCGATTGATGTGTTCGCACCTGAACCTCCGCCACCAGATATCTGGTTTCGTCAGCATTCCAATGTGCTGGCAACCCCTCACATCGCAGGTGGCACGGATTTCTGCCATCGACGTTGTTTCACCGATGCGTGCAAGGATGCGATTGCGGTACTAACGGGTAATGAGCCACGCTTCCGCGCGACCCTGTGGGATGATGCCTGCTATCAGGGGAGACTCGACCAGGAGGGCGTCTCATGACGGTCGGACTCAGGGATAAATAAAATATAATCTCCAGAGATTAATCCTGCTGTAAAGGAGAGTAGCTATGAGGCCGCTACGAGAGATCAGTATGTCATCAAACATTCACTTTGCTATGGGCGGCGCCATTTTCGGAGCCTTCACGACTGAATCCGCGGAGCTGATTGCTAAGCACGGTCTGCCGGGTGTCGAACCTTACCGCAGTGGCCTGACCGCCTGGCTCGACGACCCGCAAACTCTGAAGGCCCTCCTCGACGAGTACGGTTTACGGCTCATTACCGCTTCGAACGGCGGGCCCGGTCAGTCGATGGCGTTCATCGATCGGTCAAAGCGTCGTGAAACAATCGCCGACCATGTCGCCTTCTGCCGCGATTTCCTGAAGATCTTCGGCTGCACGCACTTCAAGATCAACATGGGTAGCCGCCCGCAGAACGGAACAACCGCGGATGACATCAAAGCGATCTCGGAAACTGTGTCAGAACTCGGCAAGCGAACGCTTGAGATGGGTGTGACGATCGCTCCACACCCGCATATCTGGGGGCCGATCGAGCGGCCGGAGGAAGTTCGCGCCCTTCTTGATCAGACCGACCCAGATATCGTGTCCTGGATTCCCGACACCGCACAGCTCAACCTCGGAGGAGGCGATCCCGTTCAGCTCATCGACGATTATTACGACCGACTGGCCGCCGTCCACTGGAAGGATTCGAAGGCGTCGTATCGCGGTTATACTGGCCCGACACCGACGAAGGAGATGCACGCGGAGGAAATTCTGTACAAAGATCTGGGATCCGGCGGCGTCGACCACCCTGCGATTTGGGCCATGCTGAATGAGCGAGGCTACGACGGATGGATCACGCTCGATCTCGATCCCCCGCGTCCAAACGAAGGCGAAGGTTCAGTTGACGACAAAATTGAGATCAACTGTAGGTATCTGATGGAAACATTGAAAGTTTCCCGCCTTTAGTGTGTCAACCCCGACAGGGTTGAAGAACATGGTCTGACTTTATCGAGGAAGAAAACAGGTTTACCGTGCGGCTTTGGAAGGAGCCAGAAGATACGCCAGCGCAGCTTGGAAGCCAGTGACTAAGCCTATACAGTCCCCGTAGTTTGCTCTAAACTTCTCCTTTTCCTTTCGATCTCTCTTTCTACAATATCGCGTAAATCATGGTGTTCCAGAGCATTTGATCTAAAACCACAACGTGGGCAGGAGGGCAATGCCCATGAATCAAATGTTACTACGTACGGGTTTCGGTCTTTCGTTAATTCGTAATCACACTTCGGACAAAAGCATTGAAGATTATATATTGAATCTTTAGACTCTTTCCATCTAAATTTAAGACCTGAGATCACACCTTCTTTTTTTCTATATTTATCCCTACTGTTTTTGTTATATATAGTCTTAATTACAATAAATACCCCCACAAATGCAGGGATTCCGATAATTAGCCATAACCATCCATATAAAGAAAAAGAATGATTAGATAAAAGGTAACTATTTAGGTATGTGAGTAATCAAGGGTATAGTTGTGTTCTTTCAAGACCAGTGCAAGTTCTTTCAAGACAGGGATGCGCTGTTTTCTCAAGGTTGAGAGGAAGGCTTGGAGGCGTGCATATCTCTTGGCCCCTGCCAAGGTGCGAAAGCATGTGGCGACTTTCTGTTTGACTTTTGCCGGGCGCAAGTCTCGTTCGGCTTGATTATTGGTGAACGGGACAGCATGGTGAAAGGCAAAGGCCAATACCGCGTCTTGATGTGTGATGAGCCGTTGGAGTAAGTTATAGGCACGACTACCTTTTGCCCGTCCCTTCTTGCCAGTCTTCTTGACAGGTGGCGGTTCCTTCTTTTGGGCATAAAGGAGCAGACGTTGATAGATTTGGCGGGCTTTGGGCTGCTTCGCTTCGGGCAGATTGGTTGTGCCTTGCACACTCATGCGATAAAGGGCTAAGAGGAAGCGGTGCATGTGCTTGGCCCATCGGCTCCCATTCTCATAGGCATCGGTGAGTTCGCGCAGGAGATGTGCACCGCAAAGACTATGGCGACAAGGCCAAGAGGTGAAATAGCTCGCATAGCTATCGTGGACGGCCCAACCGGGGAAGGTGTTAAGCACCGAATCGGCTCCTTGCAACGCCTCACGTCCCCGTTTTTGATGCACGAACAAATGTGTCTCGTGTCCTGTGCTTGAGACATGCAGCCAGTGCAGGCGGCCTGCTACCCTCAGTCCGGTCTCATCAAAATGCGCCACCGGACTTGCCATCAGCCGTTTCTTAATCACCGATTCGGTCTTTTCTAAGCCCCGATAGGCCAAGTCCAAGGCATCCTGTTGCGTGCTTTCATTGATGCCATGCCCAAACAGGTCTTCAAACAGATGCTTGATTTTCTTGAACGGAAGCCGATAGTCCACATTGAGCAGACAGGATAAGGCACGAACACGCGACCCATATTGCACCGGCGCAGAGATAGGAGGTGGAAAGCGAGAAGTGTGATAGGCGCCACAGCGCGAACAAGAACACCCAAAGGTCTGATATTCGGTCACCACCATACGAGGCTCTGGCAGATCAAAGCATTGGCGACGCGCAAGCAGACTTTGGGCAGCGGTGGACAAATCCTGACCGCAAGAACACTTTTCAACCCGCAGGGGAACCACCACATCCGGGGTCTCAACCTGCGACAACGTTTGACCCTTATGACCGCGCAGACCACCGCGCCGACGCTTCTGACTCGACTTGGGAAAGGCTGGCTTTTTGCGATATCCCTCGCTGGATGGGGGACGATGGCTATTCTGGCTATCTTGACCTACTTGCCGCTTGAGGCGGGCATTTTCTTCGCGTAATTGCACGTTCTCTTCGCGTAATTGCTCAGTCTCAAGACTTAAGCACTCATGCCCTGCTTCCAAGTGCTCAATGCGACTTAATAACTCATCTATGAGGTGATGAAGGCCAACAATATCTTCTGGACGACGCAATTCCACATCCTTTCATTAAACAAAACATAAATCACTCACTCAGACATAGGATAGACTTTTATAACCCTAAACGCAACAACCTAAATAGTTACGATAAAAGGAAATACCAAACCCATGAATTTAAGTCTAAAACAGGATTTAGGACGGCAAGGATTCCTTCAAATTTATCAACAAATCTCAATACCAATCCAGACAAGATCCCCGATATTGTCGATAATGCAACCACTACAAATTTTGATTTATTCGTCATCGTGATTGCCAATCCTCCGACCTTGTATGGATCTGTAACCCAAAATTTGAACCAGTTAGGAGGCTAATTCACGCTAAGGATCAGCCGTGATATTTCTCATAAGAATGGCCTGCACCACTTCTTGTGGCGTCTGGTAGCTCAGGGCAGAATGCCGTCGGCCCTGATTGTAATACGTCATTTGCTTCTGTGTCACACAGATAAGTTCTGTCAAAGATTCTGCTTGTATAATCAAACTATGGTTTTCGGTCTTAAAACGTCCCCAAAAGGACTCAATCCACGGATTATCTTTTGCCCCATTCATCGCAAAAGAAATCCGGGCACCTTCTTCAATCAACACACGATGTAACCAGTCGTATGAGGTGTAAACCGAATCGCGGTCGTGATGGATGAGGATGTCCGAAAGCCTCCTGTCCAAAAGAGCCAGGTTATTTTGCAACTGATCCAAACAATAAATCGCCAGCGCACGATTGCGATGTGCCCCCACGCCAAAGCCTGCGATCCATCTGGTGCGGATGTCTAAAAAGGCCATCAACCACGCTTTTTTCTGACCCTGACAATAGAGCAATTCTGTAAAGTCGGTGCAAAATACACACAGCGGATCAACGGTGCGGTTCTGAACTAAATTAGCGTCTTGTCCGACTTGGCTTATCAGCTTCAATACCGGATTCTTGCCACGTTTTGGCAGATGACGCGGTAAGTTCAACTCATAAGTTGACAATATCTTACGCAACCGCTTATGATTGACCACGATGCCGGTACGGGCTTTTATATCTTCCTTGATGCGGCGATACCCATAATCGGGATGATGCCTGATCGTGGTGACGATCTCATCCTTGATCTGCTCATCTACTTGTGAACAAGAGGCCCGACCGCGACGATAATGAAGCGTCCCTTTGGACAAGCCTAAGGCACGGCAGCACATATTTAGACCATATTTGTCCTTATGCTTTTCGGCCAGTTCTACTTTGTCAGACACGCTTAACGGTTGCCTAAAAAAATTTTGAGCAAGGCCAGTTCTACTTCTTTCTGACCCAGCAGGCGCTCCAGTTCAGAAAGACGTGACTCATACGTTTTGACCGTATCATTACCTGAGAAAATCTCGGCACCGCTGTCTATAAACTGACGTTTCCATTTTGACAGACTCACCGGATGCACATCGTAAGCGCGAGCGACTTCTGCGTCCCCTTTATCCGAGGTCAGTGCTTCTAACACGACCTGGAATTTGAGTTTAGCGGAATAGGACTTCTTGGATCTCTTCGACATGGTATCTCCTCCTGTTGGTGAGAAAATACCACGCTGATACCCAATGTCAAGCGGTGTAAAACGGGGCGATGTCCAGCCCCGTTGATTAGCCTTTATACCGGTTCAACTATTGGGGCGCACCTCAAGACGACCGATCGGAAGCGGTTCAAATAGTACTCTCATGCCTTTCATTATCATACCTTTGGTTTAACTTATACAATACCTGATAAACTCCAGGAGCTCTTTTTTATTTCACATATCTACGTTATTCACGCACCTGTTCGGTTATAACATCAATATAATAGTATAATGTGAAAGTGTGCAATGCGTTTTCGGGTGGAGAATTTGTGAATAGATTTAGGCAGAGTCACTCTTTTTGGATTCCCCTCTTTGATACATTTTGAGGGGCTTAAATTTTGAGTATAATAATCTTTATATTCAAAAATGACCTTGAAAACCCCTATTTTTTCGAGTAAATTGCAAATAGGCATTTATCGTTATATTCAAAAAGTGGAGGGGCGAATCGCCCGTTTTGACAGCGCGTTTATGGAGACACGACGCAATGAAGAGAACATTGACCATTGATTACGGTGACGAAGTCCTGCTGGCTCTCGGATATACACCCAAGCAGTTCAGCGAAGAGGCCAAGCTCCTCATCGCCGTCAAGCTCTACGAATTGGGCCGTTTGTCCTCGGGAGGGGCAGCCAAGCTGGCTGGCATTCCCAAGCCCTTATTTCTGACAAAACTCGCCGAATATGGCGTTGATACTTTCCAACTGACCGAGGACGACCTCCAACAGGACTTAGACAGTGCCCGTCGTCTTGCGAACTAAAGAGCACGGCATTCTCGACGCGATTCAGCCCGTTTTGGATCGTCTTCGAGCACTGCGGTGCCGGCTGAACACGCGGTGGAGGCGAAATCTTTAGCCAAAAGTAGGAAATGCTTAGTGTATGAATGCGAAAGAACAAAAAATAACAGAATCGCTTTTGGATGAGATCGCAAACAAAATTGTCGAACACTTTCATCCAGATCAGATTATCCTCTTCGGCTCTTATGCTTATGGCGAGCCAAAGACCGATAGCGATTTAGATTTGCTCGTCATTATGGATACAGATTTGCGTCCAACAGCGCGAAGTGCCGCAATTGCTCGCATTTGTCGTCCCAAATACGTTGCGATGGATATTGTCGTGCGTACACCTGAAGAAATTCAAACCCATCTGCAAAACTTTGATCCATTTCTCGAGGAAATTTTCAAACTTGGACGCACCCTCTACAAATCCGCCGGGTGATATACAAGCGTGGGTCTATAAAGCAGAAGAAGACTTTCGCACTGCCACGACAATGGTTCGGAAACGCAAAGAACCTGTTCCCGACAATGTGTGTTTTTGCGCGCAGCAGTGTATAGAAAAGTATCTCAAAGCCTTTCTGGTCCTTCATCGCATTCATTTTCCAAGAATTCACGATCTTTTGGCACTGTTAGATTTCGCTGTAGATATTGATACTGAACTTGAGATACTTCGAGATGATCTGAACTTCCTGTCCCCATTTGCCGTTGAATTTCGCTATCCTGGGGAAAATGCCACTGTTGAAGAGTCAAAAGAGGCGGTTAAAGTTATGCGGCGTGTTCGACGCACTTTAAGGGCAAAATTGAAGCTCGAAGATGCATGATGTCATAGCTTTCGTGGCATACACACTGGATTATCTGGTCACTTGGTATTGTGCCTATATTGCGAATGGCGCAATCATTCGTTCTGCGTCTTGACGACTCTGCTATCGTCGGTCAGAAGAGGTCTCGCCAGGCGTGGTGCCCGATTACAATATCGCTTTTGGATGAGATGGAAAGACAAAGGTGCATGATATGACCAAACGCAGATTGCCTATTGGTATTCAGACCTTCCGCGAAATCCGCGAGGAAAATTGCTACTATGTCGATAAAACTGCCTACATGCAGCGGCTGATCGACGAAGGTAAGCACTACTTTTTATCGCGTCCACGGCACTTTGGCAAAAGCCTGTTTCTGGATACGCTGAAGGAACTGTTCGAGGGCAATGAACCGCTGTTCGAGGGGCTGTACATCCACGACCACTGGGACTGGTCTGTTCGCTATCCTGTCCTGCGCCTCGACTTCAGCAGCGGAAACTATCAGGGGCCGGACGACTTGCGGAAGGAAGTGGCGGTGCAATTGGACGCCCTGGAGAACGAAGCAAAGGTCAGCCCGCGCGACGAAAACGCATCAGCTCGCTTGCGCCACTTGATGAAAGTTCTCCACGAGCGCAGTGGTCAGCGCGTTGTGCTACTGGTTGATGAAAATGACAAGCCGATCCTGGACGCGCTGGCGGTGCCCGAAGTCGCCCGGGCCAATCGCGACTTTTTGCACAGCCTGTACGCCACCACTAAAGACTGCGACGCACACATTCACTTCACCTTCCTCACGGGCGTCAGCCAATTCTCCAAAGCGAGCATCTTCTCTGGCCTCAACAACTTGACCAACATCACGCTGGATACGCGCTACTCGGCTATCTGTGGCTATACCGATGCGGACCTGGACACGGTGTTCGCGCCCGAGCTTCCCGGCCTGGATCGAGAAGAGATCCGCGACTGGTACAATGGCTATAGCTGGCGAGGAGAGGAGAAGGTCTATAACCCCTTCGATATTCTTCTGCTCTTCGACAGCCGCGAGTTCGGAGCCTACTGGTTCGAGACCGGCACGCCGACATTCCTCATCGAAACGCTGTTCAATCGCCGTGTCAGTTCCCTCGAACTCGACGAGATGATCGGCAGTAGCGATTTGCTATCGACCTTTGATGTGGATGAAATCGCGACCGAGGCCCTGTTGTTTCAAACCGGGTACCTGACCATTACTGGTGAAGAGAACCTGGGCGGCAAGTCCTTCTATCGTCTGGGCTATCCCAACCGTGAGGTGCGCCAAAGTCTCAACGAGAGCCTATTGGACTATCTGGTGAAAGACTCAACGCGTCTTATGGCGAACAGCGTTCAACTCTATCGTCTGCTCGAAGCCAACGACTTCGCCGGTCTCGAGATCTTATTCCACGCCTTTTTTGCCAGTATTCCTTATGAGTGGTACACCAACAACGACATCGCCAATTTTGAGGGCTACTATGCCAGCGTGTTCTATTCCTATTTCGCGGGACTGGGACTCAATATTACGGTTGAGGACAGCAGCAGCCATGGACGTGTGGATATGACTGTGTACTTCAACGATAACATCTACCTGTTCGAGTTCAAAGTGGTAGAGTTGGCGTCTGAGGGAGCTGCGATGGCGCAATTGCAGGAAAAGGGATACGCAGACAAATACCGGGGCCTGGACCAGCCTATTCACCTGATCGGGGTAGAGTTTAGCAAGGATACCCGCAATATAACGGCCTTCGAGGTGGCAGGTGCGTGAGGGGTGAGAAATGCGGATGGAAGCGCGTATTATCAATGGATAGAGCTGTGTGAGCAAGCAGGTGTCAAATGCGAAATTCACCAGCTTCGGCACACAGCCGCGACGGAGCTGGTGAACAGTGGCGTGGGTGTTGGCACAGTGCGCTGGCTACTGGGTCATCGCAATTTGCAGACAACTCAGCGATATGCGAATCTATCCACTGAGACTGTCCGGCAGGAGCTGGATACCTTCGCGCGTAGAAAAACGCGGACCCGGTGATCGCGAATGGACTTCTGAGCAGTAATAAAACGCTTTGTAGATGCATTAATAGGCAGGCGTTGCATGTAAACCGGATGTGTTGGTGGCACAGTGGGGATCCTATTTAACAACAGATAAGGTCCCCACCGAATCTCGTCTTCAGCAATCGCACACCAATGTAGTTTTGCGTCCTTATCAGATTTTAGCAAGGTTTTCAAAAAGCAGTATGGAGATAATCCAACCAAATATCACAGAAAATGGAAACTGGGACAAATTTTGAACTTTAGGACAAATTTTTGGGGTTGACATCACGAGGCATTATAGAATATTAAAAAGTGGAGTTACCCCGTTTTGGATGCTGTTGCCGAATTCCGAATACTGTTCTCAGTGCAACTAAACATAGGGCTTGCAGAGTCTGTATTCAGGCCACAAACAGCCATCTTTTTAACCGCAGGTCCCTCTTGACCAATGGAGAACTATGAAACGCGATCCTATTGTCGAAGAAATTCACCAGACGAGACAGAAACTCCTAAAAGAGTGCGGCGGCGACCTCAACCAGTTAATGGACCGCTTAAAAGCCGCTGAAGTACAAGACCGAAGTCGTGTGGTCAGCACCATCTCTGTCCGCAAAACTTCATACTCATAACGACAGTCAGCAGGCGTCAAATGCGGGATCCATCAGCTTCGGCACACGACCGCGACGGAGCTGGTGAACAGTGGCGTGGGCACGGTGCGCCAGCTACTCGGTCATCGCAATTTGCAGACCACGCAGCACTATGCGAAACTATCCACTGGAGCGGGGTACAATTACGCAAGTAGTTCAACCGTCCTGCATGAACCGGATGCCGACGTGGAAAGAGGTCAGAAAATTGGGCATTGTCATAAATGGAGCCTAACTCATCGCGCATCTTCATATAGATATTGCCTTTGGGAAAGGCAGCTTGGGCAATACGAACGGTCTCTTTGGGCACGGGTTCAATTGGATCTTTGGATAGGGACATGGATTACCTCGGTAAAAGGGAAGAGGTACACGGAACCAGAAACCCTACATGATATGGTCATTATTTAATTCGGCAACAGCATCGTTTTGGTGGGTACCTTATGAATAGTTAGAAAGGAGGGTGAAATGTCACAGAAATTTAAGATGGGGGTTATTTTTCTTTTATTGGCGTCGTTATTGGGGGTGAATGCTGGATGTTTTGGCCTTTTCCGAAAGAGGTATCAGGAGTTAAGTCTTAACTCTGTTCCTACGGGCGCGGATGTTTATAGGACGGCCCCTTATATAGGCTATGTATGGGTTGGCAAAACACCTATTACTTTGACTTTGGACCGAAAGGATAAAACTTATGTTTATGTAACGTTAAAACATGTTGGGTATAAAGACTATGTGCTTACTATAAAGCACTCTCAAAGTGGAGAGGGTTCTGAAAAAGATAAATTTAGTAATTGGGTTGATACTGGCGGCTCTGGTGACCCGCTCGACGCTCTTGTCGTATTAATTGGAGCCGTGGGTTATCTTGTGTATAAGGCGGGGGAAAGCACAGGTAATAGTTTGAAAAAAAGTTTCACTATACAGATGGAAAAATTAGACGTTGATTCTTGAACGTCCACGGAACTGGAGTTGCCCCGCTTCAGATGCTGTTGCCGAATTGGTCGAGAGGGAGGTCAGCAGTTGTAAAAACGGCTGTTTGTGGCCTGAATACAAGCTCTGTATGGACAGAATTCGGAATTCGGCAACAGCATCGCTTCAGTGGAGTATTTAGGGCTTGGGTTTCAAGCCTGTGATTGATGCAGCTTGCCGTATAGAATCATTACGGCACATGCTTCGTAAGCCATCGGCGCGTGATAGGCGATGGAAGAATGCCTGCGATGCAGATTATACCACCCTTCAGTGTCAGTTCACATTCAAGGGTGGTGAAGAAACTTGCGCACATCACGTTGTCATAGCAGTCTCCCGCACTCCCATTGAAGGACGCACGCCAGCTTCACGATAACGCTTTCCAAATGTGAGGGATATATACGGATTGACTCGGAATACCGCGACACTTCCAGAATGGTGCTCATCTGAACACCATCACCATAAATACCTTCCAAAATGCCCTGTGTTTTTCAGGGCTTTTTTTGTGTAATCTCCCTAATAGTCCAATTATTTAATTCTAATCAAACTGTTTCATTTGAAACACTTTTCCGCATGTCCATTTTTGGGCATTTTTTAAAAACACGCTCTC
This sequence comes from Candidatus Latescibacterota bacterium, assembly GCA_965222605.1. Lineage (GTDB taxonomy): Bacteria > Latescibacterota > UBA2968 > UBA2968 > UBA2968 > VXRD01. Next base: position 5,470,334 of record OZ244960.1, read on the forward strand.
CTGCAAGCAGTTACGGGATTTTTGAAAATTTTGGCACGATTTTTGCACTATATAAAGGGCACGAGATCAAAATTTTCAGTTCCAAACCCGCACAGGAGGGCATTCCCATGGTTCACCAGTCACTCGTAACCCGTCCAGCAGTACCATCCCGTACAGCCCCACCAGAAACCCATCCTAAACCCGATGTCCTCGATGTCTTCGGATCCAGAGACAATGCGATTTGGGCGCACTTTCAGCGCGTTCTCGGTCTCTCTGCGCCAGCGATGATTGCCATTTTCGCGCTCTATGCGACGCTCGTGGATATGGCACTGGGATTCATGCTCGAGGCTCTGCCGTTTTATTCGATTGCCGATGATCCCGCGGCTAAAGCCATCGACCCGAGGGCGATGATTGCCGACAACGGATTTTGGATAACGTTCATCGCGGCAATCTTCCTGGCACCGCTTCTCGAGACGTTGATGAACCAGTGGTTCCCGATCTGGCTTGCTATGAAGGTGACACACAGGCCCGTTGTTGCGGTCTGGTTTTCGACCGTGCTCTTTGGCGTCTTTCATCTGCATGCCGGGGTGTACGGGTTTGTGGCGACCGTTGGTGCTGGCTTCTTCCTGGCGGTTGCATTTCTGCACGCGCGTCAGTTTGGCCGCAAGCGCGCGTATTGGACGACCGCAGCGATTCACGCAGGTGTCAACGGCATTGCGCTGACGGTGGCTTTGATCCTCATCCGCCTGGGGATACAAGGACCGTGAAGATATCCGGTTTATCGGGATTTCAGGCAGAAAAAGATATAGACATAATACGAATTATGTCAGGAACACTTCCCAAAACGCCTACATTATACGCCAAAATGCCATTGCAAACCCCTGTTTTTTCGAGTAAATTGCAAATAGGCATTTATCATTATATGCAAAAAACGGATGGGCGATTCGCCCGGTTCGACAGCGCATTTTAGGAAATACTCAGGCTATGAATGCGAAAGAACAAAAAATAACAGAATCGCTTTGGGGTGAGATCGCAAACAAAATTGTTGAACACTGCATTGCGAGCGCATCTGTTCTACCAGCCGTATTCACCTGAGCAAATTCCGCAGACAGTGTCTGCAGAATCTGAATCCAGCGAAATTTTCCAAACAGTGTCTGGAGAATTTGATCAATCCCCTCAACAACCGATTTGCCAGACGCTGTCTGGCAAAAAGAAAACGGGTAAAGAATATTACGCGATGTGTGACTTCAAAATTTTACGAGACCGTCAAAATCCAGCGGGTCTCTGTAATTGATAATATTGAGAAAGACACACATGGTATGGGTTAAGATTTTGGTATGCCACAGGTTCAATAAGTGCCATGCATCTCGCACTTTCATGCGGGCAATATGTAAACGTTCTGTCAATTGTGCATAAACGGTTTCGACTAATCGCCTTGTGGCTTTCTTCGCTTTGGGCAAAATGAAAGGGGTGCGTTCAGGATTTTCTTTCATATTGGACTTTAAGGGTGTCTTTATGCGTATGCGGTAGGTATCAAAACACCTTTTTTGCCAGTCCAAGTCCATAAATGCCGCATCTGCCAAGACGGTTGTCTCTCCCATCGTACCATTCAGGAGTGCGTCTCGGCAGTTCTTGTCGTGTCCATACGCTTGCAGGATCGGCGCGTGGACAATAAGACCATAATCCGTGATCCTAAGGCCACCCTTAAAGCCAAAATATGCTTCACTTTTGGCGGCACAAAAGCCTTTTGAGGGGGGAGGGAACTCAAAGACTGGCTCTCTTGTAAATATCTTGCGATAATGTCGCCTTGCCAGTTTACAGATCGGTAAGGGTAGCGTATCTATGATCTGGCAGGATGCCTGATGCCCTTCCAAGCTGGCAACAATCCGCTGTTGCATCCACATCTTGACAACCCACAAATTGGCACATTGACGCACAAAGGCAGGACGGTCTTTCAAAGTGGGAAACCAATCTATGAAGTGTTCTTTCATCTGCTCATAAAGTTTTTTCTGGCTTGAATATCCCAAAAAGTGACCCACGATTTCTATGGTGAGGCATTCGGCATCACTTAAACCGGGGTCAAAGCCTGCCCGACGGGGCTTGCCATGCACCTTACAGAAAGCCGGATAGAGTTCGTCTTCAATAAAACAGTAGATTGCAATGACAAAAAGGTCTAAATTATACATCGGAGGTTCCTTTCGTTGAATGGCTTCTTGTTTAGTGAACAATTCAAGATAGCCGAGGAACCTCTTTTTCGCTATTTAAAGTCACACATCACGTAGAATATTATAATTCTCTACTCGTTCTTTTTTCTTAAACCGATACCCTCACGTCAATCGGGGATCAACTCAATCAGGTTCTCACATTACATCCAATATCGCTTGAGGATTTTTGTCTGCGATCATCAGTAGTGTCCGGGCTGCACCCGACGGACGACAGCGGCCCTGCTCCCAGTCTTGCAATGTTCGAACAGATACACCCATCAGTTGGGCAAACTGAGATTGAGAAAGACCCACTTTCGCTCTCGTTTGGGCAATGTCAGGTACTGTGATGATACGACCGTGTTCGCCTCGCTTGATTTCCTGTAGGCCGGATAGAATCTCTTGACCGATATTTCTATTCCTTTCATTCATTTTCGATCTCCTCACGGATTTGTTTGAGAATTTGGATAGGAATATTATCTCTCACGTTTTTCGTATAGATCTTTTGTCCACTGATTTTTGCAATAATCTTTATACGCCAAATTGCCATTGCAAGCCCCTGTTTTTTCGAGTAAATTGCAGATAATTGCAAATATCGAAAGAAAAAGGTGCATAATATGACCAGACGCAGACTGCATCACGGCCTTTGAGGTCGTATCTGCGTGAGAAATGTGGGACGATTATTACGACCGACTGGCCGCCGTCCACTGGGGGGACGGCGACGGGGGGTTTGGGGGTGATGGACTACGCGAATAAAATATGGAGGCAAAACCCATGACACATACACTTGATTTGTACGGCGGCACAACCCAATTGAAGGGAAAAAGCACCGGCTGGTTCCATCTCGAGGAACTGGACGGGCGCAGATGGTTCATCACACCCGAGGGCAATGCCTTTTTCCCCGTGTCGCTGTCCCATATCTACACCGGGAACAGTCAGCCGACCGTGCAAAAGCTTTACGACTGCGACAAGGATGCGTGGATTGAAAAGTGGTTCGACCAGATGCGCGCGCTCGGGTTTAACTGCGCACTCGCAGGCGCAACGAGCCAGTGTCGGGACCCCAGGGGCTATGTCGATGTCGAGAAGGTGGTGGCGCTGTTTCGCCGCGAATCTTTCCCTTACGCTGCCGGACTCTTCCTGATCCCTCACCCCAACGAGTTGCCGGAAGGTCAGGAACGACCAGATATTTTCGCCCCTGCTTACCAGGAGTGGGTAGAAGAGTTGGTAGCCGATGTTTGCTCGCGGTACGCCGATGATCCGTTGATGAAAATGTCCGGCATGATGGAAGGCCTGTACGATTGGGACGGCAACCCAAAGCCCGGGCTCGTGGATGCCGTGAGGGAGGCCAACAAGGAAATCTATGAACGCGCAACAGATCCCTATGGTTCTTCTGAAATCGTCGAGTTGGATGAAAATCTGTGCCGCGTCAGAGATGAGGTCCACAAACATATTCGTTAGGTGGATTGAAATGATTTCTGTACAACAATGGGATTTTTGTACAACAATGGGATTTTTTTCAAGAACACGGTTATCTGATCGTTGAAAATGTGCTCTCTGTGCAACGATTGGCAGCGTTGCGAGAGGCCCTGGAAAAGAGATATGATCTGGAGGGCGAAAAGGCAGGATCAGAAGGAGCGAACCCTCCGGGCGTTCGCAGATTGTGCAATCTCATTGGTAAAGGCCGCGTCTTAGAAGAGCTGGCAATCGAGCCGATTGCATTAGAAATGGCCAGGCTGGCGATTGGAGAGGATATGCGCTGGCAGGCCATGAATTTTCACGATCCCATGCCCGGTGATCCGCGTCCTCATCAGGCAATCCATGCCGATCGATCGTTCTTTAAGAATTGTACTGCATACCTCAATGTGGTGTGGGCACTTGATGATATGACAGAAGAAAACGGTGCGACTCGCCTTGTGCCAGGATCGCATAAAAAACCCTGGCCCCGAGATGTTCTGGACGATCTCAAAGAGGCAGTTGCTGGAGAAATCTACGTGACCTGTACGGCTGGAACTGGCATTTTTTGCCATGGTGATGTCTGGCATGGCGCACGTGCAAACCGTTCAAAATCGCCCAGGCGTGTGATCCATATGGGATACAGTTGTCCAAACACTGCGCCTCAATATGAAATTGCAGGCTCTTTGACGCAGGATATTCGCGAGCGGTTGGGCGAGCATTGTGCGCTCATTCCAGATCCCCTGGCGTCATTTGGTTTGGAGAAACCCTAAGCATTGGGTTTTGCGCCACGGATGCATGTCTCAGGTGTTTAGGAGATCCAAGGGGATTTTGAGGGTTTTTTTTGTAGCGGGCAAGCTGTTTAGGGACACGACACTGGAGGAGCACAGGTTATGGAACAAGCATTGACGGAGCGTGAAATCGAAGCCATCGTCCGGGAGGTCACAGACGAAGAAGTGGCCTTCTACCAGGAATACGGATGGGTCATGATAAAGCAACTCGTAGCCCCGGAGTTCGTCACGGAGCTCCTAACTGTCGGCCAGGATTGGCTGGAACGCTATGGCGCAGACGAGGACCGCAGACGGGCCGTCGGTCTGGTACTGCAGGAAGAGGCTGAGCCATTCCGCTCGTTCATGTTCAGTGAGCGCATGTCAAAAAACGCGATGCGACTCGTGAATAGGAAGCGGCTCAAGGGCGTAGATATCCCACTTCGCTATCGCGCTGACGTCATCAGAGAAAAGCCCCCAGGGGCAGCCAGAACCCATTATCATCAGGACTCGTCACAGCACGGCTCTGATCGCGTGGGTGAGCTCCAGTTCTGGCTTGCTCTGGTGGAAGTGACACCGGAGATGAGCGCCATGCGATTCGTCAGTCGCTCGCATCGCGAAGGACCGCTTGGCTCGGTAGGCGGCGATGGCCAGGGCGACCTGCTCGAGCAATTTCCAAATCTGACGTCTGTGCTGGAGCTTTCTCCGCCTTTGCATTACCAGACAGGTGATTGCACAGTGCATCACGGGTACACGATCCATGGCGCTCCAGTCAACAGCACCGACAAGTCGCGCTGGTCATACCTCTTCTCATACTCTCCATCCGACACCCGATACTGGAATGGCACAGCAGGCAACTGGGGCAACGAGCGAAAGCATCTGAGTGACCGGGATAATCCAACGGTCCATTTTCCCGATTCAGACGCGGTATGACCTCATGTTTCTAAATGCAGGCGATGAGGTGGTTGATCAGGATACCCTAAGAACCACATGATTGAAAGGAGTGCCACATGCCCCCAACTCAGAAATTTGAAGAACGCGTCGTTCGTGTGGAGAAACCTTCCGCTCACTTCACGCTGTTGAGGAACGAAAAGGGTAATTTTTTAGGCACATCGGAAGGCAAAACAGCCGTCTTCGGCCACGTTGACGACAAAGCGATCTGGAAAGAAGAAGGCGACACCTATCGCCATGTGGTGTCAGACCTGACACTCGATGTGTCTGCCGCGAATGACGAAGGCGTGCATCTCGCCCTGAATGGGAAAGCACTGGGCGAAGATGGCTGCCAATCGTCCATACCGTGGCGTTTTCAGCCGGGTCACGGTCCTGCCCATCTCCCATCTGAATACCTTCAACAAATCCGCGAGAACGGATGGGTCTGCCTTCCGAGCATCTTGTCTCCCCACGCGATCGAAGAACTGCAAAGGGTGAGTTGCACCGGCAAGTGGGACCATGAAGAATTAGACAAAAGCCTGCCGACCCTCACGCAGTCTGTAGAAGTGGCGAGAGCCGCAACCGAGCCCGTATCCCTCTGGGTGATGCGGGAGTATATGCAGTGTCGGGAAATTCGGCTGGCTCACAGGCCCGGTTTCGCCGTCGTGGTCCCGGATGACGGTGAACGCAAAGTGGGGGGGTGGCATTCGGATTATCCGTATCTCTGGGGGATCGCCAGGAATTCCTCTGATGGCAATCGGATCGTACCGCACAATGCGTTAAATCTTGTGCTTGGCGTTCAGCGAAATTTATGTGTGACCGAATTTAAGCGTGAAAACGGCGCAACCTGTTTCAAACTCGGATCGCATACGCTTGGGGAAGGACCTCCTCGGGAATGGGGGAGTGGGAATACGTACAGGGAGGAGGGATCTCGCAGAGCAAAGGGCCTCCCCTATACTGGCTCCGAAGCAGACGTCGTCGAGGCGCCGGCGGGCAGCTACGTCATCTATGATGCCCGAACCTGGCATCGGGCAGGCGTGAACCGTACGAACAAAAAGCGGGCAGCGATGCTTCAGTCCGTCGTTCCCATGTACATCATGCCTTTTATGGAGACCGTCCGTCCTTACAAAGAATTCCTTGCGAGTCCTCTGGCGATTCAACTGACGGAGCGGGAGCATATCGAGCTGGAAAACCTCCTGGTAAGCCGAATCGATGGGCCTCAAGGGCGTTTTGCGATTACCATGGATGAGGAACTTTCCAGATGAACGAATACAAGACGCACTTTGATACCCCGGAAGATGCTTACTTCGGCTTTTTTGAAGCCGACGCATCCCAAAATGGAGATGCCTGGGCTGCCGTGATGAGCTATCCCCATGTCCGCGTTGACGCATCGGGACAGACCGTCTATTACGATACGGCACGGGACTACGCCGATGCCGCCGACTGGACGTCAAGGGTAGCGACGGGTTGGGTCCTGACGAGGGGGCGAGAACCTGTCCGGCTGCACGAGTCTCCCAACAAGGTTCACCTCGTAGGCGGGTGGACGCGATATAACGCAGACGATGATCCCATCTTGTGGAACCGCGTCACTTATATTGTCACCAAACCTGCTGATTCGTGGGGGATCCAGGCGCGGTTTGCGCTTGGTACTTATTACGATGGGAGTGACGACGAAACAGCTATCGCCCAGGCTACCGAGGCGGCAATTAGTCAGGTGCGACGCTATTGCGATGCACTGGACAAAAACGATGGCGATGCTTGCGCCAACCTCTGTCGTTTTCCGCTGATTGAGGTCGGCGTTGGCGCAGTAACACGGATCGAAGACGGCACCAAACTGGTGCAACAGGTCAACGAAAGAACCACATCGGTCAGCAATCTAAAAGTCGAGGCAGCACAGTCTGGTCCTGATGGCGTCCTTGTAGCGGTGACTGCTGACGATGCCTCTGGCAACAGCGAGCAATCCATCGTGGTGGTCGGCAAAGAGGCTGACGCATGGCAGATTGCTGGCATTTCGAGAATGATTGAGGCAGAAAATACGAAGTAGGGAGGTATATCTTGAAGATTACATCGGTAAAGGCTGTCCCCGCATCATCTTCGCCGCAAGGCCGCGTTCCACCGTATCCGCACTGAAAGGACTTTATGAATCGTTCTGTTCTGGACTGGCCAACAGGCGTTACCGTCTACCACCCTGACCGATGTTACAACGGGTACACGCTCGTTCACGGGCGAGGGCCCTGGGATCCTGTGCGTGGTATTTCGGCCGAACAGGTTGATCGATGGCACTTGATAGACATGAAGGGTCAGGTGGTTCACGAGTTCTACGGAAACCCGGCGACGCAGCGCGGCTCTCAGCTATTTGAACGCGTCGCAAACGGCCACTATATCAGCAATGGGGCCTCCATCACAGAACAGGACTGGGATGGAAATATTGTCTGGTCTCTGTCCTCAGACTTCCGCAAGGATGCGCGACCAACGAGTTTCCATCACGACATCCAGAAGACTTCTGAACACACCTATCTCGCTATGGTCGCGGATCGCGTCGAAGCCCCCCAGGTATCGCGCGTCACACTCCAAGACGATCACATCATGGAAATAACTTCGGAGGGCGAGATCGTCTGGGAATGGTGGGGGCATCACCACCTGGAAGAATTCGGATTCAGCGATCGTGCGAAGCAGATCATATTTGAAACTGGCGGGGGGCAACAGCCCAGACAGGAAGGAGACTGGCTCCATCTGAATACGCTTCACACACTTCCCGACAATCCCTTATATGATCAGGGCGACACGAGATTCAAGCCGGGAAATATTCTCAGCTGTTCCAGAAATGGAAATCAGATATTCATCATCGAGAAATCGACTGGAAACATTGTCTGGAAGTGGGGCTATTTGGACCAGATGGAAACTATGTGGTTGAACGGGACCGAAAGGCAGAATCAATATCTGGTAGGTCCACACGATCCCAAAATGCTGCACAACGGAAATATCCTGATCTACGACAATGGAGGCGGTACGGGCTATCCTCCGATTAATCGATTCTACACTCGGCTTGTAGAAATCAATCCCGTGAGTGGAGAAGTCGTGTGGGAATATGCTGCGGGGCCTCAGGCCAGCAAATTCCTGAGCATTGTTACCGGCGGCCTGCAGCGCCTCCCGAATGGGAACACGCTAAGTCTGGATACGGATAAGGGACGGATCTTCGAAGTGACCTGGGAAGGTGAAATCGTGTGGGAGTACATCAACCCGAGAGGCGGATTCTACAGAACCCAGCGCATTGCCTACCCCGATTGCCCACTGGACCCCCCTGACCTGAAGCCCGCAGACCTCCCGGTTCCCGATCACCTCGGCCTACCTGTATCAGACACCCTGGATTACTCCCCATCTCCCTAAGATTCGATGTCACCCTTCATCCCGACTACAGGATTATGCTCATGTCCGATTACACGTTTAAACTTGCCATGTTCACGACCGAACTGAGACTGCCCTATGACCGGGCATTTCCCAAAGCGAAAGAGATCGGCGCGGACCGCCTCTGGTACGCGCCTTCGGCGGGCGACCTTCCGTTCGAAGCCATGACCGACGCGGATATGGACCGCATCGGCGAGTGCGCCGAGCAGCATCAAACGGATATCTTCCTGCTCTGCGGAGGCCGTAAGTTCAAAAAAGTGCATCTCTGCGATCTGGATCTGGACCATATGGCCGAACACCCCGAATTTCAGGAAGCCCGGAGGGAACTGACCGCCGCCATGAAGATGGCCGCCCGGCTCAAAATTCCGGCAGTGGCCACGTTTACATTCGCCTGGCCGGGTGAATATACTGCCGGTAAGCCGACCTGGCCCATGCGATGGATGACCCGCGGCGGCGTCATTTCCGGTCTGGACATGGACAAACTGGTCCGGGCGTTTACGCTGCTGGCCGAAGACGCTGACCGCTACGATGTGGATCTGCCGCTGTGCATGATGCCGTGGAATTACACGAATACCACGGAACACATGCGGCAGGTGATCGAGGCGGTCGGCTCACCTCGCCTGAAAACGGTCTGGGGGCCAGCGGATACCATGAACTGCGGTGAATCGGACACCGCCACCCGCGGATTTCAGAATGTCCGTCCGTATCTTCATACGCTCCACATAAAAGATCTGAAAGTCATAGACGGTCTGAAATGTGAGTTTGAATACTATCCCATCGGCGAAGGGGACGTGGATTTTCCGACGGTACTGCGGAACCTGCGTGATCATCAGATCGACGCCGCGATATCCATCGCTACCCACTTCAGGCCGGAAAGCGGATCGGCGGAAGAAGCGATGCGTATCAACTTTGCCAATATGAAAGCGTTGATCGATGGGTTAAACGATAGGGGGTAAAAACAATCGGAACCCCCATCTCGACGCAAATTCGATCCTTTCCCTACGTATTCATGCTTGTGGTACAGCGCTACTCATGAACCCTTCGTCTCTCACCAGAACCTGGAGATCCAGGTTTGTCATAGGGAAATCCACCCGCGCGTTGCCCAACCGCTCCGATTCGTGAAGAGAAAGCACCATTTCCAGCGCAGCCCGTCCGTCTTCTCCAGTGGATATTGTATCCTGATCGCGGTCGAGGCTTTCTACAATCTCCTCTGCCGACAACGGGATCACACATCGGCCTGCGTTCGTTGTATTCAGCTTATGTTCCTCTGGTATTTCGGGGAATTTCTCCTCTTTATTTTTAACGAAGAGCTTGAACTGATGTGGCCGTGTATTGACCACCGTTATCCGTCCCCTGGATCCAATCAATTCAAAGAGGTGCTGAGCCCTCGCTCCGGTAGATCCATTCACAATGCATTGTACGCCATTCTGAAACTGAAAGTACCCGGCGCCACGGGGATCCAGCGCATCCGGATCCAATAGGTGACCAGTTGCCCACGCTACATCGCCTGCGAAGAAGCGCAGCATGTCAAAAAAGTGGGTTCCATTGTTGGCAAGCCCCGCGCTGTACTGAAGCGTCATAGCCTGAAGGGAGCCGATTACCTGCTGATCGATTATCTCCTTAATTTTTCGAAATTGCCAATCCCATCGGCGCGTGTGGTTAATGCTCAGCTTTACATTGTTTCTCCGGCAAGCATCAATCATTTCGTCTGCCTCTCGCAAAGTAGTCGCCATCGCCTTCTCACAGAATATGGCTTTCACACCTGACTGAGCCGCGGCAACAACGATATCTCGATGCGGAATGGGATAGGTGCAAACACTCACGATATCCAGCTTCTCAGTATCCAGCATTTCCTGCCAATCTGTGTACAGACCCGGAACATCCCATTTGCCTCCAAAACTCTGTCGGCGTTCATCGTCCCGATCTGCTGCTGCGACAATACGGGTTCGATCACAGTGATCGTAACAACCCGCATGAGTATTTGGCGTTCCGCGATGTATTTCCTGCTCCAGTAAACTCGCAATCCTGCCACAGCCGATAACACCAACGTTATAAACTTGCATAGAAAAGCTCCGAAGAAAATCGTGGGAAGAACTCATTGTCGAACGTTCAAGGTCTCAGATCACAATCAAACCGAACGAGATCCGGCCATGCTGGGTGATACGCCATTGTAATCGTAGGGCCGGTTTCGGAAGAGGTAGTCTATTGGTTCGTCCACAAAAATTGTGTTTGGGTCCAGGTCGCTTTCTGCAAAGGCGGTTTCACAACCGGTATTGAACCGGAGAGGGGAAGGGCGACGCAGCCAGTGGCAGGCGTAGATCGTTGCGATCATGAACCGCGGTTGGTCGGAAAAATTTGGCATTCCCCGGTGCCAGAGCCGGGGGTCGCGGATCAGAATGCTTCCCTTTTTTGTATTCCCCCGAACCGGCGGTGCCACTTTCCGGCGTGCTTCCTGCAGGTGTGCTTCGACTTTGATATCATCTCCAATTACCTTTTGCGTTTCCAGATGGGAGCCGGGCCAGAGTTCGATACTTCCGTTGGCTTCGGTCACCTCGTCCAGGGCAATATTGACAATGACTTTGGCCGACGGGTGCGCAACATCCAGGTTCGGCCAGAGTTGTCCCGAGTCGACGTGTACCGGTTGGAGCTCGCTGCCCGGCAAGTTTGTGTTGCCGGTGTAGCGATTGTTGAAGATCCCCTCGCCGAGTAGGGCTTTCGAGACCTGGACCACCCAGGGGTTCGCTATAACGTCGCGAAAGACGTACGGGGGGCAGGGGGGCGGATCCTGCTGGACGTTTCCCCAAACGAAGTTATGGGGTGGCGCAGGGGCATTCATGATCTTCTCCAGGTCTTCGGCCATCCGCTCACGGAGAAGGTCGAGGTGTTCGTGCGCGACCACTGCATTGAGGACGATGTAGCCTTCCGTTCGAATGGTATCGAGGGCCTGTTTCAGGTGCGCGTCGGTGAGAGACTCGGCTGCGTGCTCTTCCGGTGTGACGGTGATTTCCACGGCTACTCATCTCCCTGTCAGTGATTACTCCCAACGCTAAATCAGTTGGGCTTCTTGGCGATCAAGCCGCCTGACTTTGTAATCCCAAAGTCAATATTAACCTCCACAAGAATCATCTGAGCGATTTCTTCTATGGTTCGATTATCAGTATCAATGCACAGGTCGCCGATCGCGTTGCGTTGTAGAGATTCTGCGGCCTCAATCGCCTTTTCAGCGATCTGCTGGAGGGCCGTGTCAGGCTTTCCTTTTAACTCGTCACCAGGTATCCCTGGGCCGAAGCCTTGACCTCGCAGTCTGATTCTATGCCTCAATTGCTCTGATCCAGCATGAAGCCGACATAACCTCAGAGTTGTTTCTGGTAGCGCTTCGGTATAGGTCTGGATAGCGTCGAGGTGGTTGATTGGACCGACGACAATGAGACATCGCGCGCCGCTCTCGTGAAAGGTCTGCCACATAGCAGCGAGGTTGTGCGCCTTGATCTGGTGGTTGTCAGGATCGTTGTCCGGGACAGGCCGGTAGAAACTGATCTGCTCAAGGTCGACAAAAGCTGCTGTGATACCAGCCCGCCTGACTTCCTCAAAGATTCGCCATCCGACAGTTGACTTTCCAACACCAGTCGTACCGCAAAGCCATAAGATCGATCCGGGAGTGGTGGGCAACTTGGGGAAGCGCGTCGAGGCGTGGCTGTTGGATAAGCAGGTTCTCTTGGGGAGAGTTGGCCATCCGCCGGTCTTCCCATCCAGGAGCTGAATTACCTCAGAGACAGTCAATCCGCTGGTGTCGATGCATACGTCAGCGAAGTCGCTGCGATCCAGAGTATCTGATTCACGCAGCATTGCATCCATCTGGTAAGATTCCAGACTGCGATTGGCCAGCCGCTCTGCCAGTATGTCGCGATCCGCTCGGAGTCGGCACAAGGTGAGATCAGTATGCGATATCTGATCAACATAGTCGCGCACTCCGTGGATCTCGTCGACAACGCCGGACACAAGGACGCAATAGGCGCCCGCTGCTTTGAAGGTAGCTACCATCGCGCCGAGATTTTGCGCTTTTATGTGGTGACGCTCTGGGTCCGAAACTGGTGCGGGATAACACATGCCAAGTTGATCGATGTCGAGATAGCCAATTCTGATTCCATCCTGTGCTAGTTGAGAGAAGAATTGCCACCCAACTGTGGATTTACCGACACCACACGGACCGCACAGCCATAACAAAGGGATCGGATCGCTGGTCTTCATTCCATTCATCATTCTGTTTTTTAAAATCCGTCCGTCGAACGGCTCAAACTGTACCGGGCATTTGTGACCAGAGAGACAACATCCTCCAGAATCATATACAGACAGGGCACTAACAAAAGAATTATAGACGTCGCGAAAACAATACCAAATCCGAGAGAGATTGCCATAGGAATGAGATAATAAGCCTGGCGGGATGTCTCCAAAATAATCGGTGTCAAACCACCGAACGTTGTCAACGTCGTCAAAATAATGGGCTTGAAGCGCCGAAGCCCAGCAGTATGAATCGCCTCAAAAGCCGAGTACTGGGCACGCCTTTTATTTGCATAATCGATCATAATCAGTGAGTCATTTACCACAACACCCGACAAGGCGATCACCCCCATCAAACTGATAAGCGACAAATCATAACCCAGCAAAATATGACCGATCACAGCGCCCACAATCCCAAACGGAATCGCCGCCATCACAATCAAGGGCTGGACATAGCTACCAAATGCAATGGCGAGTAACATATACACAATGGCCATCGCCATGGCAAACCCGCCCCATAGCGCCTGCGTGGACTCGCGCATCTCAGCCTGCGTCCCCTGAAACGTCCAGGTTAATCCCGGATAATCAGCGCGAATTTGTGGCAACACATCGGTTTTAATCGCTTCCATAACGCGCGTCATCGCTCGCTTGGGCTCCACATCCATACTCACCGTCACCACGCGCCGACCATCTCGCCGATTAATACTTGTAAACGCTTCGCCACGCTCAATGTCTACCACATCCATCAAAGGCACTTCTGTGCCATCAGGTGTACGCACAACAAATTCTTCGAGATAGCGAATATCCTTTCGCTCTGCCATCGGCAATTTCACGCGCATTTCAACTTCATTTGTACCGCGCAACTGACGCATCGCCAGTGCGCCGTAAAACGCATCGCGCAACTGACGCCCTACCTCAACCGCCGTCAATCCCAAATTTCGGCCTTCGGGACGCAACACAAAATCAAACTGCGCTTTACCTTTATTGTAATTGTCACTCGCATCGTGCGTCTCTTCAAACCCTTCGGCGCGCTCTAAAAATGCCCGACTGGCTTTGGCCAACACGTCAATATCCGAATGGCTCAAATCGACGCTGATATCCTGTTGCCAACCGCCCGGCCCACTCTCGGCCTCAAACGTAATCTGACTGACACCATCAATATCCCCGATGTTATCGCGCCACAGTGAGATGATCTCTCCTGTCGTCATATCGTGTTCATCGGGCGGTTTCATCACAATTTCTACATCAATAAAACTCCCCCCGCGCACATTGGTTTTAATCCCTTCGGCCACGCGATAAAGGTTGTGCGCTTCAAACATGCGATGGGTCGATTCGGTCACCTCATGCGCAACCCGCGCTGCTTGATCCCGCGTGGTCCCCACAGGCAATCGGATACCCGCTTCAATCTCATCGGCAGAAACTTCGGGCATCATAATCATACCCATATGATCGCTGTATCCATAACCGCCCACCACCACCAGCAAAGCAACAGCAGATGCAATCGTAACGTACCGATGCCGAATGCATAGATCCAGAAACCTGCGATAGTGTTGGTCGATAAACCGATTGAAATGGCTGGCAATAGATTGTTGCCAGCGATGCGCAGTGCCATTTACCGGCGAAACAGCACGTTTTGAAAGGTGCCCGAGATGCGCAGGCAAAATAAACAGCGCCTCCAAAAGAGACACGGCCAGCACAGTGATCACAACCGCAGGCAATGGCCACCAGAATTTTCCCGTGGTGCCGGGCATAAACAAAAGCGGCACAAAAGCCACAATCGTAGTCAAAATGCTGAACGTAACCGGTCCGGCAATATCGCGGGTACCCGCAATGGCCGCCTGCATCGGGCTCATACCTTGTTCCCGATATTCATGCACATTTTCACCCACAACAATCGCATCATCCACCACAATGCCGAGCACCACCAAAAATGCAAACATAGAAACCATATTGATGCTCACATCAATAGCAGGCAGAAACACCAGACTGCCAATGAAAGAAATGGTCATCCCCATCATCACCCAAAACGCAAGCCGAAACTCGAGGAACATCGCCAGAATAAGCAAAACAATCACAATAGCCAGCACCCCGTTTTTGATCAGCAAAAACAACCGATCTTTGTAATCCTCTGCACTGTTGCTGTCGATCCGATACTTCACACCAGGCGGCAGGGTGGTCTCAAAATCTGCCATGATATTTTCAACAGCCTCAGCAATCTCAAGTGGCGATTGATTCCCAATCCGATAGATATCCACACCAACTGTAAGCTGCCGATTAAACCGTTCGTGAAATCCGCCTTCTTCAAAGCCATCTGTGACCTCTGCCAAGTCCGCCAGTGTAACCCCACCACCTCCTTCTGAAGGGATAATCACAATACGACCATATTCATCGGCCCACTGCTTGCGCTCTTTCATGCGCAACAAAATTTCCCCCGTACCCGTCTCCACAGAACCCGCAGGAATGTCTTCACTCGACGCGACAATCACGCGTGCCACATCGCGTAGTGTAATACCGTATTCACGCAACCTGTGCTGAGGAATTTCAATATGCGTCATGTATTCTGGCACATTGCCAAGCTCAACCTGTGTAATGGCCGGATCGCTCAGCAATCGATCCCTTAGCTGTTCGGCCAGACTTCTCAGCGTACCGATATTCACATCGCCATACAGCCCAATATCCATCACATTGCGCTGTTGTGCCCTCAGGCTGACTTCGGGTTGTTCTATATCATCGGGAAATGTCCGAATCCGATTGACTGCCTGATCAATATCCTGAAAGGCTTTCCCGCGATCGGTGCCTGCCACCAGTTCAATGGTCACACTCCCACGCCCTTCGCGAGCCTGCGACGTCAGTTCCATGATCCCTTGCACACCGCGCACAGCTTCTTCTATCGGCTGTAAAATCCCCTGCTCCACCTCCGCAGGTGCCGCACCCGGATAGCCCACACTGACCGAGACGATATCCAGTTCATACTGCGGATAGACCTCCTTCTGGATATGAAAAGCCGTCCAGATCCCGCCCACAACGAGGATGATCATAAACAGATTGGCCGCAATAGCATTGCGCGCCATCCAGGCAATCGGACCTCGTGCTTCTTCAAATGTATCCTGTGTCTCATTCATCACTGGGTGTCTCCCAGGGTTTTAGGATCTTCCTTTCCAACGCTTTTCACACGCAATTCTGCACCCTCAGCGACTCGAGACAAATTGGTCGTAACCACCCGATCCTTATCCTGCAACCCATCCGATATATAAGCATAGTCGGTATCTCGAAAAACGATCTCAACAGACCGAATCTGCAACAGATCATCTTTCATCACCCAGACCGTATTGTCAGCCCGGATATAATCGCGTGCCAGACGCACCACATTGGGAATTTCGTTGGCCGCAATATGCGTCTCAACAAATGCGCCAATCATCAACGGAGACAGATGATCAGATCCATCCTGATGAGCAAGCGGATCAGAAACAGAAACCAGTACCCGCGCCATACGCGTCTTTTCTGCCAAAGCACCAATGAGTCTGTGAAGAGAGCCTGTGCGATAAGCACCTTTCTTTTCGGTCACACGATTGCGAATCTGCACCAACGATCCCTTTTCTGCCTCGCTGTTGGGAAAAGAAAGCCACGGAATTTTGGAAAGCGGAACGGTCGTCACCACCCAGTATGTATCCAGACCAACCAGACGCCCGAGATTATCGCGTGGAGAAACCAGAGAACCCACATTGGCATTGCGACTTAAAATGTGCGCGTCAAAAGGCGCTTTAATGGTTGTTCTCTGCAATTCCAGTTCAGCCTGATTCACTGCCGCCTGCGCCGCTTCTACCCGTGCCCGAGCTGCATTGAGCTGAGGTTGGCGCAGCACAAGCGCCTCAAGCTCACCCGACAGCGTCTCTTCTAAAATCTGATAATCTTTTTGCGCCACATTCTGCCGTCCCATCTCAATATTCAAATCAGCAGTGGCACGACGCAGATCGCTCTTTTTCTGCAAAAGTGCATTCTGATAATCTGCCGGATCAATCTGCAACAGTACCTGACCCTTTTTGACAAACCCACCCGGCGTAAAAGTCGATGACAGCGAAAGTACCCGTCCACCGACTTGTGGACTCAAGATGATATCCTGTTCTGCTTCAACCGTCCCCGTCGCCACAATCACAGGGCGATACGTACCGCGTTGCACCTCAACCACATCAACGAGCATCGCGGTTTTCTTAGTCGCCGCAACGCGAGTCGCCGTAGGCTCCGTCATAAAAATCAGCGCAGTAACACCTGCACCCACAATCAAAACACAAAAACAAATAATCAGCGTTTTTTTGCTATCCACGTTATGCCTATCCGTTTATTATGATTTATTACAATTCAACGCGCGTTGAACTTACGCGCTATTTCAAAACCACCTGCGAGTGCCCGATAAAGCGCAATGCGGAATTCCAGCAAATCGAGTTTCGCAGAGATCAACGCTCGCTGGAGCCTCTGTTCGTTTGTCAGCGCGGTAAGCACGTCAAGATAATCGCTGATGCCATTTAAATACTCCAGCCTTAACTGATCATACGTCTGCCTCACCAGATCGACCTGCGCTTCGAGACTCGCGATGCGTTCAACCTGTTTTTGTTCTTGAACCAATGCATTTTCCACTTCGGCAAATGCCGTCAAAATCGTCTGTCCATAAGCCGAAAGTTGCGCGCTTTTGTTGGCTTTATTGCGCTTGATTTCTGCCCCCCGTTCACCACCATCGATAACAGGCAGCAAAAGATTGCCTATCAGATTGCCCACCCAATCTTTAAATAGACCACCGCGATCATCACCCGATGCCAATGCTGTCAGGCTCAAACGCGGATACCGATTGCTGATAGCAACCGCCACATCGCGATCCGCCGCCAGCAGCAGGTTATAAGCCCTTTTGACATCTGGACGTCGCTGAATCAACTCAACAGGCAAACCCGTATCCGGCAGAGGTGGCAGATCTGGCAAAGCGCGATGCGTATAGGCAATTCCATCCTGAGGGGCGTAACCCAACAAAACAGCGAGCTGGTGTTCCAACACCTCGATTCTGGATTCTGTCGCGATTTTTTGTTCGCGTGTGGATTCGAGCAATTGCCTTTGTCGCAAAATATCTACACTGCGAATCTGCCCACTGCCAAAACGCGCTCGGATCAGACTCAGCACTTGCTGATTGGTCTCAATCTGATGCTCAAAAAGTTCGTGCTGATTTTGTGCTTCCATCAACTGAAAATAAGTACGCACGACCTCTGCAGAAAGCGACAATGCCGCAGTCTGATAATCCGCCTCAGTCGCCCGTGCTCGATAACGCGCGGCATCCACACCCGAACGAATTCGCCCCCACAGATCTATTTCGTATTCAGACGTGATGCCCAAACGGATCTGCGCATCATTTCCAGAATCTGGACGTTGAACCTCACCGCGCCCGGATACTTCCAGCGTTGGAAACCGGCCAGCCCCTTCGCGATCCACAACAGCCTGTGCACTTCGCAACCGATGCCACGCCGTCTCCAAACTGAAATTGGACTGCAATGCGCGATCGACCAGGCTGTCCATACGCGCATCTCCAAAAGCGGTCCACCACCGTTCAGAAAGCGCATGTGAGGCATGACTGGAAAAAGCTTTGGGAGGTTCAAAAGGAAGGGTAAGATTTGCAGACCTGGGCGAACACCCAAAAACAAACACGGGCCAGATCAAAAGAAACAAGCGAACATATAGCATGTGTAAGATAATTTCCATTCGTTGCAAAAGTTACTGTAATGTAAACCGCCAAAATATAATAACCAAATAGAATTATGGAGTCAAGTAACCACTTACTCACTTATGTGTTGATTCCGAAAAACAAAATGCATTCCTCCACTCGTAAACGCATTTTATGGCTTTTTGCAGCTCTTTTAATGTCGTTTATTCTATTTCTGTTCCTGCGGAGCTCGCATCGTGCCATTAAAAAAAGATGAGAGCTATTTTGTCGGATCGTCCGACACCCGAATAACAAGCTTACCAAAATTTTCACCCTTGAGCAGACCAATCAAAGCTTCGGGCGCGTTTTCCAAACCATCGACAATATCTTCCTTGTAGCGCAATTTATCTTCACGAATCCATCCGCCTAAAGTGCTAAAAGCTTCTTCCGTTTGGTCCGCAAAGTCCGAGACAATGAAACCCCGAAAGGTGAGTCGTTTGGTGAGAATCTGGCGCAGCATATAATGCATCTGGTTGGGACCGGGTGGCAATCCCGTATCATTGGCAATGGCGATGGTGCCACATACGGGTATCCGGGCAAAGGGGTTGAACAGCGGCAACACCGTCTCAAACACCTTGCCAGCCACATTCTCAAAATAAACATCAATCCCGTCCGGACAAGCACCAGCGATTTGTTCTTCAAAATCGTCGGCTCTGTGGTTCACACACGCATCGAATCCCAACGCATCGGTAACATACTGGCATTTTTCTTCAGACCCCGCGATGCCTACGGCCCGCGCGCCTTTGATCTTGGCGATTTGCCCAACCACCGAACCCACCGCTCCCGAGGCAGCCGCCACGACGACTGTCTCATCGGGTTGCGGTTTGCCGATATTGAGCAGCCCCGTGTATGCGGTCATGCCCGGCATGCCCAGCACGCCCACTGAGGTAGAGATCGGCCCCCAGGCCGGATCGATCTTGCGCAGCACCTTTCCAGGGAGAGCGAAAAGGGACTGCCACCCGCCCTTGCCCTCCACGATGTCGCCCTCAGCAAATTCCGAATCGTTTGAGGCGATCACCTTTCCTACGCAGCCGCCCTCCATCACCATGCCAAGTTCGACCGGTTTGGCATAGTTTTTCGACTCATTCATCCTTCCGCGCATGTAGGGATCCAGCGAAAGATAAATCGTCTGGCACAAAACTTCACCCTCACCAGGGGCAGGCACGTCGGATTCCACCAACTGGAAATCACTCGGTTTCGGTTCTCCCTCGGGACGAGCAACCAGCAAGATTTGACGGTTTTTTAGATCGGACATATGTATTCCTTTATAAGTGAAAGCTAAAGCGTCAACACACCGCGATTGATTTTACCGGCCAGCATATCGGCATAAACCTCATTGATCTCTTCCAGGGGAGACTGGCGCGAGACCAACTCGTCGAGTTTGAGACGACCGGCTTTGTAGAGTTGAATAATCCTGGAAAAATCTCGATGATAATTACCGGTGCCGTAAAAACAACCCAGTATCCGAGTTTCCTGATGGTGCATGCGAAAGGTATCGAACGTAACGCGTGCATCGTGAGGTGCAACGCCTACCAGGGTGAGTGCACCGCCTCGTCGTAGGGAGTAGATGGCTTTTTCTTGAACGCCTGGATTGCCGGTGGCATCCAGGATGTGATCAAAACCTCTTCCATCGGAAAGGTCGAGCAATGCCTGCTGCACATCCTCTTTCCCATCTAAGGTATGCGTGGCGCCAAACGTGCGAGCGCTTTCGAATTTGTCGGGCACCGTATCGATTGCCACAATGGTCTCTGCGCCACAAAGAGCAGCGCCTTGCAAGACGTTGAGACCGATCCCACCACATCCAAACACGGCCACCCTTTCGCCAGGCTTGATCTGGGCTGTGTACATGGCGGCACCCACGCCCGTCATCACGGCACATCCGACCAGCGAAGCAGAGACCATGGAGACATCTGGATCAAGGTGGACACACGCCTGCTCGGGCACCACAGCATATTCGGCAAAGGTGGAATGGGTAGAAAATTGAGTTAACGCCTCTCCTTTCAGCCGTAGCCGAGTGGTGCCATCCATCGCGGTGCCTTTTTCAAGACCGGGCCGGTACGTTTCGCACATGTTCGCGAGTTCCCGTTGACAATAAAAGCACGTTCCACAAGCGGGCATCCATGACAACATCACATGATCCCCGGGCGAAATTCGGGACACACCCTCACCCAACTCTTCAACCACCCCCGCGCCTTCGTGGCCCAATACGGCGGGTAGGGATTTGGGGATTTCTCCCATCACCTGATGCCAGTCGCTGTGACAGGCCCCACTGGCGGCAATCCGAACAAGGACTTCTCCTGGCCCCGGGTCTTGTACTTCAATATCCTCAATAACAAATGGCCCTCCTCGTTGATGAACTACGGCAGCTTTTGCTATCTTCATAATGTATCCCTCACATTTAATTGCTGTCTTCACCGTCGGCTTCACATCCAGTATATCTGCTCCGAAGATTTGAGAAATACTGGACTCTTTCTCAAATTCGTGTCAACTACCCAACGCTGAAGCAGTTGGGCTTGTCGCTCGTGCATAAATGCACTCGGCAACTTTAGGCTTGTTGACACAAAGCCCTTGCTCGGATATTCCGAGCGGCGTTGCGGTCAGCATGGTCTTTATGACCACACACTTTGCACAGGAAGGATGCCTGGGTATGTCTATTGTCTTTCTCGCAATGTCCACACTCGGCACAAGTTTGGCTGGTGTATTTCGGATCCACAGGTTCTATGTGGATACCAGCACGCTTTGCCTTGTATTCGACGAATGTGCGGAGCTGGAAGAAAGACCACCCAGACATTTTAGCACGCTGAGGCTTGCGAAACCGTTTCTGGCTCTTGCGTATGCCTTTCAAGTCTTCAAGGGCAATGGCCTTGCCAGTGTCTTTAGCCTTCTCAACGATACGTTTGGAAATGATATGGTTGGTATTTCTACGAAACCTGCTCTCTCTGCCAGAGATAACAGAGAGTTTTCTGCGAACATTCTTGGGTCTCTTGCCTTGCTTGACAAAGGCAGACGCTTTCTGTTGGAGCGACTTTTTCAGATCGTGCATCTTCTGTCGGACATTTTCAACAGTGTCGCCAGAAAATGTTTCACCATCGTCTGTTACTGCAAGGTTTGTTGTCCCGAGATCGACGCCAATAAAGTCAGTGGTAGGTATTGGCGTGCCATCAGGAACATCTACAGAGACAAGCAAGAACCACTTGCCGTCTTTGCGGAGCACAAGGTCTGCCTGTCCTTTGGCATAGCCGAACTGCTCACGCTGATAGTTGCCCATCAACATTGGCACAAACACGCGGCCTTCAAGGGTAAGCAGAGATACCCTGTCTATGCCCTTAAAGCTATACAGTCGCTGATCGTAGGGCATAGTAGCATGGCGACGGAACGACGGCTGCACCTTTTTGTCCCGCTTGTATGCTTCAACGACTTGAGCAATACAGCGAATAGTCATTTGTGCGGACAATCCGAATTGGCTACGCAAGTCCTTGTAGTATAGCTTTTGTAGTGCAAACTTATTCGCCAGCTTGCGCTCATAAGCCTTCGGAGCAAGCCAATTGGCAGCTTCGTTGAACCGCTCAACAGTAGCTTTTAGCTTCTCGCCTGTATTGGCGTCCGGTAACAGTTGTATTTGAAGTGTCAGTTTCATATTGAGAAATATACTCAGTATATTTTCGGTCATCAAGGTGGTTTTCCAGCCTTGTTATACGCTAAAGCTATAACGGGAGAGCCACTTACACTCCCACAGCTAAAGGCTGTAGGCTTCACGGGCTGTTAGGTGAATTTTTGCAGTCGGTTGGGTTGGTAGGGCACTTCGGTGACGTAAATATCACCGCGACTATCAACACAGATGCCGTGCGCAGGATCGATAAACTGCCCGGGATCTGAGCCTTCCTCACCCCATCGTGCCAGCAGAGCACCTTCCAGGTCAAAAATGCTGACGCGATGGGGCGCTTCGGCAATATAGACAATATGATCTGCATCGATGTGAATATTATTCGGAGATTGGACATCGGTCCACTCCTCCAGAAAGTTCCCATCAAAATCGAAAAGCTGAATGCGGTGGTTTGTCCGGTCGCTTACAAGCACACGGTCGCGTGGGTCAATGCATAAATCGTGTGGCAGGGCAAACTGGCCGGGTCCTGTGCCTTCCTCGCCCCAGGAAAGAATCCGTTCGCCTTTCGCTGAAAAACGATGCACCCGGTGCTGGCCGTATCCGTCCGAAACAAAAATCTCACCTGAGGGAGCGGCCATTGCCTTGGTTGGCCTGTTGAACGGCTCGCCCGGTGAACCTGTCTGGCCTGGCATACCCAGGGTCTGAAGCACTTCTCCATCTGTGCTGAAGATACGCACAGTATGATCGTCAACATCCGCACAATAAATCCGATCCGCCGGGTCGATCCAGATATTATGCGGATTTAAGAGCACATCATCACCCCATGCACCGAGAAAGCGACCTTCCGAATCGTAAACCAGAATACCCGCAGGCTCTCGCCGGGTGACATAAACGCGATCCTGCGAGTCAACTGCCACATCGGGCACGACTCCCCCCATCTCTTTCCCTTCAGGACCTCGCCCCCACCCTTCAACAACGCGGTATTGATAAGTTGCCATCGTGCACTCCTTTCAGATATGCCTGACTACCTGTCCAGTCTAACCCAATCGGGCCAAACTCTGGCAAAAAATGCTCGCTGGATGCCTCGTACGCTCTCCCCGCCGTCAACAACAAGATTGGAGCCTACACTGAAGTTGCCTGCTTGCGAAGCGAGAAAGATGGCCATGCCTGCGATGTTTTCCTTCTCCCCAACCCGCTTGCCCGGAATGTTTTTCTTCATCTCGTCTGTGTGATCCCGAGCCACCTTATTCAAATCGCTGGGAAAATCACCAGGGGAGATGGTATTGACTTGAATCCCTTCCCAGGCCAAACTATCACCTAAGTGTCGGCCTAAATGGATCACACCTGCTTTGCTGGCTCCGTAGGCATAATTGTAAGCTGTGTTGAGTTTACCACAGCCGTCGATAGACGCGATATTGATCACATTGCCTGGTGTTTCTGGAGAAGCCCCCACGCGCAGGAATGGCAGAAACGCCTGGGTCATAAAAAAGATGCTTTTGAGATTGAGATCCATCACCGCGTCCCATGTTTCCTCCGTCACATCCTCGATCTCCCTGCGACCATCACTGATTCCGGCGTTGTTGATCAAAATATCGAGCGACTTTTCTCGTTCACCGTAGGCCTTTGCCAGCGCCTTGATTCCCGAGACTGAACTTACATCGGCTGCGATATACTCGCAGGAGCCGATTTGTGCCAGCTCCTCCTGTTTCTTTTTCAAGACCTCTTCTCTGCGCGCGACAATGTAAACCTTCGCCCCAAAATTGACAAAGCCTTCGGCTATCATCGCCCCGATGCCAGTCGAACCACCAGTCACCAGTGCGGTTTTTCCCTCCAGTGAAAATAGATCTCTCATTTTCGATTCTCCGTGAGGATAATGATTATGTTGGGTCTTTTCATTCTTAATTTGCTCCTAATTCTGTTGCGCAGGTCTGTTTCTATTTCTCCGAGGTCTTCTAATCCTTGGCGCCATCTGGCTTCTCCAGGCCTTGAATTTTTTTTCTAACCGCTGAACAATTTCCGGTTGTTGGTTTGCCAGATCATTTTTTTCACCTATATCTGCATCCAGATCGTACAATTCCAGCTTCTTAGACCTGCTAAATGTAAGCTTCCATTTCCCTTCTCGAATCGCCCAGGTTCCTGAATCGCCATCCCAATACAACGCATCGTGCAATGCCCCTTCTGTTTTACCTTGCAAGACTGGCAACATATTTTTGCCATCGTAGATACGGTCTTCGGGCAATGGAATGCCAACAGCTGCACAGACAGTCGGCAAAACATCCATACAAATAACCGGTTCATCACACACACTACCTGCTTCCAAATGCCCTGGCCAGGATACAAGAAACGGCACACGTAGCCCCCCCTCATAGACACTCTGCTTGTAATCGCGCAGGGGCATATTGTTTGCATTTGTGGCCCTTGCACCACCATTATCTGAAAAATAAAAGATGAGTGTATTTTCCCACACGCCATTGGTCTTGAGCGCTGCCACCACATCGCCAACAGCGATATCCATTCTTTTGAGCATGCCCATCAAAATATCGCGTTTGGAATCTCCTGTATTAAATTGTTTGATATCCTCTTCGGGAGCTTGCAACGGCGCATGCACAGCATTAAAAGGAAGATAAAGAAAGAATGGGTCGTTTTTGTTTCGTTCAATGAAGCCAACAGCCTCTCGAGCCAGATTATCGGTCAAGTACCCGGTATCATTGATAATCTCTTTATTTCGATATATCGCATTATGGGCGTTGTCCTCTTTATAATTCAAATCAAAATAGTCGTGCCCCCCATGCCCTAAAAATCCGTAAAATTCATCAAATCCACGGTTGTTCGGATGATATTCAGGCTTCAAACCCAAATGCCATTTTCCAAATATACCCGTCCTGTACCCCGCTTTTTTGAGTAGATCTGCAAGTGTAATTTCATCAACCGGCATACCGGCGCGTGAGTCACTGGCCGTATAAAAACCAAAGCGCTGTTGGTATCGACCGGTCATCAAACCTGCCCTGGTGGGCGCACATACAAAGGCACTGGCATATCCATTTGTCATTCGAATGCCCGCGTTGGCCAGTGCGTCGATATGTGGTGTATAGACTTCTGCGGGATGTTCCTGGTAACTCACATCTCCAAAGCCCTGGTCATCTGACAAAATCACCACAATGTTTGGACGTTTGGCATCTTCGGCCCATACAAATGGGTTTGCTATCATTCCAGATACTCCTATTCCCAACGCTTTTAAAGCTGCGCGTCGATCCATATAGCTTATCCTTTGATTACGCATCCCACCGCCACGTATTGCGACAGGCAAGCCGTGGATAATCATTCATATTCTTGCTTCCCGCGTGTACAAAAAAGTTTTGGTAAAACAGAATGTCTCCACGCTTCGCCACCAATTCCACACCTTCGCCAATAACCACCGTATGCATATCCGAATTCACATCCCACAGATAGGGATACTTCTCTGGATTGCTCTCTGCAATACCCCGCATCTTTTTATGTGAATCCGGCCATCCAAACGTGCAACCCCCATGCGATTCTGTATCACTCAAATACAAAATTGAATGCACACTGATTGGAATCGGAAACGTCACATTAAACTTCTCCCGGTTGGTTCCGCCATCGAAGTGAGGTCTCTGGTGGCTCCATTCACCTTCCGTCGGAAACGTGTTCTGCGTCAGAATTTCCTTTGGCGCGTAGATCTCCTCGCGACCCACACCCGTCAATTCAGAAAGTGCGGTCAAAATATCATCCGTATAACACACTAAGATATCCGGCGAGCCCATTCTTCGATTTTCCGGCAATGCGCGATGCCGTTGATTAATCGCATGCGCTGACACACGGTCCCAGGTTTCAGGATCGTCACGGTCCATTTCTAAAGCCGCCCACATCGCGTCTTCACCCTTGCGAGCTACATCCTCAGGAATCAAACCCGACGCCAGCAAATACCCTTCTTCGCGAAACTGCTTCTTCTGCTCATCTGTGATTAAGCCCATAGATCACTCCCAGGAATTAAGACCAACCAATTTTCTGCCCACTTCATCGCCTGGTGCTCTGAGGCCGGAACGGGAACCGCATAACTAAAGCCCTACTCATAGACCATCTCCCCGGTCTTGTGGCCCTCGATCCAGTCCTGGTCGAACTCCACCCCCAGCCCCGGCCCCTCCGGCACTTCGACGCAGCCGTTCTCATCCACTGAATCCAACTCGTCGAGCCAGCGTCTTTCTGCGTAGACCGCCGGCTTGGTATCGCTGACCAGAGGATGCACCAAACCCAATTCGTAGTAATTGGCATTGCGCAAGGTCGCCATGATGTGGCGGTGCACCAGACTGCCGCCGTGCAACTCCACGTCCAGCCCGTGTGCCTCGGCCATAGCAGCGATCTTCATTACCCCGGTGATGCCGCCGTCGGTCTGGGCGTTGGCGCGCACGAAGTCGGTGGCACCGGCGGTAATCGTATCGGCCTTGGCCTCCAGCCCGCGCACGTGTTCGCCCATCAGCATCGGCGTATTGATCAACTCGCGCAACTTGGCGTGGGCAAAGCGCGAAAACCCGCCGCCCCTGAACGGATCTTCATACCACATATAGCGCGCCTCGTCACAGGCGCGACCCACCTTGAGCACATCCTCGAATGTGGGAAAACACCCGGCCGGATCGAGCAACAGATCCATATCGTCGCCCACCGCTTCGCGGATGGCTAATACCGCCGCTACCTCGCGGTCGATCGGCCCGTTGATCCAACCGTGGATCTTAAAGGCCGGATAGCCGTATTGCTCCTTGCAGCGCAGCGCGAATTGCGCAAAGTCGTCCGGCGTCGTCAAACCGCCGTTTTCGTCGCCGTGGTAGGTCGAAGCGTAGGCCGGCAACTTCTTGCGCCAACCCCCGCCCAAAAGTTCATAGATCGGCGCGTCGTAGAGTTTGCCGGCGAAATCCCACAGCGCGATGTCCACCGCGCCCGGCGGCGTGCCGTCCTGCCCGCGGCGCGAGCGTTTGAGGTCGTGCCAGATGATCTCGCGGTCCAGTGGGTTGCGGCCGAGCAAGTACTGCGCCGGGCGGGAATCGATGCCACCGGACGCAATGCCGCTGATGCCGACGCTGGTCTCGATGGTCAGCAAGCCGCCGCCCAGAGTCAGGCGGCCGCCCTTGCGGAAGACCGTGTCGAAGCCCAATTGTTCCTCCAACTCCATATCGGCGATCTCATAGGCGAAACTCGTCGAGGTAATGCGGGTGATCTTGATATCTCGCGCCATGGTGCTCTCTCCTTCGCTGTGTGTTCGGCTTAAACTTCCGCAATTGCGTGATTATTCATGTGTACCTCATACGGCCGAACGGACCGAATAAACCGCCTCGAGCGAACCGACGTTCGGGCGGCGGTTCTCATCGCTTTGCCGGATGAATTGAGGTCGTTTCGGGTCATGCACAGTACTTTTTCTATGCTCTCGGGTTCACCCCACTGCAAATCGGCAAATGCACTGAACTGAATCGACCCAACTCTTACGAATCGTGCCATGCCTCTCTCCTTTTCAATCACAATGCTAATCGTGCCGGACAGTCCATTAGAGCGCGGCGTTGCCCACCTCCGTCCGCAAGCTGTGCCGGCCCTCCATATGCGCGTGCCAGTCCATGCCGATCTCCGGTCGCGGCCGGGTCGGTCCGGGTAGCGCATTCGCCTGCTTCGCCACGATCGCCGGCACGCCCACGTCGCTCAGCAACTGCGCCAGATACTCCATCCGCACCAGCGTCTCGCTCTGATACAGGCTCATGCCGTCGACCCCCGCCGCGTACTGCCGCGCCGCCAGCGCATAGGCCGGTTGCGGCGCGTAAAAACCCGTATTCTTCTCTACCCGGCTCTCGATCAGCCCCTTGGATCCCACACCGCCAATGCACAGTTTGCCGTGTCGGTGCGCCACCGCTGCGTGATAGCCGACGTGCAGGTCCAGATCCTCGCGGGTCAGAGGAAAGGGACTCAACATCAATCCGTCGACCAGGTCCTCCTTGCACCAGCGCTCGCTGTCCAGCCCATAGGCCAGCATCAGCCAGCGCGCGTTGTCGGGCACCCGGGCGATGATCGGGCAGCGCCGACCCAATTTGCCCTCCTGGACGCGCACCGCCCGCCGCAGTTCGGTCATAAATCCGGTCAGCACGTCGGCCCGGTACTGGAACCACGTCCGGTACTGCTCGAAGTCGTCCGAGTCGATTTCGCGCGGATCCATCCCCGTCTCCGCCATAAACGGCTCGACCAGCGTCGGATGGTATAGCAGCATCGGCATCTGCCGGCAGAAGTCGAGCACCAGCCCGTCGACGCCGATCCTCTGGCACTCGAGCAAAATCTCGATCCGCTCGCGCCGCACTTCCGCCAGCGCGTAGCACAGCCGGCTGGCGTCCTCGTTGCCCGGCTTGGTCACCTCCCTGAGCGCTGGATTGTCCAGTGCGAACCTGGACGTGACCCCTATCCAGTCCATCTGGCCGTAGTGGCGATTCATCCCCAGGCGGCCCCATAGTCGCGTCCCACGATCGCGGCACAGCGCCAGCGCGTGCCGCAGCGGACACACCTCGTCCATCACTTTGCGAACGAAGCTCCAGGAGATGCCTCCAACCTGGTCGCCATTTTCGCACATCCACGTGATATGAGGCAACTCGGACCAGTAGTCCACCACCGAACGCCCCAGGTTCCAAACCAGATGGTCGCAGCCCGCTTGCAGGTGCAGGTCGACGCACTCGTCCAGTGCTTTAGGTCCCGGGCACGGCTTGTCGTAGTTGGCGTAGTAGCACATCCACTCCGAGATGCCGAACACCGGTTTTTCGTTGCCGCTTGCCTCGCGCAATTCGAGTTGCTCTTGCGCCATCTAAGGTGACCTCCTGATCGGGTGTATTTATTGAAAGCCGCATGGGCCCATAAATCCAAGCGACCTGTACGCCGAGCCTTTGGGTCGGCGTACATTAAGCGGGCCATCGCGCGGTGCCGATAGCGTAATACTTGTGTACGAAAGGTGGTTTGGTGCGCGAAGCGTACCACAGGCGCAGGGAGCCGTCGGCCAGGCGCAAGAGCGAATGGCTGGTGGTAAAGTGCGATTCCCAGGGCCGCGAAGGGGCGGGGCCGAAGATCGGATTGTGAGGGCTTTTAGTCCAGTTGAGGCCGTCTTCGCTGACGGCAAATCCGATGGAGGTTTTCATGACCTCGGGCGGATAGCTGCTATAGCTGCCGTACCACATCAGATAATAACCGTCCTCTTTGAGAACGGTAGGATAGACCAGGCGCTGGAACTCCCATTCCTGGTCCAATTCCAACACAGGCTGGGGATGGATTTGCCACCCAAAGCCATCGTCGCTGTGGGCGGCGCGTATGGTCCAGGGATCGGCGCTCACATCGGTGTACCACAGGTGGTAGCGGTCGTCTTCCCAAAACAGGGTGGGGGCGTAGGCATTTTCTAATAGGGGCTGGGAGGGCGCCTCCCAGCGAAGGCCGTCGTCGCTGGTCATGGCGTGCAGGGTGTGGCGTGTGTCGCCAGAGGGAAAATCGGTCGAGGAAAAAAACATACGCAGCTTGCCCGCCTCGCGCCGCAGGGAGCCGTCTGGGTGGCGTACCAGGGTGGGGGTGAGGATGGAGTGGTCGGCCACCAGGGTGCAAACCGGGGAGGCGGGGTGTCGCGTAAAATGCAGGCCGTCGTCGCTGATGGCCAGCCCCAGAGCAAAAACCCGCAGATCCACTTCGCCTCGCGAGCCGCTGTACCACATGTAATAGCGCTCGTTTTCCAAAGCGACACAGGGAGCAAAAAGGTGGGTGTCGTCAAAT
Source organism: Candidatus Latescibacterota bacterium (assembly GCA_965222605.1). Taxonomy (GTDB): domain Bacteria; phylum Latescibacterota; class UBA2968; order UBA2968; family UBA2968; genus VXRD01. The sequence goes on from OZ244960.1 coordinate 5,500,475, forward strand.
TGACCGGCAGCGCCCAGAGACAGACAGGGTGCATCGACGTCTCGTTCCCAGGGTTGTGGATCCAGCCATTGGTTTTTGTCCATGATCTATTTTCTCCATATATGAACCATTCACCTCGCCGTATAATCCCCCTCCAAAATACAGGGGCGACCATCGCGGGCCATCAGTGCAATCCGCGCCAATCCATGCTGTAAAAAACTCGGCCCCATCTGCGACTCGTACCAATCAATTCCCGACGCACCTCTCGGCAAATCGCCGTCCATATAGATGGCCATAAGCTTCTCGGCAAGGGCCATGCCCCCGTCCAGCCACCTGGCCTCTCCCGTCAGATCATATAAATCTGCCAACAACCCCAACCCCAATCCGGCATCCATCGCCGGTACGGCAATGTCATCCGGGAAATCGGTTTCCAAATAGCTCTTTCCAACCGCGACGGCCCACGCAAAAAGCCCTTGATGGGTCCGAATGCGATGGCCACACAGGGCAAACAGTGCGACATAACAAGCGGGCCAGTTTCCATATACGCTGCCCCAAACCGACATCGTTCCATTCGCCTCGTTGGAACCCCGGTGAGAGGAAATCACATAAATACCCCGTTCCAGATCGTGGGGGGCCTTTAAAAATCCGTCGATATAAACGGCCGCCCGTTCTCTCATGCGAGTGGCCAGATTTGGTAACGCACCTGCAATCAACTCGGCGGATTCAAGCAGGCTCACCCCCAGGGAGAGCGTCTGCCCAGGCGCATTGATTTGATAAAAATCCTCATCGTCCTCGGGCGACCGGCTCTCCGACTGCAGCAGGCCCAGGTCGTCCCGCTTCTCCCACCAGTAGTCCAGCATGGTTTCGATCTGTTGTACAAAATCCGTCCGACCCGTCTTCAAGTGGGCAAACGCCCAATCGAAAATGTAAAATCCCCCATGCCTCGGGAAATCGCAGGACCGCGTCCCTCGGGCATAGGGGCGTTTCTCATCGATATAAGCATGTCGAATGTATTCCAGCGGCTTCCCTTCGGTCCAATGTCCGTCGATCCCCTCGGCAAAGCGCTCGACGCATGGCGGATTGAAGGCATACAGTTTTTCCCACAGCCAGAGCGGTGCCTGTCGCAGGTGATCGTGTGTCGTCTTACTGGGCCTTGCCCCCTCCCGCAACTGATAGCTGTCTGCCACCCGATTTTCCACCAGGTGCCAGTACGCGTGTTCTCCCCAGGGAAAAATACCCGTTATCGTATCCGTGCAGTGGGTCGCAAACCGCTGCAAATACCGGTCTGCCGCCTGTGCATAATCCGGACGGTCCAACGCCTCGGCAAGCGCGTACATCGTCTTCAGCGCCGTCTGATCGTGGATCAGATTGCTGCCCAGGTGTGACCGATCGCCGTCTCGCTGTCCCGCAATCCCCGGCGGCATTTCCGTCATCATCTGATGGGTCGATCTATCAATGATCGAAGGGAACAACCCCTCATAGGTCGCTCCCAATGCGATCAGAATATCCAGCGAACAGCACACCTTCTCAAGCATGGTTTCGGGGTTCATCAGCGTCCTCCGGTCTAAAGAAAAGAATTATATAGGGTCTTTTAGGGGGCAGGTCAAGCGGTGTAGGGTGTGGTTGGAGCGGCCTTACCTGGCCAGACCTCGCTCGACCTTCCGCTCAAACTCGCGCATCTGATCCGCCCCATCTAACACGCCGATTTCCATGTTGAACTCGCGCACTTCGTCCGGTTCAATGTACTGCAAGGTCCCGTGCTTGCGGTTCCAGGCGCGACCGAGCACCGAGCAGTTGCCCGGCTCAATGCCGGTGACGTAGGTGCCCTTGTGGAAGTGCTGCCAGTGGTTGACGATGGGGATCTCGCTGTGCTTGAACTGCCAATACAATCCCAAACCGAGCTTTTCGTTGAGCAGGCCGATGTGGACGCGTCCCTGGCGATCAGTGCGGGGCCGATGCACGTACACATCGTCGTGGGCGCGCGGTTGCGGCCCTTTGGCCACAGTGTAGGCCTCGGGGCCGACGGGGCGGTCCGCGGTCCACTCGGTGCTCTCGCGGCTGTGGAGGACGAGGCGCGTTCCTTCGTCGAGGAGGGGGAAGCCGGGGTTGCAGTGATACACGAACATGAGGGGCGAACGGTCGACGGCGAGGTTTTCGATGCGGTCGCGGATGTGGATGCTCCGCTCGCCGAGCACGGTCGAAATCTCGCGCGACAGCTCTAAATTCTCGGCAAAGACCTCGGCCTGGCGCATTTGGCCGCGGATGCGCACGACGTAATCCGCGCCCTCCCAGCCAGCCTCAATGCCGACGTTCTTCGCCGGTATGTACGAGAGGCGACCGTGTAATGGCATCTCGGCGTTTTCTTCTTCGGGATCAACTTCTGGGTGGCCGACAAAGTCGAGGCCGCAAGAGGTTACTAGCCCGCCGAACCAGCCGCGCCCCCATTTGAAGCCCTCTGGCTCGTAGAAGGCCGGCCCGACGTCTCCGGGTCCGGAACGGAAGCACAGCGACTGGCCCTTGTAGTGGGCCGAGGCAATGTCGAGGGCGCGGCCGGGCAATACGGAAAACCCCAGGCCCGAAGCGTTGAATACGTCGATGAGATCGGCGCCGCGCTCGAATCCTTCGCTGCGCTCGGCGCGGCGGGCGTACATGAGTTGGCTGATGTCGCCGACGCGGTTGAGCAGTTGGCGGCGAGTGAAGTTGCGGCCGAAGAGCTTGGGCATGAGGAACCTCCTGTAGCAAATGCTGATCGTTAATTAACGGACAAAGATCTGAAATTCGACCTGAACCGGTTTATGGTCGGATGGATAAACACCGTCGACATTGTAGTCCACGACCTCATACGAGCGGACTTCAACGTCCCCTCTGAACAAAATCCAGTCGATTCCGCTGCCGCCTTCTATACTGTCTTTCAGTACGCCAGGCTCTCCCGAGCCTTTATCTCCGACAAATGCTCTATAGACATCGCTCTCCGGTCTTGCGTTGAAATCTCCCAACAGAAACACAGGGCGCGGCCTGGTCCATTCACCAAACCGGTCGAGCGCACGGACCCGCTCGACAATTAGTCTTGCACTATTCAGCCTTGCCAGAGCCATTCCCTCGCCTGGGGCCAGATGCGTGTTGAAGACATACAACTCCTGAGTATTCTCCCAGTGCCCCCTGTAGTCCATTGGGTAGGGACTCGTTTCTTTAGCTGCCGGTCTGTTGATGATCGCGAGGCGGGCCCATGTGACCATACGAGGATTGTCAGTAGGGCCGCTACCGATGACTTCCGGCGTTTCCGATAGCTGAAAACTGCCCATTTCCCTGAGGCGGAATCTCTCGCGCTTGAAGAAGATGGCCATATGCTCGTCATCATCCCCACCCTTTCGGCCTTCTCCGATGACCACGTATTCAGGCAAATGATCCATCAGATAGTCGATCTGCTCCTTCAAGCCTTCCTGGCTACCAATGATGTCAGGACTGTGTTTGCGAATCAGCGCCACTTGCATATCGCGCCGTACTTCCCAGGGTGGCTCAAACATGGGACTGGCATACTTCAGGTTGTAAGTCATCAACTTGATCGTCTTCTCGTCCGCCATCAGATTTCCTCGAGTATATTTGGGTGTTTATTCATAAAATCACATGAGGGGGAGGTCCTTCACATCGAGGCCGTCCGCCTCCATGCGGTCAATAAGATGTAGATAAGTCCCATAGCGTGTGTTGTCCCAATGTTTCAGGCTCCTGCCACAGCGACCTCTTGTCCGGACGACGCCGAGGCATAGAGCGCGTCCATCAGACGCTGGATGCGGATGATTTCCGGTCCTGAAACGGGAGATGCCTCACCCTGACGGACGGCACTCAGAAAATCGTTGATCAGCCGCCTCATATCGTAGTCGCAAGGCTTCAACGTCCCTCTGGCGGGGGTCTCATCACGCCACGATCGTCCGTTGTCGGTCCAGATTCTGAGTGGTGAGATGGACGCGGTACCCCGGTCTCCGAGAAAGGCCCAGCCTTCGCGTCTATCAGAGGGTGCCTGAAGAAAATTCGCTTCCACAGTCAGGATGGTATTTCCAGACAGTCGAATGAAGCCAGCGCCGAAGTCCTCGAAATCCGGATCGAGCGACGCCGGATCGATGTCATCTCGTACGGGTCCGGCCGCCGACGGGTAATCGGAGACCCGCTGGTGGCGGAATGCGCTGGCGGTCAGCGGTTCGGGGTTGCCAAGCAGCCAGAGCACGAGGTCGAGGTTGTGGATCGTCCAGTGTGCGAGAACGCCGCCGCCGTTTTTTAGTCCACGCGACCGGTGCGCTCTCTTCGGCAGTCCGTAGGCACTCCCGCCCCACGTTCGAACGGCGTGTACGTGACCGAGGACGCCGTCTGCAATTCGGTCTCTCAGGTATCGGGACTCGTCCCAGGTTCGGTATTCGAAGCAAATGCTCAGCAGTCGATTGTTCGTTTCGGCGGCGTGGACCATGTCCCGGGCCTCGCCCGCATTCATTGCCACGGGCTTCTCGCACAGGACGTGACATCCCGCCTCCAGGCACATCACTGCGAGGTTTCGATGACTCGAGGGCAGCGTAGCGATGCTCACGACATCGGGCCTGGTCTTTTCGAGCATTTCTTCCGCGTTTTGAAATCCGGCGACTTCAAACTGCTTTCCGGCCCGCGACACCCGTTCGGGCTCCAGGTCGCATACGCCCACGAGCGAGCAGACCCCGGCATCTGCTGCCTCCCAGTAGGCTGGCAGATGTTGTGTGGTTGCAATTTGGCCGCACCCGATTACGGCGACTTTCATCGGACTCATGAGTTCCTCATTCAATCTTCGATTAGCACGGTGTCCATCGCCGGAACCAGGACCGATCGGTCCGCCAGTTCCACGGATACGGATGCCGGTGTGAAGTTCGCAACGGCGATCACGTTGCAGGTGCGGGACCGGAAGCGATATGCCCTGACTCCTTCCAAACCCGTATCCAGCCGGTCTATCTCCTGGCCAATGCGGCGAGTTCCGGCACGACCCTGGCGTATGACACACGCGTAGTCCCGGACGTTTCTACCGCTCACTCCGGGGCACAGGAATACGCGGTCCTGGAGCAAGTTCTTCCACCGCTCAGGTGTATTTCTCTCCGAGGCATCTTCATAGAAAAGTTGCTCGCCGCACGTCTCGATCCCCAAACATCCCGCGATCTTGATCCAGGTCGAATCTGTTTCAATCACCCGTGCTCGTCCACCTACGCCTCGCACGGTGCGACGACCGCCTTCGAAGGAGATCGGGACCCGGTTGCCGTTTACAAAGTCATTCATGATATAGACGCCAAATCCCTCGTTCAGCGAGAGCGCGACATCCGCGACTGTCCAGTCTATAACGAGCGAAGTTTCCCCGTCTTCGAGCGCGACGACGGCGATTGATTGTCGAATTCGACCGTCCGCGTATTCGATCGCACCCGTGGTCGTGAAGCCTTTCTCCGATGTGTGATCGGTGTGGAAGAGCGGCGTGGGATTCAGGCGCTCGCCGTTGATTTCGAAACGTCCGATGAAGGCGTCCTGATCTGATCCGAGCGTGTCTTCTCCACCAGCCGGTACGACCATTCCCATCACGCTGTGTGCCAGGGATCGCCAGGCGAATGAGAACAGGCCCTGCTTGCTGCGGCGAACTTGCAGCCAGACATAGGGATAGGCATCAGTTCCGACCTGTTCGCGTCTGAATTCCTCGACGGATATCGGCGAGACGTCGGGTATGCCGGCAATCACGAGGCCGGCCAGTTGCCCCATGATGCCCGTTTCGAACTGGAAGTAGCGACCACCAGCCGCGTGTGGCATTCGGGCGTTGAATCGGCCGTCTCCTGCGTCCCGCATCAACTCGTCCAGATACACGAGGTTCTGCCACAGCATATGACCTGCAAATCGGTCGCCGAATTCCTCGAACATGACGGCGTGCTGGAAGCTGATGTCGGGTTCGTGGTAGGTCCAGTCCTGGCCGGATGGGTAGGCCGTAAATCCGTTATAGAGAAAAAAACGCCTTAGCACCTTCCAGGCATCGTGGACGTGGTGCAGGTAATGCGGGGGAGGTGTTTTGCCCGTCAGTGTGAAGGCGAGGCGCCCCGTCATCAGGAGGACACCACAGCCGAGGTACCCCGGATGGAAGGAACCGTGGTTCTCCACGGTGAGGTCGGGGTGGGCCGTTTGCGTGCAGATCCAGTCTTTCAGCGGGCGACCGTCGAAGAGTCGCGTATCGACCCGATCGAGGTCCGTGGTGAAGGTGTTGACGGCGAACAGCTTGCCCCGGTAGAGCCATTCGTCCGCGTGGGGATGGTCGGGAAGGAGGCAATACGCCCAGGCAAGCAGATAACTGTCCCACGCATTTTCCTCCTCCTTCGTGTCGTGCCAGCGGCCGTCCGGGGGATCGACACCGAGAAATCGGTCCGCTTCAAACGCGAGCACGCGATGGAAGGCTTCGCGCACGTCCGGCTCCAGTTCGTTCGCAACGTGGTTGGCTGCCATTGCGATGTCCGCGATCCAGAGGGACGATTCCCAGTCGTCGCCCCACTGGCCATTCCATTCGAACGGCTCCGTTCTTCGCGATCCGCTCAGATGGTGCGCGCAGATCCAGCGGAGACACTGGTTTAATCGGTCGAGCAGGACGGGCTTTTCGATTCCAGCAAGCATCGGATCGAAGAACGCGCTCTGATGGAGGGCTGCGTAGCCTCGAAGTTCATCGCCCAGGGATCGGATGATCATTTCGTTGATCGGTCCGCCCGGGGGTTGAAACTCGTTCACATCGAGGGTTCCGAAGTAGCCGTGTTCCGCGCCCTCATCGACCCAGTACTGCTCGATGTAGGGGATGTGCCGACACATCAGGTGAACGAGATCGGCCTCGGACGGAAAAGTCGGCGCGCTCGTGTCGAGTGGTGGGTAGTCGATCATAAGGCGGCTCCCGACTCTACGGTTTCGTGTGGTTCGTCGCAGCGGAAAACGACGAGTTTGCCGCTGTCGATGCGGTTTTTCACATCCCGCACAAATTCACGGGCGAGGTTGGTATCGTAGAGTACCAGAGCACCCGGTGACTGTGTGTGGGTTTGGAGCCGCTCCGATTTTTCGCTCCAGGTCGATTGAAGCGTGTCGGATGCATCTCCCTCAGCGATAAGAATGACGTATGCCATGTGGTCTCTCCCTTTCTTTTTTTATCTTTTACGCCTCAAACCGATGCAACTGACGCGAAGGCACGAGCAATTTATCGCCGAGAAGCTTGTAATCCCGGCCATTACGGCCCAGGCATTGCTTACGGGTGATTAACTTCTCTGCACGGCAAAACCGGCTTCTTCGAGAAGCTGTATGATTCGGTTGGCGGCTTCAATGTAGTTCTCTCGGCCGGAGACGTGGAATTTCTGAGAATGAAGCAAGTGTGGCTCAGTGGTGATATAGCCTGAGTAGTTCATTTGGAAAAGGCGTTTGAAGATTTCGGGATATCCGCATTTTCCGTCGCCAGCAATGCAGTAGGTGCTGGTGTCGCCAGGTTCTCGGATGTCTTTGACGTGGACATTGGTGATGTAATCTTTCAGGTTTTCAAAAATGTCGATTCCAACTTCGCCATGTGCACCAAAGTTGCCGGGGTCAAAGTTGAGCCGGAAATTCGGAGAATTAACATCTTGAAGTGCTTTTAAACATTCGGAGGCGGTGCAGACGGCTGACGTTTTGTTGGGTGGATTTTCGAGTATAAGGGTTTTATTTTCCGCGGCAGCTATTTCGGCCATTGCGGTGTACATTTCAATGGCGATTGCAAACCAGTCGGTTCCTGCGTCGCCTTTTTTATATCCCATCGTGCGCAGTTGGGTTGTGCCAACGTAGTCGGCACGTTGAACGGCGCGGGTGATGTGCGATATGTCCTGTGCGCGATTGGCTTCGTCGGGTACTGTGCGGCCCACCTGACCGAGATAAGTGGTGACGGTAAAACCTCGTTCTTTGACACGATCTGCGACACGGATGAATGTGTCGTCATTCATCTGATCGACCATTTCACCATAGGCCGCACGCAGTTCAATAAATTTGATGCCAAGTTCATCGAGCACATCCAACCCTTCGTCCAGATCCCACGATGGACTGGGTTCGTCGTTAACACCGGCGATACGGATTTTTCTATCAGTCATCTTTTTATCTCCATTGGAGCTCTCTTTTTTGGACTTCTACGAGGAAGGGAGGAAAGCTACGGCTTCAATCTCGACCAGGTAATCGGGGTGAGCGATGCCACTGACGAACAACAGCGTGTTCGGGGGGGAAGGCGCCCTGAAGAAGCTGTTGCGGACACGACGAAAGGCCTCCAGGTGGCTGCGATCAGTCAGATAGGTAGTCAATTTGACGATGTCTTCCAGACTGCCTCCGAGTTCCTCGATGATGGTCTGAAGATTCGCGTAAACCTGGTGAGTCTGTGCCTTGATATTGCCTTTCCCTACCAGATTGCCGTCCACATCCAGGGCGATTTGACCGGCGATATAGACGGTGTCGCCAGCCTTCGCTACGTGAGAGTAACCCACCCCCGCAGTCGAGTGGACACTCACCGGTTGTATAATCTCACGAGCCATCGCTTCCGACCTCCTGTGTTATTGGTTGTGTTCATCTCCCAGTCAGACCCGTCTTCCCGGGTGGGCAGATCGTGTCTATCTTGTCCAGGGTGGCTTTATCGAGCTCGCCGTCGGCTGCTGCTGCATTCTGTTTTGCCTGCTCGGGCGTCTTCATTCCGGGAATAGGGCAGGTGACAGCAGGATTGGCGAGGGTAAACTTGAGCGCGAAATCAACCATGTTTGTCCCGTCAGGTACTAACTCGCGCAGTGCCGCGACCTTGTCGAGTTTGGCGAGGAAATCATCGCGTTGACTTTCTCCTGGATTCCAGTGATCTCGAACCGAGTCTTCAAACTTTGTATCTGTGGAGAATTTATCCGCCAAAAGACCCTGAGCTATTGGTCCTCGCAGTAACACCCCGATATTGTTGTCCAGGCAGTGGGGGAGGATGTCATTCTCAGGCCTCCGGTTAAAGAGCGAGTAGTTGATCTGACACGATGCGCAGGCACCCTCTGAGTCGAGCGCTTTGAGCGAATTCAGGTCGTTGGTGGATATCGCGTAGTGACGGATCTTTCCCTCTTTCTTGAGCAACTCAAAGGCTTCGACAAAGATCTCGGGATTTTCCGGGGTTCCTATGTGACACTGATACAGGTCGATATAGTCTGTATCGAGACGGTAGAGGCTTGCGTGACAGCAGTTGATGATGCTGTATATCGACTTGTATCCGAGGGGATCTTCCTGGCGCCGCCCCCAGTTGCCAGCCTTTGTCGCGATGTAGGCCTCGGATCTCTTACTTTTGAGTGCTTTACCTGTGTAGATTTCACTCTGCCCCAGGCCGTAGCCATCCGCGGTGTCAAACAAATTAACGCCCGCCTCGAGGGCTGCGCTGATGGTGTCGAGGGCCTGCTTTTCTTCGACCGGTCCCCACTGGCCACCAATGCCCCAGCATCCCATAGAGACGGCGCTTACGTTCCACCCAGTTTTCCCAAGCGTTCTGTATTGCATGATATTCCTCCGTATGTGTTGTGCCGTAGCTTCTACTCTGCTTCGACGGTCTGATTGAAGTCCAGGGTCATTCCTTGAGATCAGCAGCGTCCTGAGCTATCCACTGTTCCCAACTCACTTCATCTGGTTGCATAAATCCACTATTGGCTCGCCGAAATACATTCTCATCTTCTCCCAATAGGCGCAGCAGCCGACGATTTCCAGTCGCTCGGGCTCGCGCTTTAACAGCTTCAGAAATCGGCCCTGAATAATTGGCTCTGTGTTTGAGCCAGGAATGATTCATCGTTAAAAAGAAAAGATACCGATAGTCCTTTGAATAATTGGCTGTTCCCGAGTGTACGATAGCATTATGGAACACTGCGACATCTCCGGCTTTGGGATAAACAATGACCTCGTCGGGATGGGGTTGTTTTCTTTCTTCTGGCGTTAAAGACATGGCTTTCATGTGAGAACCTGGAATAATTCGCAGTGGGCCAATTTCGTCATCGAGATCCTGTAAATAGCTCAGGGCATTGAAGAGTAAGGGTCTATGGTAGATGCCTTCCTGAGGAAACTCGGCAAACATGTCCCGGTGAAAACCCAGTACTGGGTTTGTGTTTGGGTCCTGTGGCGCAGTGCGGCGGTACGTGATTGATTCAAGTTGGACATGAGGTCCGACGATCATTTCGGTAAAGTCCAGGAGGCGGTTATTTGTCAAGGCAGGAAAAACGAGATCGGGTTTATGTTCTAACACATCCACAAAGGCTTGGGGGCGGCTGCCATCAGGCTTGCGCAGGCGATCACCGATTTCATCAAACGAATCTCGCATAGCTTTGACCCAGCTATCGTCCAGCATCTTTGGAAAAACTGTAAATCCAACGGTTTTGAATTCTTCTAAGTGTTCCTCGAGAGATTTGGGATTTTCTTGCATTTCAGTCTCCTGGTACTTCAGTTTTCAATGGGTTTGTTGCTCGAATCTTCACCAGCCGGTTGCCCTCTAATGCGCCCCGATCACCACCAGATCACGCGGTGGTAACGGGAATGCCTGGAGCATGACTCGGTGCATCATTTCCTTCATCAGTTGTTGACGCGTCTGTTGGTACGCTGGATCATGCACGACGTTGACGAACTCGTCGGGATCTTTGGTGAGATCGAAGAGTTCTTCCCCTTCATCGCGCCCCGGCGTGACCGAGTACCGGAATTCACGGTTTCGCAACGTTTCTTTCCAAGGGTATTTCATAGCCCCCTCACGGAAGGGCGACTCGCACAGGCCGCCGAACGACTCGGAGAATGACGACTGCCTCCAGCCCGAAACCTGATCTCCCTTACACAGAGGCATCAGGGAACGACCCGCACATATCGGATGGTCATCGGCTACCCCGCGTCTCGACAGGGGCCTCGGGTGATGTTCCAGAAGTGTTTCGTGCATATCTAACACAGTCGGACAGATGTCTTCGTGCTGCACGATGTGGTCGCAAGTGCTGCCCTGCTTCAGGCCTGGTCCAGCGACAATCAGCGGAATGCGGATGACGGCGTCATAGTGTCTGGCTGATTTGCCGCCCAGATTGTGATCCATGAGCATCTCACCGTGATCGGACACGAAGACGAAGTAGCTGTTCTCCATCCTGCCGGTCTGTTCAAGACGCTCCAGGATGCGGCTGATCTGTTCATCGAGGTGGATGAAATCAGCGAAGTAGAGCTTGCGGTAGTAGCGCCAGTTCGGTATCCGGTCAGGCCCATCCCAATGCTCCGTGTCGTAACCAACAGGGTCAGGGATGAGATCTTCGTTGACCATCTCAAGGAATCGTGCAGGCGGATGAAACGGGGGATGGGGCTGCACATAGCTGATGTGGGTGTAGAGAGGTTGATCGGCGGGCGTCTCGTTGATGAAGTCCAGGGCATGTTCCGTGATCCAGTTGGTTTGCGAGATCTCTTCCGGGAAGGGGAGGGGGTAGTAGCCTTCGGTGCGGGTTTTCAGGCCTCCGTCATCCCCTTTAGACCATGCCATTTTCTCCTTTGCCCGGCGCATCCTTTCGGTCAGGTTGACCCTCCGCTCGCCATACGAATCGTAATAAGGCAACTGAGAATTCCAGTTCGCCGGGGTTGCCATGATCGCATCATAGTGCTCGGGGTGCTCTTTCTCAATCCAGTCGTGCCACTCGCCGGTCCGGTTGTCCTCGGTGTTGTGGACCACATCCCAGCCGTACTCCCGGTAGTCCGGGTACGGGTAGTATTCTGAGTCAAAGGGATAGAAGTGGATCTTGCCAAACGCGCCGGTTCGCCACCCGGCCGTCTGCAATGTCTTCATGAAGGTGGGGATGTCGGGATTGAGCCGGTAGCCATTGGAGAGCAAACCGTGGCCTCGGCTGGTCAGACCCGTGGCTATGCCCGCCCGGGCAGGACAGCAGACCGGGTTGTTGGAAAACGCATTGGTGAAGGTCACGCCCATGCTCTGGAGGCGTTTCAGATTCGGCAGGTCGCAGATGCCGTTCATGGCCGCTTCCAGCCACTTTGCCCCCATCTGATCGACCATAAGGAAGATGACGTTGGGTTTGTTCTTTGCGTTCATGAATAAGGCTCTCTTTTGCAAATGATTTTTAGTGAATGCCAAACAAAAACAGATCCCGGGGCGGTAGGGGATAATCCTGGCGGATAATCTGTTCCATCAGGCGGTCTTTCAGTTCGCGGCGTAAAGCGGCCTGCTCCGGATCGTTGACAAGATTCTTCTGCTCGTCCGGATCTGCCTCGAGATCGAATAGCTGCTCGCCGTGTCCATCGGGATAAAACGTGTAACGATATTTGGATGTGCGTACGGTGCGCGCCCAGGCTCCCAGGGTCCCTGGACCGAAACATGGAAAAGATTCAACATACGCCTCCTCCCGCCAATCGTCCAGGACTCGTCCACGGCAGAGGTCAACCAATGACCTTCCTGTAATTGCTGGCGAACTGTCGAACGAGCCAGTGCGAAAATTGCGAAAGCGCACGTGAGGCAGGGGCACGCCGGTCATTTCGAGAATGGTGGGACAGATGTCTTCCAACTGCGCAATTTCCCGGCACACGGCGTTCTTCTGCAGGCCGGGGCCGGCAATGATCAGTGGCACCCGGATGCCGCCGTCGTAGTGGCGCTCCTGTTTTTGCCAGAAGCCGTGATCGCCGAGAAATTCACCGTGATCAGACGTGAAGATGATGTACGTGTTGTCCTGACGCCCGGAGTCCTCCAGGGCTTTCCTGACCCGACCGAGTTGTTCGTCCAGGTGGGTAATGTCGGCAAAGTAGCAATGACGCTCGTAGCTGAGATCCGTCGTCAGGCTGGATGGCCGACCGTCTGAATCGAGTACAGCAGCCAAATCTTTCATCCAGGCTGGTCGGTCGTCGCTCTCGCCGTGCAACACCCGCGCCATTTTCCGAAAATATTCGGGCGCGTCAGCATCGTTGAGCCATTCCGCCGGGACCGGGGCGGGGATTTTCTCCGGCTCAACGCGGTCCATGAATTCGGCTGGTGGACAAAACGGGCCATGGGGCGCCACATAGCTGATATGGGCAAAGAAAGACTGATCCGCACCGGTGTCGCGGATGAAATCCAGCGCCCTTGCGGTTATCCAGGATGACTGCGACACTTCCTCGGGAAACGGCAGCGTATAGGCCTTGCGAGAGTTCTTGGGCCACGCTTCGGTGGCGCGTGGGAAACGCTTTTGAGCGGCGCGTATGGCCGGTCTCAGATCGATACCGCCGTATTTGTCGAAACCCGGAACGTCGCGCCATGCCGTTGAAAGGGCCGCTTCGTAATGTTCAGGATGCGCCTCTTTGACCCAGTCGAGCCACTCGCCGGCGCGGTCATCCTCTGTGCCGTGTACGACATCGAAGCCATAGGGACGGTAGTCGTGCCTGAGGCTTTCGTGATGCGGCCTGAGGTGCAGCTTTCCAAAGGCACCCGTCCGCCACCCTTTCCGCTGCAGCGCTTGCATGAAGGTCGGGATGGATGGATTGAGCGCGTACCCGTTCATGATCAAACCATGTGCTCTCGAACAGAGCCCGGTGGCAATCGTTGCCCGGGTAGGTGAGCATACCGGATTGCTGGAGAATGTCCGGGTAAAGGACGTGCCGTTTTCACGCAGCCAGTCCAGGTTCGGCAGGGCACAGATTCCTTTGTCCCGAGCCACTTCGAGCCACTTGGCCGACAACTGGTCAACCATAAAAAGGATAACGTTGGGTTTATTTGGAATTTTGCGTTCCATTAAAAATCCTCAATAATTACTACTTATATTTGGGTCCCTTATAAGGTTGGCCGATAGGGAATCGGTGCGGTTCAAGGTGCGGACGAAACGGTACCATATCGGCGATCTCCTTAAGCCCGGAGAGTATCTCTGGTGGAAGAGGTCCTTTTTCAGCAGCTGCCACATTTTGTTCGACTTCCTCTATAGATCCTGTCCCCATGAGAACGGTGGAGACGTTGGGATTGGAAATTACCCAGCGCAGAGCGACTTCTGCAAGTGGTAATCCGATTTCATCCACAAAAGCGTAGAGTTTTTTGAACTGCTCCAGACGTGGCGGACTCAGCCATCGTGCGCCATTTTCCAGTTCCGGGATGTCGCGACGGGCCAGAAGACCCTTGAAAAAGGCTGCACCTATGACAATTCCCATATTCTGTTTCTTAGCTTCAGGCAATCCAGAAATAGCGAATTCCTGCCGGACCAGATTGTAATTACCCGCTGCCAGAACCACATCGTAGTTACCTGTGGCCATGATGTGTGTAAGTTCATAGGAACTGGTGCCAGCCAGCCCTGTGAATTTGATTATTTTTTCCTCTTTAAGTTCCTCCAGGACTTCACACACAGGTCCATGGAAATTGTCATAGTCAGTCCACCAATCGAATATTGAGGGATGGTCAGGTTCATGGATTTGCAGAATATCAATACTGTTGCGCTTAAGTAATCGGAGGCTCTCATCAACTGACCGACGTAGCATATCTTTATCTTGTGCGTCAAATGGTTTGGGCCTTCCTCCGAGCTTAGTGGCTATGTAATATGATTGACTCGCCCCCTCCAGACCGATCCCTATATTTTCCTCACTATTTCCGTAGCCGGGAGCCGTGTCAACATAGTTTACGCCCAGTTCCAGCGCGCGCCGCACAGTCTCTGACTTTGCTCCAACCCCTCCCATACCGAGAACAGTGACTTCAAATCCCGTGCGTCCAAGAATTCGTTTCTCCACAGAGCTCTCCTATTCAGTTTTCTACCCCCTGATGCGCTGTTTGAGCTTTTTAGTCGATAATCTTTGTTCCCACAGTCATTTTATTAATCAAATCCCAATTCCACTGAATAAGGGTTCATACTTATTTGGCAGAAATCAGGATTGGAAAATCGTCCCGGGCCACGGGTAAGCGTTGGATCCAGCCTCATCATCGATGGGGCCTTCCGGCAGTGTGGCTTGCCAATCCATGACCTGCTCTGACATCTGCTTGACCAAGGCCTCTTCAAATTTGGCGTGATTGACGAGTTCCATCGGGTCTGCAGGAATGTTGTAAAGCTCGACACGACTTCTGTCCGGGTTGAGAAGCAGCTTCCAGTCACCCTCGCGGATTGAAAGGATCGGGCTTTTGTGAAGGCAATGGCCGTGAACCCGAAATCGCCACTCCCACATCAACGGCGTCGTGCGATCTACCGAGTTACCTCGAAAGGCGGCTGTCATATCCTCGCCCTGCAGACCAATGTTGTCGGGAATATCTACGCCAGCGATGGAACAAAAAGTAGGCAACAGGTCTATGGCACATAAGGGCGTCGTGTTGTCAACTTTGCCTTTTGGTCCGCCACTGCTTGGCCACCGAAGAATGAAAGGGGTTCGCACACCGCCTTCGTAGAGGCTTCTTTTTCGACCTCGAAAGGGACCAGAAGAACCGACGCCACTGTGTGACGCATTTCGAACGTGGATATCCTCAGGGCCGTTGTCAGCTGAGAAGATGACAATCGTGTTGTCGGAAAGGCCCAGTTGATCCAGCCGATCCATGAGCCGTCCAATGTGGTAATCTGCGTTGGTAACGACAGAATAGTAGATGCGTAGTGCACCTTTGTGTTTGTCTTCCAGGCCTTGAGCGGTAAAATTCATATAGGGTTCCATCTGCTCCTCTGTAGGATCCAGAGTGGCGTGGGTGTCAAGCAACCACGCTTGAACAAAGAAAGGCTCATCCTGATGTCTTTCGATGAAGGATATGGTTTCATCTATAATTACCTCTGTAGACTGAGATCTGCCTTCGGGAATCTCAATGGCGGGTCCGACCGCATTGAATGTTTTGGATTCGTCAATCCCATAAGCCGTGGTATCGGGTGCTTCTTCGCCCCTTCCCAGGTGCCACTTGCCAAAGTGTCCAACAGCATAGGCACTTTGTTGCAGGAGACCCGTGATGGTTGTTGCATCGGGATCCAACCAGTCTGGCATGCCGCGTTGGTCGTTCAGCTCATGACTGGCAAAATGGCCATGTATGCCCCAGTGGGCAGGAAATCGACCCGTCATGACCGCTGCCCGGCTGGGTGAGCACACACCCGAGCAAACATAGAATTGTGAGAAGAGAATGCCCTGCGAAGCGAGCCGATCCAGATTTGGCGTTTTTACAAACTGGTGGCCGTAGCAACTCAAGTCACCCCACCCCCAATCGTCGGCGAAGACAAATACGATATTGGGTCTTTTCGATTCAGCCATTGCGGTTCTCCTTCAGGTTGTAGGGACCAGGCAGAGTCTTAACCTTATGCTGATTTTCCGGGCGGGCAGATCGTGTCTATCTTGTCCAGGGTGACTTTATCGAGGTCGCCATCAGCGGCAGCCGCATTCTGTTTTCACCTGCTATGATTTTTCCCGACGCGGCGTCACTCGCCAGTCGGTTCGCAGTTTGGCAACGCGATCGGCTGGCGGCTGCATGAAGCGCTTGACCCTTTCACTGGCTTTCGCTTGCAACTCAGGCCCGACCAGTTCCCAGGCATTGTAGAACAGCCGGTCGCCGTTTGGTACGATGCGGATGTTCAGGGTGCGCCGGGGCTCGCGAGTCTGATTTACGCCTGCGCAATGCAGGCCCCCCGCATTTACAATCAGTAAATCACCCGGATCACCAGTAGTCTGGATCTTGTTGCTGTCTGAATCCGGCTCGGGATCCATCATTTCGGGTTCATCGGCTTTAAAACAATGTGTGCGCGGAATCAACCGGGTGCCGCCATTTTCCGCTGAATAGCCGTCAAGCATAAAGAAGAACCACAGGCCGTTGTGCTTGCCTTCGTCCGTGAGGCCGGGCCTGAAGTCGCGATGGAAACGTCCCTGCCGCGCTTCGGGGTGATAGCGTACGGTGTTGGCAACAAGATCTAAAAAATGGTAAGTACCCAGAGCACGTTCGCAGATCCTGTGAACGGTGTCATGGTCGAGCAGATCCATGGCTGTTTTACCCCACATGAAACAGGCGCGGGCGTTCGGATTGATTGTGAAGTTGCGTTTCCCATTTCCGTCGAGAATGCGCACTTCAGGCAACTTCATCCCCCCTCGCCACTCGGCGATATAATCATCCGCAGCACGCTGGGCGATATCCCGAAGAGGGGCGAGATACCCGGGGGCGATTTGCTCCCGCAGGATGACATAACCGTTTTCTTGCAGATCGGCTACGCGTGAGTCCAATTCTTCGCCGCTCATTGGATGGACTGGTTGCATAGGTTGACTCCTTATTGTTCGTCTACGCCCCTACGGTGCCAAGGCTTTCAGGTAGGTGGTGCCTTGCGTGTCGGCGTGTGCCTGGACCCAATCAGATAGTCGGTTTCGGTGATCCGTTAGGATCTGAA
This sequence comes from Candidatus Latescibacterota bacterium, assembly GCA_965222605.1. Lineage (GTDB taxonomy): Bacteria > Latescibacterota > UBA2968 > UBA2968 > UBA2968 > VXRD01. The sequence goes on from OZ244960.1 coordinate 5,517,781, forward strand.
TGAATTCAGGATCATTGGCGAGGTTCTTTGTTTCAGTGGGATCCGAAACCATATCGACAAGCATTTCTTCCGACGTGCCATCGTAGTGGAAGATTGAAGTTACGTTCAAGATGTCAACGAGGGTCGCCAGCTTCAATTGTTCGTTCCAGCAGCCTGCTGCGCATTGCTTCTTCCCGATCTCGATAATCCGGGTTTCCTGCCAGATTCACCAGTTCGCCCGGGTCGTTCTGCAAGTCGTAAAGTTCAGAACGATCATTCACATAATGTGCGTATTTCCACTTCTCGTTTCGAACCATGCGACCCCGAGAAAGGAAGAACGTTCCCGACTCAACCAGCGGCAATTCAGGTACGGGTTCAGTCCGACTTATGCCGGCTTTCAGCGCGTCCAGTTCTGCTTCTGGTCCTCCCTCTGGCAATGGCTGACGGCTGCCAACTTCCGCATAGGTACAGTCTCTTTCTGGAGCCATACCCGACATCATTTCGGTCACACTTCTACCCTGAACACCCGGCGGGATCGAGATTCCGCTACTCTGGAGTAATGTAGGCATCAAGTCGATTTGCTCAATTTGCAGTGCGTTTGTTGCACTATCCCGTGCATGTTCCAAACCCCTTACGATCAATGGGACCTGGACAATGCAGTCGTAGAATGCAGCTGTTTTCCGAATGAGTCCGTGTTCGCCCAGGTACTCACCGTGGTCACCTGTGGCAACAATGATAGTGTCGTCCCAACGACCAAGCGCTTTTAGTCCATCAAAGAATTTGCCCAAGCATTCATCCAGGTGCCTAAGCATGCCATAGTAATACGCCATTGTCTGCCGCAGCTGCTCGTCATCCATGAGATGCAGCCACCCGCCGTGATAGTAGACTTGCTGAACGAATGGTTTTGAGTCCAATTCACCCTCAGGTCTATGTGGGAGAAGCATGTCCTCTGGTCTGTACATCGTGGCAAAAGGTTCGGGAGCCCGATAGGGCGGATGAACATCGGAAAAGCTCAACCACACAAACGAAGGCTCGTCACCCTTCCGTTCAAGATAATCGAGGGCCTGATTCACGTTGGCTCTTGCTGGAGATTCAGCAGGATCGAAAGGGTAGGTTCCGCCATACCAGATTGGGTTTGGGTGATCTCCCCAACGGAAACGTCTTGTTTGTGATTCGAACACGGATGGGTCGATGGGTATTGCAGGCCCAGGAAATGGCTTCCCATAGGCTTCTCGCTGCTTTTGCCGAAGTGGTGACTCTTCAATACACGCTTCAAATCCTGCAGTTTTGGCATCTGGAAAACAGTGGTTTTTCCCAAATAGGCCACAGCCGACACCAGCATCTTTCAAGAGCCCTGGAAGATGAAACCCTTCCTTTTCTTGCATCAACAGCGTGTTGTCTCTGGAACCTGTAACGCTGGGATAACGACCCGTGAAAAATGCGACCCGCGATGCGACGCAGAGCGGAGAAGGTACGGTGCAGTTTTCAAACCTGATGGCTTCGCTGGCAAAGCTATCCAGATGAGGTGTCGCTCCGACGGGATTGCCATAGCATCCTAATGCGCGAGCGGCAAGATGCTCAATGGTGATTACGACAATGTTTTTCATTTTACCTCCGGAAACCACGTCCTTTGGGACGTGATCAGAGAAAATGGGCTTTGCCGTAAAAGTTGATGTTGACAAACCATTTCATACTGATTACATCTATCAACATGACACTTACTTTACAAATACAACTGCTACCGGATACGGACACAGCACAGAAGTTAAAAGCGACTGTTGAGCGGTTCAACGAGGCTGCCAATTGGCTTGCACTGAAGGCTTATGAGCGCAAGCTGGCAAACGGCATTGCGTTACACAAACTATATTACTACGAGTTGCGTGCGCGATTTAGCCTTTCGTCCCAGATGGCGTGTCGCTGTATTGCCCAGGTTGTAGAGGCGTATAAGCGCGACAAAGAGGTGCAACCGTCGTTTCGTCGCCATGCTGCTATGCCTTACGATCAACGCCTGTATAGCTTCAAGGGCATAGACCGGGTATCTCTGCCATCTCCGGCAGGGAGAGCAGGTTTCGTAGAAACACCAACCATATCATCTCTAAACGCATCGTTGAGAAGGCCAAAGACACTGGCAAAGCGATTGCTCTTGAAGACCTCGAAGGCATACGCAAGAGCCAGAAACGGTTTCGCAAGCCTCAGCGTGCAAAGATGTCTGGATGGTCTTTCTTCCAACTTCGCACCTTTATCGAATACAAGGCCAAGCGTGCTGGTATCCACGTAGAACCTGTTGACCCCAAATATACCAGCCAGACGTGTGCCGAATGCGGACACTTTGAGAAAGACAATAGACATACCCAGGCATTCTTCCTGTGCAAAGTGTGTGGTCATAAAGACCATGCCGACCGCAACGCTGCTCGGAACATCCGAGCAAGGGCTTTGTGTCAACAAGCCTAATGTAGCGAATCGCCCCGCTGGGTGTGACAGCTACAAGCCACCGACTCTGGCGGTGGTAGTTGACCTCTTATCCAGTCTCTGTAGATGTGTAACAGTTTTGTAGGAGAGCGTTACAAAAAAGGGATCCTCCCGGTGGCGCTTGAGGAAGTCGATTGTTGCGTCGGTGAAGATCTCCGTCAGGTAGCCCTCCCCAAATTCTTTGTAACCCCGGTTGTGCATGAGCGGCCCAACAACCGCGCTGTGCCCCTTTGGATCGGGCGTACGATCTTCGATATCTTTGGTGAGCAGGAAATAGTCGTGGCCGTGCGCCGAGAAACCGAGAAACTCGTCATAGCCATGGTTCAACGGATATTCGTGAGCCTCGTGATCATGAAAACCCAGACCATAATCGTTCTTGCCAAAGCGCGCTGTGGTATAGCCGTTTGCCTTCATGATCTCGGCGATATTCTTTTCGGTCTGGGGATGCCCGCATAAGAAGGAGGATTTCGGATCCCAACGCACCTGGTGCCGTCCCGTATTCCATCCGGCACGCGAAGGGCTACACACGGGAGCCGTAAAGGCCTGCGAAAAGAGAACCCCGCGCTCAGCGAGCCGATCCATGTTCGGCGTCTGCACGTCCGGCGCATGGTGTTTGAATGCGGTCAGGTCGGCGTACCCCTGGTCGTCCGTGACGATGATGAGGATGTTCGGTAAGGAAGAGCCACTTCTGCATCTATCCGAATCTGCGCCCATGATTAGACCTCAGAGCCTGCAACAGTGCGAACGGCCTCGCTCCAGTCATCCCAAAGCCCCGGACCCTCCGCGCGTGGTTCAGGAGGCGGGACGGCCGGCCCAAGTTCAAGTCCGTAGTCCTTCCTCACCGAGGGCGGTGGCGATGGTCGTGGCCCTTTGACATAACGGCCGTTGTATGTTCTGTCATATACAGACTTTTTGTAGGCATCATAAAGAATCATCTGTCGAATCTGCGGAGGGTTGCTGTGGTTCGGCGTTGCCGAGTGGAACATTCGTCCGTGCGACAAGACCACATCTCCCTCGTCACCAAAGAACTCAAAGGGTTCAATGTTGGCGAGTGCGTCCTTGAGACCTGGAGGCTGTGGCAGCACGAATGCCGCAGCGCCACTATCTGGATGGGGCGAGTGCAGGATCGAATAGCGGGCGAGGTCTACGGAATCCGGCTCTGCTTCATAGAGCAAGCGGTGACTGCCGGGAAAGAGAGCAATGCCACCGCCGTCCTTTGGAACCTTATCAACGTATCCGATCGCCACCAGATGCATCGGCTCCGGGTCAATGTGTGCACCGGCACGGGCGGCATCCGCCAGAGAAGGTGAAGCGCTCTTACGCTCTCTCGGCAACACGCAGTACATACCGCGCAACTCCTTACCACCCCAGACCGGCCAGCCACGTAGTCGGCTTCCACGAGGATCCGGATCGGCCGCGGAGGAACTGACCTCTGGTGTCACAACTTCACCTTTGCCGAGGAGTTGCTCAAACCAGGGGAATACACGGCGTGGAAGCAAGTTGATCAGGTCCTCGTCGCCGGAGAGTTCACGCAGTCGCCAGCCGTGGTTACCGGTGCGATCATTCAGGCCATCAGGCGTGCTTTGACGATCTGCCTCCGGGAGACCGTTTAGCCAGGTTTGAGGATCGTCTCGGCGCAAATGACTTGAGGTGTTTCCTGCCCACAGCCTGTCCCGCGCTGCAGCACAAAGTTTGGGGTCGAGAATATTTCGTTTAACGAGGAATCCGTTCGTAATAAATTGTTGGATCTCTTCTGTACTCAGTGCTGCCAATGCTGTATTCATGGAAATAAGCCTTCTTTCTTCAATACTGAACCATTGTTGGTTCTCCTGCCTTCTAATTAATTTGACTCTGTTACATGATAATAAATCAGAAATTGATTATCAATTCATTATACTTCGAACAAGAGCCTTAAAAAAACAGTCTTTGAGATTATCGAATACAAGGAGATGAGATGGATAGTCACACCGCCACCACTTCCAGCACTTCCAGTGTCGTCGATCTGCTTGACGAATTGATCGCCAATTTGTAGTATGCATCCGGATCCTGCCCTTGGACACCAGCAGTAGTTTTGGTGATTTCAAATACATTGAGGAGGAAGAAAAATGAAAGCAAGACCATTCAAAGGTGCGAAGATAGGCAGGGCTCTGACCATTGCGTTGCTATTGGCTTTGACCGCGGGCAACGTCGCGGCCCAAAGCCCCACCGAGCTGCCGGCCAAAGATTTGAGCACGATTGATTTGTCAAAATCGGAAGGTGCTAAATACTTTCTCATAGTAAAGGCTTATGCCGATTATATGATTACCCACGGGCGCGACCGTTACGGAAAAGAACATTCGCCCCTTTTTGCCACAACGCTTAACCGGGAAACCGGAAATGTATATCGCGAAAATCCTCCCGATGCACCCAAAGGTATCCGCAATGGCGATCGCACTTGGCGTGGTTCAAATACGTCAAAAGATAATGGTTTATACAGCATACTTTATCATTTGACAGAAATCACCGGAGATGACAAGTATGCACAGAAAGCGGATAAAGCAATCAAATGGTTTTTTGCCAACTGCCAAAGTCTTGAAACAGGATTTATGGCCTGGGGAGAACACATCGGTTGGGATTTTTTTACAGAGGCGCCTATTAAAATGGGTACTCGATCTTTGACACACGAGTACAAAATTTTCAATTATTGGGACAAGGTGTGGGAATTTAATCCGGAAGCTGCTGAAAAGTTTGCACTGGGATTATGGGAACACCAGATTTATGCGCACGAAGGACCAGAAGCGGGTGAGTTTAGCCGACATGCCAGTTATGACACGCATAGTCCTGGAAAAGGAAGAGCTTTTCCCGCACATGGCGGCAATTATATCTATGTTTGGACAAAAGCATATCGGGAAACTGGCAAAGAAGTTTTTTTAACCGCCATTGAAACCGTATTGAATTATTATGAGCGAAATACAACCGATAAAGGTGCGATCTTATATGCATCAGATTTTCCTGAGCAATATTCTTTGAAACAAAGTATGAATCTGGCATCCAATCTTTATCGCGCAAAGGATTTTATGCCCGCAGACCTTGCAAATAGGATGAAGAAATTGTCAGAAGGAACAGATCCTTTGTATTTAAGTTTTGATCACGATCCGTCAAAAGGCGGAAAAGGATTTCTTGAATCTGCCAATCTTATGACCCTTGTACCGGGGAATTTTCGGAGGTCAAGTACTGGAACGGATGCCTGGACTGAAATGTGGTCGGCTGGTTATGGGGTGGGATCGGGAAGTACCGAGCAGGCAAACAAATGTTATGCGCGGTATAAACTAACAGGTATTGAAGGCTATAGAATCCTTTTTATGAAATCGGTGAATGCCTATTACAACGAAGATCCTCCGCCGTCAGCAGTACTTTATCCCAGCAATTATTCCAGCATATTTAATATGATGATGAATGCGTATGAATTAACAGGGGCAGAACGTTTTTTAAGCAAAGCAAAAACGTATATGGACTTATCGGTAGAAACTTTTCTGAGTGATCAATCACCTCTACCAAAAGCATCAAACCAAAGTGAACATTATGAAGCCATAACAGGTGGCCCAGAATTAATGGAAAATGTGCTGCGTTTATGGATGGTAATGAACCCTCAGGATCGTGCTGGCGAATAGAGCTATAATATAACTGTCCGTCAGCAATAAAATTTCAGTATCACATTGAGGTGTTACTTATGAGCGATGACGTATCAAACAAAACCAACAGGCGTGCGTTAAATATCTTGTACATCATGACCGACGAACAGCCGGTCAGTTGCGTGGCGGGGTTTGGAAACCCGGTTATCAAAACACCTAACCTGAATCCGGACTCTCCGGGGAAAAAAGCCTATACCGGGTTCCTGATGGATAGATATAAGGACAAATTGAACACACTCAAGGAATATTACAGGCTTCCGGACTCAGCCTTTCATGATAAAGTTTATTAATTCTTGAATTGTGAGAAAACCAAGAAGATTATAAAGATTCTGAGAAAAGGAGATCAGTATGAGCCTGGCAATCGAAAATCAGAAGTGGGATGAAAAATTAAAGACGTTGTTTGGAGACCACGCACACAGTGAATCCCCATTTTCCCAAAGTGGGGCTGGTGTGCGTTTTACAGGTATTGATTTGTACCATCCTTTGAATGAAGCGCAAGCGGGTTTTTTACTTGATGCCTTAGCTTATTTTCGGATCGTGTGTATTGCGGGCCAAGATTTGGATCGGTTTTCCCTAGCTCACTTTGAACGTTTTGCCAATCATTGGGGCGCGCCTGTTCCGCATCCGAATAATTTTATGCGGGGTGGTAAACCTGCACAGCAGGATGGCGATAGTGAGGGGGAGATCGAGATGATCCCGTATGCAAACAGGAAGGTGTCCCATGTTGATAAGACCTTTCCTGGGCAGTTGCAGTGTTTGCCTCATGAATCGCCGACGGTGTTGGTGACTTCCAATTTTAGTGGGAAAGTGGGAGAGGGAGAAATTCGGGTGGGTGGTGGTGGGTCATGGCATACAGATATTGAATATGAACCGTTGCCGATCTATGTGTCGATGTTTCTTGCTCACAGTATGCCAGTGTTGCGCGATGCGCCAGGTGGAACTTGGGTGGAAGTGCCTGTCAGCGATAGTCCCAAACCCTACTTCGAAGGTTCTGATGATGAACTTATTCGGTTGTGCAAGCAGTTGCCGCTAAATGGCGAAACGGCTTTTGCTGATGCAGCAGGCGCTTTTGCTGCGTTGCCCCTAGGAGAACAGGCAGAGTTGGAACGCGTGCAAGTAAGGCGGCGATTGAATGAGGGAGATGAAGGATGGCTGGCGCCCTTGGTGCGCACCAACCTGCGTTCGGGGATCAAGTCTTTACACAGTCCCATTTGGGCATCGCGACCGAATCGGCGACCAGCGATTGAGGTAGACGGGATGACAATGGAAGAATCGCGTGCTTTTTTGGACCGCTTAGAAGCCCATGTGTTACAGCCACAATTTCGGTACGATCATTTGCACAAACCGGGTGATGTGGCGATTTGGGATAACTATATGACGCTGCACACCTCGACGCCAGTAAAGTTGAATATCAACTCGATTGATGATGCGCGGTTGCTCTATCGCTTGAGTTGCAAGGGTGAACCCGCATTGTCGTTGCCAAGGAATGATGATCCAGAATGGCTTGCCGAGCATGTTGTTGGTGGGTATGCGACACCTCAGGAAATTCTTGATGTTTAGATAAATTGAGCTATAAGGTAAGTCACTTACTGTTGCCGCTGGGTCAACTCGCCCTTGATGCCAGCGTGCTCGGAGTTCGTCGGCCAAGATCAACAGTATGTTTGGGGTGCTCACACGCTATCTCCTGATTGCGATATGAAAATCCTATGCCAAATTGGGTCGCAAATCCATCAGCTCAGCGTTTCACCTGGGTATAGGGGCTTGAAATATACTGCTTGTAGCCGTTAACCACTCGTCCATGATTGCTGAAGAAATCGATCTGGGAAAACCCATCCTTTAACGGTATGGCTGCAGTCCAGGCACCAGTCTTTGCATCACGTTCCATATCCATCCATTGGTCTGCGGGGATTTGCTCGTGCAAGAATGGGGCGGAACCTGCCGGAGCGCGATCATAGATCCACCATATGCGTCCGTTTATCGGCTGAGGTCCTTCATTAAAACTCACGCTGACACTTAGTTTGTCCTTGGCGATTTTATAATTTGACTTCGGAGGCTGTAGCAAGGGCTCGCCGCCAAAGAAGTGATTCCAGAGGAAGGCATTGAGATTCTGATTGTCTTTTGCTGCAGCGCTATGCGGTTTTTGTTGGTGTCCACCATTGGGTTCGTAATAGACCGGCAACTGAGGATGGTTTTGCGCGCCCCAAAGAATGTCATATGCAACATAGTCATGTGATCCCGGCTGAAAAAACATATCGACGCCTCGCTCTTTTAGCCGATCCCAATTCTCCGTAACACACAATCTGCTAAGAAGGCAATCTGCCAAGTTGTGTATTTCGTCCCAGGACCTTCCCGCTTTCAGCGCAAGTTCATGCACACTCCTCTTTGATCCCACCATGTTGGCTTGATACCATTTCGCCCGTTGTTTCTTTAGATCTACATTGCCAGCCTTGCCAGCCTCAAAGAATGCTTTGTTTGCCGCTTCCACTTTGCCCATTTCTTCCCTATCGATCCTTCGAGTCGGCGAAAAGTAAGCAGGGGCTCTATTGGAGCATGTCGCAGTAAAACGCTCGTCATTAATCAAGGCGATTGCGGGCGCAACGCCGTTCTTCGAGCCGCCTGAGCCGGCCACTTTGCCTTTTTCAAAATGATTGACCTCTGCATACGCCGCGGTTGTAGCCCTCATTAAGGTCATCGAAAAAATCCAGAGCTTCATGTAGCGCGGATTAAGGTCTTTCAGGAACAATTGTCCCATCTCTTGTTCCAGCCCCTGTTTTCCCGGAATCTGATTTAGCGACTTGACAACAGTCTTGACTATGCCAACGCCATTGGCTAGTAGTTTTGCCTGAAAGGCGTTTGGTTTCGAATCTTTCATCAGTGCTTCATATGGATTTCCGCCTGTGATATGAAAGCCCTTTGCTTTACCTTCGAGCGGCACAATCATGCGCACAGGAATCCGATAATCTTGTCCTGGCCACCATTCAGCGACCTTGATTTCGATAAGTTTCTGTCGCGTCGAGCCTGTCGGCTTGTCCGTGTGCCAATCTTCCAACGTCTTTATATCCAGCGTGCTTTCGTCAAGAATCTCTTCGGTATTGAATATGTCCCATTTCACAACAGAATCCTCCGCAGAATCGGCGGCAGACGCTGCGAGAATCATAAAAGTTGCGAGAATAACCAGCGATGCCATTATTCTAATTCTATCCATTGCTTTCTCCTTTGCAGATTTGGTGTGACTCGCTAAGACCTATTTTGGTGCCCCATTTTTCGTAAACAAACTCCGAAAAATGCAAGAACGCGCCTGATGGGTAAAGCTACCTATTGTAAGGATTCCGGATCGTAGACAGTGGGATTGTCCGGTTCACTCAAACGCTTCCGCTCGCTGCCCCAGTTGGCTGCGGTACCGTTCCAATAACGGGTGTCCGAAGGGGAGTACGAGAAAAGGTAGGACCAGCGCGACTTGTCGGTGCTGTTGGGTGGGCCGCCGTGTACTGTGTATCCGTGATGCACGGTGCAGTCACCCGGCTGGTAATGGAAAGGGGGAGAAAGCTCCAGCACAGACGTCAGATTTGGATATTGCTCAAGCAGATTGCCCTGGTCATCTTTGAATACCGAGCCAAGTGGTCCTTCGCGATGGGAGCGACTGACGAACCGCATGGCACTCATCTCGGGGGGCACTTCCGCCAGTGCAAGCCAAAACTGGAGCTCGCCCACGCGATCAGAACCGTGCTCTGACGAGTCTTGATGATAGGTGGCTCCGGCTGCTCCAGGAGGTTTGTGTTGGAGGATGTCGATGCGATAGCGAAGAGGGATGTCTACACCTTTGAGGCGCTTCCTGTTCACGAGTCGGGTCGCGTTTTTTGACATGCGCTCGCTGAACATAAACGAACCGAACTGCTTGGCCTCTTCCTGCCGCGCCAGGCCGACGGCCCGTCTGCCTCCCTTATCTGCGCTGTAGCGTTCCAACCACGCCTGACCGACGCTCAGGAGCTCTGTTGCAAAATCCCGGTCCACGAGCTGCTTCATCATGACCCACCCGTATTCGTGGTAGTGGGCTACTTCTTCGTCTGTGACCTCCCGAACGACGGCTTCGATCTCACGCTCTGTCAATGCTTGTCCCATAACCAGTGCTCCTCAAGTGTAATGTCCCAATTCAAAACCATCATACCCTGTCAGCCCCGCCGAGAAGTTGCTCTTTGGTCATCACCTTGACTGGTGGCAGGTTATCGACCATTCCCGCGTCCGTGCGTCGCAGTTCATCAATGGTCCCTTGCCGAAATTGGGCGAGCAACTCGTGGTAATCAGATTCCAAAGCGAGGTTTTCCAGTTCCTCAGGGTCATTCTCGAGATCGTACATCTCTTCGATCTCCCCGGGGACGAGCCAGCGGATATATTTGTACTTTCCCGTACACAGAGATACCCACCAGGGGATAGGAGGATTGCCTATTGGCTCACCACAGCCGACATCGGTGTCTTCTCCAAAATAATGACCCGTACACTCCATCAGCAGCGGGCGATCCCATTCGGCGTTGGGGTCGGAGAGCAATGGTGTCAGGTCCTCCCCGTGCATCTTCCATGGTTGTTCCATGCCGATCAACGAGAGAAAGGTAGGCGGGATATCCTGGCCGCCGATTGGCATATCGCATACTGTGCCTGCAGGAATCCGTCCCGGCATCCGCATGATCATCGGCGCTTTGATATTGGCATCATAGGGAGCCACCTTGAGTCGAAAGCCGTGCTGTCCCCAGGCAAATCCCTGGTCCGACGTAAAGACGACCAGAGTATCATCCAACTGCCCCATCTCCTCCAGGGCGCCGATCACCCTACCAACCCCTTCATCCAGGGCGCACACGCCTCGGTTGTATTGTTGTTCCCAATCGGTGAGGGTCCGTCCATCCCGGATGCCTACCGGTTGGCCCTGATCTCCCTCACGCCAAACACCATAGTCCCGCATATGTGTCGCCTTGGTCGGGCGCGGCGGATAGATGTCTTCTGGCGTGGGGACCTGGGGAACATCTGGATAGTCCTGGAGATGGCGGTCAGCCACTGCCCAGGGTCCGTGCACTGCGTCATAGCACAGCCAGAGGTGCCATGGCTTATCCGGTTCCTCTGCTCGTCCACGGAGAAATTCAAGTGCATACTCCGTGTAGTTATCGGTAGAATAGCCGCCAACCGGTTCCGGCGGCCCCCCGTTGATACTCATATTCTGATTGACATAATAGGGCCCGTATTTCTCGGGTTGGCTGTGGTCCCAGATGGCAGAAAAATCCCAGTACCGACCGTGACCATGATCGGGACCTGTGTGCCATTTGCCGACGATGCCTGTGTACCAACCGTTTTCACGGAGATTCTCGAGCCAGTACGGACACCGGTCTGGATCACGGACATAGTTTGGGTAGCCCGAGGGCAGGTGCATGCTCATCACGCCATGCGGCAATTTTCCGGTCAGGTACGTGGCGCGTGAAGGAGCACACCAGGCACTGGTATAGCAGTTGGAAAAACGCATCCCCTCATGGGCGAGGCGATCGATGTTTGGCGTACTGATCCACGAATGCGCCTCGGGATAGCAACTCACAGACCGAAAGCTCTGATCGTCGGTGAAGATGTACAAAATGTTGCGCGGACGGTTCGATTGATCATCGTTCATTTCTATCCTCCGTAATCTATTCCATATCTTTTTTCAACAACCGGCCTGATCTCCGGCGCTCCGTTCTGTTCACACCACGGCGTAAGCGGGCTATCTCCACCACCGGGTTTGTATCCCTCTATCTTTGGATATCTTTCACCAACCAAATACTGACCCAATTCATCCAGCTTATTCAAGAAGGCAGGCTCTTGACTTCTATAGTCCAGCGGCATAACCCAACGATATCCATAACCAAACATGATCGCCTTCCGGATGTTACACGATGCGTTTATACCCGCCGCATGCGCTGTTCGATTTTCGAAGAATAGACAATCACCAGCCTTTAAAGAAGCTTCAACATAACCTTTTGGCCCAAGCTCTCCTTCTGGTATATCAATGGGTTTGCCGTCGCGATTGGTGCCAGGCGCAACCAGCGTCATTCCCGAGTTTGGTTGGGTCATATCGTTGAGATAAAACGCGCACTTCAACAAAACGCGGGGGACATGAACGCCAAACACTTTTGTAGCTGCGCCATAATCGCGATGCCAGCCCGGCCGCCGAATCTTGCCAGAGGGATCGGAAGGGGATTTGTAAACGAGGTGTGATACCATCAGCTGGATATGCGCGCCTAAAAGCTGTACGACAACCGACAGCGATTTGGAATGTGTCAGAAGTGGGATAAAAGCATCATCTTTCACAATACAATTCTTAAAGCCACCCCCTGTGCGCATTTCGCGATCATCACTCGCAATCAACCGATCACCAGCTTCAACAATCCGATCAATCATTTCCCGATCGAGTACGTTGCGCACAATGAGATAGCCTTGCTCATCAAACTGCCTGATTTCTTGTTCTGAAAGTGCATGCCAGTCCAAATCAATCGACGATTCTGTCATCTGAGCCATTGTTTGCTCTCCTTCTGTTCCTGCGTTAATATTTGCTCCATTACATCTCCAGAAAATCAGTATTGATAAAAACACAGAGGGGATTCTAAACACTCGGCAAAGGCACAGTATCTCCTGTTTCATGTTGCCACACTCGAATCTTCGCCGCCATATCGCGAATGCGATCGCGATGTTCAGGAACATCAAACAGATTGTTTTCTTCATAAGGATCTGTATTAAGGTCGAACAACTCACACTGATCACCAGCACACAAATTCAACTTCCAGCGATCACCCGTCACCACAGATCGCCAAGGCAATGTCGCCATCAAGTTAATGCTTGGATTCCCTAAATTGCGATCGCCAATCCCATTCCACTCTATAAATGCAACGTGATCCTTCAAATCGCGCTCACCGGTGAGTGCACCAGCCAAACTCACCCCTTCACACTGATCTGAAACTTCAACGCCCGCCAGATCCAAAAGTGTCGGCACCAAATCCGCATGCCCAAACACACCATCGATTCGTTTCTGTTCCTTATTCAACCACGGCACACTGAGCAAAAACGGCACTCGCGCAGACTCTTCGTAAAACGTCCGCTTTTCCATCATCGCATGATCGCCCACCATTTCCCCATGATCACTCGTGTAAGCAATAATCGTATTCTCCAGTTGCCCTGTCTCTTCCAATGCCTGAATGATCCGCCCCACAGCATCATCCACAATCTTCATATTTCCGAAGTATTGCGATCTCACTTTCCGCCATCCCAATTCCGTACTTAAATCTTCACCTGCCTCCATCTTCGTTGCATAATGCTCTGCTCGCACCTGATTAAATCGCGAATGCCCTTCAGGCTGTTTCAAAAACGTCGGGCCAACCGGCAATTCCTCAGGATCATACAAACCGTCATACGGCCCTGTATACGGAGGGTGCGGTTCAAACGTACTGCACACCAGCAACCAAGGCTGATCGACATTTTCTCGAATAAACCGATCCGCTTCCTGCGCGACAAACGCCCCGACCTGTTGTTCCGCTGGCAAACGTGCGCGATCTCCTGCAGAAAATTGTTTCAAGTCCGGTGCCAAATGCGAGGGTGGTTCAACGCCCTGCGCCACCAACCACTCATAGTGGGCACTCATCGGCGCATCTTGAATCGTATTCAAATGCCGCAAATTATCCTGAATACTGATCCACTCATCAAACCCATGTTGGCGAACGGTATCGTTGCCCAAATGCCATTTGCCCATATATGCCTTGCGATATGTATCTGGCATCATTTCCGCAATCGACTTTGTATCTTCCCGTAGATGAATCCCATTCGCCACACATCCGTGCGAATGAGGGTACAGCCCAGACATCAACGTACCCCGCGATGGCGTACACACAGCCTGACTAACATACGTATTCTCAAAAACAAAAGACCGCTCCGAAAGCGCATTCAAATGCGGCGATTGAATCCAATCATTGCCGTAACACGACATGGTATCTGTGCGTTGCTGATCTGTGAACACAAAAAGAATATTCGGTTGATTCATATCTATCCCTCTCGTCGTTGTCGTTCACGGTATTTTCCTACTCTTACCCAGAGGACAATTCGATTCTTTTCATCACTCGCTCCAATACCCACACCCTGACGATGCCATCCCGCTGCCCACCAAGCCCGCCTCTGTAATTGTTCTTTTCGAGCTGCGCATTGTGTTCTGGCCCACACATCTCCTGTTTGTTTATGGCGTGCTCCAGGGCGGGAATAAGCGGCACCATAGGTTGCAATTCTTCGCGGCTGCGGTATGACAGATAAGCGCCGGCCCGTAGCCGCGCCCAGAGGATATCGCTCGCCAGTGCCCGCTCAAAAGCAGGCAGGGCCAGGGCGCCTTCGCCTGCCCGCATCAGATAGTCTCCGGCGGCCAGGCTGACGCTGATTGAGGGATCGTCAAGAAGGGGGGAAAGTCGCTCGATCATCGTATGTTCCACACCAAGTGAGCAAAGGCCGGTAACGGCCCAGAAACGCACGGCGCTGTCGGGATCACCAAGCCGTTTTGCGAGTTCTAACTTTGCTTCTTCGCCCATGCGCGCCAGGTCTGCTGTTTCCAGGATCCGCTCTAAATTATCACAGTTCACACCGACTGCATGGCTGATGCCGTTGTACTGCTCGGCTCGCGCGGCAATCTCCGGTTCATCGATCAACCCCAGATCACGGGTCTCGATCATCCATCTGAACAGTTTCTGCCGCAGCTCATCCACGACAGCACTGAAAGCGGGATCATCTGCCAGGTTATGTATCTCTTCAGGGTCCTTTTCAATATCGTATAACTCTTCGGCGGGTTTGTGATCCTGCCAGATCTGGAACTGCCGGTAATGCTCTGGTAGCCCGTCCGGTTTGATCATCACTGGCGGGCCGAGCATCAAAAACACACCGTCGGGGTCGTGGACCTTTTGTTTGCCTGGCAGGCAAGAGGTCTCCCAGAAGGCGCGCTCCGGCGTTCCCTCCTCCGGGACGGTCGCAAAGAACCCGCCGTCCGGATAGAACGAAGCGTATGGCTGGTGGGGCAAGAAGTTACGCATGTAACGGTATTTTTCGGTGCGGATCGTACGGATCACTTCCGGATTGTTGTCCAGCCGATCCCTGGCACTGCAGACGAACTCCCTCGGTTCATCTCTATCGGGACCGCACAGGTTTCGACTCTGAATGTGTTCGGCGATAGGGACGCCTGCCAATTGCAGAGTCGTCGCACAGAGGTCCATGTGCAAGACGAGTTCATCAACCGCAGTGCCGGGGTCTGTCGGGGATAGGTGCCGGTATTTCTCCGGGAATCGCATGATCAGTGGGATATTCAGTCCGTCGTCGTAGGCGTGGATCTTGCCCCGGGGATAACCCGTGCCGTGGTCTCCCCAATAGACAACAATGGTGTCTTCATGGAGTCCCTGTGCTTCAAGCTCATCGAGGATCTCTCCGACCTGCTTGTCGATATTTGTAAGAGCATCGTAGAAGAGCGCCATCCGTTCCCTGAACAGGGGGGTGTCGGGAACGAAGCTCGGAACTGGCACATCATTCGGATCGTGCAGTTCGTCGTCGCTCAAGAGCGGGGAACGCCCTTTTCGCGCCTCACCGGGCGTCAGCTTAAAAACACTGGCGTGGGAATTGCCCAGTTTGTAATACAAGAAAAACGGCTTGTCTTCAGGGCGCTTCTCCCAGAAATCGCCAGAGCTGTAATACTGTTCACGCTCCTCTTTGGAGACGTAAAGATTGATGTCTCCGTCCGGCTCCGTGCAGGCGTAACCGGCATTCGTCAGCATTGTGTTTAACAACTTAACCCCTGCGGAGCGGATGACCGCGCTGCGGTGATGATGCGTGCCCAGCGTCGTCGGATGCATGCCGGTATAGATGCCCGTGCGCGACGGTGAGCAGATTGGGCCGGCGGTGAATGCGTTGGTGTAGCGCACACCTTCTGCCGCCAGGCGGTCAATATTTGGGGTATGTGCGTATTGATCCCCGTAGCAACCGTAGTTCCAGGCACTGGAGTCGTGGTTACTGATCCACAGGATATTGGGTCTGTCTTGTTTTGCGTTCATTTTTACCTTGATTACTTTTTTGTGGCGTTCCTTTCAGTATCTACTGTAGCGCCTGTTACAAACAATAAGGCATCTTTGGAAAGCTTCTTACCTCCCACGTACATCCCCCATCGAAAGGCACTACGACCACTGGGTCTTTCCCAGTCGTGGCGTCCTGCAAATTCCCCATTGATGTAGCATTCAGATGTATGGCCGTTGTCGCGAATGCGGACATCAAAAGACTTGCCTTCCATGTTCTTTAATACAGTCTCAGGGGTCGCTCTGCGTGGCTGGTATATGACGTCACCATCAGCGGTCATAACCAACTGTATAGACCAGTCTTCGCCATTGTTTTTCACCTGAAAGATGGCACATCCTTGCGCTTTCACAATCGTGTAGGTGCCAATCCATTCATGCCAGGTACCACGGTTCCACCTCTTTTTGCTAAACGCCTCGATCCGAGCCGCATTGGCACGTGCATTGCGCACATTGTGCTCACCATCAAAAAGGCGAAACACCTGTGTGTTTTCGTCCTCCTGATACCATCGCGACCATTTGTGAAAATCACGTCGAGGAATCAAACTGTTGCCCAGTGTGTGAATGTTGATTTCACTTTCTATGGAGCGAAAGGCATGAGGTCCCTTTTCTACCACCTCGTTATTGACGTCAATTATTGAACCTGTTATTCCCGCATATGAGTTCGTACCGATCGGAATCTGTTTCTCTTCGAGAATGGACGACCAGGAAGGATCACTGTCGTGCCTGGTGTAAAGGAACCGATCAGGATTGTCTTCTGCCTGTTTTGTAAAATCCAGGACCTTCTTTCGCGTCCCTTTGCTGATGGTGACAACCCCGCTGTTCCACTCAGCATTGAGAAAGGGGCTTTCAAAGACTTTCTTTGGAGCGTAGTCAACCGGCTTGCCATTGATTGAGGGGACCGCTTTGGCGCTGGTATCAAAGGTCAACTGATCGCCATAGATGGTTTTGTAGTGCAGCACCGTCCCATCCATATGAACTTTACAGACCTTCACCTTTTTATTGAAAGCGTCGAAACTCGTGACATCGCTCTTGGCCATGACTTCAATGATCACTGGTGCGTATTCATCATTGGGGATCATGGTCGCGTTTTCGGGAACAAAGCGATCCGTTTCAAACTCGCCATCCATCCACTTGAAACCGCCTGTGGCCACGCGGACCGCCGCATAAGCGCCTTTGGCCTCCACATAGACCACGCCATTCTCTTCCACTGGCGTGCTCAACCCGCTCTTCGACATCCAGATGATCATCTCGGCACCGTCCTTATGGTGCTTAAGCTTCTGGGTAATCAAGCTTCCCTTGCTCTGCACAGACCACTGTGCGTTCATGGCCACCCGGTTGTCTTTGGGGCGAACGATGGGAACAATACGCGCATCGTGTTCGCCGGCAAAGATCACGCCTTGCCAGCGGTTTTGCGCACTGATCGCAGCCCAATCCTCCAGGGGCCTCGCTTCCGTCATCGGCGTTCCCATGATGAAGGCGGGATCACAGTAGCTGTAGCGCAGAATACCACCCCCGTCGGTTCGCATCCTGGTCGGCACTTTTGTAGCAGCAATCTTCAAAGGGCGCCCCGTTTTTCCCAGACCCTGGGGACGTTGCCGCACCTCGTATCGTCCTCGTCCTGCCACGTCGATTGCGATATCGGCCACCACGGCTGGTGGTCGGTAGTCGCTGAGAGCTGCGTTCATGTCATGACCATAAACAGCAGGTTGCTTGCCGATGCCAAAGTAGAACCAAGCCAGCGGCGCATTGCCATGCTCCCGGTTTTGCTTAAGCCCTTTCCAGAAATAGATGCGCGACCGTCCACCACCTTGAACGCCGTCAATCTGTTCCTGCGCCCAATAGGCAAAATAAAGATCGAGCAACAGCCCGGCCGACCGTCTCACCTGCGGGTCACCAAAGTCGTAGAAATTGTAGAACCTCTTGATCAGTGTGCTGTTATAGTCGTCGCACATCATCTCGATGCACAGGCTTTTGCGCGCACGTTCACGGCAGTAAACCACAAAATACGCATTCCAGGCCCGATAATGTTCCGCCGCCGTAGCGCCGTCATCATACTTGAGATCCTTGTATTCGGGCCGATCCTTCGCGATCTTGGCAAACTGCCAGCATACCGTAAAACTCATGGCGTGATGATTCTCTGATAGGTAGATGTGCCAGGTTTTAGATTTCTCGTATTCCGCCTTATCAAGTCTGGAAACCTTCCTGACGTACTCCCATATCGGCTTGAGAGCGAGGGTTTCGGTCTTTTTGTTGATGCGATTATTATCATCGGTGCCGTACATCTCAATCAGCCGCATGACGATCTCCGCATGCCAGTGAAAACTGTCGCGGTCATTGATGTCCAGGGGGTTGTCGAGATAATGCTGGGCATTTTCGGCAAGTGCGGCATTGGCTTCTTCCAGCATCTCGTTCAGGTAGAGGCAACGTGCGGCAAATCCCACCATGGAATAGGAATAGGCCCGCACATAATTCCCTCGCCCGGGATCGAGGGGCTTCTGTTTCTTTGCCCGCACCAACGGCTTGCCGAATTCAGCGCGAAACATCGCATCCACTCGTTGTTCAAAGCCAGCCACGACCGCTTCGGGGGTTAAATTTTTCTTCACTGATTCCGCTCCTTGTGTCTGCCCAGTTATAAGTATAACGACCAGCATTATGCGGTTGATGACTCGCATTATAAAAACACTCTGTTAATCCTGGTGAAAAACTTCCTGTAGCGGTATGCAGACCGGCGAGTTGTCGGGGTTGGTATCCATGATATCGGCCATGTAGGCCCACCACTTCTTGACGATTGCGGTCTCCGGCAACTCATCTGCAGTATTGTCGTCGGCCAGCTTCTGCACGGCAAAGAGTGTCAGCGTCTCCTCATCGAGAAAAATTGAATAGTCCGAGACGCCAGCTTTGCCCAATTCTTCAGCCAGCTCCGGCCAAATTTCGTCGTGGCGCTTTTTGTACTCGGCCTCGTAACCGGGCTTCAACTGCATCTTGAAAGCATTGCGTTGCATGATATTTTGCTCCTAACTTCGAGGATGAAGGGTTTTAGCATTCGTCCCTTGAATTGTTGTTAAAGTCGAGGTTGAGTTTGTAATCACCTTTGCAAATTTCAATCTGGCCGCTATCATAATTGGATTGGATATAAGGGCTGTCGAAAACTTTCGGGTGCTCATAATCGACATACTCGCCACCAATTGTAGGCACATCGCTTGTATTGGCCGCATTAAATACCATTTCTGCCATTTCGGGTGCTGCACTCTTGTAAACAACAACAATGCCTGTTTCTCTTGTTACCACGGTTCTATAGAGTGTGAGTTCGCCCTGCAAAATCATACGCTTAAAACTTTCCAACGTTGGGTGATCTGCCTTGCGACCTGCTTCTATCAGAATGGGACTATATCTGTTGGTCAGTTGCAAAATAGTCCGATCGTTATTGAATCTATAACTGTCGTTTCTAAGAACCACATTGCCCCGGTAGCTGTCGGTCCCTTTTGCCCAGGCTTTGGCATCGGCCTCTGCTTCCAAAAGAATAATCCGTATTGCCACATAGACATTTTTCTTCTCTGCAAATATCCATCCATCTGTTTCATCAATACGATCCCATCCGTTGCTTAAGAATAACCCGAATTCCCGATCATACCGATTGTCATTGGCTGGATACCAGTCTGGATTGGATTGTGCCCAACGTCTTCTTTGTTGGGTGATCAGCACTTGCTTATGCTGGACGCTGTGATACACCAATTCCATATCGTAGCCATTTTCACCTTCGCGTTCTCCTTCTGGCGTATCCAGTGCAATGGTTGCCAGACGGGTGTTGGGATCTTTGGTCACCAGACCTTGCCAGCGTCCGGCGGTTGATAGGTGGTTGTAAAGCGCATAAGGGTGATCCATCTGAGTACCCAGCATATAATCTGGCGTTACCCAGGTGTATTTGACAAACCGCGATGGCGTATCTCCCATCACGGTGCGCTCCGTGCCCAGTGGACGAGGGCTGGCAGGTTCTTCTTCTCCAATGCCCCGAGAGAGATATGCAAATGACCCGAGACCTTTTCGATCCAGAGCCAATTCCCATACGATTCTTGGCCAGGCATAGTCGCTTAAGAGTTGTTGCGGATAGTTGAACGAGGTTTTGCCCTCACCACCCAGATAGAAAATGGCAAGATCTGACATAGAATCGTACCCACCAGCAGTCTTGTGGTGGCGTGTTTTGGGACCACCTCGTAAACCTGCAATTTGTAGCTGTGCCCAATCGGCCCACATCAGATCTAAAAACATGCCAATTTTCTTTTTAAGCCCCTCATTACCACAGAAATTGTAGAGCAGAAGAATATAACTGATGGTGTACTTCATATAGGTTGGCGAACCATTTTCAAGAAAGAAGCCCCGCTTTGCACGCTCAGTGAAATAGTCATTGAGATAGGGCAACCAGGCATTGTAATGATCGGCTGCGTTATAAGATTTTCCATCCGCCCAATTTGCGCGCCCACCACCGTGTCGATCACTGCTGCCCTGCCCACAATAGCCCGACTCGCCGTATCCGATGCCATCTCCATAACCGAGGTCAGGATAAATGTGGTCAACATACTCGGGTTCATTGGCAAAAATACGCGCACTTAAAAGATTACAGGCTTTTGTATTCAGATCATGATTCTCACTACCCGCGATCCACCATGTGCTCTTTTTTGCGACAGAAATATCATTTTTGTACCTGGTTCGCGCCCATAATAAAGCCAGCAAAGTTTGCTCTGTTTCAGGCGTGAGTCGATTTGGCATCTGTGTACTTTTAGACCCAAACCAATTGTAGAATGTAATCAGCCTTGGATTACGCCACAGGCTGTAGAGACTCTGCCCGGGTTGTATGCCTTTCTCCTCACATTCTGCGAGATTTGCCAGTTCGGTTTGAAAATCTATCGTCAATTCTTTGTTGGCTTCGTTTAGATTTTGGTTGAGCCACATCTGATCAAATAGCTGGCGGTCTTTGCCCGAGAAATCTGATTTTGCACCTGCTTCAAAGGCTTGTTGAATACGTTGTGGGCGCGTTTCCAATTCTTCTGCCATTAATTCGGTGATACGCTTGGCGACGGGTGAATCACCAAATTCCAGAAGGGATCGAAACCAACTGTTTTTGGCATCTGCTTCGGGCATACTATCTCTCCTCTTCCATTTCCAGTTGCAAATAATCGTAAATAACGCCAAAGTGAGGATAGTTCTGTCGTTGCCCGCGATGTTGTTTCAGTGGGAGGAGATCGAGCGTCAACACATTCTCCCCTGTACGCAACAGCGACGCATCAAACGCAATAAAGTGCTCACTGAAGCGCCCGTAGATGCCACTACGAGGAAGCGCACTGTCGTTCTCCAAACCGGTAATCTTATCCAAAGATTTGCCATTGAGGCCGATAGCGATTCCCCCATCGCGATTCACCGACGCCAGAGCGATTGCGAGGGTCGCACGCCCGGACATTGGCTTATCATCGTATTGAAATCGAACCCTCCAGGTAGGCAGTCGCCAGTTGCCCTCTCCAGTCCGATCAGCAGGCTGTATGCGGGGTTGCCATCCACCTTTCTCTTCCCAAATTGCCATATGTGCATAATTCCAGTCGCTTCTCTCTTTACTCTTGCCGATCGCGAAATCGACGTCCTCGGGAAAATCCTTCTGGTAATTGAACCATAGCCCCCAGTGACGATGGTCATCTCCGTGTCGAAATTCAGCAGCAGTTCGGTCTGGTTTCCCGACACGCCAGAGCAACTTGCCGAAAGAACGGGGTGACCACTGCAGACTGCCGAGTTTGACTTCGCCGGTTGCGTTGATTAAGACGTCATCTTTTCTAAACTCACCAATCATGTCAGGTGCAAACGCATAAAGCGTATACCTTCCTTTTCGAACAGCCGGTATTGCAAAGGAACCATCATCCGCCATCCTGGCACGGTAGATGTAGTTCTCTGCGCCTTGCTGCTGCCAGTCCAGCCCTCGATATTCTTGGGGCCGCGCCAGAACGACCCATCCATTGCTGTGGTGTGTTAGACCCGTATCTTTGAATCTTCCCGTAACCACAGCCCTGTTAATCGGGTACTCCGGATGTTCCAGCCAACTGTAGGGCCAGCGCTTTCGATGTTTTTCACCCTCACGCTTTGCATCATACCACAAATGCTGGGCATCTTCACCTTTGTTCATATAAACAAAAACTGGCCCAAAGATCTTCTCCCATTTACCGCTGACGTAATCTCCTCTGCTGCCGTAGTGGTGAGAATAAAGCAGCTTCAGGATGATCGGCCCCCGATCAGTCGCGTGGCTGGTATTATGTTGCTTTGTCGGACCGCCGCAGAGGTATTCATTGCTCGGTGTGACCATCCACACGCCCTGCTTTCCATTGTGCAAACCGTGTACAAGAGCCTCCTCAGTTGGAGATGACCAGTTATACTTTGTATCCACCTCTCCTGATTGAAGCGCATGTGTGGCATCCATCACCATGCCCTTTGCGCTGGATATTGCCTTGCTATCCGGAATCACGCCAGAGAGCTTTTCATTGACCCTGATATTCACCATCGAATCATTTAAGCGCATCCCAAAACGAAGTTGTGTCAGCACGGCGTCGCCCGTATCCTCGGGTTTGCTGGCCACAACATAATAATAGAACCCCGAATCACCCGCTCTCAAGACATAATGGAGCTCCATCTTGAACGGGAAACCTTCAGGTTGTTTGGGGGTGAATGAAATGTCGACCATTTCCGGGTTATTGACGTGGACGTTAAACTCAGGGCTTTGGTCGCGCAAAAATTTCGCCCTTACACTCGACTCTTTGCCCGCCATATAGTTTGTATCCGAATCATCGACATAACTGGCCAGGATGGTGAAATATCCAAACTGCTTGGGAGCCAGGAGAGAGTCTCCCTGATGCTCCAGCGAGATAATCCGTCCAGTAGACTTTTGGATCGTCATCGAGACGGAACTGTTCTCAAGGATGATTCTATTGCCAGATTCAACAAGCATCGAAACCTCGGCGAAAATCGGCGTGCTTATCATACACTGGATGGATACGAGCAGACTACACGCCGTGAATCTGCCAAACCCAATCTTTTTGAACATTTGTCATGGACAGCGTGAACCTGTGAAAACAGCCTCGCGGCCAAACGTCCTTCTGCCCGTCGTAGTGACGATAAGTAGCAAAATGAATGGATGGGCTCACGTTAGGTCGCAACAATTCTCTGATCGGACGCCCGAGTTTCGCTATCTTCATCCCCAAAAGCTGCGTTCTCTTCGTCGTAATACCTGTTGTATCGTATTTTATTCCCTCCGCTTACCCACACGGCGCGAAACAGCGTTTGCCGTTTTGGCGGCATTGTAGCAATCACTTCTTTGGGTACGCTGCGACCTCCCCATCTGCTGTTTACAGCATTGTAGAGGTGAAACAAGCTCAACCGTTGGCGATTCTTGTTTGTCCACAGAGTACCGGTATGGCATAAAGCTTCTGTGAAGATCAGCGCAGAACCTGCAGGACACGTATATGTATCCCAAATTTCGCTCTCGCGGTTACTCAATGACTCAGGTCGTTGAAATGCTGCCTTGTGGCTACCGGAAGCCAGCATGGTGCCCCCGTCACCCGGCTTGATCTCATTTAATTCCCAAACCACGCGTGTCAATCCTGAATGCACCTTACCCGGAAGCATCTGATAGATGTGTGAATTTCCAATAAGATTGAAATAGCCACTGCCCCCGTGAGGCTTGAATTGATCGTATCCCGCCTCGCGATAGTCAGTGCGTGTGCGCTCAAACGTAAAGCCATAACACTCCTCGGTTGCCAACTGCAGACTTGAAACAAGCTCATTTAAAATTCCGACAATCACGGGATGATCCAGCAGCACTTGAGAAGGCCCTCCCACCGGATTTCGTTCTTCCGGCGGAAGCGACTCAGGCTCTTTAATGAGCTTCATCTGGTGTTCGTGAATCTCTGCCAACTGATCGCCCTCAATCAATCCCGGCAGACAAATCCAGCCCTTCATATCAAACAGGTACTTGTGCTCTTCGGTCATAGGAATGACCGGGAGTCCATCGGCGTTGGTGGTCGGTAACATTCCTCCCACATCAGACTCCAGATTTGGACGTCCTCGATTCATTGTGCCTAACTCCTTTCTGTCATTTCGGTTCTCCTGCAGGTTGTCGGGATAAGGCAGGTTAATACCTTAATCGCTTGCTGTCAATCTCTTGTTCAAAAACATGGTAGTGGACTCGTCAAAAGTCAGTTGGTAGTCAACGCCATCGAGCTTATCTTCAGTACGAAATGAGCCGTCTTCAGCCATTGAGGGGGTCGACTATGGAAGCGGACACAGAAATCCGCAAACAGCACCAGCGTGATGCGATCCTTCGAGATCGTATGCGGAAGGCATTTGACATGGCGTACGACACGGACGCTGCGCTGATCGTCCGCAGGAACCCGTTCTTCCCCCGTTTCAACGGCCACACCGTCGCCCAGCAATCCCTGGACTACGCCATCCTCCTGCTTATGTCCGACGACCGCACCTACGGGACGGACGATGCTGGTGAGGCCAACCGAATCATTCGCCGAATCCTGGACCATCAGGACTTACGACCGAAGTCCGACACCTTCGGCAATTTCTTCTGGATGACCCACTGGGATCGGGTCAAAGACAAGAACGCCGTCTCCTTCCTCACGATCGGCCTGGTCTTCACGTACGTCAACTTCCAGGACAAGCTGGAGGATAACACGAAGGCTGCGCTCGAGCGCGCCTTTCCAAACGTGTTGCTCGGCATCCGTGGCCACAAAGTCCGATGGCAGTACACCAACATCTACTTTCTCAACCTCGGCGGCCTGGTCGGTCTTGCCCGTGTGCTGGGCGATCCATCGATCCACGCCGAAGCGGTGGCCGACTTCAACACCTGGGTCGAAGGCACTTCGGAGGATGGCTTCCACGAATTCAACAGCCCGACGTACACACCCGTCACGCTCTCAGGTATGAAGCGGCGTGGGCTTACACGTCAGATGGCGAGTTCAAAGACAGACTGCGGCGCACCATGGATTTGATCACCTATCAGATGGCGCTCAACCTGATGCCCGGTGGGTTTCTGGCGGGTGCTGCCGCAAGGGCTTACCAGGGAGACGCGCTGAACGGTTCAATCGGGGCTGCTTCGTATGCCCACGTTAAATTCGGCACCCCTGCTCCGGCCGAGCCTGCGGCCCTGAAGTCGAGCCTGTTCGACTACGTGCCGCCGGAACCTGTTCGGTCCCTGGCGAACGAGATGGCGGACGGGACCGAAATACACGATCGGGGAATCTCGCTGGGTAGTCGGCGAACCCACGTCATTACGCAGGCTTACGGGCTGGCATCTCAGAGTTTACAATCTGTGGGCGGTCACTCGCCTCCGTCGTACATCCTGCTGGCCCGGAACAGCAAGGTCCCGCGACCCAGTATCCCGTTCCTTCCGGACGAATCCTTTACGCATCAGCCGTGCGCCACATTCCTGTCGCGTCAGAACGGCAGTCAGGTGATCGGCAGACTGTCCTACGATCTGCAAGAGGATCAACGAAGCAAGTTTCTGGACGATCCTACGTTCATTTGCGAACCTCGCGTTCTGTTCGGCCTGAGGGACCAGATCGAGTCCGTTCGCATCGGCAATGTGGATTGGGGTGGAAAACCTGTGAGCCTTTTGCCAGGGCAATCAGTGGCTGTTTCTTATGGAGACATCTACCTGGGTGTTGTCGTCCTGCTGCTAGACTGCGACGGTCAAGCGATTCGTAGCCGCGCGACGCTGGCCTATGGCGAAGACGGCGAACTGCGCCTGCGAGTCAGACTCCACGGAGGAGAGGACGTGCAGCAGGAAGATAACCCACTCGTCGCTCTGCTCTACGTCGAAGTTCAGGTTCCCGAGGAGAGTCATCCGCTTGAGACATTTGCCGACCGGTTGTCGGGCTGGCAGCTTTCCGATCGGAGCGACGGAGAGACGGTCTCCTTCTTGGCCGAGCACGAAGATGGCGCAACCATCGCCTATCCCTACACCGAGGCGGAGCCGGATCCGATAGGCGATGCTCTGCACCTATCGCCCGGGCTTGCGCTCCAGCCGGGAGACTTTGTCAAGCTGGTGAACGGGGAGAAGCCTTTGCTCTTCGACGATCGGTAGGACGAGGGAATCAGCGATATTACCCCATCAAAACTGGACAACAAAATCAATCACACGGCAACCGTCGGCAAGTCTCACCTCTGGAGCCACAAGAAGGTATCTCATTTGCGCTCACGCTGAGCAGTCCCCGGCGTCTGTTGTACCGGTATCAAATGCCCATCCGTCCCACATGTTGTCAACGGTCGCTGGCACATCCTCTCGAAAGTTTCGGGTATCGACCCACCACTGACGGTTTGGTGCTGGTCCATGCGACAGGTTAAAAAATGGCGTCAAACCATCTCGTTGATACTCACAAGGAACGACGAGACGCACGACAGGTCGATCGCGCTCAGCAGAGCGATTGACACCTCCCCCGTGAATAAGGCGAGGATGCCAGAAAACAACGTCCCCTGCTTTGCCGGAAAACTCCACTGGCGTGATCTCTCTCAGCACATTGTCACGGGCTTTGCTATATGGCTCTGCGAGGTCGGGGTCAAGGGGACCGTAAACAGTACTGTGATACAAGTGACTCATGCAATGTGACCCCGGCCAGATTGTAAAGCCACCACAGTGCGGAGGCACCGGGTCCACAAAAACCATTGCAGACAATTGAGCCGCTGTATGGTCTCCATGGGGGCCCAAACGACTTTCTGAATTTGGTGGTTTTGGAAATATACAATAGACCCCGCGCACCCGTTTTGAACGCTTAACCGGCTCGCCGATAAACAACGAAACCAACTGCCGCATACGTGGGTGGTTGGCGATCTTGTCGACAAAAAAAGGCTCTGTACCAATTTTACGCGAGCGCATCTTCCATGTGCCGCGCGCAAAGTGCCCTGCCTTTTCGGCATCCGCCTCTGTCCACTGCCCGTGTGGCGCATCGAACCACGTTTGCACATCGTCGCGTTTGACAATCTCACGCGGCACATTTTCCCACACATAATCCACGATCCGGTCAAACGTCTCCTTCTCTTGCAGAAACCCACGTTTCACAACAAAACCATTCTCTTTGAAAAACGCGACTTCGGCTTCACTGAGGGTTGGATCTCCGTTCGCAAATTCTGGATCGGGCAAGAGGGTTGGGTCTCCGTTCGCAAATTCTGGATCGACCAATACATGGGGATCACGGATGACGACGTCTTCGGAAATTCTGAGCGCGTGTAAACCGCTTCCTTCAAATGGCGGCACCGAAAGATTGTAGATTTGTTGCGCTTTCTCCTTCTGATTCATGCCTGCCAATTCGGCTTTCACAGGCTCAATATCCATATTTAAATAAAGGTAAGCGG
Organism: Candidatus Latescibacterota bacterium; assembly: GCA_965222605.1. GTDB lineage: Bacteria > Latescibacterota > UBA2968 > UBA2968 > UBA2968 > VXRD01. The sequence goes on from OZ244960.1 coordinate 5,545,382, forward strand.
CGAGCCTCATACATCCAAATGCGCGCTCCCAAGAAAAGGGTTGAATCTGTGGAAGCGTCCACTCAAGGTCGCCCGTCCAGTAGGGATAAAGCCAATCAAAGGCGCGTCGCATGGATCGCCCATCGGTAGATTCAAAATTGGCGAGATCAATACCCCACTGTCGGCCAATTTCAGCGAGTTCTAAAAGAAGCTCCAAATTCATACTCGCGTATCCAAGTCCCTTTGTGCGTGCGAGTTCCAGAGGCTGTTGACCATCTGGCTCAATCTGATCAGCAATCCTTCTTTCTCCCACCCCTTTTAATATCATTCGCGCAAGATCTGATTGCCCTACAAAAAGCGCGAATGTCACAACCTGAACATCATAAGCACTCGAATGGTTATTGCCATGACGCGCTTCGTCAACCCCATAAGGATGCTTCAACATCCATTCGAGAAACGCATGAAACCAGGCCTGCAAATCTTCCATATCTTTTTTTGACCAGTTCCTGGAATCGCGCAAAAAACTGACCGCAGGGAGCATCTCGCGTGCAAATGCAGCCGTCTCAATAAGCCCGATACCTCGCCCTTCGCATATCCCGGGTATGGCCTGCCCAAACAAAAGGTTTGGGTTCATCCTGGTTTCAGGATTCATAAACCATGTTCGCAACAACAATGCAGCATGAGCCGCGTAGTCTTCTCGATGTGTAAAACCATACGCAAACCCCAGCGTTTTCACCGTTGAAATGAATTTTGCCAACAAAGGGCGGTCCGTTTTCTCGACCTCGGGATTGACCTCGCCATCTCGTCGGATATAAGGCAAACCGTCAGGCTTATCGGGGTCTGGCCACCAGTAAGGCCCAACACTCATGTAATCGTGTTTGTCACCACTGGAAGGCAAGATCGGTTTGTTCACAATGGTCAGCGGTTCCTGCTTCAAAGCGGCATCCGCTTTCACAAGCAAGGCTTTAAGGGCTTGCCCACACGGGTTATCTTCCTGTTTGCCCAACGAGCGCGCCCGCTTGATGTAATCGGGATCTACTGTAAATATGGGTTCAGCAGGTGAAAACGCCTTGAGCAGATCAGCTTCTTTGTCTGGATACATGTGAATGCTCCTGTTTTAAGTTGGTCATTGTAAATTGCAGATGCTTCTTCTGCGAAATGCGTGGGGATTTACCATTTCATATCCCCATCGATCCAACAATTCACGCCCAGTCGCAAACTTGTCGTTCTGTTCCTCCAAAAGATCTGAAAGCACCCCTTCCAGATGCGTTTGAACGGCACGCATTTCTGATCGGTTGCACAGATTTTCCAACTGATAGGGATCTTCCTCATTGTCATACAGCAACCAGGGCCCCTCCAGGTCACGTACATAAGTATAACGACTGGTTCGAATGCCCCGATATTCCCTGCCGCCATTGTTATAAGCGTAATTGGCAAACGGAACGTAGCACCCAAAGAGTGAAGCCTCAGAAGGCGCTTCGGCTTTGCCGAGAATGTGTTTGGCAAAACTCATCCCTTCGACCCCATCGGGTACAGGCGCGCCGACCAGGTCCAGCAATGTAGGCATGATATCCGGTATGCCAAAAGGCACTTCGATTTGGCGACCGATGCCATCTGGTAAATGCAGGAGAAATGGTACAAGGATAGATTCATCCCAGGGCCGTATTTTCCGATCATGACCTTGCGACCCATTCATTTCACCATGATCAGAAGTAAACACCAGGATCGTATCGTCGGCCATTCTTAGTCTATCAATTGCCTCTTCGATCTGTCCAACGCAGTCATCAAGTGCCGTAATATGCGCATAATAACCCGACATATCCCGCCGAGCAGTAGCCTCACAGTCAGCAGGCACATTTTCTCTCAATACGATACTGTCCTCCTCGTAAAGTGCTTTGTATTCTTCCGGCACCATGTGAAAAGGTGTATGAGGCGGGCCATAGGAAACAAAAAGGAAAAATGGATCGTCTTCATTCTGTCTGCTTTCCAGATACGCAATGGCACAATCAGTCTGTGCAAACGCGTCGTATCCCTCCCACTTTTTCATTTCGCCAGAATCGTCATAATAGGGCGAATCGTAGTAATTGTGGGAACATTCGTGCGCTCTCCAGAAATCAAACCCCAACCGTCGTTCAGGTGGGATGTAATTGTGCTCGTGGCTATCCCCGTCCAAATGCCACTTGCCAATGTACGCCGTATCATAACCATGTGAAGTTAGAGCCTCAGCCAATGTGGTCGCATTGGGCTCAAGCCAAATCTGGTTTATAAAAATCCCATGCGTCAAAGGATATTGCCCGGTCAAAAGACAGGCGCGAGCAGGACAGCAAACCGGGCAAGTTGACACAGCCGTATCAAATCGGATACTCTTTTCAGCCAATGAATCGAGGTGTGGCGTTTGCACATTGGGGTCACCGGCATACCCGGTCGCCTGTGCTCGCCACTGATCGGTCAATATGAATACAATATTGGGCTGCTTTGTACTGGCCACAAAGACCTCCTTAATGCGGCGGCAGGTGGTCTTCCGGTGCGCTGTCGATGTAGCGCCTGGCGGCCTCCGAAGCCGCATCCAGTTCCTCCGGAGTCAGGACGTTCTTCAGGTGCAGGAAACCGCATAGATCAAAAAGATAGCGTTGTTCTTCGGTCATCATCGTCAGCCTTGCCTTTCGTCAGAACAGTGAATTTGGACACCCTTAGAATCAAAGAAGCTGTTTTCCGTTGTTGTCATAGTCCCACCGCGAACACTCACGCACCATCGGCAGTGGGCGAGATGTAAAATCATCTTTGAACAGTTTCTAAACTTTGTTAAGTTTTTGTTATGATCTTGCCCAGTTCCCAACCTTATTGAGGCTTAAGTCTATGAAACCCGTGGCGCGTTTGTCGTTTTGCATACCTGCAGATCAGCGAGTAGATTTCCAGGATGCCTTCCATGGCTGATCCCGAAATCCTGATGCTGGGCGGTCCCGAGCGCGATCTCTATCTGGCCCCGGCCGATCTGGAGCGCCTGGATAGCTTTGCGAATTGGACGTGGCTCCCCTGTGAAGCGGGCCAGGTCCAGCCCGGTCACCAGGCCGAATTGTCGCGACGGCTGGCGTCTGTCCAGGCCCTGGTCGTCTATTCGGGGGCGCCCCACATCGGCCCCGAACTCATGGAACAGGCCCCCGAGCTACGCCTCATCGGCGAATTGAACGGCGATCGTTTCGCCGAGCGCATCGACGTGGAGGCGGCCTGGCAACGGGATATCCGCGTTGTCGACACCACCAATGGCTCGTCCTACCCTGTCTCTGAGTGGGCCCTGGGCCTTATTCTCGTATCGTTGCGCAACGCCGGTTATTATCTGCGCCGCTACATGGAGGGAAATTGCCGCAAAACCCGCGACAACCCCAGCTTCCTGCGCGGCGAACTCACCGGCAAGACCGTGGGACTGATCGGCTGCGGCCATGCCGGCCGGCGCCTAATAGAATTGCTGCGCCCTTTCCGGGTCGATATCCAGGTTTACGACCCCTACTTGCCTGGAACCATGGCCGAAGCTCTGGGCTTTCTCCTGACCTCACTCGAACAGGTCCTGTCGAGCTCCGATGCGATTGTCTGTCTGGCCCCGCAGACCCCCGGGACCCAGGGCATGATCGGTCGGGCCGAACTGGATCTGATCCCCTCGGGGACTGTACTGGTCAACGTCTCCCGCGGTCCCATCATCGATTCGGTCGCCCTGGTCGAACGCCTCAAGCGCGGCGATATTATCGCCGGCCTCGATGTTTTCGATCCCGACCCTATCCCCGACGGCCACGAAATAACCGGGCTGGACAATGTATTTCTTACGCCCCATATCGCCGGCGTCACCCGGGCCGCCTACTGGCGCTTTTTCGAGCTGATGGTGGACGAGCTGGACCGCTTTTTCCACGGCTTTGAGCCCTATTTCGAATTGACCCAGCGCACCCTGGACGACCGCAGCGGCCGTCGCCCCGCCACTCATTAGCTGGAAAAACGATGTGGTCGAGAAGGACAAATATTTCAAGATACCAAAACCGGATCAGTATGCACGGAACGTTGCCCAAAATACCATGGGTCAATCATAGAATCGGACCCTTTAAAACATTTCACTTCGTATCATTCGTTGACAACGAAACCATCTGCATTGCATACAATCCCACGTTGCGCAGGTAAAAGCGGATCTGCACGGACGTGCCTCGCAGCGGGGCCAGGTTCTTCCCCTGCCACGTCAGGTTGTAATCCAGTAGATCGTGAGGCTCGGCATCACAATCGGCGAACGAATACCCTTCCACGACCTCCGGCGGCCCCCACCTACGCTCCGGCACACGAATCACCTCAGCGGCAAACCGGGCGAAGTGGGTATGGTGTATCATTGGCGCCACGTTCACTTGCAAATCGTCTCCTTCCACCAGGAACTCCCGGGTTAGCAGATACCCGCCTTCCTCCCCACCAACCTGGGCCACAAACCGATCACGGTGCACCATGGCCAGGCCAATGCTCGACAGCGTCTCCTGGTCGTGCTGCGAGCTCTGACTACCCGAGTAATACAGATAATACCAGTCATCTACTGGCACAATATTCTTGGGTGCCAGGGCCTCTCCAAAGTCGAAATCTCCTTCCCGCCCCCGGGCCAGATAGGGTTCAGCCCCGGGCAGACGCTGCCAGTACAAACCATCCCGACTGAAGCCCAGATGTGTATCGGTCCGGCCTTCCCCATCCATCATCACCTTGAATCCGATAAAATGCGCCCCGACCTTGTTCACCAGGTTCTGGTCAATCTTCTCGTTTTCATCCTCTTCCGTCCAGATTACGTTGCGCGGATACCCGAAACTGTGTGGTGTCTCCCCGATCGATACCGCTGTCCGGCTTTTCATTCCGTAGGCTTCATCTGCCTCGGTCATCTTGTGCTGTCCGGCATAACTCATTGGCCGCGTGAACAACAGCCAGCGTTCTCGTTCATCGTCGTAAACCAGATTGTGGTTTGTATCTCGCAGTCCCATCATCACCGGGTTGGCCGGATCGGGACGCCAATGGATGCCATCGTCAGAATACGCCAGACAAAGCGCACCGGGTGCGCCGGGTAAATTATCTTTATAATTTAACAGGAAACGCCCCGGCTGGCCTGTCGAGGGTGGGTTCGGAATCACTCGAAAAGCCTGGCACTTCTGCCTCCCGACCATGCCCACGTTTGTTTGCTTCCAGCCGCGGTAATCGATCAGTCCCAGCTCTGGTTTTTTCCAGTTGATGCCATCGGGGCTCTCGGCATAGCACATAAAGTAGGGATAGCCGTGATCGGGCGTCCAGTCCTTCTTGCGAAACTGGCGTACAAATGCAAACCAGTCGAAAACCGCATACCACATCCGAAAGATCCCGGCCTCGGCGTCGAACAACACGCTGGGCAGAAACGGTCTGCTGTCCCAGGGTTTATCCCCTACCACCAGTGGATTGGCTGGATGCTTCACTGGCCTGTTCATAACCCGTCGAATATTCCACCTGTCCTCCACCATGAAATCATCGATTAACAACACCCGTCGCGTGTCGATACGCAGCGGCTCGCCCCCTACATAGCGGTCTCGTTCCCCGGGAAGTACACTGTGTGTCATACGCTCCCTCCAGAATAACATAAGGTCTTCATTAGGCGATTTTTATGTCTTAAGTCTCTTTGGGTGAAAGCAGAAAATGGTCAAACCATGCGACCATCTGCTCGAAGTACTCAACGAGAAAGCGATGATTGCCGTCGGGTTGATAGACTTTGAAACGATCATCGTGCCCTGTTGATGCATAGGCTTTTTGTACAACGGGTATAAGGGCATCGACAGCTTGACGCGGCATGTCTTCGTCTCGAGTGGGCGAGATCATCATAAAAGGTCGCGGGGGCATGCAGGTGGCTACGACGCGCGGATGATCAAAATGACACAGGAAGTTAGGGATGTAGTAATAAGCACTGTGTCGTTCGTTGTCGCCATGGTGAATGACGCTGGCCAGACTGCCAAGGCCACCACAGACAGTTACGCCTGCCGCGATCCAGGGTGCACACGCCATTGAATACCAGGTTGCGTTGCCGCCAAGCGACATGCCTGTCAGGCCAATGCGGCTTTTGTCAACGCCATTTATCGCGCAAAGAATTCGAGCGGCTCTGAGTGTTTCTTCGACAAGAATGCCCATCTGGCTTCGTCCATACGGAGCCAGGAGCTTGCACTCGGTTGCCCATTCTTCAACGCTGCGGCGCCGTCCTTCTGTGCCTTTGATCGAGATGGCCAGTGTCGTGAACCCTCTTCGCGCAAGTTCACGTCCCCAGCCAATCAATGGACCATCGGGAGATTGATGGAATTGTGGATGAGCGACCCGTTCTGCAGAACCGGACGTGCCAGAAATGCATACGATTCCCGGTCGTAATTTTCCAGTATGTCTAAGCGGTTCCATGAGGATGGCAGGAACGGTTTCGTGCAGTGAGTTCTGGTAGCTCAGATGGGTGACACGAACGTCTTCGGTTTCGTGCGTTTCTGAGGTTGTGAAATCTACGTTGTCTGGGACTGTAGCCAGCCCCAGAAGATCTATGAGCTTTGCACGGATATCTGAGTCGGCAAGGTCAGATGCGAATGCTGGCTGGATGTCAGGTGGTATGATAGGTGACATATCAAGAAACCTTCTCTCGGCCATCTACCGGTCAATACTTTCGGCAACGACACAGGAGATCGTAACTGTTTTGTACCCGCGGCTGATATTCGTATGACCGATCGCGATTGCATCAATCTGCGATATTTCGAACAACCATTCCCGCACACTCCGCGAAACCTTTGGTTCATTGGTGCCCGGTACATTTGCGGGCTACTCAAACCAATGAGGGGGTTGAGGGCGCTTCGTGCGAATCGAATCCAATGCTGCCTCACAGATAGAAACAATGCGTGCACCCCATCGAGCCGGGATCGGATTACTGATTTTGCCGTCAAGCAGATTCAGATAATCGACCACAGAGCGTCCCCAGCCGTGTCCTCCAATCACTTCATGAGCAGATGATTCTTCAATTGGAACTGGCTCATGGCCGCGGCGGAAGAGTTGACCTTTCCACAACGTACCCTCGGTGCCATATACGGCCAAAAAACCACCGCCCATTCCCTCGCCCATGCCATGTCCGGAGCAGCCGCTTGACACAAAGACTTTGCCTGTGACGCCATTTTCAAATTGAAGGATCACAATGTAACAGTCATCATCTGGAAACACCGGGATGCTGAGCTTATTGCTATAGGCATAGACCTCCGTAACCGGGGATTCAACCGTCCACAAAATCAGATCAAGAGGGTGGCAACCGCCGCCCAACAGAATATTCTGGGGATTTTGCCGATCAATGCGCCAGGGCGTGTGGTTTTTACCCTCGGGTGAATAATGACTCCACATGTCATGGATGTAATCGCCTTGGAGAAAGAAAACATCGCCAATCTCGCCGGATTGGGCCATCAGTGCCATTTCGTGCCAGGGATGCAGGTAGCGCATGGTTTGGTCGGTCATGACGTGCCGGCCATTCTCTGCCTCCGCGTCGAGGATGCGTTGGGCATCTGCCACTGTGGTAGCAAGCGGTTTTTCCACCAGGACGTGGCAGCCCTGCTCCAATGCCATGACAGTCTGGTCGGCGTGCAAGTGATCCGGTCCTGCCACGACTACAACATCGGGCTGCGTTTCTCGCAAGAGTCGAGCGTACTCGTGGCTAGTCGAGGCTTCCGGATATTGCTCTCGCATAATGTCCAACTGTGCCTGCTGTGGATCGACAATCCCCACAATTTCTCCACGTCCATCGGCGGCGGCTACCTGGGCCACGTTACGGCCAGCGCTTCCACAGCCGCTAATCAAGAATTTGTAACGCTTCATGGCAAATACCTCAAATTTTTCTGAAACCCGAACGTTCACTACCTTCTTTTTTTACTAATTTCAGCGATGGTGTCGCCGGTTATTTTGACGGTGTGGGTATCTACTCGCTCAACGTCCTCACGGGCAGCTCTGGCCTCGGCACTATCAGCGGACTGATATTCGGTCGCAAAAATATACGGGGATGGGATTGTATAAGGTGCGATTTCCCTGATCCGCCCCATGGCCTTGCGAGCGCCTTCTCGAATCAGATCCCGAGCTTTAGTGGGGGAGTAAGTAAGAGCAGCCGTGCGGCTGAGCCCCTCTTTCACGACAACGCCTTCGATGTCGGGAACATAACGTCGGGCCTCATCTACAGCAGCCCGATCCCCGCTGACGAAAACCGTGGGCACGCCAATCTCACCGGCATGAGCTATGTTGAAACCAATTTCGCCGATCAGTTCATCGTTCAACCAGCAGTTGGCAATGCTTCGGGAACTCCAGCTATGACACAGCACACCCTCAGGTGTGTTTTCCATCGCGTGATGACCATACAAAAACTGCGCCTCAAATGTCAATCCCATCTCCCATGCAGAGCCCCTGGGGCGGCCGAATATCACCCGGGCTTCACGGTGGATGTGTTCGATATTGATTCCACCACTGCCGTGTCCGTCCAGCACGATAGGATCTGTGGCGCCTCCTTCTATAGCACCGTCTATAAGAGCGTTGATCTCCAGAGTGGCCAGATATTTGGCCTGTTCGTTGTCGCGACCCCCGTCGTAAGTCTGAGTTTTGAAATCTACGACGCCAGCAGTGCCTTCCAAATCGCACAAGATAAGAATTCTCATGGAAACTCTCCTGATGAAATTGATGGGAGATGTTTCACGTTAAGGGGTACAATGGCGGTGTTCATTCGCAGTACGGCACAGCCACGCGCTCCCCATTGCACATGGCCGATTCGTGTGCGCAGACGCCCGCAGCAGTCCAATTCGCTGCTGTGAGAACGTCCACAGTCGGAGGACGATGCTCGACGATGCTTCGGACGAACTCGTGGGCCATAGGGATCCCGGTTTGGCGTCGGATCCGGCTGGTGCGCACAACTTCCGCAATTGCATCGGGCACCAGGTCAGCCATTGGGGGTAGGTCCATCCTCTCGATGGATACCGTGCGGCCCCGCTGACCATCAGGGAGGACACCGGCTTCCGCTTCGAACACCACGGGATCCTCGCCCGCAATCTGGGGCGACTCGAAACTCAGGCGGCTACCGTAGAGGTAGAAACGGTCGCTCAGGAAGCTTCGCGCAAACCGGTGGAAAGACGCTGTTATCTCACAGATCGCATCCAACCCTGTGAGTTCGAAGACTGCACTCTCCGTGGTATACGGGCTTCCGTACTGCCGTTCTTCTTCGGGGAGCGTTCCTGAGCCCCTGCACTGGACACCCGCCACTGTGCAGCCTGTCACATGAAGCAGGGGCCCAAGTCCGTGATAGCAGTAGTACATTGGCGGCAGGCCGCGCCAGTAGTCGGGCCAGCCTTCCATGTTCTGATAATGAACACCACGCATTAGTTGTAGGTCCCCAAACGCTCCGTCCCGGTACAGTCGCCGGACGTACAGACAGGCAGCAGAGGCGATTTCGGTCTCCATCAACATGTACGTCTGCCCGGTCTCCGTCTTGGTGGCGACCACACGGTCCACGTCTTCCAGACTGAGTGCCATGGGAATGGCACATGCGCAGTGTTTGCCCGATTTCATCACGGCGATTGACTGTTCCACGTGCAGCGGAATCGGTGTTACCAGATGCACTGCATCGTATTCATCTGATGCCAGCACTGAAGCCAGGTCGCCGTGTCTCCGCTTGATTCCGAGTTTATTGCCGACGGTGTTCAGCAGCGTTTCATCCGGTTCGCAGATACCGACGTGTGCCACATCCGGAAGAGCCGCGTATGCGGCCGCCCAGGTTTGTCCGAAGTTTCCGAGTCCCACAACGGCGATACGGATCTTTCCAGCAGTCATCTTTTCATCTCCATTGATAATACCAAAGATCTACCGGTCAATATGAATACAATATTGGGCTGCTTTGTACTGGTCACAAAGACCTCCTTTAATCACCTCGGGTACTCGCGGCCTGTGCAATCGGGCAGCGGACGTTGCGAAGCGATTCTTCTTTACTTTCGACCATAAAACCATGCCGTTATGTAGGCTTCTGGTTCTCCTTTGAGTACTGCCAGAGAGCTTGATCCAGCGTTCGCATATCGAGCCCAGATTGATGGGCAATGCTACGACAACAATTGACGTAGGACTGCCAGAAATCGAAATTATAGTTGGACGGTTTATCGACCAAAAGCGTCCACAGAGCTCGAAAATCGATGATCGGATATGGATCTTGATGAAAAAAATGAAGGATCACTGAAGCCATCGGCCACTGGACCCCATCGAGGAGAGTCAGTATCTCAATCCGTGTTCTCTCATTTTCGGCCCCAAGCGCGATCGCCGTAATTTCTCGCACAAATTCTTCGGAATTTCGCGCTATTAAGTGGTCAACACGGTGCGATTTCCATCGTGCTACTGAACGAAGCTCATCCTTCGTGAGATATCCGCGATCTCGAATCCCTTCTTTAAGACCAGAGAGATCTATCTCGTCGGACTCGTATCTCTGAGCTAGCGGCTTCAGGTCAACTATTTTGCAGCGCAATCTGGGCTTCATTCGAACTCTTTGTATAATTATTGCCTATACCGGAAAATCTCGGAATATCCGAAGCACGCTGTCCTTGCGCGACGCAGAACAGCGCGACGGACAGCATCACTGATGCAGCAAGTTGTGAGGATAGAGACATAAGCCTGCATCCGACAGAGAAGACTTTTTTCTTCTTTTTTTACTAATTTCAGCGATGGTATCGCCAGTTATTTTGATGATATGGGTATCTCCTCCCACGATGTATCACCTAACAGCCCGTGAAGCCCACATGCTTTAGCTGTGGGAGTGTAAGGGCTTCCGGTTATAGCTTTAGCGTATAACAAGGCTGGAAAACCACCTTGATGACCGAAAATATATTGAGTATATTTCTCAATATGAAACTAACACTTCAAATACAACTGTTACCGGACGCCGCCACAGGCCAGAAGCTAAAAGCCACTATTGAGCGGTTCAACGAAGCTGCCAATTGGCTTGCTCCGAAGGCTTATGAGCGCAAGCTGGCGAATAAGTTTGCACTACAAAAGCTATACTACTCAGACTTACGCCACTTGTTTGGTCTCTCTGCACAAATGGCTATTCGCTGTATTGCTCAAGTTGTAGAGGTGTATAAGCGCGATAAAAAAGTGCAGCCTTCGTTCCGTAAGCATGCAAGCATACCCTATGATCAACGCCTGTATAGTTTCAAGGGCATAGACAAAGTATCTCTGCTTACCCTTGAAGGCCGCGTGTTTGTGCCAATGTTGATGGGCAACTATCAGCGTGAGCAGTTCGGCTATGCCAAAGGACAGGCAGACCTTGTGCTCCGCAAAGACGGCAAGTGGTTCTTGCTTGTCTCTGTAAATGTCCCTGATGGTACGCCAATACCTACCACTGACTTTGTTGGCGTCGATCTCGGGACAACAAACCTTGCAGTAACAGACGATGGTGAAACATTTTCTGGCGACACTGTTGAAAATGTCCGACAGAAGATGCACGATCTGAAAAAGTCGCTCCAACAGAAAGCGTCTGCCCTTGTCAAGCAAGGCAAGAGACCCAAGAATGTTCGCAGAAAACTCTCTGTTATCTCTGGCAGAGAGAGCAGGTTTCGTAGAAATACCAACCATATCATTTCCAAACGTATCGTTGAGAAGGCTAAAGACACTGGCAAGGCCATTGCCCTTGAAGACTTGAAAGGCATACGCAAGAGCCAGAAACGGTTTCGCAAGCCTCAGCGTGCTAAAATGTCTGGGTGGTCTTTCTTCCAACTCCGCACATTCATTGAATACAAAGCAAGACGGGCTGGCATTTCCGTGATCCCTGTGGATCCGAAATACACCAGCCAAACTTGTGCCGAGTGTGGACATTGCGAGAAAGACAATAGACATACCCAGGCATCCTTCCTTTGCAAAGTATGTGGTCACAAAGACCATGCCGACCTCAACGCCGCTCGGAATATCCGAGCAAGGGCTTTGTGTCAACAAGCCTAAAGTTGCCGAGTGCATTTATGCACGAGCGACAAGCCCAACTGCTTCAGCGTTGGGTAGTTGACGTTGTCAAAATACATGATTGTGGGGCGCTCCTGCAAGCAGAGATGCGCCCGCCCTTCTTCCAACGAGAGATGCTCTGTCCAATTGCGTTTGACTTCGGCATGGCCACTCCCTATCTTGCCCTCTGGAAGATATTTTGCTACCTGGATCGATTTTTTTCGGAGGATTGGACGGATGGCGGCTAAACCGAGTTTTCGCAAGCCAGCGCCGGAAGGGGTGGTAGAACTGACCGACATCGGTACTGGTACAGGCAATGGGATGGTGGTCTTAGACGATGGCTCCCTGATGATGGTTGTGGGGAGTCACTGCCATATCTCGACCAATGGCGGACAGACCTGGGGCGAGTCGCGGCCGTTGAACTGCGAGGCGATGGGAAGTTCGTCCAACCTGTCGTGTATAAAGATGCAGTCGGGCAAGCTGGCGCTGGCGCACCGGGGTAGGGAGGAGGCGGGACGGGGGACGGAGATGTTCAACTGGAATCCCTTTTATCTGTCGGTGTCTGAAGACGAAGGCCAGACCTGGGCGGGCGCGTGGCCGATGCTGCTGCTGGGCGGGCCGTACCACGATGCGATGATTCAGCTGTCGAGCGGGCGGCTGCTGATGCCCAGCCGGATCTGTCACAGCAACAACCAGCACCCGGGTTTGGAATACGAGCGGGTGAGTAGTTACGGGACCTGGAAAGGGCTGCGGTTGCAGGTAAGCGGACATTATCACTATCCGGAGGTAGATATCGCCGCGGTGAGTTATTCGGACGACGAGGGACAGACGTGGCAGCAGTGCCAGGGGCAACTGATGGGCTGGTTCGACGCGGAGGGCATTCCCAACGGGCGCGGAGGAATCACGGCGGTGGATGAACCGAGTGTGGCGGAATGCGCGGATGGGCGGGTGATGCTGCTGGCACGATCTACTGTGGGGCGGCTGGTGCAGTGCGCCAGCGAAGACGAGGGCCAGACCTGGACGCCGATTTTGCCGAGTGATCTGGCGAGTTCGTATTCGCCGCCGAGGCTGCGGCGGATTCCGAGCACGGGCGACTTACTGTGTGTGTGGAACCAGGTGTCACGGGATGAGATCAAACGGGGCTATCGGCGGGGGAGACTGTCGGCGGCGATTTCCAGGGATAGTGGCGCGAGCTGGGAGCGGTTCAAGACAATCGAGGTGAGCGACGGTATGGAGGACGTGGTGCGGGTGATGCCGCAGGAGCCGATTACGCCGGTGGTCGGGTTGCCCGATGTGGGCGCGCTGCCGGAGGGTTTCGCCACCTTCGACTATCCCAATGTGTGGTTTGCGGGCGATAAGGTGTACCTGACCTACCACCGGAGCTGGGTCGAAGTGGACGAGGACGCCGGGGAAGCGGTGACACTGGGGGAACGGAAAGGGAGGGCGAGAAAGCCACGCGAGATGGTGCTGCGCATTTATCCACTGGCGGAGTTTTACCGCTGAAGCGTCAACGATTTTTGCATTCATATTCATGATCCCGCCGCCGATTTTCTCGACCCAGTGTTCTTTGTTGTAACTGGCAAATCTGTACAGAGGCCCTACGTGATTCATTCCAACTGGAATAAAGGGTTCGCCATCACCGTTAACCATGGTCCAAATCCCTCCTGCCTTCTCCAGGTGGACAAATTCTTTGTTCCCGATGATTCTAACTGCGTCTTCCTTGCCGATCTGAGCAAACGAATGGCTAAACCCGACTGTACAAAACAAGAAGAGCGTTGTTGCTCTGAATAGAGTTTGTGAAAGTATCATAACTGTTTCCTCTTTAAGGAAAATGAGCAACTGTCTCGCCGCTCTCATCAAGAAATTCTAATCTGGCTGTACCTTCTGGTTCAACAGAAAGTCTTATTCGGATACGCCCCTGTCCATCGTATAAACTCACAAGAGCAAGATTATTCTTTTTGCCGACAAAAACTCGCTGCGCATAATGGTTTTCTACTTCCAGACGTTTCAATGCGGCTTCCTTTTCTGGACCTTCAGGAAGATTCGAGAGGCGTTGGAATTCCTCACCCCACTCGTTTATGGGCATTTCGGGACGATCCAATGTTCACTCGATGTCATGGAAAGCTCTCCTTTCAAATTTTTTTACAAAATTCCTGTCCCAGTCGGCAGGTAAGGCGCACAAGTCCTTCCTCACCCGGTATTTCAGATTCTTCAGAAAACCCTACTGATCTGAAGCAGGCCAGACTTGCCACGTTCTTTGGCTCGATTTCTGCGATCAGCGCGGAAGCCCCGGCGATTTCCGGACGCCGCTTGAGCAGATGGAGAATGCGCCGACCATACCCGCGTCGCCTTGATCCTGGATTCACAACGAGGTACACACTCCCTACTTCTTTCTCGATTTCGCAAAGGACAAGACCAACTGTCTCGCTCTCTTGCACTGCGATCCAAGCATAGTATTGTGGCTCTGATTTGATGTAACTCACCAACCTGTCGGAAGGCTCCTCAGCCCATCTTTTGGTATCTGGATCGCTGAACCAGTTCTTGATTACCGGCAAATGTGAATGGTCGAGCGGCTCAAAGATCAACTCAGGCTTCTGTCGATTGCGACCCATTGATTTCCCCGTTCTGTTACCCCAAGACCCCTCTGGAGACCAGATAGGATTCGAGCGTCTCTACGGTTGTATAGTGATGGGTATTCAGCCCAACGGAAATAGCAGTTTCGACGTTTGGCAGCCTGTCGTCGATGAACAGGGATTCCTCTATGGTAGGCGTTGCGCCTATCAGGAGCAAGATAAACGCTAAAGAAAATCCCCGTCAAATAACCTATTGAACGGGGATCTATATCACAAAACCTGCTCTATAATAAACTCAGGTAACCCGCTCTCTTTGTTCACTTGGATGAAGCGAAAGATACTCTCTCACCTCGAGATTCATCCGATCTATTTCGGCCAGATAGCCTCCTGCCGATAACCAATAGTTCTGTGGATTGGTTTCGACCTGTCGAAGCTTTTCTACTTGTCGCTGAAAATACTGGATGCGTTCCTTGGTCGCCTCAAGCTCTTGATCGTTCTGAATCATCGCTGATCACCTCTATTATTCCACGTCGTGTTTTGTCCCGCTTGATCTGCCAGTGTTCCAGTGCCTCCTGATCTCCGTCGATCGCAGCCAGCCGCCGTATCCAAAAAACACTGGCACCTTCTAAATTTTGCACGGCCAAATGGTCGAAAATAATCGCAGCCTCACCACCTACCTGATTGGAATCAAACGAATCCTCCATCAACATAAAAATGTCTATATCACCAGGATAGGGTTTGGCCGTGACAAATGAACCAAACACTACAAATCTTGCTACCTGTCCAGTATTGGAGGCCAATCTATAGATGCGTTCCAGGCGCTGTCCAATCAGGCGGCGCTGGACAGTTCCTGTTCCAACAGGCAAGAGGTAATCGTCAATGCCATCACACTTCACGAGTAAGAGGCCATCTTGCGTGATCAGAATCCCTGAGATACGATCGATAGTCTTCATTATTTTCTCACAAAAGCCAGTTTACCACTCATCCAGATTGCTATCAAAAAAACTCATAATAACCCTGGAATCCGGCCTATCTATATTTTCACTCCTGCCTACTGGACAATCGCTTATATTCAAGAAATTTCTCTTGAACCAACCCTTTTGCGAAGAGATCTTTGCTCAGATCAAAGCCTTCCTTGATCGAATCTGTTCGTCCAAAACAGTAGAAAGCTGCACCGGCATTCAAACAGACCAGATCCAGAATCGGTTCGGGGGTCTGGTACTGTAAAAGAGATAGGAAGATTTCTGCATTCTCATCACTATCACCACCTGGAATCTTACTGTAATCCCGTTTAGCTATCCCAAAATCTGAAGGCGAAATCTGGTATTCTCTGGTCACACCTTCGGCTACTTCAAAGATATGAGTGTGCCCAGAAATAGAGATCTCATCAATCCCTGGCTCTCCGACAACAATTAAGAAGCGTTTACGCCCAAGATGGCGGAGCACTTCTACCAGTTGTCTGCCCATATCGACATCAATTGTTCCGAGTATCTGATATTGAGGATTGGCAGGATTGCATAACGGAGCGCTGAGATTGAAAATCGTCCTCCTGTCAACCATTTGTCTGGCGGTCACAACTTTTTTCATTACTGGATGGTATGTGCGGGCAAATAGAAAACATACATTCGTTCTCTTGAAAATGTCCTCCAAACGGTCATCTCTGAAATCAAACTCACAGTTGAGTTTCTCCAGCAAATCAAAGCTTCCATTCGGTCTCTTTGAGCCTTTATTGCCGTGTTTCACCACGGGAACGCCGCCAGCAGATAAAACGAACGCGGCGGTTGTAGATATGTTGAATCGATTTGAGTGTGTATCAAAAGCAAGGCGTATGAAGGGTATAAGAAATAGGGAATTAGAATCGTGTGCAAAACATGATAGGACTCCTATATTGGCAAACATTCCGTTAGCAAAACCATGTTTGCTTTCAAAAGGAGCCCTACCATGATGACAATATACGAAAAAGAAGCCTTGTTTGACCAGTTGGATGAAGAGTTTTCTCAAATCAAAAGGTTCGTTTGCCAAGCCGCAGGTCAAGTCGAAGTGCATGAAGTAGAGGGGAAGGTTTTTCGCCAACTTCAAGATTTGGGTCGCCAACTATTATCCCGTTTTGTCCAATTATGTGGCACAGGGTATGAGGCAAACGGTTTCAAAGAGCAAGGTAAGGGTCAAAAGATGCGCTACAAAGGTTGCCAATCGGTCTCGTATCTGTCCATCTTTGGGTCTATCCCCATCTGTCGTGCGGCCTATGCCCGTGCCGATGGGAGCTATTTCTACCCCTTAGATGAGCACTTGAATCTGCCAGCTCACAAATACTCTTATCTGCTGTTAAAATGGTTGGCACAAGATGCGGCACAGCACGACTTTCGCCAGGCGGTGGCACGCTTCAATCAGATTTTCGATCTGTCTTTATCCGCCTCATTACCGCAGCGTTTGGGGGATGAGATCGCCGCATATGTCACGCCATTTTATGACGCACAGCCCGCGCCTGACCAGGATTTGGAAGGGAGCCATTTGGCTATGAGTGCCGATTGTAAAGGTGTACGCATCCTAAAATCTGAACGGGCAGAGGGCGCGCTGGACACACCTGCTTGTGCCAGACGAAGGCGCGGTGAAAAACCGAGCCTGAAGAAAGATGCGGTTGTCGTAACCGACTTTTCATTTTATCCGCAAGCACGCACCGCACAAGAGATAGTCAAAGGCCTCCTCAATCAGTTTACCCAAAAAGAGAAAGACCAAGCCCGGAAGAATCGCCAAAAACGCACCGCATTGGGACTTTGCCACCCCCGCGAACCCATCCACAAGCATGTCTTTGCCACCATGAACGGGAAAAAAGAGGCTTTCGAGCATCTTATACGACACGTCCATAAACGAGACCCAACCCTTGAAAAACCGATCATCGCCCTAATAGATGGCGAACCGGCTTTAGAACGCAGACTCAAAGAATGTCTCGAAGCCTACAACATGACGGATCAACTTGATGCCATTATCTTGGATATTATCCACGCGACGGAATACCTGTGGGATGTCGCCACCTGTTTGTATGGCGAAAAAAACAAAAAACGCACCGATTGGATGCAAGACAAATTATACGCCTTGACAAGCAGACCCGTCGGGTATCTCATCGGCGCACTCCGACAGATGATGACCAAGAATAAAATCCGATTTTCTACCTCACAGAAACAGGTGCTAAAAAAGACCATCACCTATTTTGATAACCACCGTCATATGATGGACTATGCCACCTATCTGAAAAAAGGATATCCTATCGCTACTGGCGTCGTCGAAGGAACCTGTGGCTCCTTAGTCAAAGACCGAATGGAACAATCCGGCATGCGATGGTCTCTCTCTGGTGCACAAGCCATTCTTGCTCAACGCGCTGTTGTCAAAAATGACGATTGGAACGCATTTTGGAACTTTTATATCGACTCTGAACACCAACGGTTATACCCCAAGGTAGGATACAAAACGCTATACCAACGAGCTGCTTAAGCTTGCCTGTCATTTTGTACACACTCAATCGATTTAAACCGCTTCCACCTGTGCCACACGAATCAATGGCGTCGGAAGAGAGAGGAACAGGTCTCGACTTGGCCAATAAAGCTCTCGAAAATCCGAGAATTTCATCGGCAGTCTCGTCCTTCTCGGAGAACGCTATGAGCAGTTCGGCGATCTGTTCGTCTGGCAGATTACTTTCCAGGATTGCACTCAGACATTGTTCAGACTCATCGGCTTGGAGAGATTCACCCTCTCTGAGTTTATCAATGTATTTCGAGATCATAGGAGGTTCCGCCTTATAGTTTCTCTCAGCTCTTCTACAGTGATCTGCCAGCACTTCTCAGAGATTATCTCGCGTCGAATGGCCGAAGGAGCGCAGCGACTGAAGCACGGACACATGGTTAAGCGTCCGTGTTGTTTTTTGTTATCTTATTTTTGGGTGGGAAATAAGTGTTGCAGAGAATTCTTGGCAGATAGCGTATCATCAAATGGTTCGATTTTATTATTCTCAACAATAACTGATGAACGATCTATTGGAGCAACATCAATTTCAACAACTAATATCTTTGGATCGTTGGTATAAAAAACATTGTTCACAACAGTGTTATCCCTCCCTGTTGGAGCAGGGATATTTTTCTGATCAAGATAGTCCACCCTTACTGGATCGTCCGTTTTTTTATTTAAAATCTGAATATATCGAGTCAGGTTCTTATTAGATCCGATGAATTTATTATCCTTTATGATGTTGGCAAATCCCGCTAGTTTGACAACCTCTTCATTGTAGGATTTTTCATAACAGTATAGAATATTATTCCGGACGGTTACAAATGAGGCCGCGTATTTGATATCGATATATTGCCCCAGTAATCCCGGTCCCAATATGCTTTCCTCAATTATGATATTATGGGCTCTTGCCATTTTTCCTCTTTCTTCAAGCCCTTTTGATGAACCAATATAAAAGCCTTCTCCTTCATGAGCGTTATAATCTTTATCCAGCCATTCTCCAATATGATGGATTTTCATTCTTCTAAAGGTGTTATGGTGACTTTCATTCCTGATAGCTACAGCAGTGTTATGTGTATGATGTATATGCACATCTTCAATAATATTATGGTGTGATCCCGATCCCAATAAATATAAACCGATACGAAAACCATGCGTGTTCCAATACCCCTTGTATAGAGACACTTTCTTCCCGGTTATTTCTATGCGGGAAATGTTCCAGAACGAGCCACTTAGTTTGATTGCTACCAAATCCTCTTCCTTTTTTTGGCCAACTGTGGAAATTACAGCATATCGACCCTGGCCTGTGCTGTCTTTTGATGTAAGGGTGATTCTATTTTTATCGGACCCATTTGCATGTAGCTTAAAACTCTTATCGATTTCATACACTTTGCCGCCCTGAAGCACAATCGTATCACCTGGCTTGACGGTATCCAATGCATCGTAAACATCCTTGCTTGTAGCGCATTGATAAATATCGTTATCGCTAGCGTAAAGCACATTGATATTGGCAATCAACAGGGAAAAGGAAATAATCAAAGGGGGCAAGAGTCGTTTAGGGGCTAAATTGTTAATGACGTTTTTCATACATCCCGCACCATATCGTTCTCAGCCGGCAAAGTCATGGATTCTTTGATATACGCTCAATTTGGCCTGATCCAATTCATGCCCATATTCATGGAAAAACAAAGGAATCCACTCATTCCCAAGATTTCTGCGGATGGTGTAGTAAGCTGCGACAAAATCGAGATATCGATCTCCGACTCCCGCATAGCCCAAATCAATGTAGCCACTTAAACGACCATCGTGGATCATTACGTTGGGTAGGCAATAATCCCCATGGGTGAATACCAGATCCTCTGGTGGCAGGTCGGCCCGTATGCTGTCCAGCTCATCCCGAAGAATATTCCTCGTTTTACCATTTGGTACCTGACCGTCCAGTACGCCTGAGTCAATCAAGTTTGTCGCCCATGCAAAATAGCGTTCCATGCGCCAATCCAGGGGGCACGAATCGCCCCCTATCGCGTGAATTTCACGAAGGCCATGAGCAAACAGGCGTACGAGACCCGGAGCATCACTTTTGGCATCTTGGTGGATACCAGATACACCAGCGATTTGGGTCATGAGCAGATACTGAGTGTCACCTTCTTCGTGGAAGCAGACTACGCGAGGCACGTTCAATTTCCCCTGGAGCCAGGACATTGCCGTTTTCTCGGCCAGAAGATCGGATTCTTGTGGTGCCGTACGCGTACCTCGTAATTTGAGGAACAAATTCTGTTTGCGTGGGTGAGTGTACCGGAACACATCGGCACACGATGCTGTCCGGAGATTTTCCCCATCTGACTTAAAACCCGCCAGATGAGCTTGGACAGCAGTTGGAAGATTTTCGACTTTCAATGCTCAACTCCCGACTAAGCTACTCTCAAATGCATTTCACATAACCAGGGGATTAACGACTAGCGGTCTCAGCAGGTCATTTACGTCGCTAAGATATTGTCGATTGTCTGCAGTTCGTCCTCGGTGAAATTCAAGTTGTCGAGGACACCGAGGCTGTCCTCGATTTGTTCGGGGCGGCAAGTCGTTATACGATCTTCCCTACTGCTCCTCTCCGCGTCCATGGCGCGCGACGTCATACATTCCTCGAGCCATATCTCTAAGAAGCGCAAGCTGGTCTCCGTCCTTTGCATAAAGGTCATTATGTGTCCTACCTTCTAGGAATACGAAATGCGCTTGGGCATCCAGTTCCCTCAGTACCTCTCGGAGTTTGTAAACGGACTTCTCCAGATAATGATCGTCAACCGTTCCGACGAATATGTGGAGTTTTCCGTTCAGATGCTCCTGTAGATCTTCCCAATGTTTCGAGATAAACCTTGAAATGTCGTAGTTATCCCTCCAGTAGCTTACGACTTCTCGATGTACTCTACCGTCCGCGCGATCAAACATCTCAAGCGGTGTGCCATCGGGCCCACGCGGTGAAAAGACCCATTCCCAATGTCGGAAGATACCTCCATCAGGGCTGAGCAGACTCTCGAGTCTTGCAGAGTCGCGAGTGGTCGTGATGATTCGGTTGCGGTCCCGGGCAATTCCTCGCAGGATCCCCTTCTCGTCTTGATAGAGGTTCGCACCAAACTCGTAGAGGTTGGTATTGAGAAACGCTCTAAAATCGAGAGAGTCAGGAGCGGTAGCCCAGGCACCACCAAATACCTTTGGATACCGCACCTGAAGCCATACGGAGGCCCACCCTCCTGAGCTGTGGCCCGTTAGCAAACGGCCAGATGAACGCGCATCCATCCTATAGCGCTGCTCCAACGCGGGGATCAGTTCCTCAGTCAGTGCCGATCCCCAAGGCCCATTATTCGCGCTATCCGCATACAACGTCGGACCGTTGGGCGTTGAATAGTCGAGGAATACCCATATCATCGGGTAGTCATTGGAAATGCCGGCCTGATAGACGTAATTTGCGAGATCAAAATTGCTCTTGTGCGTTGCGCCGAAGACGCCGTTTACGTAAACAGTCGGCCAAGTCTTTCTCGCGTCTTCTCTGTAGTCATCAGGCAAAAGCACCCAGGCGCGTAGGGCCACCGAGTGGTCCCAGAACGACTTAAGAAAGTTGCTTTGGAGCTTAAACTCTTGAAGATGGGGTTGGACAGAGGCTCGCCTTGCGTTGTCCGATTCACATTCACTTGAAGAGTCCCATTTCACACTCTCTGGGATCTGGTCGGCAAGGGTGAGTGTTACCGATTGCCCAAGAGGGAACTCGACCCTCTCCACGACAGAGAAGAGATCACCTGGACCGCCTTGATCGTGATTGTATCTGTTGTCTCGACTTAGCACCGCCTGCATTCGATAACTACCCGCTGGCAAGGTGGAAAGGGCTGTGGGAAACACGTTAGTCGATGTGTTCACTTTGACAAGGCGGTCGCTTCCCCACGCCACAATGTCCTGAGCAGCGACGTACATGTTGCCGGGAAATACGGCGTTGACTTCAAGTCTTCTCTTCACTGTCCCGTCATCTGGTTCAACAAGAAGAAGCAGTCGACCGGAAGAATCTGCACTGAACGCCTCTGAGAGAGCCACGAACACAGTCCCACTCATTTTTCCTGGTCGTATCTTCTCCATGAGCTGGCATTTCGCATAACGTTTTCGCCGTGCCTGAACCGCGAAGCGGTTGGGCGCAGGCGCCGAAGCCGAGGGCACGATGTTAGGCGGCGTGTTGATCGTCTCTATAGAAGTGATCTGATCTCACCAACCGCTAACGGTAGTCTCCGAATCTGCCCTTCGAAGTCAAAGCGTGAGAGCACTGAGGTGTTCACCCTTCCCGGTTTCTCAATATAGTGCGACAGCTTATCAGCATAGTAGACCGCCCAGACGACTCCGAATGTTTCCCGGTCTCCGACTGAGAGTGGCCGCTCAGAAAGATAGCCTCGTAGGAAATCCAGCATCTCTTTCTCCAATAGAGATCGTCCCCCAATGAGATCATTCATTAGCCATCTGTGTTGGACCATTGCAAGATCTACAGTAGCTGGAGCAAAAGAGCTGTAGACGTCGGTGAAACCGACTTTCTCTCCATCCGTGTGGACGTTGGGACCCCAGACATCTCCATGCGTTGTCATCCACCGCACTGATGTTCGTGTTAGGTGCTTGTAGGTGGTTTGCAACTCGGTCTGAAGGGTCTTGATGGCGTCGTGGAGATCGCCAGGAAGAGAACGGGAAAGAGCTCGCCGAAGTCTGACCTCCACGTAGTCAGTGAGATCTATCTTCCGCATCCTGGATTTGTCGAACTTCTCCGATGCCAGATGAATCTTAGCAAGTCCACGTCCCACCGCACCCAATCGGTGGAGGTGACGAGAGCTACAAGGTTCCCCACCGAGATCAGTCTCCACAGAGAGCACAACAGCATCTCCGATCGCGATACACAAATCTCCGGAGAGAGTGGGGACAATCTGAGGGACAGGGGCATCGTTTGTTGAGAGATGATTAACGAACTCGACAACTTCCTCGGCACAGAGCTGACCCCGTGCCCAGTTCAATCGCGCGAAGAACCTCGCCCCATTCTTCTTGAAGGTGAAGAGGCGTATCGTGCCTGGGACCGGTATGAGAGAACCATCGAACTGCCAAGCTGACCGAAGGGCCTCCTGGATTCTCTCCTTTGGTGGAATCTGATCCACTAACTGCTCCTCCGATACATGGTTCTCAACAGCCTCTTCGAAGACCAACATGCCGTATAACGATACGCCGGTTTGCGAACCCCGAGCTTGTCGAGGGGTTGCCGAAGGCCAAGGCGCGAATGCGCCGTAGCGCGAACCGTGCTGTTAGGCGAAGGACAAAGCCCGAAACCGGGCACGGACGTGTTATGTGAAGTCACCTCTCTCACTACGAGGCTATGGCAAGGCGTTTCGCTCCGATTCCTGCCTTGATCGCTTCGTGGGCCAGGGGTGAGAGTAAGGGCTTCCCTCGCTCAACTTTGGTCTCGAACGTGTCAAGTTCCTCGACCGTGAAATGAGATCTCGGCATGAATTCCAGATAGTTGGCAACCTCCATTTCAATGAGGTCGCGAAGATCCGCTTGCGTGACGGGTATGTTCTCCTCGTGAACACGGTTCCACACAGTTGCCCCCTCCTTTCCTAATCCTTCGAAAAATCCACTGCGGATCGAAACGCTGAAGAGAAAAGCCAATCGCTCGGCCCTCTCGCCAATCACTTCGCGGATGCGTTGCCGATCTTCAAGGGACGCTGACTCTGTCTTGTAGGATTGCGTGCCGTAGATACTATGAAACAAACCTCCAAGACACACGGCCTGGTCGTTGCCCCAGTCCTGGAGGAAATCGTGTGTTCCCCGAAGATGGTCTAATAGATCCCCGCCGCTATGAGGGTTTTTGTCAGTGTTCAGGTCGAGTAAGAGGTCCAGGTGATTCTGTTCGATCATTACGACTCCCCATGTCTTATAGTGATTTCACATAACGGTTGTAATATACGATTTGGGATGCCTTCAATCGCTAATCAGACTGAGGTCAGGTCAAGAGCAAAGTGAACCTCGCCGCCAAAGTGACCATCCTGATGGTGTGTGACACGAAAACCGAACCGTTTGTAGAACTCGATAACCCCAGACCAGGTAGATGTCGTTTCCAGGACAACGCGTTGAAATCCCAACTCTTTAGCCTCTTGGCAGAGCCTTTTCAGTATTTGCTTGCCAATTCCTCGTCTCCGAAACTCCGGTGACACGGACATTCTGACTATCTCTGCTACCTGGTCTGACTTCGGAATCAGCGCGCCCGAGCCAATAATCCTGCCATCAAACCAGGCGACCAGAAATGTGGCATCATCGTAGTAGGCACCGATGTCATTCAAATCTGGATTTAAGATTGGGTCAATTTCTCCCCAGTGTTCGGCAAGGCCAGCTAAAATTAGGCTCTGGACAGCTTCTTGATCCTCGCTCTCAAATGGCTTTATCGAGATTTGCTGTGCATCCATTACCTTTTGAGACAGTCCTTTCCTCTATTGTAGGCGTTGCGCCTATCAAGAGCAAGATAAATGCTGAAGAAAATCTCCGTTAGAATAATCAAAGTCGTTCACGTTGCTTAAGTTTGGGGAGAATGTACTTCCGCAAGATAGGATTCAGAGGCCCTTTTGCGTGATCAGAATTCCTGAGATACGAACGATAGTCTTCATTCTTTTCCTCATGATAATAGTAATACACTCGTTTTGGCTGCCGATTGCCTCCCGTATCTATTCACCATTCGACAGCCGTGCGACCTCCCCGCGCAGTCGGGCATTCTCTGTTACGATCTTGCCAGCGCGAACGTCTGCCTCCCTGAACTTTGCCATGAAAACCGCTCCGTTTGGAGTGCGATTGTAATCATAAATGATGTAGATTGTTCCATCGCCTGCCTGCACGCCATCGGGATAGGTGACCTTCTCCCGTTCATCCAGCATGAGTCCGCCCTGCCACGTCTGGCCTTCATCGTCGGATACAAACGCCACCAGTTTCTCGCGTCTCGTCTTTTCGGTCATGGATCCATGCTTGACCAATAACAATGCGCCAGATTTCAAACGACGCACAAAAAACCGGGTGGTCGGATGTGGTATTTTAAGACGTTCAACGGGCGACCAGGTCTTTCCATGATCGTAAGAAACTGTCTGGCCGATGCCACGGACCCGCACCAGCATCCAGAGTGAGCCATCCTTTCGCTCAACAATCATCGGCTCATCAGGGCCCCGCAATTCCGCGTTAACAATATTGGCTGTACCACGAAGCTCGAAGGTCTTGCCCCGATCGCGCGAGGCGTAGACCTTGATGCTGTTGTCAGTCTTCCATACAGACGAGGTAAAGAGCCAGTCGCCATCCGATAGTACCGTTGGTTTGTTCAGCATAATGCCATTACCCAATCGACGCGGTTTCGACCATGTTGGGTTCTCAGCATCTGGATTGCTGGTGACAATGGTCCATATGCCGTAACGGCCATCTTGTTGACCAAAACTCTGTCCCCAGAAAACCCACATCCGATCCTGGGGGTCGATCCAGATGGAAGCGGACATAGCCCGAACGTCCCTACAGGGCAGTACTATGACTTTTGGATCTGACCAGGTGTGCCCATCGTCATCACTCCGAATCAAGACCTGGTAGTTTCGCGGGCTTTCGACATCCCGCCCGTAAACTGCCCACAACCGTCCCTTCGTGGTGCGTTCGATGCCTGGCACGCCCTGTCGTGTGGTCGGCGGCACATGCTGTTTCCACGGATTGACAATGACCGTCGCCGGTTTGAGTGCAATATCGGCATCACGCTGTTTCTCAGGTTTTGCATCTGTCATGTTGTTTTCTTCAATTGTTTTGGGACGTGCGATTCCCGCAAAAACGCAAAGGTCACAAAGAGTGCAAGGAATGCCGGAAGGACTGCCACCAACAATGGATAGGCCATTTCGCCTGTCATCCCGAGTGCTACGACTCCAAGCAGCGGAGCGATCAACAAAGAGAGATCCATAAGGGAATCAAATGCCCCCATGGCGGGGCCAACCACGAAGGACAGTCCTTGACTGCTTCTGAGAATCCCGAAGAACCGTCCTGGAGCATCCTTGCCAAGCGTTGAAGTGATTGCCAGGAGAGCGGGCATCGAGATGGCATCAGCGACACCACCGAGGACTCGAAGAACTACCAAATGGACCCAGTCGCTCGCAATCAGACACAAAAGAGATGAAACTGAACCGAGGGCCGTGCCTACCAGAATGAGACGCTGCCGTGAGAAGCGATCCGCAAGGGCACCCGCGAAGAATTGGGCGACTACCACTGTGGCGAGGGCAGCCGACACGACTATGGGTATCTGGTACATTTCAGCTCCGAGTTCCGTGCTGAGTCTCGGCAATACGGGAAGGCTGACGAGAGTACTCAGGAAGATGATGAACGCCATCAAGCCGATGGCATACATCCTATGCAGGTCAGATGTCATTACCCTTCCTCAGTGAAGACGGACCTTGGGTTCATCCCGGAAGGGGTAGCTATACCAGAAGCACCCGAAGCCGTCCAAGACATCAATCGACGGTTCGTCTTTCTCGCGTTCGAGATAGTGGTCGTAGGCCCAGCGATCCGGCTCACTCGTATTTCGTAGCCCTCTCAGAAAGCTCTGCCAAGCCTCACTTTCTTGCGCTGTCTCCTTCGTGACTCGAATGTTCAAAAGTGTCCGAAGCATTGTGCAGTCGATCAGGGTGTCTTCCAAGGGTCTGTGAGACAATTCGGACATACGTCTGGCAAAGGCCAGCTGGACCGAGATGAACTCATATGGTAGGCCGAGTTTGGGCATTCACTATGTACCTGAAAATACCGGCATGGCACTTAACGTTCTCGGCACCCACAAACCTGGCATAGCCAGGTTGGGCGAATGACCGAGGCTGGGGGCCAAGGCGCGACAGCACCGCAGACCAACACCGACGTGTTAGGCGTTACACTGTGCTATTTGTCAAATGGTAAGTACAGACTACACCGGCACCCCAGGGCCTCCAGCCCTTTCTCATAGATTTTCTCGCACAGAGCGACTTTTCCGTCCATATACGACTGGCGGTCATTGTCGTGCTCTTCAGCGAGTTGCCATTTCAGGTTACTAAGCCTACGAGCATATTCGGGACTTTGTCTGAGGAAATCTCTGAAGACAAGATGCCGCTTCAAGGCTTCACTATATTTGTCACAAACGTACGTATGGTGGACGGGCAAAGATTCCTTCAGTCCGCTATCCGACAGATCAAAGGCATCTCTTCCGGGAATACCCAGGTCACCTTCATGGAAATATCCGATCTCTGCAAGCCGGTCCTTCGTACTCTCGAAATCCTGCCTCTCAATGACAATGTCAACGTCAATGATTGGCTTCGCGGTCATTCCGGCGACAGATGTGCTACCGACGTGCTCGAGGCTGCAATACCTTCCTGACAAAACAGAGTCAAAACGGCGTCGCAACTCTTCGAACCTTGAAGGCCAGGTCGGATCGTAGTGCTTTACTAACATAACTCTCATTTTATCCTGATATTATTATGATCTCTCTTCATCGGCATCATGAAAATCAAAAAAGGTCAATATGTCATCCCGATCCGAAAATCCACGCTTCGCTTTCATTTTTTTAAGCTCAGGAGTCGTCGCGCCAGCCACGTTTTTCCATGAATTGATTCCATATTTGGATTTCTTCATTATTGGGACGCCTACCATTCTCAAAACACCATTGTAGTATCTCTCCATCAGTTCCACCAGAAAGCACCCTTTGAACTAGCGCGTCGTAGTCTACCTGAAGAAAGCGAAGGCATTGACCATCAAGTCCAAAACCACGATTATAGTCGTCCGGAAGCTTGCCTTGATGGTGAAGTCGGATTTTGTCTAGCATTCGCCCAAAAAAGACGATTTCTTCTACCTTTTCGTAGGAACTCCTTAAGTTGGGAATTTGCATATGACATTTCTCATAGAATAAAATTTTCTGATTCATTTTACGGACCTGAATCGGCCCTTTCCATTGCATTTAACGTCTTGCCGGTTTGCGAACCCGCGCAGTGGTAACTGATTGTTATATGGCGTTTGATCCAAATGCTGGAATTTCAGTCAGTCCATTTTTGCTCAGATAGAAAAGCCTGCAATTCTGCACGCACCGCTTCCAAAGATGCCTGAACATCGTCTATTTCTCCTTGGGTTGCCCCTTTGAGTTTTAAATTCTCAATTCTCAACTCGAGAATCTTACTTTGGCTGATAAGGCCGTAACCTTTTATGGCTACGAGAGAGTTTGGAAAACCGATATTCTGTTGTTCCCAAAGCAAACTCGATTGAAAGCGATGCAAGTCTTTCCCTTTGAGTTTAATGGAGACATCCTGTTCGGGATGTATCTCGTTAAATCTGAATATATGCTGATTGAGGTCGCTCTTGCTAAGAATAAGATTGCTGAAATCCCGGAATCTATCGAGGTGTTTCTCTATTCGATTTGCGATCTTCATGAAGTTTTCGTATCCAAATCTCTTGTCATTCATCTGCAATTCCCACCATCTATCTTCTGATGAAGAGATGGATGGTAGGACCACAAGAATAATGGCAAAAAGCCCAATGGCAGAAGGAAGTTTCATGATCGTCTCCTCAAGAGGTAGGTAAGAAGCCTCCAATTCATTCAACAGTAACCCCGTGTTAAGCGTCTGGTGCAGCTTGGGGTGGTTGGGCAAAGTCTTGACAGGACGCGCACTTCTCGTTGCTTTGCGATTCATCATGGCTTCCGACCAAAGCCGATGAAGACATTGTCCCAGGATTCCCCCAACTCGGAGACTCTGAGTATCCGGGAGTCGTGAAATCCAGCTTCCACGAAAAGATCCTGAACTTCCGATTCGTCAAAGTAGTGCCAGAAGACAGGACCTTTTCCACCTTCCTTCAAGATCACGTCTCCGTCATCCAGCCCCTGCTGGTTGATTCGCTCATATCTGGAATCGGCTTCCAACAGTCTTAGCGTTCTAGTCCGATCGTGGACAGTGAGGGATGAAAGGCCCCCGGCGACGAGTATGCGAAACGCTTCTTGGAGAAGGGTCTGGCGAGCTTTCTTTGTGGGAACATTCGCGAGAATTTGGCTCCAGAAAATGACGATGTCGTAAGTCCTGTCCGGCTCTGAGATATTGGTACCATTTGTCAGCTCGAATTCCGCGTGACTGTGTCTTTGGTTGGCGATACTCCTGGCTGCCGTGATCAGATTTTCAGATATGTCAATTCCTTTGACCTTGTATCCGAGCGCCTCAAGAGCGAACGCCTCGCGTCCCACTCCGCATCCGACAACCAGGACTTTACCCGAGCCAGGAAAGAACTGGTCGATAGCAGCCTTCTCATACTTACGAAGGCCCTCAGCAACTCTCTGAGTGTACTTTTCGACAGCATCGGCTATAGAGTAACTCGCGAGAATTCCCCGTCGTAGTTCTTCAGCCTCAATCACGTTGAATGGCCTCCTCTAGGATTGCGTGCCGTAGATGCTATGAAACAAACCTCCAAGACACACGGCCTGGTCGTTGCCCCATTCCTGGAGGAAATCGTGTGTTCCCCGAAGATGGTCTAATAGATCCCCGCCGCTGTGAGGGTTTTCGTCAGTGTTCAGGTCGAGTAAGAGGTCCAGGTGATTCTGTTCGATCATTATGGCTCCCTATGCCTTATCTATTAACCTTTGGTGCTAGTAGATAAGAAGTTGTAAGTCGCCAGAAGTTTACCTATGCTGAATGAGTTAGCACCTCATTCATTCACAGCAGGGAGGTAAACTTCATGACGACTGAAATGCTGATCATTGACCTGTTCTGTCGGGTAGATGATCAAACGCAAGACCTTGAGAAACATCCTCAAGCCAAGCTCTATCCCAGCGAAGTCATCACGTTGGCCTTGCTTTTTGCGATTAAAGGGGTGGGCAATCGCGCCTATTATGATTGGCTGATAAACGATTGGCAGCACCTGTTTCCTAACTTACCTCATCGCACGCGCTTGTTTCGCCTCTTTTTAAGGCATCAACACGCCACAAGCCGATTTTTAGCCGAAAAGAGCGTGTTGGGCATCATTGATAGCTATGGCATTGAGTTGATTCATCCGATCCGAGAAGGCAGAAGTCCTGCTCAGATCGGGAAGAAAGGCAAATCGAATTATCGCTGGATTGTCGGTGGCAAGCTCTGTCTGTTGATCAATCAATGGGGTCTCATCGTGGATTGGGACTGTCAGACAGCTAATGTTCACGATACCACCTTCCACCATCTCATCAAGCAGGTGCAATCAGACATGGTCGTCTTTGCCGATGTCGGCTTTCAAAAAGCGCAAGACAACCCAGAAAACTTAAAAATCTGTCCGCGTGGCACTTGGAATGAGCGCATGGTGGTTGAAACCATCTTATCTATGATGACGCTCGTGTGGCATTTTAAGAAAGTCATGCATCGGGTCTGGAGCTATTTTGCAATGCGATTGGCTTTTACCATGGCCGCCTTCAATATCTTGGTACAATGGCAGGGCTTTAAACCCGATGAAGATGGGTTCATTAACCTTGCCATCGCACACTTCAGAATATAACACTAGCACCAAAGGTTATTAGCGATCTCAGCAGGTCGTTTAGATCGCTAAGATATTGTCGATTGTCTGCAGTTCGTCCTCGGTAAAATTCAGGTTGTCGAGGACACCGAGGCTGTCCTCGATTTGTTCGGGGCGGCTGGCCCCGCAAAGCGCGGTAGTGACCGCCTCCTGGCGGAGGACCCAGGCGATGGCCATCTGGCCGAGGGTCTCTTCGGCAGAGCCATAGGGCGGTCCATAGTTGTTGGCCAAATCCAGGTGTGTGATGCCGTGGTCGAAGGCGGTGCGCACCATAGCACGCCCGGTTTCAAACATATCGACGCCGCCAAAATTATGCCACAGACCGAGAGAGAGCAGAGGTAGTTGAATACCGCTGTTGCCGCACCGACTATATGTCATGCCGTCGTAACGTGATTGGGACGGGAAGTCGGACATGAATGCTCCCTTGCTATAGACTGGTGAGGGTTAATCCGAGCTTGCGGTCTCTCTTGCCGTGGCGAATAAAGTGCAAACGCATTAAGGCTACTACCGCGCTGTTAGCCGAAGTGTGAGTGACTTCGATGGACATGAGATCATCACAAACTTGACCCCTTCAGCTGCTCAATGATCTTCTTATCTGCCTCGAATGCCATCTCTGTTGGCGGCCGATCAAGCGGGAAAAATTGGGCTTCAGAGGCATCGTCTCTCGCGACCAAATTACCTCCCTTCTCTCTTGCCCCAAACCATACTCCGACAACGCTTCGTTCAGGTGTGTGATGTGTAGATAGCACGTTCACGATGTCACCGACTTCCACATCCAATCCGGTCTCTTCCTTAATTTCACGTACCATAGCATCCCGAACGTCCTCTCCAATCTCAACATTCCCGCAGGGAATACACCACTTTCCCTTGTTTGATCCGTACTTTCGACGCACCATCAAGATTTGTTTGCCTCTAAGAACCACTCCTGCAACTCCGGCTTTCACAAAAGGCCATTGGGTAGTTTTATGGTTCGTCATGAGAGCCTCATCATGAAAGTTGGTGAGTATGCACGATAAAGACGATAATTTATCGTAACAAGAGATATGCCTTGGTCAAACAGGATGGGAACGAGACGAGGTCCTCTTTCAGATTTGTCCCCAAAGTAGAATCCGCCGCCATGTATCCATACAAAAATAGGAGAGGGACTTTTTGAAGGCACTTTATAAACATCAAGCACATTTCTCTCGTGAGGGCAATAAGGAACATTCTGAAAGGTTGGTTCCATATTGGTTTTTCTTCTGAATCTCACAACTCTTCTTTCGACCGACCTGGCACGCGCCCGTTAAGAATGTCCTGTCCGGTTTGTCCCAACTCGTTCGTTTTGGGCCAGGATTTGTCGAGATATCTCTTTGCCTGGGCCTCAAACGCCTTGTATTCGTCGGCGCTGATCTTCCCGTCATGATCCCTATCAATGAATGGGAAGAGCCATTCAAAATCGGATCTGTCACCGGCCCATTCATGCCAAGAAGACCACTCCTTTTTTGGGGATGTGGCGTATTTCTCCTGGTAATTGGGCTGCACAACCCTCCTCATGGCAATGTCTATCAGTTCCTCTTCCCAACTCAGGAATTCATCGCTATTAAGATTTGCCCGGTGCCAATCGGGGTGTGGGAACTCCTCATAAGAAACGTAGCCGTCTTTGTTCCTGTCTAAAGTTCAGAATCAGGCATCAAAATAACTGAGTCGATCGCCTTCTGCTTCCCAGAGTTCTTCAAACATTTTTCGGATGTCGGGTAAAGATACGACGGATGCAGTAAGTGGGTCCAATGCACAAGCATGGAATGCCGCTTCTTTATCTTTTTCCATTGCAGCTTTGACGGAGAGTTCTTGTACGGCGATGTTGGTCATGTTTAATGCGGCGCACTGAGGCGGGAGTTCACCAACGTAACAGGGATGAATGCCTTCTCTGTCGACCATGCAGGGTACTTCAACACAGCATTCGTCGGGAAGATTGGTGATAGATCCGTTGTTCATGACGTTGCCGTTGAAGACAAATGGGACACCTGTGATTTTTGCTTCTATGATTGAAGAAGCGTATTCGTGGGATACTTGCAGTTTTGGGACTTCGGCTTCGGTATCGTTGTCTGTGATGCCTGTGTCTTTCATCCAGGAACGTTTGCGGCCTTCGGGCAATTCCATGTAGACGGGATCACGTTCTGGCAGGTTGTAGATGTCCCGCAATTCCTGAGTGCGCTGGAAGTAGGGGAGGTATTCTGAATTGTGTCGGGTGCTTTCGGTGACAAAATAGCCAAATTGCTTCATCATCTCGACCCGCACCAGGTCGTCTTTGAAACTGGGATGGGTGTCGACGGCTTTGAAGATGCGAGGGTACAGGTCTTCGCCGTCTTTGTTGAATTTTAGAATCCAGGCCTGGTGGTTAATCCCTGCAACGAGGTAACTCACATCTTCGTAAGGAACGTCAATGCCATTTGCCAGTTTTTTTGTTGTGCCCTGTACGCTGTGGCAGAGGCCGACGTTTTGGATGGATGAACCGATAGAATGCATCCAGGTGAGCATGGCCATGGGGTTGGTATAATTTAACATGAGTGCATCGGGGCAGTGTTTTTCCATGCTTTTGCAAAATGCTAGGTGCTCGTGTGCGGTGCGAAGATAACGGAACACACCTCCTACACCTACTGTGTCGGCGACAGTTTGGTTAATGCCGTACTTTTTGGGGATGTTGATTTCAGATGCGTAAGGTTCGCCCCAGTAGGCTGCGCCCCCAATGGATACGGCAGTGACGACAAAATCTGCGCCGGGCAATAATTCTTCGCGATCAGTGCTGGCGATGCATTTGCCAGGGAGTCCATGGCCATCAATGGCGCGGTTCACGTAATCGTGCACCTGAGTCAATCGCTCTTCGTTGATATCACAGAGTGCGATTGTGGAATCGTTTAATAATTCACGAGATAAAATATCGAGGGACAGTCGGCTTCCGAATCCACTGCCAGCACCAATGATTACAATTTTTGCCATTAAAATCTCCAGTATTAAAAGGTAATGTGAACTCAGCGAGTTATGTGTAAGCAGCAAAAAATCAAAAAACGCACTGTGAATGACAATGCAACTGCTCATGAGATCTCTCCTCTTTAGGTCGTAAACAAACGCCACTGTTACTCGACTCAGAGGAATCAGGAAAACACCGGCGCCTGGAACACATCCTCGAATTCACCGCGGTCCTTCGCCCGCTGATACTCCCACTCGTAGGGCGATTCCCGAAGCCTGCTGGGCCCGTTCCTTACATCGTGCCCGATGTCGCTTTGCTTGGGGTAATGGCTGTAGATCATGAGCCTCCGCGGACGACCGGAAACATTTGGCCTGGAGTTGTGGACCAGCACCGAATGGAAGAGCATGACGGAGCCGGGCGGCGCCAACAGGTCGATTCCCCCATCGAAATCGATCAAATCCGGTAGCACTTCCCACCCCCTTTTGTTGGGCGGTTGGTGATGTTCCAGGTGCTGTTTGTGACTCCCCGGCCAGACGTGAAGCGGTCCGGACGATTCGTCGCACGGATCCATGGTCACGGCCGAAGAGATGATCTCTTGCGGGTAATCCTGGGCCAGATAATACGCCCAATCGTTGTGAACCGGAAACCGGTCTTCGCTATCGACCAATGGGATGCCCTCTATCGCTTCGGGCAGCGGCTCTTTGTAGTTCAGCTTCTCCTCCATGAGAATCGGCTCGTTACCCATGAGCTGACGCATGGGTCCGATGAGTCGTTCGTCGGCAGACACTTCGGCCAGGAACAGCGACAGGTCGTTAACCGGCTGGATTTTGCGCACCATCGGCCCGGTGGACGTCTGCAGAATATTCAGCCGCCCACTTTTTCGCCCGTTGGCCAGGGAAGAGTTGATGATGAGCTCGAGTATCCGGTCCGCTTCATGTTGCATGCGAGCGACTTCCTCGGCGTTGAATGTCTGTGGGAGCACCAGGTAACCGTTCTTGCGGAAGTGCTCCAGGTCTTCGCCTGTGAGTTCCGTTTTCACCGCCATTTCCTCCTCCTTACTCTTCTCGTGATCGTGGTTCGCCTATCTCTGCAAACATGAGGGATCTACTTCCACAAAATTTGCTGTGTGTTTGTCCAGTTGATCAGACAATTGGTGCGCAGTTCGTCACAGTAAATCCAGATAATATCAGGTTTTTCAGGCATAAAAAGTTCGGCCTTTGTTTTTTAGATGTCTTTTTCGGGGACAACTGCGCCGTGTAGCACGAGTAGATCGTGTAAATCAGACCACTTGTATGGCAGCAATCGTGCCCGCTGTGCCTCCGCCAACTACGAGCACATCTACATCGTTTTTCATATGCTCCATATTTTCTGCTTTCTCTGCTTCAAGTGCAGTTCCGTGTGCCATTGATGTCTTGGAGGTTGGGACGCTTTCGTCTAACGGCCTGCGGTTGCCGAAGTGGCAATGCATCAGGAAACAGATTACCTCTTTCCCATCAGCCAACCCATCACTCACGGCCACTTGGGTCGGGGCGACCAAAGGGAGCGCAGCCGGCAACCGTCTTGTTGTGTGCTGTGCCAGCCTGGGGTGGGGAGCGGACGAACAACACTTACAGAAATCCCGCCAGATAGGTCGTCTAGCGGGAACCGAAAAAATTTGACATACCGCGTCTATGATCGCCACAGCCTCAGATCGGAATCTCTATGTAGTCACCTGGAGCTATTTTATCAACAGCAGTTTGGATGTCATCAATTCGCAACTGGATGCGTGGCCATGAAGTCGAGAGCAGAACGATGATCGCCAGCTGTCTGCCGGACAGATTCTGTTGGTATCGAAGATTTTGGTCTGTAGAGATCAAGAGTTGGTAGTCATCCTGCTCACTTGCCTGAAGCAACTCGCTGTTTTGAAGGTGGGACCATCCCCGCTCAAAGGCGGTATCGACCGAGTGATTTGACAGATATCGTCGAAGAGGCACGGGGGTGCCCTGATCAAATAGAATCCTCATGAATCAACGGAGCCCGCCAACGCCTTCACTTCGTGATCGAGAACCGTTTCTACCTGCCATCGTTTTACGCCGGGGAACCATTCCAGAAACTGCTCAATCGAAGCCCCATCTTTGAGATTCTCGAAAAGCGCGGATACAGGAACCCGAGTGCCACGAAATATCCAGGCTCCGCTGACCTTTTTGGAATGGCGCTCAACCGCATCGCATGTTTCCCAATTTCTCATACATTTACTCCATTTTCAATCTGCCTGATGGTATAACCTCAGCCAATATTATAAAAAAATAGTGCTATCCATTGGAATAAACAAATGGTTTTCTGGTTTTTGTTTTTTTGTAAACGTGGTGAGCAGTAGACGCCTGTCCAAAGTTAATGCTCAAATAAGATGGCCCCAACAGCGTCGAGTCGATATTGGGTGCCATCGTATGCAATCGTCGTAACGGAGCATTCACGGATTATTTCACCACTGTATGGGTCATTGCAGAATTTCGGACTGATGCGACTCAGTTCTTCAGACAAAAA
Source organism: Candidatus Latescibacterota bacterium (assembly GCA_965222605.1). Classification (GTDB taxonomy): domain Bacteria; phylum Latescibacterota; class UBA2968; order UBA2968; family UBA2968; genus VXRD01. The sequence continues at coordinate 5,581,436 of OZ244960.1, forward strand.
AACGTTGAGAAGGAAGTCTGCCAAGATACCGCCATGGGTTACCCCTATCACAGTATCTTTGGATGACTGAAGATAGCAATCGGAAACAAATGCTTCAATGCGTCTGCCAGCCTCAATGCTTGAATCGCCAACACTGGGCCGGTAATCTCGTTCTGTGGTACAATGATCCCACTGAGCTATGAATTCATCGAAAGATTGGCCTTCGATGTCACCCCAATTCATTCGTTCACGTAGCCGTGAATCTTCAGTAACTTCAAGATTCAAAATTGTGGCGATGATCTCTGCTGTCTCTCTTGTTCGTGCCAGTGGACTGCTGAAGATTCGTGCGATGCCGTTTGACGCTAACTTCCTGGCGAGTAGTTCTGCCTCTTCTTGACCTTTTGATGTCAATGAAGGATCACCGATCTTGCGGTCTCTCTTACCGTGGCGAATAAAGTGAAAACGCATTAAGGCTGCCTGTCTTCCGATTTTTCTTGTGCATAATTTGCCGGAGTGGGGTTGGGAGAACTCCTGCGCCGCTTGCGTGTAACGTTTCGCCGGTTTGCGAACCCCGAGCTTGTCAAGGGGTTGCCCGATAGGGCCAAGCGGCGTATGCCGCGTAGCGCATACCGCGCTATTAGCCGAAGTGTGAGTGACTTCGATGGACATGAGATCATCACAAACTTGACCCCTTCAGCTGCTCAATGATCTTCTTATCTGCCTCGAATGCCATCTCTGTTGGTGGCCGATCAAGCGGGAAAAATTGGGCTTCAGAGGCATCGTCTCCCGCGACCAAATTACCTCCCTTCTCTCTTGCCACAAACCATACTCCGACAACGCTTCGTTCAGATGTGTGATGTGTAGATAGCACGTTCACGATGTCACCGACTTCCACATCCAATCCGGTCTCTTCCGTACTTTCGACGCACCATCAGGATTTGCTTGCCTCTAAGAACCACTCCTGCAACTCCGGCTTTCACAAAAGGCCATTGGGTAGTTTGATGGTTCGTCATGAGAGCCTCATCATGAAAATTGGTGAGTATGCACGATAAAGACGGACGACATTTCGGCTAACGGCCTGTTAACCGCTGGTAGCCCCATCACGGCGAAGCCTATCACGGGCAGAGATAAAGCGCGCACCATCAGGCTTCTGATTCTACATGACCGGCCTGAATCTGGCTTGAAGGATCCTTTGGGCTGACAACTCACCAAAAGGCGCACCACAACACCTGACATCCTCCACAACCTTGTGGTAATCGTAACTCAATCTGTGATTTTCCACATGCCATTCCTGCCCATCCCACCACACTCTGGCATATCCAACTTGATGATCCCCATCAAACGGAAACCCAACTGAATCAATGATGCTATATCGCTGACCGCACGGAACGCCATAGGACGCGTAGTGAAGGTGTCCTGCCACAATCAGATTGGCCTTCGCATCCCCCAGCAGTGTCCTGGCCTCCTCTTCTGGAGTAACCGTCCGAAGACTGAACGGAACAGGTTGAAGAACCAATACACCGGTCACATCAGTAGGCGTTGCGTGCACAATGAGAAGATCATCCTCCGGAGACTGCCCTCCTGGTGGCGTTATCCTGTACTCAAAGGGCAGACCCTTCAGATAGCTCAAGCCATCTGTTCCTAGCTTCTCTCTCACCCAGTCCAGTCTTTCCTCGGAATACTGTTCATCAAAGACCAACAGGTCTGTGTTCCCGTAAATCGTGGGAGCGCCCAGATTTTGTATTGCGTCAAGACTCTCGACCGGGCGGGGTCCGTTCAGCACCAAGTCGCCAGCGACTACCAGACGATCATAGGGTTGGCTTTGCAGATCCTCAAGAACAGCGTTGAGTGCAGCGACGTTGCCGTGAATATCTGCAATTACCGCAACTGAATATGACAGGGAATCATTCATTTCACATCTCCAAAATTTCGAGGTGGCGGAGAGTGGTTCTTGCGCGCTTTCAGTTTTTGCCGCTTGCGGTCAAAAACTTTTTGAACTGACCGTTCAGTCAAATGCCGTCCCGGTTTGGCACCCGAAAATAGCCATGTTTGGGGTTGATATTGGCACTTGTAATCTTGCACCGCCTTCTGGGCGAATGTCGAATCCTGCCCAAAGTTAATTCTCAAATAAGATAGCCCCAACAGCGTCGAGTCGATATTGGTTGCCATCGTATGCAATGGTCGTAACGGAGCATTCACGGATTACTTCACCACTGTATGGGTCATTGCAGAATTTCGGACTAATGCGACTCAGTTCTTCAGACGAAAAAACATTGAGAAGGAAGTCTGCTAAGACACCGCCATGGGTTACCCCAATCACAGTATCTTTGGATGACTGACGATAGCAATCGGAAACAATTGCCTCAATGCGTCTACCAGCCTCAATGCTTGAATCGCCAACACTGGGTCGGTAATCTCGTTCTCTGTTACAACGCTCCCACTGAGCTATGAATTCATCGAAAGATTGTCCTTCGATGTCACCCCAATTCATTCGTTCACGTAGCCGGGAATCTTCAGTAACTTCAAGATTCAAAATTGTGGCGATGATCTCTGCTGTCTCTCTTGTTCGTGCCAGTGGACTGCTGAAGATTCGTGCGATGCCGTTTGATGCTAACTCCTTGGCGAGTAGTTCTGCTTCTTGTCGCCCCTCTGAGGTCAATGAAGGATCACCGATCTTGCGGCCTCTCTTACCGTGGCGAATAAAGTGAAAATGCATTAAGTCTGCCTGTCTTCCGGTTTTTCTTGTGCACAATTTGCCGGAGTGGGGTTGGGGGGAACTTTTGTGTCGCTTGCGTGTAACGTCCAGCCGTGCACGAACCGCGCAGGGGTTGGACGAAGGCCGAATGGACGAAGCCATGCACAGTCGTGTTATGCGGTGTGCTCACTTCGTTACGGCGGGAGAAGCTCTGTGGAAAGGTTCCCCGAGAAACCTCTTTCTTTCATTTGCGCCACGAAGCCATCGATCTCCGCCTTACTCAAGATCTCATTTCCGCCTATAATAAGCCAGCCACCCAAGTGAGCCAGGTTCTCCAGTCCACTCAGGCTTCTTAGGCGTGGATTGTTGCTGATTTCCAAATGGCCGCCGATGGTCGCAAGATGCTCTAAGCCTTCCAGACTCTCCAGTTGTTCGTTCTGGCGTATGTAGAGGAAGCCTCCGATTTCCTTTAGTGCTTGCAGACCATTGAGGACGGCAAGGTTGTTGTTGGCCGTAACATGTATGCCGCGGGAGACGTACCGTAGGCTTCGCAGCCCCTGCAAGTCTCGCAGGGAGTGGTTAGATACGATCAGCAAGCGACCATCAACAGACTCGATCCTATGAAGCCCCTCCAGAGACACCAGCTTTGGATGGCCGTCCACGCGGAGATCCCTTGGTACAGTTTTGATTCTGTTTAGGGATGCGATGCTCTGTAATGATTCGTTGCAGAGCATGTAAATGTCTCTGCCTATTCTTTCTACATTGAGCCCATCCAGATTGAGCAGGTCGGGATTCCGAATAAGCTTTAGGTCCCGCGCTACATTGGTGATTGTCTCACATTGGGTAATGCTATGAAGACCATCGCACCGGAAGATGCATAGATCACCGTACGTGGCAGCCAGACGATTGTGCGATATGTCCTTCTCCTGGAGGCTTGGCGATAGGTGGGAAAGGATTGTCGTCAGGTATGCAGGCCATTGATGGTCGGTCATATCGATTCTGCATACTCGGACGTCCAGCTTGCCAATTAGCTTATCCGTCATCTCTCGAAACGCGGTATAGAGTTGGGCATAGCCAGCGAATCCTCGCCATCCGTTCCTCTTAGCCCGAGCCCGTGTGGTGACCTTCAGGTTGATCTGGGTGTTCTCCCAGCGATTTCCTCGGTCATCGCAGGTACGTCGCATGAAACTCGGCACGTCAGACTGAATCAGATAAACCACAGTCGGGTTGAGTTGCGAAACTGCATCAATGACGCCTTGAACGTAGTTCGCGATTGTGACCGGTTCAACGTCGTTGAAGAACAGCTCCGCCGTATTGCGATGAAATAGCTGGCCATCGAGGACGGTGACCGAATCGCTCTGCGCTCTTGAGGAGGCGAAGTCTCGCCATCTTTCCAGGCTTTCCTCTATCCGGCAGGCCTCGCCTTGCCACTCCATCCGAGTTGGGTGATTTGGATCCTTCTCGTGAATATGTGCGGTTGGTATCCCGTTCCGTTCAAGCTGCGAGCAAAGGAACTCTGCAGTATTGGTCTTCCCGGAGCCAGGGATTCCTTCCACAAAGATCAACCTGGTGTCCAGCAAGGCAGCCTCCAAGATGGCTGTAGTGTTCTGCCTAAAATGGCCTCTCACGAGCTTGTTGGCTCGATTACATAAACACCAGAACGGATGCAGTTCTATGTGGACGTGTTAAGCACCCTGTGGGGGACCGGATAGAGGTTTTTCCAACCTCATGAGTAATAACATCGGCCAACCAAGATCAAAATCCTCCGGAAACTCAGTCCAGTACTCCTTCGCTCTGGGCGACTTCTCAAGCAGGCATTCGTCAGCAAGATGCTCCTCAATGCGATCAATCTGAAGTTGGGCCTTCAAGGCTGCATTGACATAGTCCGCGATCTGGTGGTGATAGCCCTCGACGTTAACCTTTTGGCCTGTCTTCATATCAGTGAAGCGAGCCTGTAGGCGACGGAGATGCATCGCTGGGTGGAGTTCTGAGATGAGAATGAAACCTCCTGGCCGACAGATCCTCGCCATTTCTCCGATTACTGGATCCAAGTCAGAAATGTGCTCCAGGACGAGGCAGCATAGGACGCGATCAAAGGTGTCATTGTCGAATGGGAGGCACTCTGTCAGATCATGGGTAACGAATCGCACATCGTGGTCTTTCGTCTTCTCAATAGCTTGCGCCATCATTTCTGGAGCGAAGTCAATTGCGGTCACCCTGGCACCTGCTTCTGACAGATAGAGGGTATGACGTCCCGTACCGCAGCCGATATCAGCGACGCTGAGTTCTTGGACATCCCCCAACAGGGATCGCAATAGCGGCTCTTCCAAAATGATCAAGGAATTGTCCTGCGTATCGTACGTCTCAGACCAACGAGCGTAGCCTTGCCGGACAGGTACGGTTTCAAGATCGGCTCCAGACCCGTCACTCATGTTGTATGCCTCCAGGATAATGCCGGTGGTCCTGCCCAAAGTTAATACTCAAATAACTGATGTTACGCAGTTTTAAGAATTTGTAGTTCATCAAAAGCATACCGAATGGCCTTGAGATAGAGTCTTGACCTGAGGGCAAAATGATTGAGGTGATGTTTGACGCGCAGGCCTTCCAATTGAGCGGCGGCATAAATAGCCATAAAACAATGATTGCTTTGTGTACGCACGCGCCTTGTTGGGGACTTGGATAGGGCGGCATTGGACTTGAGGGTTTTATGAAACGTCTCCACTTTCCATCGTTTTTGATAGATCGTTTCGATGGTTTCGCCATCACAAGTAAGATCACTACAAGCCAGAAACATCTCCCCTGTGCTATCATCTTTGTTTGTAAAGACTTGCCGGATTAAAAGGACGGGAAAATCTAATCCTTTTATCCATGCTTGCACAGGCGTATCTTCTGTCAGGTTTTGAGCATCAATGCGTGCGAAACGTCCATCTCGTTTATCTTCATAGCTCAAGGCAACCGTCCTGTTAGATTTTATTGCGACAACGAAGTGCTTATCCAAGCTGTTGCGAATAAACTGTAAGTTTTCCTTTGCTGAGAACCAACTATCGGCCAATACATAGCGATATTTCAAGCGATTTTGCTTGCACACACCTAACATGTCCCGCATCAGGTCATTTTTTGTGACCAGGCTCTTGCGCTTGACGCGACGGGTCTTCACATCGGTATAGAGGGCCGGTTTGGTGATCAACTCGTAAGTCACGGGTAAGCTGACATCGCTTGCGTGATAGACACAATTAAGCAGATTGATACCCTTGACCGTGCGATTTTGACTGTGATCATAGTGCCAACAGATTAAGTCATTCTCATCTGTATAAGGCTTTTCCTGGATCGTATCATCAAAGATGAGCACGCCATCATCCTGTTCGATGTCACGGATCATACCCTTAACCTGTCGCCACAGCGTTTTGCCATTATAGTCTGCTTGTGAGAGAAAACGCGTGACCCGATCATGGCTTATGCGGCCTTCCAACAGCGCGGATAAACCCGTTGCTGTGGTCGCGCCAAAGGAACTGAGGAGGTAATCGCTATACAATTCTAAGAAGCTGTTTTAAAACTATTGTGAGTGAAGAAAAGAGTTGAAAAAGCGTATTCATCTGTCCAAATTCAGGTTATGCAAATCACCCTGAAACGAAAGGACAAAGATGAATACGCACAGGGAATATCCGACAAATGTCACCCAAGCGCAATGGCAACTGCTGATCCTCTTGCTGCCTAAAGGTAAATGGCGAAAAGGGGGCTCTGGACGCCCACCTGCCAATTTGCAACAAGTGTTCAATGGCATCCTGTATCTGACGAAGACCGGCTGCCAATGGCGCATGCTGCCTCCTACCTTTGGCTGTTGGCAGACCGTGTATGGCTATTTCAATCGTTGGCGCAAGCAAGGCATCTTTGAACGGGTGCAACAGGTGCTCACACAAAAAGAACGCAAACGACAGGGACGCAAGCCTACCGCATCAGCAGGCTGCATTGACAGCCAAAGTGTTAAGACAGCAACCCAAGGAAAGTCAAAGGGTTACGATGCTGGCAAAAAGGTCAATGGACGCAAACGCCATCTTCTCGTTGATACCCTCGGACTCGTCATTAGCACCTATGTCTCACCTGCCAATCTCCAAGATCGAGATGGCCTCAAGCAGGTGATCAATCAGTATTTTGATAGCGGACAGACACGCTTACGCAAGCTATGGGTCGATGGCGGCTATCGCGGCGAAGACCTTAAAGAATGGGTCGCTGCTAAGAAGCACACACATAAGATTGATCTTGAGGTTGTCACCCCAAAAGGCAAAGGCTTTCAACTCGTCAAACGCCGGTGGGTCGTCGAGCGCACCTTTGCCTGGTTATTTAATTTTCGCCGACTATCAAAGGATTATGAAGACTTGACCGACAGTAGTGAAGCCTTTATTTACATCGTTATGATTTACCTCTTAATCAACAGACTCGCTTAAGCGAGGGGTTTTAAAACAGCTTCTAAGAGTTTTTTGTCCATATTTTTAATCTACCACCATAATTTGCAAGGTCACAGGGATGACAAAACCCATACGGGGGGCTACATCCTTGGAATATAAAACATTATTCAACCGGTGCGTAACATCAGTCAAATAAGATAGCCCCAACAGCTTCGAGGCGATATTGGTTGCCATCGTATGCAATGGTCGTAATGGAGCATTCACGCATTACTTCACCACTGTATGGGGCATTGCAGAATTTCGGACTAATGCGACTCAGTTCTTCAAACGAAAAAACGTTGAGAAGGAAGTCTGCTAAGACACCGCCATGGGTCACCCCAATCACAGTATCTTTGGATGACCGAAGATAGCAATCGGAAACAAATGCTTCAATGCGTCTGCCAGCCTCAATGCTTGAATCGCCAACACTGGGCCGGTAATCTCGTTCTGTGTTACAACGCTCCCACTGAGCCATGAATTCATCGAAAGATTGTCCTTCGATGTCACCCCAATTCATTCGTTCACGTAGCCGTGAATCTTCAGTAACTTCAAGATTCAAAATAGTGGCGATGATCTCTGCTGTTTCTCTTGTTCGCGCCAGTGGACTGCTGAAGATTCGTGCGATGCCGTTTGATGCTAACTCCCTGGCGAGTAGTTCTGCTTCTTGTCGCCCCTCTGAGGTCAATGAAGGATCACCGACCTTGCGGTCTCTCTTACCGTGGCGAATAAAGTGAAAACGCATTAAGCCTACCTATCTTCCGATTTTTCTTGTGCACAATTTGTCGGAGTGGGGTTGTTGGGTAATTCTGCGCCGCTTGCGTGTAACGGTCGGGACCTGCGAAGCCGCCCTGTTTTTTAGGGCGGCTTGGGTGGCATCGGGCTGGGAGGATGTACGCAGGTCCCTTGTTATCGGCAGTCGCGAAGGGGTGGTTTCGCCACTTTCAACCCCTGAGATCAGGGCGTGAATACCGCGAGCGTCATAGACAATCTGCTTTTCTGGTCTTCTGCCTTTTCAGGCATGCAGAGGTTCCATCTCAATTCTTCAGATTCACCCCCGACTGAACACAACTCGGTGGAAAATCATGACTTACTCGATTTGTCCCTCTGCGCCAACATCTGTTGTCTAACTTTTCTCTTTAAGTTCTTCTTTCTCTCCCGCTCTTCCTTTTTTTTCTGCCGTTCCTCTCTTTTTGTTTTGCGATGCTGTTGGCTTTTTTTAACCTTCTGAATCCATTCTGCTCTATTGGCTAAGATTTCAGGGCTACTCTTTTCGCCATATGAAAGCTTGTTTAGAAAATCTATAATTTCATGCTGTCTTCCTCCAATTAAATCTGTGGCTCCAGGCCGAGTCAGTCCTCCCTCAAGTTCCCAATGATACCTATGAATCAAGGTGTCTATGAGGACCATCTTCTCTTTTGGAGATCTCGCAGTCTGGTATTTCTGGAGGAACTCTTGGAGAAAGACCGTGAGACCAGAGGCAGCAAGATGCTTACCTTGTTTGGCTTTATGATACTCGCCCCAGGTGAGTTCCCAGTTGCACGATTCGCATCTCAGAATCGTATCCTTCATACCGTCGTGGTCTATCTGGCGATCACATAATGGACATCTTGCTCGTCCAGCACTGGCTTCTCGTGCTTTGAAAATGCTTTCGATACGAGCGAAGAGTCCAATCCCCACGTCTTCAATAAGCTCTTCGTCTACTATGCCCTGTGCATCAGTTGCATAAAGGCGGGCTATTTTTTCTCTTGGAACTCGACTTGCCCAAGTTGGCCTGTCGTGTCTTGGTTTCGGGTTGCTCATGTATTCCTTAGAGATTTTTCAGGTTGGTCGATTTGGTGAAAAACTCGAAGAATCAGAAAAGTTCGAGAATATGATGGGGAGTGGGTTCTGTTTTTGTTTTTGCACGCTAAAGGGTTTTTCTGGGTGGTGTTGGGGCGATTGCCCATAACGTCTCGCCGGTTGCCGATGTGGCCGTGATCAGTTAAACAAATCGCTGCTTTTACAATCAGGAAACACAAAGCTTCACGAGCCATTTGGGTCGGAGCGACCGCAGGGAGCGGAGCCGGTCAACCGGCTGTTACACGCAGTTTTTTGGGTGGCACCTACATCAAATTACAATCGGGGCGGGAATAGAGCAGGCGACATCAGCATGTTTTTTTTATTCATTCCGCAAGGCATCTACAGGATTTGATCGAGCTGCCTTCATTGTCTGGAAACTCACTGTGATCATGGCAATAAGGAAAGCCAAGATACCACTTAACATAAAGAACTCAAATCCAAGATCTACCCGATACGCATAATTCTGAAGCCACTGCCACAGGGCATAGTAGCCAATCGGCCAGGCCAAGAGATTTGCAAGTGCGACCAACTTTGCAAAATCACTGGATAGCAACATAACAATATTGAATACAGACGCTCCCAATACCTTGCGAATGCCGATTTCTTTTGTACGGTATTGCGCACTCAATGTGGCCAACCCAAGTAACCCCAAGCAGGCAATCAAAATACCAAGGGTTGAAAAGAAACCAAAAAGATAGCTCAGTTTTCTTTCATTTTTATAGATTCGATCCAAATTCTCATCAAGAAAAGAAAATGTGAATGGACGATTGGGTATATACCTTTCCCAGACTTTTTGTACAAATGCCAGTGTTTGAGATAAATCTTCAGATTTGACCTCTAGGTATAGTAGCCTTGCCTCATGAAATTCTGCAACCAATACGAGTCGTCCGATTTTTTCGTCAAGAGGTTTGTAATGAAAATCTTTGACAACACCGACGACTGTGCCGGAGCGTAGTCCATCTGGGTAGAACGTGCCTCCAACCTTCCAGGCAAATCGTTTCCCTATTGGATTTGTCCAACCCAATTGCTCGACCGCTGTTTCATTCAAGATAAACTGCTCGTCTAATTTTTCCCTCAGTCTTTGCGGGTTTGTTGTTTCGGCATATGATCGCGTGAAATTCCGGCCTGATACGCATTTAATGCCATAGAAATCTAGAAAATCCTCATCCACGATTATCACATCCATACTGTACGTGGATTTTCCTTCGGGATGGAATGTCTCTACTGTTGCTCCTTCTCCAACAGGGCCACGGGTGGTTGTTGCTCTGAGAATATTGGGATGCGTCGTGAATGCCTGCTTGATGGCGTTGTATTGGCTCTTGAAAAGCGTGGGATTGATCATCTGGTTGCTATTCGCTGCCTCAAAAATTGGAACTTCAATAATCTGCTCGTGGTCGAATCCCAGATTCTTATTTCGAAGAAATTTCTGTTGACTGTAAACACCCCAAGTGACAACCATCAATAAAATGGCAAGAGCAAATTGTCCTACAACCAAACTCTTGCGAAGCCGAGTAGAGACGTTTGTAGCGGATTTACCTCTCAACATTGAAACAGGGCGAAATGTCGATAAGACAAATGCCGGATAACTCCCTGCCAGAATACCGACGATGAATATAAGACCGAAAAGGCTGAGCAATAACTGGGTTGTGTTGACATTGAGTGTAATAGCGCGATCAAAAAACGAATTGAAAGTTGGCAATGCCAATTCTACCAACACCAAAGTCAAGATAAGCGCCATAATAAGCGCCATACAAGCAAAAAATATAGATTCGCCCAAAAATTGTGTGATGAGCTGCAATCGGTTTGCACCGACAACCTTACGAAGCCCGACCTCTCGCCTCCGCCCAATTGCACGAGCAGTTGTTAGGTTTATAAAATTCACACAGGCAATTACTAAAATAAAAATAGCAAGCAAAGAAAACAAATACACATTTTGAATGTCACCATGAGGTTTACTGGTCTCTGGAGTACCACGATTCTCAATTTTGATGCCATAATCATGATTGGAGTATAGATGGATGCGGTTTAGGGGCTGCAAATGATATTGAATGTTATTTGCAGCTGCTTCGCCCATGTATTTCGGAATCAGATCTGAAAGTTTGCCTTCAAGTTGATTCGCATCATAACCTTCTTTAAGCAAAATATAGCTTTCTACAGGACGCCCCCCTCTCGGTTTCCAAGCCATCCATTTTTCTTGCCATCGCCCATTTTTAGTCGCCGATAAAATATCGAACCGAATGGTCGTCTGCTCAGGCATATTTTTTAAGACGCCTGTAACGTGATGCGCATAATCTTTGTCGTATTCCTCGATCAGAATGGTTTTGCCAATCGGATTTTCAGTGCCAAACAGTTTGTGTGCAAGTCTTTGAGTGATTAAAACGGAACCTGGTTCTGAGAGAACCGTTTCGGGATCGCCTTGAATCAGTGGAAAGTCAAAAACCTGTAGAACATTCTCGTCTGTAAGGCAAAAGGCTTGTTTGTATATTCTCTTATTGTCAGCAATTATTGTTCTTTGCCAGCGATGGATACGCAAAGCCTCAGAAATTTCAGGATATACATCCTGATTCAAGACTTCTACGAGACCTCCTAATGTGCGCTCACTAAAAGCTGCCTGGTCAACTGTTTTAGTCTCTCGAATCACCCTGTAAATTTGATCTCGATTCCTTTGGTTCTGATCAAAACCTAATTCATAGTCGATATAGAGGCCTATCAGGATACAACAAGCCAAACCAATGGCTAATCCGATAATGTTCAGAGCTGAGTAGAAACGATGGTTTATCAGGTTTCTCAGCATTATTTTGAGATAATTTTTCAGCATGTGTCTGCCCCCAAAGAAGTGATTTCGGTTATTGGCAATTTCAGTTCTCATGAAATCAACATAATGGATGCACTCTGGGGATTATTGAGGTAGAGTATGAAAAGGAGGTTGGGGTGGAAGGCTGTTCTGTCTTTGCCTGCCTGCTACAGGTGTTTTGTTTTTCTGGGGCGGGGAAAATTGCGTATAACTACGGGATTAACGAACTGTTACGGTAATTCATACCAAATCTATGTATCTCCGAGTAGGAAGATGTTGTTAGAGATAGTGAAGATACCTGATGATAGCAGTATTACACTTTATTGCGCGCCTCTAACCATCGCTTTAGCGAACGTTGGCTCTCTCCTGAAGGTCGGCCAGCCCATACATTTTCGACGCTAATATCCTCATCCAGATCAGGCCAATGGATGCCTTCACCTCGACCGATGAGTCGCCAATTATTGCGCTCTTGAGGAGTGCCATGCAATAGACGAGGATACCATTCTAACGGGACGCTTATGCTTCGCCCATCAACTAAGTCTATCATTAGAGACTCATCGTCGATAGAGATACGCTCTGCAAGCGTAGGCTGAATTTCAATCGTTGAAATACTCATTCCAAAACTCCACGATATCGTCTTGTTTTTCCTCAATAATCCTTCTGATACGCCTCAGATCAGCACTGCGAAAACCTCTGCTTCTCTGTAATCGGATAGGTTCTATCCAAAACTTTGCGATAGAATCATCTCTTTCCACATGAACATGAATCGGTTCATCCCGGTCACCTGCATAAAAGAAAAATCGGTAGGGACCATTTGAAAAAATAGTTGGCATGTAATATATATCATTGTCCTGCAATGATGTAGATACTAAAAGCCCACGTACTTTGACTGTGGGCTTTTAGTGTGATTCCTACCTTTCGCAACTGGTTTTTATAGATCAAATTTCGGTCTTTTCTTTTAAGGAGAGAAGTTGATCGCGTAGCTCTGCGGCGCGTTCGAAGTCTTCGAGGCCCACGGCTTCGCGGATCTGATCGCGCAGGTTCTGTGACAGTGTTTTGGGGCGGTCGCGACGAATCTCGTCTGCCCACTCCTGGAGGAAGGCGATTTCTTCACTTTCGTCAATGAGGTCGTGCCGATCAAATTCCTTAAAAAAGGACTGGAGTTCGTCAATACCTGTGTCAATTTTTGACAGTGCCATATCGTAGGCTTCGCGTTCGAGATACATCAGGACTTCAGCCCGTACGCGGTGTCCAATGACAAAGGGGCGACAGTGCTCAAACGCCATACGGTCTTCCTCGTCTTCTGCGTATTCTTTGACAAAATCGAAAAGTGCGAGATTGCGTTCGGCGTCTTTTTTGGCGTTGAGATATTCGCCTATTTCGAGAAAGCTGATGCGGCGATGATAATATTGGTGGGCTTCCATTTGGAGGGCCATGCAGCTTTCAGAATCGAGCACAAAGTCTTCTGGACCGCGTTTTTTCGCCTGCGCTTTGTAATAGTGCAAGAGCGATTCACACCCTTCGGGCTGTTGACCGTCGGGGCGACCGGTGACATCCATTTGCAAGATGCCCATTTCGATGCGGAGTTGAACTTTTGCGCGACCATCATCTCCTATAATTTTGCGAACGCACAATTGACCGGGTTCACAAGGCCAGTCATCCAGAAGTGGCTGAATATCCTTACTCATCGGTGCGTATCCTCCATTGATAAATTGACTGAGGAAAATAAGCTCAAAGGCAGTTTACCATAATCACCAAAGGTTGTCAAGAAATTAGCCTGTCCCGCTAATCGACTGATACACCCAGTTCATTTGCTGTTTCGACTGTGTTGTCCCAGGTTTCGTCTTCAATAAAGATGCCTTCGGCTTCGCGTTTGGTGCGTGTGTCGTGTTCTATTTCCCCTGGGAGATAGATTTTATCGACACCGGGCTGGATGCGAGAGGACTTGATCCAGTCACAGAGACGGCCAATTTCGTTGAGATAGTCAGAGAGATCGATAAAGCTGTCGATTTTGATGGCGATGGCGATATAGCCACTGCCGCCTCGCGTGGGTTGTTCTGAACTGCATCCCGCCCATGAGAGGCCGCCCGCGATGGCGTCGATCATCATGCCCAGGCCATATCCCTTGTGGCCTTGTGGCCCGCCCAGAGGCAGCATCGCCACGTCGTTACCTTTGAAGCGATTGGGGTCATTCACGGGATTGCCGTCTGCATCTACGAGCCAGCCATCGGGTGTTTGCTGTCCGCGCGCGCGATACACATCGACTTTGCCACCGGCAGACATACTGGTGGTCATGTCGAGCATGAGGGGAGGACCATTGGGTGTGGGGGTGCTGAAGGCAATGGGATTGGGAGGCAGACGTCGGCTCGTGCCGCCAAAGGGGGCGGTGAATCGCCCGCCGCCATTGAGCATGAGCAGGCCAATGCAGTTGCGTTCAGCCGCTTTGGGCGGATAATCGCCCAGGCGACCGATGTGACTGGATCGGTGAACGGCTACGGCGCCGATGGTGTGTTCAAGGGCGCGGTCGGTAGCCATTTGCATGGCTTTGTGGGCGACGACAATACCGATGGTGCGCTCGGCATCAATAACGGCAGAGACCGGGGTTTCTCGGATAATTTTGAGTTCGCTTACGGGCTTGATATTGCCGCTTATGATGGCGCGAATATATCCCGGCGTGCGAATAACACCGTGCGAGTCGTGCCCGTAGAGGTTGGCATCCACGAGGTGGTCGGCTACAATATGGGCCTGATCTTCTGGAAATCCCGCAGCGCTGTAGAGTTCGCGTTGCAGGGTTCGAAGGTGCGTTGCGTCAATAATGGGCATATAGTTATGTCCTTTCGAAAAGAATGAGCGTGTGTGCCAGAGTTCAACTATTGGATCGCCTGGCGAACCCAGTCAAGCGCGGAGAGCGGCATGATACCGTAGTTGTAAAAGGCGAATTTGGTCACGCCTTGTTCCTGGGCCGCCTGAAGATTGGCACAGAGGGTTTTTGCATCGGGGGAGGCTGGGGGATAGGCTTGAAGTCCGACAACGAGTTGGTCCGGGCTCTGGATGATAGGTAAAAGTTCTGAGACTCGCATTCTGGTGCGTTGGGGATCGGCAGTATAAGAAAGAATTTCTACACTGTCAGCAATTTGTGCAATGGCTTTGGGATTCGATCCCGTGATTTTTGAATCGCCCATCAAGATATAGGAGAGCGGGACATCAACGGACTCTTTGAGTTCACGCACGAGGGATGTGACAATTTCTTCGCGCATGGCGTCAAATGCTTCGAGGTCTGGTATTGTGCGTTTGAGTTCTGTGATCGTTTCCCGAACGGGTTGACCAGTATCAAAGGCCGTGCGGATTTTTGCGGTGACAGCACTTTGTAACTGCTCGATATCGATATTGCCTTCCATCGCTTGTTTTTTACAGCTATCGCAGAAGCAGAGTGAAAAGAGGTAGCGTCCGCCAGAACCCAGGTCAATACCGTGTTTGGCGTGATGATGAAGATGGCCCCAGCCGGAGTAGGCGAGGGATTCGCATTCGAGGAGGGAGATGTCGTAGTTGAGCACCAGATCGCGAGAAAGCGCGATGGCAAAGGCGCGTACGTCTGGGTTTGCAGGGCAGAGGGCCGATGTGCTGATGTCACCTGTGCAGCGGACTTCGGCACATTCGGGATGGGATTGCGCCTGATAGGAGTTGTGAAAAAAGACGGTCCAGGAATTGAGATTTATATCAGCGGATGATGCGGCTTTTGCGGCTTCGCCCCACCAGTTTTCGTTTTGCATCAAAGGGCTGACGTGTGGTTTGATCGCACCGTAAAGCGATTCCTGTGGCTCGAAATAAATCGCTGCCTGTGAGACCTCGAGTGTGTTGTTGGCAGGTAAATGGGGACGCAGCATGTCGAAGGTATGGTAAGCCGATGCGAGGTTGATGGCGTCGAGTTTAATTTCTTCGCGGAGTTTGTGAAGAACGGCGTCATAACCTTCGTCGCGTAAATCCCAGGGATAAGTCCACATGGTGGCGTCAGGCATTGGGATGCTCCTTTCTCTGTTTTTGTCATGGTATTTTCGTTTTGGATAATTTCAAAGCGATTTTTGAAACGGGTTGAAAGGTGATTGACTTTTTTGCTAAAATATAGTATAACCTGTTTTTGTATTCAACACTGTTTGGAGGAATGGATGACAAAACTCGGATTGGGTGTGATTGGATGCGGCAATATGGGGGCGAGTCTGGCAAATGGTGCGCGGGGTTTGGACTGCGCGGAAGTGGTTTGTGTTAGCGATGTAGATGGGAAAAAAGGCCGAGCACTATCTAAAAAAATGGACTGCGATTACGAGGCGGATTATCACGCGATGCTGGCGCGGGAGGATGTGCGGGCAGTCATGATCGCCACGCCGCCGTTTTTGCATATTGATCCCACGATTGCAGCAGCCCGAGCGGGGGTGCATGTGTTTTGCGAAAAGCCCATGTCGCCGACGCTGGCTGGGTGTGATGCGATGATCTCCGCGTGTGAGCAAGGCGGCGTTGCGTTGGGTATTGGGCTGGTGTGTCGCTTTCACCCGGTGCATCGCAAGGTGCGCGATTTGGCTCGCGGGGGCGATTTGGGTTCGCCTTTGTGTTTGATGGTGCATCGCCTGGGCGGTGGATGGGGCGGTGTTTGGACGGCAACCTGGCGAGAGTCAAGAGCCAAAAGTGGCGGTACGCTGATGGAAGTGAATGCGCATGAAATCGATTTTATGCGTTTTGTGATGGGCGATGCGGAATCGGTTTCTGCGGTGGGGGGGCAGTTCGTGCAGATGGAGACGGATTTTCCAGATGTGGCACTCGTATCGATCCGATTCAGAAACGGTGGAGTAGGCGTATTGCATTCCAGTCAGGCAAGTGCTATTGGCGGTTATGGCGGGCGGTTGGATTGCGCCGAAGGCTCGGTGGCCTTTCCGTCGTTTTGGGGTGGTGAAGGTGGTTTGCGCTACAAGCGATACGATGGGGATGAGACGACGATTGCCGCGTCGGATTTATCGCAAGATGAAAGCCCGGTGAGCCAGGAAATTCGCGCGTTTTGCGAAGCGGTACTCAATGGGGAGGACCCACCGGTGTCTGGTGTAGATGGTCGGGCAGCTGTGGAGATTGCGTTGGCAGCTTATCAGTCCATTGAAACGGGCGAAACAATTGCGCTTCCGTTTGAGGAATGACGCTTGTTGTTCACAGATCAGGATGAAAGATCATGGCGCGAAAATTTGAGATTCCAGAATTTTACAAAAGTCCGATCATTTCGCAGGTCAAAAGAGCGCGACAACTATCGGATCCCAAAAAGCGCGATTTGCAGCCCTCGGTGCTGGATTTTGGGCCTGTGCGATTTTTTTTGGCGCGGCATTTTGGGTTTTGCTTTGGCGTGGAGAATGCCATTGAAATTGCGTATAAGACCCTGGAAGCGCATTCGGACCGACGCGTGTTTTTCCTGAGTGAGATGATTCACAATCCCAATGTGAACGCAGATTTGCAGGATCGCGGTGTGCAGTTTATGTTTACGCCGTCTGGCGAACAGCTTATTCCGTGGGAAGAACTTGTACCCGAAGATATCGTGGTCGTGCCTGCTTTTGGTACAACTGTGGGAACTCAAGAGGAATTGTCCCGGCGGGGGATTGATCCATATCAGTACAATACCACATGTCCATTTGTCGAAAGGGTGTGGAAGCGCAGTGCCCAATTGGGAGATGGGGATTATACTGTCGTCATTCACGGGAAGACCATACACGAAGAAACGCGGGCGACTTTTTCACACGCGGTTCAAAATGCACAGGTCGTGGCTATACTGAATTTGAAAGAGGCGCGTATTTTAGCAGATATTATTCGGGGCAAACGCGATCTCGGTGCTTTTGAACGGTATTTTAGACACAAGTGCTCACAGGGATTTGACCCTCGCATCCATTTGTCGCGCATCGGTGTGGTGAATCAGACGACGATGTTGGCTACTGAAACGCATGAAATCGCCGGGATCATTCGGCAGGCACTCATGGATCGGTACGGAGCGGAGAATATCGAAGACCATTTTGCGGATACATCAGATACGCTTTGTTATGCCACCAACGAAAATCAGAATGCGACGTACACACTTATTGAGCAAGAAGCAGACCTCGCTCTGGTTGTAGGGGGCTACAATTCTTCGAATACGTCGCATATTGTGGAATTGTGCGAGGAAGCCATGCCGACGTTTTTTGTGAAGGATGCCGAGGAGTTGATTTCAGAACGCGAAATTCGGCATTATTGTCTCAAGTCGCACGGGGTGGAGATTGCCGAGAATTGGTTGCCCGATAAAAGACCTGTGGATGTCGCACTGACATGTGGTGCCTCGTGTCCCGATGCGGTGGTGGATGGTGTGCTGTTGCGCGTGTTGTCTTTTTTTTCTCAGACGCGGGATGTGCAGGGTGTGCTGGCGTCGTACAGGGCGATGGAGCCTGTGTAATAGGGGGTGAGAGGCGTTTACTCTTCTCCTAACACTTCGAGAAGCCTGCGAACTTTTTGGAGTGATTCCTTTGTTTGCAATCGAAGCAGTGCAGAAAGCACGGCTTTTCCGTCTTCAGAAGAGAGTAAAATATTCAGTTCTCTGAGTTGTTCTGTTGTGAGTGTATTGAGCCGGTCGCTTACAATACTGCCCAACTCGGGATCATGCTCCCGACGGTAAACAATAGTCGTTTCGGGATTCGCACCCAAAAGGACATCCGGCGAAACGCCCAGAGCA
The DNA here is from genome assembly GCA_965222605.1 of Candidatus Latescibacterota bacterium. Lineage (GTDB taxonomy): Bacteria > Latescibacterota > UBA2968 > UBA2968 > UBA2968 > VXRD01. The sequence continues at coordinate 5,599,909 of OZ244960.1, forward strand.
GTGGCAATAGCGACCAGGGTATCGGCTCGGGGTACTTTTGTCTCGGCTTCAATGCGAGATACTGTCGCCTGGTCAATATTGGCAGCATGGGCGAGGTCGAGTTGAGACCAGTTTTTTGCGTGCCGTAATTTCCTTATTTTTCGTCCGGTTACGATCATAAATGAAAAATAAGGAAATTTTTTGTGTTTATTTATGTGCATAGGCATATATTACGCCTAAAAATATGTATTTATACATATTTAAGAGAAAACTTCACGCGCTTACCCCTTTAGATTGGATACTCCATGAGAAAAATGTACTGGACAGACTTGGGAGCTTCTAAAATTCGGTGTGCAAACTTAGACGGTTCAGATGTCAAAGACCTCGTTGCTACTGGATTGCGTATTCCAAATAGCATCGCCATAGATGGGGACGAGGGGAAGATGTACTGGACGGACGCTGGGACGTCCAAAATTCAGCGTGCAAACCTGGACGGTTCAGATGTCGAAGACCTCATTACTGTCGATGTGTATCTTCCAGGTGGAATGACGGTGCATGGAAAGAAAAAAAAAATCTATTGGACAGACGCGGCCTGGGGAGAGACCGTGGAGTGCAAAGTACAACGAGCGGACCTGGATGGCTCTCATGTCGAAACCCTCGTTTTCACCGAATTGAGTATTCCTAACGGTATCGTCTTGGATCTGGACATGGGTAAGATATACTGGACAGACTTAACTAAAATTCAACGTGCGAACCTGGATGGCTCTCATGTTGAAACCCTCGTTATCACCGAATTACTGCCATTGGGGATTGCCTTAGACGTGGGTGAAGGGAAGATGTACTGGACGAACTATAAGGGTGCTGGCGTGTCTAAAATTCAACGTGCTAATCTGGATGGTTCAGATGTCGAAGATCTCGTTACTGTGGGATTGGATCGGCCATCGGGGATTGCTTTAGATGTCGTCAAAGGGAAGATGTACTGGGGGGACTATGACAACTATGGAACGTCTAAAATTCAACGTGCTAATCTGGATGGTTCAGATGTCGAAGACCTTGTCACTGTGGGATTGGATCGGCCCTCGGGGATTGCCTTATGCTGCTTCTAATATCTCACCTTTTCATGGGTTGACTTTCGCCTTTGCATGCGCTATATTGGAACCACACAAGAAAGGAGGTGGTCGAATGAGTGAAATGACCAGTGGAGGTGGCTGTCGTTAGGTGCGCCTCTGCCAGGAGCGGGGTATAGCATCTCGAATGGTAGCGCACCTGGCAATCCAAGACAGCCATCGATCGGTTTGTTATCTGCCACATTGGCGATTTTTTGATAGTCGCGAGGCAGAGACTCCCGTCAGACGATGCGCCGCACGGAGATGGGTCGGTTTTCCGACACCCGACGTGTGGCGCTTTTTTGTGGGCTTTCTAACTTGACAAAATTGGATTATACTGTACCTTCAAAGGCTTAAAGATTTCAGAATCAGGAGAGGAGGTGAGCGAATTGCGCCGTAACCATGCGGCGCGATTGAAACGATGATGACACCGAGTGCCAAAAAAGGCGATGTTGAACAAACCTGGTATGTCGCCGATGCAGAAGGCAAGGTGCTGGGGCGATTTGCCAGTGGCGTTGCCAAAATTTTGCGCGGCAAACACAAGCCTTTTTTTACTCCCCATGTTGATACAGGGGATCATGTGGTTATTGTAAATGCCGAAAAGATTCAGGTGAAGGGCAATAACAAAGCCCAGCAAAAGGTTTATACGAGCTATAGTGGATATCCCGGTGGGCTTAAGAAGCAAACGCTGGAAGACGCGCTGGAAAAGCGCCCCACGTTTGTACTCGAGCACGCGATTCGGGGCATGTTGCCTCACAACAAATTGGGGCGACAGATGATCAAAAAGGTCCGTATTTACGCCGGACCAGAGCACCCACACCAGGCTCAGTCACCTGAGCCTATTGATTTATAGAGGAGGTGATTGTTTGGCAGTTGAACCACTGAGTTCTGCTACGGGGCGTCGCAAAACATCGACAGCGCATGTGAAACTTTTTCCCGGAACGGGGTCGATTGTGATTAATGGGCTTTCCGCGCTCGATTATCTCAAACGGGAGACATTGGTGATGATTATCGAACAGCCCTTAGATGTGATCGAGGCCCGAGGGACTTATGATATTGTTGCCAAAGCAAAGGGTGGCGGTTTGACCGGTCAGGCCGGTGCCGTGCGATTGGGTATTGCGCGCAGTTTGCAGCGCGTGAATACGGGCAATCACAGACCCCTGCGACAGGCGGGCTTGCTCACGCGCGACCCGCGCAAAGTGGAGCGCAAAAAACCCGGGCAGCCCGGAGCACGCAAAAAATTCCAGTTTTCCAAGCGTTAGACCAGAGTATTTTATCTGGATATCACATGTATCCTGATTGCTTCACGGGTGCCAATGAGGCCACATGAACTGCTAATGTAGTTGTACCCCATTCGGCGGTGCGGCAATATGAGGGATGCAGAGGACAAACCCAAAGTACAGGAGGTAACATGGCTGTTGTTTCTATGAGGCAACTGCTCGAATCTGGGGTTCACTTCGGGCATCAAACCCGGCGGTGGAATCCAAAGATGCAGAAGTACATTTTTACAGAACGCAATGGTATTTACATTGTCGATTTGCAAAAGACGCAGGCGCAAATCGAAGCGGCATATCAGGCTGTACGCAAGGCTGCTGAAACAGGTCAGCCGATTCTTTTTGTCGGCACAAAGAAACAGGCCAAAGACATCATTGTAAATGCCGCTGAACGCTGCGATATGTTTTTTGTCAACAACCGTTGGTTGGGGGGCATGCTGACGAATTTTCAAACTATTCGGCAGAGCATTCGTCGCCTGGACATGTTGGATAAAATGGCTGGCGATGGCACATATCAGCAGTTGACCAAAAAGGAAGTGTTGCGTTTGGAACGCGAGCGCGATAAGTTGCAAAAATCCCTGGGCGGGATCCGCAGCATGGGGCGTTTGCCAGCGCTCGTATTTGTCGTGGATACCAAAAAGGAAAAAATCGCAGTCGCCGAAGCGCGTCGCCTGGAAATTCCGCTTGTGGCAATTGTCGATACCAACTGCGATCCGGATGAGGTTGACCATCCGATTCCGGGCAATGATGATGCAATGCGGTCCATTGCGCTGATTACAAATTTAATGGCCGAGGCCGTAATCGAGGGGACAACTGTTCGACAGGAAGAAGAAGAAGAAGGCCCTGCGCCAGATGCAGGCCCTGAGATTACAGAAATCGATCCCAGCAATAATTGAGGAGATGGAGACTGAAATGGCTATTTCTGCAAAAATGGTTCAGGAGTTGCGTGCCAGAACCAATGTGGGCATGATGGATTGTAAACGGGCACTCGAAGAGGCCGATGGCGTTATGGATAAGGCTGTTGAGTTGTTGCGTAAACGGGGTATTGCCAAAGCAGAGATCAGAGCGGGACGTCAGGCCAAAGAGGGGGCGATTGCGTCTTATATCCATGCGGGAAGCCAATTGGGGGTTTTGCTCGAGATCAATAGCGAGACCGACTTTGTAGCGCGCACCGATGAGTTTCAGACGTTTTCAAAAGATGTGGCTATGCACATCGCCGCCGCTGCACCTCTTGTGGTAAATCGCGAGGATGTAGATGCCGAAATGCTGGAAAGGGAAAAGAATATTTATCGCGATCAGGCACTCAGCGAAGGCAAACCAGAGCACATCGTGGATCGAATTGTAGATGGTCGCATGGAAAAGTACTACCAGGAAGTGGTCTTAATGGAACAGGCTTTTGTCAAAGATCCGGACAAAACCATTCAGGACCTGCACTCAGATTTGGTGGCCAAGTGCGGCGAAAATATCACCATTCGCCGATTTGCCCGTTTTGTCCTGGGAGAAGAGAGTTAAGCATCTATAATGCCCAGAGGAGGTGCGCCGTGATTGATGAGATTATGGCTGAAGCGCGAACGGCCATGCAAAAGTCTGTGATAGCCTTGCAAAATGAGATGGCTACAGTACGCACCGGGCGTGCCAACGCGCATTTGCTGGATCAAATTCGGATTGAGTATTACGGCTCGCAGGTGCCGATCAATCAGGTCGCTACAGTGGGCGTGCCAGAACCGCGTTTGATCGCGATTCAACCCTGGGATAAGTCGGCGATTCCACTGATTGAAAAGGCAATTCAGGGATCGAATTTGGGATTGACGCCGGCCAACGATGGCACAATTATTCGGTTGCCTATTCCGCAGTTGACAGAAGACCGCAGGCGAGAGTTGGTGCGGGTGGTGAGGCAATATGCTGAGGAAAGCCGCATTTCAATTCGCAATACCCGTCGCGACGCCAATGAACTCATCCGCTATGCACAAAAGGAAGGCGAGATTCCGGAAGATGACGCCAGGCGCACAACAGAGCGCGTGCAGGCTTTGACCGACGAGTTTGTCGCGAAAATTGATGATGTGTTATCAAAAAAAGAAGAAGAAATTATGGAAGTTTGACGGGGAACAAGATTTGCTGAATTGAAAAGGCCATCTCCATTACGAGGTGGCCTTTTGATTTTGGAATCTGAATATTGGCATAGCCCTTTTTAGTATCTGATCGCATAGATCTCGACAAATTCGCCGTAGTGCCAGACGTAATACGCCGTGCGATAGTGCGATTTGGATCTGCCTGTTCGGGCGGCGCGTTCAACGGCTTCGGGAGGGTTGACGATTAAGAGTTTGCTGTCGAGACGAAAACGAAAGCCCAGATGCGTGACAAAGGGCGCGAAGATCACACTGCCTGTTCGCGCGTCAATAACGGCGAGTTGCTGGCATTCTTCACCGCAAAACCACCGCACAATGGTTTGATCGCCCGCAAAATTGGGCCCGATTTTGGCTCCTTGAATCAAGCGGTCTTTGAATCGAATCGCACGCGGATGGCTTACGAGATTGACGGGACGCGGTTTGTCTTTGTAAATTTGGTATGCGGGAATCGCGTGCTGTTCAAATTCGGGCATTTCAGTCACGGGGCCAGGCGCTTTGGGTAACTCGAATTCGGGCATACAGGCAAACAACATCAAAAAGAGAACGGGATGGATCGATTTGTATTTTGGCATTCTCATGCGTCATTTCTCGGCGATGATAGAAGTCGCTTATGCTATTAACTACGCACCAAATGGCTTTTTCGTCAAGTCGCGTTATCATTTACCCAACTTGACGACCCCTGATCGGATTGTAGAGTTCAATTTTATATGGAAGGCGGTCTGTCATGCACGGCGGCGGCGTATCGGGATTCAACACAGTTTTGTTGCGATTTTTAGATGACGAGGTCTGTATTATTGTATTGAGCAATGTGGACCCCGCCCCTGTAAAATCCATTGCGCAACAACTCGCGGCGGTTGTGTTTGCCTGAGCAACACCGCTGAGTATCGCGCGTTGCTTGACTCCCCACTATCCATTGGGTACATTTGCATGCCATTTATGTCACGATCCAAAGGAGCTTGTTATGAGCAGCACATTTGGCCGCGCGTTTCGCATTACCACATGGGGGGAATCGCATGGTGGCGGTGTTGGCGTAGTTTTAGATGGGTGCCCGCCCGGTCTGGAGATCAGCGAAGAAGATATTCAAATTGAACTCGACCGCCGCAAACCGGGCCAGAGTAAAATCACCACACAACGCAAAGAAGAAGACCAGATAGAAATCCACTCGGGTCTTTTTGAGGGCCAAACTCTTGGTACACCCATCTCGATGATGGTTTGGAACCAGGATGCGCGTTCTAAAGATTACGAAGAAATACGCACCAAATATCGCCCTTCGCACGCCGATTATACGTATGAACAAAAATACGGCATTCGCAACTGGAAAGGGGGGGGCAGAGCCAGTGCACGCGAGACAATCGGCCGCGTTGCTGCAGGTGCGGTTGCGCGCAAATTGCTCAAACGCGATTGCAATATCGACATTATCGCTTATGTTCGCCAGGTTCACACCCTGGTTGCCAATGTCGATCCCGTCGCGGTTACTCGCGAGCAGGTCGAGTCGAATATTGCCCGTGTGCCCGATCTCGAGATTGCTGAGCAAATCATTCGGCGCATTGATGCTGCCCGCAAAGATGGCGATTCTCTCGGTGGCGTGGTCGAGGCCGTCGCCCATCGGGTGCCTTCTGGCTGGGGTGAACCCATCTTTGACAAACTCGAAGCCGACCTCGCCAAATCCATGCTTTCACTGCCCGCCTGCAAAGGCTTTGAATCCGGCTCTGGTTTTGGCGGTATCGCGATGACCGGTTCTGCACATAACGATCCATTTTACAACGATGGTAGCGGCATTCACACGCGCACAAATCATTCCGGTGGCATTCAGGGCGGTATTTCCAACGGCGAACCCATCGTTATTCGCGCAGCTTTTAAGCCCACTGCCACAATTTTGGCCGAGCAAGAAACCGTCGATATCCACGGCAATTCCACCACTCTCAAAGGGCGCGGTCGCCACGACCCCTGCGTCTTACCCCGCGCTGTTCCCATTGTCGAAGCGATGATGGCACTCGTTCTTGCAGATCACTATTTGCGCCAGCGCGGACAAAAAGGGTGAGAAATGGCTGGTGGTGATTTGACAGATAGCATTGAAATTCTCACAAGAATACAAAGTCAGGCAAGAGTGCAAAACCTGCGTTTGACATTACATGCACAGCAGGAAATGATAGACGAGAATATTAAAATTGCCGATATTTATCACACCATTCAAACGGGGCGAATTTTAGAAAATTACCCAGAGCATCAAAGAGGCGCATGTTGCCTCTTGAATGGGGAAGACGAACGAGGTCGAGATATCCATATCGTTTGTACAACGTCGCGGGATATCTTGATTATCATAACCGCGTACCTTCCGTTGCCCCCCAAATGGATCACACCGACACAACGAGGTTAATCAATATGAAATGCAGCCTGGAAGGGTGTCCTGGAGACTATAAAAAAAAAGAAATTCTTCACACAGTGCGCTATCAGGGGCAAGTTGTCGTCATTGACAATATTCCTGCCGAAGTTTGCACCATCTGCGGCGATGTGCTTCTTAAGCCTGAGACAGTTCAATATATTGAAGAACTTCTCGAGACAAGTTCACAACCTGCCGAAATGGTACCGCTTTATGAATACAAATAAAATACCAAAATGATCGATTCCCAAATTTTCACCTGTATTAAAAATGCCAACCCCCACACCTATCGCTTTCCGTGGCGTAACTTTACGCATCTCTTAAAAGATCGCGCAGAGCATCAGGCAGATAAACCCGCGCTGATTTTTTGCGATTGCGATACGGGCGCACGCACGGTCATTACCTATTCTGAATTTGAACGCCGGACCGCCGCGCTTGCGGGTCTGATGCACCGCGAATTTGGCATCCAACGCGGCGACTGTGTCAGCCTTGCCCTGCCCAATTGTGCCGAAATTCCTCTGCTCACCTTTGCCCTCTTTCGCCTCGGCGCAACTTCTGTTCCTCTTGACATTGCCAAAGATGTTGCCGAGCGCAAGCGCTACAAAATTGAAAATGCTGGGGCCAGGTTGCTCGTTGTTTTGCCCGAACAGGCAGAAATCCAACGCCGCGCATTACCCGATGTCCAGATTGCGACAACAGAGCAGTTGCTCGCCGCAGATGGATATGACGCAGCGGATATCGAGCCTGAGTGGTCCGGTGATCCAGAAGGCGAACAATACACCAACATCGCGCTGTACACATCGGGTACAACAGGCCATCCCAAGGGCGCGTGCATTACCCGACAAAGCCTCACGTCCAATGCCGATGGCATCATTCGCTGGCTCGGATTTGATGCGCGTGAACGGCTCAACCTCGTTTTACCACTCCATCATATCAACTCCACCACGTTCTCGATCACCAGCCTCATGGTGGGGGGGAGCCTTATACTCAACTCGCGCTATAGCGTTTCGGCGTTCTGGCGTGTCATATCGCGGGAGCGGGCGACCTCTGCCAGTATTGTACCGACGATTATGGCCGACCTGCTCGCCCGCGCCGATGACTTTGAGCGCGAGGGCTACGATATATCTTCGCTGAAAAAAATTATGATCGGCTCGGCACCTGTTCCACCCAATATTGCCTGCCAATTTGTCGATCGCTTTGGCGTTCGTCTCGTTCAAGGATATGGTTCGACCGAAGTCAGTTTGCGAGTTACTGGCGTACCACCCGATTTACCCGATGACCAGTACCGCGATATACTCGAACAAAATGCCATTGGTGTTGAGCTTGCCAATAATAACATAAGAATTGATGGCGGAAGAAACGAAGGCGATATTGGTGAAATCCTCGTGCGCGGTCCCGTGGTTGCCAATGGCTACCTCTATCAGCCCAAAGCCACTGCCGAAGTTTTTTGCAATGGCTGGTTCCACAGTGGCGACATGGGGTATTATCGCGACATTTATAACCATCGTTTCTACTTTATTCACGGTCGAAAAAAAGAAATCATCATCAAAGGCGGTGTCAATATATCACCCATCGCCGTTGAAAATGCACTGCTCGATGCTTGTCCAGAGCTCGACGCTGTTTATGTGATTGGTCTTCGCCATGACCGATGGGGGGAAGACGTTTGTGCGGCAGCTATTTTTAAATCTGGGATCAACCAGTCCGAAGTAGCCCGAGATATTCTCAGACGCGGACAAAGCGGCCAAATCTCAGGACTGAGTACCTACGAAGCCCCTTCGCGCATTATCCCAATCACGCCTGAAGACCGCCCATTGACCTCTACGGGTAAAGTTCAGCGCAGTGCCCTGCGCGAGATCATCCAGAATCAAATTGACAACATCTGAACTATCTGCTGCGATTGACACAATTTGTCCGATATATTATATACCTGCGGTGGGGTGGTGGGGACTGACTATTGGCTGCTGACGTACGGGCGGGTTTCAAACCCGCCCCTTCACTGACCACTTTTCGGTGATTGATCGTGCGTATTCTTCTCCTTCTATTTCGTCTCTTGCGCGTACGCGGCGTTTTCTCAATCATATCCCGACTCCCAAAATACTTGCGTCTTACCTGGCGACTTTTATGGGATTCCCGCATACCTTCATTGCCCAAAGTGTTTGTCATTTTAACCGTTTTATACGGTCTTTCTCCCTTTGATATTATCCCAGAGATGATTCTCCCCCATATCGGATTGGGAGATGACATCGTGCTCGCTATCCTGTCTATTCGCAATTTGATCGCGACCAGTCCGCAGAATATCGTTCAGGAACACGCTCGTAAGATTGCAAAGAAATCGTGATTTATGACCCGCCTGGATTTCAAAACGCAGATCGCCGCTGATCTCCTGACATGGTATCGCAAATATAAACGCGATTTGCCCTGGCGGCAGACAGACGACCCCTATCGCATCCTGCTGTCTGAGTTTATGCTCCAGCAAACGCAGGTCGATACTGTTATTCCCTATTACCATCGCTTTCTCGACCGATTTCCCACGGTTTACGACCTCGCGAATGCCTCACAGGATGATGTCCTCAAAGCCTGGGAAGGGTTGGGCTATTACGCCCGTGCCCGCAATTTGCACAAAGCCGCGCATTCTATTGCCACGGACTTTGGCGGCACAGTGCCCGATACTTACGACGAACTCAAATCTCTGCCAGGCTTTGGGCCTTATACCACAGCCGCAGTTTTGAGCATTGCTTATGATCGCGACCATGCCGTACTCGATGGCAATGTCATTCGCGTTGTCACGCGCCTTTTTGATATTGGTGACGACGTCACACAAACCCGCGTCAAAAACCAACTGTGGAATCTCGCCCAGGCCCTGTTGCCAAAAGGTGAAGCCGGCACCTACAATCAGGCGATTATGGAACTCGGCGCGATGGTCTGCACCACTAAAAACCCGGCGTGCCATCAGTGTCCCGTGCAAAAATACTGTGCAGCGTACAGTGCAGGCAATCCGCAGCGTCTGCCCGTCAAAGCTAAAAAGAAACCGCGTCCTCATCATACGCTGTGCGCGGGCATTGTGTGGCACAATGACAAAGTGCTCATTACCCAACGCCCGCAAAATGGCTTGCTCGGCGGGCTTTGGGAATTTCCCGCAGGAACGCAACAGGGTGGGGAATCTCTGCAAGACACATGCAGGCGCGGGATAAGAGAAACAGCAGGTATCGATGTCAAAATCAACGATCGCTACCGCACCGTCAAACACGCTTTTACGCACTTCAGCATCACCCTGCACACTTTCCAGTGTCATTATGTCAAGGGTAGAGCACGTCCCCTCATGTGTGACAATCTCGCATGGGTTGTGCGTGCCGATTTCAACGCTTATGCTTTTTCCCGCACCAGCCGCAAACTCATTGACTATCTACAACAAGATGTCCAACCCGGCCTTTTTTGATTTGAACACAGTCTCTGGGAGGGTTTCATGAAACTCGAAAACAAAATCGCGCTCATCACGGGCGCAGGATCGGGCATTGGCAAAGCCATTGCTCTCGAAATGGGCAGCGCAGGCGCGCATATCGCGGTTAATGATCTCACTGCCGAAACAGCCGAAACCACCGCACACCAGATCGAAGGCCTCGGCCGCGAAGCCCTCGTCATTCCCGCAGATGTGGCCGACTCGGATCAGGTCGAGAATATGGTTCAGCAGACGCTCAATCGCTTCGGACGCATTGATATTCTGGTCAATAATGCCGGTGTGTACATTCCTCAAGAAGGCGGCGTTACAGCCATTACAGACGAAGCGTGGCAGCGCATTCTCGATGTCAATCTCAATGGGCCTTTTTATTGTAGTCGCGCCGTTGTCAAAGACATGATAGCGCGCAAGCAAGGCGGTAAAATTATCAACATTTCATCTGTTCAGGCCGAAGTCGCGCATTTTGACGCTTCTGCCTATCAGCCCTCTAAAGCCGCTGTGGTCATGCTCACGCGAACTCTTGCCGTGGAACTCGCCCCTTACAAAATCAATGTCAATGCCATTGGACCGGGAGCCATTGCATCCGAAGGCATGGGCGCGTCACTTGGTCCTGAAATTATCGAAGCCTACCGCAAACGCATTCCCTGGGGTGCTCGCGGATACACCCGCGATATTGGAACTGTTGCCGCCTTTCTCGCTTCGGAAGACGCGCGCTATATCACGGGCCAAATCATCTATGTCGATGGCGGTTATTTGTCTGATAGCACACCGACGGAACTAAAATCACAAGATCATCCCGTGCCGCCAGATGATCCGGATCCAAAATAATATGATTCCAAAAAATCTCACCAATAGAACGGCCATTATCACCGGTGCCGCGCAGGGTATTGGAAAAGCCATTGCCATACGCCTTGCTGGGGCCGGAGCAACTGTGGCGATTGCCGACCTCAATCCCGACAGAGCACGCGAAACGGCTCGAGAAATCGGGACAGATGCATTGGCTCTGTCGCTCGATGTTGCAAATGCCGAGAGTGTACAAAATACCGTTGATGAATGTCTCGATATATGGGGGCGCATCGACATCCTCGTCAACAACGCGGGCATTGTGGGGCGCGATGTACCAGTCAAAGATCTCACGGAAGGGGACTGGGACCAGGTTCTCGATATCAATCTCAAGGGGACTTTTCTGTGTTCGCGCGCCGTGATTGCGCCTATGTTGAAACAAAAAAAGGGCGCTATAATCTCGGTTGCCTCCATAGCCGGCAAAGAAGGCAATCCCAGCATGGCACCCTATTCGGTCTCTAAAGCGGGTATTATATGTTTTACCAAAGCCCTGGCCAAGGAGCATCTCGAGGACAATATCCGCGTCAATTGCGTCTCGCCAGCCTTGATCGAAACGCCACTTTTGGCAGATGTGGAGCCAGAGCAACTCGATTACATGACTTCCAAAATTCCTCTCGGTCGCCTCGGCCAGCCGGAAGAAGTCGCCGCTGTTGTTCACTTTCTCGCATCCGACGATGCCTCTTTTGTGACCGGGCAGTGTTATGATGTCAGCGGTGGCAGGGCGACGTATTGATAGAATTTACCCGAGCGGTCGCGCACTGAATACTTCTCTCAAATAGAGAACGACCCACCCGATAGCTGTCACCGCTATTGCTACGCCCACGGCAATCAGACACAGCAGCCATCCCGGAGGTCGGGTATCTGGATCGTGATAGGGGTTTCGTCGGGGATCGTCCCAGCGCATGGTAGAGTCCTGAGTGGTGTATAATTGCTGTTATTGGAAGATATAAAATTCTGCAATGACAGGATCAATGCCGCGCACATAGAGCAATAAGATTATTGCGAGAATAATGAAGATAGCGACGCAGAGGAGAACAAACCCATTTTTCTGATACCATTTGGGGCGGTGGGGGGGGATATTGGGATCGCTCATGGTATGGATGCGCTGAAAAGGTCGAGAATGAAGGGCAAGATGGCACGCAGAGCTTGGCCCCGATGGCTGAGGCGATTTTTTTCGTCAGAAGATAGCTCGGCGGAAGTGGCGTTGTGGGTGGAAACGTAAAAGAGCGGATCGTAACCAAAGCCATTCACGCCTCGGGGTGTTGTGAGGATGCGGCCATCCCATATAGCCTCGGCGGTTTGTACGCGGCCATCGGGTGTGGCGAGGGCCATCGCGCAGCAGAAGTGCGCGGTGCGCTGACTTGCGGGAATTCCGCGCAGGTTTTCGACGAGTTTGTCGTTATTTGCCTTATCCGTGGCATCTTTCCCGGCGTAACGCGCAGAATACACGCCGGGCGCGCCATTTAAGGCGTCAACCACAAGGCCCGAGTCATCGGCCAAAGCAGGCAAGCCCGTGTATTTTGCAATTTCACGGGCTTTTTTTCTGGCATTGGCTTCAAAGGTGTTGCCGTCTTCGATCACTTCGGGCGCGTTGGGAAATGCATCGAGCGATAGTACCTGAATATCAGAGCCGAGCATGTCCTGGATTTCCCTGCGCTTGCCTTGATTGCGGGTGGCGAGTATGAGGGTAGGCATAGGTTTGACTACTATTGCGCCAAAACATCTTGCTGGAGTTGAGTGATTTCGGAGATGCCCTTTCGGGCGAGGGCGATCATGTGTTGCATCTGGTCGCAAGTAAAGGGTTTCCCTTCGGCTGTGCCCTGTACCTCGACAAAGTTGCCCTGACCGGTCATGACGATATTCATATCGACTTCGGCGGTTGCATCTTCGGCATAACACAAATCGAGCATGGGCGTATTGCCAATGATGCCCACGCTGACGGCTGCGACGGAATCGCCGAGAGGGTTTTCTGTAATACTATTCTCATTTTTGAGCTTGTCAATCGCATCGACGACTGCAACATAAGCCCCCGAAATTGAGGCTGTGCGGGTGCCGCCGTCGGCTTGTAACACATCGCAGTCGATCCAGAGGGTGCGCGTGCCGAGTTTTTTGAGGTCGATCACGGCGCGTAGTGCGCGGCCAATAAGGCGTTGAATTTCCTGGGTTCGGCCTTTGTTACCGCGTGTTTCGCGCTCGCTGCGCGTATGGGTCGAACGGGGCAACATGGCGTATTCCGCCGTGATCCAGCCCGTGTTTTTGCCCACGAGAAAATGGGGTACACGGTCTTCAACACTCGCTGTGCATATAACGTGTGTGTCACCCATTTTGATCAGTGCCGATCCTTCGGCGTGTTTCATGAATCCGCGTTCAATACTCACGGGACGCAACTGATCGGGGCGGCGTCCATCTATGCGCTGGCTCATAAATGCTCCTTGTTCTTACCGCGGATCGAACCAGTTTTTTTCGGGGTTGTCCAATTCGCGAAAGTCGTGCCCCGTGACGTGAATAATTTTACACATTTCGAGAAAACGAGAATAGATGCGACCCTGCGCGAGGTCTTTCAATTCATCGACTTTCTGATTTGTGGTCACAAAGGTCAGGCGTTGATTGGCATAGCGGGCGTCAATGAGGTTGTAGAGGATTTCCATTTCCCATTCGGTATTGCGCTGCACGCCAAAGTCGTCGATGACGAGATAGGGAACATTGCTCAACACGTCAATCATGGGCATGGCCTGCCCATGTGTGTCACTGCTTTCGTCAAATGTGCGTCTGATTTCGTGAAAGCTCTTTGAGAGTGAGATGAATTTGCCGGGTTTTACAAATCGAAAAATGAGTTCGTTGAGCAAGATATAGGCAAAATAGGTTTTTCCTCGACCTGGCTCACCCCACAAATAGAAGCCTTCAATCGATTTTTCTGTTTTAGTGAGAATTTTATCGTACAATGCCTCAAAATGTTGTTTGAGTAATTTCGCTCCTGGGATGGGCTGCCCATTCTCATACTGCTCCTTAAAGTCTCGTAAGAACTTAAAGCGAAATCGATCAGGAATGCCCGATTGGCGGATGTATTTGTCAATGTGAATAATCTTCATCCGAAAGGGATAACACGGGCACCAGGTGGGTTCGCCGCTTTTTGCATCCATGACCATAAAAGGCGACTTGCCGCCGCATCGACAGTGTTCGAGGACTTTTTGAGAAAGTTTGATTTCGCCGTGAAGCCCCATTTTGACATGGGTGTCGTAGTAATAGCCAGGGTCATTGGAGGGGAGGTCAATGACTATTGTGTGTGCAGATGTGATGATTTACCTCCCACTTTGGATGCGTGTCTTCAGCGCTTGTTCGACTTCGCGCTGGGCATCTCGGAGGGCAATGTCGCGCCGCTTGTCAAATTGTTTTTTGCCGCGTGCCACGCCGAGTTCGACTTTGGCTTTGCCGCGTTTGAAATAGAGTTTGAGGGGAATTAATGTGTGGCCTCTTTCGTTGACATATCCCCTCAGGCGATTGATTTCATGGCGATGGAGCAGCAATTTGCGTTTGCGCTCAGTGTCGTGATTAAACTGGTTGCCCTGTGCATATTCGCTGATATGCGTGTTGTGCAAATAAGCTTCTCCGCCCTCAATACGCGCGTAGCCATCTTTCAAATTGGCCCGGCCTTCGCGCAGAGCTTTGACTTCTGTGCCTCGCAATTGCAAGCCGGCTTCATAAGTGCTGAGGATGTGGTAGTCGCGCCGTGCTTTTCGGTTTTGCGCGATAATTTTGATGTTGTCTGGCATTAGCACCTCCGCTTATATATCAGGCTGAAGGATGTGCATGAGATTTTCGAGTTTTTTTGCGCGGTTTGGGTCGTCCAGGTTTAGATACGTATATCTGAGGTTGTTCATCATGCGAAAGAGTGTGAAGCTGTTGCTGGCTTCAGCAAAAAGATCGTCTGGAATTTCTGCACCAATGAGGTCGGTGCATTCATTTGCCGTGAGGATCTGCCCCCGATTGTGCGGGTCAATATAAATATGTTGATCGTTTTGGGTGTATTTGACGATGTAGTGCTTGGGTAAGGCAACGCCTGAGATGGATAATTCCAGGCGTTGTGCGAGAATGAGATAGACCGCTGAAAGCGTGATCGGCCAGCCGCGTTTGCGATCGAGCACGCGGTTGAAATACGTGTCGTCGGGATCATGGCGGGTAGATGCGTGAAACCCTTGCTCGTCAAAGAGATAATGATTGAGCGTGCGAATGATGCGAATGGGATGATCGTCGGGAGCAATCCTGGGCGCGAGTTCAAAGGCCATGTATCCCAGGCGCGTTTTGTAAGTACTTTCATCGAGGTCGGGATATCCGAATCGCGCCAGTGCAAAGACGCCTTCTTCGAGGGCAATATCGCCGTGTTGATCGCGGGTGAGATTGCGAAACCTCATGTCGAGAGAAGGTTCTCTAAATCGCCTGAGCACGCGGCTGACTTCTCGGTGTGCGCGTGAGTCATCGGCACAGGCACTGTGGATTTCGCGTGTGGCTTTCTCTCCCAGATCATACAGTTTTTGGCGCAGGCGATCCGCAATGTCGGGGGAGCAGTCCGATAGAAGCGATACAATGGCGCGGATTTGTTCGGGATGGAGTTTCATACAGGTGTACCGCGTTTTTTGATCATGATCATAAGTAGAGCAATATCCGCAGGCGAAATGCCGGGAATGCGAGATGCCTGCCCCAGTGATCGGGGTCTGATGCGGGTGAACTTTTCAACAGCTTCATTTCGCAAAGCCGCAATGGCATCATAGTCAAAGTTTTCGGGAATGTGTTTTTTTTCCAAATTGTGAAAGCGTTGCACCTGTTCTTCTTGTCGGTCGAGATATCCTTCGTATTTGAGTTCAATTTCGACCGATTCACACACATCCTCGGGCAGGGTTTCAGCAGCAGGTGACAATTGTGTGACAATGTCGTAAGATAATTCTGGGCGCCGCAAAAGTTCGGCGAGTGTCACCGCGCGTTTCAACGGGGAAGAATGCGACGCTTTGAGTGTTGTTTGAACATTGTCAGTTGGGGTGAGGCGCGTTGATCGCAGCCGTTCGATTTCTTCATCGATTTGTCGTTTGCGTTTGCAAAAGCGGTTATACGCCTCGTTGGAGAGCAGGCCAATTTTTCGTCCGAGTTCGCATAGACGCAAATCCGCGTTGTCCTGCCGCAAGAGCAGGCGATATTCGGCCAGTGAGGTAAACATGCGATAGGGTTCTTCTGTGCCTTTGGTCACGAGGTCGTCAATTAGCACGCCGATATAAGCCTGCGAGCGATCCAGGATTATGGGATCGTCGTCCCGGGCTGTTAAGGCGGCGTTGATGCCCGCCATAATCCCCTGTCCAGCGGCTTCTTCGTATCCAGTGGTGCCGTTGATTTGCCCCGCAAAAAACAGACCGGCGATGGGTTTGGTTTCCAGGGTGGGATGGATTTGCGTTGGAGGCACATAGTCGTATTCGACGGCATAGGCCGGGCGCATGATCTCGGCTCGTTCGAGACCGGGAATGCTGCGTACAACCTCGACCTGCACATCTTCGGGCAGGCTCATCGACAGGCCATTGAGATAGACTTCAAGGGTGTGATACCCTTCGGGCTCGAGGAATATTTGATGCCCTTCTTTGTCGGGAAAACGCACAATTTTGTCCTCTACCGAGGGGCAATATCGAGGTCCTACACCCTGGATGCGTCCGCTGTACATGGCCGAGCGATCCAGATTGCTGCGAATAATATCGTGCGTTTTTTGCACGGTCATTGTGAGATGACAGCTTAGTTGCTCTTGCTCAATGCAGTCGGTATGGTAGGAAAAGGGGCGGGGATCGGTATCGCCGGGTTGCTCTTCGCATGTGTCAAAGTCGATGCTGCGCGCATTGACGCGCGGTGGCGTGCCAGTTTTGAGCCGCCCGAGTTCAAAGCCGAGTTGCGAGAGGCCGTCAGATGCTTTGTCGGCTGCTTGCTCACCTGCGCGACCCGCGCTGTAGGAAAAATCGCCCACATGAATGAGGCCCTTGAGGAAGGTGCCCGTGGTCAGAATTACGGTTTTGGTGGCAAAAACCGTTTTGGCTTTGGTGACCACGCCCTCAATGCGTCTATTTTTGACCACGAGATCTTCGAGTAAGCCCTGTTTGACATCGAGGTATGGCTGGTTTTCGACTATTTCTTTCATGCGAAACTGATATGCTTTTTTATCAGCCTGCGCCCGGGGAGCCTGTACGGCGGGGCCTCTGCGCCGATTGAGCATGCGAAATTGCAGCCCCGTATCGTCAATATTGCGAGCCATTTCACCGCCCAGAGCATCAATTTCGCGCACCATATGGCCTTTTGCAATGCCGCCAATGGCCGGGTTGCACGACATCTGTGCGATGGTGTCGAGGTTCATGGTCAGCAGCAGCGTTTCACAGCCCATGCGCGCTGAGGCCAGTGCGGCTTCTGCTCCCGCATGTCCACCGCCAACAACAATGACGTCGTATTTTTTATCGTAGGTCCACATATTTGTTTTTATCGCTGATACTCGTCTGCTATGCCTGTGTGCCAATCGCCAGAAGATGATCGTTTTGGGATTCGCTTTGTATTGTTTCAACTTCAAATCCCAGGTCAGCAATCATCTGGTGTGTATCTTTTACATCCAGGCCACCTGTGGTCAAATACCCTTCCATAAAGAGTGAGTTAGCCGGGTACAGTGCCAGGGGTTGGAGAGATCGGAGATTTTTTTCTCGACCACCTGCCACGCGAATTTCGGTTGATGGGTTGACAAAGCGGAATAGACACAATGCGCGCAGACAATCGTGTGGGGTCAGAGAATTTTGATTCGACAGGGGCGTTCCCGCGATGGGGTGTAAGAAATTGACGGGAATGGAGTTGACGCCGAGGTCGCGCAAAGACAGGGCCATATCAATGATGTCATCGTGGGTTTCCCCCATGCCGATAATGCCGCCGCTGCACGTATCCAGGCCCGCTTTTTGGATGTTGTACAGGGTTTTCAGGCGGTCTGCGTAGGTATGTGTGGATACAATATGCGGGGTATGCGCTTTGCTGGTGTTGAGGTTGTGATTGACGCGATCGACACCGGCGTCTTTTAAGCGCTGTGCTTTTTCGCCCGTCAGCAAGCCCAAACAACAACAGATGTCGATATTTACTTCCCGTTTGATCTGGCGGACTACACCTGTAATGGCATCAACTTCATTATCAGTGGGCGCGCGTCCGCTCGTAACAATGCAGTAGCGATACGCACCATTTTCTTTAGCTTTGCGGGCTGCATCTATCATTTCACGGGCTGGTCGCAGGGGATATTTATCAATCGGTGCATTTGAGACGGCCGATTGCGAGCAATAGGCGCAGTCTTCGGGACACAAGCCACTTTTGGCATTCATCAGCACATGAATGTGTACTTTGCTCCCAAAATAATGATGGCGCACCTGGTATGCCGCGTGTAGAAGCGGCAGAATATCGCGATCAGGCGTTTGAAGAACAGCGTGCATTTCTGCGGTTGATAAGTTGGTCCCGGAGAGGGTCTTTTGGGTATAAGAGGTGTACATAGTATGTCCTGAATGTCTATACTTTTTTGTGGTTATCGATAAAATGCAAGGCCGAGGGCTGCGGTTACAACAATGGCCAGAGCGAGATGAAGATTGAGAAAATTGATGGCTACAAAAGCAGCGATCGCAGCATTGCGATCGCCAACTTCTTCTTGAATGAGGGGAATCATCGAAGGACCGCCGCCATAAGCAAAACGCCGACTTTGGTGAAAGAAACAAACAGGTGCCACAGCTTCATTAAGGTGCTCCTTGTAAGCGTAACAGATTGTTAAACATCAATGTTATGAATAGAATTGCTTCTTGTGGCGAAGTGGGAATATATCCATTTCACGCTTATGAGACAAGGTAAATCACATCGGGAATAGTCGAAATTGCTAGCTGATTTTACATTGGATTTTTTGGTCAGATTTTTTACATTTGAGCACGATTTTGTTGTGCGTCAATCTATTTTTGTGTAATTGTGCGGGAAGACGGCGCAATAGAAATGGAATAAGATCTGGTTTAATCTTTATTTATCGTTGACAATTTCGGACCTTTTTCCTATTATGCCCGCTCTTTTTTAGCGGCGATTTACTCCCATGTCGGTATTAAAAAAACTCCAAAAAATCTGCGATCAGAATCCGACGTCCATTTTATTTGCGCGCCTGGCAGATGGGTTGTTGCAGCAAGGAGAGGTCGCACGCGCAATTGAGGTTTGTCGCCGCGGATTGCGCTATCGACCGTCATATACGGCGGGCCACGTGGTGATGGGCAAGTGCTATCAGGCGACCGGGCATTATGAAGAAGCGCGTCTGGCGTTTCAAAGGGTATTGCAATTAGATGCCGGTCATCTTGCCGCACGCTGGTATATGGGCAAAATCGCTTTGCAATTGGGCCGTGACGACCTCGCGCTCAAATATTTTGAACAGGCTCATGTACGCGATCCATTTAGTCTCGAACTCATAGAGCAGATTCGCAAACTCAAAGGCGAGGCGGTTAAAGAGGAGCAAGACAACGGTCCTGAGTCTGACGGTCCTGGAGTCGTATCAGAGAGCGAGGCATTTGCTCAGGCTCTCTTAGAGAAAGATGTCGAGGACGATTTAGATGTACTGGTTATGTCGCTCAAACGCGAACCAAAATCCGGGGGAGAAGCCCCTGTTATTGCAACGATCACGTTGGCCGAGCTTTACGCGAGCCAGGGCCTTATTCAGGAGGCCATCGCAATTTTTGAACAGGTGATTGCACGCGAACCCGACAATGAGCATATTATTGCCCGCCTGGATGCGTTGCGGAATCTGCCGGAATCAGAGGGATTATGAATCAATCCGAAAGTGAGTATGACGGAATTGCGGAGGCCTATAGGGATTCCAAGCAACTCTCATTCCGAAAATATGTGGCACAACTCGATATGGCTGAATCTGTCGATGTCGTGATGGCGATGTATCTTTTAAATTATGCCGGGACAAAAGAGGAACTTCTCAATTTTGTCCATGTGGCTTATAATAGACTGCGACCGGGGGGCGATTTATCGGATTCAATGACAATGTCCAGGATGTTCCCAGGGGAACTATCTCCTTCGCCCAATACGGCGATGTTATTTCGTATCAAATGATCAATGAAGATGGCACGCGGTTTGAGTTTAAGAATTATTTTCTCAAACCAGAAACGTATCAGTGGGCCTTTCAGAAAGCTGGTTTTTCCGATTTTCAATGGATTGGTGCGTTTATACACCCATCTCAGCAGCACAACCCATTTTGGGATGCTTTTATATCTCATCCCCCACTTATTGGCTTTAGCGCGTCAAAGCAAGGATAATTTTATGGTTTCTACTTCTGACTTTCGCAATGGTATGGTTATTCGCCTGGATGGGCAGCTTTTTTTTATGACTGAGTTTGAGCATTTTAAGCCCGGCAAAGGTGCTGCGGTCGTGCGCACCAGGCTCAAGGGTGTAAAGTCGGGTGCTGTGATTGACCGCACATTCCGGTCGGGCGACAAAGTAGATGATGTTCGCCTGGAAAAACGAAAGAGCCAATACTTATATAAACAAGATACGTTTTACATTTTTATGGATACCCGCACCTACGACCAATACGAAGTGACCACAGAGACTGTGGGCGATGCGCAAAAGCTGTTGCAGGAAAATGAGATTGTCGATGTACTGATTGCCGAGGGAAGTGCCCTGGGTGTGGAACTGCCCATTTTTGTGAAATTGAAAGTCGATCAAACCGATCCCGGCTTGCGAGGCGATACGGCCACTGGCGGCACAAAGCCCGCGCGCGTAGAGACCGGGGCGACAGTACAGGTTCCGCTATTTGTCGAGATTGGCGATGTGTTAAAAATTGATACGCGCACCCAATCTTATGTCGAACGGGTTTAGGAGATCATTGTGAAAATTTCCAAACAGATAATAGCGAGTGCAAAAGAACTCATCGATCTGATTGGTGCCGATGATGTGCAGGAAGTTGAGATTGAACGCAAGCTCTTTGGGCGCGGGCGCATTCGCATTGTGCGCGCAAGTAAGCAAGTCCCCATTTTGCAAACGCTGGCCGCACAACCGGCGTCAGCATCTGCACCTGTTGATGCACTTGAGTCTCCGGCTGAAGATGCAGTAAGTGAAGACGATGGCCGCTATCATACTTTGCGATCGCCTATGGTGGGTATGTTTTACCAATCGCCAGACCCCGATGCACCGCCTTATGCAACAGAGGGCGATGAGGTGACGAGAGGACAGACCCTGTGCATTATTGAAGCCATGAAAATTATGAATGAAATCGAGTGTGATGTGAATGGTCGTGTGGTGCGCGTACTGGTTGAAAATGCCGCACCCGTCGAATACAATACGCCCTTGTTTTTAATTGATCCACAAAAGTAGCCGTGACCCTTTCGGGGATGCACGTTCGCTTATTGTCGCTTGCCCTCCCCCTGCGAATGAGCAGGCCCTATTGACCTTTCCTTTTTTGAGATCATACCCTTGTTTGAGAAAGTTCTCATTGCCGACCGCGGCGAGATTGCGCTGCGTATTATCCGAGCCTGTAAAGAGTTGGGCCTGAAAACTGTGGCCGTTTACTCCGAAGCGGATAGCAATTCACTGCATGTCGGTATGGCCGATGAAGATGTTTGTATTGGTCCACCTCCCGGCGAGCAAAGTTATCGAAATATCCCGCGCATTTTAAGTGCTGCTGAAGTGACTAATGCCGATGCGATTCATCCGGGCTATGGGCCGCTGGCCGAGAATGCCGAGTTTGCCGAAATTTGCGGCACCTGCGGCATTGTTTTTATTGGCCCATCTGCCGAAGCGATACGCAAAATGGGCGATAAGGCCATTGCAAGAGAGACCATGCAAGAGGCCGGTGTGCCCGTTGCGCCGGGTACAGGGGTTTTGGAGAGCTATGAGGAAGCCCAACAGGCCGCGCGTAGCATTGGATACCCCGTGCGTCTCAAGGCCGTGGCAGGCGGAGGCGGACGGGGAATGCGCACTGTGTTTTCAGAGGGCGAGTTGGAACGCGCGTGGCAAATGGCGCAGGCCGAGGCGCGGGCGGCATTTACGTCGGGTGCGCTCTATTTGGAAAAAGAGATTGTGCAGCCCCGGCATGTTGAGATTCAAGTGTTGGGAGATTTGGCGGGGAATATTGTGCATTTGGGGG
Source organism: Candidatus Latescibacterota bacterium (assembly GCA_965222605.1). Lineage (GTDB taxonomy): Bacteria > Latescibacterota > UBA2968 > UBA2968 > UBA2968 > VXRD01. The sequence goes on from OZ244960.1 coordinate 5,622,226, forward strand.
AACGCGAGTGTTCGGTGCAGCGTCGGCACCAAAAGCTCATTGAAGAGTCGCCTTCTCCTGTGGTCGATGACGCCATGCGCCAGCGCATGGGAGATGCCGCTATTAAAGGTGCCCTCTCGGTTGGATATGCCAGTGCTGGCACGGTTGAGTTTTTGCTCGACGCTTCCGGTGACTTTTATTTTTTGGAAATGAACACGCGCATTCAGGTCGAACACCCGGTTACGGAGATGGTGGCAAGACTCGATCTGGTCAAATGGCAGATCCACATCGCAGCCGGTGCATCTCTTCCAATGTCTCAAGATATGCTTGATTTCAAAGGGCATGCTATTGAGTGTCGGATCAATGCCGAAGACCCCGAGCACAATTTCAGGCCCGCACCCGGCACAATTACTTCTTTTCACATGCCGGGTGGCCCGGGCATTCGCATTGATTCACATGTATATACGGGATATACCGTTCCCCCTCAGTACGATTCCCTTTTGGTCAAGCTCATCGGATATGGCGACACGCGCGACGAGGCAATTGCGCGGGTGATACGCGCGCTGGAAGAGTTTGTGATCGAAGGCGTGCCAACGACCATTCCCTTTCATCTCCATGCCTTGCAACATGAGGATTTTAGAACAGGACGAGCAACAACAGAATTTGTGAACAAGTTGGGCTATGGGGGTTGAAGCCCATTCTCACCCATAGGCAAAGGTACAAAGGAGCAGAAAATGTCGGATATTCCAAAAGATTTACTTTTTAATAGCGATCACGACTGGGTTCGAATTGAAGGTGATACGGGCACATGTGGGATTACGGATTACGCGCAGGGCGAGTTGGGCGATATTGTATTTTTAGAATTGCCAGAGCCTGGCGATTTTGTCGCTCAGGGGGAGTCTTATGGCATAATTGAGGCGGTCAAGACTGTGTCCGATCTCATTGCACCGGTTTCGGGTGAGGTGGTTGATGTCAATACCCAGTTGACAGATGATGCTGCTCTGGTCAATGACGAGCCTTATGGTGATGGGTGGATGATTCAAGTGCGTCTTTCAGATCCTTCAGAGACAGAGTTTTTAATGGATGCACATGCCTATGCGGGCCTGGTTGATGAGTAAGAGATGTTGCGCCATTTTGCCCGATCTATAAGAAAGAGGATTTGTGCAATGCGTATTCAAACGGGTGTCAATTCTGAGTTTGAAGACCAATTGTGGCCTGCTGCCATCAAATTCCAAGGCACCATGGACGTGGCCGAGTACAAGCATGTTGTGCTCGGCTTTATTTTTTAATTACATTTTAGTTTGAGTTTTACACCGAGCGGGGCAATTCTATTCCTGCTGTACTAAAAGAATGGAAAGCTATTTGCCGGTCAGATGATGAATTTGCTGAAATTAGAAACCAATGGATACGCCAGAATTAGCATGAACGTTTCGATTAGTAGGACAGGAGTTCGCAATGACCCTTCAAACCCTCTTCTCCCAAATCGCTTTGGGAGAAGACAGTACCCGCCAGTTCAAGGTTGATGTGCGTAATGCCGCATCATTGGCCTCTGAGATGGCGGCGTTTGCCAATTCCAATGGGGGCACAATTTTTATTGGTGTAGCTGATGACGGTACCACACCGGGGCTTGGTATGGCGGATGTTTCCCGCATCAACCAACTCATCAGCAATGCCGCGAGTCAATTGGTGCGTAGTCCTTTGATCGTGCAGACAGAGAATGTGGCACTGGACAATGGCTGCCTCGTGATTGTGCTAACTGTGCCCAAGGGTATTGACAAACCCTATTTCGACAATAACGGGGTAATCTGGTTGAAGACCGGGGCGGACAAGCGGCGGGTGAATTCGAAAGAAGAACTGCGTCGGCTGTTCCAGATCTCCGCGCAGTTTTATGCAGATGAATTACCCACTCAGGCGGGCGTTGACAAATTGGATAAATTGCGTTTTCGCGATTTTTTGCGTGAGGTTCATAATCAAGATTACCCGGATACCTCCGAAGAAATGGTCCGCCTGCTCCAAAACATGAATCTCGCCACTGAGGATGGATATTTGAATCTGGCGGGCGTACTGATGTTTGCTGAGCAGCCAGAATGGATCACACCGCAGTTCGTCGTAAAAGCCATCCGCTATCCCGGCAATAAAATTCACGTCACAGACTATGTTGATACCGAGGATTTCGCTGGGCCATTGCCCAAGGTCTTTGATGATACCCTGGCTTTTGTCATGCGTAATTTGCACAAGGTGCAGGCCGGACGCGGCGTAAATGCGCCGGGATTGCCAGAAGTTCCAATAAGTGTGTTCGAAGAGTTGCTGGTCAATGCTCTGGTGCATCGGGATTATCTGGTAAGCGCGCCGATCCGACTGTTCATTTTCGACAATCGCATTGAAATCATCAGTCCTGGTCATTTGCCCAACAATCTGACTGTTGAAAAAATCCTATCCGGCAATTCCAATATCCGCAACCCAATTTTGGTTTCTTATGTGGCTAAGGGACTATTGCCCTATCACGGATTGGGTTCTGGCATCAAACGCGCCCTGGATGCATGGCCGCAGCTCGATTTTGTGGATGACCATGAGGGCAACTTATTTACCGCAACGGTTCACCGAAAGCCCGTAGAAGAACTGAGATTAGTGGATGCTTTGCCAAAAAGTTCGGAGAAAAGTTCGGAAAAGAATCAAAATTTAGATAAAAGTTCGGAGAAAAGTTCGGAGAAAAGTTCGGAGAAAAGTTCGGAAAAGAATCAAAATTTAGATAAAAGTTCGGAGAAAAGTTCGGAGAAAAGTTCGGAGAAAAGTTCGGAGAAAAGTTCGGAGAAAAGTTCGGAGAAAACGGATGTCGAGATTTTGGCCAGACTCACGGAAAACCCCGACATGACGATTGCCAAACTCGCTGAAGCACTCAGTGTCACCACGCGCGCTATCGAAAAACAGCTTGCCAAACTACAAGAACAAGACCGCCTACGCCGCGTTGGTCCAGCCAGAGGGGGGCATTGGGAGGTGCTGAGTTGACCCGCATTATCGAACCGGCAGGCAGTTGCACCGCCCTGTCTTAATGCGAATAACTGATGTTACGCAGTTTATCGGAGCGGTGTACAACTGTACAGTCGCAGCACAACATCAGTATAGCAGGTCAAATGGTTCATGTCACCACAATATCTTGTATATTCTATTTTTTTTGAATTACAATATATTGCGTTGCTGTTTAAGAGCAGTGAATAAGGCTTGACACCTTGTAGTCAATGCGATATATCATGAGGATTTATGGTAGAGAGTGGATGGGAGGAGGCTAATCGCTATTTTTGAGGTGTTTTATCATGCCCGTGACGATGCCCACAGTGCTCAATCAGTCTGTGCTGGTGCTCAATCAGAGTTACGAACCACTGCATGTGTGTTCTGTACGCAGGGCTATTGTGCTGGTTTTTCGAGGTCGAGCAGAAGTGGTTGAAGCGTGCGACTCTCGTATCCATACGGTGAGCGATTCATTCCCCGTGCCGAGTGTGGTGCGTCTGGCCGTATATGTGCGTGTGCCTCTCAAGCCACTCGCCTTGACCAAGCGCAATATCTTAAAACGCGATGGGTTCCAGTGTCAGTATTGTGGTGTTCGCCGCGGTCCATTTACCATTGATCATGTGGTGCCGAGATCTCATAATGGGCGCAATTCATGGGACAATCTGGTATGCGCCTGTAATCGGTGCAACAACCGCAAGGGCGACCATACGCCTGCAGAAGCCGGTTTGTCATTATTGCGCAAGCCGCAGTCTCCCAACCGCGTGACCTTTATTCGACATCATATCGGGGTGCCAGACCGTCGCTGGCGTCCCTATCTTTTTATGGATGATTAAAAAGGCTGGGACTGGCGGTTTTTATCAGTCCCCTCAAATGCATGTCTGACAAAAAGCGAATTTTGACAGGTGATCGGCCCACGGGGCGTTTGCATCTGGGGCACTATGTCGGGTCTTTGAAAAACCGCGTGGCCTTGCAAGATGATTACGAGTGCTATTTTTTAGTGGCCGACCTGCACATGTTGACCACGCAGCCCCAAAAAGAATACATCGATGCACTGCGTGAAAATATCTATGAGATGGTATTGGACTATTTGTCTGTAGGCATAGATCCAAAAAAATCAACCATTTACCTTCAATCAACCATTCACGCTGTGTACGAGATGAATCTGTTTTTTGAGATGCTCGTGACACTGCCCCGCGTGGCGCGGTTGCCCAGTGTGAAAGATATGGCACGTGCGGCGAATATGACAGATGAGGCAATTCCATTTGGCCTGATTGGGTATCCCGTGCTTCAAAGTGCCGATATTTTGATGCCGCGCGCACATGTTGTGCCGGTGGGAAAAGACAATGAGGCACACGTTGAAGTGACGCGAGAAATTGCGCGTCGGTTCAACGCGTATTACGGCGATGTATTTCCCATTCCCGAACTCCTCATGGGCGATGTGCCTACTCTGGTGGGGACTGATGGACAGGCCAAGATGAGCAAAAGTCTCGACAATGCGATTTTTTTGTCTGACGATGAAAAGACGGTAGAAAAAAAAGTGCGCGGTATGTACACAGATCCCAGGCGCGTTCGCGCAGATATTCCGGGCACTGTTGAAGGCAATCCCGTATTTGTCTATCACGATGCGTTTAATCCCAATATCGCTGAGGTTGAAGATCTCAAAATCCGCTATCGTCAGGGCTGCGTGGGCGATGTCGAAGTCAAAGATAAATTGGCCCGCGCGCTCAATGTGTTTCTCGATCCTATCCGCCAACGCCGAGCACATTTTGCGGCGCAGTCGGGTTATATCGAGCAAGTGATTTACGAAGGTACGCTCAAAACGCAAGTACTTGCACATGAAACGCTTTTGGCCATGAAAAAGGCGATGGGTTTTACCGGCGTATGGAATCGGATTTCTCGCAAAGCGCGAGATAGGATAAAAAAACAAGAGAAGGAGGCGCGATGATTGCATCCAATTTAACGGCTCGATTCGATCCGGATGCCGCGCCTTATGGCGTAAAGCTCGATTTGTTTGAAGGCCCGCTGGATCTGTTGCTCTTTCTCATTCAAAAAAACGAGATAGATATCTACGATATTCCCATCGCCGATATTACGCGGCAATTTTTAGAATACGTCGAGATCATCCAGCGATTAAACTTAGAGGTCGCTGGCGATTTTGTCGTGATGGCCGCCACATTGATGCGTATCAAATCGCGCATGTTATTGCCCTCTGATCCAGAGGCTGAGGAGGAAGAAGGAGATCCGCGCGAGGAATTGGTGCGCCGCTTATTGGAATACCAGCAATTCAGAGAAGTAGCCACGTGGATGGACGATCAGCAGACGGAGTACCGCGATGTTTTTTATCGGGGTGCTTCGATGGATTTGGAAGATATTCGAAAGCAACGCGCGGCCGAAGCCGGGGAATTTCGTCCCGTGAGCCTGTTCGAATTGCTCCGCGCCTTTAAGCAAGCAATGGATGCTGCACCAAAAGTCGATTTTCACGAGGTGACGCGGGTCGATGTGACCACAGAGGAGCGCGCCGAATACGTGCTCGATATACTTGAGCGGCGGCATCAGGTTCCATTTAGTGAACTGATTGCCAGTACACATCGCATTGTTGTTGTGGTGACATTTGTCGCGTTGCTGGAATTGATGAAAGAAGGAAAAGTTCGCGTTCAACAAGCCGATATCGATGGGGAACTCTGGGTTTATCGCCGCGATGTTTTAGACACGGCGTCTTTTGAGGAGACCATAACCGATGTCTGAAAGAGATGACGCGCGCGTCGCAAATTTGGCTACCGATGAAGATGCACGCAACAAAGGCGTGGTTGAAGCGTTGTTGATTGCAGCCGATGACCCTCTGGGAGCATTGCGCCTGTCATCGGTTTTGGGACAGCATACTGGCGCAAAAGAAATTCGCGCTTATGTCAATGATCTCAATGAAGAATACGCACAGACGGGGCGCAGTTTCAGGGTTGTCGAAGTCGCGGGTGGCTTTCAATTGGCTGTACACAGCGAATTTGCGCCCTGGATTCGGCAACTGATGCGCGAGAAAGTCGCGCCTCGGCTTTCTCAGGCTTCCCTGGAAACCCTCGCCATTCTGGCTTTTAAGCAGCCGATTACCAAAGCAGAGGTCGAGCATATTCGCGGTGTGTCTGTCGATGGCGTTTTGCGGCAATTGATGGAAAAAGGGCTGATCCGCATTTCCGGTCGGTCAGATGCGCCTGGGCGGCCCTTGTTATACGGCACGACACGCGATTTTTTAAAGCATTTTGGCCTCAAGACCCTGTCTGATCTGCCCAGGATTCGCGAGTTGGAAGAATTGCTCCGAGAAGAGGAGCAACGGGTGGCCGAAGGCAAAGACAGCCCGTTATCGGGCGTGATCAATACTGATGGGGAAAGCGAACGGGATACCCATGACAGAGCGCCTGAACCGGTTTCTGGCTCGCGCGGGGGTGGCTTCGCGGCGGGCGAGCGAGCGGTTGATTCAAACGGGTAGCGTTAAAATAAATGGCGCTGTTGTGACACATCCGGGGACGCGATTAAACCCGCGTAGCGATCGGGTATGTGTCAATGGCCAGGCGATCCAATCGGTTGATCGACAAACTTATATTTTATTACACAAACCCCCGGGATATCTGGTATCGGCGCGCGACCCGCATCATGCCCAAACAATTTACAAATTGTTGCGCGGCATTGATGCTCGGGTTTTTCCCGTCGGACGGCTCGATCTGGATACGCGAGGGGTTTTGTTGTTGATGGATGATGGCGATTTGGCATTTCGGTTGACCCATCCGCGGTATGGCGTAAAAAAAGTCTATTGCGCCTGGGTGAGCGGGCATCCCGGTGAGGCGGTATTGACAGGACTGCGAGAGGGAATGAAGCTCAGCGATGGCGTCACTGCCCCTGCACATATTCGGGTAATGTGCGCAAGAGGTGGGGACACAGAGTTGGAATTGGTGCTTCACGAGGGGCGGAAAAGACAAGTGAAGCGAATGTGCGAAGCAGCAGGACATCGGGTGCAATCTTTGACACGCACGCATTTTGCCGGTCTCACAACGCGACATCTCAAGTTAGGCCAATGGCGGCATCTGACACAAGTAGAAGTAAAGAGGCTTCGGGAACTGGTCGGGCTGAACCATGAACAATGAGCAATTTATGCGCGAAAATGGGATTGTCGTTGCGATTGATGGCCCGGCAGGTGCCGGCAAGAGCACGACTGCGCGGCTTGTTGCAAAGCAAATGAGGTACCTCTATCTGGATACCGGGGCCATGTATCGCGCTGTGGGCCTGGCAGCTTTGCAACAGGGCGTTGATCCCGATGATGCCGATGACGTGACTGAATTGTGTAGCTCGCTCAATATCGCATTTGAAACGCGAGAAGGACAGTTGCAAACCCTGCTTAATGAAAAAAATATATCCGGTGCGATTCGCTCATCTGAAATTTCGCAGGCTGCGTCTCGCGTAGCTGTCCATCCGGGGGTGCGCGATGTGCTCATTGAATTACAGCGGGCCATGGGACGGGATGGAGGTATTGTTTTAGAGGGTCGAGACACTGGTACTGCTATTTTTCCAGATGCGGAATTGAAAATTTTTCTCGTTGCCGATCCCGCCGAACGCGCGCGGCGACGGCTCAGAGACCTCGAAAAAAGGGGCGAATCCGCCAAATTTGAGTCGCTGTTGGACGAAATTCGCATTCGGGATATCCGCGACCGGGAGACGCAGTTACGGCGCGGCGCGTGGCCCGCACCTGATGCCGTATGTATAGATACCACGGAATTGTCAATAGCAGAACAAGTAGATCGGATTGTGGCACTTGCCCATCAGCAAAATAGGGCGTGAATGATAAATGGATGATATCGATGACATTTTATCGCTTTTGTTGGTGGCTGGCCTACGGGCTGGCCGTTGTTCTCTTTCGGTTACGGGTCGAAGGTCGGCGTCATATACCCCAGTCGGGTGCTTTAATTTTCGCTGCTAATCATTGTTCTTACGTCGATCCCATTATTATTGGAGTTGCGGCAGGACGCGAACTTTGGTATCTTGCTAAGGCTGAACTATTTCCTATTCCGTTGCTGGGAAAGTTGATTCACAGGTTGCACGCGATGCCCGTTGATAGAAGCCGTGGAGACCGCAGCGCATTTTTGGCCTGGACAAAAACTTTGCAGGCAGGTAATCCCGTGCTCATCTTTCCAGAAGGCACGCGCAATAAGTGCCCCGGTTTCCTGCGCCCCCGAGCAGGGGTTGGCATGCTGGTTTATCGCACTCAGGCACCTGTGATACCCGTATATCTTTCGGGCACAGTCAATATCTGGAAAACGATGGTTGGGTTGGAGCGGTTGCAGGTGCGGTTTGGCGAGCCCATTTTTAGTTGTCCAGAACAATTGTCCGATAGGCGACGCGACGCCTACAATTTTATTACTCATGAGGTGATGCGTCATCTCGCGGTTCTCAAGCGAATGCGGCGGAAAGCCGGCACGGTCGCACCCGCTTCCCACAATGGTTAACGATAAGGTGTCGGCAGGGTTTGAGCGACGTTGTTCGTCGTTCTTTTTTAATGTTTTGCGCGATTTTTTAGCGTGAAAGGAATTATTTAGTATGGCCGTTAATACCCTTCCCAAACCCACCCCTGAAGAAGCACTGGCCGCGCTGGATGAAAGCGAATATAGCGAGGCAGAATTTAATGAAATGATGGAGCTCTACGAGGAGACGTTAGAGACCATTAAGCAGGGCGAAATTGTTATGGGCACTGTGAGGTCCATCCACGACGGAATCGTAGTGGTAGATATTGGTTTCAAGTCTGAAGGCGCGATTCCTCTCTCTGAGTTTGGCGATCCGCCAGCTATAGAAGAAGGCGATGAAATCGAGGTTTTTTTAGAGAGCATTGAGGATCAAGAAGGCCAGGTGGTGCTGTCCAAGACCAAAGCTGACTTTATGCGTGTGTGGGATCGCATTAAGGACGCGTATGACAGTGATCAGATTGTTGAGGGGCGTTTGATGAGGCGAATCAAGGGTGGCATTGTGGTCGATCTTTTCGGCGTCGATGCTTTCTTGCCAGGCTCTCAAATTGACATCAAACAGGTCAAAAATTTTGATCAATTTCTCGGCAATGTGTACCCGTTTCGTATTATCAAGCTCAACAAGAATCGCCGAAATATTGTCATTTCTCGCCGTGTCGTTCTCGAAGAAGAACGCTCCAGGCTGCGCAAACAGATTCTCGCCACATTGGAAGTGGGGCAAGTGCGTCAGGGGTCGGTCAAAAATATCACCGATTTTGGCGCATTTATCGATCTGGGCGGCTTAGACGGGTTGTTGCATATTACGGATATTGCCTGGGGGCGCGTTGGACATCCATCAGAAGTCTTGTCCATCGGTGAAGAAGTAGAAGTTAAGGTGCTCAATTACGATGAAAAACGCGAGCGTATTTCGCTGGGTATGAAGCAATTACAAGACCATCCCTGGAAAGGTGTCGAGGAAAAATATCCGGTTGATAGCAAGGTGATAGGCAAAGTTGTCAGCATTACGGATTATGGGGCTTTTGTCGAGTTGGAGCAGGGTGTCGAAGGGTTGGTACACATTTCTGAAATGTCGTGGACGCAGCATATTCGCCATCCTTCCAAGCTGGTCTCCATCAGCGATGAAGTTGAGGTTATGGTCCTGCGGGTTGATCAGGAAGGTCAAAAAATTTCTTTGGGTCTCAAGCAGGTGCAGCCCGATCCCTGGGAAGATCTCGACCAAAAATATCCCTCAGGAACACCTCTTCGAGGCACTGTGCGCAATTTGACCAATTTTGGGGCCTTTGTCGAAATCGAAGAGGGGATCGACGGGCTGGTGCATATTTCCGACATGTCCTGGACCAAGCGCATTCGCCATCCAAGCGAAGTAATAAAAAAGGGCCAGGAATTGGATATTGTCGTGCTCAATATCGACAAAGAGCGGCGGCGCATCTCGTTGGGGCACAAACAGACCATTGAAAATCCCTGGGCGAAACTGGCTGTTACCTATGCGGTGGGCAATGCCGTAGAAGGTACTATTTCGCGTATTCTCGAACGCGGGGTGGTCGTTGACCTCGAAGGCCATGTAGAGGGATTTGTGCCGGTCTCCCAACTGGGTATTGACGATCTTCAACGTCCCGATGAATATTTTGAAGAAGGCGATGGGATGCCGCTGAAAGTCGTGGAGTTTGACGAAGATCAAAAGAAAATTGTATTGAGCGTGCGAGAGCGTTTGCGCGATGCCGATCAAGATGAAATCGACGCTTTTCAAGCTGCACATCCTCGCCGCGCAGAAGTGGAAGCAGAAGCGGAGGTAGAAGTGGAAGCAGAAGCTGAGGTGGAAGAAGCAGTGGAAGCAGAAGCGGAAGTAGAGGAAAAAGCACAGAGCAGCAAAGAGGAATAAGATTGCTCAGATGTGTCAGGAGGTACAAAGCGTTGGGGCATATCGTCTCAACGCTTTGTTTTTTCAAATGGCTGGGTTTCATGCGAGATCAAAAGACAGTTGCGTTTTATACGCTTGGTTGTAAGCTCAATACCTACGACACACAGTGGTATGCCGAGCAGTTTGTGGCGCAGGGGTATCGCGAGGTACCGTTTGGCGAGTTGGCAGATGTTACTGTCGTCAATACCTGCACTGTGACAGGTCAAGGGGACGCGCAGTCGCGCAAGGCATTGCGCAAAGCGCATCGGATTTCGCCCACAGGTACCGTGGTCGCGGTGGGGTGTTATGCACAAACCGATCCCGATGCCCTATCTGCAATGCCCGAAGTCGATCTGGTGGTCGGAACAGTAGAGCGGACGCAACTTCTCGACCTGGTAAATAATACCTGTTCTTTGGGGCGCACATTTGTGACGCGCAGTCGCACAGCTGATTTTCAGGATATGGATATTTACAATTTTGGCGGGCGCGCTCGGGCTTTTGTCAAAATTCAGGAAGGGTGTAACGAATTTTGCTCGTTTTGCATTATTCCGTTTGCGCGTGGGCGCAGTCGCAGTCGGACAATTGAGAGTACCTTGTCGCAGGTTGAAAAGTTGGTGGCAGCAGGCTATAGAGAGGTGGTGCTGACGGGGGTACATATTGGCGATTACGGCGTGGATTTGGAGGAGCGCGACTTGTTGCAGGTGCTGGAGGCTATTGAGCGGGTTAACGGATTAGAACGCTTTCGCGTGAGTTCAATTGAAGCGACTTATGTGACCGATGCCATGATCGATTTTTTTGCGTCGAGCCAGAAGTTTTGCAGGCATTTGCATATTCCATTGCAAAGCGGTGACAATGGTGTGTTGAAGGCGATGCGCCGTCCCTATACGCGGGGGCAGTATATTGCGCTGATTGAAAAACTCGCAGATCGGATTCCCGATGTGGGCATTGGCGGCGATGTGATGGTGGGGTTCCCCGGCGAGTCGGATGAGGCATTTCAAAATACGCGCGATTTGATTGCCAATTATCCCATGACGTATTTGCACGTATTTCCGTATTCGCCGCGCGGCAAAACGCCTGCAGCGCGCCTGCAAAACCAGGTTGATCCACGGGTGAAAAAGCAACGCGGCGCAATACTTCGCAAATTGGGACAGCAACAGGTGGCGGCATTTCAAGCGCGGTTTATTGGGCGCACATTGCCCGTGCTTTTTGAAAACCGCCGCAATGGACAGCTTTTACAGGGGTTGACCGATAATTATATCCGCGTGGTTGCACCAGCCCCAGATGCCGCGTGCGAACAGATTGTCGATGTGCGCTTGCAGCGGGCTGAAGACGATGTGGTCGTCGGAGAATTGGCGGGTTTTGAGCGCGAAATAGTGCAGCATCACGCGCGGGAATTATTACAAGTGCAAAGTGCATAACGCGAAATTTGGACATGACAGGCCGATTCCAAAGGGAATTGGCCTTTTTTTTTTCGAAATTCTGAGTATATTCCCGATGAGAAAGAATTTTTGTATTTGTTAAAGGCGATTATTGCGATCTAACAAAACAAAGGAGTGAGGTTATGTCTTTTGACACAGGTGCTTATGGCAATGTTTTTGCGGGATTGATTTCCGAGAAGCGGTTGAATCCACTGGATGGCGGCGAAGAGAATACCGCGGCGAAAAGCGCACTCGACGCGCTGACTGTGGCGTCTGCATTTGCCGGCAAAACAGTGGTGGATGAAGATATGGCACGGGTCTGTATTTCTGGTATGTTGTTGTATCACAACTTTTTAGATACGTCTCACACCATCAGTCAGGGTATTCACACAGCGACAGGAAGTTATTGGCACGGCATCATGCATCGCCGCGAACCCGATTTTTCCAATTCAAAATACTGGTTTGGCAAAGTGGGCAACCACGCCATTTTTGATGATTTGTGCAAGGCGGCGGCCAGCATTGCAGGTGGCGTTTCCGGCGCGCCAGAGTTTTTGACGACGCAAGCACATTGGGATGCAGGTGCCTATGTCGATCTGTGTGCCGATGCTCTTGAAGGGCGTTCTGCACACGATGCGCTTTGCCGCGAAATCCAATTGCGCGAGTGGGAGTTGTTGTTTGATTATTCGTATCGAAAAGCGGTAGGGGAATGAGAAGCCTTTAGAGGATTGGGATGGCGACACACACAACACCAGCGATGGAGCAATACGCGCGTTTTAAGGAGCAGCATCCGGATGCGATTTTGCTATTTCGGATGGGCGATTTTTACGAGATGTTTTACGATGATGCCGTTGTTGCATCTCAGCTTTTGGGTTTGACATTGACATCGCGCAACAATGGGCGTGCAGATCGCATCCCACTGGCAGGTGTTCCGTATCACGCGCTGGATACCTATCTCGCAAGACTCATCAGAGCCGGAAAAAAGGTGGCGATTTGCGAGCAGATGGAGCCGCCGCAAAAGGGCAAAAAAGTGGTGCGCCGAGAGGTGGTGCAGGTTGTATCGCCGGGAACGGTAATGTCCGATGATTTGCTCGATCAGAAGCGCAATAATTACCTCGTGGGCATTTTTGTTTCTGACGATCAATTGGGCATGGCAACAGCGGATTTATCAACGGGAATGTTCCGGGCATCGGAACGCGCGGCTGATGATTTATGGGAGATATTGGAGCGCGTGGCTCCCGCAGAGGTGCTGGCACCTGAGTCGTGGGCCAAAGACAACGAAGCCGAGTTTGAAGCGCGGATGCCGGATGCATTGCTCACGCATATAGAAGATTGGCATTTTGGACAGCATTATGCGTACGATGCGCTAAAGGAACATTTCAAGGTGGCGTCTCTCAAGGGCTTCGGATGCGATGATCTCACCGTTGGGATATGCGCCGCGGGTGGGGTGCTGTGTTATTTGCGCGAAAATCAGAAGGGAGCCGTATCCCACATTACGCGATTGGCGCGCGAACACACCGGGTCAGTTATGGAACTGGATCTGGTGACACAGCGCAATTTGGAACTGGTTACTACTATTCAAGAGGGACGGCGCGAGGGCACGCTATTTGGGGTTTTAGATCAGACGTGTACGCCTCAGGGCGCGCGAACGCTGCGTACATGGTTATCACAGCCACTTGTGGATGTCCGCCGCATTGAAGCGCGCTTAGATGCAGTGCAAGCATTTGTCGAATCCGCGTCGCATCGGGATGAGGCGCGCGAAGCCCTGCGCCGCGTTGGAGACCTGGAGCGGTTGATGTCCCGAATTTGTTGCAATCGGGCAAATCCGCGCGAGCTTGTGGCTCTTCGGCGGTCTTTAGAAGCGGTTGTTCCCCTCCGAGAAACCCTGCGTGAATTTCGCGCGGATTTGCTGGCGCGGGCGCGCGATCAGGGTATGCCCGACCTGACAGAGTTGATTGATTTGATCGCTCGCACGCTTGAAGATGATCCACCCGTTCAGATTAGCGATGGCGGATATATCAGAGCGGGCTATCACAAAGAACTGGATGAATTGCGGGAAATCGCCTCGGGCGGGCGCAATTGGGTTGCCAATTTGCAGGCAGATGAACGCGAGAAAACGGGTATCGCGTCGTTGAAGGTGGGGTATAATAAGGCATTTGGATATTATATTGAGGTCACCAAGGCCAATCAGGATAAGGTGCCCGCGTATTTTGTGCGCAAGCAAACACTGGTCAATGCCGAGCGATATATCACGCCTGAGTTAAAGGATTGGGAGGCGAAAATTTTGGGCGCTGATGAGCGGGCCAAAGATCTCGAACGCGATTTGTTTGCCGCGTTGCGCGAAGAGGTGGCCGGTTGGGTGGAACCCGTGCAGCGCACGGCACTATCCGTGGCAACGGTAGATGTGCTGGGTACTTTGGCCGAGGTGGCGTCCTCCAATGATTATGTGCGTCCTCAGGTGGATGATAGCGTGCGTATTGATGTGAAAGAAGGCCGACATCCCGCGGTTGAACAGTTGCTTCCGGGCGGTAATTTTGTGCCCAATGATTTGACGACTGATGGCGAAAACGATCAAATTCTGCTGATTACCGGTCCAAATATGTCGGGGAAATCGACGATTTTGCGCCAGACCGGGTTGATTGTGCTTTTGGCACAGGTCGGCAGTTTTGTACCGGCGCGCGAAGCGCGTATTGGGATGGTGGATCGCATTTTTACACGGGTGGGTGCATCCGATAATCTGGCGCGGGGCGAGAGTACGTTTTTGGTGGAGATGAATGAGGCGGCGAATATTTTGAATAATGCGACGCCGAAAAGTCTGGTGCTTTTGGACGAAATTGGACGCGGGACGAGTACGTTTGACGGGCTGAGCATTGCGTGGGCAATGACGGAGTATTTGCACAATGCCGAACAGATTCAGCCGCGGACGTTGTTTGCGACGCATTATCACGAGTTGACAGAATTGGAGGATTTGCTGCCGCGGGTGGTGAATTACAGCGTTGCCGTGCGCGAGTCGGGCGATACCATCGCGTTTTTGCATAAATTGGTGCCGGGCGGGTGCGATCACAGCTACGGTATTGAGGTGGCGCGCCTGGCCGGGATGCCAGCAGAGATGATTGCGCGTGCAAAGGAGATTTTGACTCGACTGGAGCAAAACGATCTGTCGGTGGGATCAAAACCCCAACCCGATCGCGTGAAGGAGAACGGGCAGATGCCTCTGTTTGCGCCAGCAGCAGAAGTAAAGGTTGAAACGAAAGATCACCCGATGCTGTCTGAGTTGCGCGATTTAGACATCGCCCATCTCACGCCGGTTGAGGCGCTGGTAAAATTGGATGCGTGGAAGCGGGCGTTGGAAGAATGATTTGGAGATAGATGAAATGGTAACCGTTGATTTGCGGAAGGAAGCAAGACAGATTCTCGATGGGCTTTCCGATGAGAGTTTGGAGGTGGTAGTCAAGTTGCTGAGTTCTCTCAAAGATCGAGAGTGTCCCAAACGGACTGATCTGTTGTCAATCTATCCGTGGGTGCGTTACCTATCCGATGCGGAATGCAACGAATTTTTCGAGGAACTCTCAAATGCCGCAAAGGACAATGGTACAGGTGTTGATGAAGTGGTCAACGCCTGGCGGGAGACAGCAGAAATTCTCGCCGCCCCTGACACAATGGCCGACATTGCCGAATCAGAAAAACAACTCGCAAATGGTGAGGGGGTTTCTTGGGACAGGGTGAAGCAAAACGCAATATAGGCTTTTTTGACCATCTTTTAGTATTGTGATTCGAGAAATAAATGGCAGAGCATCAGGAAGAAAAACAAGTCCTAACAGCAGATCCCAAGCGTCAAGCAAATGACGCGCTAAGGGGATACGTCTATCAAATCTGGCACAGTGTGCATGCTTGGATCAGCCTTGATGAAGATGAAATCCTCTATCTGGAAGGAGCGGAAGACTTTGACCAGGTATCAGATGACACTGCTACGGCAGTGCAAGTCAAAGACACGCAACACAAGATTACGCTCAGATCTCAGGAAGTGAATGACGCGATTAGTCACTATTGGGATTTGCAAGCCAATCATCCTGATCTGAGTGTGAAATTTCGTTTTCTCACCCGATCTAAGATTGGTGCGGAACGAGGTAATCCATTTGGAAAAGGACAGATGGGTCTTCATGTATGGAGCCATTGTTCGAGTGATGAAGCAGCTATCACAAAAATCTCCAAATTTTTACAAAATGAAGGGAAAATATCAAAGGAAGTAGATGATTTTCTGAAAAATTCGACACCTCAAGAAATTTATGAACGTCTCATTGAACCTATTTCTTGGGAGACAGATAGTAAAGAAGCCAGTTTTGTTGAGAAATCCATAAGTGATAAACTGATTCTTCATGGTCATCAATACGGAATCCCACCATCTGCTGCCAGCAAAGTTGTTGATCATCTTATCAAAGAAGCCTTGCTGGTCGCAACACAAAAGGAAAAACGCGAGCTTACCCTAGTGCGTTTTCTCGAAATTTTTGAGGAGAAAACAACTCAAAGGGTTCCAATTCAGCATTTACAGGCACTACAAATGCAGACCACAATGGCGGATTCCTTTAGAGCATTATCCATGGGGGGTTCGTCTGATATTACTATTCAATCTCAGTCTCGCATACTAACGACTATCCCACCCCTTTATCCCGATGTTACTCCAAGAAAAGATTTGCTCACAAGCATCCAGGCTCAACTCCAATCAGAGGGTATAGCTGTAATCCAGGGAGGATCGGGAAGAGGGAAGACCACACTCGCAAACTTGACCGCAAGTGCTCTAAGCGGTTCATGGTTTTGGTTGAATTTCCCTAATAGTGATTCATCACAGAATGTCCAACTTTTACAGCAACTTGCTATTGCAGTAAGTAATCAATCCTCACCGGTCAACATCGTCCTTGATGACCTGAACTTACAACCTCAAGAGTTGCGGCAGTATGAAGAAATTTTGGGTGTCATCGTTTATAGGGTAAGGGAACGTGGTGCAAAATTGTTGATCACAAGCCAAAATAAGCTACCCAATAATCTCATCCGTCGCCTCGGTATACCACAGTCTGTATCCATCCATGTTCCTGACTTTACCATATCCGAAATTGAGCAATTTGCACAACAATTGGGATGCCCCCCTGATCGCGCAAATCCTTCGGCAAAATTGATTCAATTCCATACCGGAGGGCATCCGAGACTGGTACACGCTCGACTCGATCAATTAAGAGAGACAGACTGGCAGCAATATAAAAACGAAAGTATCTTGCAAACACCTCCAGAAGTGATAGAAGAGCGTGAAGAAGCGCGACAATTGCTTATAGACTTGCCAGAAGATCAGCGAGAATTTCTCTATAGGCTTAGTTTGCTATCTACCGCATTTAGGAAAGATTATGCACACAACATTGGCGAGATACCAGAATCCATACCCTATCCAGGTGATGTTTTTAGCCAACTGGTCGGTCCTTGGATAGATCCAGTAAATGAAACATACTACACAATCTCCCCTTTGTTGGATAACGCGGCCAAGCAGGTTTGGTCGGAAAGCAAGATAAATGACCTCCACACCCAGATTGCAAATGCAGTCCTCAAAGCAACGGATCTAACCACAATAGAAGCGCGGGCTGTTCTCGTACATAGTATGCAAGGACAGAACCAAAAAGGTCTTACTGCTATTCTTCAGGCATTGCTTGCCACGCCAGAGAGCAAGTGGTACCAACTTAGCCAAGAATTCTCATGGTTGATACACGTCAAAATCGACCCCTCTAAAAAATTATTTATTGGGGACGCCTTTATAAATCATCTATTTCGGTCATTGCAATATCGCATTGCGGTTGAGGTGGAACCTGAGTTTGCGCCGAAGATACTTGAAATTTGGGATAAAGAAATCCAGCCATACGAGCCGCATAAGTCATATCTGCTGTGTCGCCTAACGCTGGCGACACAGGCATTGGTGTATTGTCAAGTGCCACTATCAGTAAAACAGATGGTAGGCTATCTCAAAGAAATTATTGATATAAAAGACTATGATAAAGAGGTACAAGAAATATATGGTAACTTTGAGGGACAATTAGAAGAACCTGGAACTGATAAAGCCAATTTTTTGAGCACCTTATTTAGCTTTATCTTGGCGCGCCCTCCTATCTATGCTCCAGACCTCAGCGACCTTATTGATGCACTGGATGAGATTCAACCTAACCATAGGGCTTTATTATTAGCTAATTTCGAGAATGACGGCACTGATTCTCGGATTTTGGTTGATGGTATCTGGGTGGGGGAATCAGGCCTTAAGCAGCCCAATTGGACAAGATGCCTTCAAGTATATGACAAACTAATTGAAAGAACCATCGATTGGGGCTATCCTCATATTGCTGCGACAGTTGCAAGACGTAAAGCCATCATCCATAATGAATACTTGCACGACCCGGATACTGCCTATAAAGTTCTTCAAGATATGGAAACAACAGTGGGGATATCATCAGTAATAGAAGAAGGACGGGCTGCAGTCTATTTTTATCATAACCATTACAAAGAAGCACTCAATATTTACGAGCGTATTCTCTCGGAATGGGACCCATCTTCAAAAAAGTTAGGCTTGTTACCTTCAAATTGGTGTCGTCAAGCTGCTATCTGTGCTGCTCATTTGGGTAATTGGGAAAAAGCGGCTACCTTCTTTGAAGATGGGGCAAAAAGAGCTAAAGAGAATTATGGCACTGAACAATATATTGGTTTATATGCAGATGCGGGATTCGCGCAGTTTAAGGCAGGCAATGTCCGGGATAGTCTGAATTTGTTGAGTGTGGCACTACAAGAATTTGATATGCTTCCTCAAGATGATACAGATGTTGGATATTTTACATTAAAAAAACTTTTAGGATATTCAATAACCTGGTTGGCACAACAAAATAAAAAGAATAAAATCAAATCAGAAGAACCTCCACCAGGCTTCTGCAGTGATCCTGCCAGGTCTGACGAAATTATGAACTACCCAAATTTTCCTATACAATATGCGTGGCTTCATTTAGCTCAAGTAGAGTATCAATTCAATTTAGGAATGACAATTTTTGAGCAGGCATTACAGGTTATAGACCAAAATGTATATCCAGTATTAAGATCGTCCCTTGTTTTCCTCAAAGCACAGCAGGACTTTAGAAACAAGACCTTTGATGAACTTCCACAACGTATGTGTCAATTAGCGGATGCATATGTCTCAGCACAGAAGCATGAACAAAGTGGAAAAGGAATAGAAGAAAAGGGAGTTTATGTTGTATCTACCGCTGAGTTATCCAATTTCGCCTCTGTCGAGAACATCATTGATATGCTGGTAGCAGCCCTTCTTGTTCAACTGTCAACAAATAGAGATACGAATGAGATTTTGTCTATATGGCATGCGAACTCGTCAGAGTTACCTGTACAAAAAAATATGACTATTGCTCTTGATCTGATTGAATCAATGTTATTTGGAGAAGAGAAGAATGCTCTGGCAGTAATGAGAACAAAAGAAGCCAAAAAAGAAGATCGAATTATAGCATCATTAAAAATAATTCATAATACGAAAATAGATCCACAACATCTTTTTTCTGCTCACACACTTATTACGACTTCTCTCATTGATCAAAGCTGGGGCGAGTATATTGTGACAGATTTAGCAGAACTCCTTTCGAAACAATGGCTAAAAAAAATAGAATTTCAAGCAATCTTAAATATGCCTATGATTACAGTGCCTCAGATAGAGCAAGCCTGCAACAGTAGTGAGGCTGGAAAGAAAAAAATCGGTCAAATTTTACTCGCGGCACATCAAGCTGTCTCAGTCCAATTATCTCCTGATATTTTACAGCAGTTTCGCAGTTGGGTAGAATGAATATCCTGTTATTAAATCGGCTGTCTGAATCAGATGATTTAGACTAACCCATCTCACGCCAGTTGAAGCGCTGGTAAAATTAGATGCGTGGAAGCAGGCGTTGGCATAGGACTCTTAACATGGCTCTTGAAACGGTGTGAGAATGGAGGAAAAATTATGGAAGAGATAGCTTTGCCAAAGTTGCGCGTGAGTAGAAAAGAAGCAAATAATAAAATAAAAGCGCAAATTGAGAAAGGGGAATTGCTCTGTAACCGGCAGATATGTTCAGAAGAAGAATTGGAGAATGTAGGTATAGCAGCCAACCATTGGTCAAGATACAACAGAGATCTCTTAATAAAGCTATTTGATAACTTATCGATAGACGATGAATACAAAAATTTCCATTACTATAGATTGAGTCATCAAGATATAGCGAACCTGATGTTGGATGGGGTTCCCATACCAGATTTTCAAGATCAAGTAAGTGAATACCAAAGAGATATGACAGATAGCATCAATAGTCTAAAGGGAATCTGTTACCGACTTGAATTATTCGATGAAGTATTAGACAATGTCCCTTACACCTTGGCCAATAAAGGGTTTTCAGACAATCCCACTCGCACCTTCGGTGACCATGTCTTCATCGTGCATGGACATGACGAGGCCGCCAAACATGCCATCGCTAGATTCGTGGAGAAGTTTAACTTAAAGGCTACCATACTTGATGAGCAAGCAAGTAAAGGCCAAACGGTTATTGATAAGTTTGAAGAAAATGCAGACAATGTGGGGTTTGCAATCGTCTTACTGACGCCTGACGATGTTGGCGCACCAAAAGATCAAATAGATGAACCTAAACCTCGAGCACGTCAGAACGTTATATTAGAACTCGGCTATTTTTTGTGTGGATTAGGGCGTGAGCGTGTATGTGTTCTTTACAAAAAAGGAGTTGAACTACCTTCAGATATTCAGGGTATAGTCTATGTACCCATGAATAATCCCAATGAATGGCAACTGAAATTAGCTACAGAAATGAAGCAGGCAGGATTACCGATTGATCTGAACAAACTTATAGAGGCATAAAAAAAGGCCGATGTATATCGGCCTTTTTTTTCACTATTCATTGCTGATCCCGTGTTCCTCGAGCCAGGCTTTGAGGGGCGCATCTTCGGGAGTGGGGGAGGTGTAGCCGCAACCGCCGGAATAGCTGACGCCGAGGAGTTGTTTTTGTATGGGCGTGCAGCGGTCGAGATAGTGTTCTACCTGCATGTCGTCGCGGGGGCGAAGCCAGCGGTAGGAGTAGCCGTATCATGTACGCCAGGCTTATGGTATTGTCAATGTGATGTCATAGTCGTTTAGAGCGTTCCAAAAATCGGCGTGTTGAGTCAATGGCCTGACTGCCAGCGTATCCAATTTATCGAACGCCCGATCAAAAATGGCGCAGCACCAATGTCCCGTAAATCGTGAGTGATACAGAAATCCACGGAATCCGAAACGTGCGAATCTGTGCTTCAATACGCCCTATGAGGTTGACATAGCTGGCCATCATCCAAAGTCACCCTGGAGGTATCCTTTGGCGGCAGCCTTAACACGGGCGACTTCTCCTTTGTGAAGAAGGGCAAGCGGTTCCGCTCCATCAAGCGCGTCGTTTGGTGCTGTAAGCCAATACCACATTTCATAGGCGTCATCGAATAGCTTGGTAATACGATCAAGCCTTTTGATAGGCTGTCCATGTTTGTCGAATTGTCCAGCAGGAAAAACATACTCGTGCTTGGCATTTTCCCATCCGACTATATGTCCTTTCTTCAGCCAGTCGTGAACAACCTGGTGGTGATTGAGACCAGCGAGGGCGACAAGTTGAGAGGAAGTTAGCAGGTCTTCCATCTCTTCCATCTCTTGGGTATTTGCCTCGATCAATGCGTTCGCCTGTTGCTCGTCAATTAGACATGGTTTGGCACCCTCAATAGTTTCTATATTTTGCGTATTCATTTTCGATTCTCCGGTCATTGTGTGCTTATTCCACAACTTCCCGGCACATGGGAAATATAGCCCCTTTTGGATGTCTGTCAACGCTTGACGCGCAGCATGGGCTGATTCACTTTTCGCCTTCGGGTGACAAAAATGACGACACCATATGCGCCGAGATGCACGATAATATCTACTTTGCACATTATGAATACGAAACAAGATGACAGGGATGTATGAGGCGACCCGTCAACGTCTTTTTGAGCCTTTTTTCACGACAAAGGACGCCGACCGCGAAATCGTGTCTTTATTTTCACCTCTCACGCAGACATGATCTCAAAGGTCGTTATATTGCGGGTATCCTTGCTGAACTCTACGGCGATCAGGTGGATCGGCTGATCCAGACTCCGATATTTGTCCGCATAGCCTTTCTGTCTCAGTTGCGCCATCGCAGTCCCTTCCGGTGCCAATTCCACCACCTTAAACTCGAACAGATACACATTACCGTTGAAACGAATTGCCATGTCCAGACGCCCCTGGCTGCTGCTGTCCTCTACAACGATGTCCAATCCCACCGATGCGAAGTAGGAGTAGAAAACGCTGGCGTAGTAGCCTTCGTAGTTCGCTATGTCGTTGTTCGTGTGCCACTGGTAGGGAATGCTGGCGAAGAATGCTTTGAATAGACCCTCCAGACTCGCAAAATCATTGACCAGAAGCAGGTCATACAGACGGGCGCGGTGCTCCGCGCGCTGTGATGGGTCGCCAGTCAGATGATTCAACAAGCTCCTATTCAGGCTCTGGCGCACTTCTCGATTCGGATAGGATAGCCGATAGTACATCTCTCCACCGCGCGGTTCGGTATGGTGGATGGTTAGATACCCGGTCTGGAACAGCAGGGCTTCGGTGGCGATGTGGTCAACATCAAAAGCCGACAGCAAATCATCACTGCCCAGCATGTTGTCCAGAGCCAGCGCACCGACCCCGCGCGATAGTAGCGTCTCGATCAGAAATGTCGGCGTACCTGTCTCGAACCAGTAGGCTTCGAAGCTGTGCCTTCTGAACAGCAAGAGGATGTCGAAGGGGTTATAGACCTTCTCCTGTCCCCGCCAGCTATAGCCGTTGTACCAGTGCCTTATCTCGTCCCTATCCAGACCCGGCAGTTCTGGCGCAAATACCGTGTCGAGGTCCTCCTCGGTGTAGCCGCAGATGGCGGAATATTGTGGGTCAATGGTGATGTCGGTGAGGTTGTTGAGGCCAGAGAAAAGATGCACCTTGGAGAACTTACTGACACCAGTGAGGAATGCGAACTTAATATGAGCATCGCTATCCTTGATGGTCGCGTATAGACCGCGCAGAAAGTCGCGGTTGGCGCACGCGGTCTCCGGTACTTCCAGAGCATCCAGAATCGGCTTATCGTATTCATCCACAAGCACGACAACACGCTGCTCGCCCTGCCGATGCAATACCCGGATCAGATCGCCAAAGCACTCCGGTGCAGTATCGTAACGCGGCGCAATCCCGGCTTCTTCTGCTATCGTGAGCAGTTGCGTCATCACATTCGTATGCAGATAGGACGCTTCTTTGAAATTGCCGCTACCAAAGCTCAAGCGCACAACGGGATAGCGAACCTGCCAGTCCCAGTGGTCGTGGATATGAAGCCCTTCGAACAGCGGTTCATTGCCCTCAAACAGTTCCTTCAACGTGTCCAGAAACAGGCTTTTGCCAAAGCGACGTGGACGCGATAAAAAATAGTGCGAGCCCTCGTCCATCAGTCGCCGCATGTGGGCAGTTTTATCGACATAGTAGCAGTTTTCCTCCCGAATTTTTCGGAAGGTCTGAATGCCAATAGGCAACTTGCGTCTGTCTGATATGCCCATCTCTCATCTCCAGATTTTGATGCCAGTACGGTCGCCCTGCTCGATACAGTATTATACCGATTTCGCTATCTATTTGGAAGTCAAAACTTTTCATTATGGATTTTGTTGCATGTCTAATACTGACTATTCACTACTGATCCCGTGTTCTTCGAGCCAGGCTTTGAGGGGCGCATCTTTGGGAGTGGGGGAGGTGTAGCCGCGGCCGCCAGAGTAGCTGACGCCGAGGAGTTGTTTTTGGATGGGCGTGCAGCGGTCGAGGTAGTGTTCAACTTGCATGTCGTCGCGGGGGCGAAGCCAGCGATAAGAGTAGCCGTAGAAGAGGACGCGGCGCGGTTCCTTCCAGTAGTTGGTACTGGCCGAGTGCCATATTCGGCGGTCAAAAAATACGGCTGATCCAGGTGGCACGAGCACTGGGGTAGCATCTTTGTGCGGCGCGTTGCGATCTTCTCCTGGAAATGTGTTTTGCGTTTGGCTTTTGGGAAGGACGTAGAAATTGCCGCGGCCCTGTTCAGTCGTATCGGTGAGAAAAAAGCCGATTTTGAGGGAGATCCTGGGACGCGGGTTCATGTCAAAATCTTGATTGATGCGGCCGCTGTCCTGGTGAAAGCCGAGGCCAGGTCCGTCTTTTTCGAATGTTTTGTGCGGTTCTGCAGGGGGTGTTACGGTCATGTGGGTATGGTAGAGTTGGATGTGCCAGCCCAGGATGCCCCACACTTTGGGAAATGTTTTGTACCAGTCGAGCAAGGGCAAGAAGCG
The DNA here is from genome assembly GCA_965222605.1 of Candidatus Latescibacterota bacterium. Taxonomy (GTDB): domain Bacteria; phylum Latescibacterota; class UBA2968; order UBA2968; family UBA2968; genus VXRD01. The sequence continues at coordinate 5,646,456 of OZ244960.1, forward strand.
GTCGTCCTTGCCAATGAAGTCGTAGTGGTTGATGCGCGCTGTGGCACTTTTGTCCATCCGAGCGCGTTCTTCTTTATCTACGCGATCCACTGCAACGACAAGATCGCGGACCATGTCGGGTGGCAGGGCGTCTGGAACGATGAAATAGCCATCCCGTTTGAATTTGCGCGCTTCTTCTTCTGTTAGACAATAATCGAGACATTTGGGGTGCATTGTCTGGCTCCTTTTGAGATTGGGGCGAAAGACATAGTCTCACGCGTTGGTTTTATAGCGTCGCGTCAGTACATACCGATCTTCTGTGGCGCGATAATAACCCCGCACAAAGTGTCGTTCACAAAATCCCCATTTTTCGTACAGGGAAATAGCATTTTCATTTTCGGGATCTACTGTCAAAAAACAATCCACACCGATTTGATCGCACGCGGCCAAAATTGCATCGAACAAAGCGGAACCTATGCCTTTGCCGCGAAAGGGATGATCCACAAATACTTTGTGCAAACAATATAGCCTGTCTGTTGCCGTGGGAAATGCCAGCACAGCACCGATCAGTTTCTCGCGCTCCCATGCACAAAATACCAGCGCGTGCTCTGTCCACAATCGCCAGACGTGTTCTCCATCGGGTATATACTCAGAATTTCGGTTTTGTGCCCATGCTTCGCGATCTAATTTTGCGATCTCCAAAAAATCGCGCGTTTTAGCACGTTGGATATACATTCCAAATATCCTTGTGAATAGCGGAGAGCTTTCCATTTATGATCCGTGTAGATATGTCGAAATGTTTGATGTGCGTCAAGTCATTTCCTATGTCTTGTGGAAGATCTTTCAAAAGCATTGACATTCTCAGTGCAAGTCCTATCTTCAGAAGCGGTCGGCAACTGCAAGTTCATCCACTTTCAGCTTTTGGCCCTTTGTTTTGCTGACCGATAGCGGCTGAGAGCTACTAATCGGGAGATAAAAATGAAGTTGGGTATTGTCACGTATCAAATCGCCGCTGACTGGGATGTTTCTACTATTATTGAAAACTGTGCCAAACTCGGTTATGGTGGTGCTGAACTGCGTACCACGCATGCTCACGGCGTTGAATCAGATCTTTCGGCGGAGCAACGGCAAGATATCCGCAAACAATTTGAAGATGGCGGTGTCGAAATCGCGGGTTTGGGCTCGGCCTTTGAATATCATTCGGATGATCCCGGCGTTGTGCGCGAAAATATCGATGGGACAATTGAATACGCCAAACTCGCCGCCGATCTGGGTTGTCCAGGCGTTAAGGTGCGGCCCAATGGCCTGCAAACCGACAAGGGCATCTCGGTGGATCAAACACTCGAACAAATTGGCAAATCAGTGCGTGAATGCGCGATTGCGGCCGCTGATCTGGGGGTGCAAATCCGGGTGGAAGTACACGGGCGAGAAACGCAAAAACCCGCGTATATGCGTACCATTATGGATTGGGCAGATCACGATAATGCCTATGTGTGCTGGAATTCGAATTTGGGCGAGGTTGAAGATGGTTCTATCAAAGCCAATTTTGACCTGCTCAGACACAAAATAGGTCTGGTACACATCACCGAATTGTGCAATCCGGCTTATCCCTGGAGCGAACTCTTTTCTCTCCTCAATGCCGAAGGCTATGCGGGATATACGCTGGCCGAAATTCCCGGTAGTACAGATGCCGAGCGTCTGCTTCAATATTACAAAGCGTTATGGGAAGCGTATCAGTAGGTAGGCCTCGCTCCGTCGCCCGGCCCAAGGGGTTGGGACTGACAACTAACAACTGATACATGAGCGTACAAAAAGAAATTTACGCCCTCAAACGCGAACTCGCCGCGCGTTATCAACTCGGCGAAGAACACCACAATATTTGCGGGCGCAAAATAGGTGTGACCTGTGTTGAAGATGCCGAAGCACTCTTTGACAAACTGGGGATGGCCGATCCCGATAGCGTTGAAGTGCGAGATGAACGCATGCCGTATTGGGCAACGCTTTGGGATTCTGCTCTTATTTTATCCGATGTTCTGCTCTCGGATAACTTGATCGCGCCGGGCGAGTCCGTACTTGAACTCGGCTGTGGATTGGGCCTTGTGTCATCTATTGCCTGTCTCAAACGCGCGCGTGTCACTGCCACCGATTATCAGCCCAATGCACTCAAGTTCGCGCGACTCAACGGATTGCAAATTGCCGGCGTCGCGCCCAGGACAATGCTCATCGACTGGCGTTCCCCGCCTCAAGATCTATGCTATACCACCTTGTTGGGCGCAGACCTCGTGTACGAACTGCGCTTTTTCGATCCCCTCATCGCCACATTCGACGCCCTTCTCGTACCGGGAGGGCGCGTTTTATTTTCTGAACCCAATCGCGTCGTAGGCAGATCTTTCTTTGATCGTCTCCACGATGCGGGCTGGGCGTTTTCCACTATAACCGAGCGGGAAGGCGCGACAGTGTATGAGATCGTGAGATGTGATTAAAACACATCCAGCGCTGCTGCTTCGATTTCTTTCCGCAATGCCTTCTCTTCTTCCTCATCGAGAGGACGTGTTGGTTTGATGGGGTTGCCGCACTCAATTCCCTGCCAGCGCAATACGGCGCGCACGCTGCCGTGTCCACCGTATTTTTGACAAATCCTAATCAGCTCATTTACGTTTGCTTGCAGTGCGCGGGCCGTATCTAAATCGCACTTGTTCATCGCTTCGTAGATGCCGACAAAATGCGAGGGCATCACATTGTAAAACGTGCCAATACCTCCCTGAGCACCTATTGCAATGCCCGATAGGGCCACTTCGTCATGTCCGTTAAAAATATGCGGTTTATGCGACCCATTGAGGAGACGTTCCATTAAGAACAAGTTGAAATTTGTGAACTTAATACCCACCACGCCTTTAAGTGCGAGCATCTGGCTGATTTGTTCAAACGAATACTCCTGATGCGTGACCACGGGAATATAATACACGAAGACCGGCAAATTTGCCGCCGAACTCAACGCGCTGTAATACGCCAATATATCGTCAAACCGATACCCCTGGACATAAGGCGGCAAACTCGAAATGCCATCGGCCCCTGCATCTGCGGCGTGTTTGGCGAGTTCAACCGCATCGCGCTCAGAGGGCGCGCCAACGTGTACCACCACCCGTCCACGCCCTTTTGATGCTTTGACGGCGACCTCTGTGGCCAATTTGCGTTCGGCCATTGTCATCAAATAGCCTTCGCCCGTGTTGCCGGCTACATATACGCCATGTGACCCCTGTTCGTAAATACGCGCCATGAGTTTTTCGTAAGCTGAGACGCTGAATGCACCCGCCCCATCTCTGGGGCTGACCAGTGCAGGATACATGCCCTTGAAACCGTCGAGTATCACAGGGCGCCTCCTGTTTTTTCGTAAAGGGCGCGGGCTAATGATTCGATTTCTGTGCGTTCAACCAATGTCTCTACGAGATGTTGCGGCAAACCCGATGTCCCGCGATACAAACCGCTCAATGTGCCGGCAACGGCTGCAAATGTATCTACATCTCCACCCGTGTGTAGCGCGCGTTCGACCGTGGGGATAAATTCTCCTTCTGCGCGCAAAAATGCCTCTAAAGCCACGACAACTGTGGCCTGGGCTTCGCTCGGGATGGCATTTTCTCGCACCGCTTCGGGCATTTGTACCATGGCCGCCCACGCATCTTCTTCGTTCATTGTCAGCAATGTCCGCACCTGTGCGATCAACTCGCCTGTGGATTCGCAAATCGGTCTGGCCGACCACTCGGCCACGTCCAGGACTTCATTCCCATCCAGGGGGCGATGTGTTACCAGATGCCCCACCACATGGGCCATTGCGACCGCAGGTGCAACTGCGCGAGGATCCTGGTGTGTCACATGGCTCGCTGTAATTGCATCTTCCCGGATATTTTCACCGGTTGCCCAGTTCCACAAGCCCACTGGCGCGATTTTCATGACCGCCCCGTTGGAGGGGTGGTCTTTTGATGCGGCTTCGGACCACGCCAAACCACGATCAAGGCGTTCCAGAGTTTCTCGAAAAGCCCTGCCATACATACGCAGGATTCCCTCACGCCACAGCGCCAAAAACCGATTGCTCAGGTCTTCGGGATCGATCTTTTCACACGCTATAATTGACTCAATCAGGATGAGGGTCTGCTGTGTATCGTCTGTATATTCTCCTGCTGGCCGGGTCAACACGCCTTCCCGATTGATCCGACCTCGATAGTGGTCTGTCAATCCTTCTACCGCTAAAATTCGCTCCCGGGGCCATCCCTCACAAAAACAGCCCAGAGCATCGCCTATTGCGCCGCCCAATAGCGCGCCTACAAACAAATCCTCAACCTCGACATCTTCCAGCTCGTCTTCCCAATAATCAGCCATAACTCAAATCCTCAAGTTTAATCGGGGTAAAAATATCGGACAAGAGCCTCTATTGCGCATCTACGATATTGCGAAATGCCCGAATGTGATCGGGCGTTGTGCCGCAACATCCGCCAATCAAAAATCCGCCGGCGTCCAACAAGTCTTTGACGTGTTGCGCCATGTCTTCTGGCCCTTGTGAATACGACGCCTGTTTGGTGACTTTGTCCAGGGTGGGCAAGCCCGCATTGGGATAGGCCATCAAACGCTTGTTTTCAATGTCGCGATCCACAAGTGCTTTTTGCATCTGCTTTGTGCCCTCAATTGCATAGGGCATGCCCGTATGATCTGTATTGCGCGTTTCGGCACCGCAGTTCAGGCCCAAAAGTTGCACATTATCGAGCAGATCATCGCCATCTGAAAATTCACCACTTGCCAAAATATCCAGCACATCGCCGGGCGAAAAGCCCCAGTCCGTTCGATAAATCAATTCACCCGTTTTGCGATCCTTTGTGAATTTATACGTCATATTCACGGCGATGGGCAAGCCCGTCTGCCGCGCAATATCAACGGCGATTGCCGCTTCTTTGGCGGAAAACTGCGTCTCTATGACAAAAAAATCGACACCGCTTTTGACCATGGTAGAGATCACGCGCTCGTGGGCTGATCGCACATCTATATTGGGAATGCCAAAATCCGTATCGCCGGCATCGGCTTCAATAGCGCCGGGGGATGGGCCGATGGAACCGCCCACATAAACATCCTTCCCACTTTCTTCAATGGCTTGCCGCGCGTGTTGGACGGCTAATTCTGTCAATTTTTCGGCATCATCTACATCGGCATCGGCCATCTCGAGATGTAATGGAGATACCACAAATGTGTTCGTGCCAATGGCATTTGCACCCGCATCGATATACGCGCGATGCACTGCCACCACCTCGTTGAGATGCGATAGATTGGCGATGGAACTGTTTGCCAGATTCACCCCATGTTCAAATAATTGAGATCCAAACCCGCCGTCGTATACCATAGGTTGGTCATCTGTGAGGCGTTCTGCAAAAGATTTCATACCGTCATCCTCTTAAACTGACACCCTTCGACAAATGCGTCAAAAAAGTCTGGCTTTGTCTCCAGTTCCACATGCTCAATTCGCTTCACCAGACGTTCTAACTCATCGCGTCGTTTTCGCGAGAGCAATACTTCTCTTGCGCCCAATATCGCGGCATTTCCCACCTTTTCAATACGCTCTTGCGGCACGGGTGCGAGAAAACCGATATCAATCGCATTTTGCACATTTACGTAATTGGCGAAACCACCGGATAGATAGAGTCGATGGATCTGGTCGGGGGCAATGCCAAATTCGCGCATGACAATCAATTGTCCACAATAATTTGCGGCCTTGGCTTGAGCCAGATTGCTCGCATCTTCGCGCGATAGCGCAATGCCGTGTTCGGGCACCACCATCATTTCAAATTGCTTGCGGTTGGCAAATACGCCCTTTTCTGTCATCATATCATGCCGCCGAAGCTCGGCCAACAAATCGATCAGACCCGAGCCGCACAACCCCTGGGGCGCGCCGCCGCCAATTACGCGGTAATTGAACTGACCATTTTCCCACACAACTGATTCAATCGCCCCATCTTGCCCGGGCATGCCACAGGCGATGCCGCCGCCTTCAAATGCCGGTCCCGCCGGACAAGATGCTGCGATCAACCGATCTCGATTGCCCACCACGACCTCGGTATTGGTGCCCACATCGACAAGCATAAATACTTCGTCCTGGTCACCCATTTCTACGGCCAGCATATCCGCTGCGACATCGCCGCCCACATGGCTTGCAATAAGGGGCATGCCATATACCCGCGCTTTGGGATTTGCTCGAATGCCCAACCGCCTGCTGCTTTCATAAAGGGCGGTTGTTTTTCGATCTCCGGCCAGATATTCGTGTTCTATTTGAGATTTATAGGGCTTTTGCCCAATACTCTGCACATTGAGTCTGAAAAACATATCTCGCATGGTGGCATTGCCAGCTATGACAATTTCGTAAATTTCTTGCCGCACAAAATTCAATTTTTCACAGAGTAGCAGGATCTCGTGGTTGATCGCATTCACCAGTGCCTTCCACAGCTCATTTGGATATTCGCCGTCATAAGAAATGCGATACATTATATCGCTGCCGCCAAAGCGCTGGGGATTTTCATAAGATGCAATCGCAATACTCTCACCAGATTCCAGATCTACGAGATCCATCACAATTGTGGTGGTGCCCACATCAATTGCCAGCCCATAGATGTGTCCCCGAAACCGATCGATGTCTTCCCCGTCGTAGAGCACCCGATCTCCATCGCGCGTGACCACGGGATTGAGATCAATTTTTTTTTCCTGGCTCAAGGCCAAAATTTGAGGCGCGCGGCGCAGGGGCACAAATTCAACTTCCGCGTCCAAATCCACGACTTCGGCCTGACAGGCCAACCGGTAATTGTCTTTTAAGAAGGCTTCAGCCTCGGTTTTGGGGCACAGGGCTTCTTCGCCTTTTGCAATTTCTACCACGCATTCATGGCATATCCCCGACCGGAAACACGATGTTGGAACCCGAACAGATAGATCGTCGGCATAATCAAAGATCGTCTTTCGCCCTTCGAGTTGCTGCACCTGGCCGATGTGTGTAATTGTGCCCGTCCCCTTTTTTCTGCGACGCTTTTTTTGTGTTTTGAGCGTGGTCTTCATCTCTTGATAGGCATTTGGCTCTGTTTCCCAGGCCGTGCGATAGTCGAGGTTGTCATTGCTGGCACATTGAAAAAGCGCCCGACCGGGCGCTGGTTTTCGCTGAAATTTACATCCAAATTTGGCGGTGCATTCGTTGTCTTTATTTTTGTAGGGACAGCGCATTTGCGCCTGTTCGTCGGCATGCTGGACAATATCTGAAAAAATTTCAGACATGCGATCCAGCCGCTTTTGATAGGCTTCTCGATCTATTTTTTCTTTCTCACGCATTCTCCGCCTCCCACTCCTGCAACAATTGTACAGCCAATTCCACGCAGTCCAGGGCGTTTTCACCGTATCCATCTGCACCCATATCGTCTGCAAATTCCTGTGTCACAGGGGCGCCGCCCACCATAATTTTTACATCGTCCCGCAAATCTTCGTCAATAAATGCCTCAATTGTCTTACCCATATTCGGCATTGTCGTGGTTAAAAGTGCCGACATGCCCAGCAAATTGGCTTCGTGTTCTTCGACTGCTTCGATAAATTCGTCTTCGGATGTATCCACGCCGAGGTCGTGTACGACAAACCCGGCACCGCGCAACATCATGATACACAAATTTTTGCCAATATCGTGCAAATCGCCTTTCACCGTGCCCATAATGACCGTACCTGCCGGCTTGACACCCGAAGCCGATAAAATGGGTTCAATATGCGCCATCCCCGCTTTCATTGCCCGAGCGCACGCGAGGACTTCGGGTACAAAAATAAAATTCTCTCGAAATTTAATCCCCACAATGCCCATGCCGGCGATCAAGCCATCGTCCATAATTTCCAATGCTTCCACGCCTGCATTCAGGGCATCACGCGTCAATTGATCGACATCGTGATGCGCGCCATCAATCAATGAGGCGGCAATCGTCTGCATCTCAGAACTCGCCTGTGAGAACAAATCGATATTGCGTTGGATCTCATTGGGACGTTCCAGAAATTCTACTATTTCCTCTTTGATAAACTCATTTTGAATATCGGATAATTCAGCCATGAACTCTCTTTTCCTCCGCATGCCAGTCCACGATTGCGTTTGGGATTTCTTTCAAATTTTCGATTGATGTCTGCAACGGAATTGCGCATTCAGGCCCGATCAGATTCACACCGGCGTCCAGGTTTTTATATACTTCTTCTCTTACGGTTTCCGGCTCTTTTGAAAATAGCGTTTCCGGATTGTTGATGTTGCCGACCAGCGCAATCCGCTCCTTTATGATGTCAATTGACTCATTGGGATCGTTTTTGGAATCGTAGTGGAATGCTGCCATGCCCGTTTGCGCGATGTATTCCATCCGATCAACTGTGCGCCCGCATATATGCAAAATCAGTGGAATGGGGATGCGGTCGGCAAACTCGATGTGCAATTCGCGCAAATACCGGTCGTAATAATCACCGCTGACCAGATCACCCGTTGCGTGATCGGGCAAGGTCAAGGCGTCGGCACCTGCTTCAATTTGCGCCACACCAAATTCGACGGTTACTTCTTTCAATTTGTCCAGAATCTGCCGCGTGTGATCCGGGTCGTCTAATGACAGCAGTAAGAAATCCTCCACGCCAAAACAGTGATAGGCCAGAGACCAGGGACCCATTGTTTTGCCGATAATCGCCACTTCGTCGCCGTATTCTTTTCGCAATAGGCCAATTGCGTCCCGCACGCATTTTGTATCGGGATGGGTCAATAAGTTTGATGGGATTTTAATATCATCTGCTGTGCTCCAGATCGGTTCTTTCATCTTTACTGTGGGCCAGTTGTCTTTCTGCTCCCACTGGATTTTGCATCCCAATGCCGACGATTCCTGGATAATCGTAAATACCGGCATAATCGTGTCAAATCCCAGTTCGGTATAACCCGTTGCGGCCAGCCGCGCCATGAGTTCTGGCTCGCGATTGGCGTGCGGAAATGGCGCATCTACCAGGTCCATTAATTCCACGGTTGCAACCGAGGTCGGGTTGCAGGTCGGTGTGCGATCTACAGGTGCCCGATTGAGTGCCGCCAATACGCGGTCGCGCGGTTTCATTGGTTTTATTGTCTGGTCGTGCATATTGGGACTCCAAAAAAGGTGAGACGTGAGAGGCGGAAATCGTTTAATTTTGCGCGCTTGGAGCAGCGAGCACGCCTCGACTGGCAGCCTGTTCCAATTCTCTTAAAACGGATCGCACATTGGGGGCGCGTACGATAAGAACGCCTATCAGGGCATCGTGTGCAATACCGCAATCAAAGCATACCTGATCTTTTTTTAATTGTTCCAATTCGCCCAGTTTTGCAAGCCCTCCGGCCACCAGTCGAATGCGCCGGTCTGCGCCTTTTTCATCGCTGTCAGCCGTGATTGTGTACACGCCATCAGATTGTGCCGTTGCCGAAATGTGCAATCCCGATTTTTTGTCCAAAATGGTTAATGGACGCATAGATACATCGTCATCCATGCCGAGTTTGCACGATTCTAAAAATAGCCGCTTCACAGATAGCAGGTGTGTTGATCCACACGGAAAACGCAGCAATCCCTCGCCTGTGTCTTCCATTCCTCCTAAAACTCGCATCGCATGATTTACGGATTCAATCCGCGCTTGCGCGCCATCTATCTGGCTATATGTGTGAACGCGAAAAGTCGTACCCTGCGCGTTTTCTTGCCGATATAGCCCAATTGTGATGTCGTGAAAATGGGTATCCATCGGCACCAATTCTATTCGCCGACCAAGATCTAAAGTCTGTCCCATGAGAATCCTTTCAGAGGTGAGACGGGGTAGGGGGGCGTCTTACCTATCAAGCACATATCGGCACACTGCTTTGGCAAAGCCTTCGTTTTCAATATGATCAGTTTGCAAAATATCTTCCCCGGCCACTGCTTGACGGGTTGCTGCGTCTGCATTGTGCATCAACACACCGGTTCTGGCTGCGCGCAACATGGGCAGATCATTATTGCCGTCGCCCACAGCCATCACTTCATCAAGGCTGCTGCCAATATGGTTGGCTATCGCTGTGAGTGCTGCGCCTTTGTTCACATTTGGGTGCATGATTTCGATGCGACCTGCCACAGCCCAGGCCATGTAAATTTGATCGCCGAATATATTTTTTAATTCATCAACTGTCTCATCGGCATGCCCGGGTTGGGGCAAGAGCATTATTTTTGGGGGCGCGGCCAGTTCTTTTGCGCGTATTCGTTGCGCCAGATCGGAATCGACTTCGTAAACCATATTGGTCATTGCGGCAACCTCGCGGCTCATTTTTGTCGTGCGGTCGGTGATATAAACTTCGCAGGCCCCCTCGCTATTTATGTCACAGCGGCAATATACAAAATTCATGAGCCGGTCATCGGCATATTGGATCAGTGATAAGAATATATCATCGGGCAAACGCTGTTCGTGCATGAGTTGGCGTGTGCCATTCGTTTTGGGTGCGAAAACCATCGCGCCATTATAACATCCGGCGTAGAGCGCGTCGGCCACGCTGGGGTTGCTCAGAAACGGGATTTGATTGCGCTCAAAGTTGCGCCCACTCATCGACGCTACAGCTACGCCACGGTCCAACAATTCGCAAATCGCCGCCATCGAAGCATCCGATGGGGTGTTGTTGTGATTTAATATGGTTCCATCCAGGTCAAAGGCTACGAGTTTGACCACACGGGTTCTCCTCATTGGGGTGAATTTAATCAATCAAAGGCAACCGAACGGTTCCGCCTCGCTCTGTTGATCGGTGAACCGCTTCGGTAAATTCCATATATTTCATGCCTTCGTAAAAGCTGGTATCGCCCTGAGGCCCACCTTTGATGGCATTGATAAAGTCGGCTTCCACTGTCCATTCGGCGGCTTCATCTTCGGGGATGGGAATTTCTTGCAGGCGCCGATCGCCTGTTTTTGCACCGAGGATTTGCGTTCCCATGTCGTAGATCAATGTGCCTTCGTTGCCATAAGCTTCAACGACGGAGCTTCCGCCAAATTGGGCGACACCCGAAAACAGAAATGCCGCACGCGCGCCATTTTCCATTTTGCCTATGACATGCGCCATATCAGGTGTTTCAACTGGTCCATCGCCAGACCCATCGGGTAGAGATCGCTCTCTGGTAAAAATCTCAGTTTCAGCCGTTATGGTTGACATATAGCCAAATACGCGCGCGACGCGCTCGACGGTAATGCCCATTCCCAGGATATTCAGGCCCGAATATCGTCTGACCTGTCGCCAGTGTAACGGTTCGTCAACATCCCAATATTGCCCGCCCAGATCGCGGACATAAACGTGGAAAATATCGCCCAAATATCCTTCATCTATGAGCCGCCGCAAAAAACGTCCGCCCTTCCACGGGGGTGCCGGACAAATTTGGGTCACGAGATTTGATTCTCGACTTCTGGCATACATCAGTCGGGCTTCTCGCAAGTTCATCGCCATGCGCGCCTGTACAAAGGTGTGTTTGCCCGCGTCTAAGGATGCGAGGACAAATTCACAGTGTTTGTAAGGCCATGTGCCGATCATTACCGCGTCGATATCGTCCCGGTCCAACAATGCCTGTGAGTCTGTCATGGCCTCGGCTGATAGGCCCTGTTCGGCTATTACCTTTTCACCGCTTTCTATACTGCGGTTGCATATTGCCACGACTTCGGCATCGTCAATTTTTGCCAATCCCGGAAAATGCCTACTCCGAAAAATACCGCCTGCACCAATAATACCAATGCGAATTTTATCTGCCATTTTTTACCTCACTATGTTGTCGTTGTTCTTCTCTCCAATGTTCAGGGGTTGCAGAAACTGCAACGCAAAAGCGAATGTATCACAGTTTTTGTCAATTGGCAAACGAATCGGTCACGGATGCGTCTGCCACCCCTCATACAAATAGACTCTGCGAATAACGGTATGCGATGCAGCTGGTTCCCCACTCTTTATGAGCCACATCCATGAGCGTATATGCTGTGGTCACAATGGTACCATCCTCAAAACATACGGTGCTGGGATACCCGCAGTCCGAATGGTAGGCCGTATCGCTGATGATGTATTCGCGATTTATATCAAAGGTGTTTCCTCCATCGTGACTCACTACAGCGCGAACCCCGAAGGGATATGCGCGATATCCGTATGTAATGAGCACTTTTCCATTTGGCAGAGCCACAATGCTGCCGGGTGAAGCCCCTTGAGTCTGCGCTTCGGGGATGGTCTTTTCCCAATGGGTCCAGGTTTTTCCTCCGTCAAAAGAGTAGGCAAATTGATTTGGTTGGTCGTTGAATCTGACATAAGCGAGCCAGTGCTTTTCATCCAGAGATAGAAATCCCGTTTCGCTTCCACCGGATTTCACAAGGGTTGATTTCTTCCAGGTCTTGCCGTTGTCAAATGACCAGTACAAATAGCTCATCCGCTCTGGCAATTCGGGATTCTCGTCATATGCCTCTTTCGTGTAGTATCCCCGTGCGCTGAACACAAGAGCCCCGTTTGAGACCTGTCGCATCTGCCCATGGGGGTGCAGCCGGAGATCTTTTTCGGGAAACGCCAGAGACACCGGCTCTGACCATGTTTTTCCTTCATCCTCTGAGCGAATCACTTCGATTGATTTAAAGGGATCCCGTGTTGAGATACGCCCTTTCACGTCAATTTCGCCCATGACGCCATAGGCAAGCACCAGGTGCCCGTTCTTTGCCTGTCCAAGCGCCGGGTTTCGCAAATCTAAATTTCGTTCGGGATCTCCCCGCACAACCGTCTGATAATCCGTCCAGGTCCTGCCTTTATCCGATGAAAAGGAAAGACTGATTTCACCTCCACTACCGGCATGACACGAACCGGTTCTCGATGCGCAGCATAGCTTTCCGTCCGCCATCAACAAAAGTACGGGAAAAAATCCGCCCCCTCTGGCAAAAGGTTCTGGAAAGGTGCGCACACTCCCATAGTCTTTTCTCAAGGGATCGTCTTTGCATTCGGGGAACCGCAGGAAATGTTCATCGGATGTCCTCCCTTCACGCAATGTTGGCCAACGCGTGCCCGTAGCAATCACGGGGACCTCTTCTATATGATCGACCAAAGAGACGACTTCAAACATCGTCTTTCTCCTGAGCCTGGTTCGGTTCCCTTTCCCATGGCGCACGCAACGTCGGCCTCTCAGTCAGGAATTCCAGCCCCGCGCGCAGCGACCCATTCGCGTTGAACCACGCGTGGAAGCCCTGCCCATCAATGCCGTTGCCGTCATAGCGGTCGCGACGGGTAGAACTCGCCTTGCCTTCCCGCATGCCCCAGCCCATCCAGCCGTGGCCCGATTCTTCCATCATCTGGATGGTCCAGCGGGCACAATCTGCGCGCTTTGCATCGTCAAGGCAGCCTGGAATGGTCTCGTTGGAGAGCATTGGCTTTTTATGACGCTGCTGAACGGCGGCACATACTGCCAACATCTCGCGCTGTTGCTCGGGCGTGCGCCCGTAGGGGTGACAGCACAGCACATCGCAGAGCGGCGCGAGTCGGTCCATTTGCTCCTCGATTTGCAGTACGCCAATGGTGATTGGCTGCTGCGCTCCGCACGCGCGCACTGTCTCGGCCACCCGCGCCAGCCACTCGATTTCTTTGGCGTTGGAATCGGCATCCAGACGCGGGTATTGAGGTTCATTGCAGAGGTCCCAGACGAGGACGCGCTCGTCATTGGCAAGAGGCGCGACCAGATCGCGAACATAGGCCAGCTTTGGGCTCCAATTCCTGTGCAGATCTTCAATATAGGTCCCGCCGTAGTCGTAGGTGTGGTTGTGCCACCGGTTGAACAGGCATGGCATGGTCCGCATGCCAAGTTCATCGATGGCCGCCACAGCATCCATGAACGACGCGTGGACAGCGTCCGGGTCTGCCATCCATGCTGTGAACTCGATCCACAGACGGATGCAATTGGCGTGCGTCTGGTTTGCAAGCGCGGCCTCTTCGCGGAATCGGTCCGGGCAATAGTCCCACCAGGCCTGCTCAATGCGGGCGCCCCAGGAGGGTATGATGTTGAATCCGCGGAGCCAGGCGTAGTCCTGGTAGTGATGGAGCCTCACATTTGCTGGTTCTGCCATTGCTTCCATCCTTTTGGTGTCATGTCGAACTGGTGATTAGGCCACAAATCCATGTCGTCGTCGGCGGATCCTGCTAACTGTAGCATCCAAAGCACCTCATTGCGATGATACCAACGCGTCTGACCCGCATGCACCTCTTCCTCGGTAACTTGGTCACCGTCATGGACCTCGTACCGACGTTCCTGCATCTGGATCTGTTCAACTTTAACCTCTATAGATTCCATAAAGCCTTTAATCATTTCTGTTTTCGCTTTTCGCCAAACTGGCACAAACCAGTTCTTTATCATTTCGGGCGAACACATGTTTATAGGCAAATGCAGGATGCGCCCACGTGACACCACCTCTGCGGTTCAACTGGTCGCGCGTCGGTTCGATCAGTTTCGCGCGACTGATGATATTCAGCCCGTCCGGCGAAAGCGTTAATCAGGAGTTCGCCGCGCTCATTGAACATCCAGACCTTATCGCCATTTTTGATAAAATGGATGTTGCTCCAGCGCGCTTTCGGAACCGCGGTGAGGTCTTCCCAAATCCGCTCGCCACCCTGTGTAATCACAATTGGAGCTGAGTAAGATGCGTTGTCTTCAAGGGCTTTCCATTTTTCGGCTCCGGTTTCGCTCCAAACACCGTCCCGGTGCGGTCCCCGCCACTGCGGCCATTCATCGGCCAAAACCGAAGAGATGGGGAAAAGCACAGCGAGCAGCATTAGTTTCAATTGGATTCGGTTCATGGTTAATCATGTCCTTTTCATCGCCATCTCACGATTTTTGCACGACAAATTCCGGCCGTGGAATCATGCGTTCCGGATTCCGTTCGTAACCTCGTTTCCACAACTCCTTCACAAGCCTTCCACTTTTAGCCAGCTCTTCGCGAAGCGCCTGCTGGTCCGCCTTTGCCCTCTGATCAATCGCTTCCGGGCAGCACACCTGGTATAGAATTCGCCGAAGCCGAGCCAGTTTCTGAGACGCATCGGGATGCTCCGCAAGATCTTGCATCTCCAAAGGATCCTCTGCAAGGTCAAACAACATCGGTCGTTCCCCAACGCACTCCACATATTTATCTGAACCCGATCGAAGAGCAAAAGCGCTTCCTGGAAGGCCCGGCCCATGGAATTCACTGATAGCGAATTCGGGAAGCGCCGCACCCGGCTCGCCCCTCAAGGATCCCAGCAAGGATGTCCCCCGCATGTGTGTTGGCGAAGGCAACTCCAGGGCTTCCGAGAATGTCTGGAAAAGATCGAAATGTGAAACAGGTGCAGGCTCGGACCCTCCTGACTCTATGCCGGGTACAGCCACGATCATGGGTACGCGAATTGAATCCTCATACATCGATCCCATTCCGGAATTGTGATGTGCCCCCATGCTGCCACCGTGATCCGAAGCATAGGCGACCAGCGTCGAATCCCAGAGATTCTCGGTGTCTATGGCTTTGAGCACGCGCCCCACGTTGCGATCTGCCATCTCACAGATGCCGTGGTAGCCTACCAGACCACGGCGCAACTCCTCGGGTGTGCAGAGATCGCTGCACGTGTAACGAACAAAATCCCGGTGGAAGGGGTGCAGTCGAGAAACGGGTTCCGAATAGCGCTCGTCCAGGTCTTCGGTTCGCACCAGCGGATCGTAGTAATCCCACAGCTCCTGCGGCGGATTCCATCCGGGATGGGGCTGTTTGATATTCACGATCAGGACCCAGGGGCGATCTTGTGGGCGTTCATTCATCAGCCACTGTACCGCTTCTTCCGCGACCTGCGCGTCGTGCTGGTGTTCCCCGCTCCCACTTGCAGGACCCGCTTCCCGCAATCGATGCAGGTGATGGTATCGGGGTTGTACACGGCCCTCTTCGAACAGCGTATGTATGTCCAGACTCTCCCGTGTCTTGGCCAGACGAATGTCTTCCACTCCAGCATCACTGCCTGGTTTGTAATCAAGCTTGCCAATAGTCGTAAGCATGACGCCATTTTCTGCAAAGTAATGCCCCCAGCCTCTGGGCACTCCTGAATAGGGAAACGCATTGTCCCAGGTGGAGATCTCGTGAACATACCGTCCCGCCATCATCGCTCCCCGCGAAGGCGCGCACAGAGGACTCGGGCAATAGGCACTGTCGAATCTCTTGCCTCGCCTGGCGAGAGCATCGATGTGAGGAGTACGGGTAATGGAACTACCGTAACAGCCGGAAAACTCAGGGTTGTGCCGATCGGTCATGATATAAACAACATTCATCGAAGTCACCTCATCTTAAGCCGTTGGAACATATCCCAGCTGATCGTTATATGCCACAGCTTCGGGGAAGGCCTCGTGAAGGTGGTCAAGAACCATATCAATCTTACACCTGCACAAAGAGCTGGGATAGGGCATCTCGCCGGTACGCCGGAAAAATGCCCCGTTCTTTTCGTGAAAATCACCCCGCCGGTCCATGAACTGACCCCAGTGTCCCATCGTGTATCGCATATCTGTCCTTCTATCAGCGCTCTGAATCCAGGCCTCGGTAAACAGCATTTGAAACCGTGGCGCCGAATTCAACCAGCTGCCGCATCGAACCACTTTTACTTCCGGCCGACGTACTTGCGAATCTCTGAGCAGCCTGATTAGCGATGCCGCAAACTGCACGTGCATATCACTGAGGGGAGATTTTGGCTGGTAAACGTTGGCAATATGAAGGCTCAACGAGTCCTCGTGCTTGTAGTCATAATTCCAACATTCGTGTGAACGATCGCCAGGTCCGGGCTGTTCATTACCCAACTTGCGAATGCGCGCTTCCATAAGTGGCCAGAGGATCGCAAGTCCCCTGGTCTCCACGGATTCACTATCATTACCATACTTGTCGAAGATTTCTCCCAACTTTCCTACAATGACGTTCCATTCGGGATCTTCGTCTCCCGCTGCCGGATGGTGGTTGCCGTCGTAGAGTGAGGTATTCCGGTACAGATTGACTCGCACGTTAACGGTATCTTCCAGGTCTCCAAGGTTTTCCTGCAGCCGTTTGTTCGCGTACCAAAGGCTCAACCGGGTGAATTCCTGAACATAATGCACACGAATCGGATCCAGATCGGACATTGATTTTACCCCCGTTGTTCGTATTGAGTTAATCTTTTCCTCTGCCGGATTTTGTGCCAAAATCCTGCCAGCCCCAATCCAGATGGATTCGGGGTATGGAAAACTCGTAATACCAGCGAATACTCACGGGTTCGTGTTGAGGTTCCAGGTATGCATAAAAAAGAGCAGATCGGCCCGTCACTTCATCCAGCATCCCTGCAGGCGTGAGTTCCGACAACAGGCCCGGATCCTCTTCCACTTCCAGGTAACGCAGCAAATCGTTTGTATGGTTTTCGGCGCCGCTGGAACTCACCTGAACGGGTGTCTCATGTTCATTCCACCATGGCAAGTCCGCTGCTGGTTGAGATTCTCCGTCTGCCGCCTTTGCCCAGATCGGTGTACTCCAGGCAAACTCTCCATCGTTCTGGCGAAGCCGTATGTAGTAGGCATTCTCTTTGAGCGGATGCTCATCCACGTAAGTCAGATCTACGTCCAGCGTGTTCGGACGCCAGGTCTTCAAGCGTCGATCATTCCGGATGAGATCTACGCGCTGCACTGTTGAGCATGCGTGAGCTACCACACGAACTCTGGCTGGGCCTGAAAGCTGTATCTCGCTGCCAGCGGGATTGCCCTCTAGCGAAACCATCAGAATGATTCGAGCCCCAGTCGTTGCAAAGGTTCGTTTTTCAGCGACAGCTTGCCAGATGGCCTTTCGTTCACAGCGAGTGGCCCACACACCTGCCAGAGGACCCGATCCAAATCCGGTGTCACGGATGTTGAGCACCTTGTTGAACCGACCCCGGAAGCAATGGGGAGCCATTGGGGCGCCCAGTGTGGGCAGATGGATATCTCCCGATCCGATAACGGCTGGTCGATAGCCGTACCTTAGTGCCTTCTGCAGGAGCCACTCGAAAGCGCCGTGACCGCTGGCCACTTCCAGCAGTGGTTCGACATTTGGCCGAAATTCGTCCCAATTTGGCGGCCCCCCTCCAACGTGGGATTCAAGAAGAACATCCTCCCGATCTCCGTAGGTTTCCAGCAGGGTTTCCTTCGACGAAAAGGTCGGCAGGTACCCATCTTCCATCTCCCGGAACACAACGTTTCGGTCCCCTCCAGAGCGCGTGTGAACTTCCGATGCCAGGAAGGGCACATATATTCCGGGCTCATCATGATTGGTATATGCCTGTTGAAAGGCTTCCCACAGTTCAGGTTCGTCAGCCTGATCTGGTGGCGACATGGGCCCCGGAGCCGCAAAATCCAGCCGTCCCACTTCGCGGGCTTGCCTGTGTCGGGCATCCGGATCCAGCTTGAAACTGGGCTCGTCCATCAGCGCCATGGACGTATCGCCCCAGGCGTGGGAGTGAAAGTCTCCCCAGAGCAGCCGGAAGTCCGGAGACTTCCGGCAGAATATCGGATTGCTTCTGGCTCGAAGGTCTCCATCCCTCGCTTCAAGGCGATAAACGCCTGGGTGGCCAATCTGAACGTCCTCCAACCTCAGGACGCCGTTATGTACTGGCTCAAACACCGCTCGATCCGGCAGGCCCGATACGTTGTCGGGGGCAGTTAACTGGACGACGCCCTGATATTGTTCACACACATTTCGATGGATATCGAAAGCGACCAGATTGAGGTGAAACGATTCGCCCTGTTCGACAATGGATGGTCCCAGGATTCGCAGCATATCTGCGGATGCTTCTGAAGTAATGCGAATCCGGGTCTCTCCACCCGCGATGCTGACAAATTCACGGCCGCCATTGCGATCTACCGCTGCCTCCAGTCGCGCCATTGTAGTCGAGTCATAAACTTCAGCACCTGGACCACCCCCGCAGCGATCACCGATTCGCAATCTGACCCAATCTCCCTTTCGAAGGATCCCTTTCGACACTCGAACCCTCGCAACTTCGGGTTCGTGACCATGGTCGGAATTGACAGCCAGGTCCAGCCTGGCGTCAGAATTTGACTCCATTGTCACATAGTCGCGTCCCAGTGGGTTATTCAGCTGAGGGGCGTGGCCCATGAGGAATCCGCGGCGGAAGAAGCAGAATCCTCCACCATCCTGCACATCCGCTGCAGCAGTAAATGCGATCTCCCATGTGCCGACTTTCCCAGCAGGCAGATTGAATGTGGATCCCGATGCAACAGAACCATCTGCACCTCGAAACAGGACCTCAAATCCGTCGGGTTCATCCCCGGGAATCGAGGCTTGGATCCACTCTATGCGAGCGTTTTTTGACATACGGTATCATCCGTTAATTCAGAAAGCCGCGAACGGTTGTCATATACCTTCTGAAATGCCTCTGCCGTTTGTTCGACCCAGATCGGATCGGGATCTACAGGGGTGGACAGCCAGAAGCACGTGCCATGTATCCTTTCGCTGATCGGCAGGCTGCCCGGTCGATACGATTTCCTCACGTTATCTGGAAGATATCCCCAGGGACCCCCAAGGCCCTCGAATGAGAAATCGTTGAACAGTGACTCCAGATGCATCACACCATACCCGTAAGGCGTTATCTCCGGTTTTGTCCGCACCCCTTCGGCTACCAGCGCTTTCAGAACCTTCGACACGGGTACTCCATAGACTTCAGGATCGACCAAACCCACATACAACAGGAGACCGCCGCGGGTAGCCTTTGGATAGACCTTCTGAGTCTCAACTCCCTCTACATTCTCGAGAAGCTCGTCCATTTGTGCAAACCACTTTCGGCGCTTTTCGTTGAGCTCTGACAGGCGTTCGAGCCGTCCTCGAGCCATCGCGATACCAAAAGGATTCGCCCTGTATTTGACGCCCAGGCCCATGTTGTGCAATCCCGTAAACCGATCGGTTTTCCACGATTCCCCGCAACGACCGTACTGTCCCAATGCCATCATCCGGTCGTAGAGATCATCGTCATCTGTCACCACCACCCCGGCCTCCAATCCCGTAACCGGCTTGCTGCCCTGAAGACTGAAGCATCCAATGTGGCCAATGCTGCCCACTGGCTTGCCATCCCACAGAGCGCCGTGTGCGTGAGAGGCGTCTTCAATCAGCTTGATATCGGTTCCGGCGATCAGGTCCAGCAGTCCATCCATATCCGCCGGATTCCCGTAGACGTGTGTGACGACAATCGCGCATGTCCTGTCTGTGATTCGTTGCTTTACATCTTCCGGATCCGCACAGAAGGCGTTCGGGTCCACCTCGCAGAATACTGGTGTTGCGCCGCAATGGAGGATGGGTGAAATCGTGGCATGCCAGGTGACTGATGGCACGATCACTTCTTTGCCAACACGGGCGCCCGCAGCAAAAATGGCCGAGTGCAAAGCTGCGGTTCCGTTGCACGTACAGATCGCGTGCTGGGTCTTTACCAGTTTGCTGAAATCAGATTCGAAGAGCTCGAGATGTCGCCGGGCTTTCTTCGGATCGTCCAGCACCTCGTTTACGTACGACTTTTCAAGCGGCCCGATATTTTCCCACCCATCCCCTACCGGAGCCGTAACGGCCTTTGGGCCTCCTTCAATTGCCAGAAGTGATTGTGCCATGGTATTCTCCTAACGTAATCTCTGATGCGACTACCCTGGTTGAGATTTTTGGAATCAAAATACGAACTCTATCGATCCCCAGTAATAAATACGATTTCTACCCGTTCGGTTGCCCGACGTAATCAGAAAGGTCTGCGATGAACAGCTGCCGTGCGCCTTCGAAAGCCGCCTGAAAACAAACCTTCCTGTAATCTCGGCTCCAAACGGGATGTCCATCCAGGCGAAGAAACGGGTCTTTTTCCGGTTTCTTCTCGATCGTTGGCAAAATCGCGATGTTCATGTGCTTTTGCTCCACGAGATCTGCGAGACGCAAAACGATCGTGTGACCTTTGTCGATTTTCTCGTCTGTAAAGATGTATCTTCCAGTCGGATCAATGCTCGCGTGCCCCCCTCCAATCAGCGACTCGCCGAGAATTTTCCGCTCTGTACCGTTAGATCGTATTTGGCAGTATCGTCCATCCTTATTTTCATCCAATACAATTCTGATCAGGTGTTCGCCGTCCGGGTGCCAGTTGGCGTGACCCCCTTTCGCTCCCCACGGCGAAGTAAAGGGAAGGTACTGAATGTCGCTCCCATCGGGATTGAAAGTAAACGTTGAGGGATTTCGCTTTCCCCAACCGTCTGGAAACACACAGCGCAGAACCTGCATGATCCGGGTACCCTGTTGGTTGAACTTCGAATGCCAAAAGTAGAACGTACCATCCTCTCTGGGAGCCGGATCAGGAAGCCTGGAGGCCAAATCCGCCAGGCTCACGATCAAGCTCCGCTGATTCGTTTTCAGGTCCGTACGCCAGATGCCTTCACTCTTCGAGGTGCCCGGAGGCAGCTTTTGCGGTTGGTCCGGATTCTTACTCGGGACTCCGTAACCGAGCTGTGTAATATCCATCAGTTCAAGAGGAAATCCGACAACACAGGATTCATCGGGAGCAATGGTGTACATCGGACCCGAATACGTCGTTGTTTGACCTGACTCAAGGTCAATGCGTACGCAGACCGCCTCACCATCTACGACATCATTCGTATACAGGTGCCGATCCGTGCTGCCCCAGTTGAGCAAGGCGCCGGTTTGAAATCCCCAGCACTGGGTGGTATATACCGTCTCAATCGTCTCCTCTTCCAGGTCGATCACACAAACATCTGCGATATCACCCAGCACAGGCATCCGATCCTGATAAGGCAAACGCGTAGTGGCCAGGAGACGTTGTGACGGGCTGAAGGGACAGACGTCAAAATAGGTGAAAACATAGAACCCATCGTCGGGTGTAACTCTCGTCACAGGTGCTGTACAGGTATCAGAGCAATATGGCTCGAACGAATAGTGCCGTTTCATAGTCCCTCTCAGTACTGGAGAATCATTCTGCAGGGTTGGATTGGCCATCAAAGATTACCATTTCTCCATTATACCATTTGTATAAAAGCCATTTGCTCAGCGCCTGCCCATCTCCAATTTGCCACGCCCAATCTTCGAGTTTCCTGAACAGCGTCCGCAGCACTTCTTCCAGCCCGGGTCCGCGAAACCTGTTGTTTATTTCGTCCGGATCAGAGGGACGATGATAGAGTTCCGGGGGTCGCTCCGAGTTGACGATCAGTTTCCATTCATTTGTTACAATACACCTTTCAAACATCGTAGGGTCACTTTCCGGAGGACAGTAGCGACCATCCTGACGATATGGATGGTTCTGAATATAAACAGAATCGCGCCATGGACCTTTGCCAGAAAGCAGGAGTTCTCTCGCGCTGTGTCCGTGCAGGCCAGCAGGAATGTCTAGCCCGCAGAGATCCAGGATGGTGGGCACCAGGTCTGCGTGACTGACGAGCTCGCTTCGGACTCCAGGTTTGATCTTTCCGATCCAGTGGAAGATCAGAGGAATTCTGCTCGCCGTGTCGTAGCAATTCCGTTTTGGCTGAGGATTCCATCGGTAGACAAAATCATGTCCGTGATCCGATGTATATACAATCAAGGTGTTTTGCTCGAGGCCTAAAGCATTCAGGACATCCACCATCCGGCCAACGTTTTCATCAATTCTGTTAACCATTGCATAGTACGTGGGATACTGGACCTTTCCCTGAAACCGCTCGCAGTTTTCCCGGGGGGCGGTCCACGGTGTGTGTGGAGGCCGGAAAGATACGATCAAGCAGAACGGATTCTGGTGGTGTTCGCGAATAAACTGGATTCCGTGGTCGAACTCGAAGTCAACACGGTACTCGCCTGGTTCTTCACGACCAAAATCAGGAATTGCAGACTCGTGATTGTCGGGCACGGTCCATTTCTCCATGGGCTCTCCAACCCATTGTGATGCACCCCCGTCATGACCTTGCCAGACATCAAAGTAGTCCGGAGGAGGCTGGATCGGTCTTCCTGATATAGGTCGATCGAAAGGCTCAGGCTTCGGACCCAGATGCCATTTACCGACGTAGCCGGTGGTGTAACCTATATCGTGCAGGAGCCTCGGAAAAGATGTTGTGTGGTCGGTCAAAGTCACATCGTTGTCCCAGACCTCAGTCTTGTGGGGAAATAGTCCCGTTAGGATTGAAGATCGGGCCGCGGAACAGAGAGGCTGGGTCACAAAAGCCGATTCAAAACAGGCACCTTCACTTGCCAGTCGGTCGATATGAGGAGAAATCGCATTCCGATTGCCGTAACATCCCAACGAATCAAACCTCTGTTGATCAGGAAGGATTAGGATGATGTTGGGTGGTCTCCCCTCTGTCTCGCCTAGATTTTTACCTCTGGTCCACATCCCCTATCTCCTGTTTTCCAGTGCCAGAATTCGACCCAAGAGCCAGTCGGTCTGTTTTGTACGCGCCAAAAGCGTCCAGAGACTCAAGTCAGAGATGCCCGCCAGACTCCAGGATATGCTCCTCCACTCTGGGAGGGGTCGGCCGGAGTCCAAAATCTCTCCACCCCCAGTCCACATGGATTTTGGGCATGTCGAATTCAAAATACCAGCGAATACTGATGGGATCTCGATCGGAACCAAAATATCCGAGGAAAAGCGCACATTTTCCGGTGACCTCCTCAATTACGTCGAAAGGGGTCAGATCGTGAAACTCATCGATCTCTTCTTCCACCTCCAGGTAGCGGTACAGATCGGCTTCGTAAGACTCCGCCTGGTTGGGCCTGAGGCTCGTGAGATCAAGAGGATCGTGCGCGTTCCACTTGGGTAGGTCATCTTGCTCAGATCCATCCGGACAGAAGGTCCAGATTGGCGTGGACCATGCATATTCACCGTCGACTTGGCGGAGACGAACGTAATAGGCTCCCTCTCGCAGCGGAATCTCGTCGGCGTAGGTCAGATCTATATCGAGTGCATCGGGATGCCATGAGTGGAGGCAACAGTCATTCCGAATCAGGTCTACTCGCTGCACGGGAGCACAGGCGTGCGCGCAAATGGTGATCTCAGCAGGAGCCGCGATTTTGGCCTCGCTGCCCGCAGTGTGTCCGTTGACATCCACGGTCAGGATGATGCGCGCCCCAGTGGTGGCGAAGGTGCGCCGATCCCGAATCGCCTTCCAGATTTCGTTACGCTCGCAGCGCGCTGCCCAAACGGCGGCGATCGGTCCGTTCCCATACCCGGTGTCTCGGAAGTTCAAACCAACATTGTGCCACCTCCCGAAGTAGGCTTTGGCGGCGATTGGAGCGCCCATCGTAGCAAGGTGGGTGTCCCCCGATCCAATAACGGCTGGGCGAAAGCCACAGCGTAGGGCCCACTGGAGCACCCATTCAAAGCAGCCATGCCCGCTGGCGACCTCAAGAAGCGGCTCGTGACTGGGACGATAATCGTGCCATTGGGGGGGACCACCCCCGATGTGGGCTTCAAGGATCACATCCTCCCGATCTCCAAACTCGGCCATCACTTCGTCCATAGTGCAGAAGGTGGGGTGGTAGGTTTCAGTCCATTCACGGTAGATCACGTTCCGATCCCCTCCAGGTCTCGGGTGAACCTCTGAAGCAAGAAAAGGAACGTAAGTCCCCGGCTCATCGTTGTTCCGATAGGCTTGCTGATAGGCACGCCACAGCTCCGGTCGGTCCTCATGGATTGGCGGGACGGCCGGTCCCGGCGCCCCAAAGTCCAGCCGGCCGACTCTCCGCAACTGTTCGTGTCTCCGCTCAGGATGAATCTTGAAGGTGGGATCGTCCAGTAGCGACATGCTAATGTCGCCCCATCCGTGGCAATGGAGATCTCCCCAGAGGAGACGGCGGTCGTGCTGTTCCTTGCAGAGGATGGGATTGCTCACTGCCCTTAGACCGTGGCGTTCGTCTTCCGCGATCAGACGGATAAGGCCGGGTTCTGATATGCGAATGTCTTCCAGAATCACGAGCCCGCTGTCACTGGAGCCCAACGAGATGGATTTGGGTAAACCCTCAACCGCTGAAATCGGACCAGAGAAGGCCACTCGAGCCTCAAATTGCTCGCAGACGTTGTGGCTTGCATCGAAGGCCATCAGATGCAGTGCAAAGGCCTCATCGGGCGTAACGATCGACGGACCCAGAAGCCGAAGCAGCGTCGGCACAGGATTGGATGTGATGTGGATCCTACAAGGGTTGCAGGCCAGTTCTCGATAGACTCCATCCCCTATCCGATCCACGGCGCCGGTAATTCGACCCAGAGTCGTTCCGTCATAAACGGCGGTCCCCGCGCCTCCCTGGCTTGAATCGCCAATCTGAATGGTGAAGGAATCACCGGCCTTCATCTCACCCTCATCGACCAGCACCTGGGCGAATCCCGGATGGTGGGACTGCTTTTCTGAATTGACGATCAGGCGTAAGGCCGCATCACATTGGGTTTTTAGAGTGACGAAATCACGTCCCTTTGGGTTGTAGTCCTGAATCCGATGCGAGAGCAGAAACGAGTGCCGCTGAAAAAGAAAACCGCCGCCGGCAGTTATGGTTTCTGATACGGTGGCAGTAATCTTCCACATCCCCAACTTGCCTGCGGGCAATTCCAGTTCGTGCCCACAGCTCCGTGAGCCGTCACCTCCGTGAAATTCGATCTCGAACGCATCGGGCTCGTTACCCGGCACAGGTTGGACTGTGATGCTGACGCGCTGCACTCGTGATTTCGGCATGGGTTCTCCTCAACAGCCGTTCGACGAATCACGGCGCCAGAACAAGTTCATGTTTAAGATTCGGTGGGTGGGATTCATTTGCAACTCGGTATGTGATCAGAGACCACCGTTCCTCCATTTATTCAGGACATCACTGGCGACTTTCATATTGAACTGGTGTCCGCCATCAAATTTGTCGACAAACAACCGATCCGAAGCGCTGGCTGCTCCATATGCCTTCCGCACTCTGACCAAGGCTCTCTCCGCCCATTCGTGTGGCACCAGTCGATCCTCCAACCCCCATTCAATCACCATATGGCGGGGGGCGATGAGAGAGAAGATCTCCGGAGTATCCCCATACTGGAGAAGTCCCGGGATGAGTTGTGCGCCGCACTTCTTCAAAGCCTGATAACGTTCCTGGTACATGCTCAGGCAGCCCGAGGGTACGGCAATCTTGACCCGTGAATCAAAAGCAGAGATCATCATGGCCATTCGACCTCCGAGCGAAATCCCCGCACAGCCAAGCATCTCACTGTCGACATAATCAAGGGACTGAAGCACATCGAGTGCCGCCTGTAGATCGCACAGATGTAGTGCCACAACGGTTGTGCCCATCAGCGTTGCACAAAGGTAGTTGCGCATGCAATAGTCAACCCGGGGATTTGGATAATTGGGCCGTCGTTCGCCAAACCCGCGTAGATCGGGCATCAGGGTGACGTAGCCCTGCTGTGCGAATTTCTGGCCGAAGTTGTATCCCTTCGTAACAATTTCTTCTTTCCGCTCGGGTGAAATGTCGATCCCCGCCACACCATCTTTCCCAAACTGGCTGTGCCCGTGCAGGCAAAGGAAACCCGGAACCTGATTCTGTACCTCCTTGGGAACGAGCAAATAAGCCGGTACGAACACGTCCAGCTCCGTCTGGTAGCGAATGCGATGGCGTACGTGGTCCCCGCAATCCGTTTCAGTCAGGAATTCCAGAGAAAGGTCCGACCGTTCCGGGCGAAGGCCCAACAGTTCCACTACTGTTGACCGAAATCGATCCTGCCACCTCTCTAGTTCATCGA
Source organism: Candidatus Latescibacterota bacterium (assembly GCA_965222605.1). Taxonomy (GTDB): domain Bacteria; phylum Latescibacterota; class UBA2968; order UBA2968; family UBA2968; genus VXRD01. The sequence continues at coordinate 5,673,205 of OZ244960.1, forward strand.
CCGTTGAGCCTTCGAATAGCATCGATGGCTCAAACTGATCCAGCAGTTGCGAAAGGTCATCTTCGAAGATGATGGGTCTCATTGTCCAATCTCGGTTAGGCTCGAATGCGGCTCTCTCTCAATCTGGCAAAGATTTGTTCTGAGCAGCACTCTATTTGGTGAAGCCGCGAGGAGAGAAGTGGTTGGAGATATCCAGTGATCTAAATGTGCCACTTGTTAGAGTAGTAATTGCTTAAACATCTTCAGTATAAAATTTAATTCAGAAAAGCACAAGCGAATCCAAATCTCTTTGGGATTCCCAAACCTTTTGTCGTGAATGTATGCGATTCCCTCTTCTGTCAAGTCCAGTTTTGTATTCCGAACATGTTCGCAGATGCTTCCTGTGGAGGCATCGTTTCTAATCAAATACCACCGCGTGCGCTTGTGGGCTTTCAATCGACAATGGGCAAATGAACCGTAGGCGGATGCAATTGGCGTGCGTCTGGTTTGCAAGCGCGGCCTCTTCGCGGAATTGGTCCGGGCTATAGTCCCACCAGGCCTGCTCGATGCGAGCGCCCCAGGATGGTACGATATTGAATCCGCGGAGCCAGGCGTAGTTCTGGTAGTGATGGAGTCTCACATTTGCTGATTCTGCCATTGCTTCTATCCTTTTCACAGGCTGTGAACCTGTGCAGCAAGTTCATCGATAAGTCTCATGATTTCTTCATACTGCACAGTCAGGACATTTTCCGCTTGCGGGGGGTACAGAATAGCCCTGATCCGTTCAGCAAAATCTATGGGCTGAATGGCAAATTGTTCGACATAGTGCAGATTGTTCCCATCTCCCACATAGTAGGTCTCGTTGATAGCGAAGAGCACTTGCATTATATCATGCACCAGTCGTGCGGAAATGCCGGCGAGGAAGACCACATCGCCCCGCGCCAATTTGTTCCGGTAATGATAGTCAGATCGCCAGTAATTAAGCGATTCCATGTGCTTTTCAATGATCGCCTGCTGCAAAGCCAGAGGGTATGGGGTTAACCGCGCCTGCCATCCAGCAATAAGTCCGGATGGATCATCAATGACCATCTGATTGGCCAGGTCTGTCAGCAGATGATACCCCCACAAGGTCCACACTCTTTCCTCCGGCAGCACTCGTCCACTTAACCAGTCATCCAGTTGCGTCTCGATCTGATCGACCGTGCGAATCCAGCAATTGTCGATATCGACGCCTTGTATGCGCCACCTATCGACAATTTGAGCAAAGACCTTCCACTCTCCAGTCTCCCGAAACCCTGGCGCACCAACTATCTCATCGCAAAACATGCGGAAATCGACATCTGACCGGTTGTCAAATATACCCTTGCCGTGTGACCCCCCCAGGGTCACTGCGCAACGCCCCTTCGCCAGTGCTTTCAACGGCTGCACACATTCATCTATCACGGCTTGAACGCATGGATGTATTTGATTTTGCCGCATATTTGTAGTCTTTTATACCAGTGCATCTTTGGCTTTGCGAGGCAGTTCGACGCGGATGAAATAAGATTCGGGATATAAGTAGTCTTCCCTTGATTCATCAATTTCTCAAGATATAATAGTTCGAACACTTTTTTTAATTTCGGCTAAAGCGTCTTTTTTTAAAACACAAGTTTTTGACCCGGTTTCCTGTTAGCCTGAACCCTGTAACTTGTCCCGTATCGTCTCGCGAAAAATAAACTTCTGGGAAAAACCACGCCTCTCCGACGAAATGGCCGTCGGCATAGGTTAGCGATATGTCGTCATGCCGTCTGTGTTGCGCCACAAGCCTGTTCCCTCGCACACCAATGGTATAGGTCGTATCGAGTTCTTCGGTGTAATAATCGCCTTCGAATTCTGACAATAGTTCTGGTGATAGGGGTTCAGTCTCGGTGCGTTCAAGGGGTTGGGTATCCGGCTCGGGTGCTTCGGGAGCAAGGACATCAGCGAGATAGAGATCAGCGATCTTTCTCGCCAAATTAAGCGGACTAAAGGTGTCCAGATTGCACAATATGACAACGCCAAATTTCTGAGCCGGAAAACGTATGAGATGGCTGCGAAATCCCCTCCATGATCCGCCGTGTCCGACCGTTTTCAGTACTCTGTACTCGCCGATGTCCAATCCGAAGGCGTAGCTGATCTGTTCCCCATTATTGAGAACCCCCTGCTGATGCATCTGCTCAACCACTACCTGTCCGCCTATCCGTGCATCGTCAAAGTTCAGAATCCACTTTGCCAGATCTTCTACTGTTGAATAGAGAGAACTCGAACCGAGAGCGGTTAAATTGTTCACGGCATTCTTGAATCCATTATCTTTCACGGACAAATAGGAATACGCCCGGTTCTTCACAATCATCTCGTGGTCATCGTGAAAGTGGGTGTTGGTCATGGCGAGGGGCTTGAAGATGTTGGCGTCCGTCCATTCTCGAAATGAATCTCCCGTTATTTTTTCAACGATTTCTGCCAGCAGATTATACCCCGTATTTGAGTACAAAAATGCTGTCCCAGGCTCGAAATTGAGTTCTTTCTGACGCCTTACCATTTTCAAAATATGCTTAAACGAAATTACGTCATCCATCTCTCCGCCCGCGATGACAAGTGCCTGTACCCAATCCCGCAATCCACTCGTGTGATGTACCAAATGTCGAATCGTTATTTTTTTTTCAAAATCCGGGACATCGGGCAAGTGCATCCGAATGTCGTCATCCAGCGAGAGTTTCCCTTCATGCAACAACGTGGCGATGGCAAAGCCCGCAAATTGCTTGGAGACCGAAGCAATGTCGAAGATGGTTGTCGGCGCAATCGGGATGTCGTATTCCAGATTCGCCATACCGTATCCGCGTTTGTAGATAATTTCACCGTCTCTGATAACCGACAGGGCCGCGCCAGGGGAATCTGGCCTGTTCCATTCCGCGAATACTTGATCGACTTTTTCCTCAAGTGACTCGTGATTTGTCATTGGTCACATCCTCTTGGCGCTCTTACTTAGATCATGCCCGTCACTTGCATCGCGACTCTGGCAATCTCAGAGAGTGCGCATTCGCCGGTGACGCGATCGCCGAGTTTCAGGCTGTAGAGGGCAATCACCATCGTCCCGACAGGGGATTCGACGAAGCCGACATCATTGATTACACTCCGATTTGAGCCGGTTTTGGAACCCCAGCGATAGGTCCTGGAGGTCGGCACATATCGGCCTAACTCGCAACTGATTTCCCTCGTATGTACTCAATTAAACGGACATTCACTAGAGTTTCAATCGATACGCCTTGTGCTTGGGCACTCTGCCAGAGTTCTTCTGCTATTTCAGGTAGTATCGCAACGCGAACTGCTCGCTTGTGTGGCGTATCAAAGCGAAACCATTCCCCATCATCTTCCATAAAATCAGCCGTATCCAGTTTATCCCAAAATGTAGCTTCCTCTTCATAACTCTCGAATTTTGGGACTTGTAACTCTTTCATTTTCTCAGCCTCCTGAAGTTTTGTTTTTCACGGTCGGTCATATCTCGAGCGGTAATGGATTTATAAACTGTACCGCTAAGATGTTCCAAGACGACAAATAGATACCGCCCATCCGCTGTCTGTCCATAAAGCCGATACCGGTTACGTCCTTGACGACGAGCTAAATGTAATGGATCCCCACAAACTTCCCAGACTTCATCTGGTTCCACATTGTGTTGAGCAATATGTTCAATGCGATAGTCATCCCAATCCAATCTGCTGATAAACATGTTTCTCCCGAGTTGTTTTTTATTTTTATTATGAAACTGTTAGTCCTATTTGAGATTATACCCATGATTAGATGCACCGGGATACGGGTACCTTTAATACAGACTTGTCCGTGACAAACTCTGGGATCAATGGCAATACGTTCCTGCATTTTTTATCTCCATTAAAAGGACTTTCACTTCTTACCTATATCATGCCCGTCACTTGCATCGCGGCCCTTGCAATCTCGGAGAGCGCGCATTCGCCGGTGACGCGATCGCCGAGTTCCCGGCTGTAGAGCGCAATCACCATTGTCCCGACAGGGGATTCGACGAAGCCGACATCATTGATTACACCCCGATTCGAGCCGGTTTTGGAACCCCAGCGATAGGTCTTGGAGGTCGGCACATATCGGCCGATGCGGCGACCATTCTGTTGCAGGGTCAAGGTGGTGAGCATGGCCTGACAGGCTGCGGGGGATGCGGCCTGATCGTCGAGGATTGTCTTGACGACGGCAGTGTAGTCATTGGGTGTAGCCCAATTTTCCTGTTCCCCTTCAACCGCGAGGCGCCCGCGCATGGGACGTCCGAGAGAGGAGGCGGTCATACCGAGTTCTCGCATTGTCGCGTTGATGCGATCCATTCCGGCCACTTCAATCAATATGTTGGTGGCGGTGTTGTCGCTGATGGACATCATCAAGTAGAGGAGATCTCCAAACGACAGTTGCAGCCCGGTATGCATGTGTCGCAGCACACCACTGCCGGGGGATTTATCTTTAGAGCGGATGATATATGTGTCGTCGAGCGCGAGTGTGCCGCGATCAATAGCTCTGTAGATCTCGATCATGATCGGGATTTTAACTGTGCTGGCCGCCGGAAACTGATGATCACCCCGTGAGGCCCAATTCTCCCCCCGAGGCGAAATCACACTGACGCCGATCGTGCCGTGCGATTCGTACGTTTTAACCGCTTGTTCTATCCTACTCCAGTCTGTGGTCATGGTGACGCTCCTGGTAATATCCAGGTCAAGCGGCCTCTAATCAACAATGGGCAAATGAACCGTTGCGCCGCGTTCGACAGAGCGGAATACTGCTTCGGTGAATTCCATGTATTTCACGCCTTGATAGAAGGTTGATTCGGCGGGTTTGCCGGTTTTGATCATGTCGATAAAATCCGCCTCAACCGTCCATTCGCGTCTGTCGGATGCGGGGACATCCAATTCCTTCAATGCGCTATCACCGGACTTGGCGCCCAATATCCGCTGCTCGTCCAAAACGGGGGAGGTTTCGTAAACAAGTGTGCCGTCCGTACCGTAAATTTCAATGCATTCACTCGGTGCGTGATGCGCGGTGCCAGAAAAGAGATGGACCGCAGTTGCACCGCTTTCCATTTGCGCCAAAATATTCACCGTGTCCGGACGATCAACTGGTCCCATGCCATCCTCTGTGAAACGCTCGGTGACATAGGCCTCTGCATGTGCGGATACGGATTTTGTATAACCACACCAGCGATGTACAAATTCCACAAGCATGCCCACACTCATGGTATTTAAGCCGGAAAAATGACCCATTTGCCGCCAGTGTAGCGGCGTATCGGGATCAATGCCCCCAGGCGTCATTGAGCGCACGATGATATTGCGAATATCGCCAACATATCCCTCGGCGATCAGCCGCTGCATAAACCAGTCGCCTTTTAATGCGTGAGGTGGCTGGCATATCTGGTGCGCGAGTTCTGATTCCATTGCTGCGGCATACATGGCCTTTGCTTCGCGCAAATTCATTGCCATGCGCGCCTGTACGAACGCATGCTTGCCCGCATTGAGGGATTTGATTACAAACTCGCAGTGTTTATACGGCCATGTACCAATCATCACGGCATCGATGTCATCTCGCGCAATGAGCGCGTAGGGATCGGTCATCAGGTCGGGACGCAACCCAAATTCAGCCGCGATTTTGCCGCCACTCGCTTCACTGCGGTTGCAAATTGCCACGACCTCGGCATCGTCAATTTGAGCCAGGCCCGGAAAGTGGCGGGTGCGAAAAATACCGCCCGCACCAATAATACCAATGCGAATTTTATTTGCCATTACAACCTCCATTTTACGGCATGGTCAAATCGTCATAGCTCGATAGGTGATACTCATATCCCAGATAATCCAGCAAATTGCACAGTGCGCGGAATGCCACGCCAAAACCATCAACGCCGCTAAAGCCGCCAAATTGTCCACCGCCTTTTACGTGCGGTTCCAAATCGATAAATACACCCGGCACGCCCTGTTCCTGAAACTGGCGTTGCAGGTGCGGCACGAGTGTCTTAAAATCTCGCAGGACCATTTCATGTCCGGCATCGCCTTGATCGACGGGAATAAACCGCGTTAACCCTCGCTTTGTTGCGCGATCCAACATTGGCTGATTGGCCGGCGCGTTAAATCCTTTGATGTGAATCCATCCCAATCCGGGCTTTGTTTTGACGTACTCGGCAAAGACGCTGTCCGGGCTATGTCCCATGCTTTCCATATTGCCCACATCCATGATGATGCAGGTGTTGGGATTGTCGATCTTTTCGTGCAATGCGATCAGTGTTTCGCCATCTCCACCGACTAAATGTGATTCGACTTCAGAGCCGTAGATCAGGCCTTCTTTTGCACACACAGCCACAATCTCTGAGAGCTGATCTGCCGCTTGATTCAGATGTGCCCAGGGATCGGTCCCATGCGGATGGTAATAGCTAAAACCGCGAATGAGCTTTGTGTCAAACGCATGGGCAAGCTCGATGGCGCGTTTGACATCTGTCTCCAAATATTCCTTAAACGGCACATAGCGATTGTCTGTACCGTCATCCACGTCCAGCAATTTCACTTTTCCAAGCGGTGAGCCAATGCTCGATACCGAAATGCCAAATTCACCGTGCAATTTTTGGAGTTGTACAATCTCCTGCGCGGTCAATTCCATTGCGTTCTTTATCCCATTGCCCACGTCGATAAACCGAATTGTGTAATAAGACAAGCCGAGCGCGCGCATCATGGTAAATTGCTCTTCGGCACGCTTGCTCACCGGTCCCTCGTCGGCAAAACCCGATAAAATCACCTCTGCCACAATAATACTCCTTTCTATGAATCAGGCCAGGTCACCGGAATCAACCGCAGTGTGCCAGTACCCTGATCGCAACCTGGCGTAATCTCAATTGAATGACTCGTCCTGTAATCCGCGCCCTCCGCCAATACAACAGTTGTTGAAAAAGTACACGACCCTCCGGGGGCTATTTCAGCGGGTGTACACACTTCTTCGCCCATCCCCAACGGGGTGCCGTTTTCACCCAACACACGCACGCGTACCTTAAGGCCCGTGAGGTCCAAACCCGATTGACTGTCAATCGTGCCCTCAGTGTAGATAATATTCAAGCTTGTAGGCGAACCGGTATCGCCCGCAGGCGTATTACTAGTTTCACCCCTGATGGAGGTCAAGCCTAAAACGGTTAAATCCTCGGGTATAAAAATACGCGACCCGGCAGAGTCGTCTTTAGAACACCCGAAAAGAAAAAAGACAGACAAAAACCCAATGATGTATTTCATCTCAATATCCTTTTTTTTCTGATACGGCGCGTTTGACGCAACAATATACACGCCAAAACCGTATCGGGCAAGGGGCTATCAGTTGTCGGTTGGCTGGTACGGTCGGGTTTAAAACCCGCCTCTACTTTCCTCAAAATCAAATGTCACCACATTCTGCACATCCGATAAACTCGAACGCGGGGTAAATGCGAGGGTCAATGCAATTTCCTGCACCTGTCCCGCGTCAAATCTGGAAAATCGATGGGTTGCGCGAGCTATTTCTTCGCTGTCAGCAGTCCGCAATTTCCAGGTCATGATAAACGGACTGATAATCGGCACCGGTCCCGTATTGATGACATCGGCAGAGATATTGACTCCCACAATATCACCCGCCGCATTGTGGGTTGGCTCGCGGTGTACGTTGGCAATGGACATAAAATCCGAAAGTATCTCGTTTTCAGGCGATATGGGAACACCGCCACAGCCGAGCAAAAGGCATACGATTAGCCATCTCATGGATTATTTACTTTCCAAAATACGCTATGCCCACCAGGCCGATGAGCCAGCAATAATAGGCAAATTGTGCAAAATGCCCGCCACTGAGCAAGCCCAGGAGCCATCGGATAGCAAATACGCCGGATATATAAGCCACAACAGCACCAATCAGCAGAGGCCATAGCGCGTTCATTTGCGGCGGATGGGCGAGCAAATCGCCAGCTTCTAATGCGGTTGCGCCCAAAATAATGGGGATGGATAATAAAAAAGAAAATGTTGCGGCTTCGCGGCCATCTAACCCGCGCCACAGGCCCAGGCCAATGGTTGAACCCGATCTGGAAATTCCCGGTAATACGGCGAGTGCCTGTGCAAAGCCGATTAAAATGGCGTCTAAAAATGTAATTTTTACGCGGTCGCCGCGCGCAAACCGCGTGCTCCACAAAATACAACCGGTCGCGATCAAGAATCCGCACACTGCGACTGGACTGGCAAAAGCCGCTTTGAGCATGTCTTTGAACAAAATCCCCACGACGCCAGCGGGAATGGAGCCGACCATTAACAGACAGATTGTGTGCCAGGATGCGCCATCGCGCTGCAAACATCCGGCGATCAAATGGGTGATACGTGCTCGCAATGCGGTCACTACGGCCAGCAATGTTCCAAAGTGTACGATTACTTCAAAGGTGACATTACCGGTTTGAATACCCCAGGCCGCTTGTCCCAAAGCGAGATGGCCCGAACTGCTCACGGGCAAAAATTCGGTCAGCCCTTGCAACAATCCCAAGAGCATGGCTTCATAAGGTGCCAAGAGGTCTCCTTAAGTGAGACGTGAGAGGAGGTAGGGTACTTACCTCTTACGTTTTACGTCTTACTGCCTTTTACACAACGCTTCCAACAATTCTATCACGGGTGCCATAGATGCGTCGTTGCAGATTACAATATCGTAAGCGCGTAGATATGCAGCACTGTTTTCTTCGACTGCTTCGTTCAAAAATCCCATGCGAATGACACGGGTTGCATCGGCGTCATTTACCATCTGTGCATCTTCTATTGTATCTCCCAGAAGGAGGACGTAGCCTTGTGGCGTACTTGCATGACGTGCTTTGTTAAAGCTGTGGATTACCGGCTCGCAAAATCCCGCCACTATGCCATGTGTATCGAATATCAATTTGTTTGCCGTCACTGTCACATTTGAGGTGAGCAATGTTCTAACGTTTAAGAATTTTGAAATTACGTTGCCAATGCCCGCGGATAAAATTAACAGGGGTATCTCTCTGTCTGCCAATATGTTAAAGAAATCTATGGCGCCATCGCGCAAGCGCATGAAATCTCGAACGGCAATGTCTTCTATTATCTCCTCGGTAAGTCCATATTTCTGCATCATCGCAAGTGCTGCCATCCACCAGTCGCGCATGGCTTTTTGTTTTTTGCGGTGCGAGATTGTCTGCGATATTTCAATGGGGCGATATCGCGCGTACAGGCGATCCATTTCGACGCGATATGCCTCTCCCAAATAGGCTCCGTGTGCAATTGCCGAATAAGATGTCGCATCTTGCCCATCTTCTGTTCGCGCTTTTGTCAATGTGCGATCCCAATCGCTGACTACACATAGTTGCTCGATTCCCGTATAGCAGTTCAAATGCGCGATTTTGCCCTGTAGGGCATCCTGATCAGCAATCAATACGCGTTCCATAGTTATTGTTCAATCCGCTCGCTGATTTCACCTGTTTCTCTGTCTTTCACAATTCGTTTCAAGCGGCCATCGGGCATGCGCTCGGTTTTCAGGGTGACAAACTGCGCGTCTGTTTCTGCCGATTCGGTTTCCCGATCTACTTCACCGCCGCGCCATTCCATTTCTATCGGTTCCCACTGCTTTGTTTTTGCCGATTTGTAACACGCATCTATAATTGCATTGACGACATAGCCGTCGTACAGTGTTTCCATTGGTTCGCGTCCTTCATCCCAGGCATTGAACATATCTACGAACATGTCTGAATAGCCCAATTCGGCGACTTCGTCGCCCACGGGGAAGAGCCAGCCAGTATCGCTTTCGGCTTTTTCTGCTACATAACCCCCTTGTCCCACAGCAGTAAACATGTCAAATCCCGTGCGCAACCAGTGGTTGAGCCAGATTGTTCCTTCTGTACCTGCGACCTCGTCCCGCAGGTCCATGCCTCCGCGAAATGCCCATCCGACTTCAAATTGTCCCATGGATCCATTTTCAAATTTGATCAATCCAATCCCGTGATCCTCTGCTTCGACTGGATGTACGAGTGTGTCGGCCCAGCACATCGCTTCGACCGGGCGAATGCCTTTGCCGATGAAGTTGCGAATGATTTCGATGCAGTGACATCCCATATCGACAATCGCGCCGCCACCTGCTTTGTTTATGTCCCAGAACCAATCGCTGTGGGGACCGGGGTGTGTTTCGCGCGATCGCACCCACAAGATGCGTCCCAATGCCCCATTGTTCACGGATTCGAGGGCTTTTAAGGTTTTTGGGGGATATACCAGGTCTTCTAAATATCCGCCAAATACGCCCACTTTTTCTACCGCATTCAGGATTTGCTGAGCTTCATCAGCGGTGCGCCCGAGAGGTTTGGTACACAATACGGCTTTGCCAGCCTGGGCTGCGAGTGTTGCGGCTTCGAGATGTAGATCGTTGGGCAATCCGATTACCACGCCATCGGTTTCCTCGTCTTCAATTGCAGCTTTGAGATCCGTTGTCCACCTGGGTATATCCCATTCTTCCGCAAATGTTCTGGCCCGTTCTTCGGTCCGCGAATACACGACTTGCACCCGATCAATTCCCCGATGTCTGTGCAAGGTCATGGTATAAAACATTCCGATCAATCCAGTTCCCAACATGGTCAATTTATGTCCTTCAGCCATTTTAAACTCCTTGTTTTTTTGTATCCTATAGGATACATTTAATAAATGATAGAAATTCGTCAGACAAATGTTTACATCCAATGGTTTGACAAGTTACGTGATCGACACGCACGAGCACGTATTAATACCCGGATTCGGCGTCTCTCGCTGGGCAATTTTGGTGATGTAAAACCCGCTGGACAAGGTGTCTCAGAGTTGCGAATTAACTATGGTCCAGGCTACCGCGTGTATTTTATACAGCAAGGGCAAACGCTGGTCATCCTACTCGCGGGTGGTGACAAACGAACACAAAACCAAGATATTAAAACAGCACAGAATTTAGCGAGCAATCTATGAGGAGACAATCATGGGAAAAACAAAAACACATCCATGGAATGCTGCGACTCATTTAAAAACTAAAGAAGATATCGCCGCGTATCTCGAAGCCGTGCTCGAAGATGGCGACCCCAATTTAATCACTGCTGCTTTAGGTGACATAGCATGCGCTAAAGGTATGACACAAATTGCCCGTGAAACTGGTCTTGGACGCGCAAGCCTCTACAAAGCATTGTCACCTGAAGGTAATCCGGGTTTTGCCACAGTGCTCAAGGTTATACACGCATTGGGCTTGCGGTTGCATGCGACCCCTATTTGATTATAAAGAAAGCTATCAGCGGTCAGCCCATCCAAACCGAAATTTTCATAACTTTTGCCCAAATAACTCTGGTTGAATCACGCCTTCATGCATTAAGAGAAATCTTTTCTTGTCCATCCCACCGGCATATCCCGTTAGATGGCCAGATGCGCCGATCACACGGTGACAGGGTACCACTATTGCCACGGGATTTTTGCCATTGGCCGCGCCCACGGCTTGTGATGCGCCCGCATTGCCCAATGCACGGGCGATATCGCCGTAGGTTCGCGTCTCTCCGAAGGGTATCTCCAGCAATAATTTCCACACGCACTTCTGAAAATCTGTTCCACGCAAGTCCAGTGGCAAATCGAAAACTTGCAGCGTTCCATCAAAATACATCGCGAGTTGTTCGACTGCCGTATTTATTATTGGATGATCTGCTGCGCGAGGGAAATTTATCTTCGCCTGTTCCGTTCGATCACTTCCAAATGCAATCGCATGTACGCCATTATCTGAGGCCAACACGATTAACGGTCCTATTGGACTTGCTGCCTCTTCCCATACGGTCTCACGCGGCAATTGTTTTAATATTTGTAAATATAGCACAGGGACCTCCGTGAAGGTGAAATACATCTTACCTTAAATTACTGATGTTACGCACCGGTTGAATAATGTTTTATATTCCAAGGATGTAGCCCCCCGTATGGGTTTTGTCATCCCTGTGACCTTGCAAATTATGGTGGTAGATTAAAAATATGGACAAAAAACTCTTAGAATTGTATAGCGATTACCTCCTCAGTTCCTTTGGCGCGACCACAGCAACGGGTTTATCCGCGCTGTTGGAAGGCCGCATAAGCCATGATCGGGTCACGCGTTTTCTCTCACAAGCAGACTATAATGGCAAAACGCTGTGGCGACAGGTTAAGGGTATGATCCGTGACATCGAACAGGATGATGGCGTGCTCATCTTTGATGATACGATCCAGGAAAAGCCTTATACAGATGAGAATGACTTAATCTGTTGGCACTATGATCACAGTCAAAATCGCACGGTCAAGGGTATCAATCTGCTTAATTGTGTCTATCACGCAAGCGATGTCAGCTTACCCGTGACTTACGAGTTGATCACCAAACCGGCCCTCTATACCGATGTGAAGACCCGTCGCGTCAAGCGCAAGAGCCTGGTCACAAAAAATGACCTGATGCGGGACATGTTAGGTGTGTGCAAGCAAAATCGCTTGAAATATCGCTATGTATTGGCCGATAGTTGGTTCTCAGCAAAGGAAAACTTACAGTTTATTCGCAACAGCTTGGATAAGCACTTCGTTGTCGCAATAAAATCTAACAGGACGGTTGCCTTGAGCTATGAAGATAAACGAGATGGACGTTTCGCACGCATTGATGCTCAAAACCTGACAGAAGATACGCCTGTGCAAGCATGGATAAAAGGATTAGATTTTCCCGTCCTTTTAATCCGGCAAGTCTTTACAAACAAAGATGATAGCACAGGAGAGATGTTTCTGGCTTGTAGTGATCTTACTTGTGATGGCGAAACCATCGAAACGATCTATCAAAAACGATGGAAAGTGGAGACGTTTCATAAAACCCTCAAGTCCAATGCCGCCCTATCCAAGTCCCCAACAAGGCGCGTGCGTACACAAAGCAATCATTGTTTTATGGCTATTTATGCCGCCGCTCAATTGGAAGGCCTGCGCGTCAAACATCACCTCAATCATTTTGCCCTCAGGTCAAGACTCTATCTCAAGGCCATTCGGTATGCTTTTGATGAACTACAAATTCTTAAAACTGCGTAACATCAGTTAAATTATACAAAAAAACGGGACGTATGCTCAAAAGAACATACGTCCCGTTGGGAGGAGAAAGAGTGGTCGTTTACTCAATCGGCTTAAAACAGTATCCCACGCCTCTCACCGTGCGGATCATTTCCTGTGCTGTGCTCAGTTTTGCGCGCATGCGACGAATATGTGCATCTACCATCCGTCCATTGCCCAGATGGTTGTATCCCCATACGGCGTTGAGTAAATCTCTGCGCGATTGTACGCGTCCGGCGCGTTCCATCAGTGTGAATAGCAACTGAAATTCAATTGGCGTCAAATTTTTGACTTCATTCCCAATAGTCACTTTGATGGCGCGAGTTCATACTACTGTACACAGGTCACAGTCCTATTTCAAAAGTGTTGCGGTTTAGTGACAATTTCGATAGATAAACGCAGTCAGGTCTCATTGCACCGATTTTAGAGGATTTACAGATCAAATGCAGGCGCAGTTTATCCCATCTCAATCCTTGAATCCCCTCGTATTCCGTGTTATATTGGGCGGTCTTTGGAGTTTCTGCTATTTCAACTAAGACAGGACGCCGGCATGGCTGAATATAGAAAACCAGTAGATGTATTGCTTACACTTGGCGATCCACGAGAACTTTCGGATCAATGGCTCGATTATTCGGAATACGGGATTGGTGCAGAACATATTTCCGATTTGATCCAATTGGCGACCGATTCAGAATTGTATTGGGCAGATTCGGAGAGTTTAGAAGTTTGGGCGCCAACCCATGCATGGCGAGCATTGGGACAGTTGCGTGCAGAGGAGGCGATTAAACCCCTCCTCAATTTGTTTCACGAACTGGAAGAAGATGATTGGGTCGGAGAGGAATTGCCCACAGTATATGGCATGATCGGGGCGGCTGCTATTCCCGCTCTGACAGCGTATCTTGCGGATACTTCTCGCGGTATATCTCCTCGGATTAGTGCAGCACAGGCATTGTTTGATATTGCAATGTCACAGGCCGAAGCGCAGGAGGCATGTATTACCGCCCTAACACGGCAGTTAGAGGCGTTTCGGAAAAATGACCGCGAATTGAATGGATTTCTGATCAGTTATCTGGTTGACTTGCAAGCGATAGAAATAGCACCGCTTATGCAAAGAGCTTATGCGGCTGGCCGTGTAGATGAGATAGTTATGGGAGATTGGGAAGATGTGCAGGTTGAATTGGGATTGAAACCTTATGTCGAAAGAGATGCCGACTTCTTCATGGACGATATCGAAGACGTTGACCCTGAAGACAGACCCTTTGCCTTCAAGCCTCAGAGTGCGGCAAAACGCAAGAAAGCAAAAACAAAACGAAACATGGCGCGAAAATCTCGAAAGCAGAATCGAAAGAAAAAGAAAAGAAAAAAGAAGAGATAGCGGTGTGAAGTGTGAAGATCGATTGCCGACTAAAATATAAGCCACAATCCGTTTAAAATATCGAGAAAGGTAAATATGCCACTGGAAAACCTGCTGACATTGGTAAAAAAGCTCCGAGAGCGTATTGATAGTCATGGCGATGCGCTCAGAAAAAGTGAAGCGTTGACCCGCTACGTGCTGATTGACCCACTTCTGCGTGAACTGGGTTGGGATACCGAAGACCCGGCATTGGTAAAACCCGAATACGGTTCAGGCAGAGGCTTCGCGGATTATGCACTTTTCAGCAATAACGGTCCCATAATGATGTTGGAAGCCAAGAAGCTGGATGAGTCTCTGGTGGGTGCGCGTAGGCAGGCTGTAGATTACGCCATGGATGAGACAGGAATTAAAACTCGCTATCTTTCGGTAACTGATGGCGCGTGTTGGGAAATATACGATACAAACAAGCCCGTATCTGATATGTTAGCAGCATCATTCGATCTGAAGAGTCCCTCGGCGGCGGATACGTGCCTGAAAGCGTTGGCTCTGTGGAGGCCCAGCGTAATTTCAGGTCCGATTGCTGTTGGGGCAACTCCTGTTATCGGATCGCCTGAGAAACAGCGCGATAATGTCGCGGCCATTCCATTCCCTGAAGAAAAAACAGAAGTGCTCCAGACGCCGCTGGAAGTGATCGACATCAATCAGGCGACAGCAAAAGATCTCGAGCATCTGCCCGGGATTGGACCTGCAACGGCGCGGCGCATTGTGGACTACCGCAAAAAGAATGGGCCATTTGAACAAATTGAAGATATCACAAAGGTCAGAGATATTGGTACTAAGACCTTCGAGAAATTGAGTTCCCGCATCACGATAAGTACACCATGAACTTCCCTTCTATTCGCTGAGTTGTAGGTTACAGCCTGTGCGCATCTCGCCTTTCATCTGCATTTATCTGCGTTTATCTGCGGATACTCGCCTTTCTTTTTTGACTTCTGTGCTTTTTGTGGCTTTTTGGTCTTTTATCCACTTATTACTCTGACCTACGGGTTTTAATCCTGATCATCCTTTCATCCTGCTTATCCTGATTCTGACAGTTTTCATGGCCCTTTCATCTGAAATACAAGCAGAAACATCTCCCGCTCCGGATACGATAACTTTTCGGTCTATTTTATTGGGGTTGGTGACCATTGCGGTTGCTACGTGGTATATGAGTTATTTTGCGGGGAATCTGGTCAAGAGCTATTTGCCCGTGGCCGCTTTGATTCCCTTTGTGATGTGGGTGGGGATCAATGCGGGGATGATTCATTTCGCGCCTCGATTCGCGCTGTCTCGCATTGAGTTGCTCACGATTTTTTCGATGATGTGGATTGTAGGCAGTTTGCCAGCGGTGGGGTGGGGGTTTTATGCGGTGAGCTTGATTCCGTCGCCCGAGTTTTTCGCCTCGCCGGAAAATCGCTTGCGAGATGCGGTCATTCCCTTTTTGCCCCGGTGGTTCTTTTTAGACGCCAATATACCCGAGGTAAGGGCAGTGTACACCGGGCGTCATCGCGGCGATCCCGTGCCGTGGTTGCTGTGGGTACGGCCTTTTTTCTGGTGGTTTGTCGGCTGTATCAGCGCGGTGATGGCGGGATTTTTCGGCAGCGTACTTTTTTTTAAGCAGTGGCAGGAAAAAGAGCGCCTGGTCTTTCCCATGTCCGAATTTCCCGTGGCTTTGATCGAGGGCGCAGATGAAGGTCGCGTGCCCGCTGTGTTGCAAGACAAAATTTTCTGGATCGGGTTCTGGTGTGTGGCTGGCGTGATTTGCTGGAATATTGTGGGTTATTTTCAACTGAATATGCCGCGGATTACGGTTTTTGATCACTATCTCACCAAAACGGTGGATTTAGGACCGTATTTCCCGGCGTATTATTTGCGCGTGCAACCGCTGATTATGGGCCTGGCCTATCTTTGTCCGGTGGATATGTTGTTCAGTGTGTGGTTTTACAATGTGATCAATATTTTCAAGGTGGGGTTGCTGAATCGAACGGGCTTTACGGTGGGATTAGAAGGACAACCCGCCAAGGCCGGCGAGATTGCGATGCTCGAGATGCACGGTGCGCTGGCATGTCTGGTGCTGTGGTCGGTGTGGGTTGCGCGGAAGCACTTAAAGGAGACGGTTCAAAAAGCGTTGCACCGTTCCCGTATGGTTGATGATGGTGTGCCCGTTACGTATCGCACGGCCTGGGTTGGCCTAAGTTTAGCAACGGTTGGTATCGGCGGTTGGATGATGTCTTCGGGGGTGGGGTTCTGGGCGATGGTGGGGCAACTCATTCTGATGTTTATGTGTTATTTTGGCATTGCGAAATACGCGGCAGCGACTGGTTTTACCTTTCTCAATCCCGCTGGCGGTAAGGGCGTGGCGCTGATTCACTCTTTGATTGGTACGTCAAAACTTTCGCCCACGTCTCAGTCGATGCTGATCTTGTTCAATCGCAATGTGTTTTTAGGGGCTTCAATCCGAACGACATGTCTGGCTGCTATTCCGCATATTTTTCGCATGTTTGGCAATTCGCTGCGCCGGCATCCGTGGATATGGGGGATGGTCCCTCTGGCGTATTTGATCGGGTATATGAGTGCGGGGGGTTTTTATTTGTTCCGGTGTTATGACGAAGGCGGGTTGAATGGGCTACTGGTGTCGTGGCCTATGGATTCACTCATTTCGCGGGTGCCCTATATTGAGGGCAGTAAAATATCGGTTTTTGATACGCAAAAGCTCGGTGTGTGGTTGTTTGGATTTGCCGAAGCAGGTGTTTTGACTTATTTGCGTTCGCAGTTTGCGTGGTGGCCTTTTCATCCGGTCGCCATTGCGTTTCCGCCCGGGCGATATGCGTTTTGTTTGTTGCTCGTGTGGCTGGTGAAGGTGGTCGTGTTGCGATTTGGGGGCGTGCAGCTTTACAGGCGGTCGCTGCCGTTCTGGTATGGCGTGATTGTCGGATATTTGTTTGGTATTGCTCTGTCGAGTGTTGTGGATGCGATCTGGTTTCCAGATGGCAAGCATTTTGTTCACGGTTGGTAAGGGGGAGTGCGATTATGTCTGATGCAGAAGTGAAAAAGTTATATGGGAGTGCGACAGTGAGTCCATCGGAAGATGTGGTGGCCGGGTCCTATGGCACATGGACGCTGACTTATACGGCAGGGGAAAAAGGGATTGCAAGAGGGGGAACGATTCGGATTTATACGGATGCGGATTCAGACCGCGCAACCCCTCAGATGGATGATCCCGCGGGGGCGGATTATTTGACGGTTGACGCGCCGAGAGAAGCGCGTGTGGGTGCGCTGGTGCAGAGTATGATGTCGCTTTCGCTGACTGTGAATGGCCGCGCTTTGGCAGCGGGAGAGCAGGTCTCGGTGACTTATGGCGATACAACAGGTGGGGGACCGGGGTTTCGGTCGCAGACCTTTGCCGAGGCGCAGCACTTTTCTTGGGTGGCTGTCGATGCTGGTGATGGCGAGGTTGCGATATTGCCCAATCCGCCATCTTTGCGCGTTGTGGGGGGCGAGGCTGTGAAGCTGGTGATCAATGCGCCGTCCATTGTCGTGTCTGGCAAACCGTTTCGCATTCAGGTCAAGGCCGAAGATGCATGGGGCAATCCGTCGGTCGCGTATCGCGGGGATGTGGCCCTGAACGGCAATGATGTGCGCGTGCCGCAAACCGTAAGCTTTGGCGATGCAGACGGGGGCGTGCGGTGGGTGGATGAGTGTGTGGTAGAGCGCGGGGGTGTTCACCGTATCGATGCCGATGACGGTACACTGGTCGCGCAGAGCAATCCGATTGCGTGCCGCAATACAGCACCGCAATTCGCGCTTTACTGGGGAGACTCACACGGCGGTCAGGTGGCTATGGCGGAGAAGATTCCCGATTTTTTCAGGTACGCGCGAGATGTTGCAGCCATTCACTTTGCCGGGTACCAGCGCAACGATCACGTTTTGAGCAAAAGCGATTGGGTGTTGCAGCAAGAGACGGAACGCGCGTATAATCAGCCGGGGCAATTTGTCGCTTTGCCGGGCTTTGAGTGGTCGGCACAAACCACGCGGGGCGGGCATCACAACGTGTATTTTCGGCGGCACGATCAACCGATTCGTCGATCTGGACATGAGGGCTTGGCTGACAAGTCGGACGAAGATACGGATTTGAGGCATATTACAGAGGTTTATGAAGCGTATCGCGGGACGGATACGGTGATTACGGCTCATGTGGGCGGCGAACATTCGGATTTGCAATACCACGATCCCTATCTGGAACCCGCTGTGGAAGTGACATCGGATCACGGGACATTTGAGTGGATTTTGCAGGAGACATTTGAGCGCGATTATCGCATGGGATTTTTCGGCGGGAGCGATAGCCATAATGGACGACCAGGTGGCGATACACCGGGTTTTCAGCATCGCCGTTATGCCAAGGCGGGATTGGCTGCGGTGTATGCGCCCGAGTTGACGATTGAGAGTGTTCTGGACGCGTACAAAGCGAGGCGCATTTACGCGACGACAGGTGCGCGGATTTTGCTGCATACTGCGTGCGAAGGCCATTGGATGGGGGAGGAGTTCACAACGAGAAATACACCGCAGATCTCGGCTTTTGTAGCGGGAACTGCGCCGTATGAATCGATGGAATTGTACCGTGGGTTGGAACGGATTTACAGCCATCCGATTGAAGGAAAAAAAGACCGCAATCGCGTGCGTATTTTGTGGGAGGGCGCGAGTCGCAAGAGCAGTTATTCCGGTGTGATCTGGGAGGGGACACTGAGGGTTTCGGGGCGCGCGATTAATGGCGTTGAAAAAATTCGGTTTGACAGCCCGCGTTCTCGCGTTTTTGATGTGACCGATGAGGGGTTGCGCTGGTATTCGGTGACGTGTGGATATCGCAGTGGGATTATTCTGGACCTGCCGGGCGATGGCGATGTGGATATTGAATGCGTGGTGGATACTTCGGTTATTACCGGTCCTTTATTTGGCGATCAGGGGATCAAGCCCCCGAGGCGCATGTCGCATGCGCCGGCTGAAAAGGTCGGATTTCACGTTGGGTCAAGCGATCTGGAAAACGGTGCGGTGACAATGGAATTGGGACCATTGAATCGGCGCGTGACAATCGACTACGCGCCTGAGGTACAACCAGCGGGTGAGGTGTCGTTCGATTTTACCGATGAAAACGCAAAGCCGGGCATCAATCCGTACTATGTTCGCGTGGTGCAAACCGATATGGAGATGGCCTGGAGCAGTCCAATTTTTGTAGATTACGCAGTGTAAGGAGGGTTAAGATGGATGTGACGCGCATTTCAGCGTGTAGTTTTCCGCTTCGGGAAAAGGATCTGGATTATACGTTCAAGGTGATTTCCGAAGCGGGGTTTGACAAAATTGATCTGGTGGGGCGCATGCCGCATTTTTCGGTGACTGATCCGGATTACGATATGGACGAACTGCGGCGGGTATGCGACAAATACGGCGTGGCGTTGGCAAATATCGGGTCGTATTGCGGGCGAGATTTTATCGCCGATTCGGAAGATGACAGGCAGGCGGCAATGGATGATATGAAAAAGACGCTGGATATAGGGAAGGCGTTTGATTCAAAGTCCATTCGCATTATGCCGGGTGATGGCAAACGCGCTTCGATTGATACGCTGGTGCCCTATTTTCGCGAATCTGCGGAATACGCCGAGAAATTGGGTATTTATATGGGGATTGAGAACCACGGCACTGAAATTTCTGGCAATCCGGAGGCGTGTCGGGAGATTTGTGAGAAGGTCGATTCAAAGTATTTTGGGATTTTGTACGAGCCGTGCAATTTGATGGCTGCGGGTGCAGATTACAAGTCCGCTTTTGATGTGTTTAAGGATTATATCGTGCATGTGCATATCAAGGATGGCGATTACAACTCGGAAGGGAAGTGGGAGCGCTGCATGCTCGGTGACGGTATTATCGATTATCACTGGGTGTGGGATCAGGTGGAAGCACTGGGCTACGATCGCGATTATGCACTGGAGTTTGAGGTGGGCGATATCGAACCCGTTGAGACGGGTTATCGGAAGTGGTATGAGACTTGGGAGAAGGGGTGAGAATTAAAAATTAAGGAACGGCGTACAACTGCGTAGCAGTTCATTAGGAGCAGGGGGCTGACCGCTGTTTCACAATATCGAAATTGCGGCGTCGAGGCGGGGGAATATGCGGTCGGCTGTATCGTGGTTTTGATGTGCGGTAAAGAAATTGGGGATGGCGAAGACTGTCATGCCAGCGGCTTTTCCAGATTGTACGCCAGCCTCGCTGTCTTCAAATACAACACAGGTTTCGGGCAGGACATTGAGTTTTGAGGCGGTTTTGAGGTAGATTTCCGGATCGGGTTTGGTGCGGATGACATCGCTGCCCGAAAAAATGGCTCCAAAAATGTCGTGGAGCGCGTTGGCATTTATGTGGGGCAAGACGCCATTTTGAAGGGTCACGCGCATGCGCTGGCGCGGTGTGGATGATGCGATGCCGAGTTTGTAGTGTTTGTTTTGAAGGTGTGATAGCAGGTCGAGAAAGCCGGGCATGAGGTCGATTTGATCTGGGTCTGAGATCGCGGTTTCAAACCGGGTCATCCACGCTTCGTGGAAGTCTTCGGGGCGGATCGGCAAGTCGTAGCGTTTGACGGCATCTGCGCTGTTGTTTTCCACGGGATGTCCAACACAGCGCACATAGCTCTCGCGCGGTATGTCAATCCCCAGTTCGTTGAGGGTCTGGTTATAGGTGTTATAGTAAATATTTTCCGTATCGACAATCAGGCCGTCCATATCAAATATGACGGCCTGGTATGGTTTATACATGGTTGCTCCACTTCTCGTGTGGTCATTGAACTGGGATTGACACCTTTTCTGATCTACTCAGGTGGATAAATCCGCACAGCCTGACCGAACCGAAGCTCTGATAGTATGCTCTCAAGTTCAGGCATTAACTTTAGCAAATCTTCGAGACGCTTGCTTGGAGCACGCAGGATCACCACTGATAGTTTGAACCTTTGAATAGATTGCTGGTCGGGGATATTGTTATCCATTGTCACGAGGACATCGAAATGCTCATGGGCAGCGTGCAGCAAAGCACCGTTTTTGAGTCCTTTCCAGCCTCGGTATTCGACCGTTTCGACATTCACCGTCTTTTGAAAATGAAATCTGAGCTGAATGGGTATATCCTCGTCAAGTAGTATTCGCACTTTGTGTTCCCAAGTGATCCAGAGCTTTGAATGAGACTTCGAGATAGGACTCGACCTGCCAACGTGTGACAGTGGGAAAATCCTTTAGAAATTCTCCAATGTCATAATCCCCTTTGAGATAATCCACGAGCGTGTCAACGGGAACCCGAGTGCCCGAAAATACTAGATCTCCGCTGTGAATTTCAGGATCACGCGAGACAACGCGCTCCAGATCGTTAGAACTGGGTGCAGGTTGGAGGTTATGAAAATTGGAAAAATCCCGTGCAACTCGGATATGTTGCGGCGTCAGAACCGGAAAATCGTCTAAAACCTCAACTTCGGTCATTCCCCCGGCCAAGTATTCCAATATGTCATAGACGGTAATTCGGGTACCCTTGAAGCAGGGCTTGCCACTGCGAACACCTGGACGGATCTCAATGTAGTCTTCGAAGCTCATTTTGCGATACTTTGCGACATTTTCTTTTAGCCAATTCCAGTCTTCAGTCTGTGTAACTTTAACGTAGTCTTCGAAGCTCATTTTGCGATACTTTGCGGCATCGCGCATGATGTGATACCTTGCAGCATTCACCTCTGGACTATTCCAGTCTTTAGACTGTGCGGTTTTATTGTGTCTGTACTTGCGTATCCTCTGGGAGAAGCCTGCGGCATCCGCGAGGACGATCCACTTTTTGTCATTGGTGGCCACGACGTGGTCATTATCAGTTGCGTAGAGAAAGAAATCAATATCCCCACTATCGTTTTTTTGAGGCAAAAGCCCTTCCGTCATCAGGCGGATCAAGTAGTGTGTGTATATGTGGGAATAGCACTCTATCTTGGTAATAGCATCGGTTAATTTATTTACTTTTTCTTTAGTAACTACACTGAGATCATTTTTGTCCGCTTTGGCAAAGGCACGCATCTGGCAGGCGGATATAACTTGGGCAAACCACTCTCTCGACTTCATTCCGTAGAGGAACTTTTTCTTTTCCTCGCCTCGTAGTTTCGGCACAGACGAAGACCGCTTTTTTGGATCTTTTGAGTACCACTCTCGAAATCCCGAGATGTTCTCCTCCATCAGGGGGATGAGGGAATCCACCCATGATTGCTCCCACATATCGCGCCAGGTCGCTACAAGTGGTACATCCAAGCTTCGTCTGACAAGAGCCTCGTAGTCCGGTACGCCTCTCCGAACTTCCTCAAGGTTCTGACCTGTCGCCAGAGCGCGGACAGCGTCGGAGTATGAGGATGGCGGTTCCGCCAACTCGTAACCAAATACCATCGTCAGATGCGATTCAGGATCCGGAAGTTCGTCTATCCGATGCTCAATAATGACTTTAGCCGCTGCCTTTCGATCTTCATAAGACCTGTCATTGAGTTTAGATACCAACTCAATGATTGAGATGGGAGAGTAACAGAGGTGCTCTCCAGGTTGTCTGACATCCTCAATGCGGATGCGATTCAGTCCTATGTCGTAAAGCACGTTCGTCTCAAGAATCACTGTCTTAGCCATGTTGTGCTCCTTTTCGTTCACCTTCACGACGCAGGTTTTTGTGGGGAGAGATGGTGCTTACCACACGACTGCAATCTTGTATTTCAGCGGCTTTCAAGCAGTCCATCAATTGGTTGAGGTTGCCACCACACTCTCCCATGAGTTTCTGCCTCGTCTGGTGAATTTCTTCAACAATGGGATCGCGTTTCAAAGTTCCCCTCCGGGCGTTTCCAAGAGTTCTTCTGGTATAACAATGATTGGGGTATGACGATGTAATTCCGAATTGATGTCCATGAGCCGACGAATGACTGCGCCATTAGCAATATGGGCACAATTTCATGTTACCAGATAATCCATTGTGTATGCAATAACAAAAGTGAAAACCCTTTACACCCCCGTCCGCTTAGACAATTATTGCTGGTTTGAAAGGTACTCTTCAGGTTTCAAGACGATAATGCCCAACCTATCTTGTAGTTCAGAGGCAAAATGTAGAATTTTTTTATCCCATGTTAGAAAGTAATTTCTTCCATATCTATAGTGTGTGTGGACATGATCCCAATCTCGCCAATCTGGTCGACTCTTTTCGTTCATTAGATCGAATTTCTTGGTGAAGATAGGAGATTTTAAAAATTCCCTAAATTCATTGTTTCCCGCCACATCAATACCTGGCTTCCAGTGACCGAACCGAATAACTGA
This sequence comes from Candidatus Latescibacterota bacterium, assembly GCA_965222605.1. Lineage (GTDB taxonomy): Bacteria > Latescibacterota > UBA2968 > UBA2968 > UBA2968 > VXRD01. The sequence goes on from OZ244960.1 coordinate 5,697,018, forward strand.
ACCGATCTTTTGAATGTTTAGACTCGGAAGTTCATTGATCCTGCCAGCCAAGGGTAAATCAGGAATATCGTCATGAATTCTGTCTGTCACTGCGAGATCAATCTCAAATTTTTTGCCAAGCTCTAGTAATTTGTTTACATGTTCAACTTTATCTCGATTCTCCAACCGTTCTCTTACCACGTTGGTATCAAGAGTTACAGTTGGTGGCTTAATACTATTATCTATCAACACATTGCCTTCTGACTCAACGTAGATAAGCATCTGTGCCCCATGAGGATCAGGGAGGTAGATGCCGATTTGGATATCTGGGCGGATCGTTTGGGATTTGGGGATAATTTCATTAATATTTTTTAGCAAACCGCGCTGTATTTCCTTCACAATTTTAGTCTTATCAAGTATTGAATCCAGTCTCGTGGTCTCAGTTGAAGGTAAAGTAAGAAGGCCATCTATTTCGGCAAGTGTGACAGGCCGACCTATCTGCTCTTCTATTTGGGAACAAAGCTCTTTCTCAACATGCGATTGTACTTGCTTAAGATATTCCTGTAGAATCCCTTGTGGAGGGAAGCTTCCTAAAACCATGGAGATTTTGATTTCGGGAATTGCCTCAACTTTCAAGTCCATAAGTCGCGGATTTTGATCTCTGAGTTTTGCTAACAAATCTTGAATTGCTTCTTGAGATGAGGCTTCATATTCAGCCATATCCCTATCGAATTCTGCTTTGAACTCTTGTATTGGAAATGATATTGGAAATGATTTATCCATCATATTATCCCAGATAAGCCCGAGGTTCATTGTCCGGTTCCAGAGCTTTCAGGTTTTTGTCTTTAGTCCAGATATGCACGCGCCAGCCTGGTCCTCGATATGTGGTGTTCTTGAGTCTGCGGGCTTCGTCGATTAAGGTGCTATCGCTTAAATCAATGCCCTGGATGACGTGATTATCGACAAAGCTCACGATCAGGTTTTTGAAGGTATCGAGTTGTTGAGAGGGGATGATCGTCCACGGCGCTCCCAGGTCGAGGCTCAATAGAACAGTATCTCGCACCTGTTCTGACAATGACCGACGTACGTTGCCGTTAGGGACATCAGAGATGTGATTCGCTAATTCGTATATGGATGGTACAGTGACGAACAGACGTGCGCCACTTTTGGTAGCGGCGGCGATACGGCTTCTTATCTCATCTATTGCTTCTTTAGTAGAGTAACCGGGAACGGCAAATATCTCCAGCAAATAACTCGTATCAATCACGTAAACTCGCGACAAATTCATGCAAGAGCCTCAACCCATTCCAGTACCTTTTGGCGTTGCCGTTCTTCAAACTCGGGCGCGAGATATTGCTCGATGACACGGCGCGATACGAGATCACCTAACTGTCCACGCTCGAGCAATTCATCGGATCTTGGCAAGCTGTCTAACTCGACAAGATCGGCGGCTTGCTTTTCCTCGCTCCAGGTACAAAGAACGACCCCTTTCATCTGCTCAGCAGTCAAATTGTTCATGGTAGCGGGATTATGCGTCGTAACAAGGACGCGGAGGTTACGCCGCTTAGTCGCTTCCACTATTGCAGAGGTGAGAACGCCCACCCGACTTGGATGAAGTCCATTATCAAACTCTTCCACAATAACATGCGAACCTTCCTGGACGGTCTCCAGGGCTGTCAGGATAGCGAGTGTTCGCAAGGTGCCGTCTGACAATAAACGGGCATCGACTTTGTAACCCGTTCTTTCGCGCAGACCGAAAATCACGTCGCCGAGATCCGTTGTCGTGAAGCGGAACTCTTCATAAGGCTCGTCTGGAATCTGACTTATTTGGAAGAGCAACCGATCTAACGAGGCTTTCTGTGTCTCGTCTCCAATGGAAAGCGAGTAAAGCACCGCCGATAGATTCGCGCCATCTTTAGAGAGAATATTGTTCCCGATTCGCTCGTAGGTGTGCATTAATTTTGGATTTGGATCAAAGACAAAAGAAGCTTGCAAGTGGCGCATGATTAATTGTACTAGCCCAACGCACTGCTTGAGGTTGCGATTTTTTCGTGCGATTTCTCGATACTGAGATAGGACGGAACGCTCTGACGAAGCCGTTGTTTGGGGTTTCTTTCCACCGCGGGCAAAGTTGTCATATATAACCTCTAAGTCGCGCGATGCTGACTTGGGGTCCTTAAGCAGCGTTTTATAGATTACGCGGTCACCAACTTTTAACTCTTCGTACTGTATTTGCGGATGCGGTTTAGTGCGAATGTGTACTCTATAGACAACTCGTTTGAGTGCACCATCGAACCTTACGGGAGCCCCAAACGCTAATGCAAAGACGTCTTGGCCCATATGACCACAAGCCTGAAGGCCCCCTCGAATCTGGAGACCGGTTTCGGCGCGACCAACGTCAGAAATTTCATAGAGGGGCTGTCCTCGAGCGATAAAGGAAAGCAACTCGATTGCTTCGATGACGTTCGTCTTACCCGATCCGTTTGGTCCGATCAGCAGTATGAATGGTCGCATCAGGTCAATGCCGACGCTGTCGAATCCTTTGAATTCAACGATGTGGTGCATGGAGTAAGCCTTTTGGTATGCATAGCATAACGCTCAATATTCAACGGGTTCTCGCGCAACAACGCGCTGGGCAGTTGCTGCAATTGCTTCGGGTGAGATGCCCGCTTCGTCGCGCAGCGCGCCTTGTGAGCCGTGTTGGAAAAAGCGATCGGGAATGCCCAGGGTGTACACGCGCTGGCCCGCTCGCATCTGGTCGCTTAAATAACGCGCAACACCCGATCCAAATCCGCCTTCAATGGTATTCTCTTCAACGGTAATCAAAACCTGATAGCGGTCGGCCAGATCGTCGAGCATTTCCAGGTCCATGGGTTTGACAAATCGGCAATTGATCACAGCGGCAGAAATGCCTGCTTCCAGGAGTTTTTCGCGCGCCTGACAGGCGTGATCTACCATTGTGCCCACTGCGAGAAACGCCAGATCCTCACCATCTGCCAATGCCTCCCACGAACCGATTTTCAAGACTTCGGGATCGCGCCCTGTAAGCGGGATATGCACATTGCCGCGCGGATACCGAATGGCAAAGGGGTTATCGACTTGCTGAACTGCTGTGTATAGCAAATCGCGCAATTCATCGCCGTCTTTTGGCGCGGTTACGATCATATTGGGCACACAGGTTAGGTAGGACAGATCAAAATCGCCGTGATGCGTGGGGCCATCTGCACCCACCAGTCCGGCGCGGTCCATGCAGAAAATCACCGGTGCCGACTGCAGGGCCACATCGTGAATGATCTGGTCGTAAGCCCGTTGCAAGAATGTGGAATAAATCGCTGCGACGGGGCGCATGCCCTCGAGCGCCATTCCGGTTGAAAACGTCACGGCGTGCTGTTCGGCAATGCCGACATCAAAAAAGCGGTCGGGATGCGCTTCGGAAAAAATATCCAGACTCGTGCCTTCGGACATCGCGGCTGTCACGCCTACAATGCGGCTGTCATTATTGGCAAGCTCGATCATTGCCTCGCCAAAAACCGTCTGATATTTGGGCAGCGGCGTTTTGGGCGATGGCGGGCTGATCGAATGGTATTTTATCGAATCGACACCATACGGGTCTTCCTCTTCTTCTTGAATCGCGCCCTTGCCCTTGATGGTGTGGATGTGCAATAGCACCGGTCCCTTCAAATCCCGCACATTTTTCAGGGTTTTTACCATCTCTTCCAAATTATTGCCATCCAGAGGTCCCAGGTACAGAAATCCCAGTTCTTCAAAAAGAATGCCCGGAACTAACAGGCCCTTTAACCCCTCTTCGAATCCACTCAGTGCATGGCGCAAATTTGTGCCGACAACGGGAATGCGCCCGGCCAAATTCCAGATTTCTCTTTTGATTTTTTTGTAAAGCGGATCGTTTGTAATGCGATCTCTAAGGCGATTGTAAATCGGATCGGTAATAATGCGCGTCAAATAATGCGAAATAGCACCGACATTGGGCGAGATTGACATGCGATTGTCATTGAGAATGACAAGCAAATCGCGGTTGGATGCACCGGCATTGTTCAGCCCCTCAAGCGAAATACCACTGGTCATGGCACCATCGCCAATAACGGCGACTACTTTGTGTTTTTCGCCCATCAAATCGCGCTGTGTCGCAAATCCCAATGCTGCGGAAATTGATGTGCCCGCATGTCCTACGGCAAATGTGTCGTACGGGCTCTCTGTTCGCAGCGGGAAACCGCTGATGCCACCCGGCTGACGAATAGTCTTGAGTGCTTCGCGCCGTCCGGTAAGCACCTTGTGCCCGTAAGCCTGATGCCCCACATCCCACACAATTTTGTCCTGAGGCGTGTTGTATAGATGATGCAAAGCTACCGTTAATTCTGCAGCCCCCAGGCTGGATCCGAAATGTCCACCTATCTCTGTCACTACGTCAATGATATATTGCCGCAATTCTGTACAGACTTGATGCAATTCTTCTATTGACAGGGACTTTAAGTCGTCAGGTGAATTGATTGTTTCGAGAAGGGACATGATGTCTCTCCTTGTGACAGGGTCAGTAATGCTATTCGCAACACATATGCAATATAACCAACACCCCAAAAATCACAAAGTTCTAAAAAAAGAAACGATAAATACAAAATCGGGCATGCGGAGTCATTCGATATGCCCGATTTGTCATTGTGCGACACCTTATCGCGCTCAAAAAGCCGTGGGTCTTCCCTGTGCGCCATCTACGGGAATGGACGCGCCATTGATCCAGCTCGCGCGGTCGGATGAGAGAAATACGACGACATCGGCGACTTCGAAGTCCGTGCCGAGTCGCTGTGCGGGAAATTCGCGCGTGCGGAATATTTCGTATTCTTCCGGCGTTTCGTTTTGGAAGCGCGCCCAACCGCCGCCGGGGAAAAGAAGCGAGCCCGGACAGATAGTGTTGACGCGGATGTTGTGCGCTGCCAATTCCCACGCAAGCGCGCCGGCGAGAAATATCTCAGCCGCTTTGGTTGCGCCGTATTGCGCGCCTCTGTTTGCTGGTTTCCAGCCCGAGATGGAAGAGATGGTGACAATACTGCCGCCATTTCTTTTTTTCATGTGAGGAACAGCCGTGCGGCTGGCGCGAACCGCGTGAAAAAGGTTGAGGTCAAAGGTTTGCTGCCAATCGGCGTCTGTGGAGGTGAGCAGTTCGCGCGATCCCGCTGTGCCGCCCACATTGTTGACGAGGATATCAACGCCGCCGAGTGCATCTGCGGCTGCATTGACAAATCGCTCGGTTTCGCCGGGTTCGGCTACATCGAGCGCGAGTCCAAATACCTCGACATCGTGTGCGCGAATTTCTTCGAGAGTTTTGTCAATGCCCGCTTGCCCGCGCGCACACAAGGCGATATTGCAACCTTCTGCGGCAAATCGCAATGCAGTTGCCCGACCAATGCCGCGACTGCCCCCGGTGATGAGGGCGACTTTGTCGGTGAGATTGAGGTCCATGATCAAATCCTTCAATCCTGTTCAACCTTCGGTGGGTTGGCAAAGTCGTGATAGCGCTCGCGGATATTGCCGTCGGTAGCGTCGCCTTTGTGGAAATAATAGCGATAAATGCCCACGAGCGACTCGCCCTGCGAGAGTGTGTGATGCCCGCGCTGGCTTTCATCGCCGTAGAAATGCGAGTGTCCAAAAGGGTTGGCTGTCATCAACCCGTAATTGCGTACGTGCCAGTGCGTGGGGTGTCGAAAGCTGTCGGGGTGATCCATGATCGCGACGCCTGTAATATTGCCATTTACCGGACCTGAGTAATGGCACCACGGCGCGCGTTTTCCCCAGGTTTCGTCCTCATCAATGCCGCCAATGCCATTTTCGATTTTGCCGCCCAGGTCGCGTTTGACTTCCATTGTTTCTTCCACCCGTATAGAGGCGAGACCGCCTTCTTTTGTGTCGCCGAATAACACATCCATATTTCGGGCGGTGAGCGTCAGGTACAAATCCATGATTCGCACGGAGGAGGGCGTGTTGTACACAATCCACTCTGCGCGCTGATCCAAAATCTCGCGATTTCTGCCCGGAGGCCCTGTCCAACCATCCATGCCCACCCAGTCGCTATTCGATACAATTCGCCCCAATACGGGGCCGCTTTCGAGCAATTCAAAGTCCCGATGCAAAATCCGCCCGTGAGATTCGCCTTCTGACCAGTTGTCTGCGCCATTCACTTCGCCGTGTGCAATCCAGACCGAGCGATGGTGGTGGTGATCCATTTCTCGCCCATCTGCTGGCGTAGCCAACCGTCGCGTTACCGGATCGCCATAAGGCCCAATTACGGGATATAAAAGCGGGCGGGCGAGTTCTTTGCCATGACAATAGGTCGTAAAATGTTGGCCTCCAAGCGATATAGACACTTCATTTTCACCTTGTGTGACTTCCACACCGCGCTCGCGACCTTTTGGTTCTTGTCCTATTGCAAGTTCGTATTCAGCGGTCTTTCCCGCTTCGAGATTATCACGGGCGTTATCTGACAGGGAACTTCTGCATCTCCCGTGCTCAAGGTCGCCGTTGTGGCGCTTTCTGGTGTTTCTACCATCGCCAAAACCGGACAGTTGATCCGATTGTGAGGGCCTGCGTGAACGGCCAGTTTTACTGTTGCCATTGTTATCCTCCGAAAAATTGATATAAGAATACATGTCGTGTATGAGGTTACGAAATCCATTGCCAAAGTCAAGCCTTTCGCACAAAGCCGTTGACATACCCCATGGGGGCAATTATCATAGGACCGAAAATCGTCATTTTTATAATCCATCTGGAGATTTATAATGTCCATTCTCGTCACCGGAGGCTCTGGCTTTGTCGGTTCCTGGGTCGCCAAACTCCTCGCCGAAGAGGGCGAAGACGTCATCGCTTTTGATATGTTTGAACGGCGCGACGATTTTTTGTCACATGTGTCGGATCGCATCACCTTTGTTGAAGGCAATATCCTGGGCCTTGCACATATTAATGAGATTGTGCGCAACAACCCCGATCTCACGGGTATTGTTCATACTGCCGCGCTTTTGGGGGGAGATGTGCGCGACAATCCCCATTTTGCGACACAGGTGAATGTGGGGGGGACGCACAATATCCTCGAAGTTGCGCGACAGGTTGGCGGTCTGAATGTCGTCTATGTATCCAGCGGTGCGGTTTATGGCAAGCAAGAAGGACCACTGACGGAAGACACCCCCATGATTCCCAGCGATCCCTATGGCGCGACCAAGGCCATGTCGGAACATCTCTGTCATCAGTATTATGCGACTTATGGCGTCGATGTTTTGTGCGCCCGTATCTTTTTTTTATATGGTCCTCCCAATGCACCCGGCCCGGATGCGGGCTTTAATACGCGCATTTTTGCCGGGCTGAGCGGGCAGGATGTGAACCTGCTAAAGGGCCGCGAACAAAAGGCCGATTGGACTTATATCGAAGATGCCGTACGGGGTGTTTTGCTCATGCTCAGGGCGACAAATGTCGCCAGTCGATCTTTTAATATTGCCACGGGCACGTACAATCCCATTGACGAAATTATCGAAGTCGTGAGGCGGCATTCGCCGGGCAATCCCCGATATGAAGTTGGTCCAGGCGTCAACCTCGAGCGCGGCGCGCCACTCGATATTACTCTTGCCAGAGACCAACTCGGTTACGAACCCAGATACGATCTCGATTCCGGTGTGCGGGCTTACCGCGCCTGGTTTGATCAACAGCGTGCGTAAATAACAGGAGAAGACAATGCCAAACAAAACCCTTCGCTACTTAGACGATGGCAGCATTGAACTGTTTGAACAGGTGGTGCCCGACCCCGGCGAGAACGAAGTGCAAATTGAGGGCGGCGCGTGTGGGATATGTTCGTGGGATGTGGTTACGGCCAAACTCGGCAATCAAATGCACCCTATGGCACCGCCGGGGCACGAAGGCGTTGGTTATGTCGCCAAAATAGGTGCTGGTGTCACGGGTTTCAAAGAGGGCGACCGGGTCGCTGGCGGCGGTTTTGCCAATATCCGAAACTTATCCGCACAGCGCGTTTTCAAGATCCCGGAATCCGATTTGCCTGACGAATACTGGATTGTTGAACCCGTGTCCTGTGCCGTCACGGGTATTGACCATTGCCAGATTCAGCCGGGCAATCGCATTGTGGTCATAGGCTGTGGATTTATGGGGTTGTTGATCTTGCAAGGGCTTCTGCGTTATCCCCTCGACGATTTGATCGTTCTGGATATTGTGCAAAGCCGTCTGGATCTCGCGCAACAACTCGGTGTTGGCGAGGTGTATAACACGGCTCAGGTTGACCTCTCCGATCTATCGCGCGAACTCAAGAGCAGAGAGATTGACGTGGTTGTCGATACCTCTGGCAGCCAGGCTGGTCTGGATCTATCTACCGATATTGTGAAACGCGGCGGGCGCATCAATCTCTTTGGATGGCTCAAAGGTCAGAGGGCCTCCTTTGACCCCACAAAGTGGCATTTGGGGGGATTTACCGTTGTCAATTCCGCGCCAGCTTCAAAACTGCGAGATACTTTTGACCCTGCGATTCGCCTCATTCACAAAGGCATTATAGATCTCAAACCGCTGGTGACGCATACGGCAACACTCGGAGATTATCCTTCTTTGATGGCGCAAATTGTAGCGGGCGATGAGAGCTATATCAAAGGAGTTGTGACGCTCAAATAGAATATGGGGTGATTATGAATGTATCAGGTGAAATGTTGTACAATGGGATTGTTTTGCCAGAGGTCTGGCCGCCTCGCGATGTGGATGAAGGCGGCACAGCACCTCTTCCCATTCCCTATTTGGACGATCCGCCAGAGGTCATTTGCATCGATCTGGGCAGGCAGTTGTTTGTAGATGATTTTTTGATTGCCTCTACTTCTCTAACAAGGGTTTTTGGCGAGGCAAAGATCCATGAGGCCAGTCCCGTTCTGAGCCCCGAGACGGATGACGAGATGGACAATGGCTATTGTCCAATGGCTGCACCGTTTAATGACGGCGCGTGGTACGATCCCGAAGATGGATTGTTTAAGCTGTGGTACATGCCGGGCTGGTTTCGCAGCACGGCGTTGGCAATAAGCCGAGATGGCATCCACTGGGAGCGTCCAGATCTCGATGTTGTGCGCGGTACGAATCTCGTATGGCCCAATCGGGATGGATACGATAGAGATGGGTGTCTGGTGTGGCTGGACTATGACGCGGAAAGACCTGAAGAACGCTTTAAGATGTTTCAGTATTATCGGTATGACACAGAGGGCAACGCGACTACAGCAGAAGGCTGGTTGCACACATCGCCCGATGGGATTCACTGGTCCGACCCTGTTGTGACAACACCCGTGGGCGATAATACGTCATTTTTTTACAATCCATTTCGCAAAAAGTGGTGTATGAGCATTCGGCGGCAAAGTGCCAATTTGCGCGCGCGATTTTATCGGGAGTGCGATGATTTTTTGAGAGGAGCTACGTGGGATCAAGAGCGCGATGAGGTTCTCTGGCAGCGCATTGACAATCTCGCTTTGCCCGATCCCGAACTGCCCGATCACCGGGTCGCACTTTACGATGTGAATGCAACGCCTTATGAGAGTTTGATGTTGGGACTATTCGCAATTTTTCGCGGGCCTGAAAATAATATTTGTGCGGAGAAGGGCGTGCCCAAAACAATGGATCTGGAACTGGGATATAGCCGCGATGGATTTCATTTTAGCCGTCCAAATCGCACGCCTTTTCTCGCGTCGTCGCGCCGTATTGGCGATTGGAATCGGGCGTATTTGCACGCGGTGGGCGGCGTTTGTATGGTGGTGGGGGATGAAGTGTGGATTTATTTCACGGGTTTTTCTGGCCAGTCGCCAAAGCTCGGCAAGACAGATGTGGGGGCGTCTGGGCGAAGTCGGCGCGTGATGTATGCGGGGGCGAGTACGGGATTGGCAACCATTAGGCGAGATGGTTTTGCATCTATGGATGCAGGTGCCGATGGCGGTGTGTTGACTACGCGCTCTGTGGTTTTTAAGGGGCATCGGTTATTTGTGAATGTGGAGACGGCTGGTGGTGAATTGCGGGTGGAAGTACTGGAAGAAAACGGGCAACTGGTCGAAGGTTTAACCGCGGAACAGTGTGTACCGCTTTGTGTGGATCGCACCTGCTGCGAGGTCTTATGGACTTCTGGGAAAAATTTGTCTTCGGTTTCTGGGCGTCCTGTGGTGTTCCGGTTTTATTTGCGGTCGGGGCGATTATTTTCGTTTTGGGTCACAGATGATCCCAATGGAGCGAGTTCTGGATATCTGTCGGCCGGTGGACCCGGTTGTATAAAGGGCAGGGATTTGTCCAGGTGATGATGTGTGATTTAGCCGTGCTTTGTCCAGTAGGCTTCGAGTTTGTCTCGAGGGTCAAAGCCGAGTAATGTGCGCGCGCGCGTGTTTGGGAAGCGATTGTGTGGCAGGTCTGTGGTGATGAAGAAGACTTCAAAGCGCGATGGGAGTGTTTGGAGATCTACGTCTATGGCGCACTTAACGGCTTGTGCGGCATCTCTGGCTGATATGCTGAGGGTGCTGTCATCGGTGTTGTGTGGATCGGCAGTGGGTTCTCGAAAGCGCGAAAAGATGAGCGAAAGGACGTGTAGCGGATGGTGTTCGCTGAAGAGTCGGCAGATTTCGAGGCCGAGTCCTTTGCTCATTGCATAGAGTTCCGTGCCGGGTTGTGGAGGGATTTTTTCAGAAATGGTATGGTCGTAATCGAGATAGGAAGGACCGACGAGTGAGAAGCGCGGTCCCGTGTTTATAAAGCGTTTCATGCCATATGCAACTGCGGCGCGGAGCGCGTTGTGCGTTCCCATTGTGTTCACGCCAAAAGCAATTTTGCGATGGGTGCGCTGAACAGAGCAGTTGATGATGACGTCCATGCCCTCGGCAGCGGACATGACTTGAGCAAAATCGGATACATCGACCTGCCGCGTGTCGTGTGGTGTATCGATGGGCCTGAGGTCGGTGACGCGAAGTTGATGGTGGTCTTCGAGCGCGCTGACGACATAAGGACCGAGAAAACCATTGCCACCGAGAATGAGAACTTTCATGGGATTATTGGGTGACGCGCGGGCGGTTTGTGCGGTAGGGCGGTTCGAGAAGGGCGCGTTGTGTGGGTGTAAATTCGTCGAGTGCTTTTTCCACATCTGGCGGCAGATATCGAGCTGAATAGGTCAGCGTGCCGGGGGAGTATTTGTAGAGTATGGATCTGCGTTGATGGTCGGCTGTCCAGGGGAGCGTGCCATGCGCCAGTGCTTCTGTGAAGATGATGGCCGATCCCGCTTTTGCCGGGACTTGCTGTACAACCCCCATATCCCGGTCCACACGTGCGACATCGCGGGGTGTTTTGTAGTTGGATTTGTGGCTGCCGGGAATGCAGGCAAAACCGCCCTCGCCGGGGTTGCAATCGGTGAGTACCCACGAGACCACGGTGAGGCCACAGCGCATTCGCCCATTGTGAAATTGATAGAAGTGCGTCAGGTCGTCAGCCGTGCCCCCGCCGTGGATGACATGGCCTTCGGCTCCTTTTTCCATGATGATGCCGTAGAGGTGGTCGAGGCGACAGTCTTCGCGCAGCAATTCTGCAAGGTAGGGCACGATATTTGGATGGGCGAGCAAATCGCGGAAGGGTTGACACCAGGGTTTGGGCCATGTGAGCATGCCGCTCAAATCGGTGCGCCCGTGTTTGCCCTTGAGTGCTTTGGACTCGCCGGAGAGGGATTGCTCTGACGGGCGAATGTGCATCTTGTCGGGGTTGTTGTCAATGGCTTTGTTGCACGCGGCAATTTCGTCGGCTGTCAAAGCGTTTTCAACCACGAGGTAGCCGTTGAGGTCGAAGAAGAATTTTTCGTGTTCGTCCATGTTCGAGATCCCTATGTAGAAGGCCAGTTAATCTTCATCTCCCTTGTCCCGCCTCATCCGATAGCGACCAATCCGCCGGATAAAAATCCACACCAGTCCAATAAGTGCAATATATTGCACAAAATCCCAAATCCAGCCCTTCCAGCCCAGGATGCCCGGCCAGACTGCGCCGATGCACAGGATGATAAATGCGTCTTCCAAAATCAGCCACAGCGGTCGCTCATTCATTTTTATATCCCAATGATATTTCTACCTCTGACTGTGCATCGTTGAGGTAAGAATAAACACGATAATTGCGATATACGAGTTTCACATAATTGCGGGTTTCTTTATAGGGAATGCGCTCTATAAATTCATCAACGTCGCGTTTTGTGAGGTGTTTTTCCCACCGCTTTGCAGCTTCCAGACCCGCATTATAAGCCGATAGTGCCAGACTAAGTTGCCTGTGCTTATCTTTTCGAAACGCCTTCATGTGGTCGGAGAGATGTTTCCCGCCCAATAAAATCGACGTGTGGGGATCGTGCAGGTCTTCGGTTGAAAAAGTTTTGAGCTTGACAAGTCGGGCCATATTCCGCCCTGTTTGTGGCATCACCTGCATCAATCCGCGTGCGCCCGCGCGAGACACAGCGGTTGTATTAAACGCGCTTTCCTGTCGCATGATGGCGATCATGAGATTGGGGTCCAGATTCATTTTTCGCGCGACCTGGTTGATCTCGCCCCAATAATACGTTGGATACAACCGCCGGAATGAAGCCCGCGTCATGGATATTCCCTTAGTGCGTTCTAACATTACAATCTGTGCGGACACTTGAAGTGCCTTGTGCATCGCGCGGACGCGCTCATAGCGCGGCTTCAAATCATCCAGGGCAAACAAATTGCGTCCGAGAATTCGCCGAGCGCGGTCGTATTCGCGCTCGGCATCTCGGTACAACCCGATGGACGCCAATACGTCTCCTTTTGGGATATGCGTCGAAGGCGTATAGGATTGACCTACTGATAGGTGTTCGCCGGGTTGGGGTACTTCGATATAAGCATTTTCTGTTTTGCCCAGGACTGCATGTGCGCGTGCCGAGTAATAAGAGGTGGGAAACCCTTCTGAGGCGCGTTCAATCCAGAATCGCGCTTCTGCTTTTTGTCCCAATTTTTGGTAACACTTGCCCGCCCAGTAATACCCCTGATCGCGCAGATGGCTCGCAGAGGTCTGGCGCGCCAGGCGCAAAAAGGCTTTGGCAGCAGCCGTGTATTGCCGCGTTTGATAAAGCGCGAATCCCGCCCGCCACGCCGCCTGGTCGGCATAATTACTTTTGGGATAGGTTTTTGCCAGTGTGAGAAATAGTTTGCGCGCATCGCTATGACGCCCCCGTCGCTCGTAGGCCATGGCCGCCTGCCAGAGGGCTTCGGATGCGGTTTTTGAGTTGGGATAGCGACGCACAAATTCTCGAAACCGCGTTGTTCCCGTCAAATCTTGCCCGCGCTTGATGGCACATTGCCCCAGGTAAAAAAGTGCTTCGGACACATGATACACTTTGAAGGCGCGGTCAAACGCGCTTTCGGCCTTGAGATATTTTCGACTGCGATAATATACATGGCCCAGTTCGTATTGCGCTTTTCCGCGCCATGTGGCATCTTGAGATTCATCAATCACGCGGCGTAATAAATCGGTAGCCTGTCGATATTTTTCGGCATGCATGCAGGCTACACCCGCGTAAAACAGTTCTTCAATACCGCGCATATCACTCAGCGCGGGGAGCATTTCGAGAATGCCCGGATGTTTGGGATAATTTTTGACCAATTGCAACCACATTTCGCGCGCAGCAACAGAATCGTCCAGAGCAGTCCATGCCACGACCAGCCCGGCCAGTGCATCGCCTTCGTGCGGACGCTTGCCAACAAGTGTTTGATAATATGCGATAGCGCCTTCCGCATTGCCCTGTGCAAGCGCGACCCGCGCGGCATTGAGTGTCGCCTGATCGCCGAGTAAACTCACTGGTCTCATGTGCAGGATTTTTGCATAATGATTTTCAGCGTCTTTGGCTTGCCCCAAAGCCTCGGCGCATTGTCCTATCCAAAAGGTCACATAATCGGCAATTTCTTTGCGCGTGGTGCCTGAAGACTGAAGAATTGTTAATGCGTCTGAGTATTTGCCGAGGTGCATCAGACAAATCGCGCGTTGCAACGCGATGGTGTGAGTATCCCAGGCATCGCGCTGGGTAGTGTCCATATTGTCGAGTGCGGATAATGCATCGACAAAATTTTGCTGTGCAATTAGTTCTGCAACCCGGAAAATGGGATCGCGTTGTTCCCCTATTCCCAAATATCCCACGATTACAAATACGGCTATAAAGGGGAAGGCAAATAGCGCGACGCGGCTCACTAATCTGTTTTTGAAAAATGACATCGTGAAAGCCTTTGATTGCAACCAACGCGATGAGGTTATTTGATGCGTCTCTAAAGAAAAAATTGTAGTCCATATTGTACGCAATGTCAAGACACAAAAAGAGGTCAGTAGTTGGTGATCAGGCCTTGATAGAGAAATTCAAGGCCAAGTTTTGTATTTCAGTCAGGAGTTTCTATGAAAGCACTTATTCTCGCGGCGGGAAAAGGCGAACGTTTTTTTCCATTTAATATTTTTCGCCCCAAGCCGATGTTTCCCATATGCAATCGCCCGCTTTTGGAGTGGACGGTTTCGCGTCTGGTCGATGCGAATATTACGGATATCGGCATTGTGGTGGGGCATCGAGGGGGGCGAGCGCGCAATTATTTTGGCAGTGGGCAGCGATTTGGCTGTCAAATTACTTATATTGAGCAACCGCAGCCAAAAGGCACGGCGCATGCGGTGGGGCTGGCGGCTGATTTTATTGGCACTGATGATGTTCTGGTCATTTTCGGAGATATTTTTTTTGGTGGCGATGCAATCCCACACCTGTTAGATGTGTTTAGGGATAGAAAATGTTCTGGTGTTGCTGGCATTGTCCAGGTTGACGATCTCTCATCTCATATACGCGCACACGCTGAAAAGGACCAGAGCTTGTCTTCCTATACCTATAAGCCCCGAGGCGGGTCGGGCCATGCCCTGTCAGGTCTTTATGTTTTTAAAAATGAAATTTTGTCCGATCTGGGCAATACCTCTGACTTTGTACCGAGAACCCAATATGGCATTTTTCCGCCTGAGGGCCAGGAAATTTGCGATGTTATCCCATTGCTCTACGGCGAGGGACGTGCGCTTATCGCGGTAGATTTGCCCGGGTCCTGGTTCGATATGGACCTGCCCTGGCATCCGAAAAATGTCGCGCTTATGGCACTTTCTGAAATGGCTGATGCACTCACAGAAGCGGTTGTTGCGCCAACGGCTACAGTCGATCCCGACGCTCGCATTCGCGGTCCCATTTTCGTCGATGAAAATACCACGATTGCCCGAGATGTCTATATTGAGGGACCAGTCTGGATTGGGAAAGATACTCAGATATTAGAAGGCTCTCACATCGCATCCCGTACTGTGATCGGCGATCGCTGCAAAATTGGCCCTTTTGCCAAAGTATCGGGTACGGTAGATACCAACTGTCATATCACCTATTTGGGCGAGTTTAGCGGTATCATGCTCGAAGAAGGTCGCGTGACCCATCAGATTCAGCTTTCGGGCATTTTTGGCGAGCGCGCAGAAATAGGCGCGGGTACACAGGTGGGCACGCTGCGCTTTGACGATGCGGAGATTGAGGTTGAAGTTCAGGGCATTCGCCGAAAAGCACCCGGGTTTACCGGCGTGTTGTTTGGGGATTATTCGCGTACGGGTATCGGTGCGATGATTATGCCCGGTCGCATTGTGGGGCCATGTGCGATGGTGGGCGCGGGCGTGGTACTCATGAAAAACGTGCCGCCGTACAAGGCAGTGCTCGTCAAGCAGCAACTCGATGTCGTTGATTGGTCACCCAATATCTATGACCGCTAATATGCCAGAACTCGATCCCATCACATTAAATGCACGCCAGCGCGAAGCTGTTACCGCGCCGATAGGTCCCGTCCTCGTGCTGGCTGGGCCAGGCACGGGGAAGACGCGGGTGCTGACCGAACGCATTGCGTATCTGGTCTCGAAGCGCGGCGTTCATCCGGAAAATATTCTCGCGCTTACATTTACAAATAAGGCCGCGGCAGAACTGCAAATCCGCTTGTCGCGCACATTGAGCAAAGATGCTGCGGAGGCCGTTACCGCAGGTACATTTCACAGGTTTTGTATCTCAGTGCTGCGCCAGCATCGAGAAACGGTCGAGTTGCCACCTCATTTTGGCATCGCCGATGAAGATCTTCAGCGCACGCTGATCTATCGCGCTTTTCCACGCCTGAATCCCAACGAAAGCAATTTGAATAATGTGATGCAAAATGTGAATCGTCTGAAATGGCAGCGGCGATACAAGCGTCCGATGAAAAAGGGGGATGCGGCATTGCTCGATCAGTACGAAGCAGAGCTTAAAAAGAATCGATTGATTGATTTTGACGATCTCATCTTTCTCGCGCATGACTTGCTTCATTCGCATCGCCAGATTTTGATGGATTATCGCGCGCAATTTCAACACATCCTCGTCGATGAGTTTCAAGATACCGATCCGGTTCAATACGCCCTCGTTTATTTATTGAGCGCGGCCCACCGCAGCATTTTTGTGGTTGCAGATGACGAGCAATCTATTTACGGGTGGCGTCATGCAAGGCCAGAACATATTGAACAATTTCAAGATGATTTTCTCAAAGGACATCTACCTGTTTTTTTAGAGGAAAACTACCGATCATCCGCAGAAATTTTGCATCTGGCGCGCGTGTTTATCGCCAAGAATGACGTATTGTTTGAACGCAGCATCCGCACCCAGAGATCGGGACGCCGCGTGCGGGGGATGGCTTTTGACACGTTTGAGGAAGAAGGCCAGTTTATTGCGGGCGATATCTGGGATCGCATCCGGGAAACACCAGATCTGAGTCACCGAGATATTGCGGTGCTTTATCCCCAACATGCAATAGGCAGCGAACTCGAGCGCATTTTTATGCGCGCCAACGTACCCTGCCTGATGGCCCATCGCAGGGGCTTGTTCGACCAGCCCGTGATCCGCCGCGCTCTGTCTGTGTTGCGCTATGCACTCGATGGCGCAAATGATGCGAGCCTCGAGTTGTTTTTGCGTCGCGAACTCGAAGCAGTGGATCCAAAATTATACCCGGCGGTGCGGGAATTTCAGAGACAAAAAAATATTGGCAGTTTCAAACAGGCGGCTTTTCTATATCCGCGAACGGTTTCGGAAGAAGAGGGCGTTGATGTGGAACGCGCACTGGGGCTGGCAGGCGTGGTACACAATGCCGTGCAAAGGGGCGCGGTGGCATCTTTGCCCCATCTGGTGGATGATATTCTGGACCAATTGAATACATCGGAGTTGCCATCCCTGAAAAATCATCTCGACGACATCGTGGATCCACTTGAGCTTTCGGGTCTCGATACTGTTCTGAATCGCCTGTTGGCGCTCTGGCGTAGGGGAGGCACCTTGTATGTGGCCTGTCGCGATGAGGTGTTGCGGCACATGCTCACAACCCTGATCAGGGATGCGCTGGCGCGGCCGGGGCTTGTCATACGAGAGGCAGTGCCAGGCAGCCGATTGGATGTGTTATCTGATACCCTGATTTTGTCGTTTGACAAAGATCCGCCGAAAACACCCAAACACTTTTTACATCTGGGCGGCCTGGCGTGCGGTGCTGTGCTCGCCGCACTCAAATTGTGCCAGGCGATCCGCTGCGTCGATCTGCCGGCGTATATGCCGGAATACACTGCATTTGCTCTGGAAACCGCGAGCGACGATCCCGACCATGCACAGATCACAGCCCTGAGTGCTGTGCGCGTGCGAGATGGGCATGTTGTCGATACGTTTTATTCTCCTGTGCGTTTGCGGGAAAATAAAGGTACGGCCCCGACATTTCAGGAGATTTATCTCTCTTTTCAGGCGTTTGTCGGTATTGATATTCTGGTCGCTCATAATGGTTATGCATTCGATTTTCAAGTTTTGCACCGCGAAGCCCGTCGCAATGGCAGGTCTCGCATGCCCAATCCGACGGTTGATATATTGCCTATGGCTCGAAGCTATGGCGCGACCGCTGCACGCGCTCTGCGCCCTCTTTGCAAGCGGTATGATATTGCGTCAGATCCGAATGATCCGCCGGCGCTCGCGCGGGCATTGGCATTGCATCGCGTGTTTGAAGCTATGAAAAAAGAACGCGCTTCTCGCTACCGGCGCATGACGCATGAGCGCCTTTTGGATCAAGTTGCTCTGGGTTTGCTTTTTCGCGCGCGTGATGGCGCAAAGAACACGGAATTTTCCCGCGAAGAACACGTACATTTCGACCTGGGAGCGCAGCGTCTTTTGGGGCCGGCCAATTTGTGCATTCGCAATCTCGTGCGGCACTACCCTCGATTGGATGCCGACCGGCTGCGGGGGCAGACACGGATGTTGCTCGGCGAAGATCCGCGTCCTGATGTGCTCGCATTGCACGCCCCCGATCAAATTCAACGCTTTCGGGACCTGTGCGAACGCCACGGTGCCGCCGCGACATCTCTTCAGGAGGGCATTCGCAATTTGCTCGATTTTGCCGATCTCTATAAAGTTGAATTGGATACCCCAGACCGCGATGCCGTACATTTGCTCACGTTGCACGCAGCAAAGGGGCTTGAGTTCCGAGAGGTCTATATCTGCGGCCTCGAAGATCGCATTTTGCCCAATGCACGCGCCTTGAACAGCGCAGATCTGGCCGAACAGCGCAGGTTGTTATACGTGGGGATTACCCGCGCAATGGATCGCCTCACGCTTTCCTGCGTGCGGCATCGTCCGGGCCGAAATATGACGCCTTCTCGATTCTGGGACGATCTCGGTTTAGAGCGCGATGATCTCGGCGTGGATGCCGCTCCAACGGCGTGATATCCCTTTCTCTACTCTGCCGATGAAAAAAGACAAAGTTTATTTTATTTCTGACGCGCATATAGGTGGGGGCAAATTTATCCGCCCACCGCGCGTTCGGGAAGACGCGTTGATCGATTTTTTACGCGCCATTCGCAAAGATGCCGAGTGTCTGTATATTGTGGGTGATCTTTTCGACTTTTGGTTTGAATATCGGTCTGTCGTTCCCGCACATGGCGCGCGTGTGATCTTTGAACTGTATCACCTCGTTCAAAGTGGAACGCGCGTCATTTATCTGCCGGGTAACCACGATAGCTGGCTGGGGGGCTATTTATTAGAGCAGGTGGGTGTAGAACTTCCCGGACCTTTTTGCGATGTCGCGCATCAGAATCGCCGCCTGTATGTGACACACGGCGATATTTTTCAGCAAAATTGGAAATTTGAACTGCGGCGACGCATTTTGAGTCATCCTCTTTGTATCGCCCTCTTCCGATGGTTACATCCAGATATCGGTGCTTATCTGGCGCGTCTTGTGTCGCGGTCTTCTGACGTCGGTGCAAAAAAAGGGGTGCGAATAAAAAAGAAAACATATTTGCCTTCATATTTTATCAAAAGCGCGGGCGAGAAAATTGCCGAGGGATTTGATTTTGTGATTTGTGGACACTATCACGCGCTGATAGTTGAAGCCCTAGATGGCGGGACACTTGTTGTATTGGGCGATTGGATGAGATACGACGCTTATGCAGTGCTCGAACATGGCGAGATTGCATTAAAACACTGGCATACAGCACCGGAAAAACCACTAAAGAATTAAAAATTAAGGAACGGCATACAATTGCGATAGCAGTTCATTGGGAGTAGGGCGGGGCGACTGCTAACCACTGACCACTGATAGCTGGCCGATGATACAGGAGATCGCGGATGATTTTGAGCATTGATCAGGGCACAACGGGGACAACCGCGTTGGTGTTGGGTTCTCAAGGGGAAATTTTGGGACGGGGATATTCGGAGTTTCGACAGATTTTTCCGCGTCCCGGCTGGGTGTCGCACAACGCAACGGAGATATGGAATACGACACTGAAAGTTATTGATACAGCAATCACAGAGGCGGGGATAGATGCCTCAGAAATAAAAGGTATTGGCATTGCCAATCAGCGCGAGACGACCGTTTTGTGGGATAGGAGAACGGGTGAACCCTTACACGACGCGATTGTCTGGCAGTGCCGACGCACGGCGGATTTGTGCGCTCTATATCGCGCAGATGGCCTCGAAGATATGGTACGCAAAAAGACGGGGTTGGTCATCGATGCTTATTTTTCTGCGAGTAAGATTGCGTGGTTACTCGACCGCGTCTATAGTCTGCGGGCGCGTGCGGAGCAGGGTGAGGTGTGTTTTGGCACTGTAGATAGTTTTTTGTTGTACAAACTCACGGGGGGGGCTGTTCACGCGACTGATTATACCAATGCATCGCGTACGATGATTTACAATATTCACAGAAGAAAGTGGGATGACGAGTTGTTGGAAATTTTTGACATTCCGGCGGGCATACTCCCCGAAGTGCGATCATCGGCTGGCGACTTTGGGGCTACTGTGGATTTGGGCATCTTGCCTGCGGGCATTCCAATAGGGGGGATTGCGGGCGATCAGCAAGCCGCGCTTTTTGGGCAACGCGGCGTTCGGGTAGGTGATATTAAAAATACGTATGGCACGGGTTGTTTTACACTTTTTCAAACGGGTGATTGGGCGGTGCCGTCCGCGCATGGTTTGTTGACGACGCTTGCGTGTGGGCCTTCTGGGCGTATATCCCACGCGCTTGAAGGCGCAGTGTTCAGCGCGGGGGCGACGGTTCAATGGCTGCGCGATGGTTTGGGGATTATTGATACCGCCGCTGAGACCGAGGCCTGGTCCCAGGCTATTGACGATACGGGGGGCGTGTATCTCGTTCCCGCATTTACCGGCCTGGGTGCCCCTCATTGGGATGAGGATGCGCGTGGCGCTATTGTGGGCCTTACGCGCGGCACTGGGCGCGCCCAGATCGCTCGCGCGGCACTGGAGTCCATTGCCTATCAGTCCGCCGATCTCATCCATGCGATGATAGCCGATGCCGGGCAATCTGTGGTGAGTTTGCGCGTGGATGGGGGGGCTGTGGTGAATGATTTTTTGATGCAGTTTCAGGCGGATATTCTGGATGTGCCGGTGATTCGTCCCAGGTACGTGGAGACGACTGCATTGGGGGCGGGGATGCTGGCGGGATTGGCGACGGGCGTGTGGGATGATGCTGACGCGCTTGCCGATATTAATCCACCGCAACGCACCTTTGAGCCTGCGATGTCGCAAGATCGCCGCGAAGCATTGCTGGCGGGCTGGCACAAAGCAGTAGAGCGCACACTGTTGGCGTAACCTGTACTCACTGTATTTGTTCCAAATAGGCAAGATGGGTTTGGGCAGCTTTGTTTTGAGGATCAATGGCGAGCATATCGCGGTAGTGTTGACGAGCTACCGCGATATCGTTTTTTTGTTCGGCAATGATAGCCAATCCGTGTAGGATGCGGGTATTTTTCGGACGCTGTTCTCGAATGTGCAGCAGCAGTATTTCAACATCATCAATATAGTCGGGGTGATGCAGCGGTTCGTTATTTTCTTGAGACAATCCCACGAGATGTAACAACGGATTCACACTGCCTGCAACGCCACTACCTCGGCGCGGTTTGAGATCAATTTTATCCCCAATTTCGGGAAGACCGAGAACAATGGCTTCGATCAGGGATTCAGTCGCTTCATCTAACCGATCCAGTTCAATTAAAACATTGCCTCGGTTATAATGGACAGCGAGATTATCGGGCACCAGTTCAGATAAGATATCGTAAATCCTCAGTTCCTGTTCAGAATTTTTTGTCTCGGCCAAATGTTCAGCCCGATCGTAGAGTTGCTCAATTTTAGTATGATTTTTATCCGCGATCTCTTGCGCCTGCTTCTCAAATTCTGGATGCACCAGCAAGACGAGTTGGTTCTTTTGATCTCGTGAAAACAAGGGCGTTTTGACTGTGTGCGATATGTCGCCCAATTCCGAAATAATTTTGTTCAAAAACGCAGGTGATCGCGATTGAAAAATGGGTTTCCAGGTATTGAGATCATGCGATACATCAACCGCCCACAATTCGAGAGATAAAAAACGCCTGAGCGTTGACTTCAACTGTTCTGTGGTAGCGAAAAAAAACGACGTTAAGTAACCATCTTCTACATAGTGGTGAACGAGCCATTGACTGAATTCACGCTGAATAACCCATATATCCTCCAGGCAATTGGTGATTGTGAGAATCGACCAGAGCGGAATATCGGAATGTACTTTTGCAAGCACCTGATCAATGGTACACGACTCACCTGCCTCATCATTCTGAGCCAGGTGGATATCGTCGAGAAAGGTTTCTATGGATAATGCGCGTTTTTCTCGTTCGCTTTCTGCGATAACGAGAAAAGTCTCCTGGAAATTTTTTCGGTCAATCGTCAGTGTACGCACAAGTTCCCGATCGCTCATCGCAGCGCACTGTTGTATAACTCGATCATTCAAGTTCATAAACTCAACGGTGATATTCGCGTAAAGACAAACGCTTTCGCGGTCGTTGGAAGCCTGTGGGTTTTTCAGACACACTAACGTCATTGCGCATCTTGCGACCAATCTTGCGAATCAGATGAACACCCCACCAGATTAGCGCCCCGATCACAGCCATTACCATCCCAATGCTGCGACCACTGGCACTTTCGAGACTCTTAAGCAAACTGTTAATCAGATCTTCCACTGTTGACCGCTTCTTTTAAAAATAAGGCTCGATATTTTTTTCGATGCGCTCGAGTATGGGCATATCATCTACTTCGTTTTCAAATTTTTCGCCTGTTACGCGCTCGAACAAGTCGATGTATCGCGCGGAAACTTGTGTGCGAATTTCATCATCCAGTTCGGGAATATTGTCGTCGGAAATTCCCTTATCCACGAGCCAGAGGCGCAAAAATTCTTTGTCCAGACTTTCGGGTTCTTCGCCGCGCGCATGGCGGTCTTCATAAGTATCGAGGATCCAGTAGCGCGATGAATCGGGCGTGTGAATCTCATCGCCAACGGTCAGATTGCCCTCTGGATCCAGACCCATCTCGTATTTTGTATCTACCAGAATCAAACCGCGCTGTGCAGCCAGTTCTGTTCCGCGCGCGAATAATTTCAGTGCCACTTTCTCGACTTCTGCCCACCTGTCTGCATCCACCAGGCCGCGTTCGACAATTTGCTGTGGCGAGATCGATTCGTCGTGATCTTCTGCTTTTGTGGTTGGCGTAATAATTGCTTCCTCAAATTTCTGATTTTTTATCATACCATCGGGCAAGTCAACGCCGCAAAATTTCCTCACACCTTTGTTGTAATTTGTCCACACCGAGGTGTCTGTGCTGCCGGTCAGGTACCGTCGCACGACGATTTCGACGGGTAACATATCGAGTTCGCGTGCAACCGTCACATTGGGGTCTGGTACGTCAAGCACCTGATTGGGCACGATATCTGCGGTCTGATCAAACCAGTATTTTGCCGTTTTGTTCAATACTTGTCCCTTCAGAGGAATCGCACCGAGCACATGATCAAACGCGCTTTGACGGTCTGTGGTAATCAAAATGCGCTTGTCACCAAGCAGATAGATGTCCCGCACTTTCCCTTTTTGGTATTTATTCACCCAGCGGTCAAATTTGGCTTCCAACAAACAGTTATCCAATTGTGAACGGATTTGTTCTTGAGAGATCATGGATTGTACACTCCTTGGAAAAAATTTAAAGAAAGACAGTGTAAGGACAGGTTTCAAACCTGTCCTTACGCGACCATACCTACGCTCAGGGTTAATTATGACGATGGTGGTAGCCCGTTTCATCTTCCAGCCAGTCAATAGCCGTTTGTTCGTCTTGATCGATAGCCATTTCCACCGCTCGCTTGGCACATTCTAATAGATGTTTAGATTGCTTTCGCAGGTTGAAAGACTCGATTACTTTTTGCTGAATTTGAGTTTGTTTTTCCTCTACGATTATTGGCAATATAACCTTGCCAAATTCATCTTTATTGATTGCTGTAAGAATTGTACCGCTGCATCCTTTTTTGAGTTGTAATTGCCCAACGATACTTTTCAATAGTACAAGCAAAGTTTCTGAATTGAATGTCTGTGAGTTGACTGCATGGAATCCAGTAGAGCAAAGAGCTTGATCGTATTCCTCATTTATCAGGGCGATGCTGTCCAATGAACCCTCTATAGATGAAACAATGACATCTCCCATTGCTACCTTACGCCTTGCTCTACTTGGCAAATCTTGACCTTGCGCTATCATGCTGTCGGTGATTTCACCATTGCCTGCGATATTTGCCAGTTCGATATATTTGTAATCTTGTTTGTCTTCAGGATGATAATTCTGCGCTTTCAGGTTTAACAAATTCCGCAGTCTATCCCATCCGCCCGCATAACTCTTAATCGCGTGGACTATTTCTTCGTATTGCGGCTGAAAATAATCAGCGTCAATGCGTTCTGCCCGTTGGGTGTTAGAGTAGTTTTTGACAAAGGTTAAACGGGGTTTGGGTTGCCATTTGGCAAGTCCGAGTTCGGAGAGGAGGATGGTTTGGGCTTGAACATATTCATCATCGGATTGCGATTTTATTGTTTGGCTATCTGAAACAACATCCTCTATTTTTTTTTGAAAATTTGTCCCCATTAACGGCACTGGTAACTTAGCTAAATTAACCAGACTAATGTATGGATTCATCTGTTCAGTCTTTAAGCTATCAGCTAAACCCTGACCGAAAGAACAGTTAAAATATACAGCCAAAAAACCCGATAATAGATTTGCTTTCGGACGAATCAGAGCTACATCTTGATTCAGAGCCATCTTCTTAGTTTTTGATAGGAAAGGATAAGCCTTACAAATTCTTCTTTTTATTGTACAAACTACCGATCCTTGACTGATGATTTTATTTTTATACTCTGACTTATACTGCTCATTGGTTATGCGTTTTGTTTTCTCATCAAAAAACTCCAGGTCGCCTATACATTCGACAGTTATAAAAGGAATTTCACCGCTACTCACATCATGCTTGTAAGGAGTATGTCCCGATCCTATAAAATCGACTTCTTTTCCCAAAGTTGAAAACCGTAACCGCTTTTCTCGTTTAAGAAATTTTTGGCGAAATGGGTGAGAGTAAAAATCAGCATCAAGCCTCATATCTGATTGTTGCAATACATTAGAGTATTCGAGCACAGAATAGCGCATTTTTGATTTCCTTGCAAAAACGACAGTGTTTAGATTTTTATTATTTTGAGATAGAATACTCCATTATTCAGTTCTCTGATCCCTTTTTTCAATGCTTTCTTTATCTTTTTGAGGGAGGCGATTGAACATCGCTTCAATTTGCTTAGGTTGAGTAATCAAGGTATCGGCAATTACATTTATCAAGTCAAAAAGTGCCTGAACATCGGTAGTGTCGTCGAAGTCAATTTTACCAGGATGAACCGCATGATTGCCAGTTACTCTCACAATATCTAATGCTTGCTGTATTTTTGGATCAAGTTCCTTTACCACCAGATTTTTTATGTCGTTATTAATATTATCTCCCGTTTCTCCAAGTTGTTTGAGAAGCATTTGTATAGCTAATCGCAACAAAGCACAGGCCGCACGAGGAGACCGATTAGCAATATCAGCGGCCTCATTGTAAATTTTTTTTATGCCGTCATCTAAATCGTCATTTGCTGACGGAGATGTGCGCGTGGCAGGGTACATAATTTTTGCAACCCACTTTGGCCGCGTATCAATCCCGGCCGCGTGTGCGACAGCCGATATCTCCGGAGGCGGAATCTTTAGGGCAACCAACCAAAATGTTGGTTTCTTACAATGCGAACATAAAGAGATTTTCACTTCATTATCGCCAATTTCAAGAGGTATCAATGTATCAGCACTATACTTGTCAGTGGCTTCTTTAGCTTGTTGAAGGCAATCTTCCCAAGTTTGCTTTGCATAGGCGCTGCAATAGGGGCAGTTAAATGCCTTACTTCCATATTTAGGGGGATAATATTTAGATATGATTTTAGGCATTATCATCTCCAAAACTCAAATTTTTTGATTTTGCCCATTTAGCTAAAGATTGTCTGGGTTGTCCGCATCTAATGCCCATTTTAAGGGATTGTTTCGGATGTACACCCGGATGTTGTCCAAAGATTCTTCGTCCCGGATGATGTGGTCGTAAAATGAACGTTGCCAGCGAAACAATTCGGATCGCGATGTTTCATTGATACGACGGGATGAGAAGGTTTTGAAGCCGCGTATAAATTCGGATATACCATGGCGTCTGGTAGAGACAGGTTTCAAACCTGTCTCTACACCATCATCATTTGTCCCTACCTTATTATTTTTTATGAACAAAATACCGTGTATATGGTTTGGCATAATTACCCATTCATCCAATGAAAGATTGAAGTAATGGTTAGGCAAATCTAACCAGCATTGGCGAACAATTTTCCCATATCTGTTTAATTTCATCTGTCCACTGTTTATATCTCCAAAATAACGCATTCTATTTTGCGTACAAATCGTGACAAAATAATATCCCGCCTGTGAATAATCGTAATTCTGTAATCGGTTCGGTTTTCTATTTCGGTTATTCATTATCGTCCTACAAACTCAATCCTTCATCTTTTGTCCAACTGCAAAAGTAGCGGCTCCGTCGCATCTTCGCTCGGCAATGCTATCCGACAGCCATTGCTATATCACAGTATTGTCACGCGAACCGTTGCAAATTCTTTGATCTTGCTAAAGTCTCTCTTGTTGTAGGTCATCAGTTCCGTACAGTGTGATTCCGCAATCGCCGTATGAATACAATCATTGATGTTTCTGAACCCGACACGATTAGCCATATCAAACGCCCTTCGCAGAGTTTCTATGTCATAAGCGAGAGGCTCCAATTGCATGACTTCATTGTAAATGCTGTGGATAACCTCATCTTCAATGCCCAACTTTGCAAGAACAAATAACAATTCCTGAACAGTAAGGGTTGAAATGACCGCAATGTCATTGTCATTCGCTTGCCTGATGAGTTGATTGGCTTGTTGATTTTTCTCAACATCCTGAACGACATAGGCATTGACCAAGACATCTGTGTCGATGTAGATCACCCTTCAAGCTCCATTTCCATATCGTTCATTTCGTCGGCCAGGCGGGAGATGTCGATATCAGGATCGACATAGAGCCTCCGGTTGCTATTGTTGTTGACAATGTTCTCCCATGCCTTGCGCCGTTTGTTGTCAAGCCTATCTTCCCCATTTTTCCAAAAGCTCAATCCTTCACCCTTCGCCCACTCAATAAACGCCTCTGCTATCCCATCTGGCAATTCTTCATCGTGGTTATGCAAATCGTGGTCAACGATCAGATGGCCGTTTCTGTCCAACTTGTCCTGTCCGATCTCATTTTTGAAATAGACATAATCGCCAGAGTTATCCTTACCACCTTTTTCGCTCACGGCAAAGAAGATGGGGTAGTCATCCACTTTGGGGCAAAGCGGCCCTTTTTTTGGATCATCATTCCACTTTTGCAGAAATAACACGCTGGTTTTAGTGCCTGTATGTGGCTTAAAGGTATTGCCATGTAGCCCAACTACAGCCAGGATGCGGGCCTGATCTGTGACAAATGCGCGAATATGCTTATCTGTTGTGTTGTTGAATCTGCCCTGCGGTAGCACAATCGCCATGCGCCCACCGGGCTTTAGAAAGTCCAGATTGCGCTCAATAAATAGGATATCGCGCCCGACTTTGCTTTGCGCCTTGCCGTTTGCCTTAAAGCCAAGTTCGTATTGATGCAAAAGGCGACTTTCCTTGATGTCTCCGGCAAAGGGTGGATTTGCCATCAGAATATCAAAATTAAACCGCTTGTTTTGGCCTCTTCTGGCTCTCAATTTTTCTAATCGTCTAAAACCATCGCGATAAGTGTCTCGCCATTTTACATCTTTCTCGGTCCTGTCGCTCCAGCGTTCAAAATCCAGCGTGTTCAGGTGCAAAACATTGGTTTCGCCATCTCCGGCGATCAGGTTCAGCGTGCGAGCAACGCGGACGGTTTTTTCGTCAAAGTCTATGCCGAACACTTTTAAGATATTTTCTCTTTCCTCAGCCTTTATCTCAGCATTGCCGAACAGATGTCCCGTGAGTTTGAAGATGGTATGCACCGGAAAACCACAACTGCCGGAAGCAGTATCAATCATGTATTCACCGGGTTGAGGGTTGAGCATTTGTACGCACATATCAATGACATGACGAGGCGTAAAGTACTGTCCTTTTTCGCCTTTGGCGGATTTGTTGACCAGATATTCAAATGCTTCATCCACGATCAGCAGGTTGGAGTTAAATAGTTTGACGTCCTGCAAGCTGGACACGCAGACGGATAGATGGCTGTCAGAGAGTTCAAATGTCGATTCTTCGGGAAAAACGCCCTGCCATTTATTTTTAGCCTGATCAAAAAGGCTTTGTATTTTCTCTTTCAGTTCCGTATCAGTCTGTCCTGTATTCCTGAACTCCATTAGTCTGAACCCTTCATCAGAGACCCCATTAACCGCCGCTTTAAGAGCTTCATAATCCTGTCCGTCGAGGTAGTCTGGTCGCTTAGGTTCATGTACAGCCGTTTTTATAACCTGTCGCATAAAATAGTTGATAACTTCTTTGTCTGGCTGGCTAAGAAATTCATCATAGAGCTTGGTAAATATGAGCTTGAAAACCTCCTCGAATACATCGACCCCGGCATTTGCCAGAACTTCATCCTCCATTTCCAGAATAATGTCTTTCAAGGATTTCCGCTCATTGGCGATTTTGTCTTTGATGATCAGGTCTTTCAGCGTAAAGTTTTCGCTGAGTATATCTTCAAGACTCTGTTTGCTGTTGGGAATATCGGTGATGTCTTCAAAGTAATTGGGATCTTTGCGGTGGTAATGGGAGATCTGCTCGCCATTCGTCCATACGCCAATCGGTGCGCCTGTGGCGTTGCAATAGGATCGGAGCTGGTTTTTGCCGTCTTTGAGCTTGGGCTTTTTTAATTCAACAATGATATAGGCGGTATCAAAACGGTCTTTGTCGAAGATGACAATATCGGCCTTTTTCTTTTCCCTCCCAAAGTTGACCGGATGTTCAAAGCCCAATCGGTTTTTGGGATATCCATACTGATTGATAAGTCTTGTAGCATAAAGCTGGCGGACAATCTCTTCGGGTTTTAGCTGGATATCCTTATCCCGCACAATGCACTTCACATGCGGGTTTTCTTTGCCACGGACAGTTTTGAGGAAAAATTTGGCACGCAGATCGTCAATTTCATCTTCCGAGAACAAGGCAAGATGATAATTGCTGTCTTTGAGTATCGCCTGGATAATGTCCGATTGTTGTGTCATGATTCCTCCGCTATAATATGCTTACGACGCGAGAGCGTTGGGTGCGTCACACTGGTTCCCCATCCTCGGAGGAGTAAATGTCTTCTCCCTCCTCCTTCCAGAAGTCAAATGCACCACTTTGTTCCGCCAGGCGCATGATATCCCATGTTGGCACAGCATCTTCCTGCCTCTGCACGGTAATTTCTTCATAGCGTTGCGCGAGTTCTACCAGTCGTTCGAGTTCGTTTTGCGGAACCAGCACTTTCTCACCGATGTATTGGATGTGAATTGTTGTCATTTCGGCTCCTGTTCAGGGTTTTATGTGTTTAATTTGTAACTATTTAGGTATGTGAGTAATCAAGGGTATAGTTGTGTTCTTTCAAGACCAGTGCAAGTTCTTTCAAGACAGGGATGCGCTGTTTTCTCAAGGTTGAGAGGAAGGCTTGGAGGCGTGCATATCTCTTGGCCCCTGCCAAGGTGCGAAAGCATGTGGCGACTTTCTGTTTGACTTTTGCCGGGCGCAAGTCTCGTTCGGCTTGATTATTGGTGAACGGGACAGCATGGTGAAAGGCAAAGGCCAATACCGCGTCTTGATGTGTGATGAGCCGTTGGAGTAAGTTATAGGCACGACTACCTTTTGCCCGTCCCTTCTTGCCAGTCTTCTTGACAGGTGGCGGTTCCTTCTTTTGGGCATAAAGGAGCAGACGTTGATAGATTTGGCGGGCTTTGGGCTGCTTCGCTTCGGGCAGATTGGTTGTGCCTTGCACACTCATGCGATAAAGGGCTAAGAGGAAGCGGTGCATGTGCTTGGCCCATCGGCTCCCATTCTCATAGGCATCGGTGAGTTCGCGCAGGAGATGTGCACCGCAAAGACTATGGCGACAAGGCCAAGAGGTGAAATAGCTCGCATAGCTATCGTGGACGGCCCAACCGGGGAAGGTGTTAAGCACCGAATCGGCTCCTTGCAACGCCTCACGTCCCCGTTTTTGATGCACGAACAAATGTGTCTCGTGTCCTGTGCTTGAGACATGCAGCCAGTGCAGGCGGCCTGCTACCCTCAGTCCGGTCTCATCAAAATGCGCCACCGGACTTGCCATCAGCCGTTTCTTAATCACCGATTCGGTCTTTTCTAAGCCCCGATAGGCCAAGTCCAAGGCATCCTGTTGCGTGCTTTCATTGATGCCATGCCCAAACAGGTCTTCAAACAGATGCTTGATTTTCTTGAACGGAAGCCGATAGTCCACATTGAGCAGACAGGATAAGGCACGAACACGCGACCCATATTGCACCGGCGCAGAGATAGGAGGTGGAAAGCGAGAAGTGTGATAGGCGCCACAGCGCGAACAAGAACACCCAAAGGTCTGATATTCGGTCACCACCATACGAGGCTCTGGCAGATCAAAGCATTGGCGACGCGCAAGCAGACTTTGGGCAGCGGTGGACAAATCCTGACCGCAAGAACACTTTTCAACCCGCAGGGGAACCACCACATCAGGCGTCTCAACCTGCGACAACGTTTGACCCTTATGACCGCGCAGACCACCGCGCCGACGCTTCTGACTCGACTTGGGAAAGGCTGGCTTTTTGCGATATCCCTCGCTGGATGGGGGACGATGGCTATTCTGGCTATCTTGACCTACTTGCCGCTTGAGGCGGGCATTTTCTTCGCGTAATTGCACGTTCTCTTCGCGTAATTGCTCAGTCTCAAGACTTAAGCACTCATGCCCTGCTTCCAAGTGCTCAATGCGACTTAATAACTCATCTATGAGGTGATGAAGGCCAACAATATCTTCTGGACGACGCAATTCCACATCCTTTCATTAAACAAAACATAAATCACTCACTCAGACATAGGATAGACTTTTATAACCCTAAACGCAACAACCTAAATAGTTACTTTAATTTTATCAAGCCGCGCGGAAATGTACGGCGTGGCCCCTTTCTGGAAACCAGATTACGTCCAGCATCAGGGACAGGGCTACGCCGAGGACATAGCCGACGAGCAAGCCGATGAAAAAGGGCCGCGATTTGTGATAGACAGAAGGACCGCCCACTTTGAGCATCACCAGCTTAATCAGCCAGGCGATAAATAATGTGAAACTGCTGGCGCGAATCAATGGGGTTCCGGAAAGCGCGAGGCCCACCGGGTGCAGGGGCCACCACACAAACCGATGGCGCATAAAAATGAGACCGATCATCGCGAGACCGCCTATGCCGAAAAAGGCCAGATTTTCGGGATTATCCACGTAAAAGGGCGGATTGTCGGCATTCTTGACCGCGTTGGCGGCATTCTTAAAATAATTGCGAGCACTTCTGGGGATCTCGGCGACATTAAAATTAAACGCGCCCTCGTCATAGCCCAATTTCAAAGTGAGGAAAATGCTCGTTATAAAACTCACCGCAAAAGCCATGTAAAGTGCGGCCATCAACTTGTGGCGGTTATCGGTGATGCCCTCGGACAACTTGCCGACCTGGGCGGTAGCCGGCAAAAATAGGCCCTTGGCATTCCCCGTAATTAAATTGGCGAATCGAAACGCCACGTGCGTAGTGGGTGGGATTCCGACATTGCCGAAAAAGGGCGCCACATAATTCCACGCAATCCCCGGTATCTGAGTGTAGGGCATGCCGGTATCCGACAAAATTTTCGCCATTCCAATATATCCACAGACACATGCCATCAGCAGCAAGGCGCTGATGATGGGATCCATGTTCATCTGCATCATCCAGATAAACAAAAACGCGAGGCCAGCCACAACGCCGACCACAGCGGCGCGATAGGACAATAGCTCATCGCGGTCATCCACGCTTTCGTCTTTGCCCAGGGCCTTCATTATTACATCCCGCAAATGCAGTCGCGCCACCCAGAACATCGAAATCACCAGCACGACAAACGCGCCGCGCGTCTGCCATTGGTACACGCCGCGATAAGCAACGGGGACCATGGATTTATATCCCAATTTATTGAGCCAGCCCCCTTCGACGATAAAGACCAGATCGAACACCCACAAACTGAGCAACACATCAAGGCTGGCAAAATAGGAGAAGAAGATGGAAAACAAGCCCACGGATGCTCGAATGCGCGGGAATTGTGGATCCATGATATGCCATCTGCCCCCGTGAATGGGAAAGCGCGGAAAATTTGGCAAAAAATAATTGATACAATTCCAGGCGATCATGCCAAATGCCAGGACAAAGCCAATCCAGAACAGGCGATTGTACATAAAGCCCGGCAATGCGCGTTTGCCGCCCCCCGGTTCGGACATCATATTGATCAGGGGAGCCATCGCGGGATATGCCAGGCGTTCGTTTTGCACCCACTGTTTTCTAAAAATGATCCCCACACAGGTCAGTACCACAAACGCAGCTGTAAAAGCCATAAACCACCAGAACAGCGGCAGCACCCATATATCCCACGGGATGGCCGCACCTTCGGGGCGACCTTCGAAAAACCATGCGATGCCATTGCCTTCATTGGTCGGAATCATAAAATCGGGCAGATGTGGATGCAGCAATTCGGCCCAGTTGTTGTCTTCGGTCGCGTAGAAATAAGGTGCGGACATATACCCGATCAAAAATCCCGTACTGCCCCAGATCGGCATGGTTGCGCCCACGAGGCCCATCGACAAAATGGTGTGCCATTCCCCGGACTGAAGGGAGAATCGCGCAAGCCTGCCCATCACCGCGAGCGCGATTAGCATGGTAATAAATACGATGAGCATGGCCATTGGAATGTGCGATAGCACCATGCGCGAGCCGTGATAATAAAACCGCACATAGACCGCAATCACATCCAGTAGTATCACCAGGAGCAGGCCCAAACCGATGGCCCGCAGCGTAATACCCCCGCGAGGAGATTGTTCTGTATCGCGCTGGATATCTGATACACGTGTTGCCATCTACGGCATTCCTTTTAAATAAGACAGGCTTAAAGTGCGCGTCCGCGCAAAACCTCGCGGCATTGTTCCTCGCTATTGCCCGTCACATTATAGGCAAAGGTATTCATGCGGCGATCTCGGTGCGATGTATTTGGTCCCGATCCGTGAATGGTTAGCGCGCTAAAAAACACGCCATCGCCCGGTTCCATTGCTACGGGCACCGCGTCTTCTCGCTCGCGATAGTGCCCCGGCAAAAATACGCCAAAACTCGTTTGTGCGCGTTCGTGTTCTTGCAGGCCCCATTTGTGGCTGCCGGGGATGAATTGAATACAGCCATTTTCATCGTCTGTCCCGTCAATAGCGAGTTGGCAGTTGACCATCAAAGGCCGATTGTCTTCGCGTTTCCAATACGCGTAATCCTGATGCCAGGGTATCGCCGTGCCATCGCGCGCGGCTTTCATCAATAGCTTGCTGTGATACAGTGAGATATTCGGCCCAATCAGAGCCTCAATAATATCCAACATATCGTCGCAGCGCAATGCGCGATTTAATCCCTCGCTGATCACTTCGCTGTGCATCAACTGTCGGATGCGCTGGGGCAGGCGATCATCCTCAAATTCTTCCCATGAGATCCCGATTTCGTCGGGCGCGTTTTCTGCCATTCGCTCGTGCAAGCCCGCGATTTCGCGTTCGATATGCGAAATTTCATCGGATGAAATCAATCCTTTTTTCAACACATATCCATTTTGGTCGTAGAATTTTTGTTCTGCATCCGTTAGTCCCATTGGACACTCCTTTTTGGTGACGTTTATCCATCTCAACCGGCATCTAATTTACAAATTATGACGCGCTCTTGCAAAATCAATTATATTAATGTACAAATTAGAAATAAGGAACAGAAAGAGAGTGGTTGACGTATAAATGGGGTTGAGCGCGTTTTTCGCCCCACGCTTGATCTGGATATTATAATAAGCATATATTGCAGAGTAAACCCGACCTTTTGCCACCGCCCAATTGGGCATTAAAACAAGGAAAGCCGATGAAAATACGTATTCTTTTTACTTTGTTGTCCTGTATCGCTCTTCTGGGAAGTATTTCCGAGGCGTCTGATTGGACGCACTGGCGCGGTCCTATGCAAAACGGCGCGTCGCCGGAGACAGGACTCATTTCTTCATGGTCTATAGCTGGCGAAAATCTGATCTGGCAGCGTGCATTTATCGGTAGATCTACACCGGTTATTGTAAATGGTCGGGTCTATGTTATCGGACGAACCGGCAAAGACATAACCGAGCAGGAGCACATCGCGTGTTTTGATGCCGAAACGGGCGATCTCGTGTGGGAAAAAAAGTTCAATGTCTGGCACTCGACCATTCCCTTCAACCGTCTCGGCTGGGCAAGCATGGGGGCCGATGGTGAAACCGGCAATATTTACGCCCATCTCGTCAATGGGTTATTGATCTGTTTTGATACCGATGGCTATGTCCAATGGCAGCGGTCTCTAACCGAAGAATTTAATCGATTCTCCGGTTATGGTGGGCGATTGCACACGCCCGTTGTCGATGGCGACCTGGTCATCATCAGCATGGGCAACCGAGGGTGGGCGGGCAAACCGCCTTCTCATCGGTATGTTGCCTTCAACAAACACACGGGTGAAACCGCGTGGATGGCTCGTCCAGGCGGCGGTGGACAGGTTGATTTAACCGTTTACTCTACGCCTGTTGTCACGACAATTGACGGGCAGCGCGCGTTGGTTGCCGGCAATGGCAATGGCGGTATTTTTGCCTTCAAAGTCGCAACGGGTGAAAAAGTGTGGGGATTTCCTCTCAGTAGGCGCGGTATCAATACTTCGCCCGCTGTGGCTGACAATCGCGTTTATGTCACGCACAGCGAAGAAAATGTCGATAATACCTCCCTTGGTCGCGTCACCTGTTTGGATGCGCGCACGGGCAAAGAAATCTGGCGACAAGACGGTATGACTGTGGGCTATGCTTCGCCAGCGGTTCACGAGGGACGCGTCTATGTTATCGACAATTCGGCCAATGTGCATTGTTTGGACGCCAAGACGGGAAAGCAATATTGGGAGCAAAGTATCGGTACTGTGGGCAAGGGATCGCCGACATGGGCCGATGGCAAACTCTATGTTACTGAAGTCAATGGCGGCTTCCAAATTCTCAAAACGAGCGATATGGGCGCGGAAGTGCTCGACAAAAAGAAAATCGCAATGCCTGAGGGCGGGCATGCCGAGATCTACGGGTCAGTCGCCGTTGCGTATCATCGCATCTATTTTGCGACCGAAGCAGGGTTGTTTTGTCTGGGCGATAAAAACGCGCGATTTGAAGTCATGCCTTCTCCTCATGCAAAGCACGAAAGCGCGCCTTCGGGTGCCAAACCCGCATCTATTCTTTCTATTCCGGCTGAGACGACCATACAACAGGGCGAGGTACTGCCCCTGCGGGCAGAGGCTTATGACGAAAAGGGTCGTTTGATCGGCAATGCCACTGCCGAGTGGTCGTTGAATGGCCTGGATGGAGAAATAAAGAACAATCAGTTTGTACCATCCCGAGCGGGACAGGGCGGCTGGATCACGGCCAGGGTAGGTGAATTAACCCGACAAACCTGGGTGCGCGTGGTGCCCCCTTTGCCCTGGACAGAGGATTTTGAAAATGTCGAAGTCGGCAAAAACCCATTACACTGGGTGTGGGGGGGCAGGGGTTTCGCGGTGGAGGAAAAAGATGGCAACAAGGTACTGGCAAAACCCCCTGCTGCGCGCGGCTTAGATCGCTCAAATCTCTATGTGGCGCCGTACAAACTCAGTGGATATACGATTCAGGCCGATCTTATGGGTACGCAAAACAAGCGTCGTCGTCCCGATATGGGTCTCATTGCCCACCGCTATATCCTCGATCTTCAGGGCATTCACCAACGCCTCGAAGTTCGGTCGTGGTCGTCGGATTTGCGCATGGCAAAACGCATCGATTTTCACTGGGACATGGACGTGTGGTACACCATGAAAATGAGAGTTGATGTCGAAGGCGGTAAAGCCATCGTTCGGGGCAAAGTTTGGAAAAAAGGCGATCCCGAACCCGATGCCTGGAGTATCGAAGTAGAAGATCCTCTGCCGATAGAAGAGGGCAGCCCCGCGCTTTATGGCTATTCACCCGCCACGATTTACTACGATAATGTGAAAATGTGGTAATTGTCATAACCCCTTACAGATAAAGGAATAAAATGAAATTGAAACGACTTTTGAGCGGATGTGCTATCGCTGGTCTGATTGCATCGGCTGGGATAGCCGAAGAGACCATGTGGGGATTTACTCCAGATCGCAACCTCGTATCAGACGCAAAAAATTTGCCGATGAGTTGGAATGTAGAAACGGGTGAAAACATCGCCTGGAAAGCAGATCTCGGCGCGCAGTCTTATGCCGGCCCCATCAGGATCGGTGGTAAAATATTTATGGGGACAAATAATCAGATCGCGCGCAATCCAAAAATCACGGGTGACAAGGGCGTGATCATGGCTTTTCAGGAATCCGATGGGAAATTTCTGTGGCAAGCAGCGCATCCCAAGCTGCCCGCGGGGCGTGTCAATGACTGGCCGCAGCAAGGCATTTGTTCCACGCCTTATATTCGCGGGGATCGGATGTATTATATCTCCAATCAATGTCACGTGGTGTGCGCGGATACAGAGGGTTTTTTGGATGGGGAAAATGATGGTCCATACACCGGGGAAGAGGATACGAGCGATATCGGCGTGGATATTATCTGGGAATACGATATGATGGAAGAGTTGGATGTGTTTCCACACAATCTGGCGACCTGTTCGCCCGTGGGAGCGGGGAATCTCCTTTTTGTGATTACCGCCAATGGCGTCGATGAAGGCCATGTCGCTATTCCGTCGCCTCTGGCGCCCAGCTTTATTGCAATCGATCTCAATACGGGCGAACTGGTGTGGGAAAAAGACTATCCCGGCGAAAATATCTTGCACGGGCAGTGGTCCAATCCCGCTTATGGCGTCATCAATGGCAAGCCACAAGTGCTCTGTCCTGCAGGCGATGGCTGGATTTATGCGCTGGAACCTGCAACGGGCGATTTGATTTGGAAATTTGACTGCAATCCAAAAGACGCGGTGTGGGAGTTGGGCGGGCGCGGCACGCGCAATGCGATTATTTCCACCCCCGTTATTTACGATAACAAGGTTTTTATCGGCGTCGGGCAAGACCCGGAACACGGCGAGGGCATCGGACACCTGTGGGCTATTGATGCGACGGGTAGAGGCGATGTGACGGGTAGCCATGCAGTGTGGCACTTTGGCAATGAAGATTTCAACCGAACTATTTCAACGGTGGGCATCAGCGATGGCCTGCTCTATGCGGCAGACCTCAGCGGTTTTGTCTATTGTCTCGATCTAAAAACCGGCACACAGCACTGGAAATACGACACATTTGCCGCGGTATGGGGGTCACCTTTTGTCGCAGATGGGAAGGTGTATATTGGAGATGAAGATGGCGATGTGGCGATTTTGAAAGCCGGAACACAATTTGAACTGATCAACGAAATCAATATGGGTAGTGCCGTATATACCACGCCTATTGCAAAAGATGGCATGCTTTACATTGGCACGCGCAATACGTTGTATGCGATTAAGGGCGAGTAGAAGGGGTCATAATATGGAAGTGTTGGCAACACCTTTTACCGATAAGGTCAAAGAAGCGCGCGATATCCTTGATGTCCATGTGCGCGATATGGTCGCGTGGCATTTTGATCCCAATACGGGATGTCCGTTCTGGCTGGAATTTGCAGGGGAACTGGATTTTGATCCTCGCCGTGAAATCGGCGGGTACAGCGATCTGAAATACCTCGGGCATTTCCAGGATGAATGGCTACGCGGGGGACCCGTGCGGCGATGGATCCCCAGGGGGAGTGAAGAAAAGCGGACTTATGTATTTGAGACGGGTGGCTCAACCGGTGTTCCCAAATATCGGATCAGCCAAAATGATTTTCAGATCGACTACGAAATTTTTAGCGAGCACCTCTCAGAAGAAACATTTCCGAGAGGTGCGGACTGGTTGATGCTGGGGCCAACAGGTCCCCGACGATTGCGCCTGGCTGTTGAATATCTTTGTCAGATTCGCGGTGGAATTTGTTTTCTCGTGGATCTCGATCCCCGATGGGTCAACAAGCTGATCAAGCGCGGCGCACTTCAGGAATTGGAGCTTTACAAAGCCCATGTTATCGATCAGGCACTCACTATTTTGCGCGCTAACGACAATGTGAAATGCATGTTCACAACTCCTGCGCTCCTGGAAGAATTGTGCGAAAAAATTTCTCTGCAAAAAGCCGGGATCAGCGGCATTTTTTGCGGCGGTACAGAGATGAATGCACAATTTAATCGGTTTGCGAGAGAGGAGCTTATCCCGGGCATCGATTTTGTTCCTACCTACGGCAATACCCTGATGGGGCTGGCTTATTCCAAGCCGCTGGAACCTGAAGACAATTACGCGATTACTTACTATCCACCCGTGCCCCGCGCGTTTATCGAATTGGTGAATCCAAATAATTCCGATGAAGTGGTCGATTACGACGAAGTTGGGCGCGTGATGCTCACGACGCTCACAAAAGAATTTTTTATGCCCCGATTTCTCGAACGCGACGAGGCCGAACGCGCCAAACCGATTGACGCTTATCCCTGGGATGGCGTGAGAAACCTGGGTCTGTTCTCCGAGTTGCAGGAATCTGTCGTTGTCGGGGTGTATTAAATCGGGCGGATCGTTTATCCTATCAGGGTAACCCCAACTCACGACAGAAGGTAGAAAACGGTAGAACGCGCGTGTTGTCTGCCGCGTTGCCGAAATCTTTTGTGCCCAGATGTACCTGGTAGAATCGCGAAATATCTGTTCGCTCCCTGAAGTACCTGCATGCGGGAGATGTCCCGCGCTCGCCAGTTTTGCACTCGACGGCAAATTCCGCATATCCATCGCGGAGAACGACAAAATCTACCTCGCGCTTGTCGGTATCGCGGATGAAGCGCAATTCCATGTCATATCCTTCAGTGTCTTCGACATAGTGGCAGTACTTCAGCAAGTGTCCGGCTACCATGTTCTCAAATCGGGCACCGCGGTCTGTTACGCGCGACCAGTCCCAGAAATATAGTTTTTTTTCTTTGCGTACGGCTCTGATCCTCTTTGCTCCAAACGGCGGAATGCGATAGCACAGGTACAGCCGTTCAAAGATCGCAAGCCAGCGTTCAACGGTTTCGTAAGCCACTTGCAAGAGTTTGCTGAGGCTATTGACCGAAAGCGGGGATCCCACGCAGGCGGGCAGGTGAGACAATAGCAGGTCCAGCATGGATACCTCTCGCACATTTTCCAGGTCACGGAGGTCTTCATAGATGACTCTTGTGGAATGCTCGCGTAGCCACCGGCGGTGAAATCGCGCCTCTCCCCTGAGAAAAGGCTCGGGGAAACCGCCAAATCTGAGTAATTGCGCCACGAGTGCGTTGTCTGGCTTCTGCCCGCATTCCATCAGGGTGAAGGGATGAAGACGGTAATAGTGATACCGCCCCTGCAATGAGTCGCCGCCTTTGCGATAGTAGTCCAGCCGTGCCGAACCGGTGACAATAAAAGAAACGGATGTCTTGTTTTTGTCGAATAATCCCTTCATTAGATTTCGCCACAGCGCGTATTTGTGAATTTCATCGAAAATGATGCAAGTTTGTCCAGAAGGGAGTCTTCCCGCCAGAATATCCTCGCGATCGGCCAGTACATCCCAGTTCAGGTAGGCAGGTGACGACTCATTCTGGCCTTGCCCCAGTAGAGAGATTGCAAGTGTTGTTTTTCCAACCTGGCGCGGACCGCCGATGAATATCATCCTGTCTGCGATATCTGTTTTAATATGATCCATGATGTGGCGAGGTTCCATACTTATCACCTTTCTCGCATGTCGTGAGTATTTTAGACTAAACCTTAATATACTCGTGAGCATTTTAGAGTCAATATGAAAATACTCACGTTGGGCTGGTGTTTCTATCGTGTTATTGCGCTTGCTTTTAATGAGGCGAAGTGCTACTTTTTTATGCTAAACGCGATTTAAAACCACATTTGTGGATGATTTAATAGTTATTAAATTTTTTCCCAAAATGTTGCGAGTAGGTGATAATTGGTTGGTGCCAGTCTTTCAAAGAGGCAAAATAAATGATTCACTTACCCATTTTACGTGCGGGAAAACCCTACACCAGCTTGAGCGTTCAGGAAGTCTCGCATATTCAAACTGGCGAGCCACTCGTTCAGGTCAGTCAGGCAAACCGGGGGCTGGTCGCGAAAGACTTGAATGCAGCCGCGGCGAACAAACACGCGCTCGATAGGCTGAGTGTATCCGAACTTGCAGGTATGACCCGCGAAGCTGCGCGCTTATTTGCAGAAGCCGATTTGCCACTTGGCGATCATATCCAGACGCCTGATGACTATGTCAAACAGGTGTCTGGCACAACGGGCATGCCCGAAGCTCTCTGCCGCGCGAATATGGAAAAAATTCGGCTCGTATGCACGGAAATCGAAGCTATATTAGGGGGCCTCACGCGCGGGTTAGACCTCGCTGTGCTCGATGAGGGGTGGTACGATCAGGATGGTCGCTCTCTCAGCTATATTTGTCAGGCCGATGCGCTCGGGGCCATTTTGCCGAGCAATTCGCCGGGGGTACACGCGCTGTGGGTTCCGTCCATACCGCTCAAAGTGCCTCTCGTTCTAAAACCCGGACGCGAAGAGCCATGGACGCCTTTCCGCATTGCACAGGCGTTCATCGAAGCGGGGTGTCCACCAGAAGCGTTTGGGTTCTATCCGACGGATCACGGTGGCGCCACTGAAATTTTGCTTCGCTGCGGTCGTTCCATGCTCTTTGGGGGCGGGGCGACGGTTGCGCCCTGGCTGAGCGATCCCCGCGTGGAAATTCACGGGCCGGGGCAGAGTAAGGTCATTATTGGCGAAGATATGATAGATCGCTGGGAAGACTGTCTCGACATCGCGGTTGCCTCGATTACTGCAAATGGTGGTCGTTCCTGCATCAATGCGTCGGGTGTGTGGGTTCCCGCGCATGGCAGAAAAATTGCCGAAGCACTCGCCGAGCGATTGGCAAAAATTGTCGGGAGACCTCTATATGATCCAGAAGCGCAGATCGCCGCATTTACCAATCCCGCATTCGCCGATCAAATTTCGACAACGATAGACATTCATCTCATAACGTCAGGAGCCGAAGATCTGACCGAAAAAATTCGCGGTGATCGGCTGGTCGAGATCGATGGATTAAAATTTTTAAATCCCACTGTTGTCTGGTGTGATGATTTTGAACATCCTCTCGC
The DNA here is from genome assembly GCA_965222605.1 of Candidatus Latescibacterota bacterium. Taxonomy (GTDB): domain Bacteria; phylum Latescibacterota; class UBA2968; order UBA2968; family UBA2968; genus VXRD01. The sequence continues at coordinate 5,738,410 of OZ244960.1, forward strand.
AAATACCGAATATCTGTTTCCATACGCGAGCGTGGTCGAAGTTCCTCAGTCGGAAATTCTGGACAGGATTGGACCGAGTCTCGTGGTGACAGCAATAACAGAAGACAGTACATTTATCGACAAATTGCTCAATTCGCCCCAGGTAGAACGCCTCAATGTGGGCGCAATTCCCACGCATCAGATCTCGTGGGATCAACCACACGAGGGCAATTTGTTCGAACACTTGTATCGGCAGCGCGCGCTGCAATGGGCGAAACAGGCTTAGAAGATGGAAGCATTTGATTTTTATCCCACTGCGCGCGTGGTGTTTGGGGAGGGCACACTCGCGCAATTGGGGAAACTATCAGAAGAATTGGGCGGTAGCCGTATTCTTTTTGTGACCGATCCAGGGATTGTAAGTGCCGGGCTTGCAGACCGTGCGATTGCGGTGCTTCAACGCGCTTCCCTGGATTTTTTTGTGTTTGATAGTGTGGACGAAAATCCCACGACCGCGCATATAGAGGCCGGTGTCGCGTTTGCAAAAGCGCGTGGAAATATTGATCTGATCGTCGGGATGGGCGGGGGTAGCGCGATGGATTGCGCCAAGGGGATCAATTTTATCCTGACCAACGGCGGGCAGATAGAAGATTATCAGGGTATGGGCCATGCAGCAAAACCCATGTTGCCCTCTATCGGGATACCAACGACCGCGGGCACGGGGAGCGAAGCGCAGTCCTACGCGCTTATTTCTCATGCAGATACCCATGTCAAGATGGCCTGTGGCGATCTGAAGGCGCGATTTCGGAGTGTTATTCTCGATCCTTCGCTAACCGAAAGTGTGCCAGAAAATGTCGCCGCAGCAGCGGGTATAGACGCCATTGCCCACGCTATTGAAAGTTATGTTTGCACGCGCCGCAATGCGGTTTCTATGATGTTCGCGCAAAAGGCGTGGCAATTGCTTTCATCGAGTTTTGAACGCGCACTAAAGGATGCTTCCGATAGCGAGGCGAGGAGCAAAATGCTTTTGGGCGCACACTTTGCCGGCGCGGCTATTGAGAATGCCATGTTGGGTGCAGCCCATGCCTGTGCCAATCCATTGACCGCTCATTTTGGCATTGCGCATGGCGTCGCTGTGGCACTTATGCTGCCCGCTGTCGTCCAATTCAATGGGGAAGCTGAAGGCACGCGCTATCGCGGGCTCGGCTTTGATGTCAAGGAACTTGTCGAGAAGGTCGCTTCTATGAAAGAATGTGCAAATCTGCCTTTTCGGCTGCGCGACCTCGGCGTAGAACGCGATAGTCTCCCAATACTGGCAAGAGATGCGACAGAACAATGGACAGGTACGTTTAATCCGAGACCTGTTGGCGAAAATGATTTTCTCACCCTTTACGAATCGGTGTATTGATCCGCAATGAGAACGACTCTTTTTTTTGTGTTTTTTGTTATATTTTTAGTTTCTGTCCATGCAGAAGAATGGAGCCGATTTCGCGGGGATGCACAATCTACTGGTGTTGCAAATAGCAGCTTGTCCTCCGAACTGGATGTGCTGTGGACGGCACAGGTCGAAATTGGGATTGAGTCCACCGCTGCAATCTGGCAGGATGCGGTGTATGTGGGCGGGTTGGACAAAAAGCTATACGCTTTTGATTTTAATAGCGGTGCGATCAAGTGGACGTATTTGGCTACAGGCGAGATCAAATCGTCGCCATTGGTTTTTGGTAAAACCGTATTCTTTGGCGATGATAATGGTATTTTTCACGCTGTTGATGCACAAACAGGTAACGCACTTTGGACGTTTCAAACAGATGGGGAGATTATCTCGTCGGCAAATGCAACCGAGGGGCGCGTCCTGTTTGGGTCTTATGATCAGTTCTTATACTGCCTCGCGCCAGAAGATGGCTCTTTGTTGTGGAAGATAGAAACAGATGGTTATGTTCACGGCATGCCGGCTATTGCACAAGCGCATACACTTATCGCGGGCTGTGATGGTATTTTGCGCGTTATCGATATTGCCAGCGGAAAAGAGCAATCGCAAATTGAACTCGGTGCTTATGTGGTCGCCAGCGCAGCCGTTCATCAGGCGCGCGCTTATGTAGGGACTTATGAAAGCCAGGTTTTGTGCATCGACTTGAAGTCAAAAGAAATTGCCTGGCGATACGAACATCCACAGCGGAAATATCCCTTTTTTGCATCGCCATCTGTGATCTCTGCGCGGGTCATTGTTGCAGGGCGCGACAAAATGGTTCACGCGCTCGATTCCGATACGGGTGATGTTTTGTGGACCTACACAGCCCGCGCCCGATTTGAAGCATCTCCTGTTGTGGTGGGTGATCGCGTTTTTGTAGGTTCAATAGACGGAAAGATCGTGGCATTAAATCTCGAGACCGGTGAACCCGATTGGGAATTTGTAACCGGGTCGGAATTTATCGCCTCGCCCAGTGTGGCGCGCAAGCGGCTGATTATTGGCACAACAGATGGCACGTTATATTGTTTTGGAAAGGCGGAAAAATGAGCGAGAAAATCCAGATTCCAGAGCCGGCGACGACCCGCAAAGTGTGGAAGGAGACAGATGTTGGGAGCGTGTTTGTTTCCAATTATCCGCCTTACTCTTTTTGGCGCGATGAAAACACAGCAGAGATTGAGGAGATGTTGCACATATCCGACTCAGGGGGCAGAGATACACCCCTGGGCCTTTACATGCATATTCCATTTTGCCGAAAGCGGTGCAAGTTCTGTTATTTTCGGGTTTATACAGATCGCAATAGCGCTGAAATTCAAACGTATTTGGATGCTCTGGCAAAAGAGGTAGAAACTTATAGTGCCTTGCCGCGTATTGCAGGTCGAAAATTGAACTTTGTTTATTTTGGCGGTGGTACGCCGTCCTATATCAGTGTCAAACACTTAAAGGTTTTGGTTGACAGGGTCAAGGCTGTGATGCCGTGGGATGATGCGGAAGAGGTGGCATTTGAGTGCGAACCGGGCACGCTTTCACAGTCCAAAGTTGAGGCTGTCCGGGAAATCGGCGTCACGCGCTTGAGCCTGGGATTGGAAAACTTAAACGACGATATTTTGCGGGAGAATGGTCGCGCGCACGTCAGCAAAGAAATTTACAGGGCCATGCCCTGGGTCAAGGCGCAGGAATTTGCACAGGTCAATGTAGATTTAATCGCAGGTATGGTCGGGGAATCGTGGGAATCGTGGCGAGATACAGTGCAGGGCACCATTGATCTCGACGCGGATAGCGTTACTATCTATCAGATGGAATTGCCGTTTAATACGACGTATTCAAAAGCGATACGCGATGGGGGAGGTTTGCCTGTCGCCGATTGGGAGACCAAGCGGGCCTGGCACAATTACGCGATTGAAGAATTTGCCAAAGCGGGTTATGAAACATCGAGTGCTTATACGCTGACCAAAAAAGGGCGCTTGAACAAATTCGTCTATCGAGATGCTCTGTGGCGCAGCGCGGATCTCATCGGTACGGGTGTGGCTTCTTTTTCTCATGTGGGTGATATGCATTTTCAAAACCAGACGCATTGGGATCCCTATATCGAAACCATTGGCAAAGGGCAACTTCCGATCAATCGCTCTTTTGTACCAACAAAAGAAGAGCGGCTGATCAGAGAGATGATTTTGCAACTCAAGCTCGGGCGGATTGAAACCGCTTATTTCCAGAATAGATTTGGCGTCAATATCCTGCACCAATTTGGTGCAGCCTATCAAAAACTCAGGGATTACGAGATGCTGGATTTCGATTCGCAAAGTATCACTCTGAGCAGGGAGGGACTGTTGCGCGTCGATCAATTGCTACCCGAATTTTATCACCAAAAATATCGCAATTCGCGTTATACATGAGCGATCAATGCGAATTAAAAATTAAAAATTGAGGAACGGTGTACAACTGCGTAGCAGTTCATTAAGAATTGTATGCACGGAGGTATCGGATGCACAGGCAGAGCCTGTGACCGGAAGGAGCGAGTAATAGTCGGAAGAGGCCGGGGGACTGATATCTGACAACAGGAGACGGCGCTATGCGTTTTTATTTTCGACATTTTTTGATTTTTGCCTGTGTTTTTGGCATGCCTGGCAATCCCATTTTCGCTCAGAATACAGAAGAGGAGGAGAAGCGGGAAGAAGAGCTGCCCGTTTATGCAGGGGAAGAGATTGTGGTGACGGAAAGCAAGGAAAAAGTTCCCACGGTGAGCACAATTGCGACCAAGGTCCCCATTCCAATCCGTTTGACACCGGCGAGTATCGGTGTTGTCAATCACGGGTTGTTTCAACACCAGAGTGGCGTGGTTTTGGGGGATGCACTACGAAATGTGAGTGGGGTCAATATTCAAACCGTATTTGGTGTCACAGATTTCTTCGTTATTCGCGGGTTTGATTCGCTTTCCAGTGGGCTGGTGCTCACCGATGGCGCGTCTGAGCCAGAAGCTACGTTTTACAATCTTTACAATTTGGAGCGCGTGGAGGTGCTCAAGGGACCGGGCGCATTTTTATACGGCGGAAACCCGCTTTCTGGGTCGGTGAATCTGAGTCGCAAACAACCGATTTTTACGAATGCATTCCAGATCGGAGGTTCTTACGGTCCCTACAAGACGGGGCGTGGAACAGTAGATGCGAATTGGGCGGATATCGATCAGGGTATTGCCTTGCGCGTCAATGCGTTACGACAGGTATCTGACAGCTATCGCGATGATAAAGACAGCGGCTTGTGGGCCGTGAATCCCGCGGTGACCTGGCGGCCCAATGACAACACCACAGTGACCGCCAATTTTGAATATGTCACCAGCAGGTACAAATCGGATTCGGGTCTGCCCATTATCAGTGGGGCGGTTGCAGATGTGCCGCGCACACAATCGTATCAATCGCCTTTTGATGCGTCAGATCAAGATATTTATCGGGCGCGCGTCGATCTTCAGTCTCGCTTGTCGCGGCGGGTCACGCTTCGCAACAAGCTCTATTATACTGATTTTTCATGGGTATCTCAGGGCACATTGTTCAGTGGCGTTTTTCCCAATGCCGAGGGGAGTCTGGACATCCTGCGCTCACTTGTTCTTTTGGACGACCGCCAGAGGGTTTTGGGCAATCAGTTTGAGCTTTTATCTACATTTCGCACGGGCCACGTAGAACACACTGTGCTCACCGGACTGGAACTGATGCAGTGGAAAGACAAATTTACCTTAGATGTGGCTGCTTTGCCCAATATCGACGTGTTCAACCCTGTGGAAACCGCGAGCCAACCTTATTTTATTATTCCGGGGCAATCGCAGGGAGCAGATTCAAAAAGCCGCGTTGTTGCGCCCTATATTGTGGATCGCATTGTCTTTTGTCCATGCTATCAGGCATTTGTAGGCGTGCGATACGACCGCATTGATTACGATGATCCCCTGACTTCTACTTCTCGCAAGTACAACAAACTGAGTCCTATGGCTGGCATGGTGGTTTCATTTACGAAGGATCTCTCGTTTTACGCCAATATCGGGAGAGCCTTTGCGCCTCCCTCCAGCCAGGTCGCAGGTCCACGAGAAACCGAAGAGAGTTTCCAGATGGAAGTGGGGGCGAAAAAATACCTGTTGGACAATCGCCTGCACGCGAGCCTTGCAGTTTATCATTTGACAAAAAACAATATTGGTATTCCCGATGCAACAGGTGTGACAAAACAAGATGGGGACCAGAGATCTCGCGGTGTCGAGCTTGAAGTGATGATGCGCCCCGTGAGAAATTGGCACACATTTTTGTCCTATGCATTTTCCAATGCCAAACTCACCCGTTTTGCCGAGTTTGTTCCCGTGTTCACGCAAACGGGCATCACATACCAGCTTGCAGATCGTTCGGGTAATAGGGCGGCTTTTTCGCCGCGTCATATTTTTAATGTGTGGACGGCGAGAGGATTTGAAAACGGGTTGGAATTTGGGATTGGCGCGCGCTATGTTGCCAGCCAGTTTATTGCCGAAGACAATCAATTCCAAATTAGAGACGTGTTGACGCTGGATGCCTCGGTGTCTTATGCGTACAGACATATAAAATTTCGCATCAACGCCAAAAATTTGACCAATCGGGAATACGAAACGCGGGGCTTTGGTTCCACCTCAATTATTCCGGCCAATCCATTTGGCATGTATTGCGCTTTTGAAATCAATATTTGAACTATGCCTGACTTGACCACAGATCGAGACGCGCTCTGGCAGCGGCAGTTGAAGCGGTTGCGCGGTATGCTGTCTTCAGTGCTGAATGGCAATGATTTTTATCGCAATAAGTTGAATCGGGCGGGTATTCAACGACCCGAAGATATTCAGACGCGCGATGATTACAGGCTATTGCCCTTCACAACCAAAGCGGAATTATCGGCAGATCAGTTGGCGTATCCACCTTATGGAAGCAACCTGACGTTTCCGCTGGATCACTATATCCGCGTCCATCAAACATCGGGTACTACGGGAGAGCCTCTGTGCTGGTTGGATACGGTAGAGAGTTGGGATTGGTTTGCGCGCTGCTGGACTTATGTGTATCGCGGGGCGGGCGTGACGGCAAATGACAGATTGTTTTTTGCCTTTTCTTTTGGTCCTTTTATTGGATTCTGGAGCGGGCATGAGGGTGCGCATTTGATGGGTGCGATGTCCATCTCTGGGGGGGCCATGTCTTCGATTCAGCGTTTGCAAGCGATTCAGGATTATCGGGCTACTGTTCTTATCTGTACGCCGACGTATGCTCTGCATCTGGCAGAGGTGGCTCAGGCCGAAGGCATTGATATTGCAGGTGGAAGTGTTCAGACCACGATTCACGCGGGCGAACCCGGCGCGGGATTGCCCGCGACCAGACAGCGCATTGAGCAGGCCTGGGGCGCGCGTTGTTACGACCACGCGGGGGCGACTGAGGTGGGTGCGTGGGGATTTGAATGTGCGTTTCGAGATGGCATGCATATCAACGAAGCCGAATTTATTTGCGAAGTGATTGATCCCAATACGGATGAACATGCAAGCGAAGGCGAGTTGGTGCTCACCAATTTGGGACGCGCTGGCATGCCCGTTATTCGCTATCGCACGGGAGATCGCGTGAAGCTGCATGCAGGAATATGTGATTGCGGTTCAAGTTTCTCTCATCTGGAAGGGGGCGTGATTGGGCGTATTGATGATGCGTTGATTATCCGCGGGGTCAATGTCTATCCCAGTGCGATTGAAAATATCGTGCGGGGATTTCCCGAAGTGACTGAGTTTGCGGTGGATATCTACCGACAAGGTGAAATGGATGATATGAAAATTCGCATCGAATTAAATGGCGGAGAGTCGGGCCCGATTGCCGAGGCGATAGCCAGAGAAGTGCGACATATTCTGAGCATACGCGCCGGCGTTCAAACCGTGCCGCACAATACTTTGCCGCGATTTGAGTTGAAAGCGAGACGGTTTACGGATCATCGTTAAAAAGCAATACTATTGCTAAATAGTTATATTGATTGAAAGCTGCTGTTTTACCGTTTGATATACAGCCAAGAAGTCAATAATGCATATTGCACAACCAAGAGAGCTACAAATCTACCGTACCCCAAATGGTCGCGCACTTTTTATTGACTGGTTGAAATCACTTCGAGATCGAAGAGCGCGAAAACAGATTCAAGTCCGACTTGACCGTCTCGAAACCGGTAATTTCGGTGATTGCAGATCAGTTGGAGAAGGTGTGTTTGAACTCCGTTTCCAGTTCGGTCCAGGCTATCGCATCTATTTTGGAGAAGTAGATCAGACTATTGTGTTGCTCCTCTGCGGCGGGGATAAATCTTCGCAAGTCAGAGATATTGAACAGGCAAAAGCCTATTGGAGAGAATACAAGGAGTCCCAAAAATGAGAAAAATGATAAAGTATCGCGATTACTTAATTGAAGAACTTTCTGACCGCGAAGAGGCAATTGTCTATCTCCAAACCTCCATAGAAGAATATCAGAAGGACGGGGATACTTTAGCCCTCCTGTTAGCACTCCAAAGCATTATCGAAGCGCAGAGGGGGCGGAGTGAACTCGTTCTGCAAGTTTATTTGTTGCGAGGCTTGGTTTATCACTCACAAAAGGAGTATGACGCCGCCATTGAAGACTATACCAAAGTGCTGGAACTGAATCTCGATTATAAAGGAGATAGCAGCCTGCCTGACCTTCTGACCAGTGCCTTTGAGGAAGTTCAAAAACTTCCCGAAGAGTCACGGGATGCACTTGCCGAGCAATTGATAAAAGATATAGAGGCAGATATCCAGTGGGATGAAACACTGGCAAAATCTCCCGATGTGCTTGCAAGACTTGCAGATAAGGCCAGAGAAGAATATAAAGCGGGGCGTACAGAACAACTGAAAAACTTTTAGGAACTATTTCATGATCTTAGATCAATACGATGTCATTGTCATTGGCGGGGGACCCGCGGGAAGCACGACAGCTGCGCTTGTCGCTGAATACGGGCACTGCGTGCTGCTGCTGGAGCGGGAAGAGTTTCCCAGATTTCAGATTGGCGAATCCCTGATGCCGGGTACGTACTGGTCATTCAAACGACTGGGGTTGCTCGACAAATTAAAAAAAAGTGCGTTTGTCAAAAAATACAGTGTTCAATTTTTCAGCGGTTCGGGAAAAGGTTCTGCGCCATTTTATTTTCACTTACACGATCCCCACGAGAGTTCCATCACATATCAGGTGTTGCGCAGCGAATTTGATCTTATGATGCTGGACAATGCCCGAGAGAAAGGTACCGAAGTTGAGCAGGGGGCGAGTGTACATCAGGTGCATTTTAGCGGGGATAGGGCAACGGGTGTTCAGGTAAAATACCGCGATGGACAGATCAAAGATGTATCTGCCAATGTCATCGTAGATGCGACGGGGCGAAGCGCGCTTATTTCGCGAAAGCTAAAGACCAAGACGATTGAGCCAAAGCTCAAAAAAGCGTCCATTTTCACGCACTACAAAGGCGCGTTCCGCGATGAGGGGATTGACGAAGGTGCAACGCTGATTTTACATACGCAAGACAAGGATTCCTGGTTCTGGTACATCCCACTGCCAGATGATGTGGTCAGCGTGGGCGTTGTCGGGGGATTGGATTATCTGCTGCAGAACCGCAAGAGAAGCCCCCAGGAAATTTTTGAAGAAGAGTTGGCAAAGTGCATCCGCATGGAAGAACGACTCGCGGGAGCCGAGCAGTTATTTCCCATGAAAGTCACACAGGACTTTTCATACCGATCCGATACTGTCGCGGGTGAGGGATGGGTACTGGTGGGTGATGCTTTTGGTTTTATCGATCCCGTTTATTCCTCGGGTGTGTTCCTCGCGCTCAAATCGGGCGAGATGGCCGCCGATGCGATCCACGAGGCCATTGAAAAGCGCGATTTCTCTGCCGAGCAACTCGGCAAATGGGGACCAGAATTTCTTCCTGGCATGGAGGCGATTCGCAAATTGGTCTATGCTTTTTATTCCAAAAATTTCAGTTTTGCCAAATTTTTAAAATCACATCCAGATTGTATAGATGGCGTTATCAATATCTTAAAAGGCAATGTCTATCGCGAAGATGTCACCCCTATTTTTGAGCCTATGGGGCAAATGTGCGATCTGCCCGAAACTGTGGATCACTACGCTGAGGTCTCTGATTAAACGGGATTGCTGTATATGCGAATTGCTTATATTGCCGCTGGTGCCGCGGGCATGTATTGTGGCAGTTGTATTCACGACAATGCGCTGGCCTCTGCTCTCCAGCGCAAGGGAATAGATTTCGCGCTTATTCCAACGTACACGCCCCTGCGTACCGATGAACCGGGCGCGAGTATCGATCGGGTATTTTACGGTGGCATCAATGTTTATCTCCAGCAGAAAATGGGTATTTTTCGGCACACGCCGTATTTTATTGATCGGTTATTGAATAGTCGAATACTGCTCAATAGTCTCGCCCGTTTCAGTGGATCAACCCGTGCGGAAGACCTCGGCGCACTCACGGTATCGGTTTTAGAAGGGGAAGAAGGCGCGCAAAAAAAAGAACTCGCAAAGCTGGTGCGCTGGTTAAAAGAGGATTTCCAGCCCGATCTCGTGCAATTGACCAATTCCATGTTTTTGGGCATGGCCAGAGAAATGAAACGAGAACTCGGTGTTCCCATTTTGTGTTCTCTGCAAGGCGAAGATATTTTCCTCGAAGGATTGATAGAACCCTACAAATCGGACGCGCGGCAGTGCTTACAAGATCGGGCAAAGGATGTCGATGGATTTGTCGCTACTTGCGATTATTATGCCGATTTTATGGCCGATTATCTCGATGTGCCGCGCAGTCGAATGCACATCGCGCCTTTGGGTATCAAATTAGATGGGCATGGAGAAAGCGATGTAAAGCCAGACCCATTGCCTTTTGCGATTGGTTATCTCGCCCGAATATGTCCCGAGAAGGGGTTGCATGTGCTGGTTGATGCATTTCATCAATTGGCTGAACAAGTCGGTAAGGAAAATGTAAGACTCAGTGTTGCCGGTTATCTCGGACAAAGAGACGCGCCGTATTTTCAGCGCGTATGCGAACAAATCGCATCCCGGGGACTTTCCGATGTTTTTGATTATCGCGGGGAAGTCAATCGAGATGAAAAAATTGCATTTCTGAATAGCGTCCATATCTTATCCGTACCTACGCCTTATAAAGAGCCTAAAGGACTATCGCTGCTTGAAGCTATGGCCAATGGCGTTCCCGTTGTTCAGCCTCGGCACGGTATTTTTCCAGAATGGATTGAAAAAACGGGTGGGGGAATTTTGGTAGAGCCAGATTCTTCAGAGGCATTGGCGGCTGGGCTGTTGTGGATGATGAATGACGAAGAAGGGCGAGAGGCGATGGGGCAAAAAGGCAAAGAAGCAGTGCATCAAAATTTTAGCGACGACGATATGGCGAAAGCAACACTGGCGGTATATCGACAGTATGTGATGGATTCAAAAACTTAATACAGGGGGGCAAATGCCGACTTCATCTTCTGGACTTACGTGGTTGATTTTTGCGTTGTTGACTGTGGGGGCGTGGGGTTTGTACGGGATTTTTTTGCACACCGGGCAGATCGCTATGGGCGATCCCGAAAATGGACGCTACAAGGCGTTTCTTTTTGTGGGAATTGCCTATCTTTTGACCGCCGTTATTGGATCTCTCATTGTGCTGGCGATCAACGGCTCGGACTGGACATTCCCGACAAAAGGGCTGACATGGTCGCTGCTGGCTGGTATTGTGGGGGCAATTGGCGCGTTCGGCGTGCTCCTCGCCTTTGGAGCAAAGGGAACGCCGCCCGTGGTTATGTCCATTGTTTTTGCCGGCGCGCCTATGGTCAATGCTGTCGTCTCTCTCATTATGCATCCGCCAGCAGGTGGATGGGGCGGTTTGAACTGGCAATTTGTGTTGGGTATTATATTGGCCGCGCTGGGAGGGTGTCTGGTGACCTTATTTAAACCTTCGTCTTGATTGAAAATAAAAACTATGCACAGTGAATTTCACACCACACACAGAGTCGCGTTTTCCGATACGGACATGGCCGGGATTGTACACTTTTCCCGGTTTTTTGTCTTTATGGAAGCGGCCGAGCACGCTTTTTTGCGCGCGTTGGGTACGAGTGTTTCAACAGAATGGGATGGGAATAAAATTGGATGGCCGCGGTTGGAGGCGACGTGTACATATCTCAGTCCGGCCGTATTTGAAGATGTGCTGGATATTCATCTGAAGGTGATACGGAAGGGTACAAAATCGTTGACCTATCGGTTTGATTTTTTTCGCGGGGAAACGGCTATTGCCCGTGGAAAATTGAGCACGGTATGTTGTATATGCAATCCCGGCGAAAAAATCAGGTCCATACCGATCCCAGATTTTATTGCGGAGCAAATTCAGATCGCGGATGAGAGGTGAGAAGATGATTGATCTGGATTCCGGCTTTTTCCGGAATGACGATGGAGCACAAAATGGCACTAAAAATTGAGCATCTTTCCAAACGCTTTGGCGATGTAAATGTTTTGCGGGATATATCTTTTGAAATGGCGGCGGGGCAATCGCTGAGTGTTATGGGACCTTCGGGGTCGGGAAAGAGTACCTTATTGCATGTGCTGGGTACGCTGGATCGACCATCTGAGGGAAGCCTTGAAATTGAAGGCCAGGATCCCTACGCATTGTCGGAAATCGAACTCGCGCGGTTTAGAAATCAGGGTATTGGATTTGTGTTTCAAGAGCACCATCTTTTGCCGCAATACTCGGTTTTGGAAAATGTTTTGATCCCAACGCTGGCATTTAGAAATGGAGATGCGCGAGACCGCGCCCGAGAGATTATTGATCGCGTGGGCTTGTCGCATCGCATTGATCATCGGCCCGCTGAATTATCTGGCGGCGAGCGACAGCGCACAGCTGTTGCGCGTGCCCTCATCAATTCCCCGGCATTGCTTTTGTGCGACGAGCCAACGGGTAGCCTGGATGGGGCGCGAGCAGAAGAAATAGCCGATCTGCTATTTGAGTTGCACAAGCGTGAAAATAATATTCTGATCTGCGCGACGCACAGTACGGCACTGGCCCATCGCTTTGAGCGACGGTTTGATCTGCGGGGTGGAACGTGCGTCGAAGTCTGATCTATTTCTGGCGAATTAATCTGGCTGTTGTGCTCGGTGTGGCAGTGGCTACGGCTGTTCTGACGGGTGCTTTGATCGTGGGCGATTCCGTGCGCGGCAGCTTGCGGGATTTGTCGCTGAATCGCCTGGGAAAAATTGATCACGCCCTGGTATCCGAGCGATTTTTTCGCGCGAGTCTGGGACGCGATCTCGAGCGTGAACTCGACACTCAAGATGTTGTATCGGCCATTAGCTTGAGTGGAACGGCTGTTCACGCGGGATCGAATACGCGGGCTTCTCGCGTGCAGATTCAGGGTATTGATAATCGCTTTGCAAATCTGTTTGATCAAATATTGCCCGAGTTGACGAGCGAGGGAATATTCCCGCCGGTTATTGTCAACGAATCCCTCCAAAAAGAACTCAACGCACAGATTGGCGATGCCATTCTGCTGTCTTTTGAGCAATCAGATGATATTCACCGCGAATCGCTATTTGGACGTGCTGATGATGCGGTTCAAACAATTCGACTGACACTTGCGGCCGTGCTTCCAGATAGGGGAATGGGGCGCTTTGGCCTGTTCGCCCGCCAGACGGTTCCTTTTAATGCGTATCTGTCGTTGCCGGTTTTGCAAAAAGCGTTGGGTCAAAGAGGCCGCGTGAATACATTGCTGGTGTCGGGTGATCCTGATACAGACGTTCAGGAAGCACTTTCCCGCGTTGCAACGCCCGATGATCTCGGCATTGTCATCCGCCGAGAGGCCGATTATTTCGCTATTGAGAGCACGCAGTTTATTCTCAAATCCCATATCGCGGAAACTATTCAAAAAGTATCTGCCGAATTAAATGCGCCTCACATGTCCATTCTCACCTATCTGGCGAATACCACACAGGTGGGGAAAAGAGAACTGCCCTATTCTACAATTTCTGCGTTAGATGTTGGAAATCTGGGGGATTTTCAGCTTGTAGATGGGTCACTACAACTCGGGGAAGATGATATTTTGCTGAACACCTGGGCGGCTGAGGATTTAAACGCACGGGTTGGCGATGAAGTCAAAGTTGCCTATTACGAAGTCGCGCCTGGGGAAGAACTTCTGACCCGTTGGGCGCCATTCCAACTCAAGGGTATTGTGGCAATGGCGGGATTGGGGGCGGATGAAAAGTTGTCTCCCGACTATCCGGGCCTGGGCGATACGAATAATATGGCCGATTGGGAGGCCCCTTTTCCCATAGACCTGAGTCGTGTTCGTCCCAAAGACGAAGCGTATTGGGACACTTATCGCGATGCGCCAAAAACCTTTGTGTCTGCCGCGACTGGACAGCGATTGTGGAGAAGTCGATTTGGCGTATTAACCGCTGTACGCATTGGGGCTATTGCGGGGCGGGATATTGAAATGACAGCAAAGCTATTTGAGGATAGCTTGCGCAAAAACATCGCGCCCGAATCGGTTGACCTGACATTTCAGCCTATCAAACAGCAGGGCCTGGTCGCTTCTACGGGGGCAACGGACTTTAGCGGACTGTTTATTGCATTCAGTCAATTCCTGATCATCTCCGCAGCACTCCTGGTCGGATTATTATTTCGCCTGAGTGTGGAGCAGCGGGGCAGAGAAGTCGGGATGCGGATGGTATCGGGATATACGGGAAAAAAAATTCGCCGACTCTTTAGCCGTGAGGGCCTTGTGCTGGCCGGTGTGGGTGGCATCTTGGGGCTGGTAGGCGGTGTTTTCTACGCTTATCTGATTACGGTGGGATTGCGTACTTATTGGGTGGGCGCGGTTGGGACGTCTGATCTCTCGCTTCACATCCACACATCAAGTCTGTTATTGGGATATGCCATTTCACTAATCGTGATCCTGTTGGCAATCTGGCTCACGCTCCGCCGGTTGGGCAATATTTCTGTTCGCGCATTATTATCGGGTATTACGGAAGTGGTGCGCGCAAAGCCGCGCACAAAATGGTATGCTCTGGGCAGCCTCATCCTCGCCGCGCTCAGTCTGGGGGGGGGCGCGACGGTGGATCCATCAACGGGTACAGGTTTGTTTTTTGTTAGTGGCGCGCTGTGGATGGTTGCGGGGTTGTGCTTTCTCTCGGTCTGGTTTAGACGCGGGCATCGCGCCATAAGAGAAGGTATTGTTGGCATGGGGGTGCAAAATAGCAAGCGGCAGCCCGCGCGCAGTTTGCTGTGTGCCTCACTCATCGGATGTGCGTGTTTTGTCATTGTTGCAGTAGGCGCGAATAGGCGAACTGATCTGACTCAAAATATCGCGCAAGACAAAGCTTCTGGTACGGGCGGCTTTGCCCTTATCGCTGAAGTTGATGTGCCGATTTATCAGGATTTTAATTCAAAAGACGGGCAATTTGAACTCGGATTTTCGCAGGCAGATACAGAACTCTTAAATCAAGCGCGGTTCATCCCGCTGCGCGTTTTGCCCGGGGAAGATGCGAGTTGTCTCAATCTTTATCAGCCCGAAAGCCCGCGTGTTTTGGGGGTTCCCGAAGCTCTACGTCAGCGAGGTGGTTTTACATTTCAGCAAACGAGCACCGAAGTAGAAAATCCCTGGACTCTATTATCCGAGGATTTGGGCGCAGATGTGATTCCGGCAATTGGGGATTATAATTCGGCTATGTGGATTTTGCACAAGCAATTGGGCGATGATATTGTGTTGCAGAATGAAATGGGGGAGACTGTCAAGCTGAGATTGGTGGGCTTGTTAAAGACGAGTATTTTTCAAAGTGAATTGCTGATTTCCGAAGACAATTTTTTGCGACATTTTCCCGACCAAAGTGGGTATGGTGCTTTTCTCGTTGAAACACAACAACCCGTTCAGCTTACTGTGCTTGTGGAAAGCAGATTAAAAGACATCGGGTTAGACGCCGTATCCACAGCGCAAAAACTCGCGCATTTTCAGGAGGTCGAAAATACGTATCTCTCCACCTTTCAAACACTGGGGGGATTGGGCCTGCTGTTGGGTACGATCGGATTGGGAATCGTCCTGTTGAGAAATGTTATTGAAAGACGCGGTGAATTGGCCGTTCTTCGCGCCTTTGGCTTTCGCCGCGCTGTGTTGTCGCGCATGTTGCTCGCGGAGAATGGTTTTTTAATGTTCGTGGGCCTGGCTATCGGCAGCGTCTCTGCGCTTATTGCCGTAGCGCCCCATGTCATAAGCTATGGTGCGTTAATTCCATGGGGATCACTGGGCCTCACACTCGTCATCATATATGGCGCGGGTCTCATCGCAAGTGCGATAGCCGTTTTCTTCGCCCTGCGAGCACCTTTATTGCCCGCATTGAAACAGGAGATGTGAGGCGCGTTAATTTATATTCTTGAGTGCGAGTTCATAGCACGCCGCTTCCCTGTCGTTTCTCACGAGTAGATAGGGTGCGGCAAGTGTGGGGCTATTCCATGTGTGGTTGCTTAGAGCGGGGAAGCGCGCGCGTTCATTGTGTTCAATTGGCGAGGCATCGACGAGTACGATATCGCCCGATTCGGTTTGGATGAGCAAAAGGTCATCTACCAGGATGAGTTGCCCATGCCCATAGCGCCCTCGTTTCCATTTTCGCTGTCCGTCTGCGAGATCCAAACACACGAGGACGCCATCGTCCAGTCCGTAAATATATCCGTCTTTGTGAACCATATTGGCAAATTTGGCTTTGAGGCGGGGGCTTTTCCATATTCGGTCGGCTGTAAATTCATCCTGGCTATTTTTTTCAATTTGAATCAGTTCGCAACCAATGCCATAACCGGCCGATACAAAGACGCGGTCTCCAGACAGTGGGATGGGTTGGGCAACGTGTTGCGTCATCCCGCTATACCAGGGATATTCCCATAGCAACTTGCCGGAAACTGGATTGTGACCCGCAACCTGCCCATTGTTAAAAATGATCACTTGATCCATTCCCGCTATGGCAGTTAAACTCGGCGAGCTATGACCCGCTCTTGCATGGCCACCTCCCCAAATAATATCACCGGTTTCGCGGTGGTATGCCATCAGCGATTGCTCGTTTTGTCCGCCCGGACTCACGATCACTTTGTCGTCTAAAACGAGGGGTGAACCGCTCATGCCCCATTCTTTAACGCGCGCACCGGTTTCTTTCACGGTATCGCGCGACCAGATTTCTCTACCGGTTTCCAAATCGAGACAGGTGAGGATGCCGGTTCCGCCAAAAGAATAAACGCGGTTGCCCGATATGGTGGGCGTGGCTCGCGGACCAATCCCGGCAATCGCGGTTTCATATCGCGCGCGCGCGCTGTGACGCCATTTCTCTTTTCCGGTTAAAAGGTCGTAACAAGCTACGGTTTCGTCTTCGCCTTTTTGCTCTTGAGTCACGGCAGAGCGTCCAACAACGGCAAAGGCAGAATAGGCTTCACCAACGGGTACGCGCCAGAGTAGCCTGGGGGGATTTTGATCCCAGTCGGATTCCAGCTCTATTCCTTCGAGCGTGGCGTTGCGATGTGGCCCCAAAAATTGAGGATAGTCTATGTCGGGGCCATCTGAAAATTGTCTCGCCACAGATATCGATGTAACAGAAGACCAGCGCCACTCTATCTTGGGAGCTAAATCGCCCGTAAAACCGCGAATTTGAAATAATGAAACTGTCAGGATGATCAGGAGTATAAGAATACTTAGACCCCGCAGGCGAATTGTCCGACTCGCTTGGGAAAAAGCAAAGAACCAGAGACAGAGTAAAATAGAGCCGATTGAGCAAATCAGTATCGTCGGCATAACTTGCATCTGGCGGTCTGGTCTGTCGGGAATCCAGATCGCCGATAATACAATGATCATTAACGCGGCGATAGAGATAGCGGGCCACCATCGAATGGGTTTGGGATAAAGCGGAGCAGGCATAAAAATTCCTTATTTTAAGTGGTCAATGAGTAGTCTAATCAACTCGAGCATCCAACGTATAAAAAAAAGAAAGGTTTGACAACCATTCATTAAACGGATATTTTGAACCTCTGAATTGCGAAATATCACATCACAGAAAGGAGTTTGCGATGAAGAAATGGTTTTGGATTTTGATGGGTTTTTGTCTCATTCCGATTCTGGTTCAGGCAAAACACCATGCGGTGCAGGAGACACACAACTGGCCCCACTGGCGCGGGCCGAATGCAAATGGCCTCGTGGATACGGGCAATCCCCCCGTGGAATGGAGCGAGAGTACCAATATTCGCTGGAAAACAAAAATCCCGGGTACGGGGTACGCTACGCCCATTGTATGGGGCGATAAAATTTTTGTCCAGACGGCGATTAAGACCGACAAAACCGTAGAAGTCGCCCAGAAAGGCAAAAAGCCTTTGCCCTCTCATATCTATCAATTTAAGCTACTTGCACTGGATCGCAAAAGTGGTGATGTGGTGTGGGAAAAGACCGTGAGCGAGGCGGTGCCCCACGAAGGTACCCATAAAACGTCTAATTATGCTTCCACATCGGGTGTTACAGATGGCGAACACCTGTACGCATTTTTCGGTTCCTGGGGGTTGTATTGCTTTGATTTCGACGGCAATTTGAAATGGGATAAGGACCTGGGCGATATGAGAGTTGCAGGCTCTTTTGGAGAAGGCACATCACCGACCATTCACGGCAATACGCTGATTATCAACTGGGATCACCAGGGCGATTCGTTTATTGTCGCGCTGGATAAACGCACGGGTGAGGAAATCTGGCGTACGGCGCGACCGGAGAGAACGTCGTGGAGCACGCCCATGGTTGTCGAACACAAGGGTACGCAACAGATTATTGTGAGCGCGAGCAAAAAAACCCGTAGTTACGACCTCAAAACCGGCGATGTCTTATGGGAATGCGCGGGATTGGGTACAAATGTCATTCCCACGCCCGTCTATGCCGATGGCATCGTGTATGTTACAAGCGGTCATAGACAGCCAGCCATGCAGGCGATTTCACTCGACAAAGCCAAGGGCGATATCACGGGTACAGATGCCGTACTGTGGGCAGTTACTGGTAATACCCCTTATGTTTCTTCGCCCCTTCTTTCCGGAAACAATATTTATTGCATGAAAAGTACCAGGAACATCTTGTCCTGTTACAATGCTAAAACAGGCGAAACAGTTTTCGGTCCAGCACGACTCCAGGGATTGGGAAAAATATACTCTCCGCTGGTTGGCACAGGCGACCGCGTGTACATCGCCGGGATGGACGGCGTGACATTTGTGATCAAGAACAGCACTAAATTGGAAGTGCTCGCACAAAACAAACTCGACGAGGGTACCAGCGCATCTCCCATTATCGTGGGCGACGAGTTGTATTTGCGCGGTACCGAACACCTCTATTGTATTGCGGAAAATTGATCGCGGATGAAGGGGATAGCGCGGATTTCACGGATTAAATCTACGAGAGTTGTAGCGTTCGGTTTGTAAACTTTGAAAGGATTGGTATGCAGTGCAAAGCAGCAGCACTCATCTTCGCGATAGGCGTGTTCATCGGGTGTGGCACGCCTCAGGATCGGGCGGATAAATTTCTCAGCGTGGGCACGGCGCCGCCCGGTGGCGCGTTTTTTGTCGTGGGGGGCGCGATTGCTCAGGTTGTCAACGATCACATGTCCTGGGAGGTTTCTGCCGAGGCCACCAAAGGTACGCAGGAGAATATTCGCCGTCTTTCGAGTGGGGAATTGGATTTTGCGCTGGCCAATGCTGCCATTTCCTATTTTGCAGTGCGCGGAGAAGGCGCGTGGGGAGAGAAACAAAATATCAATGCGGTTATGACATTGGCACCGAATGTCGCGCTTTTTATCACGCCCCAAAACGCGGGTGTCAATAGTTTGAGCGATCTCATGGGCAAGCGCGTTGTCGTTGGGCCAGCGGGTGCGGGATTCGAGTATTTCTTAAAACCCATCCTGAACGCGCACGGGGTCACTTATGACGATTTCACACCGCTTTACAATACGCAGGCGGGAACGGTTGACATGCTCGCCGATGGATCGGCTGCTGCGGCTTTTTTGGGGGGCGCAGTGCCCACGGCCTCGATCACCCAGGCCAGTGCGTCTCAGGATATTTATTTTATTCCCTTTGATGAATCGGCCAAACAAAGCCTTTTTGAGACCTATCCCTTCTTTTTTTCCGCAACGATTCCCGCGAATACCTACCGGGGACAAACAGAAGATTTCGCCGGGATGAATGTCGGCTCTATGCATCTCATCACGCGGGCAAGTTTGAGCGAAGATACGGTTTACAATTTTACTAAGACCCTGTATGAGCACCGCGCGGAAGTTGTAAAAAAACACCCGGCAGGTAAGGCTATAAATCCCAAGAATATCGTTCGGGATACGGGTGCGCCTTTTCATCCAGGTGCGATAAAATATTTCAAAGAAATTGGTATCTGGCAGGATTAAATGGTTTTGAGTTAGTCAGGCTCTATGACGCGCCTCCATTCCCACTTGTTTCGCATTCTCTCTGCACTACTCAGTCTTTTTATTTTGGCGGAAGTCAATCATCCGCAACTCTCACCGCAAGCCCAGCTATCGGTTTTTGCCCTGCTGGGCTTATGTCTTGTATTTCTCAAATATCCGATCCACTCCAATAAATCCCTCCAGATCCTCGATCTCTTTTTCGTTCTGGCTGTTGTTTTCTGTTTTGGTTATGTCCTGACCCAAACTGAATCGCTTTTTCAATCTTATTGGCTCAAAGGCCAATCCCTGGGCAATCGCGCGGGGATCGAACACGCGCTCGATCACGTTGTCGGTCTCATCGGGCTTATCCTGGTTCTCGAAGCCACCCGTCGCGCCATTGGTCTCACCCTGCCCCTGCTCGCACTCGTTTTTTTGATTTATGCAGCTTATGGATATATCCTGCCCGACTGGCTCTTTCCCCACCGCGGATATAACTGGGAACGCATAGTCTCCCAGACCTATCTCCACTCTCAGGGCGTTTTTGGCATCGCGTTGAAAGTGATGTTTACCTACGTTTTTCTTTTTGTACTTTTTGGCACTGTGCTCGAAGAGACTGGTGCCACGGGATATATTCTGAATACGGCTCGCCGCATTTTTCGCAATAGCACCGGTGGACCAGCCAAAGTGGCTGTTATTTCTTCGGGTATGATGGGGTCGCTTTCGGGCAGTGCCGTGGCTAATACTGCGACTACTGGCACGTTTACCATTCCGCTGATGCGCTCAACCGGATTTCGCCCAACTGTGGCTGGTGGTATTGAAGCCGCAGCGAGTTCGGGCGGTGCGCTCGTTCCGCCCATTATGGGTGCGGGCGCGTATATGATGCTCGAAATCGTCGAACCCGCTGTCACGTATTTGGAGATCATCAAAGCCGCTCTGGTTCCGGCAATCCTCTATTACGCAGCACTTTTGCTGATTGTCCATTTTCACGCCAAACGCATTGGCGCGTCTGCAAGCGATGGAGATGTTCAGGAACGTCCCCCCAGACCCCAGGGGCTGGTGTTTCTCGTCGCTTTCATCACACTTATTGTATTTCTCATTTTGGGATACACGCCTTTCCGCGCTGTGAGTATCGCTCTGCTCTTTGTCCTGATTGTCGGTGCGTTCAACCCCACAACGCGCGTTGGTCTCCGCGCTATGATCCGTGCATTGGAAAAGGCCGCACACGGCGGTGTCTCGCTTATTGCAGCGGCTTCATGCGTGGGTATTATTATCGGCGTTGTGACGCTCACGGGTATTGGCACAAAACTGCCGAGCACTTTGTTGCCCCTGGCGGAGAATAATATTATTCTGGCGTTAATTCTCCTTATGATCTCTACCATTATTCTGGGCATGGGCTTGCCTTCAGCCGTGTGTTATCTGCTTATGGCGACCATGGTGGGGCCTGTTCTGAGCGACCTCGGCATTGTGCCACTGGGCGCGCATCTGTTCATTTTTTATTTTGGCATGATGTCTATGGTTACGCCTCCGGTCGCGCTGGCTGCGTACACGGCTGCCGCTATTGCAAAGGCGAGTATTATGCAAACTGGTGTCACGGCTTTCCGCTTTGCCCTTGTGGGTTTCGCTTTGCCCTATGCCTTTGTTTTACATCCAGAACTTTTGCTTTTGTCTTCTGATTTCACCGCTATAATCGCCAATATCCTCATCGTTCTGCTCGGTATTTTTCCCTTATCAGCCGCTGCCGCCGGGCATGCTTTTGCCCCTTTGCCCACTTATCAGCGCATCCTTTTACTCGCCGCTGCCCTTCTCTTATTCCTCACGCCATCGGGAGATACGCGCCTTTATTTACAAGGTATCGCGTTGCTCATCGCTGGCGGCATCGCGGTCTCAAACTATCGATCTGCTAATCAGGACTGAATGGTCAAATCTTCTGATCCGGATGAGAGAGAAAGAACGGTGCTTTCATCGGGGGACAGGTTGATTTGCGCGGTTGTATTTTCTGCATTAAGCGCGATTTGATTTTCTGATACAGCTATCGAAAAGTCGGGGTCGCTCTCGCCGGGACCGCGAACAGAGAAAATCGCGGCAATTCGACAGCGTTCTACGCGCTCTGTTTCTGCTGTAAGATGCCATCGCTTTTCGGGCAATTCTTTATCGAGTGTCGGATATCCTTTATCTGGTGCTACGGGCCATGCGTCTGTCTGGCTGAGGCGAAGATCTGTTGATCCAAAAAGCTGACCTTTTAAAGAAGCTCCCTTGCGGTTGGATGTGACAGTCGCCAGGTTGAGATCAAATTTTTCGAATGCGTGTAGCAGCCACTGGAATGTCGATGCCTCGGGGGCTTCCAATTCATCGACGAGAATAGTGATCGACGGGCGGACCATCACGAGATGCCGCCTGTATCGGTTCAATCGATCTCCGTAAGCGTTCTCGGCTTCGCCACAGACATAACCAAACGGATCTGTGGTCTTGAAATCGATAATTTCGCCACCGCGGTTGCCATCCCGATTGATCGCTCCTTCGCCATTGACGAGAACGCAGTTGTGTGAAATCGAATGCTGTGCGTATTCGTTGTGAAATGGCGTACCGTGATGCGGATAGCGAAGGCCTCCGGCACAGATTAAAGCGCGTCCGCCTTTCATGACTGCAAAATCATTTTGGCTCGCATGGCCGTGGCTCACGCCGCCAAAGGGCGATGATCGGAAGAGTACCATAAAATCTTTGTCCGGATGTTCTATATCGCTGTGCAATGCGCCCCAACCAACGCCTCGAAAGGCGCGATCTTGTGGCACTGAATCTTTTTGGGGAGGGATCGGTTTGTCTTCGAGCAGAATGCCGGGGAAGGGGTCGATCTGTGCGGGCTGATCCTCGGGGTCGCGCACCTGATCTGCCCAGGCGCGCAATCGATGATTTTGCAATCTGAGACCGTGAAATTGAAGAAAGGTTCTGGCCTGTGAGGCGCGAACGGGCTGATCTTCGGTATCGCCAAATGGCATAAGCTCGCCAACTGGGGAAACGACGTAATAAAAAAACCACGGCATGTTCTGATAATAGGGTTTGAGCCATATATTGTGCCCGGTCGCCAATTTCCATGAGTGAAAAGGCATCGAGTCCCGCGAGTTGTAAGACATGCCATAGGGAACCCCCTGCGCCCAGCCTCCTTCATATCCGGCCCAATGGGGGAAATTTGTCGCAATAATTTTGAGCGCGTATTCCGCCCATGAGGGCGCGCGTTCATCTTCGGCACATGCAATGGCGTGTTCGAGCAAAAATCCGGGCAGACGCCCGTCGTGACTCCCGTCGGGCGTGAATGTATAATCGTTTTTCTCCAGTCTTCGAATCATCTGGTCTGCCCGCGCGCCGAGCATGCGGGCGACGAGTTCGCGTTCGTCTTTGGTGAAAATATCGTAGATCCAGTCATAGACTTCAGCACCCGCCCTGAGCAATCCGAGACCGACTTCATCGCCATAAGGCGCGAGGATGGAGGATATGCCCTCCACATCCCACTGTGCGGCGTCAACAATAAAGCGCCGTGCGGCCTCGCCATATCGCTTTTCTCCAGTGAGCAAGTAAAACAGGGCAAGACTTCGCATGCCCCCATCGTGAAATTTGCGCATGGTCGAAAAACACGCATGGTAAGCCAGCCTGCGTTCGGCGGGGTCTTCAATCTGGTCGTACGTAGGCTCTGGCGGTGGCTCGAGTGTGAGCGCGTGGTCGGCGTCTTTTCTCAGGGCTTCATAAGCTTCGGATCGGGTGGATGTTAGCGAGCATCGCACGTTTTCCAGGTCAGACGCCAGAAAAAAGAGACGCGGGCGTTCTTTGGGGACGTTTGCCAGCAGTGTAGCGGCGTCTGGGTGAGGTTGTTCGGCAGCGCAATTGGTAATTTTAAAAGATTGGGACTCCGAGCACGCTCGAACTGCGCCATTTACAATGGCCTGTACATGCCAATCGTAGGTTCCGGGCGCAAAAGCGCGCTCTGGATGATGTATGGGATCGGAAAGGAGTGGAGATTCATAATAGGGTTTTCCGTCGCGCGTGACAATGACGCGATACTGACATGCACCCCGATCAGCGGCCCGCCACCAACTAAAGCCGGGAGGCGAGAGTGTGAGTGTTTCACGGTCAAGGGGACGAATATAATTGGCGCGTGGCGGACGAATTGATGGAAATTTCATATTTGGTGTCCTTTCTGTTTCTAAGACCACAACTCTGTGCCATCGGGTAAGTGCTTTAATATTTCTTCTTCGTCTAATTCGATGCCCAATCCGGGGCCATCTGGCACGGTGATGTACCCATTTTGAATCGGATTTTTGATATTCAACATCGTTGACCAGAGCGGGATATTGGCCGAGTGATATTCCAGAGCCAGGAAGTTGGGTATGGTGGAACAGATGTGTACAGCGGCTATGCCGGCTACTGTGCTCGCCATATAATGCGGTGCAATCGACATGTGATACATTTCGGCCAATTCTGCAATGCGCCGCGTTTCTATGGCGCCACCGCTGCGCGGTATATCGGGTTCGAGCAAGTCGCACGCGCCTTTTTCCATGAGTTCTCGAAATAGCTTTGCGCCGTAAAATATCTCGCCGGTACAAATCGGTGTTTCTGTTTGCATACAAATTTTTGCCAGAGCATCTACGTTACCCCATTCCCAACGAATCGGGTCTTCCAGCCACAATAAGTCGAGATGTTCCACATCTTTGCATATCCGCAGACCATCAATCGCGTTAAACGATCCGTGTAGATCTATCGACAAATCGATATACGGCCCTATTGCATCGCGCAACGCTTCAATCGTGGTTACGATATGTTCGTGTTGCCGCCGTCCGACAGACCGATCGTACACATCCATTTTCCAGGGGTTGGGAACGTCCAGATCAAATTTTAAGGCTGTAAATCCTTCGGCAACGCGCTCTTTTGCCCGCGCTACATAGCTCGATGTTTCATATACGGGATCTAATTCACCCGATGCCCGAACTTCGGCCCAGCGTCGATTATAGTCTTCTTGTGTCCAGTACGCACCCGAATGGCAATCGCAATACATCCGCACCTTGTCGCGCAGCTTACCTCCCAGGAGATCGCACATCGGTACGCCATAAGCTTTGCCGGCAATATCCCAGAGCGCGATTTCCACGCCTGCGCCCGCGCCTTGCATGCGCCACAGGTGATCTTGATGCAATTTGTTCACGTTGGTCGGGTCTTGTCCGATTAGCGTCCACTTCAATTGGTCAACCGATTGTCCTCCGCGCCATTCACCCAATCCTTCAATGCCTTCGTCTGTGATGATTTTTAATAATGACCAGTGCCGGCAGGCAGCCCCCAGAGAGGGTGTTTTTTGTATGTCTATGATTTTCACAATTACCTCCTAAAAAATGTCGCAGGAGACCCCCGGTTTTAGACAGGGGAGGCATGCGAAGCACAATGCCAATAATGCGACATGTTAACAAATATCTGCATATAGATGTTGACATCCATACCTTTTGTAAGTATAATAAAGTATGAATAGAACAATAAAAAACAATATGTTATATCTATTATTCTGCATACCATTCTGCCGATTGGACACTATATTCAGGACGGTTAGTTTTAAATGCCATACCTGACAATAAAAGCCCGTCTTCGCGGCGCACCTGAACGCTTTGCCATTCTTCGTGACGCAATGTTGTCTGCGACCAAAGTCTATAATGGCTTGATCTTTCATCTGCGTGAAGAATACGAGCAGCATGGAAAAGTCTGTTATTCGGCCAGCCATCTCAACCGTATCGCACGCGGGTTGCCGCGCCACAAGGAATTGTATTCCGATGTGGTAGATACCACGCGACGAGAGGTGGGGCAGGCTTTTCAGTCGTTCTTTACAAGGTGCAAGCGCGACAAGAAGGCGCGGCCTCCAGGTTTCAGGAAGAAGACGCGACTCTCTCCGCTGCGCTATTCTCACCCTAACAATGGCTCCATCAAGGTAATCCACAAGCGTGGAATGACCTTTCTTCGCATTTCCCTTGGCACCACCCGAAAGGACGGTGTGCGTCGCCTCGTCTTTCGTCTCCACACCCGCCCAAATGTTGACCTTTCCCAGTTGAAGAACGTCCAGATCATCTACGATATGCACACACGGGATTTCCAAGCCCGTCTGGTGGTCGAAGTGGATGTCGTTCAAAAGCCGGGAGAGGCCACCGTTGGTGTAGATATAGGCGAAGACTGGCTCATTGCCGCAGATTTCTGTGATGGCTCTCGGTATCTGATCTGTGGACGTGAACTTAAGGCCACACGCCGATACTGGCAGAAGATCAGAGCAAAGGTCAAACCGCCCAGCCAGGACCATCCCAAGATGTCGAGACGCTATCGCCAGATCGCCCGAAAAGAAGCCCGACAAATCACGCATGCCCTCCATATCGCCAGCAGACGGTTTGTGGATATGTGTGCCGAAAAGGGTGTGGGCACTATCATCCTGGGCGACCTGACCGGCATCCGACAGCACATCGCTTATGGCACAAGGATGAATCAACGCCTGCACGCCTGGCCATATGCCAGACTCAGCGCAATGATTGAATACAAGGCCGCGCTGCTTGGCATAAAGGTCAAAGTCGTCTCGGAGAAATATACCTCGCAGACTTGCCCGCAATGTGGTATAAGAAAGAAATCCAATCGCAAGCATCGTGGTTGGTACTCCTGTCGTTGCGGCTTTGAAGGTCAAGCAGACCTTGTGGGTGCGTTCAATATCCATCGGCAGGTATCTGGGGTTTCCAGTAGTGGGCGTTCGGCGCGCCCCGTGGTCTTGGTGTTTGATCACCATACGGTCCACGAAGCTGCAAGTTCTCGGGAGGCCGCCTGATAAAGGGCGACTCCCGGAATCCCGTGACTGAAGTCAAGGGAGCACGTCGAGTCTCAGTATCCCCAAATTCGTTTTTTTGGGCGTTCCATTTCGATCAGCCGTTTGATCAATAGATGCCGATGTTCAATCAGTGCATTGTCTGCATCTTGCGACACATCGCGGTATTCACCCCATTCAGCATTCAAGTCATAGAGAAATTCTCGTCCATCGTCATGCGCGATATAGCGATAGTCGGCAGATCGGATCATTTTCCAGCCCGTGGCCTCCATCAATGCCACAGCTTTGTCCGGGGCGTTCCCCCCGCAGAAAACGGGATATAGCGATTGGCCCTGCAAATGGGGTGGGGTGGGTACACCGCAGGCTTCGAGCAAGGTGGGGAGTACATCTACGCCTTCGACGATGCTGGAAACGCGCTGCCCGCTTTCTTTCCCGGGTATGCGCATTAGCAGGGGTACGCGGCTGACACAGTCGTGCCCCGGGTAGCTTTTGCCATAGCGCAAATGTTCGCCCAGCCATTCGCCGTGATCGGATGTGAAGACTACGATTGTTTCATCTGCAATGCCCAATTCGTCCAGCGCGTTTAACATGCGGCCCACGTGGTGATCGACTTCGCTGACCATGCCGTAATATCCCTGTCGCGCGAGGCGAAGCTCGCGATCGCCGTAGTGATTTTCACTGCGCTTTTCATCGACTTCTGGCGGGAAGGATGGCAAGGTAATTTGATCGGGATCGTATAAATTCAGGAAACGCTGTGGCGCGACCCAGGGCGAATGGGGGGAGTAAATTCCCGCGATGCACAAAAACGGGCTGCCTTCACTTGCACGTTCCGACATATATTGAATTGATCGGCTCGCCACCCACGCCGTGTGTGTGTATTCATCTTTTCCGCGGAAGGCAATAGGATGTTTGGGAAATCGTTCATCGGGGTGATGCACGCCGTCTTGTACGCCCATCATCTGGTGCCAATGCTCTGCCAATGGCGGCAATCCCAGGCTCAAATGATCGAGTTGATCCGGTGCTTCCATGCGTACCCAGGCGCGATAAGCATCTTCGTAACAGCCGGGTTCGTCGCTGATTTCCAGATGATCAAATCCATAATCGGGATGTACTTCGCGGTGGTCTCGATTGGCGTGTGGCAAAAAGTGCAATTTGCCGATATTTGCCGAGTGATATCCCGAATTGTGTAGCAATTTGGGCAATGTCACAAAGTCCTCGGGCACGGGTACGCCCATGTGTGTAATGCCGAGTGTGGAAGGGTATTGTCCGGTCAAAAAACTCACCCGACTGGGCATACATACGGGGTTCTGGACAAAGTAGTGATCAAAGTTTATGCCCTCGTTTGCCAGGCGATCCAGATTCGGTGTTTGAATATCGGTATTCCCATTCACACCCATGGCATCCCATCGCTGTTGGTCGGTGTAAATCAGTAATATATTCGGTCGTTTCATGCTGTGCCTCTCTTTTACGAGATTTGTGATAAGGTCGTCCATAATACCCAAATTTGCCGTCAAAATCCACTGCCTTTTCCCTTGACACACCGTCCTATTTCGCCTTTTTTGATGCAACATTGATAGACTTTTGTTGGCCTCCTATTCACTGATTTCAGGAGATTGCAATGCATTATAAAACACCGATTACCGATGTTCAGATTGAAGCCAATTTTAAGCATGCTGCCGAACAGTACGCCGCTTTTGGCGTGGATATTGGACGGGCTGTGGATAGGGCACTTGAAGTGCCGATCTCGCTCCATTGCTGGCAGGGCGACGATGTGGCGGGTTTTGAAGTCAAAGACGAAGCCGTTGAAGGCGGCGGCATTATGGCTACGGGCAATTATCCCGGTCGCGCGCGCAATGGGGATGAGCTTCGCCGAGATTTGAAAAAAGTCGTTGATCTTTTGCCCGGGCCACACAGAGCGAATATACACGCCTCTTATGGTGATACGGGTGGCGAAGTCGTTGATCGCGATGCCCTGACACCTGAGCACTTTGCGGGCTGGATCGATTGGGCAAAAGCGCACGATATCGGTATTGATTTTAATCCGACATATTTTGCACATCCCAAAGCCAACGATGGTTTCACCTTGAGCCATTCCGATAAAGGTATTCGCAATTTCTGGATTCAACACGGTATTGCGAGTCGCCGCATCTCTGAAGCTATTGGCAAAGCACTTGGGGATGACGTTGTCAACAATCACTGGATTCCCGATGGTGCCAAAGACCATCCCGCTGATCGGTGGACGCCCCGCGAGCGTCTGGTGGAAGCATTTGACACGATTTTCGACGATGGTCTGGGCATAGGTCCCAAATGCGTTGATGCCGTTGAGGGCAAACTTTTTGGATTGGGTATGGAGGATTATACGGTTGGGTCCAATGATTTTTACGCCAATTATGCGTTGAGCAGGGGCAAACTGCTCTGTCTCGATATGGGGCATTTTCATCCGACTGAATCGATTGCCGATAAGCTCTCGGCACATTTTGCATTTCATGACAAGTTGCTCATCCACACGAGCCGTCCCATTCGCTGGGACTCGGATCACGTCGTTCTCTTTAGCGATGATGTGCGCTATGTTTTTCTGGAACTTGCCCGTCACAATGCGATTGACCGCATGTATCTCGCGCTCGATTTCTTCG
Organism: Candidatus Latescibacterota bacterium; assembly: GCA_965222605.1. Classification (GTDB taxonomy): domain Bacteria; phylum Latescibacterota; class UBA2968; order UBA2968; family UBA2968; genus VXRD01. Next base: position 5,767,750 of record OZ244960.1, read on the forward strand.
ATGCGAGCATCAATCGCATCGCGGCTTATGTTATTGGCACGCGCGCCACGCGCAAAGCCCTCCTCTATGGTCTCGTTGATCCGACTGATTGCCTGCGCCAACTCGAAGCCGAAGGCAAACTGGCACAAAAACTCGCGCTGATGGAAGAAATGAAGACTATGCCTTTTTCCGCTGTGTGGGATATGTGCTGCCTCAAAGCCAATGTGCCTATCGGTGCTTCCTGGCTTGATGAGATAGAAGCTTACGAGCGCGATGTGTTGTCGCAACGCGATTGAGATATCCAAATGACCAACCAAAATTTTGGGCATCTGCAAGGGGCCATTGTCCTCGATGTTGAGACAACAGGGTTTAGTCCGCAATATGACCGCGTCGTATCTGTAGCGGCACTTCAGGTGGATGTTTCGAATCCCAATGAGGAAGTCATCCCATTTGCTTCAAGGGTCAATCCGCAGCGGCTTATTCCTTGGGGCGCGGTGCAGGTGCATGGCATTACAAATCGCGATGTGAGTGCGGCGCCGACCTTTTTTGACCTCGCGCCAAGGCTGCATGCGTTTATTGGCAATTACCCAATTATTGGGCACAATGTCGATTTTGATCTCAGATTTTTGCAGGCGGAGTTTGCACGTGCAGGCATAACTGCGCCGAGTTGGAATTCCTCTTTTTGCACAATGGCATACTTTCAGCAGCACTTTAATGGGAGGCAACGAAAGGGCAGCAGGTTGGACGATGTCATTAAATATTTCGACATTGATGGGCGCACCACCGATCACCACGACGCCCTCGAAGATGTGTTATTGACTTGGGAAGTTGTCAAATATTTTATTGCACATGAAATAGGTGAGCAACGTGCCGCGAATGAACCTATAAAAATCTACAATCAGGGTCAAAATGGACAGTGTGAAAGGCTGGACAGAATGAGGTCGAATGAACCTATAGAAATTGTCAATTGCAATCTGACCTTTGAGATTAACAAAAAATACGGAATTTACAGTCATCCAGTAAGGTACGAATACACGAGACATAAATTTATTGGCATGGAGAAGAACAATGCTGTGCAAGCTATTTTGGAGATCGATAGCATTTTTGAGGTGTCGTACAAAGGAGGGAAGTTGGAAAAAGTGCTCGTAGCGGGACGGGATACGGATCAGTACGACAATGAGATTATAGAAAGTATCGCAGAGATACAAAGGAGGTTGGGTTGGGATGCCAGTCAGTGGCGATTTTTCTGTGGGGAGTGCATAGAAGACTTGTTTATTTGATGGCCTGATCGCAATAAAAATATAAAACGGCTGCCAGATTGATCTGACAGCCGTTTTTCATTTTGTGAATAGTTTATCGAATCTAATTGACCTCTAAATCGTAGTCTTCCAATCGATACCAGAACACATCTCCCGACTGTGTGATGTTCCGTATGCGGTTGTCTATATTTAAGGCAGCGATGGCGGCATGGGTATTGCGACCTGTGAATTTCTTCAAAAATCCCGCGAACATGATGGCCCTGTCTGTGTCTCTGGCGTCAGCGGTGTAAGAGATTTCCACCGCGATATAATGCGTTTTGTCCTGAGCGTCAACAGCTTCGATAATTAAGTCCGCGTTGCGGAATTTTCGCAGATCAATTGAGTCAATGCCCGTCGTGTCTCCGTTGGCGATCATGCGAAGAAGGTGGTGCATGCTCAGGTTCCTTGTCCACTGGAATCCCATGTCTGAGGCAATGCCGGGAGCCTGTCGGATAGCGGCAGTTCTGGCGTGGGCCGCCCTGAATCTCGCGTGGTCTCTATCCATCTTGTTGAAGCGTCTGTCCGTTATTTCGATGTACTTATCTACTTTTTTGATAAACTGGTCGAACTGATCGTGTCTCTGTTCAAAACTGGCTAAACGCTCGTCTGTCTTTTCGATGTACTTATCTACTTTTTTAATAAACTGGTCAAGTCGCTGGTCAAGACTGTCTAAACGCCTGTTCGTCGTTTCGGCGAACTCTGCGAATTTTTCGGGCAATTCCAGTAGCTCGCGCGTCAGCAGCCGCGCACGCAAAGCCTCAATCCACTGCGGGTTTTCGTCCAATATTTCGATAAGCTCTTCTATTGTGTTGAAAACAGCCATTTTTTCTCGCTATCTATCGTCAGGCTTTACAGATAAAGTAAAATGATATCCGATAATAGTAGGCGTGTCAAGGCGTAATCCGTTAAATAGCGGTCAGTCGTCAGCAGTCGGCTTTATTGGCGTTGTGCTCCGAGTGTAGCTTTTTGCCTCTCGCTGTTTTCTCAAATCGTCAATGTCACATAATCTTTTTTTACGATCTCTTTTTTGTATGTATAGGATTGTGTTTCGATAAGCTCTTGCGTTTCGGGCGAAAGCCGCGCCAGTACTGGATCGGGGAATTCGTGGATTTGTCGGTGATATTGCGGGCGGTATCTGAGAATAAAGAAGCGGCGATCCCGATCTTTGGGTTGCCATGCCATTGCCCCGTGTGTCATCAATTCTGTGGTTATGACAATATCGCCAGCCCGAGCCGTGATATTCGCGACACCGAGGGGTACGTCTTTTCCGATCCACCCGTCGTTGAACACATCCGCTGGTCGCTTAAAATCGCTTTTGTGCGATCCCGGCACGAGTAGCAATCCGCCATCTCCGGGCAAGACATCCGTCAGGTAGATAAACACAACCAGATCGTCGCAATAGATTTTGCCATCGTCGCAGCTATATCGGCAACTATACGGGCCAAAACTCTCGCGTGAACAATGCAACCGATGAACGGGGTCTTTAGCCGTATTGATCCGCACTTCACCGCTATTTAGCCGCGGGCGTCGCCCAGATACTTCCAGTACAATGGGCCAGAACGAGCGATGGAAGACCAATGTTTCCAGTGCTTTGTCAAAAGCAAAGGCGTATTTGAATTGTGTGCGATTTTTGTCAAATAATGAGGTCGAACGCCCAAATCCTTCGGGTAGTTCATCATCTGAGGCATTTACGTACCGATTTATAGCTCGTTGCGCGGCTTTCAGTTCAGTTCGTCCCAGTGCTTGTTCCAGATGCAAATATCCCATCATATCGAATAAATAGCGCTGTGCATCTGTCATCATGGTGATCTCCAGGCGAGTAACGGGCTGGGGGTAGGTGCCTACCCATAAGCTCCATGATCCAAAAATCCGACGAGGCGTCTGAGCCTATCGTTTGCATTGCGATAGACATGTTCTGGCAGGGTGTAGTTCATAAAGGGATAGTATTTGTGGCCGATGAGCCGCCTGCCATAGGTGATTTGGGTGATGTAGCGGCTGCGATTGCTCTGATTTGGTCCCCCTCTGTGCCAGACCTGATTGTTGAACATGATTACGCTACCGGCTTTGCCGAGGTTGTAATGGACTTTGTTCTGCCATGTTTTCCATGCATCAGTATTGAAAACCTGAAGTGGGTTTTCACCAATGAGATGTGAGCCTGGTATGACTTCTGTGCAGCCGTGTTCGATTTCTGTGACATCGGTGAGATAATAATTACAGGTGAATACGAGTACGGGGAGGTGGATATTTGTGGGCGGCTCGCCATCGGTGACAACATAATGTGGGGAATCGTCCTGATGCCATGTGGTAATGCCGCCGCCGGGTGGCGTGATAAAGGAGTTGTTGTGTATAACGTGACAATTTGTGGCAACGAGGGCTTCGGCAAAGCTGGCGATGGGTTCGAGGTCAAATAGATTGAGGTTGGCCGGACTGTGCTCAAACATGCGATGGCACAGGCGGTTGCTGGATTTGGTGCTTTGTGGGTTGAGTTTGCTATTGGGGTCTTTATCTCGGCTGGTAAAATGCGCGAGGGACCAGTCGAGGTCTGCTTTGAGTTGTGCGACGTGTTCTTGTTGCAATACATCTTCGAGAAATAGAAATCCGTCTCTGTGAAATTGTTCTACCCATTCGGAAATTTGATCGGTGTCGAGCGGATAGTTGGATTCAAAACGCTGATTTTGTGGTTTCATAATGGCCTCCGGTGGTCAGGCTACCCAATCACCAGGATCGGCGAGCCATCCTGTATTTTGATCTGTGCGTTGCGAGATACTGTTTCGACTTCGTCCGTGCATAAATGATAGATGCGAACAGGGCTGATGTCGAGTGAAAATTCGAGGGTGTTGAGATCGAAAATATTTTGAGCAGGCAGCACCAGAGCGAGTCTGCGATAGGTATTGTTGAGATACAGGATACGGTTGTTGTTCTGTATTTGTTCGCGAGGATCTGTAAAGGTGGTGGCGTGAACGGGGCTGTTGAGGAGCGTGTTCAAACAACGCAGCGCGTGAAAAGGTGCGCGGGGGTTGCAGAGGGTGTCGAGCAATCCATGTGTGACATCCATTGTGCGGTCAAAATCGGTGAGTGGATCGACAAAGAGACGCGCGCCTATCAGGCGGACAATGGCAAATGTGGCTTCGGCAATTCGGCAGGCGTTGGTGTAGTCGTTCTGTGCGTCTAATTCGAGTGAGACGTCGATGTGGTCAATATTCGAGTATTTGCGTTCGCTCAGGGATTGGATATAAGTCCACGGCGATTCGTTGGGCGGTACGCGACAGAGGGCGCGCTGAAGGTGAATATCGGCGTTTTGGAGGGTCGCGTTCAGGTTTTCGAGTTCTTCGAGTTGATAACCCATTCGGGTTCGCAAATGTTGTTTGCCGGGTACGCGCTCGTTGGGGATGATGGGACAGAGCGAGAGTTCTGCCAGTTCTGCACATCGGTTGAGTATCTCGCAAACTTCATCGGATGGTAGCGCGGGATTAGATATTTGAATTTCCCAGTTCTGTACAAAATCGAGGTTGGCTTCAATGTGCTCGGGCAATGAGGCGATGTGGGGTTCGAGGAATGTGGCAATGGGCGTTATCCCTTCGGAGCCGAGCATTTCGAGGCGCGTGCGCTGAAAGGGATCGCACAGGTCGCGCCAGGGAAAGCGCGCAAATTTGGCACCGAGTTCTATGCAGGCCAAAAAATGCTGGTCATTGCGCGTTTTTTGACGCACGGCAGAGGGATAGGCGATTGGGAGCTCTGCAATGGGCGTGATGGGATGGCGAAGGGTGAGTCCAATCGGAGAAGACAGATCGGCGGATGTGCAGGTGACGAGGCGGTCGCGGGCAGGGCGTTTTGTTTCGCCTTTTGTGCGGATGAAGTGGATATCGGTGTGATCGGCGCGTATGCGAAGCAGATAAAATCCCAGCTTGCCAATGTCGTCTCGTCCCTGTTCGGGCGGCGGGGCACTGGCGTAGAGATGGCCGAATCCGGGGCGCGTAAACGATGTGGAAGGGACGATGAGATAGCGCGTTTTGCCAATTTTGTCGTAAAAAGGATAGTGAACGTGTGCTGCGAAGAGGAGTTCGATCCCGTATTTTCGAATCAATGCGAAGAGGCGGTCTCGATCAGGTGGGTTGATATTGTCGTAGTGTCCCAATCCCGGTTCATTTTTATCCCAGAGATATAAGGGCAGATGAAAAAAGAGAAAGAGCCGCTGGTTTTGATGTGTCGCAAGATCGGTTTTAAGCCATTCCCACTGGTCGTCTGCTTCAGCAATTTCGGAGTTGAATATCTGAGAATTAAGCACGATAAAGTGACACAGATCGTGGTCAAAACTATAATAGGAGGGGCCAAAGAGGCCGTGGAAGAACGCGAGCGATTCTGCGGTTGCCGCATGGGTGGGCATGGTGGGATCAGTTTTGTCGCCGATATCGTGATTGCCGGCGACATAGTGCGGAGAAATATTGCAGGCGCGTATCTGTTCGCGCGCTTCGGCCATCGCGCGTTTGAAATCCGGCGTTTCGGGATATTCCTGGACGAGGTCGCCCATGTGGATGACGAGGTCGGCTCCAATGCCCGCGACCTGTTGCAGAGCTATGCCGGCGCGTTGGGTTTGCTTGCGGCGCGATTCAAATTCGAGGGGGTGGTCGCCAACGTCAATCATGTAATGCGTATCGGCGATGACCGCGCATTCAAATTGAGCGGGTGGGAGGTGGGTTTTGTCGAAGCTTATTTTTCTTCCGCTTTCCATTCGGCGATTTTTTCATCGGCTTTGCGGCGCAGTTCGCGGCCCTTGTCCGGGGTGGGGTCTTTGATGAGGCCATAGACCTGGCGGCCTTCGTGATCTTCGGGTAAGTATTCCGTAATGGGCATGCCTTCGGGGGTGACAAAGAGCAGGCAGTGACAGTATTTGAAAATTTTCATTTCGTCACAGGCACAGACCCATTCGCGGCTGCGTTCGAGTTCGGCCTCTTTGTCGGGATAAAAGTTGCAGGGGCAAAGCGGGCGACCCAGTTCATCGATGTTCTGCGCAAGGCCATTGATGACCGTGTCGGCGACTTCTCGGGTTGGATGCGGCGATGTCCCGGTTTTTTCCCAGTACTTTTCCGTGTATATCTGCATTCTTTTGTGGCTTTTTTCTGTGGGTTCAGACATGGCTATACCTCCAGATTTTGGGACTTTATATTTGATCTACAACTGGCTGTTGAGATAATCCATAGATTTTCGGAGTTCTGCTCTGTCATCGCCCGAAGGGATGCTGCATTCGAAGCCGCAGTAGTACTCATATCCGATGTCGGATAGTGCTTTGAGCGCGGGGCCAAAATCTGTGTGACCATAGCCCGGCAAGATGCGATTGCTGTCGGCCAGATGTACATTGGCGATGTGTTTGCCTCCCGCGTGGATGGCTTCGGCGAGATCGGCTTCCTCAATGCTCATGTGGAAAAGATCAGCCATGGCGGCGATAGACGGACTGCCCACGGCTTCGCAGATTTCAACGCCCTGGGCAACTGTGCAGGGCCACCACTGTTCGTAGCGGTTCAAGGGTTCGAGAACCAGACGACTGCCGCACGCTTCGGCATGTGGTGCGATGTCCCGTTTGAGAATTTCGATGAGGAGATCTTTTTCAAGCGCAGATGTGCTGTACAGAGGGGAGAGGTCGGGGATGCGTTCACCTCCGCCCATTTTGATGCCGATAAGCGGTGGAAAAATCACGCCGACACCGCCGACTTCGGCACACAGAGTCAGGGCGTCGTTAATGGATTTTATGGCTGTGCGGCGTTCTTGGGGACGCGCGTCGAGCAGGCGATTGCCGCCTCGAGCAGAGCAAATATTGGGTATGATACCAGTCGCGTCTGTGGCTGCTTTGATCTCATCTGCAAAATCTGCGGTGCTGCTATTGGTGATTTCTATGCCGGAAAAGCCGAGTTCTTTGAGCGTCTGAAATTTCTCCATCAGGGTGTTGCCAGGAGCCATGGGTTCACGAAGAGAATATTTGATTGTCATAAGTTGAGTCCAAAAAATACGCACGGGGCGTTGGTTGAATTGGGCACTCGCTTCAATACTGCTAACAAAAAGAAAATACGTTGGATACTGAGAAAAAACAACCTGAAATTGTAGAATGAATGGCGGATTCACACTAAACCACAACGACGCAAAACCCAATGCAAAAAACAGGAGTTACATCTGGCTGCAACGATGTTTGAGAACAGAGTCAGAAAAATATATACCTTCAACCTCTAGGATAAGGACTCTAAGCCGTTGTCAAAGTTACAGTAATCCTACAAAGCTGTTGGTAAAGGCATTATGAATCTTTCGCGTAATTGAAATCCTGTCGAAGAACCAGAGTTGATCAACGCATCAAGAAGCTCAACAGTGGCTTGGCGAATTCTTATATTGCCTCGAATCTCGCTTTCTCGACTCAGAAGGTTATTTCGCAATAGCACCTCAAGATCAAATCGTGTATTAGGCTCTTGAAATATTTTTTTAGCATCTCCTTGTTGGAGGGCTTTATTAAGCCAAAGTAAGGCATCTGGAAGAAATAATCTTTCAACAGCCGATTTGAGCAAACAGACCAGTGCATTGAATCCAATTGGGTGGTGCCCTATGTGTGAACAGGCATTTTGTATGAACTCTCGATTATTTGTCAATGGCTCCCACTCTGTTGTATTCTCTTTCCATTTAATATCCGAAAAGAGCAATGTCCGGATAATTTTCCTTAGTTCTGAAGGAATAGGTCTATCGTCTGCGCGTTGATTTAGGTCTTCAAAAGCTTTAGTCGCAATTGTTGACCAAATGTTCCAGAACTGTGCATCATTTCTTGACTGATCTTCAGCCTCAAAAAGGTATGGGATGAAATATTCGGTTACTTTGTAGCAGTTCTGCCAGTTATCCATCATAAGTTGCATTGCTGATGTTATATATTCATTAGGTTGGTTGAGGATAAATCTTGAGAAATATCCCAAGAACAGACCTGCAAATTCATAAGGATATCCGGGATATCCACTTGAATATCTCCTCTCTGTATTTACCTCAACCGATTTTTCAATCAATAGAGTAAAGATTTTTGCATGTAACTCCTGATGATATGCTTGTGTTGATGTAGGTGGAATCAGCCCAATAGCATACTGGAGGCCGTGATAATCATGGGTCTCCAATGTTATGTCCTCAATATTGGGGTCATCTTGAATTTTACCTTCTGCAAGTTGTCGCAAGAGCGTTGTCCTACCATTGAAAATTGCCTCTACATGTGTCTGCTGCGCTTGACCTGTGTATAGATTATTAAAATGAGGAATATGATCAATTCTCATCTTCGCATTTATGATATGCGCCTTAAGGCAATTTTCAGCAAACACCGGATCCTTTTCCCATAGTGTCTCGTGACATCCACTCACAGCAAACCATCTCACTTCCCGTGACGGATGCAAGTGGCTTGCAGCTATCCCCACTCTTATTTCCTTTTCACCCTGCTCATCAAACTGGCCCAGTAGTAAGGGCAGCACGGTTGCTGCTGGTCGAGATCCCGCCATCTCAAATATAGAAACCTCATCTTGATTATCAAGGCTACTGAATTTATGGGCAATTGCCTCAAGGAGAACCTGACGACACCACTCTTTTTGTTCATCACTTGTTTCAGCCCAATGGTCTCTTACAATAATAGCAGCTGTATATGCATATCCGCCAGAAAAAATCTGGTAGCTTTCATCATCTGCATGTTGCAGTATTATACTCTGCGCTTCTTGGGCTTCCTGAAGAGCTTCCTGCCAGTTTGCAAAATAGTTGCTATTGTTGTCCTCTTTTTTGTATTGGGCTATACCCCAGTCCAAAAGTCTGCGAAGTTTCATTTTTCCTTCAAATTCTGGATATCCTTGTTCCTGAAACTGCTGTAAATCTTGTTCAAGTTCCTGAGGATTTAGTATGATACGTTGGTTTTCAGTATCTTCTTGCGCATTGTATCGCCGTAGGTCTATTCGGCTTAATACAATTCTCCAGGTCTTATCTTCTTCACTTTGATCTTCAAGTGGCGGAAGTTGACTTCTAAAATTATCAAATATGTCAAAGATTTGACTCTGTACCTCAGTTATTTGCAGATTTCTTGCAAGGTCTTCAAGGCACTTCCCTCGATGGTTTCTTTGAGCTGAAGTTTTCCTTTCGTTGTCGTGGATTTCATGATCTACAGGTGTCAGTAAACCCAACAGGGATTGCCCTGCACTTATAGATTGTTCCAGAACTAATCTCTGAGTGTCCCAACAATAGAATTCTCTGGTCCTCAATAGAGGCAAGGCATGTTTTTTAAACACCTTTGGGTACGCGGTTGCGATGCTGACCAGCATACTCGTGATGGCTACATTATTGCTCTCAAACAGTAGTTTGTTAAATATATCTATTACGTCATTGCCGGATTCTATTTGCCTGAATAGCCAGTTTTCAAGAGCCATTAATGCAGATTGTAAAATATCGGGAGCGACAGAAGTTCCGCGATAAAGACACCATAACCTTTGTCCACCCCATTGTTGTATGGTTCTACCATCATTGAGATGCACATTCACTTGAACAGGTTCGCCGTCGTCAAGGTCTGATTTTGTATAGGCCAATATTGCGTGGTTTAAGAGTTCAATGATGAAGTCTATACCCTTTTCAGAATTATGTCGAAGTAAATTTGCAAAAGGCCCCTGCAATCCACTTGGGGGATAAAGCGAATTATGTACATCATCTAACCCAAAATTCTCATCTCTATCAAGATGTCCACTATAGAATCCATCGGAATCAGGTTCCTGATAATACCAAGCCTGCTTTGCCAATTTGACGACAATATCGGGGTAGTGCTTACAGAGTTCCTCCGAATAGAGAAAGTCCAGAGCTTCTTTTTTAAAAATGTCAAATATTCTCTCGCAAGATTCTCCATGAATTCTGGCGTTTGCCAGTTCCGAGATTTCAGAGTTGAGCACCTCGCACACCCTCAGAACCACTCTTATCAAATCTTTGTGATTGTCTCGCCCATAATGCTCTCTTTTATCGTACAGTCGATGAAGTGCAATTAGACCCACCTTCCGTGCTTCGTCTGGTAAGGGATGATCTCTTTCTATCCCTTGTATCCAATCGGATAATACCCCATCAATTGTAAAGTGGTGCTGCTGGCCGATTTTATCATAATGAGCATGGATGAATTCAATAACGTGTTTCCATCCGGATCCAGATGGACGTAAGAACATCAGACTTATTGCGAATAATTCATGCGAATGAAGTCCGTCAAGCTGCTTGAGTGACGAGACATTGGGGTCTTTGCAAGCAATTCTGAGCAAATGCATTATCCTGTTTAACAACTGACCGTCATTGCGGAGCAATGTCTGGCACTGTTCTTGGAAGAAGGTGCCTGCATTTTCTGATTGTAGTACAGCGATTATGATATCGTCACTCCAAATTTGTTTCAGGCCATTCTGTGCCAAGCAGTCCGAGATAAAATCGTGAATATCTGGTACGGACTTCTCATTGATTGAATCCAAGAGCCAGATACGGAAACTACGCCGAATAGCAAGTTCCATTCCTAATGCATCAAAGAATGCGAGAATATCATTCCCTTTGACTTGATACTGTTCGTCTATATATCTGATGAGTGCCCAATCCTCAAAAAGATCATGTGCAGGTGCATATCCACCATCTCGTTCGATGATAATATTATCCTGCTTGAGTTTTTCGATTGCTTCTGGATCAGAGTCTATGTAAGGCACAGTAACTGTCATTGCTCTGGCTCGTCTGAGTGCTATATCTGTAAAACACTTTTCCCTTTTCAGCGGCAGCCCACGAATATTTTCCTGTCTTTTTTTGATCACATTTTGCCAGATCACATCTTTGAAATTTTGCTCTGTTAGAGTGGAGGGCGAGTCTGACCAGTCAATTGAACTGGCGTATTTAAGGTAGAGGGGGATTCTCAAGAGTTTAGCTACACGGTCGTTTGTCGCCAGAGGCGCAATGCTCGGTATCTGGCTTAAAACTTTGCCAAAATCATCAGCATCTAATGGTGGAATCGTCAATGTTGTCAGGTTATGAATTCTACTCGGATATAATAGATGCTGGTAGGCCATATCCAGTGAATGAATTCTACAGGTAGCAATAATTCTCCATGTATCATCCTCTGCGATAGTCGTGAGAAATTGAATGATGGTCTCAACAGAATTACTTTCGAAAATTCGCTCTAATGACTCAATTAAAAGAACCTTTCGCGGTAATAGCGCAAACCGCGCAGATAGTTGAGGGATAGTGTCACTTATGCCAACGCTTGAAAGAACTACATCAACATGCGGTTGATTAAATTCCTCTGCTTTGAAGACAAAACAAGGAGTATCCTTTTGCAGTCTCTCCAAGACGTTCTTTGCAAGAGCAGATTTTCCTATACCTGCTCTTCCTACAATTAAAACTCCCTTCTTTTCCGAAATAGCATCTACTGCCTCAGATATAAGTGCAGATCGCTCAATATGCAGGTCGTGTCTAATTCGATCATCTATGTTATTGAGTGTCACTTGCCCGTGTTGTCTTAGCCTCTCGATTGAATCGCACCTCACAACACTTTCATTTGGTCTGAACCATTGTTTGACTTTATCAGGCAGGGTGTCTTTTGTAATCGTTGCAGAATTGGGATTTGCCCGGGCAATGAAATCTGTTATCTGCGGCCATATAGTGCTTAAAGAGTCTGTGACATTCGGATTCTTTGCCATTTGTGCCATATTGAGGAACAAGGTTCTATCAGTACTTTCGTCCTGATCTAAGTCATAGTGAAGCCAGTGAAACACTTTGATAAAACGCCATAATTCATCATCTGTTATAGCTGATCCTTTAGCATTATCAAGGTGCAGTCGAATAACTCTAAGGAATTCTCTCATTGTATCCGATGCAAATTTGACGGTATGCACCTTGTCAATATATTCCGCTGCACTCTCACAATATCTTGCCCATTGGAGCAGGCGGGGAAGATTCTGGGTTATCCTTCCAGCAAGTGGTCCTGTAATCAAAACAATGGCATCGTGATTTGGGTTAAATACTGATGCATTGTTATAATCTTGCCACGCAAAATTGAGAACACCTGCTAATTTATCATCTGATTCAGTTATGGCGATTTTGTGCGTAATCTGAGCCAGAAGCTTGTGTTGGTCACCATAAGTATCCACAAGGGAAACCATCATGTCATCTATGCCAATTCCTAATTGCCGCGCTTGCACACGTATTGAAGTGATCTCGCCCTCTGGTAAGCATGGGACAGTTCCGCCGACAAGCATATTGACGACGTATCCAGCCTGAATTTCACGCTCGAATGTAGTTCCGCCGCCACTAGTTGAAAAAGGGTTGGATACTGTTGGCATTTGTGTATATCCTCTTTGGTGTAAATATTGCCGTGACAGTCTCTGGCTACGTCATAAATGTGACTACGTTATAAAGTAGTCACATTACAGCCAATTTGCAATGATACCTTCTATTTTGATGCTCCATTTCACTTTTGCAGTGAACACAACTCTCTATAACAGTCGCCATAGATCACCACAAAAATTCTCGAATTCTTCCCAAGATTCAGGGGGCGGAATTTGTCTAGTTCGTGAGGAATTCATTGGCTATCCTTCTGTTGTATTGAACATTAAACCGACTAAGCCCCCCACACAATCAGTCATCAAATTGAGCAACTGATAGTGAGAGGGGCTTAGCGGAGAGGGCGGGATTCGAACCCACAAGGGAACAAGTCCCTGCATCCGATTATCAGTCGGCCGCCTTACCGTTCAGCCACCTCTGAGTAAGAACCACTCATGGTTCCCATCCAAAATTGGCCGAACAGAGAAAACATGACAAACAGATAGCCTAATGTCAAGATTTAACCAACGAAAGTGTTGTGCAGTAGTTTAGTGTTTGCTGATATCTTCAGCAATTCAGTGTCTCAAATTTAGTCGGATCTTACAACTCTCCTTGGACGATTTTTTGACAGGGAAGATACGGACACTTTTATAGGTATAGCAAAAAGCGTAAAGCATGGTGCGATCTTCTGAAAAGGGTTCAATGATCTGATGGGGCTTCTTCGGGAGAACCAATTTCAACGCACAGGTGGAGGAGGTGGGGAAGTGTAGGTGCGGGCGGCTCTACCGTTGCGTCGGATTGCGTCCGCGATAGGTCCAAGCCGCGATGGCCCCGAAAACATCCCGTCGTCCAAAATTCTCTGAATCTCGTCCGTTTTCATTGTCGCTATGAACTTGAAAACCCTCGGTATGGCACTGACTCGAGACTTGGATGCAGGTTCATCAATCCCGTAAATCTGGCAGAAATTTCTAATGTCGCCAAACGTTGGGAGAAAGGCCTTGTTTTCAAATCTTTTTGCAAGCTCCGTCGCTATCGGCTTTTTTTTCGAAGAAAGTTCCATCTTGGCAACATACTCCGGAGCATTAACCTTTGCCCTCTTATTAAGGGGCTTTGTTACTGCTTTTTTATCAGATAGCACTTTGCTCTGTTTGGAACTTTTGAGTTGACGATCAGCAAGGCGAATTTCCCGTAGAGATTGATCAACTTGCTCGAAACCATATTGGCGAACTATCAAACGCAGCGTATCTTTGAGTTTAGCTTTAGTCATAAGCTATCAACCCTCCTGCCATCATTCAAGCCCAAGTACTTGGAAGAATTCGCTCGCAAAATTATCAAAGAGAACGGCATCACCACGGTGCGTAAAATCTCCACGCATCATTTTGGGGAATCCACGAGAGAGGGGAATCTCGTTCTCGAATATGCGCCATCCGTTTTCTCTGGCTTCCTGAAGTATTTCAAGCCTAGCTCTACGCCTTTCTGGCCCACCCCTGTTTCCACTGTAATGATAAGATGAATTGTTGATAACGACGCCGATAACGTCAATCCGGTGGCCTCGATTATGTCCTCTAAACGCGTTAAGGGAATCGTTCAGTAATGGAAAGCCAATAGTTGCAAAATACTCAGGCTTGACGGGAACAAGAATGTAGCCAGAGGCATGGTATGCGGCTTGGGTGAATATAGATTCGGTTGGCGCGCAATCTATAATGATGAGGTCTTTATCTTGGAAACTATTGGCGATAAGCCGCGCCAGAATCTCCGGATCAGGCTTAATTGATTCAACCAAGTTGTCGGAGAAATCAAACCTTGAAGGAATGAGATGCAAATTGCGACCGCCCAAGGGAGTATTGCTAACAATCACATCAGCAATATTAAGTGGTCCTGGCGATGTCATACTAGCAGTTGGCGGCTGATATCCATTAAATATCTCAACAATTGATGGAGAGTTGTCGTTTAGGAACTGCCTATAATTTCTATCCCTCATAAAAGCTTGAGAAAGATTAGCTTGTGGGTCCAGGTCAATAGCAAGGACATTAAGATTAAGACGTGATGCCGCATACCGACTCAGCAACGCCGCAATAGTCGTCTTACCGACGCCGCCTTTCATGTTAATCACCGAGACACAAACAGGTCCCGTTTGGGCCATATTTATCTCCTACTTTGCGAAGGCTGAATAGCACATAATACAAGACATTTTACTGATGTTAATATACGGTCTTTAGGATAAAAGGCAAGTTCAGGACGGCTGCGCTTTCGCGGCTTCCCAACCTTTTTTTATGACTTTCTCCAGTTCGCTTACTGTCTCGGCATAGCGATCATCTCCCGCGGCATTGACGTTTTCCGCCGCATCTTGCCGATGATCGTAAAGCTCTCGTGCTTTTACGTCTCCCGTTTCTCTCGATTGCCATTCTGTGTAGCGGAAGTCATCCGTCTTGATGGTATAGCCCATCACGTCTTTTCGCGGATATTGGCTGAAGGCCGCCTGTTTCCATGTTCTTTCAGGTTCTTCCATCAAGGGGCCAAAGCTCTGGCCCTCGAGATGATCGGGCAGCGGCAGATCGCACAGGTCGCACAGCGATGGGTACATATCGACGAATTCCGTAAGACCAGATGCCTTTGCGCCCTGCTTGCCGCGTTCTGGCGAACGGATGATCATTGGGGCATGGGTATCGATGTCGAAGTTCGTGTGCTTGCACCAGCTGCCGTGTTCGCCGAGTTTCCAGCCGTGATCTCCCCACAGAATTACAACCGTGTTCTCTTTGAGGCCAAGCCGTTCGACTTCGTCGAGCACGCGACCGACCTGCGCGTCCATATACGAGACACACGCGCAGTAGCCGTGGACCAGTGTGCGCGATAGGTCCTCTGGTATCGGTCCCTCTTTCGGCATTCCAAAGTAGCCGCGAAGTTCGCCGAATTCAGTCAGAGAATACTCGGTGACGTTTTCTGGCGCGCTGGTATTCAGGGCGAGTGGCAATGCTACCCGATCGTAAACGTCCCAGTGACGCTTTGGGGCATTGAAGGGCAGATGGGGTTTGTGAAAGCCCACGGCGAGGAAGAAGGGCTGATCGCGTAATTCGTTGAGCGTTTTGATTGCGTGATCGGCATCCTTGCCGTCGTGATAGGCGTCGTCTGGAACGTCCGCGGCTTCAAAAGCCGGTCCCATACCCCGTCTCGTGGATCCTTCAGTAGCCATCTGTGCATCTGTTCGCTCGATCACTTCCATCGCTTCATCCGTCAGGTAGCCCCGTCCCTTCCAATCTCCCGTTGAGACGTGTGGTTCGCCGGACCATCCTTGCAGATCGTCGTTTCGATGGTGATAGATTTTTCCGATGGATCGCGTCTCGTAGCCGTGCTGCTTGAAGTGCTGTGGTAGCGAGAGGACATCGGGCATCACGGACCGCAAAGGGGTCTGTAGATCGTAAATTGTTGTCGTATCCGGACGGCAGCCACTCAGAACACTCGCCCGAGAAGGCGCGCACACGGCTTGCTGACAGTAAGCCCGCTCGAAGAGGACTCCCTCTGCGGCCAATTGATCGATGTTTGGCGACTGTACGAAATTCTGACCATAACAACCGAGTTGCGGGCGGAGGTCATCTACGGCGATGAATAGCACGTTCATTTTGTTCACAGTACCTCCACATGGACATTGGATTTTCCATTTTGATTTATGGATACGGATGAGACGCAGGCAATATACGGTCTTTGGTGTGAAAATCAAGTTCGGGATAGATGAGCGGTGGGGCGCTACCTACACGACAGATCAAATGTTGACAACACAGGTTTTGTGATGCCATATTACGAGTATGAGATTAGCAATTTTGGGGCGTTAAAAATCAGGAGGATAGTATGGCACAGGATACTGTAAGAGAGGTCACGACGAGCACGGTCCCCCATAGAGTCCTGGGCAAGACCGGGGAGCGGGTGTCCATTCTGGGGTATGGATCTGCCCCCGGTGGGATGGGGCTTTCAGATGAAGACGCTATTGCGCTTTGCCATAAGGTGATTGATCTGGGGGTGACGTATATCGATACGGCACCCGGATATGGTCGGGCGCATGTTCAACTGGGGCAGGTGATGGCGGAGCGGCGAGATGAGGTATTTTTGGTGACCAAGACAGCGGCGGATGACGCGGAACAGGCGTTGAAGATATTGGAGAAGGGGCTAAAAGATTTGCAGACGGATCAAGTGGATCTGGTTTATGTGCATTCGATGGGCCATAGAGATGCGGATCGGGTGCTGGGATCCGATGGTGCGCTGGCAGGGCTGCGGGAAGCCCAGCGGCGGGGTTGGACGCGATTTGTAGGGGTTACCGCGCACAATGCACCCTGGAGAACCGCCCGCGTGTTGCGGGAGGCGGATATAGATGTGGTTATGCTCGCTATGAATCTCGCGGATCGCTATACTTACAATTTTGAGAATGAGGTGTTGCCTCTGGCGTATGAACAAAATGTGGGCGTGGCGGCAATGAAGGTTTACGGTGGGGCGCAGGGGATGACGTACGAAAAACCCGCTACTTCAGCTTTGGCCGCGCATGGATCACACGATCACGAGGCAGCACTGCGTTACGCGCTGGGATTGCCCGGCGTTTGTACAGCCGTAATTGGCATGTTTTCGGAGGCAGAGCTCGTGCAGAACCTGGAGTGGGCGCGGCGATTTACACCGCTGAATGCAGTGGATGGTATAGCTCTTGAGGGGCTTGGTCGAGAGGTTGCGGCGGAATGGGGACCGCATTACGGTGCAGTGGAGTAGCGTGAGAAATGGCTGAAATCAAAAGGAAACTCTTCCCATCATCTGTGTTGGCTGAGGATAGCTTGCGCTGGACCATTGTGGTGCTTTCCTCGGCCACATTGGTTTTTGCCTGTGTTGCCGCAACGTTTTTGGAGTTCAAATCTCGTTCTGCACATATGGCGATGGCGAACCTGCCTCTGGCGGTGTTGTTGCCCTTTGTGGCATGGCTTCTGGTGAATGCTTTTTTGAAGCGGTTTATGCCCCGCCTGTCTATGACTTCTGCAGAGTTGCGGATGGTGTTGAGCATGCTCTGGGTAGGCGGATCGTTCGCGGGGTATAACTGGATTACGCAGTGGGTGGGCGCGATGGCGGCGCCGAGATACTATGCGTCGCCCGAGAACCGGTGGCAGGAGTTGATTTTTGACTATTTGCCCTGGTGGATGTTCCCTGCGAATTTCCCCGGGGTGACAGAGGGATTTTTTCTGGGGCTGGAGGAAGGCGCGGCAGTGCCGTGGGGGGCGTGGATAGCACCTATTTTTTGGGCGATGTCCGCCGGGTTGGCAATGACGGCTATTGGGCTGGGTTTGACGGCGGTGTTCCAGAAGCAGTGGGTTCGGCATGAACGGCTGACGTATCCACTGGCACAGGTTCCGCTCGATTTGACAGAAGGGTTCGACGGCAAGCGTGGCTGGCCGCCGTTTATGCGGAATTGGCTGTTCTGGGTGGGGTTTGCTGTAGCTGCTTTCCCTTTGTTATGGAATCTGATCGAATACTGGACGCCGGGTTTTCCCCGGCTGACGATTTTTGACCCTTATTATGGTCCAAGAGGTCCCCGGGGTGCTGCATTGTCGCGTTATTTACGGCCGTTCTCCTATCGGATATTGCCCCCTGTGCTGGGGTTTACATTTTTGTGCGATCTGAATATCCTGTTCAGCATCTGGTCTTTGTGGCTGGCGGGACAGGCGGGACTTTACGGGATGTCCAGGGTTGGATTTTCCGTGGGGCTGGCCGGGCAAGAGGCGAAGCCGACTGCGATTTTGGGCCTGTTCACCCATGGCGTGAGTATGGGGTTGGCGATTTGGGCGATTTGGGTTGCTCGCGGTCATCTGCGGAAGGTTTTTCGGCAGGTGTTACGCCCGCCCGTAATCGGGGAGGTGGAAACGGCGATTTTGTCTCCCCGATTAGCCGTGTTTGGGATTTTGGGCGGCGGTATTTATATGGTTTTCTGGCTGTACAGCGCGGGTTATAGCGCGGGGATTGGGCTGGCCTGGCTGTTGCTTTTCTGGGCGAGTATTCTGGTGGTGATGAAGTTTTTGGCGGCCAGTGGGTTTGCGTATCTGTTTCCGAGTTTCGGTACGTCGATTCTGGATATGACAGTGGGAGCCAGCCAGATGCAGGAATCGACGTTGGTAGGACTTCGGCTGGTGAATTGGCGATTACTGGCCGGCTGGCGTTTGCCGGCAGCATTGCCCCATGTAGAACGCCTGGTGAGGCCGGCAAAGCGGGTTGGTTGGGTAGTAATTGGGAGCCTGATACTGGGGATGCTGGCGGCCATTATTTACACGGTTTCCATCTGCTATGAATCGGGGGGGAGCACTTTCCGCACATGGTCTTTGGTGGGCGCGCCAGTGGGGATGTACGAGGGGATTGCCAAGGCGGTTGCAGAGACAGACCGCACTGTAACCGATCCGGGAAAAATTGGGGTGTGGGTTTTGGGCTGCGTGATTGCGGGGATTATTCAGGTGATGCAGAGCCGGTTTGCCTGGTGGCCGCTTCATCCGCTGGGTGTGATGCTGATGTCGAGCGGTTATGTTCGGCTGTATGTGCTGGATATTTTCCTGGTGTGGCTGAGCAAATTGCTGGTTCTCAGTTTTGGTGGCATTTCACTTTACCGAAGGATTAAGCCGTGTTGTTATGGGTTGATTGTGGGTTATGTATTTGCCGTGGGATGTTCTTTTTTAATTGATTTGATCTGGTTTCCAGAAGGTGGGCATTATATCCACGGGTATTAGTCACTCTCGCGAGAGGTGCGGCAAGTAGCCTTGTTTCTGGAGTATTTGAATTAGTGATTTGGGGTTTGCCGCATTGTTGAGGGTTGCAGTGGTTGGAGAAATGCGGTCGCCCAATGCCTGGGCGATGCGGGGTTGGGCATAGAGTTCATCGAGCAATTCGCGCGTGGCGGTTTTGATACGTCCGATGGAGGGAATGATTTTGATCTCGCCGTATTTTTCGTCACATTCGGCAATCAAAGTATCGACCATGTCGGGTAACCCACTTGCGCTGTGCCGCGTCAAAAATGCGCGTATCTCGTCCCCTGACAAGCCGCGTGCTAATGCGCGGCGGATCGAGTCGCGAGAAAGATGGAAACACGCCATTACATCCTGTGTTTTGAGGTCGCCGAGGACGCACAGTCTGAGATAGTGAGCGCAGGGAAGGTCTGGCGGGGATAGAACTTCAAAATTGGGCTGTACAACAAATTTTGCATCTGAATTTTGCAGGGGTATTTGTTCGATTAGTGCATCATCATGCGTGTCGTGCAATAGGGCGTAGCCCGCAGGGGTGATCTGAAAGACCGCCTGTTTGCTGCGCTGCAATGGTGCAGAGAAATCGGGGAAGTTGCCCACGAGGACAACGCCCATCCATGTGAGCGCACCTGTGATGATGCGGCGCAACAATTCATCGGCGGTGGTTCCGGTATGGGCTGGGTTTTTGGCAAAATGCCGAAAAGGTTCTGAAAGGCGTGTCAGGAATTGATAATACGACGGATATGTTATCCAGGTGTCGGTAGGGCAATGCCGCAGGCTCCGCACGAGTTCACTGCGAATATTTTTCAGTTCTTGCATTCGGGCACTGGTGGCTTTTGTGCGGTCGGAAGCCCACTCATTCCACCGCTTGCTGTGAAACCAGAATTCAAAGCACGCCTTGCGTATGTCGATGATGTGCCCTATCCGGGTGCCAGCATCCGAGGCGGTATGCCAGGCTGCGCCCTGGGGAGTTACCAGCTCCGTTGTTTCGGCAAAGAGCGTGAGAAATTCAATATAGCCCGGATCGTTCTGGATATGGCAGTATTTGTTCGCGTCGCGCAAATCGGTTTTGGATATGCCACCGTGTTTGAGTCTGCGGGGCAAGCGTTGTGCAATAATGCCGAGCAATGTGGTCAGGTCCCGAGTGAGAAAGGCGGTATTTTCGCATATCGCGGTGGGAGTGATGGTAGAGGTTTTGAGGAGCGTATCGAGACTGCTTTCGAGTTGTCCTCCCTGAGATTGGGCGATTTTGGATAGGGCAGCGCAAAGGTCTGATGCGAGACATATCGCAGCGTCGGGGGCTTGAAGATTGCGATTCGGTGCGTAAAAGATCGGCATTTTCCAGAGCATGTCTTCCAATTCACGGACTGCGGATTCCCCCAATTTGTCGGCGATTTCGCGACGTGTGAGTGCGTTGGCTGGGAGGAACAAGTCGAGAATGGCGCGGCGATCTTCGCTGAGTGTGTCGAGGTAGGCGTGCAGTGTTTTAATGTCGAGCAGGGCATCTCTTATGGCGTTGGATACGATGGGTTTGCGCGTGTCTGAAAGGCGCAGGCCAATCTGATCTGCAAAAGCTCGGAGCAAACCCACAGATACGGGTTTCAAGATGACGAGCAGTCGGCCCTGATCTGCGTCGGGAATGGGAATGGATTTGAGCAGCGATTCGGGAATGCCGATTAGAACGTCTGAATCACCCAATGTATGTACATCTCGAAATACAAAACCGGTCAGGTCACTGAGTTGTGCATGGAGACGGGGAAGAAATCCGTTGGCAAATTTTTCAACGGTTTCGGTTTCTAAAAGCTCGCCCCCTTCGGCAGCAAGGGTCTGTACCATCGCGCGCTGTTCATGCGATAGGGCAGCGAGGCGTTTTGCTACACGCTCGGGGTTGGGGAGTAAGCGGCAAAGCTCATCGGCGAGGCTGGTTTTGTTGCTGCTGTGGCCCGGATCAACACCCATATCTCGGGCGAGTTGACAGAGCGTGCTGAAGGGATATTGTGTGAGTGCTGCGCGTAGTTTCATGATGGACACAGTAAAAATAAGACACTTACAAAATTGTAAGTGTCTAAAAAAAAGTGGAGCCGAGCGGGATCGAACCGCCGACCTTTTGACTGCCAGTCAAACGCTCTCCCAGTTGAGCTACGGCCCCACTGCTATGTGTAGTCAAGGGTAACAAAATGGGGTGGGTCTGTCAAGCAAAAAGCCGATTGCGGACTACGCGTTTTCTTTGTCAATGAGTTCGACAAATTCCTCTTCATTGAGGATTTCGATATTTAGTTGTTCGGCTTTTGTGCGTTTGGAGCCGGCGTTTTCACCTGCGATGACGAGGTCGGTTTTGCCGCTAACGCTGGATGTGGGTTTTCCGCCAAGGGCACGAATGAGGTCCTGAGCTTGTTGGCGGCCCCAGCGTGAGAAGGTACCAGTAACGACTACTGTTTTGCCTTCGAGGGGTTTGGGGGCTGTGGCGGCAGGAGCTTCGGATTCGAGAGCGATACCCGCGGCGCGTAGTTTCATGATGGACACAGTCGTGAGTTGTGGGGAGATAGGACTGGCTTTGTCTATTTAACCTTTGTTTAAAATAATATGATATTATGACCAAACATAGTCGAAACACACCAGATGCAGGTCTTCGCGCCTGAACGGCCCAGACCTTTGGATATTGTGATGTTCTTGCTCAGTTTCGCTTGTTGCAGAAGCAGGCACAGCATTGACCAATTGGTGGATATCTTGATGCTGTGAGAAGGCTGTGTAAGCAGATCTTAGCTCTCTAACTGCAACACGCGCCATGGGCGGGGAAAGTTTTTTAATCGCCGACCTCACTTCCTGCCTGGAAATGACCGGGCTGTTGAGGTAATTTCGGAGTAGGGTGATAACATTCTGCTGAATAGGATCGAGTATCCTGGGAGCCGCTACCACGGCCTGCTGCTCCTGCACAGACCGCAAGATATCCTCTATTACCTTTTCCTGCACGTCGAATAGATCGCAATCGCCTACTACCCTCGGAGTATCTTGAGAGCAGGTGATTAGGTTGGTAATCAGGAGGCGATTGTCCTGGATTTCGTTCCGTTTCAGGTCGTAGTACCGCCAGAAGTGGCGACGACCTTCGCCGTGAGTTGCAGGTGCGGTAAAGTAGAAGAATACGCCGCGCTCTCCCTTTTGGGCCAAACCCGAATGGATGCCATCGGGTAGTTCCTCAAGCATCTCCTGAGCACCGGACTCCAGCGCATTGCGAAGTTGCTGTAATAGAAATTCGTTGCTCGCTAACTCCGCGAATTGTTCCTGCTCTTCAATAACACTGTCGTCCTCATCCATGATGCGATTCAAAGTATTAAAGTTTCGAGGGTGGACTGTTTCACCCAGTACCGAGGCGTCCAGAAATCCAGCACTATCAATATCTTCAATTTTGCGACTCAGGCTTTCCACCAGTTTCAAGAGCCGCTCCAGCCCTTCTTCGGGAAACATGTTGTAAACCCATAGTGTCTGAAATTCCGAACCTATGCGATCAATTCGTCCGGCTCGCTGCACCATGCGCGTCGGATTCCAATGCAGGTCGTAATTGACCAATATGCCACAGTCCTGGAGGTTCTGACCCTCAGATAAAACATCCGTAGAGATCAGTATATCGATTTCTTGCTCAGAATTGATTAATTCCTCTTTGCCGTTTGAACGTGGCGCAAAAGCCTCAATAAGTCGTCTGCGATTTTTAGGGGGAGCACCGCCGTCCATGCGGCGGATGAGCGGATTGCCAGCTTTCTTTCTAAATTTCTCGCTGCGTTCTAACTCTCGGTAAATGTAGCGCGCTGTGTCCCGGTAGTATGAAAAAACGATGACTTTCTCGCCTTTCAGATCTTGGGAAAGGAGCGCCTTGAGCATCGTTAGTTTGGCATCCTGCTCTGGTTTAATATCACGGATCATGTGCCAAACTTCGGTTAGTGCATCTACATCGTGTTGTAGCGATTCGTGTAGGCGTCCGAGATCGTACTGCTGAGAATCCAGTGTCGGCAGGCTTTCCAGAATTTGTCGCGCCTCTTCGTTGCCATCCAACTCGTCGGCTATACTGGAAGGGGTGCTATCGTCCTCTTCGTCCTCGCGCTCGAGGAAGCGCATGGCTTGGCGGAATGATGTACTATCCAACAGCCTGCCGTCCAAAAGATAACTCTTAAAGGTCGAGGTGAATTCCAGAGCACGTTTTACACTAATGCGGAAGGCTTCTACGCTTGACTCAAATCGCTTCAGGTAGCGACTTCTAAAAATGCCAGCCAGTGCTACTTCCCTGCCCAGTTCAAACGTATCTCTCTCGATGCCTAACTTTTTGTAGGTCTCTAACTGATAGGGAGCAAGGCGCAGATTATCTATGGCGTTAACAATTTTTTCATAGATTCCAGCGTACAAGGACTCCAGATCGTAGCGAATCGTCTTGAGCCTGCGCTCAGGCCATTGTATAGCATTACCTTGAATGGTGGCTTCGGGATACGTCTTGCGAATGAACACCCTGGTGCGCCTGATCACGACCTCTTCAAGCAGATTGAAGAGCGCAGTCCCCGTGCGGTGATCGGCTGAATTCTGACGTGCGCGGAGGAAGAACCTGCGTAGATCACCAATTCCAGCACTGGCGAAGTAGCTTAGATCTCCACCTGTGAACAGGTTTATTTGGTTATACAGATCAAAGATATTGTTGTTGATGGGGGTGGCGGTGAGCATGATCAGTTTCTTGCGTCCACCATCCTTACTTCTTCTACCATTACCGCTAAGAATGCGCTCAAGATTTTCGTAGCGCTGAGTGTTACTGTTGCGAAAGTTATGGGATTCGTCAATCAGTACTACATCTGCATCAGCATGGTGCAGAGTGTCAAAATCAGCCTGTCCAAGCGCTTCTTGAGAGATGATAGCGGCTGATATGGTGGCATCTTGAAGTTCATTGGTCCACATCTGTCGGAGGGATGCGGGACAGATCACGAGTGCCTTTTGGCGCAGGTGATAGGCATAGTCCTCCAACAATTTCTTGCCGATCCACGTCTTGCCCAGTCCCACAGAATCGCCGATCAACACACCGTCATAGCGCGCCAGAATTTTGCGAGCTTTTTTAACCGCGTCTTCTTGGAACTCAGACAGCTCAATGACTGATCGCGTAGAGGTCGGCATATCGGATTCGAGGTCATCTTTGAAATACTCGAAGAGGGCCTTCAAATACACTTGATAGGGCGTGTACTCCCTTTCGCCAAACTTGGAGGCATCCAACAATTCTATGAGGTCCTCTTTGAAATCACGGGACTGTTCCCAATGCGCTTGGAACCATCTGTCTAATTCGGCGATAGCCTGAGCACCTACGCCACTTGCCAATTGGCGACGATGCTCCATTTCTTTTTGTCCATCAACCAGCGGTGGACCTATCTGGGCCATTTCTTCTTCGGCAAGTACTGTCTTGTGGGAGAGGTTGAGTTCTTTGTTGGTAGTGAGGCCAGGGCCAGTAAAATTGCTGGAGCCGACAATGGCCGCGACGGGCTGAAAGCGATCTGCACCTCCTAAGGGTAGGTCGCCGTAGAAGAGGTAGGTCTTGGCGTGGAGGAATCCGTTCTGGTAGGCGCGCACCTCTACCAGGTCGCGACGCAAAAAGGCGATGAGATCTTCAACGGCTCGGAGGGTGGCTTCATCAAAGGGGGTAGCGTTCAGTTCATCTGCCAACCCAATAGCAGCACGGGGACGCAGTCCTACTGTCTCGCCATCCTTTGGTTCATCACCGAGTAGCAGGCGAAAGCTACCAAGCCCTTTTAAGCCTTCCTGGAGCAAGGTGAAGCCACGGACATTGAAATAGGCAGTGGCGATATCGAGAGACTTGCCAGAGTGCTTTGCCAAAATCTCATTGAGTACATTGGCCATTCGGTGCTTCTCGTTGTCTATGACGTAAGGTATGTGCGCGGGCGACTTCGTCCAGAACCGGTAGTTGGATATGTCCTCTCTGTTTGCCAGACGTACCTGAGATGCCAAGACGGTAGCAATGGCAACTGTACCACCATCTGGATCGAGGAACTCCACATCAAGGACTTTGCCATTACCCTGTATATACACAATTGTACCGACATCGCCAGCTTTCAATCCATCCTTTGGATTGCCATTCTTGATTAGCGGGCTGCTGGATGGAATATCCCATATATGATCGGGCGGAATTTCAGTTGTAAGCACTACAACGTCTAATTCTTTGAACATATTTGCCTCCTAATCAGCCGGATACGCCGTAACCAGCTTGGGATAGTCACTCCCCTTGTCAATCTGCCAGACAGCCCTCACGTAAGGGTTCCGTCCATCGGGGGTTTCAAGTGGTCCGTCTATAATATACTTTATGCCGTGATCGGTTTCGATAGTCCTGACAACTTCGCGGCTCGCTCCATGATCTCGCAATGCGTCCGCCAAAACCTGCCACTGCTCTATGCGAAAGCCGAATCGAGAGAAAAATTTAGCTTTACTTTGACCATCGAGGTTATTTGTTGAAAGCAGATAGTCTGTAATTTTCTCTTTTTTAATGTGGGTCTTCTGTGCGCTGGGCAGCCTCAATATCTATATCCCTTCCCAAGATTTCACGATATTTCTGTGCATCAGACAGCTCAGACACTAGAAAATTCACCCATTCATCAGTATATATGAATATCGCATTGGCTGTAAGTCTTACTATAAAGGGTATCTTACTGATATTGCAGCAAACTTGCATTCGTCAAATGACAAATGTATCGCTGAATATCATCTCGACCAGCACATTGAGATGTTAGTAACCTTTGGTGCTAGTAGCTAAAAGGTTGTAAGTCGCCAGAAGTTTACCTATGCTGTATGAGTTAGGGACTCATTCATTCACAGCAGAAAGGTAAACTCCATGACGACTGAAATTCTGATCATTGACCTGTTCTGTCGTGTAGATGATCAAACGCACGACCTTGAGAAACATCCTCAAGCCAAGCTCTATCCCAGCGAAGTCATCACGTTGGCCTTGCTTTTTGCGATTAAAGGGGTGGGCAATCGCGCCTATTATGACTGGCTGATAAACGATTGGCAGCACCTGTTTCCCAACTTACCCCATCGCACGCGCTTGTTTCGCCTCTTTTTAAGGTATCAACACGCCACAAGCCGATTCTTGGCGCAAAAGAGCGTGTTGGGCATCATTGATAGCTATGGCATTGAGTTGATTCATCCGATCCGAGAAGGCAGAAGTCCTGCTCAGATCGGGAAGAAAGGCAAATCGAATTATCGCTGGATTGTCGGTGGCAAGCTGTGTTTGTTGATCAATCAATGGGGTCTCATCGTGGATTGGGACTGTCAGACAGCTAATGTTCACGATACCACCTTCCACCATCTCATCAAGCAGGTGCAATCAGATATGGTGGTCTTTGCCGATGTCGGCTTTCAAAAAGTGCAAGACAACCCAGAAAACTTAAAAATCTGTCCGCGTGGCACTTGGAATGAGCGCATGGTGGTTGAAACCATCTTATCTATGATGACTTTAGTCTGGCATTTTAAGAAAGTCATGCATCGGGTCTGGAACTATTTTGCGATGCGATTGGCGTTTACCATGGCCGCCTTCAATATCTTGGTGCAATGGCAGGGCTTTAAACCCGATGAAGACGGTTTCTTTAAACTTGCCATCGCACACTTCAGAATTTAACACTAGCACCAAAGGTTAGTAACGTCCGAGTATTTTAGTCCTCAGAGGCACGAAATTGCTCATCGTATTTATCCAAGTATTCGAGTTCTTGCTCAACCAATCCATAGTGCCTGGCCAGATGGCGATCTACTTTCCTCACCGCGTCTCGAGAAAGCCTAGCATGGACTTCGTCCATTTCTATAACTCGTCCGCCAGCCCGTATTTGCTTTCTGATTGCTTTCTGATAGAAGTCATTCACCAGATTATCGACAGCCTTATGAAATTCTTTATCAGACACCAAACTGGAAGGAAATGCAAAATTTTCTACTTGCTTACGTAACAGATGAAACTCATCGGATTGAAGCATCCACCAATAGTAAAATAGACTTGAATTTACTATTCCAACCGCAGATTTTGCTATATCAGGCGATATAGCATTCATTATCACTAAATTAGATGATATTCCTTTTTTGCCGTCTCGTGCAAAATAAGGAGGGTTCAAGTATGCTTTTAACCAATACCGCCCCACCGAATGAAAATACCATTTAGAAGGCTCTTGTGTATTAGTACTATCAGCGCAATAGTCTTTTATGGATATGTCTATCAAAAGAATCTTCTTATAAATCATTGATCCTATTTCATCGCCGACTCTTGGAATGAATCCCTTTTCTAGAATACCCACGTCGCCAACTTTGGCTTTCAAGACCACATCTTTTTGTTCACCGTCTCTGAATCTATAAAGCTTTGACGAATGTACTTTACACGGACTATGACCGGCACCGGTGCAAATGATAATTGATGTTCGTTGATCAACCTCGGGAAAAATCTTGGCAGGACGAATAGAATAATGAGTTGCCCTTATCTTTCCAAAGTGATTATAAACAACCCGCCGAACGTTTTCAAAGTCTTGTCCACTAGTAACTGATAAGGGGATAATCATCCCTAGGCTACCCATATTGCTGGCCATTGCACATCCCCGAACTACAAAATATCCGGCAAGATTTGCACAACCTTTTGCCAAACTCAGGCGGTCCCAAGACGATTCTTGTATGACATCATACGGCGGGTTTCCCACTACCGCGTCGAATCCTTGGTCTTCCTTGCGCTTCCATCTACTTCCCTCCAAGTCAACAAAAGCCTCTGGGAACTCCAGGTCCCAATGGAAAAAGCCTTTCTCTTTACCTATTTCGACTGCCTTGTTGATGGTTTCGAGGTATTTAGGCGGCGGAGTACTGCGCCCTGCTGGACGTATCTGTTCCACTAAATCAGACCCTGATAAGGTCAAGTATTCCTCTGCGAGTTTATTGCCAAAGTGACGGGTGACCCAAATGTCGAGCGCAATTTTGTAGGGGGCCTGGCTCTGTTCAAAGTCTGCAAAGAGGTTGCGGCTATTCTCGACTTCAGCAGCCGTGGCGTCGGGAATACGTCTCAGTTCCTCAATGGTTGCCGTAGCTGTGAGAAGCCCTTGGAAGGGGCCACCGAATAGGTCGGCCTGATTGTCCAGTTCCGTTTGTACTTCCTGTACCGTCGTACCGATGAGCGCGTTGCCGCACTTGAGGTGGTGATCCAAGAATGATAGCGGTGCGCCTATGGTGAAGCAGTCCAACCACAGCGACACCTTGGCCAACTCTACGGCCATGGGAGTCAAATCAATACCATATACACAACGCTTGAGCACATGACGTTTTAACAAGTTGATGTCAGTCAGACGACTGGCGTCAACCGAAACTCTCTGTCGCTCCATCTCCGAAATGACAGCCTGGCGAGTATTATCGAGAAACTTCGTCACAGGATTCCAGGGAAATGCCCGCAAAAAACCCTCGCGTTCTCCGAGGATGTGGTCGCATATAAAGTCCACCGCTTCTACCAGAAAGTGCCCTGAACCCATTGCAGGATCGAGAACCCGCAGGTCGAATAACTCATCTACAAGAGGTTGGTAAGTATTTGCAACCTTGTTTGGGTCGTCTGGTTGCAAACCTTGTTTTTTGAGAACCTCTGCTTGCTGGGACTTTTTGCGGTATCTCTCCTGAGCTTGTCGGAACTTGGGGCGCAGTTTTTCGAACTTATCTTCGAGCACAGGCCCCACCGTGTTTTCGACGATGTACTTCACAACATGTTCGGGGGTATAATACGAGCCGGTAGCTTTGCGCTCTTGCTGATCATTTTCGAGGTACACATCACCGGGCAGGTACACACGTTCTTGGGCGTTGCGCGCTCTGCCCTTTTTCAAAACTTTCTTCTTAGATTTCGCCAAGTCTTTGTAGGGGATGACCTCTTCGGTCCGCTTGCCCTTGACTACAGCCATCTTCTCAGAAGCAATACGGATTTTGAACTCCAATAGCCCCTCATATATAGAGCCAAGCTGCCGCACACCTAAAGATTTGTAATCAATGAAAACAAGGTCTTGCCGCTTGTCGTCCAAATCCCTCGTCAGCAAATCCAACCCCTTGGCCAGGTAGCGATCAGGAATTTTGTTCTTTTGCAAAAAACGGGCGTTTTTCGCTTCCGAACTACTATCTTCAGGATAAGGCTCTGTAATGAAAAGGCCACCATTATACAGAGGAACGTTTAATTCCCGGTTTCCCCGATCAATGGTTGCAAACAATTTCATCAGTCTGTCGTACAGGTCGGTGGTGTCGGTGCGATAGGCTGTATCGAGCTTTGTGGGAGCTTCGTCGTAGATTTTTCCCGCCTTCTCTGCTATATCCTCTTTTAGCCTGGTGAGGCTATGCTCATAGTATCCTCGCTGTTCTCGAACCGGCAGTAGGCCACGAGCCTCTGCGTAGAGCAAGAACAACAGGCGGTAAAGCAGGATCAGTGTCCCTTCGAACACTAAACGGCGAAATGTCTCATTCGGTTCCTGTTTAAGAGATAATTGTTGTACAATTGGAAACAGCATTTTCTGCTGAGGATCGGCGATACCTGGTTGCCTTTTCAGGTGTTCGATAAATCCTTCAGCGAAGTGTGGAAATACCTGATCGAATACGCGTACTTTTAGACGATCACCAAGGCCCTTAGCATAGGTCTCACTTTCTTCAAGAAGTTTATCCAAAAAGCATATTTGCTGAGGTTGGCCATCGCGTATCTGTTCTTCGGGCACAAAGGCGGCGGCGCGGAAGAACAGATAGAAATAGCGGAATGGTTCATTGGGATCATCCATTGCCAAAGTCTCTTCAAGGTCAATCTCATAGTAGTTGGTTGCACGAGAATGTGTGCGTGCGGAGTAGAGACGCCAGAGTTTGCCATTAGTCACGATAGCCCAGGGAACTTCGCCCGATTCGAGGACAGTGACCACACGCGCGCCGGGATTTTCTTCAGGAGAATCTGTGTCGCGGGGCTCATCGCGTCCGTCGAGGTAGCGATTCCAATTATAGGCCAGACAGAGAGCAATGGGATTGCCGGAATTAGAAGGGGTAAATAGAGAATAGCCGGCTTTTTGCTCTGAGCTATCATCCTCTGGGACAGCATGGAAACCAAGAGCTTTAAAAGCTGGCTCTAAGAGGTTTTGCTTTGTGGTTTGGGTATCAGCGGCTAAGTACGCGCGCAGGTCTGTGAATAGTGCTCGCAAACTGTGGTATGTCGTCTCAGGGCGCTCCCGCCACTCTGGTAGGTCGGGGAGTCGCTCATTCAGATAATAGTCGGAAAATAGGGCGCGGTTGTTGAACAATGGTTCAGACCATTCAGCGATAGTATAGGCAGATAGCAGTTTATCGTACTGAGCATCTGAGTCCGCCTCGGTACAGGTGAACCGCCTGAGGACTCGCAGATCGACTTTCGATGGGTTTCGTCGATTGACCGTAAGGGTGCGTGGCATAACGGATACCTGGCTTTGGGAGAAACTTGAACTACTCAGTTGGGGCAGGATTCTTTCGAGCAGAACGAAGTCTATCCTCTCATAGTCATTCGTGAGGACGAGAAGGTAGTTGCCCATTCTGTTCCTGAGGGCACGAGCCAGACTCTGCGTAGCCGCAACCGTGACGGAGGTCAATTCCACGAGATAAACGTAAAGTGGTTCCGCTCCATCATCTTGAACGGCGAGTTGCTCTATATCCTTGATCTGACGCTGAAGCGATGCCGCCGTGATACCCAGGGCGGTAGCTGTCTGCGGCAAACGCGCTTCTGTGTCATAACCGAGTGTGGCAAAGAAAGCTGCTATGCCTTCCTTACTACTTAATGTCTGAATATCTTTGGACTTCAGATCATTGTCGTTCATAAGTCCTCCGAATGTTCTTGATGGACTCCGGGATGCAAGCACAGACTGTAGGATAAAACTGAGAAATGTCTAAGTCTTTGTAATAGCAGCGAATAATAGGGAAAAATAGTCCAAAGCATGGGTGTTGTCAAGATATTGGGGAGTGGGGTTGGGGAAGCGTTAAGAGATTGAATTTATGGGGAGGATTATTGTAATGTAATATGTACAGGAGATATGATTAGCAAAGATAAATACGCAAGTCACGTTTCGTATTGTCTCATTCTCATCAAAATTCCCAGCTTATTGTCGAGGTGGTGTCTGGGGAGATGTAATCGTACGTGAGAGATTATCAACTACAACTTTTGGGACTTGGATTGATTCGTCCTCTTTTCGGA
Source organism: Candidatus Latescibacterota bacterium (assembly GCA_965222605.1). GTDB lineage: Bacteria > Latescibacterota > UBA2968 > UBA2968 > UBA2968 > VXRD01. Next base: position 5,799,300 of record OZ244960.1, read on the forward strand.
GAATGCCTGAACTACCAAAATGGGCAATAGAATCGACCAATTGTGCCAAAATCAGATCTCTTTGTTCTGGTGTAACGGCAGATTCAACAAAAGCCTCAATGCTATTTGCGACCCTTTGTCGATGTTGGTTGTGTTGTGCCATATGCATGTGCGCCCGTAACATCCTTAAACAGAAAGCGACAATTCCCCCCAATGCTCCAATAATTGTAATGCGAACAGCCGAAAAATATAGTATTGACTTTGTTTCTCCTTCAGGTAGATCGACAAAGAAAAATATCACAGCGACGCCAAAGAAGAAAAATATGCTGATGCCATTTAACCAAGTCCAAAGCTTTACCCGTTTGTCGTGATCTTGTTGAGCAAGATGAAATTGTTCCTGGGCCGCTTCAACAGAAATCCCAGACGCTGTGCGTCTCGCCCTATTTTCTATCCCTTCGGCTAATGTGCGTGCTTCCTCGATAGTCTTATTTGCTTCTACCTTTACACGGTTAAGAGCATTTTCTGATTCTTCCTTCATTGTCTCAATGGCTTGATTGTATTCTTTTTTAATTCCTTCATCTTCTAAGAAGCCTCGGGATTCAATTGTTGCGGCAATGATATGCGGCCAATATTGGCTAACTCCATCAAATTGTGTTTGGAAATCACGGAGAAAATTTTGTTTTTCTGCAACGTATGCCGCTTCAGCTCTACCAGCTTGGTTGCTCATATATTCGTAAATGGATGAGAGGTTATTACTTAAATTATTTACTACATCATCGGGAAGATCTGAAGTAGATTGGAGGATAAGATCAACTCTTTTGTCCAGGGCGTCCAGCTTAGGTATCAGGTCTTTTTCCAGAGAAGCGGTTCCAAGTGATGACCGTAACAATTGTTCTCGATCAATAGATCTTAGTTGTCCCACAGTTTGTATCAGAGTAGCGATTTGTCCTTCGTTTGCCATCTTGATCTCCATAAAAATAAGACACTTACAAACGCAAGTGCCTAAAAAAAAGTGGAGCCGAGCGGGATCGAACCGCCGACCTTTTGACTGCCAGTCAAACGCTCTCCCAGTTGAGCTACGGCCCCACTGCTATGTGTAGTCAAGGGTAACAAAATGGGATGAATGTGTCAAGTAAAAAGCCGATCACGGATTTTGCAGATTACGGGATGGCGCGGATTAAATTCTGTGCTCAGTCTTTGATGAAGATGCAGATGAACTGCTGTCGCAGTCATGCACGAATGACACGCCTTCATACATTGCTCAGGATGCATTTTCTTCGCCGATGTATTCGCTAAAAAATTCCTCTTCATAGAAAATTTTGATTTTTAGTTGTTCGGCTTTTGCGAGTTTGGAGCCAGCGTTTTTCCCTGCGATGACGAGGGTGGTTTTGCCGCTGACGCTGGAAGTGGGTTTGCCGCCGAGGGCGCGGATGAGGTCCTGGACTTGTTGGCGGCCCCAGCGGGTAAATGTACCGGTCACGACCACTGTTTTGTCGTGGAGGAGTTTGGGGCCTGTGTCAACAGGGGCTTCGGATTCGAGGGAGATACCTGCCTTGCGAAGTTTTTTAATAAGGTTCCAGTCGCCGCCCTTATCGATATGCGCGTAGATGTTCGGTGACGGGTTGAAAACCCAGCCCATCCAATCCCAATTGCTATTGTCATCGAGATAGGCGTGGATGCTTTTAGCTATGGCGGCTCCGATTTCGTGTACGGCTTCGATTTCTTTGGAGTGTGTGTCGCGCAAGTAGCGCAAGAGGTTGATGCTGTGGAAATTGTCGGATAGCGCACGCGCAACCGTGGCTCCTATGTGGCGAATGCCCAGGGCAAAGAGTACGCGGTGAAATGGTTGTTGTTTGCTCGCTTCGAGTGCGTCGAGGACGTTTTGGGCTGATTTTTCTGCCATGCGTTCGAGGTCGGCGAGTTGCTCTAATTCGAGTTTGTAGAGATCGCCGACATCGCGGACGAGTTCGTTATCGACGAGTTGTTCAACAAGAGCAGTTCCCAGGCCCTCGATATCCATTGCCGTGCGCGAGGCAAAGTGGCGGATATTGCCTTTGAGTTGCGCGGGGCATTGGGAATTGTCACAGCGGATGGCGACTTCGGACTCGTCCTTTGTGAGTAGGGATTTGCAGACGGGGCAATTTTGGGGAAATTCGAATGCGACGGCGTCTTTTGCGCGTTTGGCTTTGACCACGCGCACGACTTTGGGGATGACGTCACCGCCTTTTTCAAGGATGACTGTATCGCCTACTCGAATGTCTTTGCGCTCGAGTGCTTCGGCGTTGTGCAATGTGGCGCGGCTGACTGTGGTGCCTGCCAATTGCACGGGTTTGAGGTTTGCCACTGGGGTGACGACGCCAGTGCGCCCCACTTGAAGGGTGATGCGTTCGAGCACGGTTTCGGCTTGTTCGGCTGAATATTTGTAGGAAATTGCCCAGCGGGGGCTTTTGGATGTGGCGCCGAGTTTGTTTTGTTGTGCAATGCTGTTGACTTTGATGACGATGCCGTCGATGTCGTAGGGTAAGTCCGGTCGTTTTTCCTGCCATTCGCGGGCCTGGGTGAGGATATCGTCAATATTTTCGCACAGGGCGCGGTTGGCGTTGACGGGCAGGCCAAGGCGTTCGAGGTAGGAGAGGTTTTCGTCATGGGTGAATAGCTGTATATCGCGCGAACGAAAAGAGTAAGCGAAAAAGCTCAGGCGACGCTCGGCTACCTGTTGTGCGTCTTGCAATTTGAGGGAGCCGGATGTTGCGTTGCGCGGGTTGGCGAAGGGGTTTTCTTCGTTTTTTTCGCGCCTGATGTTAATCTTGTCAAACTCGTAGTGTTTGAGATAGACTTCGCCGCGGATTTCGCAGTAGGGCACGGGGTCTTTGAGGAGAAGGGGAATGGATAGAATGGTTTTGACGTTGGGTGTTATGTCTTCGCCCTGCGTGCCATTGCCGCGTGTGACGCCGCGCGTGAGCAGGCCGTTTTCGTAGATCAGGCTCAGAGCAACGCCGTCGATTTTGAGTTCGGCGACATATTGCAATTCTTCGTCGGGTAGTTCGCGGCGGATGCGGTCTTCAAAGTCTCTGAGTTCGTCTTCCGAATAGGTGTTGTCCAAACTGAGCATGGGGACTTCGTGTTGCACGGTTGGAAATTCTCGGGTCAGGTCAGAGGTTACGCGCTGTGTGGGGGAATCGGGTTGGATCAGGTCGGGATGTCGCGCTTCCAGGTCTTTCAGTTCGCGCATGAGTTCATCGTAATCCCGGTCAGAAATTACGGGATCATTGAGTACGGCGTATCGGTAATTGTGTTCGTTGAGTTGTTCAACGAGTTGTGCAATGCGGTCGGTGGATTTCATAAAAAAGGAACTCGGGCATTAAGGGTTGGTCAGGTCCGAAGCGATGGATTCTCCCGGTCTTTTCCCCAGCGGGCGGGGTTGTCCATGATGTATTGACGAATTCAATGCTGCGTTTAGTATAGCCAATTTTGTCCGCATATTCAAGGTGGGCGCGGTGTTTACCTGCCAATAATCTTAGCCAGCAACCCCACGTTAGTTCTTAAGCAAAAAGAAAAGCGGAGAGTCCAAGTAGCATCCCGGCCTTGAGGAGTTTGTTCAAAAACCCGAGTGCGCTGTTTTGCCAGAGGCGGATGAGGACGAAGATGAGCAAAAAATTGAGGAGGAGAATCAGGCTGAGATAAATCGAGCTGTAAACGCCGAGGAGCGCGGGTAAGGGGGTTGCGATGATGAGGATTGTAAAGATGCTGGTGATCAGAATGCGCGCGCTGTTTTCGCCCCAGGAGATGGGTACGGTGCCGCCGGATAACTGGCGGTCGCCCGCACTGTCTTCGAGGTCTTTGAGAAGTTCGCGACCCAGGTGAAATAAAAAAGCAAAGCCCGCAATGAGATAGGGGGCAGATATGTTCTTAACGGCTGCGCCTCCGTAGAGAAATGCCAGACCGCCGAGCGCACTTATTGTGAGATTTCCGACGAGGGGTACGCGTTTGAGATAGATATTGTAAAAGATCAGGCTTGCGATGGCGGTGAGGGCAATGGCGATGGCGGGCGTTGGCAAAGGGAGGGCGAGGAGAATGCCTGCGAGGAGGAAAATACCCATTTCTAAGCGTGCGATGCTGGGGGATAAACGCCCTGAAGGGAGTGGGCGGTGTGGTTTGTTGATGCGGTCTTCGGTTATGCCGCACAGGTCATTGAGCGCGTTGCCCCCCGCGGTGATGAGGGCGGCGGACAGCGCGGCAAAAAGCAGAGGTTCGGTGATCCTGTGAATCCCCATCCAGCCGCCGAGGAGTACCGAGGCAAAGGTTATGAGACAATTGATCGGACGAGGTAGCTCAATCGCGGCGTAAAATCTGGTCTTGCGGAAGGCCATCGCGGGGGTCATTTTATTTCTTATACCTCACACAAAGGCACAAAGACACAAAAAGGGATGAGGACATCTTACGTCTCACGCCTCTCCAAAGACATCGTCTGCGTCTCGAATGGTGTAGCGGTAGCCCTGTTCGGTGAGGAAGGTCTGGCGGTTTCGGGCAAATTCTTGTTCGCGGGTATCGCGCGTGACAAGGGTGTAAAAATGAGCCAGGCTGCCATCGGATTTGGGACGCAATATGCGCCCGAGACGTTGGGCTTCTTCCTGGCGCGATCCGTACGTGCCAGAGAGCTGAATGGCGACGCTGGCGTCGGGCAGATCGACGGCAAAATTGGCGACTTTGGACACGACGAGGATCTTGATTTTGCCCTTTCGAAATTCTTCGTAGAGGTGATCGCGATCTTCGGTGGGAGTTTTGCCCATAATCAACGGCGCGTCGAGTTCTCGTGCCATATATTCGACCTGGCGGATATATTGCGCAATGACGAGGATTTGGTCGCCTTTGTGTTTTTTCAGCAGGTGTTTGACCAGGTGGATTTTGTCGGCATTTTCCGATGCGATGCGGAATTTGGCGCGTCTATCTGCTATGGCATAGCTGAGCCGCTTGCCCTGTGGCAATGGCAGGCGAATTTCACAGCATTCTGCAGTTGCTATCCAGCCGCTGGATTCAAGCTCTCGCCAGGGCACGTCGTAGCGTTTGGGCCCGATGAGTGAAAAGACATCGGTTTCGAGGCCATCTTCGCGCACGAGGGTGGCTGTGAGGCCCAGACGACGCCGGGATTGCAATTCGGCGGTAAAGCGAAATACGGGTGCGGGAAGCAGGTGAACTTCGTCGTAAATAATGAGGCCCCAATTGCCCTGATTAAAAATGCTGAAGTGGGGGAAGTCTTCCTCCCGGCTTCTGCGATAGGTCAAGATATTGTAGGTGGCAATGGTAATGGGCCGAATTTCTTTGCGCTCGCCGGAATATTCGCCAATCTGGTCGTCGGTGAGGCTCGTTTTGTCGAGGAGTTCTGCTTTCCACTGGCGCGATGCCGTGATGTTGGTGGTCAGGATCAGGGTTTCGCACTGGAGGGTATTCATCGCGGCCATGCCCACCATGGTTTTACCCGCGCCGCAGGGCAAGACTACCGTGCCGCTTCCGCCATCGGGACCTCCGCCCGCGTGGAATATATCGACGGCTTCGTGCTGATAATCGCGCAATGCAAAGGGATTCCCCGATAGGGCAATCTGGCGATGTCGAAATTTGAGTGTTCTGCCTTTGAGATATCCAGCGCGATCTTTGACCGGGAATCCGATGCGCGTAAGAGCCTGTTTGAGGTGCCCTCGATAGAGGGGCAAAATGCTGATGCGGTGGGCGTCGAGTCGCTTTTCAATATAGGGCTGGACGGCTTTTTGGCGACAGATTTCAAGGATGATCAGTGGGTCTTCAGAAGACAGGATGAGCGCGTCGTCTTCTTTGTCGAGATAGACTTTGCCATAGCGGCTCATGGCCTCGCGGATTTCGACGCCCACATTCTGAGGGATGTCGTATTTGCCGTAGGTTTCGAGGGTGGTGATGATTTCTTCGGTGGAGACGCCGGCTGCGGCTGCATTCCAGAGCGAGAGGGGATTGATGCGGTACGTGTGTATGTGCTCGGGACTTTTTTCTAACTCGGCAAAACGCACGAGCCGGTCTCGCGCCGCTTCGTATCTGGGCGAATTGACTTCGACGAGAACCGTGAGGTCGCTCTGGATGATGAGGGGATTTTCTGGGTTATAGGTCATATTTTTTATTCGCGCTCTACCGTCACGTAATACGCACCGGCGAGGCGATTGCCTTTCGCGTCTATCCACCACGTTTGCAAAGTCGCGGGACCACTCGACAAATCCACTGTAAATGTTACGGATAGGTCATCTGGGCGCACGTCCATTTCATGTTCAGAGCCGCCGATCTGCATCCACGCCCGATCTACGGGGAGCGCTTTTCCAGCCATCAATGTACCGTCAACGCCTTCCATCACGGGAGCCGGTGCTGTAATTGCGAGATTCGATTCTCGGGGCCAGCGCCGCAAGGTGATGTCGTATTTTCCGGACTGTGCAACCGCAAGTTGCCAGATACCGCTGTCCATCACACACCCGCGCACGCCCCCGGGATTATCGCAATAAACGCCCATCCAATCGCAACTGGACAATCGCGAGGAGTTTTCTTCGTCTGTCCCGATGGAAATGGGGAAGTAAATATCGAGATTTTCGCCAACCTCCTCCCACCACGCATCGTAATGCGCCCGCATATTTTGCACGACATTGGGGTGTTGGTCGGCGATGTTGTGTTCTTGTGCGGGATCGCTGTCGAGGTGATACAGTTCGGTATAATCCACGAGACGCCATCGATTCCACAAAACTGCGGCATTGCCTTTGCGCGTGGTTCGATTCCCCTTTGGGACATTGTGACCGTATTGTACGACGAGCATCCGATCTTCCAATTCTTCTCGTTCGCGCAAGAGGCCGGTTAGAGAAACGCCATCACAGGCAGTGTCCTGGGGTTCGTCGAGACCGCAGAGGGAGATCAGGGTTGGCAACACATCTGTACCGTGCGTGGGATCGGGTATATCACGGGGGTCTCCCAACTGCCCTTTGGGCCAGCGAATAAAGAACGGAACGCGGTGACCGCCTTCATAGAGCGTGGTCTTTTTTCCGCGCATGCCGGCGTTGTACACCGTTTCTCCGTTTGCCGTCCCATTATCGGTCATAAAAATCAAAATGGTATTGTCGCGCAGTCCGGTTTTGCAGAGAAAGTCGTCGAGTTTGCCCATGTTTTCGTCGATATTGGCAATCATTCCGTAAAAACTGGCGACATTATATGCGACATGCTCGAGATAGGGCTGGCGGTATTTGTCGGGAACCCACAGCGGGGTATGGGGTGCGTTGGTAGCGATGTAAGCAAAAAACGGCGCGTCGCCCTGTTTCTCGATCCAGTTCATAGCTTCGTCAAACCACACATCTGTGCAATACCCTTCAAAAGCTTTAATTGTTCCATTGTGCCGATAGTAGTCGTCGAAATAGTCATTTCCAAAATAATCCGCAGCGGATGTAATTCCCCAGGCGGGATGGTGAATCGTTTCGTGAAAACCCCTATCCTGTGGGCGGTAGGGATAATTGTCGCCGAGGTGCCATTTGCCAAAATGCCCCGTGCGATAGCCATTCATGGCGAAAATATCCGCCATGGTCGGCAATTCGGGATTCATCAACGACCGCCCCATGCACACAAATGTGGCGCCATTTCGGAGCGCGTCTTGGCCTGTCAACAATTCGCCGCGCGTTGGCGTACACATGGGTGCGACGTGGAAATCTGTGAATCGGATGCTCTCGTCGTGTAATACATCTAAATTCGGTGTTTTAATGATCGGATTGCCATGGCAAGCGAGATCGCCATAGCCCTGATCATCGGTGAGAACAAAAACCACATTGGGTTTGTTCATATCCTCTCCAGAAATATCATTTGTCTTGAAAAAACGCGCGGTTGATTGTAAAAGATTTGGCGACGAGATCTACCCGTCTCAAGATGGGAGCCTTTTTTTTATTGGGCGCGTAGAGTCCTATATCGATAAAGAAAAGTCGGTTGAGATCGACATCGACAAAAGCATAGCTTTTGAAGGGACCACCTTTCCACTCGGCTTCGTTTTCCCAAAGGCCCTGAAGTACTACGGCGAGTTTGCCCGCAAATTCGACCTGCCGAACAGTAACTTCGCCCAGGACAATGCGGTCGCCGCCAAACCACTGCCCCATGATGTCGTCGCGCTTTTGAATAACCCAGTCTTCGGTGAGTTGATCGGGGTGTACATCGTCTTCCCAATAAACGGAAAGCCAGCGGTTGGGGTTGTCTCTGGCGAGTACGATAAAGTTGGGATAGGTTTCGAGGATGCGATAGCCAAAGGGCACACGCACATTCCAACCATAGGTCTCGGCGAGTTCCTGGGTGACATCTTTGCGTTCGCCAAAGCTGTAAACATTTTCTCGCACACTGTGATCAACGGCATTTTCCAGAGTGCTATACAAACGATCAGATTCCACATAGAGGTTTTCAACGGTGGTCTCTATATCTTTTCCCGATACGATATAGAGGGTTTGATCTTTGGCCCACACGTCTTCTTTCCAGGTTACACCCGCGCGACCGTCCAAAATGGTTTGTTGCACTTCGGGGCTGAGTATTTCTTTGACGAATTGCGCGGTGGGGTGATTGGCATTGAGGGGCGCGATAACCATGAGGCTTTTGCGCTGGTCGTGTTTGTGTGCCCTGAGGAAATTGACATCGCCCTGTGCAATTTCATAAACGCGTTCGGCCTGGGGCGTATAGATAACGGTTTCAAAAATTTCGCGGAGGGGGTCTTCCAGGGTTTGCCAATCGGTGGAATCGGCCAATACGATGATTTTGCGAGCAGGACCGAGGGATTCGGGTAAGTGGTCGCCACATCCGATGCACAAGAGGAAAAAAAATAGAAAAAGGCGCATAACAATATCGAAAAAAAGGTGGTTGAGTATAACAAAAAATAAAGATAACAGGATTTGGAGACAGAAACAATGTTCAAGTTTTACGGAATATAGTGCCGGGGAAGACGCGCGCCGAGCAGAGAAACAACTTCGTGTGAAATACAATTTCCCCATTGGGCGAGGTCGTTCACGGTGATTTTGCGGTTACCCTGTTGTCCGAGGAGGACGACTTCTTCGCCGACGGAAACGGGCGGTATATCGGTGACATCGATCATGATGATGTCCATGCAGATTGCACCGACAACCGGGCAGGGTTTTCCGCAGATGAGGACATGGGATTTATTGGACATGCGGCGGTTGTAGCCATCGGCATACCCCAGGGGCGCAAGGGCGATGCGAGAGGGGCGCGCGAGTGTGTATGTGCCGCCGTAACTGAGGGTTTGGCCGGTAGAAAAATTTCGCACTTGCGCGATCCTCGCTTTGATGGTTAGCGCGGGAGAAAGCGAGAGCACGCCTACACCTTGCGTGGGGGGAATGCCATAGGTGAGCAATCCCACGCGCACGAGATCAAAATGCGATTCGGGCATGTGAACGGTCATGGCGCTGTTGGCGGCGTGGCGCCAGGGAACCGAAATGTCTGTGAGTTTGGACAGGCATGAGGCAAATGTTTTTATTTGATGGCGCGCCTTGTCCATGTCTTCTGCGCGTTCCCATGCCACATGTGTTGTGATACCCTCGAGGAATAAGTAGGGATTTTCGGCGATTTTTTTTACAAAGGCGGGGACCTCGTCGGATAATAGGCCAAGGCGCCCCATGCCGGTATCGACTTTGAGATGTATGCGGGCGCGTGTATTGTGGCACTTGGCCGCGGCTTCCAGCGGTGGTATCGCGGCGGGATGACCGATGGTTTGAGACAGGTTGTGGGCAACGATGCTGTCGGCCTGTTCGGGCATGGTGGGGGCGAGTACGACAACTGGCGCTGTGATGCCCGCACTGCGAAGGGCAACGCCTTCTTGTAGCAGGGCAACGCCGAGTGCAGATGCGCCGCCTTTTATGGCTGCTTTTGCAGCGGGTATGAGACCATGGCCGTAGGCATTGGCTTTGACAATGGCCATGACCTGCGTTGTTGGCGAGACGAAATGGCGGACTGCGGAAATATTGTTCGCAATGGCCGATAGATTTACTTCGAGCCATGCGGGTCGGTCGGGTTGGGGCATTTAGTAGAGTACCTCAAAGCGCGATCCCAGATCGGGATATTTGGTGACTTCGATGCGTACGGGAAATGCCTGTTTGAGCGATTCAATGTGGGTAATGACCAAAATTTTTTCAAAATCCCCGCTGATGGCCTGTATGGCTTCCACAAGGTGGTCGAGTCCTTCGGCATCCTGGGTGCCAAAGCCCTCGTCAATGACCAGGGTTCGCAGGCGCGTGCCCGTGCGGCGGGCAAGGAGTTTGGACAGGGCAATGCGGATAGAAAAGTCAATGCGAAAAGCTTCTCCACCCGAATAGAGTTCGTAGCTGCGTTCGCCGAGTTCGTCGCTAATTTTAATGTCGAGGGTTTCGCGCGTTCCCCCGGTTTTGAGATCCCGCAGAGATTCCAGGGCGATTTGGGTGCGGTTGTCTGTCAGGCGCGCGAGAATGCGATTGGCTTCTTCTTCGATTTCTGGAATGGCTTGTTCGATGATGAGTGCCTGAATGCCGTCTTTGCCAAATGCGGTGGTCAGTTCGCGGTAGATGCGGATATCGCGTTCGCAGGATTTGATTTTTTCTTTAACTGCGTTTTGTTCTGCGCTGAGTGCATCGCAGTGTTCAATTTGAGATTGCAGAGCGGCATTTTTTTGTAGCAGGCTGTCGCGTTGGGCACGCATCTGTGCAATATTTTTTTCCAGAGTATTGGCTTCTTCAAGGGTTGATTCGGCGCGGTTGATGGCTGCGGCGATTTCTGTCAGGCGTTGCCGCGCTTGCTCGTTGCGCTCTGTGAGTTCCGAGAGGCGTTTTTGGGCGGTTTTGAGTTGCGTTTGTGCATTTTCGAGGTCGCGTTCGGCTACTTGAAGGCGTTCGTATTGTGCTGGGGCATCTTGCAGGGCGGCGAGTTGCTGAGAGATGCGCTGGTGGTGTTCGGCATTGTAATTCAGGGTGTGGATACGATGGCGCACCTGTTCGCGTTCTGCCCGTTCATTGGGCGCGTATTTGGCTTCGTCCAGCCATTGTTGTGCGAGGTCGCGTTTTTTGCGAAATGTGGGCAATTCCACGAGGATTTTTTCTTTTCGTTCTTCGGCGAGTTGGAGTTGGGCATTTTGCGCTTCAACAGAATCGAGTGCTTTGAGTTTTTCGCGCAGGGTGCGGTGTTCGGCCGGGTTATAGCTCAGGTTTTCAAGCGCACTGCGGGCCTGGGATAGGGCACGTGCATCCGGGCTGTTCTGGGTTTGTTCGCGCAATTGGATTTTAAGGGCGCTGATTTCAGCCGACAATGACTCGCGGGTTTGCACGGCATTTTCGGCTTCTTTTAGTGCGGCTTCGGCTTCGGCGAGGCGTTGGGCGATGCCTTCGCGCTGTGCGAGTTGATTTTTAATCTCTTGATAGCGATGTCTGTGTTGTTCGCGTTCTGCTTCGGCTTTTTGAATATCCGATTCCAATTTTGTGGTCAACGTCTGTTGTTCTCGCAACTGGTTTGAGAGTTTTGCAGCTACTTCTTCGCGGTGGGTCTGGTCGAGTTCGCTGCCGCACAGGGGACACGAAGCGTCCTGAACATTTTGCAGAATTTGCTGCTGTTGGGCGATGTCTTCACGGGTTTGGCGCAGGGTGTTGAGGCGATCGAGATCGTTTTCGATCTGAATTTTGAGGGCACTGCCTTTATTGCGAATCCCATCGCGTTCTGCTTCGAGGGATTGGATTTCTTCGGCTTGTGCGCGGAGAGATTGCCGCGTTTCTCTGCGCGCTTCATCGTCGGCTATCAGTACATCGGTTTGCTGTCTGTGATGTGTGCGGGTGTTGATATCTACTTTTATATTTTCAACAGCACTATCTATTTGTCGCTCGAGGTCTCGAATATTGCGTTCAATGCGCTCTCGGTTTTCGCGTATGTCTTCCCATTCGCGGTCCTGTTGCCTGGCTTTGTGCAATGCTTCGACCTGGGTTTGAATGGTTTGGCGATCGGATAGAAGTACTTCTGTTTCTCGCAATGAGCGTTCTGCATCCCCAATGCGTATTTGCCATTCGCCGAGGCGGCGTTCCACTTCGTGACGCTGGTCGGCGATTTTTTGATCGAGTTCTCCTGCGCGTTTTTCAAGCGGTCTCAAGGCGTGTAGTTTTTTTTGCAGGTCTGCGTCTTCTTGTTGGAGTGTCCGATATTTTTCGGCGGCGTTTGTGACTTCGGCGCTTCTGTCGAGGATTTCGCGATAGGCCGACACGTCTTGCCGCGCTTTTTCACATGTGGTTTGTTGTTCCCGCATGTCCGATTCGATGCGGGATACATCCTTTTGAAGGGCCTCGCTCTCGGCTTCATGGCGTTCGCGTTGGGTGCGTATTTTTCTCAGTGCTTCGCGGCGATTTTCCGCGCTTTCCAATTCGCTATTGCAGGTATGGAGTTGTGCGTTGACGCTATCGCGCTGTGCTACAAATTCATCGCGTTTTTCAATGGTTTGCGCAATGTCATCTCTTTTTGCGCGAGCAGTTGCAAGTTCTATATCTCTCTTGCGCGCGTGTTCTCGCGCAAGAGAAGACAGGTCGTCGTAATGCGATAAACCGAGAATGTCTGAGAGGAGGGCTTTTCGCTGGCTCGCTTTGCAGCGCGTAAATTCGTCTGCGCGACCCTGAAGCAGAAAGGCCGAGTTGATAAAGGTCTCGTATGTCATTCGCAACAGGGTATCGATGCTGGCCTGTGTTTGGCGTATAGCACTTTCTTCCGAGAGGGTTTTGTATGCGTTCGTTTCTGGGGAGTAAATTTGAAATTCGAGACGAGTGGTCGCGCTTTTGCCAGTTTTGCGAAAGCTGCGGCTGATGCGATAGCGGTCATTTTCGAGGAAAAATTCAAAATCGACCCGCATTTCAGTGGCGCCAATCCGCAGCAGACCGTCGCTGGGACGACGTTCACTGCCGGATTTGCGGGCTTCTCCCCACAGTGCCCAGGTGATGGCATCGAGCAGGGCAGATTTGCCGTGCCCATTGCGTCCAGATATACAGGCGACGTGAAAGCCCGAAAAGTCGAGCGGGGGCACGTTTTCGCCATAGCTGAGGAAGTTCTGGAGGGAAAGGCTTATGGGAATCATTCGCTACCTCTGAGTTCGGCTTCGAGTCGCGCGCCGTAATTCTGAAGGTCTTTTTCCATTTCTTTGAGGTCGGGGTGGTTTTGCAAGTATGCGTGGAGCGCGTCTTTGATGCCCATATCTTCTGAAATGCTGGCTCTGCGCTGCTGTTTTTGGACTCTGGGCTTGGGCGCAATGCTGGCGATCATGAACGCGTCTTCGAGCGCGTTTTTGACGGCTTTGAGGTCAACGGTATCTGTGTGGTCGCCGGGCAAATCGTAGATGACGCGCACAATAGCATCGGTCAGGGTGTGTTTGTCGATGGCTTCGAGTATGGCTGTTGTAGGGTCCTGATCTGGGGCGATATCAACCGATATCGTGGAAAAGGGACGGGCCGGTGTGCGTACAAATTTGTAAGATGTCGTCCTGCCTGTCTCCTGAGTCTCAATTGTGACCATGACGACGCCTTTGGTTTCTCGCTCTTCGCCAAAATCAATGCGTTCAATGCTGCCGGAATACACGACAGGGGGTTGAGCATTGGGGTTGAGGTCCTGAAATTTGTGGATGTGGCCCAGGGCGATGTAGTCAAAGGCGAGATTGGCGAGTGTGCTGGTGAGAAAAACGGGATCTCGCCCAATTATTGCGGTTTGTTCAGAGCCGGATAAGGTGGCGTCGGCAGCGGCGAGATGGCCCACGAGAACGGAGGGGATAGCGGGATTGACCTGTGCGGACAGACGGTCAATCAGGAGGGCACCCAGGTCTTGAAGTTTTTCGACAACTTCTTCTTGCGACAGGTTGTGATAGGGCCCCTGGGTTAACAGGCGGCTGCGGTGCAGCCAGGGCAAGCAGGCAACTTGAATGGGGCCAGATTTTGTGTCAATGTCGATGAGGCGGTCTCCAGAGGCAATATAGACGCCTTTAGTGCCCAATGTGCCAAAGATGTCAACAGATGAGGCTTTGCCATAAGATACGGGGCTGTCGTGGTTGCCGGTGATCATGACGATGGGTATGTCGCGGGCGCTGAGCATGTGAATGAGGGATGCAAATTCGCGCTGGTGCGTGGGCGTGGGATCGCATGAGCGATAGGCGTCACCGGCGAAGAGGACGAGATCGACCTCTTCTTTCAGTGCTTCTTCAAACGCAAACCGAAGGCTTTTGATAAAGTCTTGCAAGCGCGTGTGAAGGCCCGTGCCCGAATCGAGACGGCCGTAATTTTCAACGCCAATATGGGTGTCAGCAACGTGTAGAAATTTGATGGACATGGTAGATAGGTTATTATGGGGAGGAAGAAGGTAGGGGAAATTTAAGGAAGAAATAGGAAGGTGAAAAGAGCAAAGTGCTACCACTACGGTCTTACCTCTGGCGAGAGTTTTACTTTAATCTGCAGAGTTGTGACGTCTGTAAAGTGAATCGCCAGTTTTCTGCGGCCTGTGTTATCGGCTTGTTTGGGATTGGGGGAGGTGGGCAAGGGGGTTGCGTCGAGAACTGTGAATACGGCTTCTGATGGTGATAAAATTTCCGCTTTGAGATGCTTGCCCCTGCGCGTTAGAAGGGCGGTTTGACCGTCGAGTTTGACGCTGGCTCTCGTGTGCATAAACCACCAGAGTTCAGACGGAGATTTGGCTTCAATGTCGTCGGTAATCACGACATGATTTTGGTCTATCATCTCAAAGGTGCGCTGTGCGCGCGTTGCATCATCGGCATAAACGTCGGTGAGGTCGAGAATAGCCGTCGCGTGATTGGCCTCGGATTTGAAGGATGTGATGGGGCATTTGGCTTTGGGATTCTGATCCGGGCCATTGCCGGGGTTGAACACGAGGGTGTTGTGCCCTTCGGCGCGGATGCGATAAAATTCCCACCGTTGGCGTTTGTTGCGATGTCTTTGATAGGTTTCGCGTTCCGTGCCCGAGTCGATAGCCCATCGCTCGCCAAGTGCTTCAAGGATGAATGTGCCTTGATCGAGGTGCCGGTGCATGCCCAGATTGTAATTGCCGCCAGCCTGAATGCCCAGGACCAGCGCATTGGGGTCGGTCCACGATGTGCGGAGAGTGGCAACATCAGCTTTGCGAAAGTGTTTGTTGAGGGGGAGGGTGCTCGGATCAAAGTCTTTTGCGCGGTCATCGAACCACAGCAAGTCGAGCACAGTTCCCCTGCCGTATTGTCTGAGCGTATCGTAGCGAAACCAACTGTAGTGTTGTATGTCGTAGTGCTTGCCCATCCAGAAGTGCATGGGGGAACTCACGCGCCGAAACCCGCAATCGGCAAAGTCAAAACTGTAGCGATCTGCCCCCGAAATGTAAATCTGATAATCTCCGC
Source organism: Candidatus Latescibacterota bacterium (assembly GCA_965222605.1). GTDB lineage: Bacteria > Latescibacterota > UBA2968 > UBA2968 > UBA2968 > VXRD01. The sequence goes on from OZ244960.1 coordinate 5,814,676, forward strand.
TTTCTTTGAACCCGGGGGTGGCTGCGAGATCAAAATCTGTGCCGAGTGCGCTGAACAGGCTGGACAAAAAGAGCACGTTGTAACGCGCACCATAATCCCAATAGGTGACGCCTTCGATACCCGCGCCATCCGGGGCGTAAAAATGCATCGCCAGAGGAATGCTTTTGACGCCCGCGTGGAGAATTTCGCCGGCGAGTTCTGGTTCTTCATCGGCTATGACGAGCGCGCCCATGCCAAGTCCGCCGTTGCAGACCTGGTTCCAATTGTTGTGATTGCGCGTCCACCAGGCGTTTTCGCGATAGGCCATCAAGCCGGGTTTGAGACCCTTTTCCGCTATGGCTGTGCGAAGCACGCGCCGCTGCTCTTCTGTCCAATGGTTATACAACCAGTCGTATCCAACGGCAAAGGCATAAGTCATTTCTGCGGTGTCGAGAAAGTGATCGGGATTCCAATCTTTGAATTGCGCTGCGGCTTCGAGTTCGGCCCAGGCGCGTTCCAAATGGCGTTGTTCGCCCTCCATGAGATAGAGAAAGGCGAGTTGTCGCACCCGCTCTTTCACGCGGCGGCTGGTGGAGAGCAACCGCCTTCCATCCGGGATGCTGTATTCCGAAGGTTTTTGCGTGAGTATTTTCTGGGTTTCTCGCTTGATCCTGCGATAGATTTTTGCGGCAACAGTGTCCTGGGCAATTTGTTTTTTGATGCGTACGAGGGTGTTTGCATCCATCATCAGGCGCGGGTGGCCAGGTTTTAAGGTCATTAGAATCTGATCCCTATCCGGAGGGGTGAATGCTTCTGCGTGAGTTTGGATACTCAGTGCGAGGATGATTATTGAAATGATTGATTTCATGATGCCTTTTATTTTTAACAACAACGAGTTCGCCCAGTCTCCACTGAGCGAACTCGTTTGGTTATGATCTGAGATTTTCACAGGTATCTCATTTGTCTTTAGTCCATGGACTCCATGGCGTCCATGTTTACCTTAACGCCTTTTTTCTTCAAGGCGGCAACATGCGTGTTCATTGACATGTCATTCAGAGCATTGCGCCTGATATTTAGTGTTGCCAGGTTGGCCAGGCCCGCGGCTGGCGCTATATCCATGACTTTGTTGTTGTTCAGCCCTAAGGTTTTCAACTCAGCCATGCCCGACACTGCCGAAATATCTGCGACTTTGTTGCCGGAAAGATTCAGATTTCTCAGTTTGGTCGCCTCAGAAAGTGCCGAAATATCAGAGATGTTGCGGTTCACACTGAGATTCAGTATTCTCAGATTTTTCAAACCGGAAAGTGCCGATATGTCGGATACATTATTGCGGGTCAGATTTAGCGTTCTCAGTTTTTTCAAACCTGAAAGTGCCGAGAGGTCAGAGACGGCGTTGCTGTTGACGACCTTGTTTTCCACGCGCGTAGCACCAAGATTCAGTAATGTCAAATTTTTGGCATGCTCGAGGCCGCTCAAATCGCTGATGTTTGCATTTTGCGCAACAAGACGCTTCAGTTTAGCCATGTCAGCCGTGGTGATCACCGCATCGCTCGCCATGCCCAGAGAATCTGCAATGACTGCGCGCAAATTGGCGTCGGCAATCATGACTGGTTTTGGCTCCATTTGTTTAGCGCTTTCGCTTTTTTGCTCGTTGGCTTTGTGATGGGCGGCGTCACTCGCGCCATAGCTGCATGCAACGAGGAGTGCGAGAATAAAGAGAAGATGTCGATACGTCATGGGTAGTTCCTCCAAATGGATTTTTCGTGTGACGGTGAATGGAACTGTGAACTTCTCACAGATATTTAGCTGTCGGTATTTACCTTAACGCCTCTTTCTTTCAAGGCGGGAATTTGCGTGTTCATTGATGTCTCACTCAGCGCGTTGCGCTTGAGATTGAGTGTTTCCAGCTTAGCCAAACCGGCGATCGGCGCGAGGTCCGCGACTTTGTTGTTGTTGAGACTCAAGGTTTTCAACTCAGCCATGCCCGACAGTGCCGAAAGGTCAGAGATTTTGTTGACATTGAGCGTCAGTTGTCTCAGATCGGTTAGACCCGATAGCGGCGCGATATCCGAGATGCCGGTGTTGCTCAGACTCAGGTTTCTCATCTTGGTTAAGCCCGATAGAGACGAAACATCGGCTATCTTTTTGTTGGCGAAAAACGACAGTACTCTCAACCTGGTCAAGCCCGACAGGACTGAGATGTCAGATATCATGTTGGCACCAAGACGCAGTTGTCTCAGATCGGTTAGACCCGATAGCGGCGAGAGGTCGGATATTGAGGTGGCGCGTTCAAGGTCCAGGTTTCTCAGCTTGGTCAAACCCGACAGCGGCGAGAGGTCGGATATATCATTGCTGTTGACGGCCTTATTATCCACACGCGCAGCACCGAGGTCCAGATGCATCAGGCCGGTTGCATGCTCTAAGCCAGTCAAATCGCCGATGTTTGCATTTGGCGCTACAATACGCGTCAATTTTGCCATTTCAGCCGCGGTGATCGCCGCATCGCTCGCCATGTTCAGGGAATCTGCAATGACCGCGCGCAGGCTGGCATCGGAGATGGTCACTGTTTCGGTGCTTTCACTTTTTTTCTCGCTCATTTTGTGATGGACCGCATCACTCGTGCTATAGCTGCATGCAATGAGGAGGACAAGAACAAAGGGGAGATGTCGATACATCATTGAAATTTCCTCCAGAAGAGGGTGAATGAGACACGCAAAGTGCCCGTGCCAAATGGATGTGATATTGAGCACAACAACTTACGAGAGATTTCCTCCTTTCTGTTGTGGGTGCGTGTTCTTGTGTGCTCTAATCTGAGGTATGATAATATAAAAGCGGTTGATTAGTCAATAAAAATAAGAGGTAAAATGTAAGAGAAGAGGGGATGGCTAACGCTTGAGGTCGAGTTGTGCTGACCACGAGGAGGTGCGGTGGTGGCTGTAGCGCGTTGACAGGCGGAAATGCGCGTTTGCCCAGGTGAGGCGCAAGCCGCGATTGGTGCCGTCTCCTGAGAGGGTGAGCAGGCGTATGCCGCCCCAGACATGGGGTTCAATGTCGTAGATACGCGCGTTGTAGGATGAGATTTTGTGGTGGGTGGCCCAAAGTGCGAGGGAAAAGCCCGTTGATTTGCCGAGTTGCATGCGAAGTCCGGCGGCGTTTCCCGAGGTACCGGCGTGAGCGCGCTGGAGCCATGCGGTCATGGTGCGTGCGGGGCGTTTGTAGATGAATGCAAGGCGAAGACTTTGGCGGGGTACGCGATTTGTGGCACTTCTGGCATCGGCGGTTAGACGTGCAGAAAATCCCCTGCTGAAGCGGTGGGTAAAATTGAGCCGCAAGCGAGCACCTCGTTCTGGCAGTGCGCTTTTCTCTGAAAGGAGATGGCCGTAGCGGTCAAGGGCGATATCGAGGCGTTTGCGTTTTGATACGCGCCAGGTCAGGCCAAAAAATGCGCCCCATTCGTTGTTTGGGGGGGAGCCGTATGCGGCATAGGGTGCGCCGTGCAAGCTGTGAAAACTGGTACCATAGTATCTGCCAATGAGGTGGAGACGCAGGATAGGCGTACCGGCGACGAGGCCGGTTATAAAAGCTCTGGGGGCGATTTCACCAAACAGGGCGATACGGTTGGTGCGGTAGAGGCCGTTCAGGCTGAATAACATGCCTGCCTGAGCAGTGCGCGGTACGGCGGAATCACTGGCTATGTCAGACGCGATGGGTGTAAAGGCCGTGTTGAGGAATGCCAATCCAATGTGTTTTTGCGAGGAGCCAATGGCTATGTTCGCGCCTGTGAGGCGTTCGCGGAGTGCGTTTTTGCGCGCTTGTGAGGTTTCGGTGTGGTGAAGGCCGCTGGTGTAGATGCGCGTGTCAGAGCCAAAGGTCGCATCCCATGTCATTCGGCCATACATCAGGCTCCAGAACAAATGAGTGTGTGAGCCGCTCAGGTAAATGCCGCGCAGGGCACCGTGTTCTGTGCTGGTGCGATTGCCCGATTGCGTGGCAGTGCGGGCGCGTGCATAGCTCAAGCCGGTCGCGCTGCGGGTGCGGCGAGAAAAGAGCAATCCCTGTCCCCATTCTGGACGCACATCTCCGAGGATGATATCGATGTGAGAAAGGGGCAGGGCAATATATCCGGTGACGTGATCGGTAAGGGTCGGTTCTTCTGGGTCGCGTTCGGTCAGGAAAAAGGCAGAGAGATGTGCGGGTGAAGAGATTTCGAGTCGTTGATAGAGGCGCATGTCGCCAAAGCTATTGGCGCGTTTAGAAGGGCGCGTGACGCGGGATGTATATTGCAAACGCCAGGGGCGCGAGGGTGCGATGGACAGATAGGGCGCGATGAGGTCGATATGTTCTTCCGATAAACCCTGTACCTTGGCGAGTTCTGCAAGGGCGCGATAGGGGCGACGGGCGATGATCCGCCGGACGAGTTCTGGGGTGAGACCGGGCAAAATGAGCAGGTCTTTCGCGCTTGCGCGATTGAGTTCGAGGCTTATGCCTTCGAGGTCGCGCAACAAGTCATTATACGCTTCGGCTTCGTTTTCGGTGTAGATGGCGGGCGGTTGCGCGAATAGGAGCGCGGGAAGGCACAGGGTGAACACAATGTGCCATGCGAGCGTGCGGATGTGAAAGATGTGTTCTGGCATTGGGCGCGTTTGCGATATAAAGGTCTGAATTTACAGTAAGTTGCTTTGTTGTTGCAATAGACCTTATGCAAACGGTATGCCAGCACAGTGAACTGGTCTGGACTGCGACCAGTCATGCTCGATTTACTCGCCTTCATACACCGATCCTCATTTTTGATACAGTTCTATTCTGCGATTGCGGATGGTGAGCATATACATCCATGCATTTTCCCGATGGCCTTTGCCAAAGGATATTTGGCCGGTTGCACCGGGTATGTCGGTAAGGGTTTCAAGGCGGTCTCGCAGGCGGTCTCGGGTGGTGCCGCCCGCGTTTATACCGTGCAGGATGGATAGCATGGCATCGTATCCGAGGGCGGCAACGATATTCTGTTCTTTGCCAAAGCGCGAGCGGTAGGCGTTGACGAAATTTTGCACGGATTCGAGGTGGCTCTGGTCGTAATATTTTGCGACAAAAACAGCACCATCGACATAATTGCCTCCGTCGCGAGCCACTTGATCGTGGTTCCAGCCATCGCTGCCGAGTACCTGCGAAGAGACGAGGGCGGAGTGAAATTGAGGCGCAATGAGTAAGATGTCTTCTGCACCGCCCGCAATGAGGATGCCGTCCAGGGCTTTGACAACTTCGAGTTGCACTGTGTCGGGGTCAACTACGACGGGCGGTGGGGGGGCGATGTGTATGTTGCCGAGGATTAAGGAGTCAATTTCCGAAGCGAGACTGTCGGGTACTTGAAGTGCCAGTCCCGCGCTGCGGATGCGTTCAAATTGGCGGCGATAATCCGTGGTGCCCGGTTCATACCATTCTTGAATGAGCACTTCGGCACCGAGATCTTCGGCTCTGGTGGCAAATTCACGGGCGATGGTCCGGCCATAATCATCTCGAGATGCGAGTGAGGCCAGCGTTCGCAAGCCCTGTTTATTCACGGCGTGTTCTGCAATATGCCTGCCCTGCGCGCCCGGTGTTGCGTTGACTTGAAAAACATAGGAACTGAGGGATGCAATGCCATCGTCTGAGGCTGTTGGAGCCACCAGAGGCACTTTTTTGGCACTGAGCATGGTTGCGATAGGCGTGGTTTCCGCGCTTGTGAGAGCGCCGATGATGGCGAGTACTTCGCGTTCTTCAACAAGGTGCTGTGCCGCGCGTGCTGCGCGAATGGGGTCGCCTTCGGAATCTTCAAATATTAATTCGATCTGGTCGTGAGATACGAGTGCATTGCGGTCTCTCGCAAGTGTGATACCGTTGCGAAGGTTTTCGCCGTTTGGGGTGCCCAATGGGGCGATGACGCCAATTTTATAGCGCGCATTTTTGGGTTCTGGAGCGGGTTGGGACGATGGAGTAGCGCGCGCGCGTATGAGGATTTGGCGCGCGTGTGCGGCAAATTGTCCGTTTGGATGGTGATCGAGAAAGAAGGACAGGTGTTTGTTGCCCGTTTTGAGGTTGCCGAATTTTATGTGCCAGTGCGCTTTGCCAAAGGCAATGGCTTCATCGATGATGGCGCGATTAAAGTCGATTTTCAGATTTTCGACCTCTGCATCGGTCAAGTTTTCGCTGCCAGATAATTGGCCCAGGCGGTCGGCTGCACGCGCTTTGGTGCGTATGTCGGCGCGGCTGGTGAGTACGCGCACATATTGTGTGGCAGCATTGTAAATCTGGTGCTGGTGAAAATAACAGTCGCCAATGATCAGGTCGGTTTCGGAGACGTATCGGCTGCGCGGGTAGTGATGTTGAAGCGCGATGGCCTCGTCCAGAGCCAGATCGTAAGCTTTCAATTTGTAGTGCGATTTTGCCAGCAGAAATCGCGCGGCAGAGGTGCGCTGGTTGGGGGGGTGTTGTTCGATAAGTTCGATAAACCCATTCCGGGCGTCTGATAATTTGTCCTGGTTATAATGGGCAAGTGCGCGTTGGAAAAGGGTTTCCGCTTTCTGACTGAAGATCTCACCCGATATTTGGGCAGAGAAGAGCAGGATAAGAAGGAGTATAGATAATTTTTTCATTGAACAAAGTTGATAAAATCTTCTGGATGCAGTTTTTGGAGTCGCTGTTGAAGGCGTCCGGGGGGGTGTTTTTTGGATAGTTCGGCACTTTTTTTCATCACTTTTTCATCTATGTAGATTGGCGCGTCAAATTTGAGTGCCATCAAGATCGCGTCGCTGGGGCGTGCGTCGAGTTCCAGAGGGGTTCCAGGGGAGGTGAGATGCAATTGCGCGCGATAGATGTGGTCTATGATGTCTGTGATGAGTGCGTGTTGAACGCTGGCTTGCAGGTTTTTAATGACTGTTCTGATCAAATCGTGTGCAAATGGACGCGGCGGTTTGTAGTCATCGCCTGAGATATGAAGGGCAAGTGAGAACATTTCGCCCATTTGAATCCATATTGGCACGCGGTGGTCGCCGTCTTTTTCTTTGAGCATAATGACCGGTTCTTCGAATTGGCGGTCGATAAATATGCCTTCGATTTGGGCTTCATAGACCATGGACGCGACCTCTGTGAGTTTTACCAAATATAAAGGAGGGCAATGGAAGGGTCAAGCGGTCAGTCTAAACATACCGAGAATGATGCGGTAGTAATTTTAAGACATTTTTTTAGACATCAACGGTTTTTGGATGAGTTTGTGGATGTTCTTTGCGCCATTGGTCAATTTTCTGTGCATCTGCTTCTGTCAAGACAATATGCCCTTTCGCGCTGTTTGGGAGGCCAACCCCAATACCTGCTTTCGCCATGGATTTGATAATTTTTTTAATGGTGTGAGGGGAGACATTCCAGGATTTTGCCAGGCTCGATACTGTGAAAATTTCTGAAGCCTGTCCGTTAATCGTATTTTCAGGATTTTGTATGATGTCTGACAAATTCACAGCCTGGGTCGCTGCATCAATTGTGATAGATACGAGCCTCCCCTGATCGTCGTATGAAAAGAGAATATTGTCATGTTCACCATCAACACCGGCATTTTCGGTTTTGGATACGAGGCCCTGAGCCAGCGTAATTTCCAGGGTATCTGAATCGGGGAAATACATAAATGGCTCTTTCATGGTTTACTCCATATTTCCACTGTCAACTGCATCGATAATTGTCCGCAAATTTCTCAGTGTTTCAGGATGTTTTTCGAGCAGCACGGTGACAAAATAATTCGTGACGTTCATGCTCCAGCCTTGTAGCAAATTTACGCAACTACGAGAGTTATGACAACTGTAGATGGGATGTTCGCAGATGTGAACGGCACATTTAGTCCAAAACGAGTGAGACGGCGAGCCAGCCGCCTACGGGTATGATGTTGGATATGAGTTTGGGGTGGTTGGCAACGCGGCGGTTGTAGTCCTGTATGCCTCGGCGACCATCGCCTTCGGATAGTGCGCGGTGTGCGTGCCCGTGTCCATTGGCATTGTCGGCGATGATGAGGCCGCCCGGGCGCGTGTTTTCAAGGGCAAAGTCGAGGTATTTGGGATAGCTTTCTTTGTCCGCGTCGATGAAGATGAGGTCAAAAGGTCCGTCCTGCGCCGCGTTTTTCATGAGTTCTGCGCCGTCGCCCAGGCGCACGTCTGTTCGGTCTGATAGCCCGGCTTTTTCGTAGTTTTGCTGCGTGACCTCGGCGTGTTTGGGCTCAATTTCCAGGGTGATGAATTGCCCGTTTTCGGGCAGTGCGCGGGCGAGCCAGATACCCGAATAGCCAGCGAGCGCGCCAAATTCGAGAATTTTTTTTGCGCCGATTGTCCTGGCGAGCAAATACAGGGTCTGCCCGGCTTCGGGGCTGACGGAGATTCGCGGAATACCCTGTTCGGCAGCGTTGGGCATGATGCTTTTGAGCAAGTCGTCTTCGCGGGCAAATACTTCCCGTTTATATGTGTTGAGATCGGGATAGGTTTGTTGCATTGGATTATCCTTTCACTTTTCGCGCTTTTAGAATGTGATTCTTCTGCCTTCTTTAGCGGATTGATACGCGCCGAGGATCATTTCGACGGAGATGCGCCCCTCTTCTGGGGAGACGCGCTCATTGCTCAGACCGCGGATATAGTTGATAAATGGACGGGGTATGGCGGCGATGCGCTCGCCCTGCCCTTTGGGTATGTCCATTTTGAATTCGGTCCAGCGATCTTCACCGAGGCGGATGTATTTGAGTGGTACGGCGTCTTCTGGTCGCGGTGCAGAGGTGGAAGGCGCGTCGCCGTAGTCCTGGATTATGGTTCCCTTGTCGCCGTAGATTTCAGTGGTGTTGACGCCTGCGACGGTGGTGGAGCCGTTGAACAATATGCCCATCATGCCAGTTTCAAAGCGGAATATTGAGACGCCGTTATCATCGGGCGCAGTATCTGTCACGATGTTGTCGATTTCGGCCATTACTGAGACGGGGCGGCCAAAGATCCAGTAGAACCAGTCGACGGCATGGGTGGCGTCGTCGAAGTACATTCCGATATTGGCAATGGGGTCGAGGTGCCATCTGGACGCGCCAGTGACAAAGTGGGGATTGAGCAGTACCGGGATGCAATGTCTTCGGCGAACAACCGCGATATTCCCCACTATGCCTGTGTCAACGAGTTCTTTGATTTTGCGGTTGACCGGGTCCTGCCGCATCTGAAAGGCCATGCTAAATTTGACGCCCGATTTATTTACGGCCTCAATGATACGATCGCAATCTTCAAGGGTGGTGGCCATGGGTTTTTGGAGCAGGATGTTTTTGCCCGCCTGAGCGGCCATCAGCGCGTATTCTGCGTGGCGATTGGTTTCGATGCCGATCATGACGGTGTCGATGTTTGGATCGCCGAGTACAGCGTCTAATGACGTGCGAAATTCCATGCCGAATTTGTCGGCGTTTTCGCGCCCGCGGTCTTTGTTGTCGTCCCATGTGGCGATGAGTTCGACATCGTCATAATGCTGCATTTGACCACAATATGCGTTGATGTGTCCGTGTGCGTGGCTGATTACGCCAATATGAACTTTGTCCATAAATATTCCTATTTCACGTAAACAACGGTTTCGTTGTCGAGCGATTCAATTGCTGCGGCAATGACTTTTTGCACGGCGAGGCCGTCTTCGCCCGAGCCGTCGATGTCTTCGGGGGCAACCCCGTCTCTGACCTGGTGGAGAAATGTGCCGATGCGGTCTCGAAAGGTGTCGATAAAGTCTCCAAATCCCCCAAAAGCCGGGTCTGTGTACACGGTTTTTTCGAGGTTGCCCGCCGGGTAGAGGGTGAGTTCGTACCACATGTCTTCAAGGACGAAGCGACCGCCTGTTCCGGCGACTTCACAGCGTTCCATGGGATGCCCGCGTTCGATGTCGTAACTGCCCGTGAGTGAACCGACTACGCCATTTTTAAAACGCATGTTGAATTGCGCGGTGGACCATATTTTACGCCCCGGTGCTTTGGTGGCGAAACATTGAACCGCTTCGATATCGCCGCAGAAATAGCGCATGACGTCAATGGTGTGTGGGTGGAGCGCTTTGAGGTGATAATATGGCGAACTTTCCGCCGGGTTCATGATCCACATCGCCATATTGATAAAGAGCAGATGGCCCAGGCGACCTTCATTTACCCATTTTTTTGCAAGGCGAGCAGCAGGGGTAAAGCGGTGGTTGAGATCAATGCCATAGCAGACGCCCATTTTTTTTGCTTTGGCGACCATTTCTTCGCCGTGTAAAATATTATTTGAGATGGGTTTTTCACCCAAAACGTGACAGCCGGCTTCGAGGGCTTGTATTGTGGGTGCGTAGTGATCGCTGCTGTATTCATATCCGCCCGTGGCTACGCTTACCACATCGGGTTTGCGTTCTTCAAGCATTTTCTGAACGTTGTAAAAAGCGGTGACGCCCAGGCGCTGTGCGGCCGTATTGGCGCGGGTTTCGTCAATGTCGCATACGCCTACAAGCTCGGACAATGGGTTTTCAACATAAATGTCAGCGTGCCGGTTGCCAATTGGCCCCAGTCCGATGACGCATACACGTAGCATAAAGGTACTCCATATTTGGGATTGGTGCTCAATCATCCAGCGTTTGCCGGCGACGACGGGCGAGTTCGCGCAGGTCGTCAACGCGGTCGGATTCATCGACGATTTCAGAGCCGAGAATTTCTTCGAGTACGTCTTCAAGTGCCAGAACGCCAGCGAGTCCCCCGTATTCATCGATGACGGCAAAGAGGTGTTGGCGACGGTCGAGAAACATTTGCAGGATGCGGTCGAGGCTATGCGATTCGGCGACAAAATGCACGGGTTGCATGAGGTCTGATAATTTGCTGTGGTCGCGGTCATCGGTAAGTGCAGCCAGGATGTCGCGCCGCAAAACAATGCCGACAATGTCTTCAAAATCTTTCTCGAAAACGGGAATGCGGCTGTAAGACCATATTCCGCGCTGGTTGCGGGCTTCTTCAACGGTGAGGTCGTCTTTGAGTGAAAAGACAACGGTTCGGGGGGTCATGATCTCCCTTGCAGTTTTGGATTTGAGGGAGAGTATATTTTGTATCACGCGCGCTTCTGTGGGGTCTAATGCGCCACTGCGCCTTCCCAGGCGGGCGAGTGAAATGAGTTCTTCATCGGAAATATCCTGTTCTTTTTGTTCTTTGGCAACCAGGCGCGTGGCCAGGCGCGACAATACAATAAATGGTGCGAATATCCAGACCAATAACTGGAGGGGGCGGGCAATGATGCTCGCCAGCGGGCGCGCATAAACCACGCCGATTGTTTTGGGCAGGAGTTCGGATAGGAATAAGATGGCGAAGGTCATTGCGATGGAAAAGGCAATGCCAGCAAAGGACTCGCCGGCTGTTTCTTCTCCCATAACCGCTGTGGCAAAAAGAAATCCAGCGAGGCTGACGCCACCGGTGTTTGATATGGTGTTCAGAGATAAGATGGCGGAAATTGGGCGGTCAACGGTTTGGCGCAAGCGTCGCAAGATGAGGCCAGAGGTTTTGTTTTCTTGCGCGAGGATTTCGATATGGCTGATGGGCACAGAATAGAGTACGGCTTCAAAGAGGGAGCACATGGCAGATATTAAAATAACAGCAGCAACAACAATAATAAGCTCGATCATGGGATTTTGTCTCCTTGCGCAGTTTGGCAAGACTGGGAGGTTTCATCTTTTTATTTAAGCATAAATTTTTTTTCGTCAAGATGTTTGCGAGGCGGGGTACAACTTTGGCAAGAGTTTAACCTCTGGCTTGCAATAAGGTATTTTTCCTTGCCAAGTGTGTTTGAATCCGCTAAATTACGGCGTCATAATTTTCGAAATTTTACGGGGATTATCATTTTTACAAAATGCTATGAAACGCGAAAGAATACATTATAACACGGTGCGCGAAGTTTGTTTTGCGCCGGAAGATCTCGTTCGTCTTTCCGATAATTTGCAGGAAAACGGCGCGCCATGTCATATCCGCCATTTAATGCCCGGGGAGGCAGACCCCGTGCGTTTGGCTCAGGTCAAAGACGTTATTGAAACGGTACTGACAGGGCGCAAGTACGAGGTTTTGTTGCTGCGCTCGCAGGGCAAGACTTTTACAGAAATCGCGCTGCTTTTAGAGATTTCAAAAAGTGCGGTGCAAAGTCACTACCGCCTCGCCATACGGCGGGTGCAACGCGCTCTGGGTATAGAACCCGGACAAAAGGTCAAACCCCCGTCACCATCGCCGTATTCCATGGTCTAACTTTCCTCTGTTTGTTTTGTCAATCAGGTTCCGCTTTGCGCGACCTGTTTTTTTTTGCTCCAAAGCCTCCAGTCCCTCGCCTTTTTCTAAAAAATGTCGCAGGAGACCCGTGCTTGAGCACGGAGAGGAATGTGACGTGATTGAATGTGGTGTTGCATGTAGATGTTGACATTCATACCATTTGCAAGTATATTGGAGTATGATTAAGCTAATAAAAACAATAGTTTGTGTCTATGAATCTGCATTGCGGAGGGTCAATTTTAGATGCAATACCTGACAATAAAAGCCCATCTTCGTGGAGAACCTGAACGCTTTGCCATTCTCCGTGACGCAATGCTGTCTGCGACCAAAGTCTATAATGGCTTGATCTTCCATCTGCGTGAAGAATACGACCAGCATGGGAAAGTCTGTTATTCGGTCAGCCATCTCAACCGTATCGCCCGCGGATTGCCTCGCCACAAGGAATTGTACTCCGATGTGGTGGACACCACGCGACAAGAGGTGGGGTGGGCTTTTCGGTCGTTCTTTCAAAAGTGCAAGCGCGACAAGAAGGCACGGCCTCCAGGGTTCAGGAAGAAGACGTGCCTGTCTCCGCTGCGCTATTCCCACCCCAATAATGGATCCATCAAAGTGATCCACAAACGCGGGATGACATATCTTCGCATGTCCCTTGGCACCACCCGACAGGACGGTGTGCGCCATATCGTCTTTCGTCTCCACACCCGCCCAGATATTGACCTTCAGAGGTTGAAAAACGTCCAGATCATCTACGATACGCACACACGGGATTTCCAAGTCCGTCTGGTGGTCGAAGTGGATATTGTTCAAAAGCTGAGAGAGGCCACCGTTGGTGTAGATATAGGCGAAGACTGGCTCATCGCCGCAGATTTCTGTGACAGCACGCGGTATCTGATCTGTGGACGTGAACTTAAGGCCACACGCCGATACTGGCAGAAGGTCAGAGCAAAGGTCAAACCGCCCAGCCAGGACCATCCCAAGATGTCGAGACGCTATCGCCAGATCGCCCGAAAAGAAGCCCGACAAATCACGCATGCCCTCCATATCGCCAGCAGACGGTTTGTGGATATGTGTGCCGATAAGGGTGTGGGCACTATCATCCTGGGAGACCTGACCGGCATCCGACAGCACATCGCTTATGGCACAAGGATGAATCAACGCCTGCACGCCTGGCCATATGATAGGCTCAGGGCGATGATTGAATACAAGGCCGCACTGTGTGGCATAAAGGTCAAAGTCGTCTCGGAAAAGTATACCTCGCAGACTTGCCCGCACTGTGGTATAAGAAAGAAATCCAATCGCAAACATCGTGGTTGGTACTCCTGCCTATGTGGCTTTGAAGGTCAAGCGGATCTGGTAGGTGCTTTCAATATCCACCGGCAGGTATCTGGGGTTCCCAGTAGTGGGCGTTCGGCACGCCCCGTGGTCTTGGTGTATGATCACCATACGGTCCACGAAGCTGCAAGTTCTCGAGAGGCAGCCTGAAAGTCAGGGCAACTCCCGGAATCCCTCGACTTTAGTCGAGGGAGCACGTCGAGTGTATCTTTGGTGTTTATCACAATAGTTGTGAATCGCGTTTTAATTTCATTTTTGAAAGGAGTTTTCCATGGCTGTATTTCTTCATACGCGCATTCGCGTGAGCGATTTGGATAAGTCGATCCAGTATTATTGCGATCACTTTGGTTTTGTGCTAAAGAGCCGTTCGGAGAAGTCGCCAGCGGGCAATCAGATCTGCCATCTGGAATTGCCGGGCAACGAGCATACGCTGGAATTGACGTATTCCGATGATTACGAGTTGAATGTGCCCGAAGATTTGATGCACTTTGCGATCGGCGTGTCCGATTTGATTGCCTTTTGCGATGAGCTAGAAAAAAATGGACTCGAAATTTGGCCCGGCGATTGGCGAGAGACTTTCCCCACAGGTCGCAAAATGGCGTTTGTCGATGATCCCGATGGGTATGAAATTGAGTTGTTGGAACGATAAAAATTAAGGGATCGCCTGACTGAAATAAGGCGGTCCCTCAAGTTATTTTATTAGTAATTGCCGGGTTTTATTTTTGAAAGGGGATACAGGATGCGGTGGGATAGATATCAATCAGTCGGATGGTGTAGTGATTACAACGCGCTCAACCTGAATCTCATCGGCCTTCTGCATGACCTGTGCCAAGTCGTAGGCCGCCTGCATTCGGTACCATGTGATTGCGCCTCCGCCGAAGGCTTTGTCCAGGCGAATCGCCATCTCAGGCGAGATGCCAGCCTGGCCGTTCACGATATCCGATAGTTCCTCGTAGTCAACGCCGAGTTTTTGCGCGGCTACAGCCACACTCAGCCCAAGTGGTTCCAGGCAATCGTAGCGTACTGACAGCCCCGGATGGGGCGGATTCTTCATCGGCATTTTTTCTCCTTAGTGGTAGTCAATCAAGTCCACGTTACGAGCATTTTCTCCTTTAAACTGAAACACGATGCGCCAGTTACCCGACACACTGACCGACCAGTATCCCATGCGGTTACCTTTTAACGGATGTAGTCGAAAGCCCGGTAGGTTCATGTCTCCAGGTACTGTCGCCTCATCAAGGCGGGCTAGAATACGCTCTATTTTGTCAGCGTATTCAGGTTGAACATATCGCCGATTTCCTTCTTCATAGAGGGATTTGAGACCTTTGTGGCGAAAACTGAGGATCATAAACCAAATATAACCTATCTTCTTCCAGAATCAAAATATCACCTAAATTCAGCATCGATTGCAGAATGACCAGGTCCAGAACTGATGTTACCCAATTTAACTGTGCGTCCAGCGCGGGTTTCTGATAGAAAAGCACTTAATGAATTAGTAAAAATGATTGGACCGCAATGCGTTATGGAGTTGCCGGGCGGGCACGTGTCCATAGATGTGGAGCAGATACTTGTGGCCGTGCAGAGCGATCAGGTGATTGGATTTGTGGCATGGCATCAAGATGAGATGCAGGCCGCGATTGTGGGGCTTGGGGTGTGTGATACGCATCGGCGCTTTGGCGTGGCAACGCAGTTGGTCAACGCGCTGACTGAGCATTTGCGGGAGGCGGGGTTGCGGTTGTTGGAAGTGGTTGTGCCCGGCGATGGGGTAGGCGCGATGGCCGTTTTTGAATCGGTAGGGTTCAGGCGGCTGGGGCGCAGTGCTACTGGTGCGTTTACTTTTGAATATCGCTTGTGGGGACGCAGAAATCGGGCAGATGGATTTGCGTGATCTGTTATTAGTTTGGGAGCAATGTCAGGCAGGTGATTGAGAAAGGTGGATTATGGCCGAAGTACAAACCTCAAATACAACAGATGTAGCAACGCGCGAGGGTATTACGCTCAGGGCTGTTCTTTTTGGTATGGTCGTGGTGCTGTGGATTGCGTTTTGGAATACGCATGCCGAGTATCTCGCCCATACATCGCGTATGAATATCAGCCATTTTCCAATGGTATTGTTGTGTACCTATGTGCTGGTGGTGTTGCTGAATCAGTTGGTGCGCTGGATAAAGCCTCGATATGCGCTGTGTCAAACCGAGTTGCTGATGGTGTTGGCGATGGGGCTTTTGGGTGCGGCCATTCCCGCTTATGGTTTGACGAGTTTTTTTCTGGGCATGATTTCGGTGCCGCATTATCTGGCGACGCCCGAAAATCAATGGTCGGAATTTGTCCATCCCCATTTGCCCGATTGGCTGGTGCCGAGCAATGAAGGCCACGCCATGCAATGGCTTTACGAGGGCCTGCCTGCGGGACAATCCATTCCCTGGGATGTGTGGGTTGTTCCGCTGTTCTGGTGGTTGAGCGTTATTGCAGCCATTGTTCTGGCGTCTATCGCGCTTTCAAGTATGTTGCGAAAACAGTGGTCTGAGCACGAGCGCGTGGCCTATCCCGTGCTCGGTCCTCCGGTAGAACTGGCCTCGGCTGCCGACGCGCCAAAGCGGGAAGGCATTTTGTACAATCGGTTGTTCTGGATTGGATGCGGCCTGATTTTTTTTGTTAAAGCGTGGAATATTTTGTCGTATTTCAACCCCGGTATTCCCATTATCTGGTTGGGACAGCAGTGGTTTTATTTTGCCCGATTTTATCCGCCGCAGCATACAGGGGTGAATTTTTTTACCATTGGCTTTGCGTATTTTGCCAATGTGGATGTGTTGTTTTCCATTCTGGTATTTCATGTTCTATACCTCAATGAGATTGCTTTTTTTCGTCGAATTGGGTTCACATTGACGGCCAAAACGGGTCCCGGCGATGCGGTGGCTGGGCTGCAAAGTGCCGGTGCATTTATTGCTCTGGTCTTCTGGACATTTTGGACGGCGCGGTTGCATTTGAAGGATGTGTTTCGCAAGGCGTTATGGGGCGACGATACGGTGGATGATTCGGATGAGTTGATGTCGCATCGCATGGCGGTTATTTCGCTTGGGGTCAGCGTGTTGTTCTTGCTGTTGTGGCTGCGTACTATGGGATTGGAATGGAATTTTGCGTGTCTGTTAACCCTGGGTTTATTCATCGCTTATGTTGGGCTTGCCCGTGTGATTGCCGAAACCGGCGTGGTGTATATGAGCATGCCTATCAGCGAGGCCGGTTTCGCAGATCTGTTTTTTCATCCGGCAGATTATTCGGCGGGTGCGAGAACTTCGATCACGCTGTTTTCTGCCTTGCGTTGCCAGAGCAAGGCAATGTTTATGGTGCCTCTGGTTCACGTTGCCAGGTTGGGCGAGTTGATCCAGCAGCAAAAGGGGCGTTTGTTGATGACCGTGCTTTTGACACTCATCGTTGGGATCGGTGGGACGGTGATTCTGACGCTTTTTTTGAGTTATACACACGGCGCGTATAATTTTAATGATCTTCCTTTTACGCGCTATCCGCCGCGGGTGTACGACGGTCTGGTCAACGCCTTAAAAGAAGTGCCCGAATACAAACCCGAACGCTATTTGTTTATCGGTGCTGGAGCACTCATTTTTAGTGTTATGAGTTTTTTGCGGTATCGCTTTACATGGTGGCCCCTGCATCAGATTGGGATGATTGTGCCGGTTGGTCACGCGATGCATTCGACTATGTCTATTTTGATTGCGTGGAGCGCCAAAGCTATTATTCTTCGCATTGGGGGAGCTTCGCTTTATCGGCGCAGTCGGCCCTTTTTTGTCGGGATGCTGGTGGGCTATGGGCTTGCCGTGTTCACGTCCTATGTGGTGGATCAGATTTGGTTTCCCGGGCGGGGGCATCACATGCATTCGTGGTAGAGGATGTGCATGAACAAAAATGGGGGAGGATGTGAGCAGTCAATCTCTGGCAACACGAGCGGTGCGCGGTGCGTTTTGGACCAGTGGCGGGTTGGGCGTGCATCTAATCGTGACACTGATTTTTTTTCGGATTCTAAATCTGGAAGATATGGGGTATTTCATCTGGGCACAGCGCGTTTTAATTTTGTTCCAGATGGTTGGTGTATTGGGTTTAAATGATGCCCTGGTAAAATACCAGAATGCCTCTCGCGTCCACATTTCTTCTGCTTTTTGGACCTGTCTTTTTGTGGGCGTGGTGCTTTTTGCCGGGTTTATTGCAAGTGAGTGGCTTCTGATTATCTGGTTGGGGAGAACGCCGAATATTGCGGCGTTTTTTGATATTGCAAAACCCATGGCTTTGATCATTCCCCTTGCATCTGTTTCGGGCATTGTGAAAGCGATTCTGGCTCGGGAATTGCGCTTTCAATCCATAGCAATAAGTGAAATGGCCGCTGCGTTGATTGCGGCAATTGTTGGCATTGGCCTTCTCGTTGGTGGTTGGGGCATAAAAAGTGCGGTTTGGAATACAATAGCGAGAGAGATTGCATTGTTGGGCGGTTTGTGGATTGCCGCTGCCTGGATGCCGTCGCTGTCGTTTAGTTGGGCAAAGCTGAAGGATCTCCTGCCATTTGGATTCAATGTTTCTGGCGCGAATCTGCTCAACAATATCAACAATAATCTGGACAAGGTCTATTTTGTTCCCGTTTTACTGGGGCCTGTTGCTGCGGGTATGTACGCTTTTGCCTATCAATACACTATGGTTCCATTGAATCGGGCAAGTGTTGTGCTTACGCGGGTAATTTTTCCGGCTTTTTCCGTGGTGCAGAGCGATAATCGGACTTTGCGACGGGGATATACGCGCACTATTACTGCGATTGCCCTTTTGGCCTGGCCCGCGCTCATAGGTGGTTTTATTTATGGGCGAGAGATTTTGTTGTTCGTAAAAGGCGAGGAGATATTGCCGGCTCTTAATTCACTCAGGCTGTTGGTTTTAGCTGGTATGCTTAAAGCTGTGGGTACGGTTGTGGGGTCAGTTTTTCTCGCCAAAGGAAAGGCAGACTGGTCATTCCGATGGACGCTTGTAAATCTGATTGTTTTCGTACCCGCGCTCTATTGGGGGGTGCGCTATGGTATCGATGGGATCGCCGCCGTGCTTTCAGCGGCTGCTGCGTTATTTCTCGTGGTTACGCAAATACTGGTCAACCGTTTGATCAATCTGCGAATGGCCAATTATTTGAAATCATTTGTTCGACCATTGCTGACAACGCTATTGGTCGCCGCTGCGCTGGTTGCGGTTCGTTTATTGACCGATCTGGGGCTTGTTGAAACTCTGTTGTTGGGAGGAGTGATTGGGAGCATTGCCTATGCTATTGCTGTTCGTTTGTTTGCGTGGGCATTTGTGATGCGGTTCTGGCGTGATTTCCGGGGGCAATAGATCAAAAAATAGGCTCGAAATTGTGATTGTGTTGTCATCTACTTCATGGCATAATGCAAGCGTTCGGCTGTAAAATGGGATTGTGAATAGGAGGTGCGTTTTGAAAACCTATCGCGTGGGCATTATTGGATTGGGACGAATGGGTAGCACCATTGACGATGAAGGGCATGCTGTAAAACCGTATTCTATTGCGGCCTGTTGTGAGGTGATAGATCAACTCGAACTGGTCGCTGGCTCCGATTTGCAGGCAGATAAGCGGGCAGCTTTTACCCGGCGATGGGGTGTGGAGGCTGTGTACGAAGATTATCTGGAGATGGTGGATCGAGAGTCGCTCGATCTGGTGGCGGTGTGTACAACCGCATCGGGTTTGTTTAAGCCTGCCCATGAAGCACCCGATGCCAATTTCAGGGGCGATTCGCATGCGGATTTAACCGTGAGCCTTGCCAATGCTGGGGTGCCGATGTTGTATGTGGAGAAGGCCATGGCGAGTTCAATAGCGCGGGCAGATGAGATTTTGGAAGCGGTACGAGCAAATGGCACTGTGTTTAATACGGGTGTTTTGAGACGATTTAACGAAAGTTATCACACGGTGCGACGCGCAATTGCCGAGGGTGAAATTGGGGAACCCAAAGCAGCTGTTCACTACGCGGCCTCGTCTTTGATGCACGGGCATATCCACTCCATAGATACGCTTTCTTTTTTGCTGGGTGACCCGGAGATTGAAGCGGTGCGGGGTGAATTGTTGCCACGAGATTTTGCGATTGAGAACAATCACATTGCTTTTGATCCGAGCGCGACTTTTCAATTGCGATTTGAAAATGGCATAGAAGCCTGGTCGGTACCCGCTGGTGGGTGGGAATTTGAGGTGATAGGGACAAAAGGGTGCATCCGGTCGATTAATAACGGCGATGGCATAAAGCTGAGAAAAACTGGTACTATGGTCGGCAAACGCCAGGGATGGGATGATGCGGAGGTCGCGCCTGTTGTGCCCAAAAGCCATGTGGTGTCGTGTCTCGAGGATTTGATAGACGCTTATGAGCAAGGGCGTCCAACGCTGGGGCATGTGGAGGTCGCTCATCACATCACTGAGGCTTGTATTGCTGTGGCAGAGAGCCATCGTCGGGGGAGTGCGTGGGTAAATCTGCCGCTAGAAGAAAGGGATTTGTACATCTTTCACGTTTAAGCCATTATTGGGAGCAGACCATGAAAACATACCGCGCAGCACTGATTGGATGCAGTCGGATGGGAGCATTTATCGACAATGAGGTGGACAACACGCTGGCGTATTCCCATGCAGCGGGATACGAGGCATGTGATCGAACGGATTTGGTCGCGTGTTCGGATCTGCGCGAAGATGTGATGGCGCAGGCGGGCGAGCGATATGGGGTTCCAAAATCGCGGCAGTACACGGATTACCGGGAACTTATCAATACGGAAGAGCCAGATATTGTGAGCGTGGCCACGCAGCCAGAGCAGCGCGCAGAAATTGTGGTGTATGCTGCCGAGCATGGGGCAAAGGCGATTTATGCGGAGAAGGCGATGGCGGCTTCTATGGCGGATGCCGATGCGATGGTCGATGCGTGTGAGCGCAATGGTGTGTTTTTCAATCTGGGGACCAATCGGCGATGGGATCGAGGGTATGACAGTATGAAAGCGGTGATTGACAGCGGGCGTATTGGGCAATTGCGGTCGCTGATTATTCATCAGACGAGTTCTCTTTTCAATGGTGCGAGTCACAGTTTTGATCTGTTGATGCGCCTCAATAGCGACCATCCCGCATTGTGGGTGCAGGCGCATTTATCACAGGGGGCGGATGAGATTGAGGGGAATATTTTGAAGGCGGATCCGGTGGGGCATGGGATTATCCAGTTTGAAAATGGCGTGACGGCTTATGCCCTCAATTCCGGACGCGGTTTGGAGGTTGAAGCTGTGGGCGATGCGGGGGTTGTGACGAGTTTGCAAAATGGCGCGGGGTGGCAGGTGCGCGAGGTGGTTGGGCACGATCACAGGGGACGGAATGTGCTGGGGTTTGGGGATTTTCCAGAGGTGGAGCCGACGAGTTCTACGGTACATTTGATTGAAGACCTGGCACACGCGCTGGATACGGGCGAACCGACGCGGTGCGGTGTGCGGTTGGCACATGCCAATCAGGAATTGATTTTTGCTTTTGTCGAATCGCACCAGCGAGGGGGCGAGCGGGTGCATCTGCCGTTGAAAGACTGTCCCTATCGCATGGATCGCGGTTTTGCACCCAGGCAACCGAAGTTTGAACGCGAATAAAGGAGGTTATTGTGGAATATCGCGAGTTTGGACAGACGGGTTTGAAGGTTTCGGCAATCGGTTTTGGATGCTGGGAATTGGGCGGGGGGTATGGGTCTATTGATGACGCTGAGGTCGTTGCTGCGGTCAATCGCGCCATCGATTTGGGGATCAATTGTTTTGATACGGCTCAGGGATATGGCAGTGGTACGTCTGAGCGGTTGCTTGCACGGGCATTGGGACCGAGGCGTAAAGATGTGATTTTGGTCACAAAGTTTGGTATTGGCTATAAACACGGCAGGGACAGCAGCAAAGAGATGGTCCACCGGGCGATTGAGCAAAGTTTGGAGATGCTGAATACGGATTACGTCGATGTGTATCTGGTGCATTGGCCCGACCGCGATACGCCTTTTGAAGAGACCATGGGTGCTTTGGAAGAAATCGTCCAGGCCGGGAAGACGCGGTTTGTGGGGCTGTCGAATTTTACGCCTCCAGAAATTGCGCGGTGTATGGATGCGCGTCACGTGGATGTGTTGCAATACGGCTGTAATTTGTTCGATCGCCGCCATGTGAAATGGACGTTTCCATACGCGGAAGCAAATAATGTGGGGGTGATGACGTACGGTTCTCTGGCTTATGGCTTGCTCGCTGGCGCGTTTACAGAAGATACGGTTTTTGAAGATAATGATTGGCGGAGAAGAGGCGGTAGCAATACGACTTTGCGCCTGTTTGATCCGGGTATATTCCAGCGCAATGTTCGGGCGGTGAATGAGTTGAAGAAAATCGCCGCAGGACTGGGCAAAAATCTGCCGCATATGGCGCTGAATTGGGTGTTGTCTCACCAGGCTGTGAGCACGGCACTGGTGGGTGCGCGAAAGCCGGAAGAGGTTGAAGACAATATGGGTGCTCTGGGGTGGACATTGGGTGAGGATACAAAGCGGGCAATTGATAGGGTTTTTGCCAAATACGAGATTGATACTGCGCCCAATAAGTGGGGCGAAACTGATGCGAGGTGGATAGATATTGATCCCGCGGAGTGGACAGGTTGAGGAGGATATGATGGATAACGTACGCGTTGGTGTAATTGGATGTGGTGGCCGGGGCAGGGGACACATCCGAATCTTGAATGAATTTGAAGATGTGCATCTCGCAGCGGTTTGCGATCCGGTTGTGGAGATCCGCGAGTCCGTGTGTGATGAGTATGAGATCGAAGGACAATACGGCGATGTTTCCGCGTTGCTCGAAGGCGAGGCTCTCGACGCTGTTTTTGTCGCGCCTCCTGCACACTTAAATGCCACGCTTGCATTGCCGTGTCTGGAGGCTGGCGTAAATACCTTTTTGGAGAAACCACCGGGTTTGAGTCTGAAAGAAACCAAAGCGTTAAAAGCTGCATCTGAAGAAACGGATGCGAAAGCCATGGTGGGATGGAATCGGCGATTTCATCCGATTATTGTCGAGGCGCGCAATCTGGTGCTGGATCGCGGTCCCGTGACGCAATTGGTGGGGGAGTTCCACAAGAGTATCACGGAGTTGGGCAATTCGGGCAAATTTGCCGAGGTACTGATGGATTGTATGCTTTTTGAAACGCCGATTCACGCCATTGATACCATCCGCTTTTTGGCAGGTGCTGATGTTTCTGAGGTACACAGTGTGGTGCAGCGGTCTATGTCCGGCTATCGGGATGTACACGCGGCTCTCGTCGCGTTTGAAAATGGCGTTGTCGCGCAACTTATTCACAATTATACGACCAATGCCAGGCTGGAGCGTTATGAGATCCACGGGCACGAGATTTCGGCTTATATGGAGGGTGTGTCGCGCGGAGAGGTTTTTTGCGATGGTGAGAAGATGGCGTTGAGCGGGAATGGGTCGGGAACAGATGAACAGAACCGATTTTTCATCGATTGCGTCAAAGAAGATCGCCCAGTCGCGCTTCCCGCGGCAAATTTGGATGAGGCGATTAAAACGATGGAATTGGCCGAGGCGATTATGGCGGGGACGCGATAAAACCGGCTTCTTTCTATTGACAATATTTTCCGAATCCCATACTTTTAAATCAGAAACGAGGTGTGGCTCAGTCCGGTAGAGCACCTGCTTTGGGAGCAGGGGGCCGGGGGTTCAAATCCCTCCACCTCGACCAATAAACAAGGGGTTGTGAGTTTTTGCTCGCAACCCCTTTTGTTTTGAGGTGTAGTGGAACCGCTATAAAGGCTAATGAACGGGGCAGGACATCGCCCCGTTTTACACCGCTTGACATTGGGCATCAACGTGGTATTTTCTCACACAGAGATAGTGTCAAATGTTGTGGATGGCGTCGCGCGCAGCATTGAATTAAAGCGTGAACGGGCCTGGACCAGTTGTAATCCGTCCCCAATGCAAGCGCGTGATAATAAGGGTTTTTTATGCTCAAATCACTTGACCGCATGGGTACCTGGCGGACTTATTCTCTGGATAGCGGCCTTGCCGGGCTGCGCGTTGAACATATCGCCGAGGACAACGAGGGGTGTATCTGGTTCGCCACCTGGGACAACGGTGTTAGTCGCTTCGACGGGGACGAGTTCCGGAATTTTACCAAACAGGACGGCCTTGTTAATGATCATATTTATTTTGTTTCACAAGACAGTCAGAATCGATTGTGGTTCGGTACAGAAAAAGGCGTCTGCTGGTACGACGGGGTGGGTTTCCATTATTTGAAGGGCGATGGGATCGCAGGCCGATCCGTGCAATCTATCTACGAAGATCGTCAGAGGCGTATATGGTTCGGTGGCACGAGTACCCTGGGGTATTACGATGGTACTGTGTTTCACGACATGATTCCGCTCTACCTCCAGCACTACGAGCAGCCTCCTTCTCATCAGTGGGCCATGTGTTGGGGTATTACTCAGGATCCGCAAGGACACCTGTGGTTTGGCTTTGACCGCCTCATCCGCTTTGATGGTGAATTCTTCCACCGCTATGAAGAGAAAGACGGTTTTCCCTACGAAGGGACCGCCTATGTCGTGGGCCAGGACCATACCGGCAAGGTGTGGATTGGTCGGTTCGGAAATCGAGATGAACTCTGGTGCTATGCCGATGGTGCCTTCCAATCTGTTCAGGTAAATTTGGGAGGCTGGCTACGCAAAATTCAGTGTGACCGTGAAGGGCGAATGTGGTTCTGCACCTCGGAAGGGGTATTGTATCAGGACAGTGACGGATTCAGCAGGTTTCCCCTTGCCGATGGCTTGTCCCATCCCGCAGTCAAAGCCGTGTTTCAGGATCGCGATCATCAGTATTGGTTCGCCACCTGGAGCGGCGTTGGACTTTACGATGCTCATAGTATCAGCGTTTTTGACCTCGGTAAGGCTTTTCCCAAAGACAAAGAGCCGAGCGAAATCTCGCAGATCGTACAAGATCGGCAAGGTGATATATGGATCGGGTGTGTGTCACCCCTTCTTACTGACCTGCCCCAAAGCGTCGCCCGCTTTGATGGCGAGCACTTTACATTTGTAGGCTCCGAGCAAGGCTTTGATATCAACAACTGTTTCTCTATGTACGAGGACCACGAGGGGTATCTGTGGTTTGGCGGCCTCAACGGCCTGTTCCGCTACGATGGGCAGGAAATAAAAAAAATAAAAATAGCTGCGGGTTCAGGCGACAGGAGTATCAGTACAATTACCCAGGACGCGCAAGGTCAATTCCTTTTCGGCTATTGGGGAAAGGGCACCTATAAAACTAAAATCGGATTCAAAAAAGAAGAGTTTTCGACCAGCCCATTAGAGATCATTTACCAGCGGGGCGAGGCGTTCCAAACCATTTTTGTGGAGGATGAAAAGAAAGATATTTTAGACCGCATTGGCACTGTGATTGCCGGGCGCAACAGCGAGATCTATTTTCATTTGGCCTGCCACAATTTCTCAGTTGGCAACAGGGGCTTCGCTCGCTGGCATCCCGAAGATGGCCTTAAATTTTATGGAATTGAAGATGGTTTGATAGACCCCAAGGTCAACGACCTGCTATTAGACCGCGCAGGCAACCTGTGGATTGCCACTTTGAGCGGTCTCGTTCGTTTTGATGGCTACACTTTCCACACATTCACGACTGAAGACGGTCTGCCGAACAACCGCATTCGGTGTCTATTCGAGGATCGGCAAGGACACCTCTGGCTCGGGACAGAAGGCGGTGTAGTTCACTACGATGGTCAGCTTTTTCAGACCATCAAGTCACCGCATATAGGATCGGTTTCTCAGATATTCGAAGATCGCGACGGAACGTTCTATTTTGGCACTGCTCTGGGTTCTATAATACGCTATCGCCAGCGGCAAACTCCGCCCCAGATTCGCCTGATTCAGGTTGTCGCCGATCAGGTCTATGAGAACTTAGACGACATCATCTTGTCCACGGCAGGACAGCAGGTGATTTTCGAATACAAGGGGATGAGTTTTTCCACACATCCGCGCGACATGCTCTATGTCTATCGCCTGAAGGGATACGACTCCGACTGGCGTCCAGCGACCCGAAAGATGCGGGCCTTTTACCGGGGCTTGCCGCCGGGAGACTACACCTTTCAGGTCAGGTCTATAGATCGCGATCTCAATTATTCAGAGATCGCGCAGGTAAGACTCTCGATAACGGCGGACCCGCGTATCGAAGCATTTACGGACATAATCAACCGTCGAGGAAGCCAGAAGTTTATCGGGCATAGCGAGGCTCTGCGCGAGTTTCTAATCAATCTTGAAAAAATCGCATCTACCAATATAACTGTGCTGATTATGGGCGAGACAGGTGTGGGCAAGGGACTGGCAGCACGGGTGCTACACGCGCTGAGTAACCATAGCGATGGGCCTTTTATAGAGGTTAGTTGCGGTGCATTGCCCGAGGCGTTGATCGATAGCGAACTTTTTGGTCACGAGCAAGGGGCTTTTACCAGCGCTATTTCCCGCAGACTGGGCAGGGTGGAACTGGCGGAGGGTGGCACGCTCTTTTTGGATGAGATCGGCGATATGGCTGTGGAAACGCAGGTCAAGCTGTTGCGCTTGCTGGAAGAGGGCACGTTTGAGCGCGTTGGGAGCAGCGAGACGCTGACGACAAAGACGCGGATTGTGGCAGCGACGAATCGCAATCTGGAAGAGATGGTCAGCACAGATGATTTTCGGGAGGATCTCTATTACCGCCTCAATGCCTTTCCGATGTATTTGCCGCCGCTGCGCGAGCGCAAGGAGGATATACCATACCTTGCCGAGTTTTTCAAGAACCGCATGGCGACACATTTAGATAAGCAAATCGGCCCTTTGACAGTAGAGGTTATAGAAGTGCTGCAAGCCTACCATTGGCCAGGCAATGTGCGAGAACTGGAGCATACGATAAACCGCGCCGTAATCGTGTGTCAGGATTCTCGAATTGACGTTGGGGATATCGGCCTCATAAGCAGTAGCTCTCCTGTTTTTACAGACCGAGAAATCGTGCCTTTGGCTGAATATGAACGCGATTACATACTCAAAGTGCTCAAAGCGACCAACTATCAGATAAAAGGTGTTCATGGTGCAGCGGCACTGCTGGGACTACACCCTTCGACGCTGTATGGGAAAATGAGAAAACAGGGTATCAAACGCCCAGGTAAAGATCATATATAATCTCAAGGATCATATATGATCTTTTGTTGTTAAAATACTATTATTAAGATACTTAAGTAATACATAAGAGTTAGACTGATTATTTTTGAGATCATATACGATCTCGAAAATATAAAATACAGTCTAACTCTTATTTTTTTATAATAATTCTATCCTGATTAAAAATAACATCTTACGAGTATAGTTATTTGGGTCCATTCACAGTGGCACACATATTGCATTATATCTATGTGTTTAATGCCATAAAGGAGAAGATTTAGACTTCAAAGAAAGGAAGGTAGAGTATGAAACATTTTTTGGTATTTGTGGTCATTGCAAGTTGCTTGTGGTTATCACATCCGGCGGCGCATGCCGAGTCAGATAGGGCATTTTTGAAGAAGACCATTAAGGAAAACTTGGAGGGCGCGAGTTCGTCGGAAATCATTTTTGCCAGGTACGGGCGGCGCACCATCACGTTGAAACCCCTCGCGACCAGCCAGTATGAAATGCGCCTGGCACTCTGGACTTTGATGGGCGAGCCGGTTGAACTTTATGAATGCCTCATGCCGCACTTGGGGAGCCTGATCTTTGGAGCGAACGACGGTTACGCCAATAGAGTTGAAATTGTCAGCGTCGGTGATAAAAACGAGACTGACATATCATTCTACGGCGATAGCAAAGTGTACGTCAGCCAGGACGTGTTGGACAAAATCGATTACGTGGACTTTAGCTTTTCGATCGTGACCTATGACCTTTTTGAATTGCCGGACGAGTTCTATTCGAAAGACAATAGCATGCGTTTTGGTACTTTTAAAGCGTATATCCATTTGAAGAACCCTGGTGTTTTGGCTTCACCCGGCAAATGGGGCTGGGACACGCCAGGAAGTCCTGAATGGGAAAAATTTCTGTCGAAGTATCAATTTCCTTTGGATGAAGGTAAATACAAGTTGCCGGAAGACCATTACATGGACGAAAAGCAGGCTAAGGAGGCATTTCGCCGCATGCGCTGGCGTTACCACAAAAAACAGGACTTATTCGTTAAAAACTGGTTCGATATTCATCATTTGCGCGTGAATCCGGACCGTATCCTGGACCTCATCCGCAAACACAGTCCTGAAGCCTACGCCGAGATCATGGAAAAAGAATAAAGCAAGTGAGGTGGAATATGAAACGTTTTTGGTTGTGCTTGAGGTGGATTGATGATTTGCATTTTTCTACCTGGCTTGTGCAACAGAAAGGCGGTTTACTTATGAGAGGTCAAAGCATAAGTAAAGCAAGTTATCAGTACAAAATAAGACGTGCCTGTTTTTAAGACTACAAGAAAGGGGTTCAGTATGTGGCGCATGTTTGTCGTCTTGGCCGTTGTGGTGAGTTGCTGGACGGTGTATTCTGTGTATTCCGAACCGAGTTTTCCAATGCCTGAGATGGTGATGATTCCGTCGGGCAGTTTTCAGATGGGCTGTGTGTCGGGTAGGCGCTGCTCGGACGCTGAGAAACCTGTGCATGAAGTGATGATAGACTCGTTTGCCCTGTCGAAGTATGAGGTGACCTTTGAGGAGTATGATGCATTCACCGATGCGACGGGACGCGAGCGGGCAGACGATGAAGGTTGGGGGCGTGGTCGGCGTCCGGTGATCAATGTTTCGTGGTTTGATGCGATGGCCTACACGCAGTGGCTGTCGTCACAGACGGGCAAGACCTATCGTTTGCCGAGCGAGGCGGAGTGGGAGTATGCAGCGCGCGCGGGAACTGAGACGATGTTTAGCTGGGGGAATGATTCTGGTTACAACCGCGCCAATTGCAATGGCTGTGGCAGTCGGTGGGATAAAAAACAGACGGCACCAGTGGGATCATTCGAGGCCAATGGCTGGGGCCTTTACGACATGCACGGTAATGTATGGGAGTGGGTACGAGATTGTCGGAACGAGAGTTATAGGGGCGCACCGACAGATGGTTCTGCATGGATTGGAATTTGCTCTGAGCGCGTGTTGCGTGGTGGTTCGTGGTACTTCAGCCCGTGGGTCTTGCGGTCGGCGTATCGCGACTGGTACCCCTCCGGCTATCGGGACGACGTCATCGGTTTTCGAGTTGCCCGGTCTTTTTAGCTCCTGATTCTTTACATCTTTACTTCATTTGTGGGGCTGGGGACTGGCGGGGGTTTTACGATTTTTTTAGCGACCACTATGATTGCACTTGAGTCGGTGAACAAGTATCTAAAGGAGGCATCTATGTGGAACCATATTATGTTGACCATTTGTTCGGTGTTTGTGTTGACAGGTCCGGCATCGACTGGAGACATGACCCGTGACCCGGACAAGGACTTCAATAAGCTAAGCACCGCAGGAAACCAACGCCCTCAAGGGATCTGGTCGAACGGAACGACCATGTGGGTGGTGGACTCCTATGACCAGAAAATTTATGCCTACAACCTGAGGACCAAAGCCCGTGACTCGAACAGGATGATAGCTGGGACCGCGAGAATCGTCCTGTGATGAATGTGAGCTGGGAAGATGCCCAGTCTTATGTTCGCTGGTTGTCTGGCAAGACGGGAAAACCCTATCGTTTATTGAGTGAATCGGAATGGGAGTATGTGGCGCGTGCAGGTACAGAGACGGCGTATAGCTGGGGGGATCATATTGGTGAAAACCGTGCCAATTGTGATGGTTGCGGCAGTCAGTGGGATGGTAAGCAGACGGCGCCAGTGGGATCATTCGCAGCCAATGGCTGGGGCCTTTACGACATGCACGGTAATGTAAGGGAGTGGGTGGAAGACTGCTATCATGGCAGCTATGCGGGCGCACCTACTGATGGAAGTGCACGGGAGTCTACGGAGGGGTGCTGGCGCGTGTTTCGTGGTGGTTCGTGGGACCTCGAACCGAGGAATTTGCGTTCGGCGTATCGCAGCAGAGGCACCACCGATGTTCGGTACTACAGCATCGGTTTTCGAGTTGCCCGGTCTTTTTAACTCCTGATTCTTTACATCTTTACCTCTTTTGTGGGGGAGGGTGGGGGGTGGGGGCTTGGGGGTTGGTTTTAGACGGGGGGTTTTACGATTTTTTTTCGAGGGAGGGTTTACGTGGTATGTTCGAAGAATTTTCCCCATTGAACAATCCTGTTATAGGATAGGATATCAGGAGTTAGGCTTTTGAATGACCAGTCAAATGCTCGGGCACGTCAAACTGGACCGGCATTAGAGGCACATTACCAGTTCATTCTGTGGCTGGTGCCCACCCTGGAGCGATTTCCCCGCAATCAGTGGGATGCAGAGAAGACAGCTCCAGGGGGCTCGTTTAGTGCCAACAGATGGGGTCTCCACGACATGCACGGTAATGTGGCAGAGTGGGTGCAAGATTGTTGGAACTGGGATTACAAGGGGGCACCTGCAGACGGTTCTGCGTGGGAGTCTGGGGACTGTTCTGAGCGCGTGTTGCGTGGTGGTTCGTGGATAAGCGAACCCTATTCTGATTTCAGTCTTGCTATCTGCTCGGCATGTCGGGCCAGCATACTCCTCAAATCTCGCCAAAGAAGGATTTTCGGTCATATAGTTGGAGGTGAAATTTTCCGAAGTAGCACCGTCGGTTTTCGAGTTGTCCGGTCTTTTTAGATCCTGATTCTTTATTTTTTCCCTCTTGTGTGGGGGAGGAAGGAGAAAACCATGCGTAAACGAATCACGACTGTTGTTATCATCGTCACCACGCTTTTGATCTATCCGCTGTCTCAGGTTCCTGGGAGTAGTCACGATACATGTGATACGCCGCCTAACAGGGCCCCTATGGCGAAGGGCACCATTGATCCTGTGACGCTGGGTGTTAATCCTGATACTATAGATGTATCGGACAAATTCAAGGATGATGACGGAGATACGCTGACATACAAGGTATTAGTGAGTGCAGACGCCATTGTAAAGGCGCATATGGATAGCAGTAAAGTGATAATCGGTCGGGACAGTGTGTTCCGTGCGACAATTACCGTGGTGGCTACAGACCCAGACAGTTTGAAGGCAACGCAGACGATAGCAGTGAAGGTGAATCAAGCTCCTTTGGCGGTGGACTCGATTGCTTCCGTGATGCTGGGTGTTGATCCCGACACTGTGGATGTATCGGACAAATTTAGCGATGCGGACGGAGATACACTGACATACAAGGCGACGGTGAGTGATACAGCTATTGCAACGGTGAGTATGGATGATGGCAAGGTGACCATCAAGCCTGGGACGAAGGAGGGCAATACGATGGTGACGGTGACAGCGGAAGATCGGTGGGGATTGCAAGCAAAACAATACATTGCTGTGGTACAAGTGGATCCGATAATCAAAGTCATTGAACACATAATCATTGTGTTTGTAGTAACTGGAATTGGAGCTTTGCTTTTAAAATTCGCCTTTAAATTTAATTTTAACTTTGATACTCGTATAGGTGAAAAAGGTAAGGTTCAGGAAAATAAAGATGCGCTTAGGAGGCTCCAGTATATCGTCGGAGTTCTGGGTATCGGACTGCCGCTTCTCCTGCTCATTGCATGTCTGTACGATTACGGGTCTAATACTATGATGGTAGAAGATTTCAGTAAGTGTGTCAAAAATTCAATCAGTGCGTATTACGATAGCGCGAGTCGAGACGTATTCGTTGGGATTCTATGCGTAATCGGTGCATTTCTGTTTGCCTATAAAGGCTATGACACTCGGGATGACCAGGCGAGCCATCTCGCGGGATTGTCGGCGTTCGGAGTTGCACTCTTCCCCGCGACAAGCAACAACAGAGCGGTAGAGGCGATGCATTACTTGTCTGCCATATTGCTCTTTTTGACGCTGGCCTATATTTCGCGGTATCGTTTTACAAAATCGAAATGTGAGTCTATACGACCAGGAACGCTCAAGGCGAAACGGAACCAGGTGTATAATTGGTGTGCTTATATGATGATATTTGGCCTGCTTGCTATCGGTGCATTTAAGTGCTTGAAATTGCCCGCGATGAACGACTACAAGATGATGTCCGCCGCCGTGCTACTTTTGGTACTGACCTATTTTTTAATAAATGCCTATTTTTCATGGCATTCTACAGAAAAGGCTAAACAGAATAAGAAAAGCGCACATGTGATAACATTTGGCCTCTTCGCTATTGGAGTTGGGGTTTGGACACAATATTATCTGACTTCGTTTCCCTTTATGTTTGTGACCGAAACCGTGCTGTTTTTAGCGTTTGGCATTTCGTGGTTGGTCAAGAGTGACACATTGATATTATTACGCGATAAAGATGAAAATGATGTCGATGATGATCAAAATGGTGCCGATGACGATGAAAATGATAGTGCGTAGGAGTAATTGTGCAGAAACCGAGCCTGATAGAATGTCTTGCCATTAAACGAAAGAGAAAAATGTAGTTAGAGTTTCGGGATAGCACTCATCATCAAGAACCCAAAATCTCCAATGTCTTTTTTCGCTGGCGAATACAGGTTTGTCCTCTAAGCACAGCCACCAATTCAAATAATCCCGGCCCAAACCCAACGCCGCAAAGTGCAAGGCGCGTTAATGCGTTTGGAACCCAACAGGTCGGGTTCACCAGCCAATGTGTACGTGTGGCGTCGCACGCAACGATAGTAGGCGAAAATTGATAAAAGAAGAGACAGCATGCGAAGAGTGATCACAAGTATTTTTGTTCTATTTTTACTGGGATTCTCCACAGTTGCATTCGCCCAACTGCCACCGGAGGTCATGGTAGATAAACATCTGATGCAGGCAGAACAGCTACTTGAGAAAAAAGACTATATAGTTGCGTTCAACATGATGGACAAAATCATCGCGCTGCAAAAAGAGCACAGTCTCACATTGCCAGACGAGTTCCACTTTAAGTATACACAGACGTGATGTGTGACTTTAAATAGCGAAAAAGAGGTTCCTCGGCTATCTTGAATTGTTCACTAAACAAGAAGCCATTCAACGAAAGGAACCTCCAATGTATAATTTAGACCTTTTTGTCATTGCAATCTACTGTTTTATTGAAGACGAACTTTATTCGGCTTTCTGTAAGGTACATGGCAAGCCCCGTCAAGCAGGCTTTGAGCCCGGTCTAAGTGATGCCGAATGTCTCACCATAGAAATCGTGGGTCACTTTCTGGGATATTCAAGCCAGAAAAAACTTTATGAGCAGATGAAAGAACACTTCATAGATTGGTTTCCCACTTTGAAAGACCGTCCTGCCTTTGTGCGTCAATGTGCCAATTTGTGGGTTGTCAAGATGTGGATGCAACAGCGGATTGTTGCCAGCTTGGAAGGGCATCAGGCATCCTGCCAGATCATAGATACGCTACCCTTACCGATCTGTAAACTGGCAAGGCGACATTATCGCAAGATATTTACAAGAGAGCCAGTCTTTGAGTTCCCACCCCCTTCAAAAGGCTTCTGTGCTGCCAAAAGCGAAGCGTATTTTGGTTTTAAGGGTGGCCTGAGGATCACGGATTATGGCCTTATTGTCCACGCGCCGATCTTGAAAGCGTATGGACACGACAAGAACTGCCGAGAGGCACTCCTTGATGGCACAATGGGAGATACAACCGTCTTGGCCGATGCGGCCTTTATGGATTTGGACTGGCAAAAAAGGTGCTTTGATACCTACCGAATACGCATAAAGACACCCTTAAAGTCCAATATGAAAGACAATCCTGAACGCACCCCTTTCATTTTGCCCAAAGCGAAGAAAGCCACAAGGCGATTAGTCGGAGCGGTGTACAACTTCGCAGAAGTTCAACCGTTTATGCACAATTGACAGAACGCTTGCATATTGCCCGCATGAAAGTGCGAGATGCATGGCATTTATTGAACTTGTGGCATACCAAAATCTTAACCCATACTATGTGTGTCTTTCTCAATATCATCAATTATCGAGACCCTCTTGATTTTGATGGCCTCGTGCAATTTTGAAGTCACACATCGCGTTATACACAGATTGCCTTTTCAACAGGCTCGATGCAGACCGCTGTGAACGGCAGGGAGCAGGAATGATGACAGACGAGACGGCGGAGCTTGGCCCGTAGTGCCTTTATATGGGAACCGTAACTATCTGGGCTAAGATGTGCGTTATTTGGCGCGTTGACGCCATCCTCTTATTCTTTCTCTCTGTTGTCTGACAAGTGTGACGACTTCTTGCGTAGAGATGTCTGCCTCGATTGAAGGAACATCCAGTGGTGACCCGGAGAGGCGTTCTGGCACCAGGGCATAAGTCCTGCCGTCTTTTCTGCGTATAAGGACCTTACCCATTGATTCGGCTTTGTCGAGTACGCTGGAGAGTCTTTGTCTGGCTTCTGAGTACGTATATACTTCCATCTCATTCCTCCAAATTAACGAGGTTGATACCGAGTGCATCTGCGGCACGTTTAAGTGTTCGATCCAGTGTTAATAAGGGTGCTGCATGCCGCAAGGCGCAGTCCAATAAGTACGCGTCGTATGCGTATGCGTTTACCTGAGCCGCGATGGACAGAACATTTGCCATGTCAATGTTCACGTATTGCAGGGGGATGCTATCGAGAATCTCCAGCCCCCGCTGTGCATCCGCGACGCTGATGCGATGTTGCTTGATCATCGCAGAGAAGGCATTTCCGATTTCCCAGGGAATGGAACCGGGACCGATAAGTGTGTGACCCGATGTGGCTGCGATAATCGCGTCTCTTTCAGGTTCAGCTACGATCACCGCAATGATCGCTGACGTATCAATTACAATGTTCATTATGGTCTCCTCAAGACACTATCAATTGTACAATTGTCTGAAGAAATGTCAAGGGATATATACTTCAAAGGTGCCTCGTGCTGAAAGAAATTGACCAGGAAAAGATAGGTGTAGTATGAAGCGTCTTTGTATCGTGCTTGCAGTCGTTGCAAGTTGTCTATGGGTATGTTTGATCAAAACGGCGTAATACCAAAATAGAAGGAAAAACCAATGCGTAAACAGATTCTGTTTCTCTTATCAACACTCGCGCTTTTGATATATCCGCTGTCTCTTTCGGGACAGAATAGTACGGCAGGTGATCAAGACCTTACCCCGGACTTTGATGGGGATGGTCAGGTTGGCTTCCCTGACTTTTTGGCGTTTGTGGGTCAGTTTGGGGCACGTGAGGGGGATGGGCGTTATGATGTCAGATATGATCTGGATAGTGATGGCGAAATTGGATTTTCCGATTTTCTGCTCTTTAGTGCCAGCTTTGGCAAAGGGGAGCCTGCCTCTGGCGGTGATGGTGCAACGATGGTTGCTATTCCGGATGGGAACCTGCGTGCTGCTATTGAGGCTATTCTCAACAAGGTGAGTGGTGCGCCGATCACTCAGGGTGAGATGGCGGCCTTGACGCGCCTTGATGCCCGGAATGCGAATATCAAGGACTGGGCCGGGCTTGAGTTTGCGACTAACCTGATAGATCTGAATCTTGAAGACAACAACCTCTCGGATGTATCTGCGTTGTCTGGCTTGACTCGTCTGGAAGTGCTGAATCTTGGGTCCAACGACCTCTCAGATGTGTCTGCGTTGTCGGGCTTAACCAACCTGACATTTCTGAATCTTTCTGACAACAGTATCTCGGACCTCACGCCCCTATCGAGTTTGACTAACCTGACAACGCTGGATCTTTCCGGCACCGGCGTCAGGGATTTGTCAGCGTTGTCTGGCTTGACCAATCTGGAATCGCTGGATCTTGCTAACAACAGGATCACGGATGTATCTGTATCGTCATTGTCAGTTTTGACCAATCTGAGGTCGTTGGAACTTTCCTCCAACTTCATTGGTGATGTATCTGCATTGTCAGTTTTGACCAATCTGAGGTCGTTGGATCTTTCCTCCAATTTCATCAGGGATGTGTCCGCGCTGTCTGGCTTGGTCAATCTGACGGATCTGGATCTTTCCTTCACGAGCATCAGTGATGTGTCAGTGCTGTCTGGCTTGATCAATCTGGAATCGCTGGATCTTTCCTTCACCAGTATCAGTGATTTGTCAGTGCTGTCTGGCTTGATCAATCTGGAATCGCTGGATCTTTCCGGCACCGGTATCAGGGATTTGTCAGCGTTGTCTGGCTTGACTAATCTGACAAGTCTGAAACTTTACAAAACCAGTATCTCAGACCTCGCACCTCTGGTCGCAAACACGGGATTGGGCAGTGGAGATGAGATTGATGTGAGAGAAACTCCGTTGAGTGACACATCACGCAAAACGCATATTCTATCCCTTCTGCGTAGAGGAGTTGAGATTTCTTTTTATGTAAGTATCCCAGATATTAATCTGCACGCTGTTATTGAGGATAGTCTCGGCAAGGCGCAAGGGGCACCAATTGCGGTAGCTGAAATGGCGGCCTTGACGCGCTTTAGTGCCCGGGATGCGAATATTAGGGACTTAACAGGGCTTGAGTTTGCTGCTAATCTGGTATGGTTACATCTTGGTTCCGGTGTGATTGATCCGTTTTCCAACAGCAACGAGATATCCGACATCTCGCCCCTTTCTGGCTTGACCAACCTGACTTATCTGAATCTTTTTCTCAACGATGTCTCGAATATCACCCCATTATCAGGCTTGACCCGTCTGGAATGGCTGAATCTTGCCAACAACAGCATCAGTGATGTGTCCGCGCTGTCAGGCTTGACCCGTCTGGAAGGGCTGAATCTTAACAATATGAACATCACAGATGTGTCAGCACTATCGGGCTTGACCCGTCTGGAATGGTTGCGTCTTACATTCAGCGACATTGTTGATGTGTCCGCGCTGTCAGGCTTGACCAACCTGACTTTTCTGTTTCTTGGTTACACCAACATCTCGAATATCACACCATTATCAGGCATGACCAATCTGGAAGAACTGCGTCTTAACAATAACAACATCAGTGATGTGTCCGCACTCTCAGGCTTGACCCGTCTGAATTACCTGGTGCTTACCCGCAACAACATCAGTGATGTGTCCGCACTCTCAGGCTTGACCAATCTGGAACAGCTGTGGCTTTACAACAACAGCATCTCGGATCTTGCGCCTCTGGTGGCAAACACGGGATTGGGTACTGGAGATGTGGTTGGTGTGCAGAATAATCCGTTGAGTGCCATATCGCTCAACACGCATATTCCAGCCCTTCAAGACAGAGGAGTTGAGGTGCGTTTTGGCGCGTTGAAGCCCGCGGTGGAGAAGGAGGAATCCTCAGGGCTTGAGGAGTGGGAGGCAGGAGATTATATTTTTCGCAGGCAGGTGGAGAAGGGAAAGGACGCGCTCAAATCCGCGACAGAGCAGTAATTCAAAGAAAAACAAAAGGCCGTAAGTATTGCTCAATTGCAACAAA
The DNA here is from genome assembly GCA_965222605.1 of Candidatus Latescibacterota bacterium. GTDB lineage: Bacteria > Latescibacterota > UBA2968 > UBA2968 > UBA2968 > VXRD01. The sequence continues at coordinate 5,851,768 of OZ244960.1, forward strand.
AACTTACGACCCAAAAAATTGGTTGCCCCTCAGGGATTCGAACCCCGATACCTGGAACCAAAATCCAGTGTCTTGCCATTAGACGAAGGGGCAATAACTTGTGTTGAGGGGTAAATATAAATTTTTAGCCGATTACTGGCAACACACTTTTTAGAAATTAGCAGTCAGCGGTCAGATAGAACCTTCTGGGATCGCGGCTAAGCATGCCCCCGTAGTGTTTTTATACGGGGATCCTGCCGCGATGACGCACGGGACAGCACGGGGGCCGTCCCCTACTTACTTTTTATTACCACTTCTCACTCTCGCCCATGTGTCGCGCAGAGTAATTGTTCGGTTTAATACGAGCTTTTCATCTGATGAGTCTGTATCGACACAGAAATAGCCCAGGCGCTCAAATTGGACTACGTGACCAACTTCTGCCCCTTTCATGCTCGGCTCGACATAACAGGTGGGACGCACTTCCAGTGAGTCGGGATTTAAGTTGGCTGTGAAGTCCTCTCCATCTTTGGTTCGGGTTGGGCTTACAGTCATGAACAGCCGATCAAATAATCGCACTTCGGCCTCCAGTGCGTGTTTGGCCGATACCCAGTGCAATGTCGAGCGAACCCGGCGTTTATCGGGTGTTGTTCCACCTCGGCTTTCGGGATCCCAGGTACAGCGCAGCTCGATCACGTTGCCGTCGTCGTCCTTCACGGCATCCTGGCAGGTGATATAACACGCCGCGCGCAACCGCACTTCGCGTCCAGGCGCAAGACGGTAAAATTTGCGCGGGGGATCTTCCATAAAATCTTCCCGCTCGATGTACAGTTCCCGCGAAAAGGGAACGGGGCGCGTGCCCGCATCGGGGTCTTCGGGATTGATCATCGCTTCAAATGTCTCTTCTTCGTCTTCGGGATAGTTTTCAATGACCACTTTTAAGGGATCGATCACGCCCATTACCCGGGGCGCGACTTTGTTCAGGTGCTCGCGAATATAGAATTCAAACAAATCTATTTCTGCCGTTGTATCCCGCCGGTTCATTCCCACGCGCCAGATAAAATTCACAATGGCTTGTGGCGGTATCCCGCGCCGTCGCATCCCCGAAAGCGTGGGCATGCGCGGGTCGTCCCATCCGTTTACGAGATTGCGTTCGACCAGTTGGGTCAGCATGCGCTTGCTGGTCAATGTGTAGGTGATATTCAACCTCGCAAATTCAATTTGCCGCGAGGGAAAGATCTCTAATTGCTGGATGTACCAATCGTACAGGGGGCGGTGTTCCGCAAATTCAATGCTGCACAGCGAATGCGTCACTTGTTCAATGGCGTCGGATTGCCCGTGTGCCCAATCGTACATTGGATAAATACACCACTTGTCACCCGTGCGGTGGTGTGACGTGTGTTTGATGCGATACATTACGGGATCGCGCATGTTCATATTTGGCGATGCCATATCGGCCTTTGCGCGCAATGTACACGCGCCATCGGGAAATTCTCCATTTTTCATCCGCGCAAATAGATCGAGATTTTCCGACACGGTGCGATCTCGATAGGGGCTGTTTTTCCCCGGTTCTGTCACTGTTCCGCGGTAATCGCGTATCTCCTGTGGACTCAGGTCGCAGACATAGGCTTTCCCCTGCTGAATGAGTTCCACAGCATAATCGTAGAGTTGGTCAAAATAGTCAGAGGCAAAGTACAATCCGTCGCCCCAATCAAAGCCCATCCACTTCAAATCTTCTTTGATGGACTCGACGTATTCGGTGTCTTCTCGGTCTGGATTGGTGTCGTCAAACCGGAGATTGCACTGTCCGTCAAATTCCTCGGCGAGACCAAAGTCCAGACAAAAAGCCTTGGCATGACCAATGTGCAGATAGCCGTTTGGCTCTGGCGGAAAGCGCGTTACGATTTTTTTGTGTTTGCCATTTTTTACGTCTTCGCGAACAATTTCTCGGATAAAATCCGTTGGTGCGTCTTCGGTTATTGCCATTTTAAAACCTTTTGGGTTGTTAGTTGTCAGTCTTCAGCTTTTTCACTTCACACTTCACACTTCACACGTTCTATCACCTGATCCAGAGGCACATCTGAGCGGTCATCTTCATGTCTCAGTTTCATCTCCACCTGTCCATTGGCCAGGCCGCGCGATCCCACGGTCAACCGTATTGGAATGCCGATCAAATCTGCATCATTGAATTTTACGCCTGCGCGTTCATCGCGGTCATCGAGCAAGACATCCAGGCCCGCGGCCTTTAGTTGCTCATACAATTTCTCGGCGGCTTCCAGTTCTCCTGCGGGTTTTCGACCCGTCAGAACTACGATTTGTACCTCAAATGGCGCGACGGATATCGGCCAGATAATGCCGTGGTCATCGTGATGGGCTTCGATAATACACGCCAATAGCCGGCCCACGCCGATGCCGTAACAGCCCATGACGAGGGGCTGCATTTTGCCGTTTTCATCCAGGACCTTCGCGCCCATGCTGTCGCTGTACTTTGTGCCGAGCTTGAAGATATTGCCCACTTCAATGCCGCGCGTGCTGTCGAGCGGGGTTTCACATTCTGGACAGGGCATGCCTTTTTCTACGGCGATGAGGTCTGTGACGATGTCAGGCTTAAAATCGCGTCCGACATTGACATTTAAGCAGTGATACCCTTCCTCATTTGCGCCCGATACAAAATTTGTTCCTTTTGCGATGGCTTTATCTGCGACTACGATAGCATTTTTTACGGCCATTGGCGACGCATATCCCGGTACTGCGTCAACTGCTGTGATTTCCTCATCTGTTGCAGGACGCAATGCCTGCGCCTTTACCACATTGGCCAGCTTGGTTTCGTTCAACTCGTGATCGCCGCGCAATACCGCAAATATAAATTTGTCTTCGCCATTTATTGTGCCGATTAAAAATACGGCTTTGGCTGTTTTGCTCTGCGGCACATCCAAAAACGACGCGACTTCTTCAATGGTTTTGCAATTGGGAGTCGCCACTTTTTGCAGGGGTTCTTCGCTATCTGCTTCAATGGCTTCTCGCTTATATGTCGCTATCTGTCGATTGGCGCGATAACCGCATGTATCACATAAGAGCAGGGTGTCTTCACCGCCCGGGTTTAAGTACATAAATTCGTGCGCTTCTGTCCCGCCCATCATACCCGGGTCGCTTTCTACTGAGATGACGTGATCGCCCAATCCCGCGCGTTCAAATATCCGCTGATATGCTTCGTACATGCGCGGATAATACGCATCTAAACCCGCCTGGTCGATGTGAAAGCTGTATCCGTCTTTCATCGTAAATTCGCGTACGCGAATCAATCCGCCCCGGCTGCGTGGCTCGTCGCGGAATTTGGTTTGAAGTTGGAACGCGCTCAATGGCAATTGTCGGTAGCTCTGTACCATGTGGCGCGCCAAATCGGTTACGACTTCTTCGTGCGTCATTGCCAAACACATGTCGCGGTCTGCGCGGTCTTTCATGCGCATCATTTCCTGTCCCACATCGTCCCACCGCCCGCTCTCGCGCCAGATTTCCGCGGGTTGCACCACGGGCATTGAAATTTCAAAGCAATCTGCTCGTTCCATTTCCTCGCGCAAAATCTGTTCGATGTTCCGCTTCACGCGCAATCCCAGCGGCAAGAAACTAAAAATTCCCGATGCCAGAGATCGGATCAATCCCGCGCGCAGGGCCAACTGGTGGCTGATCGCTTCTGCATCCGCGGGTACCTCGCGCAGGGTTTGTGTCAACAATTGAGAATAACGCATTTCTATTCCTTTTGAAAATTCCTGGAAAATATAAACAAAATATGAGGATCAGAGCCAAATATTGTATTCGGTTTGATATTGTGGACGATTCGGCGTTACATAAAGTTTCACGATAGGCATCATGCACGCCCAAGTGCGATTAACAGATCTGGACGATTTGAGCCGACGGCATCAACCCCCAGATCGATAACACGCTGTATCTCCTCAACCGTGTCGGGGTTCCAGGCACGGATCATGAGGCCGTGTGCATGCGCTTTCTGAACGAGCTGGGCGTCAATATTCGGATGCAGGATGTGTATCGCTTCCGCCCCCATATCGACAGCTTGTTCACACGCATCATCTGGTGGATTCGACCACAACGCACCCAGCGCCAGGCTCGGATTCAACTGACGCGCTTCGCGTAGTCGCTCATGGACAAACGAAGTCAGAAGTACCTCGCTTTCCATACTATTTCGCTCAACCGTCCGGACGACAGGCTCGGCGGTGTCGGGCCCTTTCAGTTCAATCTGAAGAACCACTTTCCCGCGCACCAGATCTATCACTTCCTGTAGCGTGGGAATGCGCTCTCCTTTGCCGGCGTCCAACCGCTTAACTTCCTCTAACGTAAAGTCGGCGATCGCACCCTGTCCATCGGTCGTTCGATCCACGGTGGCATCGTGAATGACGACGAGGTGCTGATCGCGCGTGAGGTGCACATCAATCTCGACCTGATCGACGCTGAGATCTATCGCTTTTTGAATGGATAGTCGCGTATTTTCAGGTTCGAGTTCTGCTGCTCCCCGGTGTCCTGTAAGAATCATTTGAGTCCTCTCTGTGGTAATGGTAAAGTAAATCTATCCAATCTCGACCACCAGCCCATCTTCGCCCACCATGACTTCGCCGCCGTATTCTTTCCGAATCTGATCGCCCATGCGATGCACGGCTTGTAGATCACCCGTGATGTCTTCGATTACCAGATGCTTGATCATCACGCGTTTGACATTGGCCTCGGTTGCGATTTCCGCGATTTCTGGGGGGGTAATATGCCACGATCCCCAGGGTTGGGTCGCCAAAAATTCAGCCGTGCCCGAACATTCTATGGATAATAAATCGGCATCTTGACAGAATGCTGGGAATTCCGCATCGGGATTTCCGTCGCCTGTGATTATGACGCGGTGATCTTTTGTGCCGATGCGGTAGGCGAGTGTGGGGATGCCGCCGTGATCTGTGAATGTTGCGGACAGTTGAAAATCGTCCGTGGATAGAAATTCGCCTTTTTCTCCGATCTCAATGACTTCTGGATCGAGTACACTGTCGTCTTTTCCATGCCCAATCCGACTTTGAATATCCTGCTCAAAGGGCGGGCGAATTACATGTGATACAAAGTGTTTTGTACCGACGGGACCATAAATTTGCAAGGGTTTTTTGCGGACCTTTACCCAGCCGACAAATACGAGATAGGGGACATCGACGATGTGATCAAAGTGCAGGTGTGTCAAGAATAGCCGATCTACATTTTCGCAATTTACACCTGCACGCGCCAAATTTGTACACGCTGATCGACCGCAGTCAAACATCCAGTTTTCATTGCCGATTTGCAATAATTGCGATGGTCCACCGCGATTCGGGTTGTCTCGCACCGCACCACTGCCGAGCATGATATATCGCATGATTAAATCCTCTATAACGGTCCGTTGACGGGAAATTCGGGTTTTTGTCCGTTGAGGACACGCACAATATCCGCTGCTACCATTGCCATTTTTTGTATCGATTCGGTCGAGTGGCCGGAATAATGGGGCGATAGAAGTACGTTGTCGAGTTCGCACAGGGGGTTGTCTGGCGTTGCGGGTTCTTGTTCAAAGACGTCGATGATTGCGCCGCCAATTTGTTTGTTTTTGAGTGCGGTTACGAGTGCCTGTTCGTCGATGACTGGCCCGCGGCTGCAATTGGCGATGATGGCGTGGGGTTGCATGCGGGCGAGTGTGTCGGCATTGATGAGGTGATGCGTGCTGTCGAGAAGGGGGACGTTGAGGCTGATATAGTCCGAGGTAGATAGGAGTTCGTCCAATTCTACGCGGCGCACATTCAGGCGGTTTTCTTCTTCTGTGGGTGCGGGAAATTCATCGGTGTAGATGACGTTCATTCTGAAGCCGAGGGAGCAGATTTCCGCAAGGCGACGGCCTATGCGACCAAAGCCAATAATGCCCAGGGTTTTGCCGAGTAATTCTGGGGCGTGTACGCGATCTCGAAACGCCCAGTCGCCAGAGCGGGTCGCGGTATCGGCTTGACCAATTTTGCGCGGCAGGGCGATGAAGGACATAGCGAGATATTCGGCGACAGCTTCTACGGGTGCGCCGGGTGTATTGACGACATAAATACCGCGCTCGGTGGCGGCGTCAACGTCGATATTATCGACGCCAATGCCGTGGCGACCTATGACTTTGAGACGCGGTGCGCGATCCATTACAGGTCCGTCAATAATGCCGCGCGCGCGTGCGAGAATGCCGTCGGCGTGTTTGACCGAGGCGATGATTTGATCGGGTTCAAATCCTTTGGCCCAGAGGATATCGCAGTCGTTTTTGAGAAGGTGATCTTGTCCACAGGGATGTACGGGTTCAAAGAGTAGGATGTTGAATTTTGCCACAGTGTGTCCTTTCTATTGTTGTTTTTGTAAAAACATAGTGTATATCCGGAGTGCGATTTTGTCAAGATGCGAGAATTTTATTTTTCTATATTCTGTCTTGCTTCGTTTTTGGGTTTTGTATATATTTTCCCTTCTATGAGGCGACCCCGTCGTTCAGTGGTTAGGACACCGGGTTTTCATCCCGGCAACGGGGGTTCGATTCCCCTCGGGGTCGCCATTAAAATTTAAGTGTATTATTCAGGGGTCGTGACTTCACGACCCTTATTTTATTGGTGGATGAATGGGAGATACGGGCTATATTGGGAAACGATTTGTTTATTGATCAGTAATCCCGAATAAAGAAAGGAGTTCTTTTGACAATTGCACCTCTTCTTTCACCCGATGCTTTTGAAGGTATTGAAGGCCTGACGCATCTGTGTACGGGGGGTGAATCCCCGTGGCTTAAAAGTCAGGCTGGGGTATATGCCGAGTTTGCCAAATTCAAGGGTGGGTCACACAAGGGCCGCGATAAAATTTACGACCGCGGAGAACGCTGTCGCAAGCGCATGGGGCAGCTCTGGAATGTGCCGGCCAATCGCATCGCGTTTATGCCTTCTGCTGCCGAGGGCATGGGCTGGTTTTCGCGGGGGTTAGACTGGCAGCGCGGCGATAATGTCGTGACCAATAATCTCGAGTTTCCCTCTGTGGCGTATGCGTGGAAGCACCTGCGATCCAGAGGCGTTGAAGTCCGATTGGTACCGCACAGGCAGTGGCGGGTGCGCGAAGAGGACCTGCTCGCCGCTGTTGATTTTCGCACGCGCGTTCTCGCAGTCAGCCATGTGGGGTTTTACACGGGGCAGTGTTTGAATTTGGCGCAACTCTCTGAGGGCGCGCGAAAAAAAGGCGCGTTATTTGCCGTTGATGCGACGCATTCTTCGGGGGTTTTGCGCGTGCCAGCGCAGTTGACAGATCTCACGGTGAGCAGCAGTTACAAATGGCTTTTGGCAACGCATGGTACAGCCCCTTGTTATTTGAGCGAACGCGCAGAGGAGCAGGTTGCATCGACGTGTTTTGGCTGGCATAATCTCAAAGTGTGGCCCGAACAGACTGCCGAGCGCGATCCCGAGGTCGCCGAGCAACCCATGCCGGAAAAACTCGAACCCGGGAATCCGGCTATGCAGGTGATTATGCATCTGGATCACGCGCTGGGTGTGATTTTAGATATTGGTCCCGAGAAGATTGAAAATCACGCACGCGATTTGTCCGAATTGGTGTCTCGTGGTCTTGCGAAGTTGGGTTACGAGGTCATTTCGCCAAGTAATCGAGAAGCGCGGTCGGGGAATACCTGTTTTGCGTGTGAAGATGGTCGCGAGATGGTCTATCGCCTTGAAGAGCGCAATGTTTTTTGCTGGGGCGAGTTTGGGCGGGTGCGCGTTTCTACGCATTTGTACAATAGTAGCGATGATGTGGCGCGATTGCTCGATGCGCTGAATGAAGTAATCCGCAGAAAAAAACGCGAGTGAGCGGTGTACAACTGGCCGCCTCTCAGGCCAGTTCATTTGAGCGTTTTTCGCAGATGGTCGCAGATAAAAATGTAGGGGCGGGTTTCGAACCCACCCGTTTTTAAGAAAGGATGTTAGCCATGATGAAATTGGGATGTATGTCTCTGAGTTACAAAGATCAGTTCAGTGCTGGCGAAATCGATATGGCGGGGTTTATCGACAAGGCGTATGATCTGCGCCTGGATGGGATTGATATTCACACGCGCGCGTTTGAATCTGAAGACCCAGCTTATTTGCGAGATATTCGCATGCGCTGTCTCAGGCGCGGTCTGGCGATTTCGTATCTCGGTGTGAGCAATGATTTTGGCAGGCCCCAGGAAGAATTGCAGGAGGTGATAGATAGTGTCAAGCACTGGGTCGATGTTGCGGAGTTTATGGGTGTGCCACTCGTGCGGATTTTTGCGGCGTGGAATCGCAATGAAGAGCCTGAAGAACAGGTGTGGGATCGCATGATTCCCTGTATGCAGGAGGTCGCGGCATACGGGCAACAAAAGGGCATTGTTCTGGGCTTACACAATCACAATCACGGGTGTGTTACGCGCACGGGTAAAGACGTGCGTCGAATTCTCGAGATGGTCGATAATCCCTATTTGTCCCATATTCTCGACACAGGGCAATATGTCGGATCGCCGGGGTCGAGTGGTCAGCGCGGGACAGAAGATCCGGCATTGAATTTCTATGGGAGTATTGCAGAAACAGCCCCTCTTGCCGTGCATGTTCGCGCAAAGGTCTATCGCATCAGTACAGGAGAAGAGGTCTGGCTGAATTATCCGCGCATTTTTGAGATTTTGAATGGGGTGAATTACAATGGGTGGGTATCGATCGTGTATGAAGGACAGGATGAAGAGGCTGAAGAGACGGCGGTTCCCAAAGCCGTGAATTATCTGCGGCAATTTGTGCCGGGTGGGTGAGGGGATGGCAGTGAGGTGCAGTCGGACTTTGAGGCCAAAGTGGAAGCGATAACGCGCTGATGGCCTGGCGTGCCGAAGTTTGCAAAAGGGGAGTGATGATCATGCCCTGGGATAGCGATAGATTGTTGCAGCAAATCGAACTTGGCGAGGACAGCCGCGTCGAGTTCAAGGAAGTTGTGTTTGCTGGTGGTCGCGTGCGGGCACCGCGTCGGGAAACCATCGCCGATGAATTGGCTGCTTTTGGCAACACCATCGGTGGCACATTGATCTTCAGTGTGTCAGACGCTGGTGAGGTGTGGTCGATGAACCGAAAACAAATGGATGCGTTGGAAGCCTTCGTCAGCGAGAATTGTTCGGACAGCATCCGTCCTCCGTTGGCGTTCGTCACCCAACGGCTGGCCTTGCCAGACGGTTCGTTCGCGTTGGTCGTCGAAGTCGAACAGAGTGCGTTGGTACACAAGAGCTCCGGGGGATATCTTTCCCGGCAGGGTAGCACCAGGCGAGAGTTGTCGTCGGAAGCATTGCACCGCCTGTTTCAACAGCGGGGGCGTTCTGGCCTTCTTGGCCCTGACGAAGCGATTGTCGCTGGGACAGGGGCCAATACGCTCGATGCGACGCTTGTGGACCGTTTCTTAAGTTCGCGTGCCACTGAGTCCACCGCGGCACAACTCGCAAAGCTGGGACTGGTGCGGGAGGATGACAACGGTGTGACCCGCGCAACAGTCGCCGGGGTGCTGCTTTGCACGATACGCCCGGATGAACACATACGCGGTGCGGTGATCGAAGCCGTTCGCTATCGCGGCACGGTACTCGGTCGTGCGAGCCAGCACGACGCGGCGTCAATTACTGGTCCATTGGATCGGCAGATCCGCGACGCCGTCAATTTCGCCAGGCTCAACACGCGGGTGGCGGCGCGCAAGGACCCCGGACGGGTGGAGGTCCCGCAATTCAGTCCGCGGGCGGTGTTCGAGGCCATCGTCAACGCCGTGGTCCACCGCGACTACTCAATGGAGAATACGAAGATACGGCTCTTTATCTTCGACGATAGACTTGAGTTATGCTCTCCGGGTGCCCTGCCCAATACGCTGCCTATCGAAGCCATGCGAAATCGACAAGCCACCCGCAACGAAACGCTCGCGTCCGTCTTCCGTATGCTTGCAGTAGGGGATATCGTCGGTGCTGGCGACCAGCAGTACTTTTTGGAGCTACGCGGCGAAGGCGTTCCGATCATCTATGAGCAGACGCGGGATCTGACAGGGCACGACCCGAACTACGAACTGATCGGTGGCGCAGAACTGCGACTGACGATACCGTCCGCTCGTCCACCGGTAACGGGCATTGAAGGTGAAGTATCCGTATCTGCCGCGGGTCGGCCACTCGCGGGTGCAAAGGTCGTTGTGCTGTATCCCAACAAGACCTGGATGGAGGGGGAGACCGATACGTTTGGCCGGGTCGGTTTCGAGTTTCACTCGGAACTCCCCATCACCGTTTTTTGTGCGGCATCGGGGCACACAGCCCATGTGGAGCGGAATTGGTACCCGCCAGAACTGCTCTCTGTACAGCTTGAGACGCTGCCAATGGGAGGATCAGAGATTTTCACGGAAGGAACAGGTCATTTGCCCGATTTGACCGGGCGACTAAATCCGATCCTCGACGATCTAGACCGCATGTATCTTTACGCGATTAACGTCGCTATTGATGAAGGCAAGCAGCAACCCGTTTATTTCAAACTGAATCAGCCCTTGCGGCTTACCGATGCCAACGGTTTTGAATGGGTCGTGCGGTTTGTTGAGATGATCGGAAGGTCGGCACTGCTGGAATACGAGTCCCCGGGCCAAAGACGGAGGACCAATGAACAGAGATGAGGTTCTGTATGTCATGAGTATTTTTTACGAGGTACATCGTTTTGAATAATGCATTTTTCGAAAAGCCTGTCCTCAACTCGCCTTATGAGCGGCCTAACCTACATTGGGAACTGGATGGGGCAAGACAGCCAACCCAGAAAATCATCGAAAGCCGAAGGCAGGTCTCATTCATCACGGCGGTCCCGACATCGAAGAAGCAAAGGGGATCATCCTTGAATCAAGCCTCTCTTGTGTTCGACAAGGCCGCGAGGGAGCTTGAGACCGATAATCAGCAATACGAGTTGATGCAGACTATCAATGGTGTTCGCCGACAGATTGACCGGTGGCGCGAGCTACCGAACCCGAACCAATGGCGTGTGACCGCGGAGACTGCCCGCTTGCTTCGGCACTGGCGGCACCACCAATTCAGTGGTATTCGCCCCTTTTTCTGCCAGGTGGAAGCAGTAGAAACCGCAATATGGCTCACTGAGGTTGCGCCGAACATAGGGCAGGTGGGTAGGGGATTCCTCGACCATCTGGAAAACGCTAATAACGACGCCAATCCAGATTTGTCGCGATTGGCACTCAAGTTGGCGACAGGCGCAGGGAAGACCACTGTGATGGCGATGTTGATCGCCTGGCAGACCATCAATGCGGTCCGCCGACCCCAGAGCCGCAGGTTCACGCGCGGCTTTCTGGTGGTTACGCCCGGTATTACCATTAAGGATCGCTTGCGCGTGTTGCAGCCGAATGATCCGGATAGCTATTATCAGAGCCGCGAGTTGGTGCCGAGTGACATGCTTCCCGATCTGGAAAAGGCAAAAATTGTTATCACCAACTACCACGCCTTCAAGTTGCGCGAACGCATGGAATTATCCAGAGGCGGGCGTTCCTTGCTTCAAGGACGGGGCGATGCACTAACGACCCTGGAGACCGAGGGACAGATGCTGCAACGGGTGATGCCCGAACTCATGGGCATGAAGAATGTCATGGTTCTCAACGATGAGGCGCACCACTGCTATCGGGAGAAGCCGGGTGAGCAGGAAGAAGGCAGGCTTACGGGAGACGATAGGCAGGAAGCTAAAAAGAATGCGGAAGCTGCGCGGCTATGGATTTCCGGGCTTGAAACGGTGGGTAAAAAGCTCGGTATTAACCGGGTGATGGATCTTTCTGCGACGCCTTTCTTTTTGCGCGGGTCGGGTTATCGCGAAGGAACATTGTTTCCCTGGACGATGTGCGACTTCTCGCTGATGGACGCCATCGAATGCGGCATTGTCAAACTGCCCCGGGTACCGGTGGCGGACAATATCCCCGGTGGCGATATGCCGAAGTTCCGCAATCTCTGGGAACACATCCGCACCCGCATGCCGAAGAGGGGACGGGGTAAGTCCAAACATCTCGATCCTTTGAGTTTGCCCGTAGAGCTACAAACTGCACTGGAGGCTTTGTACGGGCATTACGAAAAGACCTTCGCGCTTATGGATGAGGCTGGTATTAGTGTTCCGCCGTGCTTTATAGTGGTCTGTAATAATACCTCGACTTCCAAGCTGGTTTACGATTATATTTCTGGCTTCCACCGCGAAAACGATGATGGCTCAACGACGTTTGAAAACGGGCGTCTTGGGTTGTTCCGCAACTTTGACGAATATGGCAACCCGTATCCACTGCCTCGCACCTTGTTGATCGATAGCCATCAACTGGAGTCTGGTGATGCACTGGATAGTAACTTCCGCAAGATAGCCGCTGAGGAGATCGATCGTTTCCGACGGGATCGCATCACGCGCACGGGCGACCGCGAGCAGGCTGAGAAGATCACCGACCAGGAGCTTCTCCGCGAGGTTATGAATACCGTTGGCAAACCCGATCAACTGGGGGCTTCGATTCGCTGTGTTGTGTCGGTATCAATGCTCACTGAAGGATGGGACGCGAATACGGTCAGCCATGTACTCGGCGTTCGCGCGTTTGGAACGCAGTTGCTATGCGAACAAGTCGTTGGTCGCGCGTTGCGGCGGCAATCTTATGATCTCAACGATGATGGTCTGTTCGATGTCGAGTACGCAGATGTATTGGGGATCCCCTTTGATTTTACGGCGAAGCCTGTTTCAGTGTCACCTCGGCCGCCGCGGGAAACTGTGCAGGTGAGGGCCGTGCGCCCCGAAAGGGATGAACTCGAGATTTATTTTCCGCGGGTAGCTGGGTACCGGGTGGAATTGCCCGAAGAGAGGCTCACTGCGGAGTTCAACGAGGATTCAGTGCTGGAACTCACGCCGGATATGATTGGGCCGTCGCATACGACGAATCAGGGGATTATTGGCGAGGGTGTCGATCTCAATCTGGTTCACACAGGCGATCTTCGTCCTTCGACCCTTCTCTTTCACCTCACCCGTCGGTTGCTTTATACGAAGTGGCGCGATCCGGATGAGGATCCGAAGATGCATCTCTTTGGACAACTCAAGAGCATCACCAAACAATGGCTTGATGGTTGTCTTGTTTGTAAAGGTGGCACGTATCCCGCGCAACTTATGTATCAGGCACTGGCTGACATAGCCTGCGAGCGCATCACGGCTGCCATCACGCGAGCAAAAATCGATAGTCGTCCTGTCAAAGCGGTGCTCGATCCGTATAACCCTATCGGTTCCACCGCGCATGTCAACTTCAACACGTCTAAGACCAGTCGCTGGGAGACCGACGCCCGCCGTTGCCATATCAATTGGGTTGTCCTCGATAGCGATTGGGAAGCAGAGTTTTGCCGCGTGGTCGAAGCTCATCCTCGTGTCAGAGCGTATGTGAAGAACCACAATCTGGGGTTGGAAGTACCTTACCGCTACGGCTCTGAAACGCGGACGTATATCCCGGACTTTATTGTTCTGATTGATGATGGCCGTGGCGACGACGATCTCTTGCATCTCATCGTTGAGATCAAAGGCTATCGCAGAGAGGATGCCAAAGAGAAGAAGACGACTATGGACACCTATTGGGTACCCGGTGTGAATAATCATGGTCGCTATGGTCGTTGGGCCTTTGCCGAGTTCACAGACGTCTATGAGATAGAGTCGGAATTTGAGGCCAAAATGGAGGCGGTATTTGATGAGATGATTGAACAAAACGCCGCGCATTGCGTTTCTATGTGACCGATTGAGGAATCCATGAGAGAGAAAGTTTATATTGAAACGACAGTGATTAGCTATCTGACTGCTTGGCGAAGTCCACAACTCTTGATGGCAGCACATCAAGAAGCAACGCGAATTTGGTGGGACGAACAGAAAAATAGATTCGACCGTTCTTTGTACCCCTCTCGAATTGATTGAGGAATAAGCTCATGCGACCAGACCCAATCGTAGAAGAAGTTCGTAAAATACGCGATGCGTATGCTAAGCATTTCAATTATGACCTGGATGCGATTTGCCGAGATTTACAAGAGAAACAGAGGCTGGGCAAAAGAAGAGTGGTTTCTTTGCCGCCCAAACGCCCGAGAAAAATGAACGGCAACGGTTAGAAGCTGTTTTTAAACTCATTCTGTTCCCATCCCTGCCTATGACCAGGATACGTGATGATGAATAGAGATGAAGTTCTGAATGTGCTCCGAGCGCACAAGCCGATTCTTTCGCAACGCTTTGGCGTCACAGAACTCGCCTTGTTTGGGTCCTTTGCCCGCGACCAGGCGACGGACACCAGCGATGTTGATATTTTAGTGCGGTTCGGCACACCGCTCAATTGGCAACGCTACTTTGGAACGCAAGGCTACCTGGAAGACCTGCTTGGTCGGCCAGTAGATTTGGCAACTGACCAGGATCTGCGCGTCGAGATACGGCCCTACGTAGAACGGGAGGTGATCGATGTCTAATGCCGAGCAGGGACCACGAGAGTGGCGCTTGTATGTGGGGCTATAAGCTAAATGGACATGGGTTGACAAATGGAGACTTATACTCTATTCTATAATACTTTGTCAATATCAGAAAGGATAAGCCAGATACCAGAAGGATCTTTAGCGAATTTAATGGCAAATATCAAAGTCAAGTGGCTCATATATACTGTGCTCGTGGGTGTCATACCTGCTCTCTTGCGAATATTGATATGGCTTATCTCACAGGACAGAACGATGGATATCTTCAACGCCTCAGACTTCGTGGCGTTTGGATTGATCTTACATATATCCAATATCAATGAAATAGAGCATTTCAATGATCACGAAAAATCTTGGAAAACAATTCAAAACGGGATCTCAATTGGTTTTATATCACTCTATAGTGTCTTATTCACGGCTTACTTATTGGGACAATCTAACCCTGGATTGATCAGGGGTGAGACCATAAAATATATTTCTATGGTCTCCAGTCTTGTGTCGTTTCTCTTGAGTTTCTCCGTATATAATAGAGTATCGAAACTGGTTGAGGAGGAATAAAATGTTTGAAACTATCCTTATCATAGTCTCAATTTTGGTTGCAATAATGGGTGTTGGTGTGGCGACCTGGTCTATTATGGACACGAGAAAACGGTTGAACGATAAATCTGAGGGATAGACCACAGGTGCTGAAAAGCCCAATTTTTGATTCATAACCGCCCCTTGGCAGTACGTCTTGCTCCTCTCGCACAGCGAGGGTAATCATGAGTGAGACCGATCCCCTGGGGCTTTTTTTTCGGAGGCTTGAGTTAAATGGCTCGAAGGACGCGCGCTAGATCCCCAAAGACTGTCGATACTATCCGACACTCGGACGCATCGCGAAAGAACATCCCCATAGCCGAGTATCAGGCTGTAATGGCGGACCATGAGCGAAGTCCCATTCAGGTCGCGTATGAGCGGCGTAATCAGAGAGAGACCAATGAAGACGACCATTGACATCCACGACGAGTTGCTGACCCGAGCGATACGGTACGCGAAAAACACCGGGCGCCCATTACATGCCGTAGTAGAAGAGGGCCTGCGCCAAGTGCTTCCCGCGTCGCCCGGTAGCCGCTACCGCCTACCCGACCTGAGCGAAGGGAAGGCTGGTGCGGACGACCCGCTGGCAGAGTACTCATGGCAGGAGTTGTGCAGAATAATCTACGAAGAACCGGAGGAGCAATGATCGCCATATTGAAGGACTTTATATGTCGTCCAGGGGTGAGTGGGGGCGTTATACATGATGCCCGAGTTGCTGCCATTTGCGTCGCCCACGGTATTGATGCACTGCTCACCCGAGATCGCGATTTCTCATTGTTTCCGGAGTTGAAAACACGCAATCCGTTCGAGCCGCCAGCAGGCAGTGGTTAGAATATTCTGGAGGATATGAACGATGCCCAGATCAAAACGCATACCCAAGACCGTGGAAGCCCTGCGGCACAAGGACGCATCACGAAAGAATATCCCCACAGTCGAATATCAGGCTGTGATGGCGGACGATGAGCGAAGCCCCATCCAGGTTGCGTACAAACGCCGCAACCGCGACCTCGATCCCCAATTGGTATGGCGTGGCAAGGATGAACAGGATTGGTCAGATTTGGTGGTACAGGCGCCGCCTCTGTACATTCAAGAGAAGGTTCACCCCAAGGTGCTGATCGACGATTTGATGCGCCAGAGCGAGGAAGACGTTGCGAGTGAGTCGGGCTTCCAGACCGATCTCTTCGCCGATTTCAATGGCCTGCCTTCAGAGGATGCTAAGACCGAGTTCTATCAGCACGACGCCAACTGGTCGAACCGCATGATCCTCGGCGATAGCTTGCAGGTGATGGCATCGCTGGCTGAGCGCGAAGGACTGCGCGGCAAGGTGCAGTGCATATACATTGACCCGCCTTATGGGATTAAGTTCAATTCTAATTTCCAGTGGTCAACCACCAGCCGAACCGTGCGAGACGGCAAAGCCGAGCACATTACCCGAGAGCCGGAGCAAGTGAAGGCGTTTCGGGATACATGGCGGGATGGGATTCATTCGTATTTGACATATCTGCGGGATCGGCTGGCTGTGGCGCGGGATTTGTTGACGGAGAGTGGTTCTGTATTTGTACAGATTGGGGACGAGAATGTACATCGGGTGCGGGCGGTGATGGATGAGGTGTTTGGGGAGGAGAATTTTGTTGCAGGAATAGTAATCACTAAAACGACCAGCGCAACTTCTCTTTATATGGCTGGAATTTGCGACTATATCCTTTGGACTGCGAAGAATTACAAAGCGTTGAAATATCGCCAGCCATTCCGCGAAAAAAGGGCAGGCGAAGCAGGAGCTGCTTTATACAACCGCATTCAAAGTGCCGATGGGGGAACCGTTCGCGCCTTGTCCAAAGGTGAAGACTACGAGCGAGATTTTTCAAATGAAGGTTGGTTTCTCGTAACATCTGACAATTTTTTGTCACAGTCTGGGGGACGGACCACACAGCAGCCGTTTTTATTTCAAGGAGAAGTGTATAGACCATCAAGCGGAGGGTGGAAAACAAACTCGGAAGGAATAAAGCGTCTAATTGCAGCGTCTCGTATAACTAAAGGTGGACGAGCACCGCGATATATCCGCCGCATTAAGGATTTTCCCGTATCTCCTGTTGCAAATGTTTGGGATGATATGTTGACAGGAAGTTTTACTGAAGAAAAGAGATATGTAGTACAGACTGCGGAGAAGATTGTCCAACGCTGTATTCTCATGGCCACCGACCCCAGCGACCTCGTTCTCGATCCAACTTGTGGCTCTGGCACAACCGCGCATGTCGCCGAACAGTGGGGACGCCGCTGGATCACGATTGATACCTCTCGTGTCGCGCTGGCGCTGGCTCGTGCCCGCATCATGGGCGCACGTTATCCCTATTACCTGCTTTCCGATAGTCGTGAGGGGCAGTTGAAAGAGGCAGAGATCGAGCGCAGAGTCCCCTCAGATGCGCCCACCTATAACAACATCCGCCAGGGCTTCGTGTACGAGCGCGTGCCTCACATCATGCTTAAGGACATCGCCAATAACGCTGAGATTGACGTGATTTGGGAGGACTTTCAGAAAAAGTTAGAACCGTTGCGTGAGAAATTAAACAGCATACTCGGCAAGGCATGGGAGGAGTGGGAGATTCCGCGCGAGGCGGGCGATCCCTGGCCTGAGCCAGCGGCGAAGGCGTTGCACAGGATTCAGCAGGCAAAGACCAACAGCACAAAGGCGAGAGCCTTGACTGCGCTCAACAGCGCACTGAGCCGCGCGTACACTTTAGACGATGTGCCAGACAAGCCCTTTGACCCGTGGACGAACGCGGAGGCGATTGAATGCCACCGCCAATGGTGGAAGCAACGAATCGCACGGCAAAAGAAGATTGATGGCTCCATCGCGGCGAAGGCGGACTATGAATATCTCTACGACAAGCCCTACGAAGATCGAAATAAGGTGCGCGTTGCTGGTCCGTTCACGGTAGATAGCCTGTCACCACACCGCTTGCTGGCTGTTGATGAGAACGACGAACTCATCGGTAATATCGCGGAAGCCAGGCTCGGCTATGGAGACAACTTCGATAGAAGTTCAAATCAGGACTTCGCTACCATGATCCTGGAACACCTCAAGACCTCTGGCGTCCAGCAGGCGCACAAAGAGGACCGGATCTCGTTCTCTGGGATCAGACCCTGGCCCGGGGATCTCGTCTGCGCCGAAGGGACCTATTTTGAGGGTGACGAGGATTCCGGGATCCAAAAGCGCGCTGGCATTTTCATCGGCCCGGAATTTGGCACGGTTGCACGCCCTGATCTCGTGCAAGCCGCACGCGAGGCTGCAGACGCCGATTTTGATGTTTTGATCGCCTGCGCCTTTAACTATGAAGCCCATGCCTCGGAGTTCAACAAGCTCGGTCGCATTCCTGTCCTCAAATCACGGATGAATGCCGATCTCCACATGGCCGATGACTTGAAGAATACCGGCAAAGGCAACCTCTTCGTTATCTTTGGCGAACCTGATATTGATATTCTCGATGCGGATGACGACCAAATCAAGGTTAAGATCAATGGCGTTGATGTGTTTCATCCCAACACTGGTGAAATCCGCAGCGACGACACCGGCGATATTGCCTGCTGGTTTGTCGATACCGATTACAACGAGGAGAGTTTCTTCGCCCGTCACGCCTATTTTCTTGGTGCAAATGATCCGTACAAATCCCTCAAGACCACCCTCAAATCCGAAATCAATCAGGAAGCCTGGGCTACGCTCAAAAGCGATACATCCCGGCCTTTTGACAAACCAAAATCTGGCCGCATCGCTGTGAAGGTGATCAACCATCTGGGGGATGAGGTGATGAAGGTGTTTCGGGTGTGAGACGGGGTACAACTGCGACAGCAGTTCACTGGCTTGTCCCTAAAACGGGAGATATGTCATGGCTAACGCAGAGCAACTCAAAGCATTGCTGAAGTCGCACATGGAAGGCGACGACGACCGCTTTTTCTCGGTCGCTATGCAGGTTGCCGCCCACGAAGCGAAACTGGGCCACGGCAAACTCGCGAAAGAAATGCGGACCATGATTGACGAAGCCAAGGGTCGTCGTGGCGTGGATTCGCTGGTGCCGATTGGTCGTCCGTCTGGTGAGTTGGCGAACTTATTGGAAGCCTCTTATCCAAAGACTCGGCTGAGTGATATGGTTCTGGATGATGCTCTCGCCGAGCAGATCAAGCGCGTCATTCGAGAGCAACGTCATGCTGGGCGGATTGTGGAGCATGGCCTTTCACCCAGGCGCAAGTTGCTGCTGACAGGCCCTCCTGGTACGGGTAAGACGCTAACCGCGTCTGTCCTTGCCGGCGAACTCGGTCTTCCTCTTTTTCAAGTCCGTCTCGATGGCCTTATCACCAAGTACATGGGGGAAACTGCGGCCAAGCTGAGGCAGATATTCGATGCTACCAGCCGAACCCGGGGGATTTATTTTTTTGATGAGTTCGACGCTATCGGTTCGCAGTGCGGACCCACCAATGATGTGGGCGAGATTCGTCGAGTGTTGAACAGCTTTTTGCAGATGATTGAGCAGGATCGTTCTCATAGCCTTGTTGTAGCGGCGACGAATCATCTCGGAATACTTGACCATGCGCTCTTCCGCCGATTCGACGATATTTTACACTACGACCTGCCCGATAAGTCACAGATCGCGAAGCTTTTGAAAACCCGCCTCGCGGGAAATGCCGCCAAGAGGATCCGGTGGGAGAGTTTGGCCGACCTCGCTATGGGATTGAGCTACGCGGAAGTTACCCGCGCTGCAAATGAAGCCTTGAAGGACGCACTGATCCATGATTGCGCCCGGGTTCGTTTAGCGGACATCAGGACAATGCTCACCGAACGCAAAAGCGTCGCTGAGAGACTGAAAAATAAAAGCGAATAATGGAAGGAGTATAGCTGCAAATGGCGGAGGGAACCGAAGGACGAAATCGGCATTTTATACTGGAAGGTTTTACATCTACAGAGGCATATCGTTCTACGCAGCAAGGCGGAAGGCGTTCAAATGTGCCAGGGCGTGACCAGGTTAGACATGGCAGAGTGTTACAACGCCAGATTTATAAACTTCGGGAGGAGGCAGACTCGACTCGAAAAACTCAGCAGGATGCAGGAATTGAGGAAGGGTTGGGGCTTCAGGTTGAGTTTGAGAGTTTCCCTGATGTCGAATTGGCCTTTGAGAGCCTGGCGCGAGAGCGTTCTGGGATTGAACTGCTGAATGTTCGTCATGAAGAAAACCGAACTCTCGCCACCGTCTTTGTGCCCGATGGCAAGCTGGAGATATTTGAAAATCTGGTCAGGGCATACCTCGACGAGTCTAAGAATACGAAGACTGGACCAAAGTATCACAGATTGCTGAATGCAATTTCTGCGATCAGGGCGGCAAGCCTCCAAGCACTTTGGACAGATGCTAATGAAGAATTTTCCGATGCTGAAGAAGGATCTCTTTGGTGAGAAGTGTGGTTGCCTGTCCGGGGAGATCGACAGGCAGTGGTCAATGCGTTTCTTCTGGGGATTATGTAGGATAGTGCCGAAACCTAAGACATTGTTAAACGACAAATTGTCGTTTTTGATTTGCGAAATAGTCCTTTAACACACAAAGCCGTACTTCCGTTAGATTTTAACGGAAGTACGGCTTTGCTCGCATATATCTCATCAGCTTATTTGCTCTGTTAAAGTTTAACATCTGCTGGCTACTCGCGGGGCAGGCGCATGAAACCATCAAAAGCACTGGAGCGTCTGTACTGTTACAGTGCTTTTTGGGTTGACAAAGATTTGGCTTCCTTTATATTTTTGGTAATTTTCCCCAGAGAAACATTTTAATATAAAGGGAAAAAAGCCTTGAATGCTCACAATATTGAACCGGAAGGCTATGGTGTCTATGAGTCCGACAGATTTTGTTCACGTTTAAATAAATATCTAAAAAACCACCCCCGCGAAATGAGCAATATCAGAAATACCATTCACCGCACAATCGCCATACATGAAAGATCGAACAAATCAATCCATCAAATTGCCGCTGGCATCGGCCCTGTTAAATGTGAATTTGCAGATGTCTTTAGGGTCTCCGAACAAGGAAAAGGTGCCGGATTAACGCCAATCCGACTGTATTTTTGTGTCAACAAAACAGAAAAGGTCCTTTACCTACTGGCCCTCGGCCCAAAGCTACCTCGTAGCCAGCAACAAGACGACATAAACTATTGCAAAAAAGAAAGGAACATAATAAACAGTGAACAAAAATAAAGAAGCAAAAAATAAGGGAGTAACTTAATGGTTGATTATGCGACTTTCCAAGAGAAATGGGACAAAATTGCAGGCAAAGAGGCTACCAATGATTTTGCCCGCTGGAAGAATTGCTCTGGGGTTACAATGGAGTTGCAGATTCTCCGAATTGAGTCAGGTTTCTCAGAAAAAACTATTGCTGACCGTCTTGGGTGGACACCAGAGCAGGTTTTTGACTTTGAAATGGCAGAAATTCAAGATGTTCATTTTAACGACATGTGGGCATATTTAAATGCTATTGGATTTAAAATGGGCATTAGGTTTATGGAAAAGGAGATGAGCATTGAGGAGGACCTTGAATTTTACGCTTCTAACATCTACGAATTGCTCAAAAAACTTGTGGAGCAAGCTGGCAATGATCCCCAGCTAACCGAGGAAGCTGTAAAGTCAATTTACAAACACAGCCATCAGAGTATGAGCGGAATGCTTGTAAAGTTGATTCCCATGTTTCAAAATCAAAATGCCGTTATGGAGACATTGGAAGAAATTTTACCCCCCCAATTCAGACCTTCTCGCAATCTCAACGAGATCGGCGAAAAACCTCAAGATTATCGGGAGGTTGTCGCAAGATAAAATGATATAAAACGCTTGCTTTCAGGGGATTATAGTGTTATTTTGTTCACTATAATCCCCTTATTTTTTTGCGGTTTGTAAAGGGCAAAAAAAGTGGAGTTTTACGTGGTCGCGCAAACCTCCTTGGTCGGCTTCCTTCCTCACCAAAGAAGAACACATCAAAGCTCTCGCTTTTTGTGATTGAAGCCATTAAAAATATAACAGGTGCTTACACCGAGATCTGCCCTGGCCACGCGGTGTTCTGGAAGATTTGGGAGAAACGCCAGTTGAGATGCGAGTCACGCTCTCCTATTTTATTGAGCCAAACCCATCACGCCGAGGCGACCGTTCTCGCTATCGGTATGAGTCTCACGGTCTCCGTTTCGACGTAAAACGTCCACCCGAATCGATAGACGATTTTCGGAGACGGATCAACCTGGCAGCAAGAGACGAGGGGAGAGGGACTCACCATAGTAGCGGTGATCCGTCCTGGCTGATCGGATCGCAGGGGCGCCACAGAGGATCGTTGCACAGCGACATTTGGCGCGGAACTGCAGCGGATCTTGCCAGCCGGGGAAATATCGCCGTCTATCCTGCCACCGGTTGGTGGAAGACGCGGCACTCGCTGGAAAAATACGATCAAGTAGCCCGATACGCCCTGATCGTCAGTATTAAGGCACCAGAGGTCGATGTGGACCTGTACACTGAGATCGAGAACCTGATCACGACACCGGTTAAAGTCGAGTTCTGAGATGAATTTCCGCATCGCCGACACCTTCACCGATAGCCTTGCCAGGCTGACCGGTAATGAGCAGAAGGCTGTGAAGACCACGGCCTTTGATCTGCAATTGAATCCAGCTCAGCCGGGATTGCAATTCCACAAGTTGGATAGAACCAGAGATCGGAATTTCTGGTCTGTTCGCGTTAGTCGCGATGTCCGTATAATTGTGCATCGGACCCGGAATAGTCTGTTGCTGTGCTATGTGGCTCACCACGATAATGCCTATCAATGGGCTGAGCGGCGCAAGCTGGAAACCCATCCCAGGACTGGTGCAGCACAATTGGTTGAGGTGCGCGAGATCGTTCAAGAGATCGCCGTGCCCCAATATGTGGTAGCTGAGCAAGAAGTACAGTACAAGCTGCCTTTGCTCACTGATGTTCCGGAGAGCGATCTTCTGAACTATGGTGTGCCGCCTGAGTGGCTGGATGATGTACGCAATGCCGATGAAGATGGTTTGCTCGAGTTAGCCGAGCATTTGCCGGGGGAGGCAGGGGAGGCGTTGCTCGAACTGGCTGTTGGTGGAACACCACAGATAGCACAGCCCGTTACCACTACCGATCCCTTTGACCATCCCGATGCACAGCGTCGTTTCCGGTTGATGACAAATGTGGAAGCACTGGAGCGCGCGCTCGACTATCCCTGGGAGAAGTGGGCGATCTTTCTTCATCCGGCGCAGCGGGAAGTTGTTGAGAGGGACTACAACGGACCATTTCGCGTGTCGGGTACGGCGGGTACGGGGAAAACCGTTGTGGCTATTCACCGCGCCGCGTTTCTCGTGCGTAATAACCCGGATGCGATGGTGCTGCTCACCACATTCTCCGACACACTGGCTAATGCTCTACGTACCAAACTCAGACGGTTGATTCAAAACGAACCTCGGCTTGCAGAGCGCGTGGAGGTCAACGCTATTGATACGGTTGGCGAGCGGCTTTATCGGGCGCAGTTTGGTGCGCCAAAGATCGCAACTCAGGAGATTATTCAGGAGTTTCTGGCGAAAGCGTCCAGCGAGGTGGAGGCGCATAATTTCAGTCCTCGATTCTTGTTGAGCGAGTGGGAGACTGTCGTTGATGCATGGCAGTTGGATAGCTGGGAAGCCTATCGCGATATCAGGCGGCTTGGACGCAAGACGCGCTTGCCCGTGGCGCAGCGTTCGATACTCTGGTCTATTTTTGAGCGGGTGAAAGCCCAACTTCAGGATCAGGGACTGGTGACCCGGGCGGACATATACGGATTGCTTGCTGAGAAGCTCAAAGATCGCCGACATCTGCCGTTTGACTTCGCTATTGTAGATGAGGCGCAAGACATCAGTGTTGCCCAACTGCGTTTTCTCGCGGCATTGGGTGACCAGCGGCCAAATAGCCTCTTTTTTGCGGGTGATCTGGGGCAGCGGATTTTCCAAACACCGTTTTCCTGGAAGGCGTTGGGTGTTGATATTCGTGGAAGATCTCGGACTCTCAAAATCAACTACCGAACATCTCACCAAATTCGGGTACAAGCAGATCGTTTGCTGGGTCCCGAAGTCGCCGATGTGGATGGCAATGTTGAGGATCGCAGGGGAACGGTCTCGGCATTTAATGGCGAGCCTCCGACAATAGACTTCTTTGAGACCGAGGATGAAGAAAGTAAGGCTGTTGGAACGTGGTTGCAGGAATGCCGGGACAAAGGCGTGGATGCTCGTGAGATGGGGATATTTGTGCGCTCGGCGAAGGAACTAAACCGCGCACGCGAGGCGGTGCGCGATGCCGGGTTATCTTTTCAGGTTTTGGATGAAAGCGATGGGAAGGATAAGGATAGCGTATCGATATGTACGATGCATCTGGCGAAGGGGTTGGAGTTTCGCGCTGTCGCAGTGATGGCGTGTGACGATGAAATTATTCCGCTACAGGATCGGATTGAAACAGTCGCGGATAGTGCGGATCTCGAAGAGGTTTACGATACAGAGAGACATTTGCTCTATGTCGCATGCACACGCGCTCGGGACCATTTATTGATCACGGGGGTTACACCTGTGTCGGAGTTTCTGGATGACCTGCAGATGTAATGGTGGAAGTGGTATGGAGACTATCCATAGGCCATTTCGGGGTGTTTTCCGAGAACGCGCAGGAGGCGTTCGTCGGCACCTTCGAGGACGTAATCTGGCATGTGATAGTTGAGGTAGGGCCAGAATCGCTGGGCGACGAAACGCTGTCCATAGACCTGGTGAAAGAGGTAGCGGATGCGATCAGATGTATTGGGGGCGCCGCGATGCCAGGTTTGGCTGCTGAGGAGGTAGAGGTCACCCGCTTTCATGTGCAGGGACGTGGGGCCTTGGCCGTCGAAAGTTGGGTTTTCTGGATCGTTGGGCTGTCTGCCCGCATAGTGGCTGCCCGGCACGAATTGGCTGGGACCATACTGGTCTTCGTTCTGGTCTGTCAGGGCGATCTGGAACGACATGCGAAAAACGGGCATCCGAAGACGTCTGTCATGGCCGCTGATATTGTCGTCCGTAATTGGAAATTCCAGGCTGTCATCTACGTGAAAGCGGTTAATGCCCAGATCCGTGCGGTTCAAGATGCATCCCTGCGCCATGCAATGGCACTGGGGACCGAGGACTGTTTCGGCAATAGATATGATAGGCTCGCGCACGAGCAGGTCGCGGAACATCCGGTCGCATTCAAATAGCCGATGCACAACGATGGGCGCTTTGCCATCGTGCATCGGCTTTATTTTTACATTTCGCATTTCGGCGAAATAGGGTTCTGCAAAGATCTCGTCAACACGTCTGCATATTTGCTCGCATTCTTCCCGGGAGAGGACGTTTCGGATGACGGTCGCGCCGTTTTTATAAAAATCTTCGAGAATCGGCGATAGTTCTTCTTCGGTAAAGGGTGCATGAAGTGACATGGGATATTCCTCGCTAAAAAACGAATAGACGAACCCCGCCCAACCACTCAAAACCTCTGGATTGCGGCTAACCCCATGCCGCAATGACGGTCTATTTGTCTATGAACTGGCCCGAGAGGCAGCCAGTTGTACACCATTCCGTAGATTCGTAGATGAACTGCTGGCGCAGTTGTACACCACTCCGTAGATTTGCTTACTCAGATCGCACCTTTGGGTACGCCTTTGCCAACGTGGGGAAGCAGTCCCTGAATTGGTCGCCCGGGCACCAGTTTTCCATTCTGGACAAATCCCTCTGGGCGCCCTGTGAGTTCCTCGATCAGTTGATCGCGCCACCAGGCCAATCGGTCCGGGCGATCGCGGGACAGATCGTTGATTTCGCGGGGGTCTTCGGTTAGATCGAAGAGCAACTCTCTTCCCGTCTGGGTAAACCAGGCGTACTTCTCCTTGCCATCCGTAAGCCACTGATTGGCGGATGTCGCGTGTTCCCCGTGAATAAACGGCCGCCAATTATTCCCGCCACAATTCAGCACACTTTCGCCGTCGAGATCATCTGGGGTGTCGATCCCAGCGATGTCGCAGAAGGTGGGGAAGATGTCCCTCAGTTCTACCGGCGATTCCACGAGCGATCCACGTTCCACAGCGCCAGATGTTTTGGGCATTCGCAGGATGAAGGGCACGCGAGCGGATCCGTCATAGGGCACGCCTTTTCCCACATGATTGTGATCGTAGAGCATTTCACCGTGATCCGCAGTGAAGAGTATGGCTGTGTTGTCCTGGACACCGTATTCGTTGAGCGCCATGATCATGCGATTGATCTGGAAATCGATGTGTGAAATCTGTGCGTAATACGCTCTTCGGGCATAGGCCACAAGCGCCGGGTCTCGCGGGATCGGGCTGTCGTGGCCGCCCTTGCGGAGTTCGTGGTCAACCCAGTTTCCCATGGCGGGTGGGGGGATGTCTTTTTGCAAATATCGATTCAGGAAAGACGCGGGTGGATCCAGCGGCGGATGAGGCCGATGGTAGGATAGCGTGAGGAAGAAGGGTTTGGATGTATCGCGTCTGCGCAAAAAGTCAATGCCCTGCGTGGTGACCCAGCTCGTGGGGTGGAGCATTTCGTGGTAGGGCCAGGCCTGCGCCGCGTATCCATTGCATCCCACGCCAGAGTCGTTGTGGTCGGCGTAAACCGCGCCGAGTTTTTCCCGAAGCCAGGGGGTGTAATCGTCGTTCAAGCCAAATTCGCGGTTTTCCCGCCGGGCGCGGTGCATATAGCCGTCGTGCAGTACGACATTGTGAAAACCCACGAGATTGCGCCAGGGATAGACGTGCATTTTGCCGACGCACTGGGTGTGATAACCCGCATCTGATAGGGTTCCGGGAAGTGTTACTGGATAGTCCCATTGCACACCACCATTGGTGAGATATCCATGGCGTTTGGGGGCGAGACCTGTGAGGATTGTGGCGCGGGCAGCAACACATACCGGGCACGAGGCATACGCCTGGGTAAATGTGATACCCTCACCTGCCAGATAATCCAGATGAGGGGTTTCAACTGCTGGATGACCGGTATAACCCAGGCAATCCCCCCGCCATTGATCGGTCAGGATAAAGAGTATATTGGGGGCGTTTTCGGCTGTCGGCATTGGGTGTATCTCCTGTTATCCCCTTCGCTTGTTGGCTAATGCCCAGACATCCCGGAAGAAAGTCTGGCGGCTTTCTTCCAGGCCATTGATCACGACCGGGTTCATGCAGGGCTTGGGTTCGTGGAATCGCACGGTTACGTGATTGTACGCGAGAAGGATGGCGCGTCGCGGATTGTCCGGATTGGTCCAGGTAGATCCCGTGTGACGCACGCCTTCTGAAAATACGACGAGGCTCCCGGGTGGACAGCCATAGGTTTCCCAAACGCCTGAGTTTGGATCATCGGCTTCTTCGGGCCAGGTGCCGTCCTGGGCAGAAGCCAGATTGGCTTTGTGTGAACCGGGGACGAGGCAGGTGCCGCCCTGGCCTTTTTTTACTTCGTTCAATTCCCAGACAATGCGCGTCATTGCGCTGTAGATGCGACCATTGTGGAAGCGGAAGGAAAACGAAGGGTGGAGGTTTGTTCCTCCCACGTGTGGCCGCCACTCGTTGCCGGTATTTTTCACGGACCGGCCGGATATAAATACGCTTTCCAATCGGATGCGCTCTCGATCCGGGTCAATGACTTCCTGGAGAATGCCCAGGACCCGCGGATGATCGATCAGAAATTCAGTGGGACCAGAAATTGGTGAACGATGGTGTTCGGGAAGGCTTTCGGGAGTTTTCATATACGTTTCGATATGGTCGCGTGCGATCGCGATTTCCTCATCGGTGAGAACGCCGGGGATGACGAGAAAG
This sequence comes from Candidatus Latescibacterota bacterium, assembly GCA_965222605.1. Taxonomy (GTDB): domain Bacteria; phylum Latescibacterota; class UBA2968; order UBA2968; family UBA2968; genus VXRD01. Next base: position 5,879,686 of record OZ244960.1, read on the forward strand.
CCTTTTAAATCGAAGAGGAATTTTTCGTAATCCGACATTGGCAGATGCTCACGCGCTTTTTTCTCAGACATTGGTTTGCTCCTCTATTTTTCGGGCCATGGACGAAACAAATTGCGCTGTTCTTTTGTATATCGCGCCAGTGTATGCGATGTGATATGCTGGGGTTCATCCATAGTTGCGATATTTTGCGACATCATCCAGTAGGGGCCATAGCCTGCGTGGATGGTTTTGCGGACTTGATCTGAGCGATTGGTCAAGCCACCGTGCCTCAAGTGTTCTGTAAAAAAGATCGCATCGCCCGCTTTGACTTCCAATCCGACCATTCCCGGTTCTACATCTGGATCATTGTCATAAGGGCATGGCATGGTGCTTTTGTGTGTGCCGGGGACGACGCAAAACGCGCCTTGTTCATTGGTGACATCGTGTATGAAGTAAATCATACGTACCATCATGCAATCGATGCGATCACTGCTGGTATAGCGGTATTTTTGATTTTCCGGTCTCGTGCCGCCGTGGCTGCGCGATGTATTGTTTTTATACCGAATGCGGATCTCTGAATTGTTGATGGTGTAGCGACCGCGGATGGCGACATGTACGTATGGCAATGTTTTTTCGTGATTTACCAGCAGGTCAAATGTTGGGTCCGCATTCCAAAAATCTTCTATGATCAGGGTTTTTCCCTCGGTGCCCGATCCCTGAACATGGTAGCCTTTCTCTGTATTTACGTGATATTCGGCTCCCCATGCGCTGAGTTTTCGCGGAGGCAAATCGACATTGGATAGGGCGTGTTCTTCCAATCTGTCAACGGCTTCGCGCAGAGATTTCACTTCTGCATCCGTGAGCATGTTTTTGATTGTGATATATCCCTGGCGGTCAAATTCGTATTGTTCGATTTTATTCATTGTAATTTGTCCTGTCAATTCTTCCTGAATAGGAGCATTGCGATTCGCCTTTCTCCCACTATGACCTTTACATTGGCTTTGATATAGATGGGGTTTTTTAGCAATGCCAGCTCTCGGACTTTTGCCTTGAGCACCGGATGTGGATCGTCGATTCTGATCACGCCGCTAAAAGAACGCTTTGTATTTTCGGCATCGACCATCTGCACGTCCAGGCTCGTCTCGTCAATCTCAGGCTCATCGGCATCCATCTCGATAATCATACTCAGATCGTTAATTTCCTGTACAGATAAGGGCTGTCCACCCGTGTCGAATTGCCCTTCCAAAATGCGGTCCTGAAGTGTATTCTGGATTTCCTGTTGAATCTCATTGGGAAGAGTGTGAATCCTGAATTCTGCGCTGTGGGTGCCTTCTATGACTGTGCCGGTTAGCGCTATCCGGTTTAATGGCTCGGCTTCGATCTCTTCTCCGGGATCGGATGGCCCGGCATTTTGCACGCTCAGCACGCTGTGGAGATCGACCAATTTCACCTTGCCGAGTGCGAATACCGTGTCGTCTTCTATGGCGACGAGTTTGCCCGAAAAGTAGTCTTCCAATTGTTTGGTGATCTGACCATCGGAGATATCGTTGAATTGTGCAAACCCCATGCCCCAAGAATCCGGCGAATCGACGTCTGTTCTCAGAATTTCGCCGTCTCCATAAGTTGTAATCACTTCAATATAAGCCGGTTGACCAACGCGTACGAGCTTTTGTCCGGCGCCCTTTAGACCTGCGGAAATTCGCAGATCGTCAAAATCGAGGATGCGCGCGATTTCGTCTCCTTTTGCCACGACCGCTCCGACGATTTCCTCCTCAAACAGGATGACGCCAGCGTGCGTAGCGGTCAATGTCTCGCGTCTGGGTAGCTCTTGTTCCCAGATGGACGCCGAACTTCTGAGCGCGCTCCGAAGTTCCCGTTCCGTTGAAGTTAGAGAAGATGATGCGGCAAGGCTGTCGAGTTCGCCACTTAGTTCTTCCGCAACTTGTTGTGTGCGATACCGACTGACCCGGGATTTATCTCTGGAAATTTCAAATACCGGCTGACCAACTGTTACGTCGGTTTTATTTTTTACCAGTGCTTCTATGACGATGATATCCTCATCGGGGGATAGGACATATTCGTGCGGCTTGATGGGTTCTGCACCCGATAACACGAGGTCTTCGGTTGTTGAAAACCATAGAAAACCGATGATTGCGGCGACCGTAAAAACGAAGCCATACCCGAATATTTCCAGATATTTGACGTACCTCGCGATAAACCTGCGGGTTCTCAAGCTCTGTGTTTTAGGTTTCTCCGTCTTTTGCATTGCTCTACCTGTGGTTATGGCTGTGCATCACCCAGTGTCTCTGATATCATCCAGGCCGAGGTAGCGCCTGTACATCTCTGCGTACTCACCCCCATTGCGAAGCAGTTCTGCGTGTGTACCTTGCTCGAGAATCTGACCTTCACCGAGAACGATGATCTGGTCGGCATTTGCCACTGTTGTGAGTCTGTGAGAGACCACGAATGTGGTGCGCCCTTCTGCCACGCGGTTCAAACTTTGCAAAAATCGCTGTTCTGTGGCGCTGTCCAGGGATGATGTGGGTTCGTCCAGAATGAGAATTTTGGGATCGCGGACCATGGCTCGGGCAATCCCGATTCGCTGTTTCTGACCCCCTGAGATTCGCGTGCCTTCTCGGAGGTCGGTATCATATCCGTTCCGTTGGGATGAGGCAAATGCGTCTATATCCGCCAGTTGCGCGGCTCTTACCACCTCATCGTCAGATGCAGGGGGCCGGCCGAACAGGATATTTTCTTTAATTGTTCCGTTGAACAAATGCGTTTCCTGTAAGACCAGACCAACCTGGTCCTGATAGGTGCTTGATCTCACTTCTCTGAGGTCCTGGCCATCTATAATTACCCTGCCGGAATCCGGGTCGTATAGTCTGAGAAGCAGGTTCACAACCGTGGTTTTGCCCGATCCACTGTGTCCGACCAGAGCGATTTTTTGACCTGCCTGAACGGTGAAGCTCAGGTTGCGCAGGACCGGTGTGCCATCCTCGTAAGAAAAGGAGACATTGTCAAAGACGACATCGCCCCTGATAGGTGGCATTGCCGGTGCATTGCGACGGTCTGTAACAGCGGGAACCTGATCCAGTGTTTCGAGAATGCGCTCGGCGGGAACCATTGCAATGCGAACTTGCTGAAAATACCGAATCAGGACTTGAATGGGATTGGACAGGCGGTTCGTATAGGAGAAAATGGGGAAGACGGACCCATAGGAGAGGTTGCCTATAATAACTTCTCTGAGGAAGTATAGTCTTATCAGTCGATTTTTAGCCCAGGGAAGCAAGCCGCTATTGCCCGCGAGTTCTCGTTCGATGGTACGCATATAGAACAGGCGCATCGCGGCGCGGTACCCTTCGATGGTGAGATTAACATATCGCTTTACTTCGTGCCGGCGCCGGCCAAATGTCTGTACGACGGCTGCCCCGGCAACGCCTTCTTGAAGCCCGGCGTCGCGTGCCTGCCATCTCTCTCTTACGCGGCGATCGAATCTGCGCTGTATGGTCGCGATCTTCTGGGCGACCAGCCCGTATGGAATCGCGTAAATCAGAATGACCAGCGAGACCCGCCAATCCAACCAGGTGGTGAAGATGAGTATGAGTATGAACTCATAGACCGCCCGCAATGTCGCTGGCAAGATGTCCGTAATCATGCGCATTACAGCCCCCGTATCTGCGCTCGCCCGATACATGTGCTCGCCAATACCACGACTCTCGTAGAAGGTCATGGAGAGACGCTGGAGGTGGGTGAAGAAGTAAGTTTTGAGGGCTAAGCTCACGCGTAGATCTACGTAGTGATTGAGGATGGTCGTCATGGTACCGACCAATCTTTGAATCAGGACAAGCACAACATAGGCGGCAAAGATGCGGTAGAACAGGTTCCAATCTTGATTTGGAAATGCATCATCGATGAGAAACTTGCTCAGCCACGGATTCACAACCCGCAACGTGCTGACGACGATCGTGCCCATTACGACGAGCAGCGCCTTATCCCAGACCGGGATCATCAACCTGAGAAAACGCAGGAAGACTCTTATAAGCGACTGTTTTACTCCCTTGCGGGGAGGGGGAAAATAGTTGAACATCGTCTGGTCTTACCTGTTCAATATACGCGCGTGGATTTCTCCCAAAGATACCACAATTAGGCGAAGATATGTTTGTATGTCAATTGGATTCTCGGTTTTGCTGAAGAACAGAAAACAATTGCGTCTGGTAAAAAATTAACTTTTTTATACAGTAGTCTATATGTTGTGACACATTCATTACGTCTGTGGGAGCCTGCTTCATGTTTAACTTGATTGGAAATTACGCCAAAATTGCTATCAGAAATTTGATGCGCAACAAAGTGTATTCCGCGCTCAATATCCTCGGTCTTGGGATCGCCATGTCCTGCTGTCTTTTGATTGTATTGTTTTTACAACGCGAACTGCAATACGATCACAGATATGAAAAGGGAGATCGCATCTACAAGGTCGTGCGAGAAATAAATATCCAGGGAGGGTCCCGCAATTTTTCCTGGGGTACGTCGGGATCTTTGGGACCCGCGTTGAAACGCGATTTTCCCGAAGTAGAGTCAGCCGTTCGAATATGGCCCTGGAGCGTGAAGGTCGAACGCGAGAATGTTTTATTTCCCACACGCCTCAATCTCGTTGACAAACATGTGTTTGACGTATTTGAAGCTGAATTTGTTCAAGGCAGCGCACAGGTGGCTTTTGAAGATCCAACGAGTATTGTGATTACCGAGAGAATGGCGAATCGCATCTACGGCGAAGAAAACCCGATGGGCAGGGTGCTCACCGTTGTCAATTCTATCTTTGGCGGAGACTATATTGTGCGGGGCGTGTTGAAAGATCGCTTCGATCCCACCACAATCCCATTTAATATGTTCGTATCGCGAGACCCCAATGCCCAATGGAGGAACAAATGGCACGTCTGGGATCCGGCTGCAGGTTTTCGACCGATACAAACATATATTTTGCTTCAAGAAGGTGTTTCTCCCAAAACATTGGAACAAAAATTTCCGGATTTTATAAAGCGCTATATGGGCGCAGAGATCCAAAAATACAATGCGTATCATCTTCAACCTTTGCATCGGGTCTATTTGCATTCGCGTGCGGATTACGACATCAAGAGCTTTGGCGATATCGATCAACTCTATACGATGTGTGTGATTGCCGCATTTATTCTGATCATTGCCTGCGTGAACTTTATGAATCTGGCGACAGCCCAATCAGTCCGGCGCGCAAGAGAGGTGGGCTTGCGAAAGGTGGTCGGTGCCAGTCGCGGTCAGTTGATCCAGCAATTTCTGGGAGAATCCCTGATTGTCGCAGGTCTCGCGTTGTTGCTGGCAATTATTGTCGCCCGGGCGGCACTGCCCGTGTTTAATGATTTGATCCAGCAAAATCTGGTATTAGATCTCAAGGCATATATGACTTTGATCCCGGCATTGATCGGCGTGGTACTGGTATCTGGAATACTCGCCGGAGGTTATCCCGCCTTTGTTTTGTCTGCCTGGCAACCGATTGATACATTAAAGAGCCAGATCCAGTCCAGATCGGGGGGATCCTGGTTCTGGAAGGGTCTTGTGATATTCCAATTTTCAATTTCGATTTTTTTGATTGTGGGTACGATGGTCGTGCGCAACCAGATCTCTTATATGCTGGATCGGGATCTGGGAGTTGATACAGAACATCTGGTCATGTTGCCCATTTTTACTTCGAGCCGGGAGGCGCATTTCGTTCACGCCAACCGCCTATCGTCGCGATACAGTACTGTGAAACAGTCGTTTTTGAGGCATCCCAATGTCATTGGGGCAACAGCATCTCAGTATCGTGCCTTCCCCAGCGGGGGTGGCTCGCGGCGCAAGCCCATTCGCCCAGAAGATTTGCCGGGGGATGACTGGTGGATTCTGATAAATGAGGTCGATGCAGATTTTGTAAAGACCATGGGGATTGAACTCATTGCCGGCAAAAATTTTACCCCGGGCAAGGGCAATCCCCTCAGGGGATGGACGCGCGAATTTCTGATCAATGAGTCGGCAGCCAAATTATTCGGCTGGGATAATCCCATTGGCAAACAGATTCAGAGGCTGGATGGGGGCGGCGGCACGGGAACTGTTGTGGGCGTGTTTAAGGATTACCATTTTGATTCCTTAAAAGAAAAAATTGCGCCTCTCGCATTTATTCAGTGGGCCAGGCTATATGCGTATTTAACGCTTAAAGTAAAGGGTGGGCAGTTTGTAGAAACGATGGATTTTTTGGAAAAGGAATGGTATAAGTTCGTTCCCAATGAAGCGTTTAATCCCATTTTTATGGACGATGGATTTGCCTCTGCGTATCGGAATGAGCTTCGCCTGAGAAGAATTGCTGGCATTTCTTCATTGCTGGCGATTGTGGTGTGCTGTTTGGGTTTGTTCGGTTTGGCTGCTATCTCGGCCCAACGGCGCACAAAGGAGATTGGGGTACGCAAAGTGCTCGGTGCTTCTACAGGGCAAATTGTGACGATGTTTTCAGCCGAATTTGTCGTGCTGGTCGCGTTTGCCAGCCTCATTGCATGGCCTCTGGCTTATTACATGCTCAATGACTGGTTAGCCGATTTTGCCTACCGCATTGGTCTGGATATCTCAGTATTTGCATTGAGTAGTGTACTGGCTATTGTCATTGCTCTGGTCACGGTGAGTTATCAGGCATGGAGAGCGGCGCAGACCAATCCGATTGAGGCGCTTAAGTATGAGTGAGGTATTCAACTCTCAATCGGCTGCATCGACGTCTGTGCCCAACTGCATCTGCTCATCCCATATTCTGCGGTAGAGGCCGTTTGCTGTTAGCAAGTCGTCGTGTGTACCGTTTTCGACGATTCTGCCCTGATCCAAAACGTAGATTCGGTCTGCTTTTTGAACTGTCATGAGTCTGTGAGAAACCATCACAGTGGTTCGCCCCTCCGATACGTTCCAGATTGTGTCCATGATGTGTTGTTCCGACCGAGAATCCAGGTTCGAAGTCGCCTCATCCAGAATGAGAACCGCGGGGTCCCTGATCAGGGCGCGGGCAATGCCTATTCTTTGCTTTTGTCCGCCGGATAATCTCGTTCCCTCTCCAATATCTCTTTCAAATCCCTCCGGGTGGGCGATGACGCCGTCGTAAAGCGCGGCCATGCGCGCTGCTTCCTCCACATCTGCGTCCGAAGCCTTTAGATTTCCGTAGCGGATGTTCTCCCGAACAGTTCCAGAAAATAAGAAGGTGTCTTGAAGCACAACGCCGAGTTGGTTGCGGTAGCTCAAGAGTCGGACGTTTTTCAGGTCGAGTCCATCTACGAGCACCGATCCAGTGGTGGGATCGTAAAGCCTCAAGATGAGGTATAGCAGCGAGGTCTTGCCCGAGCCGCTCGGTCCCACGAATGCGACGCGCGCTCCGGGACGGATTGTGATGTTGATATTTTCCAGAACGGGCTGTCCCGATATGTATTCGAATCCCACATTTCTGAATTCGATTGTGCCGCTGAGGGACGGCATGGTGCTTGCATCGGGCGCATCGCTTATCTGGGGTTGAACGTCAAGGGTTTGCAGGACGCGCTCGGCCTGGACGAGTTGAAGGCGAATGCTCTGGATCAGCTTGATCATTCTCTCCATCGGGCCCTCAAATTGCCGGGCGAGGAAAAACACAACACTGAATTCTCCGATGCTCAACTCCCCGGTCATGGTGTAGTAACCCACGTAGAGCCACATCACTTTTTCCATGCCCTCAGAGAGAAACCACAGAACTCCCTGGTGCGTAAAGATATGTAGAACACGGTATTTGATCCAGTATCTGCGGTTCTCGATAAAAGTTGATGCATATCGGCGGGCAGACCAGCGCATACGGCCGAAACCTTTGACGGTCTTGGTCGCGGCTATACCGTCTCTCAAGATCGTCCTCAGGTACTGTGCCTGCATTCTCATGTCCCATCGGACTCTCTGAAGGCGCGTGTAGAAATAGTGGGATAGGGCTGTGTAGGGAAAGGAGTAGAGAAAAATCAGTAATGTGAGCCAGGGATCGACCAGACTGAGGATGATGCCCGTCCATATAATCCGGTAGGCTATGGTGATCGCATTGGGAACATCGTCGGTGATCATGGTGATCAGGCCACCTCCGACGTCAGAGGTGCTGCGGTACATGTGTTCGCCGATGGGCCGACTCTGAAGAAAACCGAGGGAAAGTTTGTGGAGGTGGTTGTAGAAGACCGCGCGCAGGTGGATGGTGACTTTCATGTCGATATACCACCCGATGATCCGCCGTGTCACCTGAGAGATATTCGAGATGACATACATCAGGAACATGATACCAAAGACAATAAATAAAAGCTGCAAGCGGCGATCTACTGGCAGGTCGATGTTCAGGATGACTTCATCGACCAGATATCGATTCAAAAAGACGCTTATCTCACGGAGCGGAACGCCTACCATGATCAATAGCATCCCGAGGATGACTTTTGTCTTGTGGGGATACAGGTACTTAAAAAATCGCCAGAAGGTTTCCCATTCGCGGCTTGCACGTTCCTGATCTGGAGACCAGGCAGCACCTCGCCACACTTCGGGTTTTCTCTGGGGAATGTCGAGAATTCTCATTGCCATCCTCAGGTCTTGTGAGACCTTAATTTTTCTTCCTATTCTCGTGATCTGGATACACAGCATTGAACACACGCGTTACCACATCTGGCGATGTCCGATTCTCAAAAGCCTCCAAAACTGGATCATTGGTTTCCTGCATTTGAGCCTGTAGAATCGCCCGCATTTCATCAGCTTTTGCACTGTATTCTGGATTGTCAATCAGGTTTTTTAAACAATTGGGGTCATGCTCCAAATCGTATAACTCTTCCGGCACGCGATACCGAAACATCCGCACCCGTTCCGCAATATCTGGATTGCCTGGTGCAGCCTCCTCCATTGCGTGCATCGTCAACCCTTCATTGTTATTGCGGTACCGATAGTCGTCTCGCACCCACATATTAAAGATGTATCCAAACTGATGATCCTGCACACACCGCATCGGCGTCGCTGCTCCACCAGCCTTAGAATCGATCTGCGTAAATACATGCTCCCAACCCTCCTGCTTTTCGCCTCTTAGCAGCGGCACAAAAGATTGCCCATCCACACCATCCAAAGCAGGTAGCCCAATCGCATCTAACGCGGTCGGCAAGAAGTCAATGCCCGACATCAGTTCACTACATGTTGCACCACCTTTTGCAACACCGGGCCACCGCACCAGCCATGGTGTGCGTGTACTCGCCAGATATGCATTACACTTGGCAAACGGCACAGCCATCCCGTTATCCGACAAAAAAGCGACCAGTGTATTGTCCCTCAATCCTGCCTCTTCCAAAGCATTCATCACCGCCCCAAATGTATCATCCAAACGTCTCACCGAATTGTAATACCACGAAAGCTCCTTGCGAATCAATGGAAGATCAGGCAAAAATCCGGGCACTTCAATTTCATCGGGGCTATACAACCGCGATGGCACCTCAGCACCACCACCTGGTCCTTCATCTGGATTGTAAAACGGTCGATGAGGATCATGAGAGTTCACCATAAAATAAAAGGGGTTGTTGGCGCTTTTACAGTTCTCGAAAAATTCCTTACAATACGCCCCATACTTCTGAGGGCTACGGCCAAAACCCAGGTCTTCTTGATCCCGACTAAAATCCCATGTAATCGAATCTTTTGGCGTTGAGTGATTCACTTTTCCGAGAAGGCCAGTCATATACCCCGCATCACTCAATGTTTCGATGATCGTCGGTGTGTCCTCAAATGTATGAAAAAACCCCATTCCGCCATTGTTATAACTATAGCGCCCGGTGTTCAACACATTGCGACTTGGCATACAAATGGCAACATTCACATGCCCATGACTGAACCGCATACCCTCTGCAGCAAACGCATCCAGGTTGGGGGAAATATCTGGCACGTTTGATCCAAAACAACCGAGTGAATCGCAACCCAAATCATCTGCTGTAAACAGCAGGATATTTAATTTGTCTGCCATAAGACCCTCACTTCCTCAAATTGACATTGGACACGTAAATTTATGAATATTCCGAATAACCCGCTACCGAATTAGTATAGCGCGAGTGAATGCCCGTCATCGGGAAACCAGATCATGTCGACGCCAAACGAAATCCCGACACCAACGAAATACCCCAGCATCATACCAAAGAAGAAGGGTGAGGCTTTGCGATACAGGCTGATTCCGCCAATACGGAGGATGGCGGCTTTGGCGAACCAGGCGAAGAAAATCGAGAATATAGTGCGATTGGCAGGGTATGAGGTTGCCGAGACCAGGCCGATGGGGTGCAGCGGAAAAGCCGGATAGATATAGCGGAGGACCATATTGGCGACGGTGACGGCAACTCCGATCAGCCCCCACAAGGCGAGATGTCGCTTCATTGCGAAGGGATCGCGGATGTAACCAACTCCCCTGTCAAACACGGCCTGCACGGATCCCGCGTAGATGCCGCCGTAGTTGTATGCGCCCGTCTGGTAGCCGGAAGCGATCGCGTAATAGGCACTGCCTCCTACAACAACGGCAACGGCGATTGCGACTGCGAGGGTCATTCTCCCCCGGTCTTCGCGAACATCATCGAAGAGTTTCGTGGCGTTGGCCATCGGGGCCATCAGGACAGTTTTCAGGTCACGGTGCCAGGTGTAGGTCAACGCCATCGCCACAATGCTCTGCGCGTTCATGTTTGTGGGCCCAACAATATGGTAGGTCGCGAACTGCGCGTGTATGATACGAGAGCTGATCAGCCCCGTTTCAATGCTGATCTTCGAGATCCCAAACCAGACCACAATAACGAGGGCGACGAAGACAAACGCCACATATACGGTCATTCCCGATGCGACGCACCACGCGGAGATGAACATCGCACTGAGGATGAGTCCGAATACCGCTGAACGATAGGAGAGCATCTCCTGAGTATCGTCTATCGTCGGGTCCTTTGTGAATGCCTTTCTGACGACATCTCTCAAATGGCCGCGGGCGACCCACAGTCCCCAGGGAATCAGGACGAAAAGTGCGCCAAGTCCTTGCCAGTTTTCAAACTCGGAAGTATCTCCACGCGGTGGACCGGTTTCGAATCCAAGTCTTCTGAACACACCAACCTGAAACGTCAGGAACAGGAAGTAGATGATGATGCTTCCGGATACTTCGAGCTCAACGAAGTAAGAGGCACCGATGATCAGTGGATAGAATCGAGTCTCGATGGATGGAAAGTCTCGACCCAGTTGGATAAGCCCGAACTCCCTTGGAATGGTCGGGAAAACGGGGGTGAAGTATCCGATCATATTCCACATAATCGGGAAGATCGCGAAAGCGAAACCGATCCAGAAAACAGGCTGGTTCATGAACCCGGCGGTGAAAAACCCACGAGGCTCCTCGTCTGCCATGTTCATCGGCAGCTTCATCAGGGGGAAGGCGAGCCGTTCGTTCTCGACCCACTGCTTCCTGAGGATCGCGACGATACAATAGCAGAGGCAGGCGACTGCGCCTACGAGCGACAGACGCCAGGTCAACGGTATGAGCCAGGCTCCCCACGGGATCGAAACGCCGCGAGGGAGTCCTTCGTAGAACCATTTGGCTGCAGTAACATCCGTTACGACTGCCCAGTTGACGAGATACGGATGCAACTCGGTCGCCCAGCCGTTCTCGGATGATGGAAAGTAATAGGGCGCACCGATGTTCGCGATCATGTGCGCCATAAAGTAGCTGGGCAGAGCTGATCCGATCAGGGCCATTGCAAAGATGACGAGAAGCTCGGCTCTCGTGAGCATGGCTCTCGGGCGGACGGCCTGGATGACTTTGTTAAGGATGACAACGATGATGATGAAGGGAACCATCACGCCCCAGGGCAGATGGTCCTGCGCCATCTTGGTCGTATGACCGATGTGACGCGTGTAGTGACCGCCCCACGCCATGAAAGTCACACACAGCGTACCAAGCGCAATGGATCGAGCCGTTATGGCGTGCCGAAGGGGACGAATCTCCGGTTCAGCTATGGGTTGTTGTACCCCGGCCAATCAGGACCTCCAATATCTTCTTATCTGCTTATACGATACTTTTCCAGGGCATCTTCATCGAGTTCACATCCAAGTCCTGGCTTTGTTGGGACGATGGCTTCGCCCTTTTCAAATTGGATGCCATCCACAATCAGATCATCTTCCCGCGTCCAACTCCCGACAAAATCACTGGGCATAACGCAATTTCGCGGAACACTTGCCGCGTGAAGATAGGCCATTTCCATTATGCCGAGGTCATTTCCAGATCCATGCCAGCAGGGAATGCCCGCGGCATCGGCTATCGCCGCGTTGTGGACAAATTGCCACATGCTGCCCCCCAAATTGAAAATATCTACTGCTTCCACCTTAATTGCGTTGATGATGTCATGGGGATTCGCCAGATGCAATGCGACCGGGATGGTCGTTGCCGCTCTCAGTTGGCGATACCAATCCAGGTTCCATTTCGCCATTGGGTCTTCGAGCACGCCGACATTGCCCACTGCTTCGAATTGTTTTGCCAATGCAATTGCTTCTGCCGGGCGATAAAATCTCTGATTTGGATCGATTGTGCATTTGAACGATGTATCTGTGGCTTCCAGAATTGCCCGTACGCGAGCGACCATTGGTTCATCAGAGGTACATTTCATTTTTACGCCGTGAAATCCGCGTTCGTAACCGAGCCGCGCATTAACAGCCGATTCTTCGGGCGTTTGGTGGCCGATCCAGTAATCCGCTGGCACGCGGTCTCTGTACGCACCGCCGAGCAGTTCGTGAACAGGGCAGCCTCGAATTTTGCCCACGATGTCAAAAATAGCCATTTCAAAAGCCTCATAACCCGCGCCAGTTCCCCAGCCGTTCAAACTCTCCCAATCGCGCGTTCCGCCCCCATCTCCAGACACAACCGCGTCTCTGAAAGGCACTGCTGTGTTGCGATACGTGGCGGCGTCTATAAATACGTTTTGCAGGCTTAGCCTGAGCGGATCTCGTCCTTTGAGTTGGTTAAATCCCTGCCGAATGGCTCCTTCAGGTGTTCCGCGCGAGGTTTCTCCCAGTCCGTAAATCCCATCATCGGTATTTAGCCTGATGATGTGTTTGGGGACCTGGTCCCAGCCCGCAGGACCAAACGATTCGCTGTGTACACGGCCGGGTATGGTTGGAACAACGACTGTAATGATGTCGATGGATGCGATTTTCATGGGTTTTTTCTCCGCAGTGTACAAACACAGTTTTCACTTTGATGCATAAGAATACCTGCACAAATTGATTACTGACGTTACACACGCGAAATAATTTCGTCAAGGCTATTTATCGCGAGGCGAGTTGATAATAGCCCCATTAGAATGCTATTGTAAAGTACTTTGGCATATATTATTCTAAAATTATTGAAGTATTTCATCGCTGTTTTTTACAAAGGAGGCGTGATGAAAATTACAAAGGTCGAACAGATGCGCGTGTTCGTGCCCTGGCAGGATTCCTATAAGGAGCCGATGGTGTCCTGGCGGGGGATGAGTGGCACAACGCCAGAAGAAGAGGATTCCTATGTGATTGTGCAGGTGCATACCGACGAGGGCATTGTGGGGATTGGGGAGGGAGGGCGTTCGATGGCACAGACCGAGCGGCAGGCACAGCAGTATATCGGCAAGAATCCGATGGAACTGGATATGTTCAATCTCGGGCGACCCTGGGCGCATGCTTTTATCGATATTGCGGGCAAGGCGCTGGGGGTGCCGGCCTATCGGCTGATTGGCAACGGCAAGCATAGAGACCGTGTTCCGGTGGATTACTGGTCGCCTTATTTGCCCCCGGAAGAGACCCGCAAGCACGCCGAAGAGGGCGCGAAGCGGGGATTTAAGCTGCACAAGATCAAGGCGCGCCCCTGGGATACGGTGTGGCAGGTGAAGGTGATGACCGAGGCGGGCGGGCCGGACTACAAGATCCGCATAGATCCGAACGAGAAGTTCGATACCCTGTCGGAGACGGTACGCATTGACGATGCGTTACAGGAGTATCCCAATGTGGAATGCTTTGAAGACCCCGTGCCCAAGGCGCATCCGGAGTGGTACGGGATTTTGCGGCAGAAGTGTCGGGCATCTCTGGCGATTCACACCACGGATACGCGGTTGATTCTGAACCATTTGCGCCACAATGGGATAGATATTGTCAATGTAGGGGGTACCATCAACCGGGTGATCCGGGCCGCGGCAATGGCCGAGGCGGCCGGATGCCCGGTGTGGATCCAGATGGAGGGGCACTGCTATGCGATCCAGGCGGCGTTTAACGCACACATAGGCGCGGCTGTGCCAAATGCCACGCTGCCCTATGGAATGCGCCCGTTTATCAGGGAAGCGTGCATTACAAAAGAAGGCTATGGATTTGCCGTGGAAGACGCGCACATGCCTGTGCCCGAAGAACCGGGGCTGGGCATTTCGCTGGATCTAAAGGTGTGCGAGAAGTTCCGGATTGAGTGATGCCTATATGCTCCGCCCGCCATCTACAATGAGATTTTCCCCCGTGACAAAGGGGCTGAGGATAAGTCCGAGGATGGCGTCGGCACAGTCTTCGCCGGTTGCGACGCGGCCCATTGGTGTGGCTTCCAGATGGAGTTTGCGGAAGGCCTCCCAGCCGATTCCCCAGCGCGTATCGACAAAGCCCGGAGAGATGGCGTTGACCTGGATATCGGGTGCTTGACTGGTGGCCAGAGAATTCGTCAGGCAGATCAGCGCGGCTTTAGATGCGGAATAGGCAATTGAACTGCCCTTTCCAGAGATACCGGAGATGGAAGCGACGTTGACGATGCTTCCACCGTCATTCTCTTTCATCTTTGGGATTGCTGCCCTGGCTGCGAAGAAGGCGCCCTTTACGTTGACGGCCATCGCGCGATCCCAGTCCTCTTCGGTCAGGTTTTCCAGATCGTCCAGCGGCACAAACCGCGTCATGCCCGCGCTGTTGACGAGAATGTCGAGGCGACCCAGTTCAGCGACTACGCGATCTACCATTTGCCGAACGGCTGCATCGTCCGATACGTCTGCTTTGACGGCAATGGCTTTGCGCCCCAGTGCTTCGATATCCGCACAGGTTTTGTTGGCGTCATCTTCAGATCGGCTGTAGTTGACGGCGATGTCTGCGCCTTCTGTGGCGAATAGCAGCGATGTCGCGCGACCAATGCCAGTTCCTCCTCCAGTGACAAGTGCTACTTTGCCATCGAGTTTTCCCATGGTGACTCCCTTTAATGTTGTGTGGATAAAATCGCTTAAATTAGGCGAAGAATCGCTTAAATTAGGCGAAGAATCGCTTAAATTAGGCGAAGATATGTCCAAATGTCAATTGGGTTCTCAGGTTCTTACCGATGGATAGTATATGAGAAAAAGCCAATGTATTAAAGCGGAAATTGACGCTGCCCAACTCTGACACGGCGTTTTATTTTATTTTATTTTTTAAATTTAATACCATATTGGTGTTGGGCTTACAAGGTGGGGTTTACAGCATCTTTGAAAGGAGGCTACGATGAAAGCAGCCGTTTATTGCGGTCCGCATGATATTCAGGTGGCAGATGTGCCAAAGCCGGAAATCAATGCAAATGAGATTCTGGTGAGGGTAAAAGCGTGTGGAATCTGTGGGTCGGATCTGCACGTTTATCGCATCGGGCTATTTGAAGAATCTTTAGGGCGTCCGACAGAAAAGGGTCTCGTCATGGGGCACGAGTTTAGCGGTGAGGTTGTAGAGACGGGGCGAGATGTGCAGCGGTTTCGGGTGGGCGACCACATTTCTGGTGGAGGATTGGGCGGGTTTGCTGAATATCTTCCCCTGGAAGTCAATCCCAATCGTCCCTACAGGTTGCCCGAGACCATCAGCTTTGAAGAAGGTGCGATGATGGAGCCTCTCGCCACGTCGGTACACGCAGTTGGTCTGGCAAAACCCACCGAGGGAGAAACAGTGGTCATTCTGGGCGTTGGGATTATCGGTTTGGGATGCATCCAGGTCATACGGGCAACTGCGGGTGGGCGCATTATCGCGGTTGATGCGTCGCCAAAAAGGTTGGCGATGGCGCGTCAATTGGGTGCGGATGAGATTGTGAACTTGACAGAAGTAGATCCCGTGGAAGCTGTTATTGAACTCACGGGCGGTGAGCGACCTGTGGAAAGATTTGGTGTGCGGGGAGGAAATGCCGATGTGGTGATCGATTGTGCTGGCGCGAGGACTTCGCCCAATCAGGGTTTGACCATGCTAAAACAACAAAATGGCCGCCTCGTTCCCGTTGCATTATTTGAAGATCAGCCCGAACTCGATTTCAATCAGGTTGTGCGCAAGCAAGTCACGCTTCAGGGGTCATGGTCATGGACTCCCGATGATTACACCTATGGGATTGAACTCGTCAGGACCGGAAAAATTGATCGGAAACCTCTCGTTTCTCATGCTTTTCCACTCGACCAGGCGCCCGAAGCGTTTGCGACACAGGCGAAACCAGATGCTGCGATCAAAATTTTGTTAAAACCGTGAGTAATCATTAAAAGAGGATAGCATGAAGATTACCGATGTTCAAGCATGTGTGATTGGCAAACCCCAATCCCATAGTGGTGGGTGCGTGTGGACATTTGTCCGGATATATACCGACGAGGGCATTGTGGGTACGGGCGAATGCAATTCAGCCTCGCAGTACACGGGTTTTGGTTTGAAAGAATCGATTTTAAAAATGAAAGAGATGTTGATTGGTGAAGACCCGATGAATGTGGGGCCGTTGTACGAGAAAATGCGTCGTCGTGGACGGTATGCGGGTACTACCCATGCACCGCTGATTTTTGCACTGACCGGCATCGAAAATGCGTTGTACGACATTGTGGGTAAGGCGTTGGAGGTGCCAATTTATCAGTTGTTGGGGGGTAAGTTCCGCGATAAGATCCGGCTCTACGCCGATTGTCACGCTGGGGATTCGGCCACGCCAGAGGCGTATGCCGAGAAGGCGCTGAGTGTTGTCGAGGAAGGCTACAGCGCGGTGAAATTTGATGTGGATCATTCGGGTGTGGGCAAGCTTGATCCGATGAATTGGACGGTGGGTTCACGGGAAATGACGCATGTGATTAATTTGATCCGTGCGATTCGCGAGGGTATTGGTTTCGACATCGATTTGGCGATTGATTGCCACGGCCAGTTTGATTTGCCTTCGGCGATTACGTTGGCAAAAGCTGTGGAAGATGTGCGGTTGATGTGGTTGGAAGAGCCAGTACCTGCTGAGAATATTGATGCGTTGGCTCAGGTGCGTGCATCTACGAGCACGGTCATTTGCACAGGTGAAAATCATTACACCCGTTTTGAATTTTTGGAGATGTTCAGACAAAAAGCAGTGGATATCATTATGCCGGATTTGGCCAAATCGGGTGGCATTATGGAGGCCAAGCGCATTGCCGAAATTGCCGATGCGCATTATATCCCCATTGCGCCACATAATGTGTCGTCCCCCCTGGGCATGATGGCCGCGTGTCATGTACTGGCGACAGTTCCCAACTTTTTTGTGCTCGAATTTCACGGGCGCGACATTCCGTGGTGGGGCGATCTGTGTGGAGGCGAAGAATTTATCAAAGGGGGCTGGATGGCTGTCTCTGACAAACCCGGTATTGGCGTCGAGTTAGATCCTACCGTCGCCAAAACACTGCTGGCTGACGGGGATACCTATTTTGATTGAGGTTACATCACCCAAAATGGATGAGGACACAGCCTGTTTTGGCAGTCGTTAGATAAGTTCAATATCGCGCAAGATCCAGGATAGCAGGGTAAATGTGACAAAGACGGGCCGATTTTGTGAATCGAATACATAGTGGATGGGCAGTGTGCCATATCCCGTGTGGCGAAAAGAGAGAAAGGATTGGCCGTTGGCTTCGATTTGTTCTGGGCCTTGAAGTAGCTGATCTGTTTTACAGTACGTGAGTTCGTCAATGGTTGTAAATGCTTCGTCTATTGGTGTGGCGCGATTGGCGAGCGCAAAGAGGAGAATCCACTGACACGATATGGATGTATCCGCCGAGAGGTGTTTTTTCCCCGCGTTCATTTCTATGGTCGCGTCCCGAACTGTGCCATTCACGAGCAGGCGTTTATCCGGTGTTTCTGCCTGGTACCAGTCGAGTTTCCAGTTCTGGATTGATTCTCCAATGCGCTCATCCCGCGTTGTTGTGATTGTTGCTTCGTAAATCTCCTGTCCACCACCATTGCGTTTTTCAACGATCTGGTATTCTGTTCCATTTTCTTTTTTGTAACGCGAGATTTCCACGGTTCCCATTGGTCTGTCATCGGTCAAACCATTGGGATGCGTGTTTGTCCACTGTAGAATTTCGTAGGTCAATTTGCAATTGGAATCCAATTGAATGGTTTGGTTTGGGGCATCGTAATTTTGCAATTGCCCGGCGATTGCGTTGAGTTCGGCTGGTATGGTGTTCATGATCCCACCTCCTCTGTCCATCCTTTTCCCTGTTTGAGATTTGCCATTCTCTCTTCTCTTATTCTATCTCTTTCGCCTGTTTTATCAGGTCCGCTGTAGGGTGTGACGGTGTTTGCGTATTCGGCGAGGTGTGCCGCGTGCTCGCGCTTGATGTTAACCAATCCGGGTTCTGATGCGAGATTGTGTTTTTCCAGGGGATCGTTTGACAAATCGTACAGGGTGCGTTGACCCGAGTCGTAGAGGATAGATTTGTACTGGTCATCTCGAATGGCGATTGCACTCGCGTTTTCTCCTATGACGCTTTCCCGCCAGGCGATGGCGTCATTTCCTTCGAGGAATGGGCGCAGGCTATTTGCATACGTGGCGTCGGGTAATGGGGGTGCGCCGGCGTAGTCGCAGATTGTAGCGGGGATATCCACGCCCGATATGAAGTGCGAATCGCTTTGTCCGCTGGGGATGGTGCCGCGTTGCGAAATAACGAGTGGGACTGCCCAGGATTCTTCTTCAAAAAAGCCCTTTAATATCCTTCTGTGATGCCCAGAGCCTTCGCCGTGGTCGGCGGTAAAGATGACCACGGTATTTTCAATGAGGCCATTGTTTTCCAATGTGTCGCAGATTAAGCCTATCTGAGCGTCAACGGTTTCTACCATTCGGTAACACTGGTAGATGTAATATTGCCAGTCTGCTTCTGACCAGTGGCTGACCCGGTGTCTCTGGTTTGGCGGGAGGAGGTCGGTGTCAAAATTGCCGGGCAAATCGGGCAGGTTGGGTAACTGAGGCGCCATGCCGTATTTTCCCACGGGACCGTTGACGCCGCAGACATAACAGCAGTCGTGTGGGTTCAAGAGGCCGACGGATAGGAAGAAGGGGCGATTGTCATTTGCATGTTCGGTGATGTATTGCGCCGCTGCTCTGGCAGCGCCAGAGTCTTGCAGTTCTCCGTAGGGATGTCTGCCGTAGATCACGTCAAAGCTGTTGGCAACATCTCGTCCTGTGACATGCCATTTGCCAGAATACACGCAGTTGTAATCGGTGTGTTTTGTCAACCACTGGCCGAGGTCGGGCAGGTTGGGATCAATGGGGAACGGATTGCTGATAACGCCGTGTTCGATGGACATGCGCCCGGTGTACCAACTTGCGCGCGCAGGGCAGCAGACGGGGTTGGCGCTATAGGATCGCCTGAAGGATATGCCTTCCGAGATCAGGCGATCCATATTGGGCGTTGACACCTCTTTGTTCCCATAAGCGGATATCGCGAGGTGATGTTGTTGATCTGTGTGGATGAATACAATATTGGGTTGGCTCATCTTTTTCTCCGGTTTTTTTGTGCTATTTTTAATTATCGTACTACTACAGAGCGGCGAAGGGCAAGGCTGTCACACCGGAACCGAGTGGAAGGTGTACGTCACCAGGATGCACGACGTATCCCGGCATGGCTGCGCTCTCCATATCTCTTTGGAATATCTTTATAGCCGCGGCCATGGCAGGGCGTGGCGTAGCAGATAGCTTCACCTCGATCGGTACGAGCTTTCCACCGGTCTCGATTACAAAATCTACTTCGGTTCCCGCCATCGTCCTCCAGAAGTATATCTGTGGATCGATTCCCCGATGTGTCAATGTCTTGACGATTTCAGAAAGCACTGCTGTTTCCATGATAGCACCTCCCAGGGGACCTGAGGCGGCATGCTCGGGGTCTTTAAGACCCGCGAGGTAGCAGAGCGTGCCTACATCTGTAAAATATACTTTCGGGGTCTTGACGAGCCGCTTCCCGACATTGGCAAAGTAAGGGCGCAGCACGATCACCTGGTAGGTGGCTTCGAGCACAGAGAGCCAGGCTTTGATCGTGTTGACCGCCACGCCGAGATCTCGGGCGACATCGGTCAGATTCAGGAGTTGGGCACTTCTGCTGGCCAGAATTCGGAGGAAATTTTGATACTGAGTCAGGTCCCCAACCTGTCGCAGCGTACGCACGTCCCGTTCGAGATAGGTCTGGATATAGCTGGCCTGCCAAAGAGATGCATCGCGGTTGGGTTGTGCCGCGAGTTCTGGGTACCCACCTCGGAGGAAGCCCTGCCACAGTTTGCCAAAGACGTTTGGCGATTTCAAAGACGACCAGTGCTCGCGCTCCCACGGAAGAGCAAGCTGCGGACAGCCCTCCATTTCCCGCCTGGAAAGCGGCAACAAGCGAAGCATTGCCGCGCGACCTGCCAAAGATTCGGTTACTTTCTCCGCGAGCAATAAATTTTGTGAGCCTGTCAACAGGTATTGGCCGTTTTCATGTCTGTTTGCGTCTATCCTCTCTTTGATGTAGGGTAGCAACTCAGGGGCGTACTGCACCTCATCAAAGATAACCGGAGGCGGATACATTTCCAGGAAACTGCGCGGGTCTTGCAGGGCGGACGCCTGAATGTCCAGAGGCTCCAGAGAGACATACCTGCAATGCCTACCAAAGAGATGTTGGAGAAGCGTTGTTTTTCCCGACTGGCGCGGTCCGGTCAAGACGATAGCGGGAAATTCGGAAGCAGCCCTTTTGAGGACTGATTCCAGCGAACGTTTGATGTAATTTTGCATATCGCAGCTTTAAGTTATGGTCGGTGTCTTCTGTATCGAGTTTCGTTTGTGACGGTTCTCAACGCAAAGGCTTGACAGTTCTTTTGGTGGATAATATGCATTCCAAATGCATATTGTCAACTCAAAA
This sequence comes from Candidatus Latescibacterota bacterium, assembly GCA_965222605.1. Lineage (GTDB taxonomy): Bacteria > Latescibacterota > UBA2968 > UBA2968 > UBA2968 > VXRD01. The sequence goes on from OZ244960.1 coordinate 5,900,823, forward strand.
ACGAAGCATCTTGTGATTATTTTTTTGGCTGACAGATCAATCCCGATTGTGTATTTTGTGCTGGAACAGCTCTGTGTCACCCCAGTTCAGGAGAAATTTGAGATGAACGATCGAGAACCCCTCGTAACTGTTATCACTGCAACAAATCCCGGCTTGCTCGCGGTGATCAAATCCGTGCTCGACGATGCCGATATCCCCTGTATAACCCAGGGCGAGGGATTTCAAGTCCTGTACGCAGCGGGACCTGTTGGCGTGCTGGTATTTGAAAGCGACGCCGAACAGGCCAGGGCACTTTTAAAAGACCTTTGATGTAATCTCCCCGTGCTTTCTATAGAAGGCGATGAGGTTAATTTGATTCAAGTTGAGAGAGCAATAGAGGTTGCTGTTGTTCAGGTAGTTTATGACAGTACAGTGGACAAGGAGTAAAATGATGGCGTTCAAGCGTACCATCGCAATGGCATTGGCTGGCGGCATTCTGCTACTTTTTGCCGCCAATACAAGTGCCCAGCGGCAAATGGAGTACCTTCAACGAGGTGTGATAGCGATTCATCAGGGCGAGGGAAGGGTGTTTGTGAGCTGGCGGATGCTGGGCACCGAACCAGACGAAATAGGCTTCAACCTGTATCGCTCATCGAACGGGGAAGAGCCGCTTAAGCTGAATGATCAGCCCTTGACGCAAGCGACCAACTTTGTCGATAGGCGTGCAAATCTGAACAGGCCCAATGCTTATTTTGTTAGGCCTGTGCTGAAGGGGCAGGAACAGATGTCGAGCGATCCCTTCGTGTTGCCTGCACACGCGCAAGCTTATATCTCCATTCCACTTCAGACGCTCGAGGGGTACAGGCCAAACGATGCATCAGTGGGAGATTTGGACGGAGATGGCGTATATGAGATTGTCTTACATCAGGCACCGAGAGGACGAGATAATTCAAGGCCGGGCCTGACAGACGCTCCTGTTCTGGAAGCTTATGAACTGGATGGTACGTTGCTTTGGCGAATTGATCTGGACATCAATATCCGAGAGGGAGCACACTATACGCAGTTTTTGGTTTACGATCTGGATGGGGATGGCAAAGCCGAGGTGGTCTGCAAAACGGCTGACGGCACAGTGGATGGAAAGGGGACGGTCATCGGTGATCCGAATGCCGTCTATCGCAATCCCGAAGGCGCTGTGATGACCTATCGTTCTCGCCGAACAGGGCAGGAGAGACAGCGCAACGTGGAAGGCTACATCCTGGCTGGCCCGGAATATCTCACCGTGTTTGACGGAAAAACCGGGGCAGCTCTTGTTACGACGGATTATATCCCGCCCCGTCATCCGACGACCCTCAATCCCACTTCTGAGCAACTCCGGGAAATCTGGGGGGATGGATACGGAAACCGCGTGGACAGGTTTCTGGCCTGTATCGCCTGGCAGAATGTGGCTTATAATCAACCTCCCCACACGAGTTTCTATATTGGTGGCGATATGGCAACACCATCTCGGTCTCCCATTGTCACGCCTCGTTAAAATTCCACAAACAAGCGCGTGTACCAGAAGGTGCCGTTGTCGTCCCATTTCCGGGCGCAGGTTCTATGACTGGAGCCTCCCCCGAAGCGGATCTGCCTTACGCCAGGGCTTGAGGGCAAAACGGCAGCCCAGGCCTTGCTCAATCTCACGCCATTTTTCCTCTTCCCCCGGTGTGATAAACGTTACCGCCTTTCCCGAACGGCCCATGCGACCAGTTCGTCCGACCCGGTGTGTGAAAAGCTTCTCTGATTCTGGTAAGTCATAGTTGATGACCTGGCCGATGCCCTCAACGTCCAGGCCTCGCGCAGCCACGTTTGTTGCCACCAAAATCGGTGCGGTACCGGAACGGAAGGCCATCATCACACGCTCGCGTGCGTTTTGGCTGAGATCGCCCTGGAGCACTCCTACGGGGTAGCCCAACGTATCGAGCCGTCTCGCCAGCCTCATGACACCGTACCTGGTCTTGCCAAAGACGAGAACCGGATCGCCGTCCCGCTGGTCCAACTGCGTTTGGAGTGCCTTTATCTTGTCTTTTTTTTGGATGGTATAGACCAGGTGCTCCACGGTGGGCAGTGTTTGGAGGTCGCCGTCCATCTCCACCGTTACCGGGTTGCGCAGATATTTCTTCGCTGTGTTCGCCACCCACTCAGGCATGGTCGCAGAGAGGAGAGCGGTCTGTCGCCTGGAGGGCGTCTGGCTAAGGATCGCCTCAACATCTTGGGCAAAACCTTTATCCAGCATTTCATCCGCCTCATCAAGGACAAGGAATTGCACTGATCGCAAGTCTAAAGTGCCCTGCCGTAGATGGTCTAGCGTACGGCCCGGGGTCCCAATGATGACCTGGGGTCCGCTCTTCAATGCCTTGTACTCTGGCCCCAATGACCGGCCGCCGTAAAGTAATGTCACGCGCAACCGCTGCGATGAAGCCAGGGCATCTGTGACTTTAGCTACCTGAATGGCCAACTCCCGCGTGGGCACCAGCACAAGAGCCTGGACTCGCCGCACCGATGGGTTTAGACATTCTGCCATGGGTACTGCAAACACCAGCGTCTTTCCAGACCCCGTACGCGCCTGTCCGATCAAGTCCCGCCCTGCCAGGAGATGGGGGATGGATTTCGCCTGAATGGGCGTAGGCTCTGATATGTTCATCCTGAAAATAGCATCCCTGGTAGCGACCTTCAGCTCCATCTTAGGAAACACGGCAGCACCGGTGCTATTAACCTTTGGTGCTAGTAGATAAGAAGTTGTAAGTCGCCAGAAGTTTACCTATGCTGAATGAGTTAGCACCTCATTCATTCACAGCAGGGAGGTAAACTTCATGACGACTGAAATGCTGATCATTGACCTGTTCTGTCGGGTAGATGATCAAACGCAAGACCTTGAGAAACATCCTCAAGCCAAGCTCTATCCCAGCGAAGTCATCACGTTGGCCTTGCTTTTTGCGATTAAAGGGGTGGGCAATCGCGCCTATTATGATTGGCTGATAAACGATTGGCAGCACCTGTTTCCTAACTTACCTCATCGCACGCGCTTGTTTCGCCTCTTTTTAAGGCATCAACACGCCACAAGCCGATTTTTAGCCGAAAAGAGCGTGTTGGGCATCATTGATAGCTATGGCATTGAGTTGATTCATCCGATCCGAGAAGGCAGAAGTCCTGCTCAGATCGGGAAGAAAGGCAAATCGAATTATCGCTGGATTGTCGGTGGCAAGCTCTGTCTGTTGATCAATCAATGGGGTCTCATCGTGGATTGGGACTGTCAGACAGCTAATGTTCACGATACCACCTTCCACCATCTCATCAAGCAGGTGCAATCAGACATGGTCGTCTTTGCCGATGTCGGCTTTCAAAAAGCGCAAGACAACCCAGAAAACTTAAAAATCTGTCCGCGTGGCACTTGGAATGAGCGCATGGTGGTTGAAACCATCTTATCTATGATGACGCTCGTGTGGCATTTTAAGAAAGTCATGCATCGGGTCTGGAGCTATTTTGCAATGCGATTGGCTTTTACCATGGCCGCCTTCAATATCTTGGTACAATGGCAGGGCTTTAAACCCGATGAAGATGGGTTCATTAACCTTGCCATCGCACACTTCAGAATATAACACTAGCACCAAAGGTTATTAGCAATGGGTTTAGTCGTAGTAAGTGACCTGCTTACGGGGCCTTTGGTCGGGGAAGAATGGCCGTTGCGACGGTTTTTGAAGCAAGAGCGACAGTACACCGGCCTGCCTGGTTTTAGCCGGAAAGGGACGGTTGTCAAGGTGTTGCAATTGGCGCACGCGGTGCGCTTTGCACGGCGAGATGGGCGCGGGTTAGTCGATCGAGATTTACGAGGCATGCGGGAATAGACTCCTTAGTCTAAAGAGGTGACACAGGTGACTCAGCGTGGGGTAAAAATACGAGCAGGGAAGGCCGATAGGCTACTGCTGCGTGAAACCCGGTGCGCTAATCATAGAAAACGTCGATACAAACAACAAGCCCCCGATAGGGTCACACATCGGGGGCTTGCGTTAAATGCGGTGCCGTATAAGAGTTAGCAGTTGGAAGTTTAGCTCTGGCGGTAGGGCTCAAATAAATGCCCCAGTGGTTAATAGCCACTTGCTCTACTATCTGAGCAACGCCGAAATATTATATCCAGCAGCCCCAGAATTTACGGGAAGTGAACATATATGTCAAGCGCAATTTTTGACATCATTTTGTTCTGGACCTCGCACGAGTTGGGGCTTGGAAATGTTGAGCCGGATTGCTAATATAGAGATTGAAAAATTAAATTGACCCACCTCCGCATTTCACCGCACTTTTCAGGAGAGCAAATGTCTCAATCCTATAAATTAACACCGGAAGACGTGCAATTCTTTCACGACGAAGGTTATCTGGGGCCATATACGATGCATTCGCCGGAAGAAATGGATGAAATTCGGCCTGTTGTTGAGCATGAGATTTTTGAATCCGAAGGTCCGTTTCACGTCAGTCGGCAAAAATCGCGGCATCTCGACAACCGAACCATCTACGATTTGTGTACACATCCGACCATTATGGATCGGGTGGAAGGGATTCTCGGCCCGGATATTGTGCTCTGGCAATCCAACTTTTTTAACAAAAATCCCGGTGCCAAAGAAATTCCCTGGCATCAGGATATGAATTTCTGGTCCAACGAAATAGAACCGGGTATTAATGTCTCTGCCTGGTTGGCCATTGACGATACAGATGTCACCAATAGCTGTGTCCAACTCATGCCGGGATCGCACCGGAAAATGGTTCCGCACATTAAAGCCACGCCTGAACAGGCTTTTCGCGAACAGGGCGACCCCGATCACATCGGCATTGACCCTGAGCGAGTTGTCAAAATGGAAATGAGAGCCGGGCAATTCTTTCTTTTTACCGAGCGCATGCTCCACTACTCAGCGGCCAATACGTCTGATCGCCGTCGCCTGGGATTGACTATACGTATTACTATTCCGATTGTGCGATGTTACAAGACGCATCACGTTCATCTGGTGCGCGGTGAGGATCGGATGGGATTTAATTTGTATGGAGATGCGCCGGAATAATATTTACTCAATCTGTATTGTATATCCTGAAAATTAAAGGTCTAATATGCAGAATATTCTGAGGTTGATGGGTTATATGCGGCCCTATTGGAAGCAGGCGACTATCGGGCCTCTGATGAAATTGATCGAGGTGGGGCTGGAGTTGATGCAACCCCGGTTGGTGCAGCGGATTGTAGATGAGGGAATTGCCAGGGGAGACCTGGATCTGGTGATTGAGACCGGTTTGTGGATGCTCGGCCTGGCCATTGGGGGCGTTTTATTCGGGATTGGCAATGCCTGGTATGGCGTGTGGGTGGCGCAGCGGGTGGAGACCGATGTTCGCAGTGCACTTTTTGGCAAAATTCAGTCGCTTTCGTTTGGCAATCTGGATAAACTGTCAACGGGACATCTGATTACACGGCTGACCAATGATGTGCGGCAGGTGGGAGAGGTGGCGCGTTTGTTATTGCGCATTCTGTCGCGCATGCCCATGGCGATGGTGGGTGGTCTGGTGATGGCGATTGTGACCAGTCCCCGCCTGGGCTTGATGTTTATTGGGCTGGTGCCTGTGATTTTGGGGACTCTGGTTCTGGTGTTTCGAAAAGCCAATGCGATGTTTGGCGAGGTGCAGAATCGCCTGGATCGGGTGAATCAAGTGACGCAGGAAAACCTGGCTGGCGTGCGCGTGGCAAAGGCTTTTTTGAGAGCCGACCACGAAATTGAACGGTTTGGAACGGCTAATAACAGGTTGATGGAACAGACGATTCGGGTGACGCAGCTGGTGGCTCTGGTGATGCCGTTTATGATGCTGATACTGAATCTGGGTGTGGTGGCGGTGATCTGGTTTGGGGGGATTGCTGTGACCCAGGGTGGGATGAAGCTGGGTGAGATTATTGCGTTTATCAATTATTTGTTGCTTTTCCTGCAATCCCTGATGATAGGCAGTATGGTGCTTATCCGGATGTCTCGGGCAGAGGCTTCGGCCGAGCGCATTGTCGAGGTGTTGAATAGCGAGCCTGAGTTACAGGATCGGACGGATGCGAAGAGCGATGTGGTGTTGGAGGGGCAGGTCGCGTTTGAAAATGTGACGTTCAGTTATAATAAGACGGCGGATGATCCGGTATTGCGGAATCTGAATTTTGTCGCCGAGCCGGGGCAGAAGGTGGCGATTTTGGGATCGACAGGGGCGGGTAAATCGACGCTGGTGAATCTTATCCCGCGGTTTTACGATGTGGATGCCGGGCGGGTGATGGTGGATGGGATGGATGTGCGGGATATGGAACAGGGGACACTGCGGCAGCAAATTGGGATGGCGCTCCAGGAGTCGGTCCTGTTTTCTGGTACGATTCGGCACAATATTCGGTACGGGCGGCCCGATGCGACCGATGAAGAGGTTGAGGCCGCTGCCCGTGCGGCGATGGCGCACGATTTTATTGTCCAGTTTCCAGATAAGTATGAGACGCTATTAGGCCAGCGCGGCGTGAATTTGTCGGGAGGACAGAGGCAGCGGATAGCGATAGCCCGAGCGTTGATCTCCCGTCCGAAGGTGTTGATTTTAGACGATAGTACCAGTGCGGTGGATCTGGAGACAGAGGCCAATATCCACGATGCGCTTGAACAGATGGTAGGCTGTACGAGTTTTCTGGTGGCGCAGCGCATCAGTACAGTGTTGACGGCCGATAAGATTCTGGTGCTGGACGATGGGGTGCTGGTTGCCGAGGGCACGCATCAGGAGTTGATGAAATCCAGTTCGGTGTATCAAGAGATTTACGATTCACAGCTTGGAGAAGGAAACGGATATGGCGGAAGAGCGCAGGGTTGATCGGCAGGGCAGTGGTGAACAACAGGGGCCGGGTGGGATGATGGGACGCCGTCGAATGATGATGATGGTGGGAGACGACGAGCGGGCGCGGGATATGCGGGGGACTGCCCGCCGTTTGGTGGGGTATATGAGACGCTACAGAAGGACGTTGATCGGGGTGGTGGGGCTGGTGGTGATCACAACGGGGTTGGAGGTAGCAGGTCCGTATTTGATGGGGCGTGCGATTGATGAGTATATCGCGTCTAACGATTTGCCGGGCCTTTTCCAAATTGCCCTGTTGATGGCAGGGATATATGTGGCTATGGCACTGACGTCCTGGCTTCAGTCTTTTGTGATGGCGCGGGTATCTCAAAATGCTGTGCGGGATTTGCGTCAGGATCTTTTTAATCGCTTGCAGGTGCTTCCGCTGCGATTTTTCGATCGGCGTGCCAGTGGCGATCTCATGAGCCGGGTGACCAATGATGTGGATAATATCAGCAGTGTGTTGTCGGAGAGCGTGACACAGTTGATTAGCAGCGTGTTGACCCTGGCGGGTGTGTCGGCCATGATGTTGTGGATGGATTTGCCACTGGCGTTGATTAGCTTGCTTACCTTTCCGCTGATGGCGTCTTTGACTGGGCAGGTTGCCAAACGCGCGCGGCGAGGTTTTCGCGAGCAGCAGGCGGCACTGGGTGCGCTCAATGGAATGATCGAAGAGACGATTGCGGCAGAACAGGTGGTGAAGGCATACGGGTGCGAACAGGCGTCGATTGAGGCGTTTGAAAAGTTTAATAACAGGTTGAAATATGCCGGTACCCGCGCGCAGTTTTTCGGGACGCTGATGCCGCCTCTGACCTTTTTTGTGAACAATATGGGCCTGGTGATTGTGGCTTTTGCTGGTGGCTATATGGCGGTTCAGGGCGATGTGACAATAGGGGTGATTGCCGCTTTCATCAGTTATGTGCGACAGTTTGGACGGCCTTTGGGGCAGGTTGCCAATTTGTACAATTCGATACAGTCGGCACTGGCCGGGGCAGAGCGGGTTTTTGAGACTATTGATGAGTTTCCCGAGGTGCCCGATAGTCCGGATGCGGTCGCGTTAGAACAGATTCGGGGCGATGTGGTTTTTGAACAGGTGTGTTTTGGTTATGAAAAAGATGTGCCGGTGCTCAAAGAGGTGAGTTTGCACGCCAGGCCAGGTGAGAAGATTGCGCTGGTAGGGCCGACGGGAGCGGGGAAGACGACCATTGTGAATTTGCTGACCCGGTTTTACGATATCGATAGCGGGGCGATCTATATCGATGACCATGAAATTCAGCAGGTGAAACGGGGAGCGTTGCGCCGACAACTGGGCATTGTGTTGCAGGATACTTTTTTGCTGTCTGATACTGTGCGGGAAAATATCCGTTATGGGAGGTTAGATGCTTCGGATGAGGAGGTTGTTGACGCGGCGAGATTGGCCAATGCCGATCCCTTTATTCACCGTCTGCCCCAGGGTTATGATACGGTGCTTGCGGAACGCGGCGGCAATTTGAGCCAGGGGCAGCGGCAGATGCTGGCCATTGCAAGAGCCGCGCTGGCCGATCCGTCGATTCTCATTTTAGATGAGGCGACGTCCAGCGTGGATACGCGGACGGAAATGCGGATTCAACAGGCGCTTTTAAGGCTGATGGAGGGGCGAACGAGTTTTATTATTGCCCATCGGTTGAGCACGATTCGCAATGTGGATGAGATTCTGGTCATTGACGACGGGCAGATTATTGAACGCGGGTCGCATCGGGCGTTGTTGGATGCGGAGGGATTTTATTACAATTTGTATATGAGCCAGTATGATTACTCCCAACGGTAGAGCAGTTGGGCTTCTTGGCGGTCAAACCGCCTGACTTTGTAATCCCAAAGTCAATATGTTTATCGCAGCATTGAGGTCTCTGTCTGCTGTATAGCCACACTTTTTGCAATGATGCACCCTCTGCGAGAGTGCTTTCTTCTCGCGGTATCCACAAGAAGAGCAATCTTGTGACGTGTATTCAGGATCAACGGCCTTGAATCCAATACCAGCTTCTTCCGCTTTGTATTCGAGACAATGCCGAAACAGTGACCATGCTACGTCTGAGATGCTTTTTGATAAACGACGATTCTTTTGCATCTCTTTAGGTTTTAACTTTTCTACGACGACAAAGCCGTATTTATTCACTATCTTTCGAGACTCTTGATGCACAAAATCATTCCGTCTATTACGGATACGCTCATGCACTCTGGCAACAGTCTTACGTGCTCTCTCTCGTTTCTTTGGCGATGCTTTTTTCACTTTGTCCCACTTGCGTTGTGCTTTGGCAAGTGCCTTTTCCTCTTGCCGAAGAAAGCGAGGATTTGCGATCTTTGTCTCGTCAGAAAACATAGCAAAATTATCAAGTCCCACGTCAATACCAACGGCGGGACCAGCGTCTGTTTTTTCAGGGGCGGCGCCTACTATATCACAAGAGATAGTAGCGAACCACTTGCCCGTGGCTGTGCGCCTGAGCGTGCAAGACTTAGGCATGCCCTCAAGTGGTCTGTGCTGGACAATGCGAATACAGCCTATTTTGCTCAATCGCAAGCCCTTATCGTCCAATCGGCATCCGTTGGAAAACTGAGGATAGGTGATAGAATCATAGCGATTCTGACCCTTGTATCTGGGAAAGCCAGCTTTCTCGCCCGTCTTTGCCCTCTCTTTGAGACGGCGGAAAAATCCTTTGAACGCCCAATCTACTCTCTGGCATACTTGCTGAAGAACTTGAGAATAGATAAGAGAAAAAGATTTACGCTGTTGTTTCAGCATTGGCAATGTCGCTTGTTGCTCATAGCGCGATAAACTTTCTTTATTCTTTTCCCATGCTTGGACTCTTGCACAGATAAGTTGATTATACAGCAAGCGACATTCTTCAATGTGCGCCAGTAGGATTTTCTCTTGTTTTTTCGTTGGACGCAATCTGTATTTGAAGGATTTAAACATAAGTAAAATATACACTTATGCACATATTTTGTCAACCCATTTTCGTGGAATTAATGGACGAATCTCAATGACTCACCGCCCACATCGCCTTGTGCGATATGCCCACTGCTAAAGCACCACACCATAAGCATGTCCCCGCGAAAGCAGGGAACCGTGGCATCAGGATATGAATTTCTGGTCCAGTGAAATAGAACCGGGTATCAATGTCTCTGCCTGGTTAGCCATTGACGATACAGATGTTACCAACAGTTGCGTTCAGCTTATGCCGGGGTCGCACCGCAAGATGATTCCGCACATTAAAGCCACACCTGAACAGGCTTTTCGCCAACAGGGCGACCCCGATCACATCGGTGTTGACCCGGATCGCGTGGTGAAGAAGAAATTGAAAGCCGGGCAATTTTTTCTCTTTACCGAGCGTATGCTCCATTACTCATCGGCAAATACTTCTGATCGCCCACGCCTGGGATTGGCCATACGCATTACCATTCCGATTGTGCGGTGTTACAAAAGGCATCACGTTCATCTGGTGCGCGGTGAAGATCGGATGGGGTTTAATGTGTGTGGAGATGCGCCTGAATGATCGGGATGAGTAAAGGACAAAAAAGGGAGGTTTACATGTTGAGTAATAGATTGTGGCTGTCTTGCATCCTGCTTTTTGGGATCGTTGTGATTGCGTCTGATAAAGTCGTGTCTGGTGATGAACCATCCGATAAAGTCACGCTGGATCAGCTTTCCCGCGAGGTAGATGAGTTATCCCGCAAGGTTGAACATCTATCTCGTAAGGTGGATGAGTTATCCCACAAGGTGGATCAACCATCCGAGAAAGTCACGTCTGGCCGATCATCTGAAAAGGTGACGCTTAGAGGCGTTGAAATTCAGTTTCTGGGGAATGGAAAGACTTATGCGCCTTGGAAAGGACAAGTGAAGCTATTTGAAGTTTATGCCCATGTCAGACATGAAGAGATCGGACGGCTATTTGTTAAAGTGAATGCTGGATTAGATCCGCTTGATGTCGTAGAAGCAATACGAGAGGAAGCAAAAAAGAAAGGTGGTAATGGAGTTATTCTTGATTCAAGTTTGGGGGTAATGCAGCAGAGTTTGAGTATTGGTGCTCTCGCTGGTATGGGTGTAGATATGACGGTGAAAGTAATACGAGTTTTTGAATAAAAAAAGGTCTGTGTCTCCCTTGCTAAGAAACGCAGACCCCGCAATAGTTGCTCTGGTGATGTGTGCTACCGCCGAAGTGATTAGAATGACAGACTGAGCTAATGACTGAAATCCCACGCCATCCAAATAAAGACATTCGCGAAGCGATCTTATACGCTGTATCAAGAGGATGGCGTATTGAGAAGGCCGGGCCACGAGCACATATTTGGGGCCGTGCACTTTGTCCAGAACAGAGTCGAGCCGGACATATTTTTAATATTTACTCTACTCCCAGGAATCCGACTATCCATGCTCGTAAATTTCAAAGATATGTGGATGCCTGTACACATACACCGAGGAGATGAAGACGATGCGAGTCTATGAATTTATGCTTACACTTGCGACTGAGCCTGATCTGGATACAACGGATCGGCTCTATGGATATTTTGGTGAGGATGGGGAGGCACCTGACAGTGTCCTGGACTTTACACTTGTTATACAGTCCGGAACACCGATTGCGAATTGTACCGTAGAAGCTACATCGTTTGAGGCAGCACTGGAATCGGTGTTGCCAAAACTACGCGAGGAGGGGCTTCAGGTTGTGCGGGTGGAGGTTGACGAGGTGGGGCTGGCACTTCTTCAAGAGGCGATATAACGGCTTAGATGCCTTACGGATAGACGTTTATCTTTTTTTGAAAACGGTGAAAATTTATGAAAAAAGCTATACTCCATGGTCCGCGAGACCTTCGCATTGAAGAGCACCCGCTTGATACGAGCGCGCTTGGTGCTGATGAAGTCTGGGTTGAAACGCAGATCAGCGCGTTTAAAATTGGAACAGATCGGGGCAATTTTGAAGGCGCTGAACGCGTACCGGGTGCGCCGGACTATCCGCGATTCGTTGGCGACAGCAATCTGGGTATTGTTCGCGGTATTGGAGCTGAGGTCACGCGCTTTGAGGTTGGCGATCGCGTTGTGGCTACTCAACCTCACCAATCTGAATACATCATAAGCCAGTTTGGTGATATCTTCAAAATACCCCGTGATGTCGATTCTGAAGATGCTGTGTATGCACACCTCTATGCGCTCAGCGCACATTGTTACCACAAAGCATTATTTAGGCCCGGCGAAAATGTCGCCGTTGTTGGTCTGGGTGTTCTGGGCCTGGGGGCAGTCGCTTTAGGCCCTTTGTTTGGTGCCCGCGTCGTTGGGCTTGGAAATAGTTCCATCAGGTTAGATATGGCAAAACGAGCAGGTGCGCACGCGGCTTATTTATCAGACGATCCGGACCTTGAAGAGAAACTATACGTTTTTACAAATGGAGCCAGCATAGACCTGGTTATTCTCACAGCGAATCCCTGGCCGGCTTACAAAACATCTGTTGAAATTGTGCGGCCAAATGGTCGGGTCTCTATCGTCAGTCTTATGGGACGGGGCGAACCACCGCTTGATTTTAATCCTCTGGCAATGGAATGGTTTTACGCCAAGGGGATATCTCTGATTGCCGTGCATGGAGAAGATGCCCAATTATATCCGCATGCCGATACATCGGGTCATCTCGGTCATTGCAATCACGTCCTTTCTCTTATGGCTGAAAAAAAACTTCAGCCCAGCCATCTTATTACGCACCGTTTGCATTATACGGAAATGGTCCAGGCTTATGAAATGGCCTATGCGCGTGAAAAATCTATGCTGGGTGTCATATTCAATTGGCGGGAATAGATCATGTCACATGATGTCACGAGATCGTTAGAACTGTATAAGAAAGCGGGAGAACGCATTCCAGGTTGGACACAGCTCATCAGCCGGAGAGCCGACCGGGTCGCAAATGGCGTTAGTCCTCTCTATGTCGCGCGATCAAAAGGCGCGCGATTTGTCGATGTGGATGGCAATGAATATATCGATTGGATTCGCGCTTTGGGGGCTATTATTTTGGGATATGCAGATCCCGTTGTCGATGGCGCTGTTAAAAAGCAGATCGATCGTGGAAGTCTGCATTCTATGAACAGTGCGCTCGAAATTGAGCTGGCAGATGAATTGATCAATACCATACCGAGTGCTGAAATGGTGCGCTATACCAAGGGGGGAGGGGAAGCCTGTGCGGTGGCTGCTCGCATTGCTCGGGGTACGACAAATCGAGATGTCATTCTTTTTTGCGGTTATCACGGATGGCACGATTGGTACCAATCGGCAAATTATCTCGTCGATCCCGAGAGTGGAGAATATCCTTTTGCCGGCATTGAGCCGATTGGTGTGCCGCGTGCTCTGGCGGGAACGGCGATTCCATTTACTTATGGAGATCTCGACATGCTCGGCCGTTTGCTGACCGAATATCAAGGCGAGGTTGCCGCGGTTATGATGGAACCCGCCCGATCTGAGTGGCCCGAACAAGGGTATCTCGAAGGGGTCAAAGAGCTTGCCCACAGGCACGGCGCTCTGCTCATCTTCGACGAAGTCTCCTGCGGTTGGCGCGAGTCTCTGGGCGGTATGCAGAAATATTTGGGTGTTACGCCAGATATTACGGTGATTGCCAAAGGCATGTCCAATGGTTATCCGATGGGGGCTGTTGTTGGATCGCGGGAAGCGATGGAACCCGCCAAAGCGATGTTTATTTCCAGTTCGTATTGGAGCGATAATATCGGTCCTGTTGCGGCGCTGACTACCATCCGTGAACTCAAAAGGCGCGATAGCGAGACACACCTATCTGAAATGGGCCAAAAAGTAGCTGTGGCGATTGACGAATCCGTCTCATCTGCTGGTCTTTCTGGATCGTGCAAAGGGTTTCCCGCAACGCCTAATCTGGTGCTCGATTTGCCCGATGAGGCATTGCGCGGCAAGGTTCAGACGCTTTTTATTCAGGAAATGGCCCGCCGAGGTGTACATTGTTATATGGGCTTTGGTCCTACGCTTGCACATACCGAAGAAGATGTGCGTATTACTGCTGAAGCTGTTGAAGCCTCTTTGCGCGTTATCAAGCAGGGGCTTGAAAATGATTCTATCGACGACCTGCTCATTTGTGATCTGCACTCGGAACCCTTCCGCCGGATCGTCCGATAAAGTGGAGGAGAAAAAAATGGCATTGACAATTGACGAAAGACCTGCAGGACCGGGTGAATGGGGATTTAGACCAGAAAATGTGACGACAGAGGAGACGCCACCGGCATTTGTGTGGCGCCCGCAGGAGAATGCTGCGAGCTATGACATCCAGTGTGCGCGGAGCGCGGATTTTTCAAAGATCGCGTACGAGGCGCGGGGATTGACATATACGGTTCACCGCGCAGCAGAGGTGTTTGAATCGGGACAGTGGTATTGGCGGTTTCGGTTTGGCGATGGAGATGGGCAGATGTCGGATTGGAGTTTGGGGCGCGCTTTTGTGATTGCCCAGAATGCAAGAGCATTGCCTTTGCCCAAACGCAGTGCATTGATTGGGCGCATCCCAAAGAGCCATCCGCGCCTGTTTGTGCGTCCAGAGGATTTGGATAGCTTGTGCACACGGGCACGAGGAGATCTGAAACCGATTTACGACGATCTGGTCGCAACGTGCGAAGATATCCTGGCCGATATGCCATCTACCCAAGAACCGCCCCTGTATCCCGAGGGGACTGTTGTTCTGAGTGAGAAATGGCGGGAGATCTGGTGGGGAAACCGGATGTACACAATTCGCGTGTTAAACAGCGCGGCTACGCTGGCTTTTACGCGGCTTTTGGGTGGGCGAGATCACTATGGCGAGAAGGCGAAAGAATTGCTGCTGGCGTGTGCCAAATGGGATACCTTAGGGGCGACTGGCTATCGATATAATGATGAAGCGGGTATGCCCTATAATTACTATTTTTGCCGCACCTATACGTTTGTGAACGATTTGTTGTGCGAAGAAGAGCGCGAAATATGCCGCGAGGTGATGAAGGTTCAGGGGCAGGAGATGTACGATCATCTTGCGACTGAGATGCGCTATTTGTGGCATCCTTATGGCAGCCATGCCGGTCGAGCCTGGCATTTTTTAGGTGAGATAGGCGTGGCGTTTTTGGATGAGATTCCCGAAGCGGAAGAGTGGGTGTGGTTTGCTATGAATGTGTTTGGGGCCGTGTATCCCGCGTGGTGCGATGAGGATGGCGGTTGGCACCAGGGATTGCAATACTGGGACAGTTATGTTCAGCGCTTTACGTGGTGGGCAGATATCATGCAGACGACAATGGGGATCGATGCGTATTGCAAACCGTATTTTGCACGCGCTGGCGATTTTCCGATGTATTTTCAGCCTCCCGGTACGCGCGGGGGTGGCGTGGGCGATTTGACGACGATGAGGACATCGGATCAGAATTGCGATTTGATGCGCACGCTGGCGGCTCAGGCGCGCAATCCATACTGGAAGTGGTATGTGGATATGCACCCGAAGAAAGTGAAATCCGAAGAGGCGAGAAAGCGCCGGTTGGATGCCGTGGGTGCCGGGCGGTCGCTCTATATCGATTTTGTGCGGGGTGCATTGCCAGAAGTGCGCGCAAAAGCACCGGTGGATTTGCCTTCTTCAAAATGTTTTCGCGGCACGGGGTTGGTGGCGATGAATTCGGATTTGACGGATGGGAAGAACAATGTGTCGGTCATTTTTAAGAGCAGTCCGTTGGGATCGCAGAGTCACGGTTTTGACGCGCAAAATTCATTTTCGCTATTTGCTTTTGGCGAGCGTTTGTTGATTCACACAGGGCAGCGCGATATTCACGGCAGCGACCACCACAAGAACTGGATGCACCATACGAAGTCAACCAATTGCATTGGGGTAAATGGCGGGAGTCAGTTGCGCAACAACGCTGCGGCAACGGGTGAAATTTTGGATTTTCAAACGTCGGATATATTTGATTATGTGGCTGGAGAAGCCGCCCCGGCCTATGGGGGAAAGCTGAAAAAATTTACGCGGCAGATTTTGTTTGCCAAACCCGATGTAGTGGTGATTTGCGATACGGTGGTGGCGCACGAGGCTTCGATATTTCAGTATTATTTGCACGCTGAAACGGAAATGGATATCGAGGGACAGACGCTGAAAATCACAACGGGTGATGCGGGCTGTGTGGTGTCTCTGCTGCGTCCAGAAAATTTGAAAATTAGTCAGACAGATCAGTTTGATCCACCGCCGCGTGAGCGCGTTCAACTCGAGGAGTATCATGTGACAGCAGAGACGACGATACCGCGAGAAGAGGCCACATTTATTGCGGTTTTGCGACCGCACAGGGCGGGGGATGTGCCCAAAGGCGATCCCGTTTTGATGGATGATGGGCTTCTAAGGGTACCATTGCCCCAGGGCGAGTTGAAGATTTGGGTGGGTGAGACATTGCGCGCCGAGAAAAGAGATCAAAACGGTGCTGTGGTGGCAACGTTAAGTTGAGTCTGATCCCCTTTATCAGATAGCCCGTAAAACCCATCGGCTTTAGCGATGGGAAGCAAACGCGAGTTAGCGAGCGTTGTTTTGCAAGGGCTTACGAATTTATGGGGTGGTGCTTTAGCGTTGGGGCACATCGCAAAGCGGCGATGTGGGCGGTGAGTCATTGTGATTCGTCCGGTAGTTCCACAAAATATGGGTTGACAAAAAAGGCTTGTAAGTGTATATTTTTATTATGCTTAAGTCATTCAAATACAGATTGCGTCCGACGAAAAAGCAAGAGAAAATACTGCTGGCGCATATTGAAGAATGTCGCTTGCTGTATAACCAACTTGTCTGTGCAAGAGTCCAAGCATGGGAAAAGAATAAAGAAAGTTTGTCGCGCTATGAGCAAAATAATATGTTGCCAATGATGAAGCAACAGCGTAAGTCTTTTTCTCTTGTTTACTCTCAAGTTCTTCAGCAAGTATGCCAGAGAGTAGATTGGGCGTTCAAAGGATTTTTCCGCCGTCTCAAAGAGCGGGCAAAGACGGGCGAGAAAGCAGGCTTTCCCAGATACAAAGGTCAGAATCGCTATGATTCTATCACCTATCCTCAGTTTTCCAACGGATGCCGATTGGACGATAAGGGCTTGCGATTGGGCAAAATAGGCTGTATTCGGATTGTCCAGCACAGACCACTTGAGGGTATGCCTAAGTCTTGCACGCTCAGGCGCACAGCCACGGGCAAGTGGTTTGTTACTATCTCTTGTGATATAGGCGACGCCCCTGAAAAAACAGACGCTGGTCCCGCCGTTGGCATTGACGTGGGACTTGATAATTTTGCTATGTTTTCTGACGCGACAAAGATCGCTAATCCTCGCTTTTTTCGGAAAGAGGAAAAGGCGCTTGCCAAAGCACAGCGCAAGTGGGACAAAGTGAAAAAAGTTTCGCCGAAGAAACGAGAGAGAGCACGTAAGACTGTTGCCAGAATGCACGAGCGTATCCGTAATAGACGGAATGATTTTGTGCATCAAGAAGCTCGAAAAGTCGTCAATAAGTATGGCTTTGTTGCAACAGAAAAGTTAGACGCGAAAAAGATGCAAAAAAATCGTCGCTTGTCAAAAAGCATCTCAGATGCAGCGTGGTCACTGTTTCGGCATTGTCTCGAATACAAAGCGGAAGAGGCTGGTATTAGATTCAAGGCCGTTGATCCTAAATACACGTCACAAGACTGCTCGGCTTGCGGGCACCGCGAGAAGAAAGCCCTCTCTGATCGTGTGCATCAGTGCAAAAAGTGTGGCTATACAGCAGACAGAGACCTCAATGCTGCGATAAACATATTGACTTTGGGATTACAAAGTCAGGCGGTTTGACCGACAAGAAGCCCAACTGCTTGAGCGTTGGGAGTAATCACGTAGAGAAGTCAAATTATGAAAATCCAGAAACGTTTTATAGTTTGGTGGATGCCGATTGCTGAGATGATCGGTAATTTTATGAATCGTGTGATTCTTTCTATATTTTATTTTGTAGCTGTTCTGCCTTTTGGACTGGTGGTTCGTTTGTTTTGTGATCCGCTACGAATTAAAAAAAAGCGCGTTTCTGGCTGGACAGATTTTGTTGTACATTCAGATGATCTGGATTGCTCCAGGAGGCAGTTCTGATGTATATACTGGGTCTTTCATGTTTTTACCACGATGCTGCGGCTGCGCTTATTCGGGATGGGGAATTGATTGCTGCGGCTGAAGAGGAACGCTTTTCACGGAAAAAACATGATTCTAACTTTCCCGTTGGAGCAATTCAGTTTTGTTTGGAAGAAGCGGGGATTCTGGCACAGGATTTGAATTTTGTGGTATTTTATGAAAAGCCGTTTGAGAAATTTGAACGGATTTTGATGACTGTTCTTCAGACCTATCCCATAGCTTGGAAAGTATTTCGCGAGTCGATGGCAACCTGGTTAGTCGATAAACTCTGGGTGCGACATACGATTCAGAGGGAGTTGGGCATTCCAAAGGAAAAGATTTTATTTACGCAACACCATCTGTCCCATGCTGCCAGTGCGTTTTTTACCTCACCCTTTGAAGATGCCGCAATCATGACGGTAGATGGTGTGGGGGAGTGGGCAACGGCTACTTGGGGTGTGGGTAAGGAGACAGATTTAAAGTTGATGAAGGAGGTTCGCTTCCCGCATTCTATAGGTTTGTTATACAGTGCATTCACGGCGTTTTTGGGGTTTGAGGTGAATGAGGGAGAATATAAAGTGATGGGAATGGCACCTTATGGAGTGCCTCGGTATGTAGATAAAGTGTGGCAAGTGATTCAGACGTTTGATGACGGATCATTTTGCTTAAATATGGATTATTTTTCTTTTCATCATTCTACGACACGCACTTTTAACCTCAAATTCGAACAGCTATTCGGTGTTCCGAGATCACCCGAGACTTTGTTTTTTACTGAGGAGACAGGATTCCCAAATTATTTTGGTGAAAAGCCGGGTAACTACAATACCCTTTGTAATCTAAATCAGCACTATGCCGATATTGCTGCGAGTATTCAAAAAGTTACAGAAGAGGTTTTGCTAAATATGGCTCAGGCGGTTCGACGCGAAACTGGGCTTACAAATCTGTGTTTTGCGGGTGGTGTGGCGTTAAATAGTGTGGCGAATACACGCATTTTGAATGAATCGGGTTTTGAGCAACTTTATATTCAACCCGCACCAGGTGATGGGGGTGGGGCTTTGGGTGCCGCGCTTTATGCCTATCATGCGATACTTGGGCAACCGCGTAAGTTGGTGATGAAACATGCCTATTGGGGCAAAGCATATGGCGATGATATGGTAAAAGCATTTTTGGATCGGGAAGGCATATCTTATGTATATGCCAAAAGTGAAGATGAAGTGTTAGAGCGCACTGTGGATGCCTTGATCAGTGGCAAAGTGATTGGATGGTATCAAGGGCGGTTTGAATGGGGGCCACGTGCATTGGGCAATAGAAGTATTTTGGCTGATCCCAGGCGTGAAGAGATGAAGGATGTAGTCAATACCAAAATTAAATTTCGTGAGCCCTATCGGCCTTTTGCACCATCGATATTGGCAAAAGAAGCAGAAAACTACTTTGATTTGCCACAAGTTGCTGCACACGACCCTGCCCGTTTTATGCTGTTGGTGGTACCTGTAAAAAAAGAAAAAAAAGACAAGTTGCCTGCGGTTACGCATGTGGATGGTACGGGGCGATTGCAAACGGTTTTTGAAGCTACAAATCCAAGGTATTATCATTTAATAGAGCGGTTTCATCAGGCTACAGGTGTGCCTGTAGTTTTGAATACTTCATTTAATTTGCGTGGTGAACCAATGGTTACAACGCCTGCAAATGCGTATAGTACATTTTCACGTAGTGAAATGGACTTGCTGGTGATGGGGAATTATTTGGTGAGTAAGTGATAATTTCTGCAAAGCGTACCTTGTTGCGAACGCATCTGTGCAAAACACGCTTTTACTCTTAATGTGGGTTCCTAAAAATTATTCCTTCTAATGTGTTGTGAATATGACTGAATAAATTGGTCTGGCTGGCCCATAAGGAGAAGGCGATGTCTTATTTTAAACGAGTTGTGGACAAACTCGTTATTATGGGAGAATTGCTCGAATTTTTTTGGAAACGCAAACTGTGGTGGTTGATTCCGATGGTGTGCATGTTGTTGTTTTTTGGATTGCTCATTGTGTTTACCCATGGTACTGCGGTAGCGCCATTTATTTATACACTTTTTTAAAAGGTATCTTTATGTGTGATTCCACCGACAGACTGTTTTTAGGGTGTATACGACAAAAATTAAAAAAGCGAAAAGCTTATGGATGGCGATCAAATTGAGATGTTGGACGATGTCCTGAAGATGATCCTGACGTATATCCAGTCTCAGGGGTATGACCGGGTACGACTTTATCTTTACGACAGAGAGCGAGATGTGATGGTGGGAGCCTTCCAGGTAGGCATGGGACCTGAGTCGCCGTTTTCCACTATTGTATATCCATTGAACAGAGATCCCTATGCAAAACAGAGGCTGGATTCCAACCGCCCCTGGATCTACCGGACCGGGAGGCCAGAATACGAGGGGGTTAGCCGTCTCAATAGAGAAGCTGGCATCTTCTCCGATGCGACATCTCCCGAACTGGAATGGGCCGAAATTCTCCTGAAGATTGAAGAGGGAGGCAGGGAAATTCTGATCGGGCAGATCAGCCTGGATAACGAGTCCAGCAGGCGTCCCCTGGACCAGAAGTGCCTGGACCGGTTGATGGTGTACGCCTCCCATGCGGCCCTGGCCATCAGGCATACGCAACTCTACTATCGGATGGCTGAAGAAGTGCAGCACCGTACCTCAGAGCTAAATGAGCAAAACAGGCAGCAGGAGGTGCTGCTGCATATCAATCAGGCCGTGCAGGAGATGAAGCGCGTCTCAGACCTTGGGCAGATTGTTCGGATCTGTTACAAGCATCTACGGGAACTGGGGCTGGATTTCCAGGCGCTGGCGATCCACCGGCTAATTGATGAAGAAACACAGACATTTGAGTCTTATGAGATCCAGCCTTCGGGAAAGTTCAACAGGCTGATGATGAAACGCGCCAATATCTACCGGATGTGGCAGGGTGGACAGACGGTCTATCGACGGGACCTGGAGGTGGACCCGGGTGGGATGACAGCGGAGACACTGACGGCGATCCGCAGGCGCTACGGGATCCTCCCCCGTTGCATCCTGGACATTCCACACACCTTGGGAACGGTCGCCCTCGTGAGTGTGCATCCGAACGCCTTTGCCGAATCCGAGAAGGCATTTCTGGAACGGGTTGCCAGAGTGTTGTCCATGGGCCTCGTCCGAGTGGCGGACTTAGAGCAGATTCGCAACTATCAGGTACAATTGCGGACTCTGGCCTCTGAATTGACGCTGGCCGAAGAGAGGGAACGGCGTCGCATAGCAAGGGATCTGCACGACGGGATCGGTCAGACCTTACTGGTTTCGAGGATGAAGCTGAGAGGGCCGAGGGTCTCATCATCTCTTCCTGAGCTTGCGAGATCTATGGACGAAGCCTGTGAGTTTATCGATCAGGCGATTCAGAGCGTGCGGTCGCTGACCTTTGAACTCAGCCTGCCGATTCTTTACGAACTGGAGTTTGGCGCGGCGATGGAGTGGCTGGTCGAACAGATCCAGGAACAGCACGATGTTCAGATCGACTTAGAGGACGACGGGCAGCCGGAAAAGATGGATGAGGAGGTAACGGTGCTTCTCTTCCGCACGGTGCGAGAGTTGCTGATCAATGTCGTCAAGCACGCTCAGGCCCACAGCGTGAGGGTGTCGATCCGAAAAGATGATAGCGGTATAAGGATTGAGGTCGAAGATGATGGAGTCGGATTTGACACTTCGCAAATAGATTTTGGCCGCGCATCCGACAAGGGGGGATTTGGTTTCTTCAGCATCCGGGAACGTCTGAATTTTTTGGGGGGAAATTTTCAAGTCGAATCCGAACCCGGCCAGGGCACCCGGGCCGTCCTGACGGCACCGCTAAAGCAGGACGGGCACCCCGGGACGTAAACTGGGGATCTCAGTTGCAGGGAGAAAAGGCTCATCCATTTCCCGATGTCAATTCAGGTATATGGAAGTACACTTCTGGGGTTTTACCCAATTGTGCTTTTTCTCCTGCATCCTTATTTTGACCCTACATATATGCGTTGTTGAAGCAGGATGGTAAAGATAAAGGAGATGTGCCATGAGCATCCGGATTGTTCTGGCTGATGACCACAAGATCCTGCGTGCCGGGCTGCGTGCCATGATTGTGGAACAACCCGACATGGAGGTAGTGGGAGAGGCCGAGAACGGGCGGCTGGCGGTGAATCTGGCCCGTACGCTCTCGCCCGATGTGGTTGTCATGGATATTGGTATGCCCGATTTGAACGGTATTGAGGCCACCCGCCAGATCGTTGCCGAGGTGCCCGGTGTTAAGATCATAGGCCTGTCGATGTATTCCGACAGACGGTATGTGGCGGGCCTGTTTGGCGCGGGTGCGTCTGGCTACCTGTTGAAGGACATCGAGTTCGAGGAATTGATCGAGGCCATTCAAGCCGTAGTTGCAGGCCAGGTCTATGTGAGTTCCGGCGTGACGGGCGTTGTGATCGAAGACTATGTACACCGCATATCGGGAAATGAAGCTGGTGGTATCTCGGTGCTGACGCCCCGGGAGCGCGAGGTGCTTCAGCTCCTGGTCGAAGGCCGGTCCACGAAGCAGATTGCTTATGAACTTGAAGTGAGTATCAAGACCGTTGAATCACACCGTCACAGGGTGATGGAAAAACTGGACCTTCACAACATCGCCGATCTCACCAAATACGCGATCCGCGCAGGGCTGACATCCCTCGAAGCCTGATCGCGCAGAGGCGCTTTGGATTTACCAGCAGGAGATTACGCAATGGACAAGAGGCGATTTGGTCTGTGTGCTACCGGGATGCTGGGAGCTTTGTTTATCCTGTGTCTCAGCTTTGCGCCGGCTGAGGCATCTGGGATAAAGGAGGAGGTACAGGTGCTGGAGGGGCGTGTCAAGGCCGCCCCGGATAGCCCGGGATTGTGGCTTGAGTTGGGGTATGCCCGCTTAAAGGCGGGAGATCTGAAGGGGGCCGAGAAGGCGTTTTTGACGGCGGAAACGAAGGGGGAAGATGAGATTGATGCGAGGGCTTATAACGGCCTGGGGCTGGTCTATGCGGCGAAACCGAGGCAGCTTCAGGCGGCTGTCGATTATTTCCAAAAGGCGCTGAGGAAGCAGCCGGATTACGCCGAGGCGCATTTCAACAAAGCGCAGACGTATTATCTCCACAACTGGATGTCGCATGCGATTCAGGCTGCAAAGGATGCGCTGGCGGCCGATTCTACGAATGTGGCAGCGCAGCAATTGATTGACAAGTGCCGTGCAATCACTGCGGGGGATGTGGAGAAATCCAAGAAGATGTACGAGAAGTACCTGTCGTCGGACCCGGAGGACTTAGAGGGCTGGTCGGAATGGGGAGGACTGGCTGTGGCCGAAGGGAATTACGATCAGATTCTGACACGCCTGCCGGATGTGATCCGGAAGAAGCCGAAATGGCGGGACCTGTATCCGATTGTGGCGCAGGCGTTTTGGAAGAAGAATTTACTGGATCAGGCGTGGATCGGTTTTAGCAAGTACGTGGAGGGATTGGAAGAAGAGGAGCGAGTGCTGTACGAAGATGTGAGCCTGATTATGTGGGGGGATGAGGCCCGTCGGTTCCAGCGGGCGTCCGCAGAGGAACGGCGGGCGATTGCAGCCCGTTTTTGGGAAGAGCGGGACCCGGACTATAATACGCCGATCAATGAGCGGTTGCTGGAGCACTACCGCAGGGTGTGGTATGCGCGGACCTATTTTTCCCGGTATAAGCAACCCTGGGATCGTCGCGGGGAGGTCTATATCCGCTATGGGGAACCGGATCACCGCAGTCGTTCCAAGCAGCCAAGCCCGCCTTCTTCGACGTCTGTAAACGCGGTGAAGGAACGGTTTTTCAACATGCTCTACAGGGACCACTACATTTTGCTCGCCATGGGCGGTGGATCGGAAATCCCGTACCTGGATCCCCTGGAAATAGATGAAGGACTTCTGCCCGAGGATCAGGCGATTTTGATGGAGACCGAGGGCGGATTGTACCAGGAGGGAACCACGATGACGGGTGTGCAGTGGTTTGACGCGGTCACGGGGGGGCTGACCGGGTCTTTGGTGGGGCCGGTGTTTCCCATCCGCTCTTATGATCCCGGTGCTGTCTTCGGGCTTTATCTGCCCGTGGGAGCCAGCGATTTCAGCCTTGTGCCGTGGGAGTCGTGGACATATACGGGAGTAGATGGGGGTATTGTGATCGACTTTACCAGAGAGAGCGGCAAGATGGGATTCGATTATGCGCCGATTCCAGAACTGGGCAAGACACCGGGGTTGCGGCATGGTACACAGGCCGGCATTGACGATATCCGGGCTATGAACGCCTTTACACGACGGGCGCCGATATCGATTGCGCGCAGGGCGTTTGCGGCAGTGCCGGATCGGTATATGGTTTCCGATGAGGACTTCCCCTTAGACTTCTACTTCGATGAGGCCAGGTTCCGGGGGCAGGCAGATGCCGTCCGCGTGGAGGTCTATTACGGTGTGCCGATGTCCGAGGCGACTTACTCGCCGACCGACAGCGCGACGGGGCTGAGGGCGGCCTGCCGGATCGCGCTTGTCAGAAAAGCAGATGGAAAGGTTTACCGGTCCGGAAACGAGCTGGCCTACCTGGAGCCGGGAAATCGGACCGGGGGGACCGGATTTATTCCCCAGGTGGTCACCGTGAATGTGCCTCCCGGTGAATATACCCTGGATGTGCGGATGGAGGATAGGTTGAAGGGGGAGGCCGGTGCCTATCGCAAGCAGGTGACCGTAGAGTCGTATCCGGCAGGGTCGTTGAAACTGAGCGATATCCAGTTGGCCTGGAAGGTCTCTGCAGGGGACGAACCGGGGCCGTTCTCCAAGAACGGGCTGAAGGTGGTGCCGATGCCGACGCGGCTGTACAAAAAGGGACAGCCTGTTTTCATCTATTACGAGATCTACAATCTCAAGCGAAACGCGTTTGGGATGACCAGCTATACGGTGGAATACACGATTCGGTCGGGCAAACCGCCTGGGGCAATTTCGCGGATTTTCCGGGCATTCAGAGACGAGGAGCCGGGTGTAGAGGTCGCGGTGGAGCAGGAGCAACTCGGCAGGCAGGAGACGCAGCCCAGTTATATCGAACTCGATTTGAATGAGGTGGTGCCCGGACAGGTCGTGCTGACGGTTTCGGTAAAAGACCTCAACTCAGACGAGACAGCTTCCAGTGAGGCGAAGTTCGAGATCAAGGAGTAAAATTTCGCAGGGAAATTTGTGTTGAGGTAGCGGGCTATGGATCGCGTTTCGATCTGGGCCCGCTTTTTTTTGTGTTTTTATGGAGTTTGGAATACGCCCTGTCCGTATGTTCCGGCATATACCGTTTCGGGATGCGAAGGGTGAATGGTCAGGGTGTAAACAAAGGTGTCTGCCAGCCCTGCGGGAATCCAGCTTCGACCCCCATTCGTCGTTTTGTAGATACCACCACCGGGGGTCGCGGCGTAAACTGTCCGGGGGGTCGCAGGGTGAATAATAAGGAAGAGGATGCGCTTATTGATCAATCCTGTGTTGACGGGCGTCCAGAACATTCCCCCATCCACACTTTTGAATACACCGTCGTATGTCCCCGCGTAGAGGGTGTGGAGATGTGATGGGTGGATGGCGAGGGTTCGGACCTCTGTGTTTGTCAAGCCAGTGCTGGAGGGTGTCCAGGATGCGCCTGCGTCAGTGCTTTTGAAGACGCTGTTCAAGGTTCCTGCGTAGAGGGTGTGGGGATGTGATGGGTGGATAATAAGAGAGAGGATATTTGTATTTGTCATGCCTGCGCTGGTCGATGTCCATGATGCGCCCGCGTCGGTGGTTTTGAAGATGCCGGCGGCAGTTCCTGCATAGAGGGTGTGGGGATGTGATGGGTGGGTAGCAAGGGCCTGGATCTTTGTATTTGTCATACCTGTGCTGGTCGATGTCCAGGATGCGCCCGCGTCGGTGGTTTTGAAGATGCCGTCCAGGGTTCCTGCGTAGAGGGTGTGGGAGTTGGCAGGGTGGACAGTTAGGGAGAGGACCTTTGTATTTGCAAGTCCTTCGTCGGCTTCCCCCCAGAACGCACCTCCGTCGGTTGTTTTGAATACGCCGCCCAGGGTTCCTGCGTAGAGGATCTGGGGATTTTCGAGATCGGGCACCAGGCAAAGTACCCTCGCACCGGGTAGTCCTCTTTTCCTCCAGGCCGTCTCCTCAGTCCCGGTTTTGAATACGCCGCCCAGGGTTCCTGCGTAAACGGTCCGGGCATTCTGGGGATCTACCGTCAGGGAGAGGGTGATCAGATGGGTCAGGCCCACGATGGTTCTCTTCCAGGTTGCCCCGCCATTCGTGGTTTTGAAGATGCCTCCCCCTGTTCCGGCATAGACGGTTTGAGGGGTTTCGGGATCGATTGCCAGGGCAAAGATCCATTTCTGAGTTAGCCCGGTGCCGGCGGACGCCCAGGTTTTTCCCTCGTCGGTTGTTTTGAATAGCCCCCCGCCAGCTACTCCAGCATAGAGGGTCCGGGGATTTTTGGGATCGATCGCCAGTGCAAAGGTTTTCATATCCATCTGCTCTATATGGGTCCAGATGCTTCCCCCCTGGGAAGACCTGTAAATACCTTCTGCTGTTCCAGCATAGAGGGTCTGGGGACGGGCAGGGTGGACGGCCAGGGAGAGGACGCTGGTATGGCTGAGACCCAGAAGAGACCATACCATGTCCCCATTTTGGGTTTTGAAGATGCCGCCGGCTGTTCCCGCATAGACCGTGCGGGTATCTGCAGGGTCGATCATCAGAGAGAGAATTTCCCCGTGGGTCAGTCCGGTATTGACCGCTGCCCAGGAATGTCCTCCGCTGTCACTTTTGAAGATGCCTTTTCCGGCTGTTCCAGCATAGAGGGTCTGGGAATTAATGGGATTGACCGCCAGAGCATAGACCCGGGTGCCTGCCAGCACCGGTCGAGTCCAGGATGTGCCTCCGTCGATGCTTTTGAACAGGCCTCCGGTTGCTCCGGCATAGACGATCCGGGGGTCTGAGGGGGCCAGTGCCAGTGCCTGGATATCCACATTTGTCAGCCCGGTGTTGAGCGCTGTCCAGGCAGACCCTCCGCTGGCGGTTTTGAAGATGCCGTTTGTGGTTCCTGCGTAGAGGGTGTGGAGATTTTGGGGATCAGTTGCCAGGATATAGACGTTCAGGTCGGTCAGTCCTTCAGAGTGCCAGGTCGTTCCCGCATTGGCGGTTTTGAAGATGCCGTTTGTGGTTCCTGCGTAGAGGGTGTGGGGATTTTGGGGGTCAGTTGTCAGGGTATAGACATTCAGGTTGGTCAGGCCTGCACGGTGCCAGGTCGTTCCCGCATTGGTGGTTTTGAAGATGCCGTTTGTGGTTCCTGCGTAGAGGGTGTGGGGATTTTGGGGGTCAGTTGTCAGGGTATAGACATTCAGGTTGGTCAGGCCTGCACGGTGCCAGGTTGCACCTGCATCTGTGGTTTTGAAGATGCCGTTTGTGGTTCCTGCGTAGAGAGTGTGGAGATTTTGGGGGTCAGTTGTCAGGGTATAGACATTCAGGTCGGTCAGGCCTGCACGGTGCCAGGTTGCACCTGCATCTGTGGTTTTGAAGATGCCATTTGTGGTTCCGGCATAGAGAGTGTGGAGATTTTGGGGGTCAGTTGTCAGGGCATAGATGTTCAGGTTGACCAACCCTGTGTTGACGGTTGTCCAGGCAGATCCTCCACTGGTGGTTTTGAAGATGCCGCCACCTTTTGTTCCGGCATAGAGGATCTGGGGATGCGAGGGGTCAAATACAAGAGAAGAGATATTGTTATTGGTTATTCCCGCATTGACGGGCAACCAGGTTGCCCCTCTATCGGTGGTTTTGAAGATGCCGCCACCTTCTGTTCCGGCATAGAGGATCTGGGGATGCGAGGGAGTGATGACAAGGGCCGAAACTATTCCGCCGTAAGGCCCCTTGTTCGCCCAGAGGACGCCTCCAGCGGCATTTCCGCACAGAATCAGACACAACAGGGCTATCCCCGCTGTGTACTGCGCGAGCCAGCAGGCCCGGTCAGTTATCATTGCCATCCGTCCTTTCCAGGATGATGCTGAAGGAACGCTTTGTGGGCATGGACGGCAATATAATGTACAGCCGCCTGTAAAATCAAGCTCTGCACAACAAATTATCCATTCCCTGATATCATTTCAGGTTTTTGGAACCGCACAATCAGGGTTTGTCCCAATTGTGCTTTTACTTTTCTGGTTATAAATTGTAATTATTCTGACCATAATTTGTGATTATCTATTTTACAGGCGTATCTGAGTACCCCGAAAGGAGGTATGAATGTAAAGAGATTTAACGAATACGTGGTTGTGTTGAGGGTTTTTATCATATTTCAGCCCTGCATGCAGGAAGGAGGAGAGCCTTGAATAAGAAAATATGGGTTGCATTTTTAACCTGTGTGTTCCTTCTGACCGCCATCTCAATGGGGGAAGCGCAGGAAAGCGGTCGCAAATGGGGGGTGGGGACCTTTTTGTCGCTTAACGCCCCAATGGGCCGTCTGGGGGACCAGTTTTCTCCGTCGAGTAAGTTTGGCATGAGCTGGCAGTATATGCTCAACCAGAAACTTTATCTCGAGATGGAGTACCACCGGTCGGAGTTTAACCACGGGAAGCTGGAGGAACAGACGTTTACTTGGTCGGTGGATGGGAAGGAATATTTGAGTCCGGAGGCATCTACGCAGATGAATTTCGACGGTGGGGCTGTAAACCTGCTGATTTTCCATCAGGGTGCGCCATCGCTAAAGGGAGGCGCTTTCGCGTATTATTTCCAGGTGGGAGGAGGGTATTATCACTATAAGGTGGAGCGCCGAAATTTCATCTTTCCGGGGCAGAGACAAGAGCCGCTGGACCCGACGCTGGTGCTACAGCCGCAGATCGACTCGAAGACTGCACTGACGTTAAATGCGGGGTTCGGCATTCAGGCGTTTCCGATAGACAGAATCGCGCTGGATCTGCGGGCGCGTTACAACGTTTTGATGGGCGAAGTGCGGCCGATGTGGGATTGGGGCATCGAAAACAAGACCTTCCCGATGATGCTACTGGACATCGGGGCGGGGGTGAAGTTCTACTTCTGGAAGGAATAGGGGAGGACCAAACAATGAGCAGGAGATTATATATTCTGGCAGGGATTCTAACTCTGGTCGCTGCTCTGGGCCTGACGGATGCTTTTGCAGGGTCAACGGGGAAGATCACAGGGCAGGTTGTCGATGAGAAAGGCGAACCACTGCCGGGGGCCAATGTCGTGATAAAAGGCAGCAGGCAGGGTGCCACCGCCGATGCGGAAGGCCATTACGTGATCCTCGCAGTAGATCCTGGTACCTACGAGTTGGTCGCGTCCTTGATTGGGTATAACACGGTGACGAATCAGGGCGTGCAGGTTTCGGTTGATGCTACAACGCCACTGGACTTCGATTTGCAAGAGCGGACGATTGAGGCTGAAGAGATAGTGGTCCAGGCGAAGGCCCCGCCGGTAGAGAGGGATAAGACTTCGACGAAATATACCGTGTCGGCTGATGAAATCCGGCAGGCGCCGATTATCAGGACGACCTCCGAGTTCATCTCTTTGTTGCCTGGCGTGGATATGGGGGGGACGTTTTCGGTGCGGGGATCGGATTACGCCCGGGCAGTACAGCCGGTTATCTGGGCGACTTCGGGCTATAATAGTGCCGATGTCTATGTGATCATAGATGGAGTGCGCGTTCCCCGGGGCGACGGCAATAGCGCCGGCCTGTTTACGGGGGTGAACAAGAGCGCGGTGCAGCAGATGTCGGTGGAAACGGGCGTGGCGCCGGCCGAGTACGGCGATGCGAAGGCGGGTTCGGTCAGCATTGTGACGCGGGATGGGGGGAAGGAGTATCACGGGTGGACGGAGATAACTTACGAACCTGCGGGGAAGAAGCACTGGGGGGCGAACATCTACGACGCCCCGGCACACAAGGACAATATGAAGTGGGACGACCCGGAGTGGGTGCGGGAGATAGACCCGCAAACGGGCCGGGTTATCCACGCTCGAGAGAACTACACCGGTTACCACGGGGCTGTGCTGGAGGGCAGTCTGATGGGGCCGATTGGGTCGAAGGCGTCATTTGTGGTCTCGCAGAAGCACGAGCGACGGGCGCCTGTTTATCCGGATGCGGAAAACCACGGTTTCTATAGCGATTCCCAGCGCGGGCGCTTTATTAATGCTCCGGGCAATATCCAGGGGTCGGGCAATATCACCTTCAGGCCCAGCCAGAACACGAAGCTCAAAGTCGGATTGGTCCTGCAGCACTTTACGGCGTACAACGGCGAGGTGAACAACCGCAACTACGGTGCCCAGGGTTTCATCCGCAGCAACAGGTCGAGCAGGGCCGGGCTCCGCAATTTGTTCCTGCCGAAGCAGTGGTCGGCGGGGGGGCGGTACAAGTTCCAGGAAGATCTGGAATATCTGGCGTTCACGCACATCGTTTCGCCCAGGACCTTTTACGAAATACGGATTGCCCGCAGCCAGACGAGTCAGGATACAATTGATACACCCGCCTTTACAACACAGCCCCGACTGGACCAAGACAGGTGGTTCTACATCGACCGGGATGTAGCGATGTGGATCGATTCGCGGCGGACGCGGTGGAGCGTGAAGGGTGACTTGTCCAGCCAGATAACGAAGGGCAATATGATGAAGACCGGCTTCGAGGTGATCCGGTGGGACGCGCGTTTTGTCCAGTACGGGTCGCGGTCTGCGACAGATCACTGGGTCTCATTTTATTCGGGCGGGGATGAACCCTGGCGGAACGGCAGCCCGGCCAGTCCGATTCGGGGCGCGGTCTATGTGCAGGATAAGATGGAGTTTGAGGGGATCGTCGTAAATGCGGGATTGCGCCTGGACTTTGAGAAGACGACGCACGAGGAACTGATCAGCGCGCCGTGGCTGGGAATGCCGATGTGGTATTGGTACACCACCCGTGGCCTCGCCTATGGCGAGGGAAGTGTGCCGACGGGCTTCGAAGCGTCGGGTAAGTTTGCGCAGACACCGCCGTGGCGGTTCCACCTGAGCCCCCGCCTGGGGATTTCGCATCCGATCACAGACCGGATGGCGATGCATTACTCGATAGGGCAGTTCGTGCAGTGGATTGACCTCTTCCAAATGTATGCGAAGGCGTATCGCAACTACGGCCTGCTGGGGACAGATGGGGATCCCAACTGGCAGGATCTGAACAAAAACGGGGTGAGAGATCCTGCTGAAGAGTGGACGAACATGAGGCCCAATGCAAGTGGGATAGCCGGCGATCCTCACGAGGCTCGCGCGGAGAAGTCCCTGACGTTTGAAGTGGGTGTGGACTGGAATTTTGTGTCTGATTACGCGGCTTCGATGACGGTTTTCTACCGCTCCGACATAAACCAGTATTCGTCCGACGGGTCGTCGATGATCATCGCTGGGGGACGTGGCGGGTCAATCCGAGGGGCTGCCAACAGCTATTTGCAGTGGAACAAGGGCCTCGAGATGGCGCTGGGGAAGCGGATGAGCAACTACTTCTCTTTCCGCCTCGCCTGGTATATGCAGTGGGGAACAAGGGGCTGGGCGGGACGGCAGAACTCGAGCCGCTGGGAGTATCCTGACTCGAACTTTGTGGCCAGCGCGGAGTACTGGCGGTTTACCGACGTGACGTCTGATGGATCGCGGGTACCCGTTGTTATGACGCAGTCAGATATCGAAAAATTTGGGCGCAGCCAGGAGAATGTCGCACGCAGCTTCGGACGGCGGTATGCGAACGACGACCTGTGGTTCTTCGGACAGATGCCCGAAGTGCAGGATCTGGATGTGACTGCGTACCGACGCATGAACTCGCGGGGCGGTGTGCGCTACGGCCCAATGAGGAACTACGGGGCGGTTGGTGCCAGCCGCACATCGCAGGCGAACCTGCAATTTGTGGTGAATACGCCTCCAGATGTGAAATTTGGCCCCTCTTTCCTGAGTTGGCTGGTGAGCGACCTGAACGCGAATCTGCTCTGGAGGTTGCGTTCGGGCAGCCGGGTCAACTGGACACCGCCTGGCTCGCCGAATCGGCGGACGGACCGGGGGCCGGTGGATGCGTCAACGGACTTTTCTATGGAAAAGACCTTTAATTCCGGTGGCCGGGTGCGGCCGTCGTTCTTTATCGAAATCCGCAACGTGTTCAATGACAAGTCCGATACGGGCGGCGGACAGAACTACATGCGGTGGGGTCTGCAAATGGCGTCGCCCGATAACAGCGACTTCCTCAATTACGGCGATTTTGGTGACCGGAGCTACTTCCGTGCGCCGAGGCGGACGAATCTGGGTTTCCGGGTGGTCTTTTAACCTGTGAATAAGGAGGGGGGAGCGGCTTCCGGGCCGCTCCCTGCATGCGATGAACCGGAGATGGAAGGAGGAACAGACGATGAGCGTACCACGATGGATAATGGCTGTTGCGATCGGTGCGGCGTTGTTCCTGTGTGCGGTGCCTCAGATCCGGGCCGAAAAGCTGCAACGGCCTATGATCCAGGTCGGGGTGACGACCATGGGCTACCACGGCGGGTACCTGCGCACTGGGGACGAAAACTTTTTGCTATATCCCAGCAACCTCCGGCGACCCGGAGGATATGGAGACAACAAGCTCAAGGGCACGGCCGAGCACCTCGCCTATTACATGCGCCAGCGCGCAGGGCACGGGGTGTGGTCGTTTACATCGGACCAGGTCGTGATTTATACAGGTCCCCGCAGGGACAAGGACGATTTGCTGGTGCCGATGCAGTACGATGTGAGTGCCCACCCGGAACTGTCGAAACTGGGCCGAGGGGGTGTGAATAGACCGTATATTCTCTTCCGCCCCAGGGTGCAGATGGGGAATGGGGAGCCGTTTCCCGCCGGGCTTGATGAGACGAGCCTGGGCGGGAACTGGTGGCCGGGATCGGAGCTGATTGAGGAATGGAAGCGCACCGGCGATATACGGGCTGTCCACATCAACAATTTCAATCTCTCTGAGTATCCCAGCGTTGACGAGTGGCCCGAAGAGATGATTGCGGTGAAGTGGACGAACGCGCAGGGGCTGACGTTCACAGAGCGCGTGTCCGGCTGGAGCCATCCCGATTTCGACGATTTTTTTCTTGATGAGTATATAATTGAAAATACAGGAGACAAGAACGGAGACGGCGAGCCGGACGGGCTGGTGCTCGACCAGAGAGATGTCTATATCGGGTTTATGGACCGATTCGCTCTCTCTGCAGCCGGGGCGCACTCGCAGTGGGGTGCCTACTGGAGGGAGGAACGGACTTTCATCATGGATGACTGGTACACCTACGATGCGACTCTCAAGCTCCTCTTCTCATGGGATGGAGACCACCCGCTGTACGGAGACTGGGATGACACGGGCGATCCGTATAAGGATGCGTTTGCATTCAAGCGCCTCGGTCAGCCGGAGAATACGCTGATGAGTCCCATGCACCTGGGTGTGGGCGTAATTGCTTACACGGACGATCCCACAAGTCCTTACGGATTCAATGCGCGGGATAGGAATCAGAGCTATATCGTCCCCCGGGGGGACCAGCCCTTTGCCGTGCGTTACTGGGAGTCGTTTTCCAACTCTGTTCAGGATGATCCCCGTGGAGAGACCACGTCGGACCCGGAGATGTACAGCTCGATTGTAGGCTCCGGCCCTCAGATCACGGAGGGGAAACCCTCAAATGTTCCAAGCGGACAGTTCTCCATGCTGGTCTTCGGACCGTACGACCTGCCCCCCGGCGGAAAGGCCAAGATCGTGCTGGCCTATGCAGGCGGGCATCCCGGTCAGATGCTCGGGAATACGGATATGTGGACCTGGGCGTTCAAGGGGAACCAGGCCGAGTTGCCCAAGGGGCTGGACGCACTCAAGCAGAATATTGAGGCTGCACAATTTGCCTACGACAATGCCTTCGATATTCCGGACGCGCCTCCGGATGTGAATTTCCGGAGCGGCAGTAGCCCGGACGCGCAGATGCAACTGGAATGGTCGGCTGATATTGAAAACGCGGTGCATCCGGACTACGGTACAAACGACATCGCCGGATACCGGGTCTATCGTTCCACCTGGTTCGATATAGGCCCCTGGGAGTTGATCGCCGATTTCAAGGTGGGCGAGACTCCGGATGAAACCGGCTATAAGGTAGAGCGCAACGGCGCCGGTTACGTGTTCACCGATAAGAATTCTGTAGCCGGGTTCTTTTACCACTACAGCGTGCGCGCCTACCAGATGCCTCACACGGGCTGGACATCGGGGGCCAGCGATCCGACGGTTCACCCGCTTTCTACGGCGGATCTGCCGTCGCATATCGCCTCGCGCCTGCAGGTGGGGCAAGAGGGAGGCTGGTCTGCACAGACACAGCGGATCTACGCATCCGAATCGCCCTTTGCGGTTCCTTCCGGGGAGTCGGATGCGTCCGAGGCCCGGGTGCGGGTGGTGCCCAACCCCTATATCGGATCCGGGTTTGCCAGCGTGGTGGGCGAGGAGTCGCATTCCTATGGTGGTGCTCCCAAGATCCGATTCGTAGGTATTCCATCGCACTGCCGGATCCGGATCTTCTCAGTATCCGGAGAACTGGTGGGCGATATTACGCATACCGATCGGGACAAAGGAGAGACCGACTACGATCAGCTTTCGTGGAACAACCTGACGGAGATCGCCACAGGGGTCTATTTCTACGTGGTGGAGAATCTGATCGAGGGGGCCGACAAGGGGAAGATACAGAGGGGCACTTTCATGATCATCCGATAGATAAAAGGGGGTAGAACCGTGAGACAATTTTGTTTGATACTCCTGCTTGCCGGAATGGGGGTGCTCCTGTCCGCACCTCCGGGCAGAGCGGATGTGCAAGAATTTGTGGATTACCGCTTTGACATGCACAAGTTCTCCGGCCTGGGCGGTTTTCAGTTTCTCAAGATCGGGCAGGGCGCACGACCCGTGGCCATGGGAGATGCGTATATGGCCGTGGCCGATGACATCAACGCGATTTTCTGGAATCCAGCGGGGCTGACCGAGATCCGCCGCCTGGCCTGGACGGCCACCTATACGAAGTGGTTGGTAGATTCTTATGTTTTTTCCGGAGCCGTGGCCTGGAACACGCGCACGGCCCTGGGCGGGGTGATCGGGATGAGCGTAATCGGCTTCCAGCCCGGCGAGATCGAAGAAACCACGATTTTCCAGCCGCTGGGCACGGGGCAGAATGTATCTTCTGGGGACATAGGTATCAGCGCGGTCTATGCGTTGAGGCTGACGGACAAGTTTTCGTTCGGTGCCCGGATATCCTGGCTGCACCAAACCCTTTATACATTTAGCATCAATCAGGTCTCTATCGATGTGGGGACGCATTTCCACACGGGCTTTAAGAGCCTGCGTCTGGGCATGGGGTTGCGGAACTTTGGTCCGGACAAAAGGGTTCTGTCGAGTACTTTTCTCATGCCATTGCAGTACAATGTGGCACTGGCCGCAGAGGTGTTCGGACAGAAAGGCGATCCGACGTATCTGACGGTGTCGGGAGAGACGCTTTATGCCACGGATTACGACCTGCGCGCTCTGGTGGGGGCCGAACTGTGGGTGCAGAATATGCTTGCACTGCGGGGTGGCTACAAGTTTGCCTACCAGACGGACAGTTACAGCCTGGGCGTGGGGCTGAAAAAGGAGATTGCCGGCGACCGGGCGTTGACCGTAGATATCGCTTATTCGAAGATGGAGTGGTTCACTGCTCCTATCCGGGTGACGATCGGGGGGGTGTTTTGAGAAAAGATCGATGGCTGACTGTTTTATAGACGACAAAGACAAGCGGGAGGGCTGTTCGGTCCGATGGGAAGTGCAATGGGCCGAATAGCCCCTGACTCTACGGACCGGCGGTTCTCTTTTTAAATAGAAGGGAACTGCCGGTTATTTTTGTCTATACACAGGGAGGGCAGGGCGTGGATAAGCTTCGCATCTGTTATATCGGCGCGGGTCGGTTTACGAACCGGCGCAATTTTCCGCATCTCGCAGAGCACGACGTGGATCTCGTTGCGGTCTGCGATCTGGAAGAGGAGAAGGCGCGAAAAGCGCAGGAGGAGTACGGATTTGGAAAGGTGTACACCGATTTCCGGAAGATGCTGGAAAAAGAGAAACCGGATGCGGTTTTCTGCGTGGGGCCTCACCGGATGCACTACGGCGTGGGAAAGGAGGTGCTCGAGATGGGCTTCCCGCTTTACACGCAAAAACCGCCAGCGGCTAACGGGCAGATGGCGCAAGAGATGGCGGATATTTCGAAGCGCAAGGGCGTGGTAGCGCACACCGGATTCACGTTGCGATTTTCAAAGGCCTTTCGAGATATGAAGCGCGTGATGAAAAACGAGGCATTCGGCAGACCGACGCTTTGCATTGTGCGGTACATGGTCCGGACCGGATCGGATCTGAGGGCTGCTGCTATCGATATGAACTCACACGCGGTAGATGCTGGTCGGTTCTTTATGGGAGATATCGAGGAACTGAAGGTCGAAGGGGGGAGGCAGGAGGGCGTTCGCAGCTATGTGGCGACTGCGTCATTCAAAAGCGGGGCTGTCGGGACCTTCAATTTCAGCTCGGGCATGATGGGAGGCGAGATTATGGATGTCCAGATCGTCGGAGAAGAGGGCCATGTGTTGACCGATCGGCGCTATAAGGCGCCCGGAAAGCCCGAGGAGAGAATCGGAGTGCTCGAAGCGGGCCACGGACCGCACCATGCGTCCGGAAGTTGGTGGGATGTGGAGAATTATCTGAATGCGGTCCGTGGGGTGGAGGAAGATAGTTCTCCCATACAAAGCGCAGCGAGAACCATGCAGGATGTGGATGTGATTATCGCACAACTCGAGGAGATGGGTGCTGCGCTTTGATAGGTGCAAAGGAGGTATCTCGATGGGGAGCAAGAAGGTGCTGTATTTCACACGGCATACGGTATATACTCTCAACGCGCTTCCAAGCCCTTTGAAGCCCCTGAAGGGGCCGAGCCTGTCGGATCAGGTGATGGTGGAGATCGGTGAGAAGGGTGGGTTCACAGTGGATTGCACGCGGAACGGGGAGGTATTCGACGGCGATCTGAGTGCGTACGGAGCGTTTGTATTCTTCTCGTCGGGATCGCTTCAGCAGTTGATGGGAACAGAGAGCACGCAGGGGTCACCCCCGATTTCCGAACGCGGCAAGGCGCGGTTTTTTCAGGCGTTGGTCGAAGGTGCCGGGTTCGTGGGGCTTCGGAATGCGGTTTCGTGTTCGCAGGACATCATCGGATGTTCCTACAACGGTCATGCGCCGACGCAGGAGGGGAGGATGGTGGTGAAGTCCCCAAATTTCCCCGGCCTTGAGAACGCAGCAGAGTCGTTCGCTATCCGGGATCCGTGGTACACGTTCAAGGCGTTCAAGAAGGATACGCATGTGATTCTCGCGCAGGATACTGAGGTGGCGAAGAAGGCTGAAGTGCCGCCCGAGCGGCAGGAGATGCATCAGAAGATTCTGCGTCCCCCGTATCCGGCCACCTGGGCTCGCGTGAATGGGAAGTCACGAGTGTTCTACACGAGCATGGGCAACTTCGACGAGACGTGGACCAATCCGATCTTCCAGGAGATGATGCTGGGAGCCATCGGATGGACGATGGGCTTAGTGGATGCCGACGTAAGCCCGAATATCGGTTGGGCTACGCCACAGGCGAACCAGACACAGTGGTAAAAGGAGTCGATATGGCCAGGGTTGTCGTCGGTTTTGAGGGAAGCTGTCCGCAAAGCGAGGAGGGCGTGCGAGAGGAGGGCGAGAATCGGTTTCGCATTTTTCCTTCGTGGCGCCCGAGCCCGGGGATCAGCGAAGAGGCCGTGGGTCATAGTACCCGGCTGGGTCTGAAATTGGTGAATGAATCGCAGGCGGATGAGACTGTGGTGCTCCTGATAGACTGGCAGTGCGACGAAGCGCCGCCGGATATGCCCCGGGGTTTCAGCCCGAGCACGTATATGTCCTACCGCGATTTCATAGTCGTCCGAGAGCCGGAGCACGAGGCGTGGCGCACGGTGATGGGGGATGTGGAAGGTTCGGTGGCCGAATTCGAGTTGAATATTCCACCGGGTGAGACGGAGGTTCACTGGCATCCGCCATATACATATACGCAGAGTGAAGCGTTTGTAGATTCGCTTCGGGCGCATCCGCTGGTGCAGGTTGAGCAGATCGGGAAGAGCGAAGAGGGGCGCAATCTGCCGCTTTTGCGAATTACAGATTCGGGGAAACGCGCGAAGACGCGCGTGCTGATCGTTTCGCGCTTCCACGCGTATGAGAGCGCGTCGAGCTATGCGATAGAGGGAATGATCCAGTGGCTTTTGAGCGAAGATGCGTGGGCGATTGCGGCGCTGCGGCGCTACGTCTTTTACATCGTTCCGATGGCCAATCCGGATGGGGTGGTGAACGGTATGGGACGGTTGACCGCCCCCCAGGGTGCAGACCTGATTATGTCATCTACAGCGCAGGACAAGGCGCACCGGGCGCTCTGGGAGATGGTGGATCGGGTTAAGCCTCAATTTTGTATCGGTCTGCACAACTGGCAGAACAAACACAGCGATGGACTCCTGGGGCTGGAGCCTCGTCTTCGGGATCGATTCCTGAAGTTTATGCCCGATCAGGTCGAATTTGGCAAACAGTGGCATATCCGAGAGCCTCGGCCGGTAAGCCCTACACGACCGCAGCGCGAGTTGATGGGGGAGTATTGCCGCCGCGAGTTCGGTACAAAGGGCGTGGGGTTCGAGTTTCCCTGGTTTGGCAGAACGCCGGATGACGTGCGGGAGACCGGGCGAAAGACGATCTGGGCATTGTTTCGGGCGCTGGATGAGCCTTCGCCGGGTGCCTGGCTTTACGATCCTCCCGAGAAGTTTACGCTGAGCAGTTACTGGGAAAGTGGAGAGGACGAGACGGGCTGAACGCGCTGCTGCGCGATGAGAAGGAGAGATAGCATGTCGCTGCCCATTATCATGCATGTGAACTACTGCGAACAGGGCCAGACAATTCCAGAGATGTGCCGCAAGGCGGTGGCCTGGGGGTTTGACGGGATCGAGTTCCGGCGAGTGCGCCGGGGAGTTGACGAGACACCGGAAGCGTATGTAGATGAAGTAGCCATATCAGCGGAGGATGCGGGCCTCGAGCATGTGCTCTTCGGGGGACCGGGGGTCAACCTGGCGACGGAGGATGCAGCGGAGCGAAAGGCGCAGGTCGAGGAAGGTATGCATTTCTACCGGGTAGCAGCCGAACGCGTCAAATTGACTGTGTGCAATGTGGGCGCAGGAAGCATACCGAGGAGAGACCGACGTGCTCCTTCCTGGAATTACCACGCGAGTGGATCGGGGGCGGCAACGGAGGATCACTATAAGTGGGCGGCCGAAGGCTACCGCGAGCTGGGCGCGGTGGCCGAGGAATTCGGGTTCAAAATGGCGTTCGAAACGCATATGGGATGTCTGACGGACCTTCCAGAGCCAACGGCAAAGCTGCTGGATATGATCGATTCACCGGCAGTGGGGGCGAATCTGGATTACGGCAATATGGCGTATTTTGCCAAAGCACCCTCACTGAACGAGGCGATTTCCGCGCTGAGCGGACGGATATACATGGTGCATTTGAAGAATGCCCACGCAATCAATGTGGGCGATCACACGGTGATGGTCAAGTGCCCGCTGGGCGAGGGGATGATTAATAACCGGGAATTCCTGCGGCTGTTGCGGGAGGATGGGTTCGACGGGCCGATCTGTATCGAGGCGCCCAGGCAGGGGGACCGGGAGTGGTTCGCGCAGCAGGATATCCACTATCTGAAATCGGTGCTGAGCGATGGCTGAGGTGGAGATAAAGGCCGTTCGGTCCGAACTGGATGGACGAATCGACATATGAACGATGTAAACACATCTGCGGTGGCCAATGCCGCGCGGTTCGAGCACGCGGAGCCAGGACCGCACCGTAGCTCGGCAAACGCCATAGCGGGATGGCTGGGCGGGATTCTCACGATGGTGGTTTGTCTTGCTGGAGTCTGGGAGGAACTTGCGAAGATGAGACTGATAACTATGGATGTATCTGCTACGGAGGTGCCCGATGTGCTGGACGCCTATCTCGACCGCAATTACTACACCACAGAAGATGTTGCCCGTCTCGCGGCCTCATTCCATCCGGGAGCCTCGAGGGCGCGGACCGACGACTTGAGGCTCTCTGTGTCTCTGATCGATGAGGGCGGCGAGGTGATCTCCACGCATGAACTCAGGGTCGCTACGGCGGATGCGACCGCACCCGTCACGGAAGAGTTGCCTCCCAACGCCTATGTATCCCTTGTCCAGGCGAGGGAGGAATCGCAGATTGAGTTGCCCATTCGCGAACTCCCACCCGGACGCCACCGGGTACGCTTGCGACTGGGCGGTAGATCCCGCAAGCCTGCGACCGAGCTGAACCTGCCTCTGCTCAAACATCCCCCTGCCGAGGAAGGGACGACGGAGGTCAAAGTCGATCAGGTGAACCAGACACTGCTGGTGGATGGGAAGCCATTCTTCCCGGTAGGGATGGTGAGCCTGGAGATGGACGAGGCGACCCTGAAGCTGTATCGGGAGGCGGGATTTAATACCGTCATCCGTTGGTGGGGGATGGGCCGTGCTCATCCCATTTCCAGCGCGCTGGAGACACTGGAGGAAGCTCGCCGCAACGGGATCTATGTGGTAGAGCACCCGCTTTCCTTCACCGCACAGGAGCGCAAGCTGCTCTACCGCTCGCCTACCTTTCCTCAGGACTTTAAGGAGGCCGTGGGGGAGATCCCCGAATTCATCCGCGCCGTGCGGGGCCATCCTTCGGTGATCGCCTACTACGGCCCGGACGAGCCGCACCAGCCCTGGGACAAATCGCCCGAGCTGCTCGAGGATTTCTACGACGCGGTCCACGACCTGGATCCTCACCATCCGGTCTATATCTCCGGGTCGAGGCGGATCGACGCCGACTGGTACCGGATTGCCGATGTGCTGGGCGTGCATGTCTATTGGAGCCCTGTTGTCGGAGTGATTCCCGCGTACGACTATATGAACCATCGCCCCAACTACATGGCGCGATGTGCCGAGGCTGCCAGGCGGATCACGGAGCCGCGGCGCCAGCCTCTGCTGATGATACCGCAAGGAGAGCTCTACTCGGGATCGCGGCGGCCACACACGCCTCAGGAGCGCCGCTTGAACGTCTATCTGGCACTCATCCACGGAGCCAAGTCGATCCTGTACTTCGCGTCTCCGATCCGCCACCGAGTGACCTACGAGGACATGAAAACACTTTCGGCTGAGCTCCACGCGATGGTACCCTCGCTGCTTACGCGTACTCCCCCGCAGCGTATCGTGGTGGAGTACGCGCCTTCGCCGCCTGAGGCATTCCCGGTTGTCCAGGCTTTGTACAAGGATTGCCCTGAGGGGGGTGGGCTACTCCTGGCGGCCAACAGCAGCCCACGCGCCGTTGAAGCCAGGTGGGACCTGTTTGCGGTGGGGGGGATGGCACGGGTGACGGATTTCTTCGACAATCGGGAACTCGAAGTGCGAGACGGTATCTTCTCCGACCGCCTGGAAGGTTACGCGACGCGTGCCTATCGGGTATCCGGAACCGCGAGAAAACCGGGTACGTGGGTGGACATCCGCGTGAGCCTGTCGGGCGAGGGCGTGGACGCGGCACCGGACACTGTGGAAAGACCGGGACCATCGAAGAATCTCCTGGCCAACTCGAGCTTCGAAGAAGCCGCCCTGCCAGGCTGGCCGGACTGCTGGGAACTCTCGAGGGGAGGGCTTTCGCCCACGGCGATGGTGGGGGACCCCGGAGCACCGGGACAGGACAGCACGACCGCCCAACACGGCCGGCATTCGCTCAAGATCCTCGGCGCAAAGGACCGCACGAGAAGCGCCCGTGTCACCTACAAGCACCCGTATCCCGAAGCGAAGCGGAGGCACCCCGGACTGCCCGTGGAGCGAGGTCGAACCTATGTGCTGTCGGTCTATCTCAAGGCAGAACACCCGGGGACGAAAGCCCGTCTGGAAGTCGCGAACTTCCATGGGGATGGACGCTTCCGGCAGGAGATCGGGCTGAGTTCCAACTGGCAGAGATATCAGCTAATCTGCGCTATTCCCGGATCCGGTGAGAAGATGGACTGGTCGGCGGTGTGGATCCGGTTGGCTAATCTGGGAACGGGGGCGATCTGGGTAGATGCAGTCCAGTTCGAGGCCGGGGAGCGGGTGACGGCGTATGCGCCCGACGGGTATTTGGCCTCACTAAGCACGGAATATGCCGAATGAACCAGCGGTATGCAGCACTATGGATCTGGCTGCGTAAGTATATATTTATGGAGGGTTGATGATGGAGAATATCTTACTGGCAAAGATCGACTTGA
The DNA here is from genome assembly GCA_965222605.1 of Candidatus Latescibacterota bacterium. Lineage (GTDB taxonomy): Bacteria > Latescibacterota > UBA2968 > UBA2968 > UBA2968 > VXRD01. The sequence continues at coordinate 5,943,244 of OZ244960.1, forward strand.
CAGGATGCCCGGAGGGGCTGGTGTTCGACCTGCCGGGGGTGGACTGGAGTATCGAGGACCGCTACCTTTCCGACTGGGAATGTCCTCTGGCCCGGACGCGCAGTAAGGAGCGTGGCCCCGGCAGGCCGAGCGCATACCGCGTGCTGGAGCAAAACGGCAGGACGGTGCTCGACCATGTAAATATGACGGACCGACCGCTGGTGGTGGGCGACTTTCTCTGGCGGAACTACGCGATCGAGGGCCAGATCCGCCAGATGGCGAGCACGAGCGAGCCGAACTCGGACGATCCCTACTGCTTCGTGGGTCGAAGTGGGCTGATGTTCCGGTACCGGACGCTGGGTCAGTATTATTTCTTCTGCATCGAAGGCTTTGACCGGTTGGTGCTCTACCGGCGGGAACACGCACACTGGCATGTGCTGGATGAGCTGAGGATGCCGGTGGACCGGGGCATCTTTTACCACCTGAAGGCCGAGTGTCAGGGAGACCGGATCGTGTGTAGCTGCGACGGACAGCAGTGCCTGGTGGTGAACGACAGCGCTTATGAGACCGGACGTGCGGGGATCCGGACATGCACGCGGGCGCAGTTCTACGATGTCAAGGTCACGACTACGGCCTCACAGAAGGCGGCGTTCGTCAACACGCGGAGCCGGTACGAGAAGGAAGTGGCGGCCGAGCGGGAGAAGTACCCGAAGCCGGTGCTGTGGCAGGTGATCGACACGAAGGCGTTCGGCGGTGGGGTGCCCGTGTTCGGGGACATCCGGGGCAGCGGCAAAACGGAGCTTATGTTGATGCAGGATGCCGGGGACGGGAATGAGGCACCCCGAATCCGGGCGGTGAGTCTGCAGGGAGAGCAGGTCTGGGAGATGGCCTATCCGAATCTGAAAACGGTTGCCCCGACTCGGACGGTGATCCAAGATATCGATGGGGACGGGGTGAAGGAATTAGTGTCGGCGGGTGGGAATCGCCTGTCGATTGTGAATGCGATGACAGGTGAACTGAAGGCGGAGGCACCGCTGCCCGATCCCGGGCCGTTCCTGGTGCCGCGCGGACAGCCGTTGACCGACGAGTATCTCCATGTGCAGAAGGCCCTGATCCCGTGCAATCTGAGGGGGCATTCGGGCGCGCAGGATTTTATACTCAGAGACGGGGTCTCGGGCGGGAGTGGCTGGACGATCTGGGCGTATGACCAGGACCTCAACCTTCTCTGGCGACAGCGTGCCGATGCGCCCTGGTACGGGCATTCGGTCTATTTCCACGACGTAGATGGCGATGGCCGGGACGAGGTGCTGTCGGGCTATCACCTCTACGATGGCGACGGGCATCTGGTCTGGCGCATGGAGGGTGCGGAGTACCTGCCCATGCACGATCATGTGGACAATGTGGTCTTCGGAGAGATCGACGGGGATGAGGGGAACGGTCCCGAGATAGGCATTGCCGGAAGCAGCGAGGGATTCTTCTATGTGGATGCCCGCGACGGCCGTGTACTGCGGCAGTATCGGATGGGGCACACACAGGATGTGTACGCGGGGAACTTCCGGCCGGATCTGCCGGGACTTGAGATGTGGGCCGGTGACCGGTGGGATTCCTACGGCCTGCTGGTGCAGTTCAGCGGGACAGCGGAGCCGCTTCTCTCGCTGGAGCCCGATAACGAGAGCCAGTCGGGACCCGCGGTGAACTGGGGGGGAGACGGGCAGGAATTGCTGCTACTAACCACAACGTATCAGGCGCTCGGGATGTTCGATGGTTATGGGCGGAAGGTAGTGGAGTTCCCGACCGACGGACTCGCGTTGCCTCCGGGGAAGCCGTTCTGGCGCACATGGATTCTTGCGGAACGGATGGATCTCACGGGAGACGCCAGGGATGAGGTCGTACTGACCTGCGATGGTGTTCTCTACATCTACACGCAGGACACGCCCTATCCCGAAGGTGAGAAGATCTACGCGCCGGTCAGGAGCGGGCATCTCTCTTCCCCAAACTGGGAAATCAATGGAGAATGAATTCAGAGTGCCCACAAAAACAGGAGAGGTGAGGGCGATGCAATGGATTTTGTTCGGTGTCTTGTTGACCACTCTGATGGTGGGAAGCGTGCGTGTTGTTTTTGCACGGGCAGACTCTGAGCGCAAATACGAGTGGTGCCGCGTCACCGGCGAAGCTGCATTCGCGGCTCGAGATGGTGCTGGCGCACTGGTGTTCAACGATAGAATGTGGCTGCTGGGCGGATGGAATCCCGGGGATAAAGTCCATTTCCCTCTGATCTGCAACAGTGAGGTCTGGTCGTCGGCCGATGGTGCCTCCTGGACGCTTGAGAATCCTCATGCGCCGTGGGAGGGGAGGCATACGGCCGGATATGTGGTGCATGACGGTCGGATGTGGATCGTGGGCGGCGATTGCAATCAAGGTCATTACCAGAACGATGTTTGGAGCAGTACTGACGGTGTTCAATGGGACCTGGTGAATGATCGCGTGCCGTGGGCTTCCCGAGCGCTCCATTATACCCTGGCCTTCGACGGCCAGATCTGGGTGATGGGCGGGCAGACGATGCCCGATTTTGCAGGCGGGGATGAGGTCTTCTACAACGATGTGTGGCGTTCGAAAGATGGGGTGAACTGGACCCGGGTTACTGAGAGCGCTCCATGGGCACCCAGAGGGATGATCGGGGGAGCCGTTGTGCATAAGAACAGGATGTGGATTCTGGGTGGGGGCACATACGATACCCCTGCAACTCCTACCCGAAATTTTTATAATGATGTGTGGAGTTCGGAAGATGGGGTGAACTGGGAACAGCACCTGACGCACGCTCCGTGGGCACCCAGGCAATACCACGAGGTGGCCACATTCGACGACCGTATGTGGGTGCTGGAGGGCTATGGAAGAGAGAGTGGCAATCGCCGCGATGTGTGGTATTCTACCGATGGCGTAAACTGGACCGAATTGCCCGATACCCCCTGGGCACCCAGGCACGCGGCGAGTGTGTTCGTTTGCGATGGGTCGCTGTGGATGGTGGCGGGGAATAATATGGAGCCGGATATCTGGCGGCTTTCGCGCAGGGAATAGCGGGGAGTTTTTTCTTGAAGCTATTGCAATCACGCATTTTATGAATGAAGAGGTCGAGAGATGGATGAAATACGCATCGGTATTGCCGGATTGGGCGGCCGTTCTCAGCGCTGGATCAGTACCCTGCTAAAGATGTCGGGCTACCGCATCACGGCACTCTACGACTGGATTGAGCCGCTGCACGAGCGGGCGTTGTCCCTGATCGAGTACCGGAACGATGTCGTGGTGTTCAGCGACTACGAGGATTTTCTGTCCTGTGGGGATATGGACGCGGTCGGTCTGGTTGTCCGCCGGAAGGACCAGGGAGCGATGGCGGCGCAGGCTCTGGAGGCGGGGAAGCATGTGAATATGGAGGTTCCCGCCGCACATACAATGGAGGACTGCTGGCGTATCGTAACGGCGGCGGAACGCACAGGGCGGGTTTATCAGCTTGCGGAACAGACGCGCTACTGGGGATTTGTGGATGTCTGGCGGGACCTGGTGGCTGAGGGACGGTTGGGACAGGTGACCTATTGCGAGGGGCAGTATATCGGCTATTACGGCACGCGCCAGTTTTTTCAGGACTACAAGACAGGCCAGCAGTGCCGCGTGGAAGAGCTTCCGTCGCATCCAGAGGCAGAACCGACGTGGCTGCACCTGATGCCGCCGATTCACTATCTTCCGCACGAGTTGAGTCCGATGCTGAAGGTTCTGGATGACCGAGTCGTTGAGGTAACGGCGATGAGTACCGCGTCGCCCAGCTATTCGCACCCAGAGATCAATCAACCGGATATTCAGGTCGCATTGATGAAGACAGAGAAGGACAGGCTGTTGCGGATGGCGGTCGGATTTATGCAGAAGATCCCGAGCCGCAGGGGGCATCACTGGTACCAGATCATCGGGACGAGAGGATGTGTGGAGTGGAAGCGGTCGGAAAAGGGGCGCCCTCTGATGTGGCTGGCGGATTCCCAGATGCACGATCTGGCCGAAATGGACTGGCGGTTTGAGCGCACCGATGCGCCTGCAGAAGCGCACGGCAGTGGCCATGGGGATGCAGACTATTACGTTCACACCGCTTTTTGGAATGCCGTGGTTGGAAATAAGCCTCTGGAGTTCGACGTGTACAGGGCGATGGAGACGGCCGCGCCTGCGGTTCTGGCTGCGGAGTCCATCGCCCGGGGAACCGAGTTGATGAAGGTTCCCGATTTTCGTCCGAACAGATCGCGGGCTCCCGGGCAGATGCCAGAAGGAGTTTGAGCATGCGTGTCGGCATTTTATCCGATCGACCTGATCTTTCGGCCTATCTGGCAGAGATGTTCAATACGTGGGGATTGGTCCTGTACGAGGTGGTGGGACCGGACCAGATTTCAGATTTGGATCCCGAAGATGTGCCAGTGGTGGTTTGCCCTGCGTCTCGAGGTAGTCGTTCCCTGGTCGATTTTACGCGCCGAGGTGGGACGGTGATCTGCTTTCTGCCCGAGGGTCCTCTGGCCGAGGCAGCCGGACTTGTGTATGAGGGGGAAAAGGATGTGCCGTTGCGGCTGCGCGTTACCGCGTATCCAACCGCGGGGATAGCGGGGGAGCGATTTCCAATTGTGGGCCGTGTGAATAACTACAGGCAGGCACCTGAGGTTCAGGTGCTGGGCTATCTTTCTTTTTCCGACCGCTATGAAGGAGAAAGTGTCGGGATTACAGAGACAGCGGTGGGGCGGGGGAGGATTGTGGCATTCGCGTTTGATCTGGCCCTCTGTGTATTATTGCTGCGGCAGGGCGACCCGAACCGCGCCGAGGTGATTCCCGAGGGCACCGGGTGCGCCCGCCCGTCCAGCATGGCAAGCGATATGGGTCCTTTGGACTCAGGCTGGGTTCCCTTTGCTGATCTGCTTTCCAGGCTGTTAGTGGATATGGTGCGGCGTTACCTGCCGGGGCCTGTGCCACTCCTGTCGCATTTGCCGGGGATGGCGCCTGGCATCCTCCTTTACTCCGGTGATGAAGACAATGCGGACGTGGCCAGCAATGATGCGGAATTCGGGGATGTGGCTGCCGCAGGCGGGCGCATGAATCTCTACATTATTCCGGACCGGACCCAATCTACGGCATCGGATGTGGAGAGGTACCGCGCCCAGCACGATGTGGGGCCTCATCCGAATCTCCGTCCGTTGGACGGGTGCCCTGTGTCGGAACGTCTAACAGAGTTCGAGCGGCAGATCCGGATGTTTCAGGACCGGTTCGATACGTCCGCGCGATCCCTGAGGAACCACTGCACAGCCTGGGCCGGGTATCTGGAACCGGTCGAGGTTATGGAGAAACTGGGTGTGGGTATGGATGGGAATTACTTTTCCGGCACGTATGGATACAGCCGGGAGGATGCGCCGTATGCTGCATTTGGAGGAGCGATGCCGATGCGTTTCTGCTGGCCAGATGGCCGGGTGCTCAATGTCTTCCAGCAGCATACGCAGCTTGCAGATGATATTATGTTCGGGACCGCAGACTATTCCTACCGGCTGTCGCCGCAGGTCTTTGCCGCTGTGCTGGATCGGATTTTCACGGATATTCAGACCCGCTTACACACGCCATATGGCGTGTGTATTCACCCCGGCAACTGGGTGAGGTTCTCGCGGCCTCAAGGAAGGGAATTGCTTCGCCAGGCGAATGAAAGGCGATTCCCAATCTGGTCTTTCGACCAGTGGTTGGCGTTCTGGGAGGCACGCGATACGTGGCGGTTCAACGGGATGACCCGACAGGGATGCAGGCTGCAATTCGCGCTTGAGGGAGAAAGATCACACGACGCTCTCTGCTTTGCGATTCCAGTAAAAGACGCGGAGACATCTCTCGCTGAGGTGATGCTGGATGGGGAGATTGCAGAGTGGCAGACGGTCCGGCGCTACGGTGAGGACCTCGCACTTGTGCCTCTACCGGCCGGGAAAACGGCTATATCGATTAGCGTTATGTATGGCAGTGTATGAAGCGCGGGGTTACTCAGATGAGTCAGATCGCACTGGGGTTGCCTTTGAAGTGGATAACAGGTGGGCGACAGATCGGCGTTTTCGGTTCTTATCGCCTGGGTGCGACTTTATTTATTGCAGCAGCAATTCTGACAGCGCATAACTGCATTGCAGATGGTGCTCAGGATAAGGGAGAGAAGACAGTGACAGTTCAACGCGACGCCTATCTGGTCAACGCAGACCTGTCGAAGCTGGAGGGGGAGGGACCGCGGGGATGGGAGGTAGAAGGCGATTTCACGTATGATGCGGGGCGACAGGTTGGCACGTTGAAATACGGGGTATCCGCCCGTCTGGTGCAGGAGGTGAAGTTGCTCCCCGGCCATTATCTGCTGCAGGTGGTGACACGCACGAATTCGAATGAGGCCAGGCTGTTTGCCGACGCGCTGGATTACGATGTAACGGATACGAACTTCATCTCACCGGGTTACGGGCTTTTCCGGATTCCGGTCGGTGTTTCGAAGGGCTTCAAGACTGTGAAGCTGCCGTTCTACGTCGAAGACGGTGGGGAATTGGAGAGCGTGACCCTCGGTCTGCAGGCGCGAGAGGCCAGGGCCGGTCTGGAGGGACAAGACCGGAAGCCGAAGCTGATTGAGATCAAGACGATATCCCTCAGCCGGCTTGGGGACACAGAACTGAAGCGGCGCTGGGCGCAGAATCTGCCGGTGGACCGTACTCACGGGTTGACTGGGCTGCGGGAAGCGGCCGACTTCAACCGGCCCGGGTTTGCGATCTTCACCGATACTTATACCGGGGCGGAGCTCTGGTTGATTACGCAGGGCCGGAGGTCGCACCTGCAATACCCCGGGGTATCGTATTTCAGCGACAGCGGCAAGTACGTTTTTGTGTCCAATCCCGGCATCGTCTTGAGGACGGACGGGTCTGCCCGGTTTACGGGCTACAAGCGCAAGCGCGGCGGCACGCCGTGGCTCCCTGCGTGGTTGCAGAAGCAAGTGCCGCCGGGAACCGATTCCGATGACTGGGTGGAGGTGGAGACCACCTCCGAAGCCGTGACCCTGCGCAACTTGATCACGCGCGACGAAATGCGCGTCGAGATTCCCACCCGGGACGGCTGGACCCTGGCTTTGCTGCCCTCCGTGAAGAGCCCAATGCTGGAGCGACAGGGTGCGCCGAATGAGACGCTGGTCTGGGTCTCAAACGACAAGCGCACCATCGGTCTATCCGATGTCAGCGGGAGAGATTTTCGCGAGGTCCCGGTGAAGACCCACTCGGCCGACCCCGAGAAGGATTACCTCAACGAGCCATTCTGGTGCAAGGGGTGGGACGGCGGCTGGTACGTCGGCTACGTCCTCAACTGGCTTCCGCTGCACAATCAGATTCTCAAGACCCCGGAGAACAGCATTAATCCCGGGCAGGTCTGGGTGCTGCCGATTTCCAGGAACGATTCCAGGGGACCGCTGTACGTGACGGGCGGCTTCGAGAAACTGCAGGGCATGAGGCTGGAAGACGGGTTGGTTGTGCAGCGGGCAGAGGCCTTAGTTGGCGGGCACAAGGCGATGGATGGGTCCCTGCGCTACCGGATGGACGCATCTAAGGTCAATACGCTGGCTGTGGAGAACATTGAGACGGGGGAGGTGACGTATATCGGCTCATACCCGTGGATGGAGCACATCGAGTGGAGCCAGAGCTGGGAGTTCGGGTCCATAAGGGGTGAACTGGCTTCGCAACCGCTTCTGTTCTTCGACCTGAAACACCGGGCGTTGTGGCCGATTGCGGTGATGAATTTCTACGACTACGGACAGCGGTTGAAGGACTACCGCGACGGCCAGAGGCTCGGCACGGAGCGGAAGGGGTACATCTTCTGGTCCGGTCAGACGTGCAGTCCAGACGGAACCAAGATAGTCTATGCATCGGCCATGCTTGCCTATAGCATGCGCGACAAGGGAGATGTGTACATCGCGGTGGCCCGTTATCCACAGCCGCCTGTCAACGTGCGGTGTGAGGGGAAGCGCCTTGTCTGGGACCGGCCGCTCCGCCATAGAGAGATCCAGGGATTCAATATCTACCGATCCGATTGGAGCGGTGTGGGATACCAAAAGCTTCATTCGAAGAGGGTTGAGGGGTTGAGCTATGAACTGTCTCGAGGAGAGGAAGAGGGCTTCTATGTCCTGACCTCCGTGGAGCACTCCGGGCTGGAGAGCCGCATGTTTTCCAACGAGGTGGTCGTGGGCCCCGGCCGCACTGTACGCCATTTCTACGAGGCCGAGATCGCGGAGTTCGAGCAGCCTCTGACGCTGGTTTTCGATCCCGAAGAGGCCGGGAACGGCTACGCTCTGGCGATCACGGATCCGGACCTGCTCTACCGGGACCGTCTGCGGAAAGGGTTGCGGGGAGTTGGGAAACTTCAGATTTCGATTCCTTTCTCCCGTTCGTACAGGATTTTTGGCCGCGTTCGATCTCTGTCAAAAAGCGCACGCGGCTGTTTCAGCATTGAAGTAAGCGGTGTGGCCGCTGGAGAATTGGGCGTTGAAAAACCGGTCTGGCACTGGGTGGAACTGAAAGGCGGTCTGGCGACGCTGTCTGCCGGGAATGTGGCACTGCGGTTTGCTACCTCAACTGTTGATATCGCTCTGGACAAGATTCTGGTGACCAACGATCTTGACTTCGAGCCGAGAGAAAAGGGCAACACGCCGATGGAACCGCCTTCAATGCCGTCCGAGATTCGGGTTGAAAAGGCCGTCTTGAAACCAGCCGAAAAGCCCGATCCGTCTGATCCCGCGTCGCCGTATGTGAAACTGGCCTGGAACGCTTCGACTGCGCCGCAGGGGATTCGTTACTACAGCATCTACCGCAGTACGGCAGTGGATGTGACACCCACCCAGAAGAATTTGATCGGAAGTTCGCGGGAGCCGAGTTTTGTGGATGTAGGCATAACGCACCCGAAGTATTATTACTGCGTTGTGGCGGTTGATAACTGGGGCAACCGTTCCTACCCTTCCGCAAAGATGGTTTTGACGACACAGGATTTCACGGACAAATAAGAGTCCATTCTGCTATCCGTTCTTACGCCGCTCGCAGGATTTTTTGAAGGAGAAGATCGAAATGCGTTTTGGAATTGCCTGTCGGGATATCGTTCCTCCGTTTCGCACAAGAATGTACGGGTATGGTGCGCGGGTGGACCTCTGCGAAGACGTCAACGACCCGTTGACGTTCACGGCTATTGTATTGGAAGAGGGGAACCGCCGTGCGTTGTTGGGTGCTGCGGATCTGGGCACATTTCCGAGGCTTGATGAGTTGTCCGGCTTTATGGATCAACTCGGGGAGATCGTCGGGTGTCCGAGAGACCATATCATGCTGAACTGCTCGCACTCTCACGGGACCGCGACGGTGTCGGACGAGCGATACAGGGAATGGTTGTACGAAAAGGTCCTCGAAGCTGCCCAGGAGGCTTCGGAGAACGCGAATGAAGGGACCTTATGGTACGGCGAAGGCAAGACGAGCTTGCCGATGAACCGCCGCCTGGAGCGGGATGGTCAGGTTGTGAATGCGCCCAATCCGGGTGGCACGGTAGATGATCGCATGCGGCTCCTGGTCTTCAGGAAACCGACGGGAGAGATCGCTGCGCTCGGGATGTCCGTGGCGTGTCATCCGGTTGCCACGGGGGCACAGCACCTGCTGACAGCGGAATTTCCCGGGGCCTGGAGAGCTGCCTTCTCCAGAGCGTTTGGTCCGGATGTGACGCCGTTTTTCCTGCAGGGAGCGGGCGGAGATATACGGCCCCGACATGTAGCCGAAGGGGACCACTGGCGGGCGATGAAGCACGCCGAGCTTCCCGACATGGGCCAGGAACTTTTGAGGGAGATGTTGAAGATCCTCCTGGAGGCGGACTTCAAACAGATCGACAATCTGACGCTTGCGGGCAAGATCAATCGGGTTGAGGCGCCCTGCCAGAGGCTTTATACCACGCGCGAGGAACTCGAGTTGCTCAGGGAACGGGATGGAAGATTTGGTTCCTATGCGGAGAAATGCCTGCAGCATCTCGAAGCGGGAGAGGGGGTTCCGGACCGTGCGGAGTTTCACGTTCAGACCCTCTGGTTGAATCGGGATTTCGCCCTGATCGGCCTCGACGCCGAGCCGCTCCACGCTCTGGGCCGGGCCATAGAGGATTCCGTTTCTCCCAGGCAGGCGTTGTTCCTGGGATATACAAACGGCTGCATTGGCTATGCGATGGACGGAAAGGAGACAGAACGGGGGGGCGGTACGGAGATAGGCACCTATCTTTTCAGAGGATGGTCGGGGCCTCCTGAGCCGGGCCTTGAGAAAGTCCTGGCCGGAGCTGTTGTGAACGAGTCCGGATAAACGGCCTCTCAATACACAAGGAGAAAACGCCATGCGTTTTGGTATCGGCCACAGGGATATCACCCCGCCGCTTTACACTTACATGCACGGATACGCGGCGCGGCGAGATACGAATGATGGGGTGAATGATCCCCTGACGTTTACAGCGATTGTGATGGAAGAGGGAGGCCGGCGCGCACTGGTGGGTGCTGCGGACATCTGCACATTTCCGAACGACGGAAGTATGCCTGGCTTTCTGAAGCAGGTTGGGAAGGCGGTTGGATGTCCGGCAGACAGTGTGATGCTCAATGCCTCGCACACCCATGGGGGGCCGAGGATGCCGAGTTCCTCTCTGTACCGGAGAGACTTTCCTTCGCGAACGGTGGAGGAGTACAGAGATCAGCTCTACGCGCAGGTGCTCGAGGCCGCCCGCGAGGCTGCGGACAATCTGGTGGAAGGGAGCCTCTGGTATGGGGAGGGGAAGACGCGACTGCCGATGAACCGGCGTCCGGAGCGGGATGGCCGGGTTGTGAATGCGCCGAATCCGGATGGCCCGGTAGATGACCGGATGCAGCTTCTGCTTTTCAGAAAGGCCACGGGAGAAGCGGCGGCGGTGGGTGTCAAGGTATCGTGCCATCCAGTTGCTACGGGTGCGCAACACCTGATTACGGCAGATTGGCCGGGGGCATGGCGTGCGGCGTTTTCCAATGTGTTTGGTCCGGATGTAATACCGTTTTTCCTGCAAGGAGCGGGTGCGGATGCGCGCCCCCGGCATGTGGCCGAGGGGGACCACTGGCGGGTGATGAAGCACGCCGAACTCGCCGCGATTGGCGACGAACTGATGGCTGAGACTCTGGCGGTCCTCACGGGGACGCATCTCCGTCCGGTAGATAATCTGATGCTGCGAGGGAAGATTAATATTGTGCAGGCTCCCTGCGAGAAGCAATATACCACCCGCGAACAGCTCGAGTCTCTGAAGGGCGAAGGCGGACTCCTGCAGCAGTATGCGGAAGCGGGTCTGGAGCGCTTGGATAAGGGAGAAGAGATTCCCGATCAGGTGGCGTTTCAAATTCAGACGCTGTGGTTGAACCGGGATCTGGCTCTAATCGGTCTGGATGTGGAGCCGCTTTGTGGCCTGGCGAAGACGGTTGAGGAGGCGGTTGCGCCATCGCAGGCAGTCCTTATGGGATATACGAATGGCTGTATCGGCTATACCCCCGATACGGAGGAGATGAAGCGCGGCGGGTACGAGACCGGCAGCTATTTGCCCAGTGTGTGGTCCGGACCATTGATGCCGGGCCTTGAAGATCTGTTTGCCAGTGCTGTCGTTCGCCCTGCGGGGGGCTGAGCCTCATACAAACCCGGCGGGAAATTAGAAGCCTGTGTCACATAGGAGAAATGACCGATGAAGATCACCGAGGTGGAACCCATCCTGCTCACGGTTGATATGCCGGAAGAGCATCCTTTGCGATGGTCTGGGGGAGAAGCTGCCAGCGTAAACTGCGCGCTGGTGCGGGTACATACCGACGAATCCATCACCGGTCTGGGAGATTGCTACGGGCCGGGATTTGCCGCGGGCGAGGCCACGGCCGAGTTGTTCCGCCTGTTCGGGCAGTTTCTCCAGGGCAAAGACCCACGAGATGTGGCCGGGTGTTACGAGATGATGTACCGCCGCATCCTGTACTGGGGGCGGTCCGGGCTGGCGGTGGCAGCGGCCAGTGCGGTGGAGAACGCCCTGTGGGATATTGCAGGGAAAGCCGCCTCTCAGCCGGTGTACCGCCTGCTGGGGGGGCTGTGTCACGATAAGCTGCCGATTTACGCCAGCGGGGGCCTGGAGCAGCCCCTGGAGGATCTGAAAGCAGAGATGAGGGCGCACCGAGAGGCAGGGTTTCGGGCTGTGAAGATGAGGATTGGCGTGAACCGGGAACACGATCTGGAACGGGTGGCCGCGTGTCGGGAAGTGCTGGGGCCGGAGGTGAAGCTGATGGCGGACGCGGTGATGGGACACAACCCGGACCCGTGGACGGCAGCCGACGCGATACGGGTCGCAAAGGCTTTAGAGCCTTACGATCTGTTCTGGCTGGAGGAGCCGTGTTTCGCGGCGGACTACGAGGGCTACGCCCATGTCCGCCGGAATACCTGTATTCCCATTTCGGGCGGCGAGAGTTCGTGTATGCGGTATGAGTTCAAACATTTTTTCGAGCGGCAGGCACTGGATGTGGCCCAGCCGGATGCGTGCCAGGCAGGGGGCATCTTAGAGTGTATGAAGGTAGCTGCGATGGCCGACGCCTATGGTGTGAAAGTGGCACCCCACGCATGGGGGACTTCGATTACGGTCGCAGCCAACCTGGCATGGGCATTTGTCACGCCCAATACCGTGCTTGCCGAGTATCCAACCTGGCATTTCCCGCTCACAGACGCGCTATTTGTGGAAAAACCGCGGATTGAAGACGGGATAGTTTATCCTCCAACGACGCCTGGACTGGGGGTGGACCTCCCGAAAGAGCTGGAGGAAAAATACCGGTACCGACCAGAAGCATCCAGGTTGGATATGCGGAGAGAAAAAGAATGAAATTCGGCGTTGCGAGAGTATCTTAATTGACGGGATATCATACATGAAACGGCATCTATGCGCGTTGTTAGGGGTGATGCTTGGAGCGGTGTGGGCGTGTTCTGGCCATGTGAAGGAGGTACTGGAGATGATGCAACCCAATGAGGTTCCCAATGGGGGATTTGAGGCCGATACCGACGGTATGCCCGATGGGTGGGAATTGGACGTGGATTCAGACGATTTCCTGTTTACAGGTAAATTATCTACCCAATCCCATTCAGGTCGGTACAGTTTCTGCGTTGAGAAGGGCATGGGCAGACGGGGGACGGACCTGCGTTCTCCACACTTCGATCTCAAGCCGGATGTTGCGTATGAGGTAAGTGTCTGGCTGAGAATGGACAGTCGGTTTCCAAAGGACGCGCTTCGCATGCAGGTGCGCGCCAACACCCACAGCGAGTTATTCGAGTTGAGCGTGGGGAGGAGCTGGCGGAAATCTACGGTTATATTCCGCACAGAGTCCGGGACCACTTCGGGACACATTCAGTTTGATCAACTCGGCGGACTGGCCGATCGGCTCTATATCGATGATGTGGAGGTCAGGGAGATAGAAGCCGAGGATGACAGGCCCCCTATTCAGAAAACAGACCTTTCTGAGTTTGTGTTTCCCGAACACCGGCCGCGTTTGGAGCATACTTCGGAAGAGATCGAAGAAATCAAGCAGTCTATGCAGGGGCGTGATATCCACGAGCACGCGTGGGTGGAAAATGCAGATCCGTGGCTGGAGAAGCAGTTGCATTTCTTCGAGGAGGGGTACGACTTCAAAAAATACTGGACGATCGGGCGCCACTGTCCGGTAGATGCCAGGCTTCTCGAGCCGATTATACATCCCGATGGTACAACCGAGATGAAATGTCCGGTGTGCGACCGAATCTATCGGAACGAGGAACACAGGGCGTGTGCGCGTGCGATGTACAACGAACAGATGGCGCGTGGCGCTGGCTGGCTGGGCAAGGCTTATGCGCTCACCGGCGATGTGCGGTATGCCCGCCGGGCTGCGGAGATCCTGGTGGGGTTTGCCGGGCGCTACAAGCAATGGGGCGGGGGCGGTCACGCGGTGCTCTATATGCTGCGGGAGTCCAATGGGTTTCTCATTCCCTGTACAACGGCGTACGATTATATCTATGACAGCGGTGTTTTATCAGCGGGGGACCGCCGAAAGATCGAAGAAGATTTCTTCCGGGTGGCTGGCGAGTATTATTCAAACCACGCCGATACAAATGGGCGTATGAACAACCGGGGTGCGATCCACAATCGGAATGTGATGGCCATTGGGTCGGCCATCAACGACAGGGGGTTTGTAGATCAAGCGCTCAACAGTCCGCATTCGGGATTTCACACGCTGGCGGCACGCATATTCGATCCGGACGGCCTGGCGTGGGAGGGATTCGGTTACCATACCTACACACTGGTCGGCCTTTCTCCCATTGCGGAGATGGCGTACCGGATCGGGATCAATGTCTATGGTGATCCCGCGTACCGCAAGGTATTCGAGGCGCCGCTACAGGTGTTTCTGCCCGGGGAGGTAGATCCGGAATCTCGCCATAGCCTGTTGGACGTGTATGAGATTGCTTGTCGAAGGTTTGCCGAATTGGGGGAGGCGATAGAGTTCCCGTTCGACAAGGAGGATAGAGTTAAGGTCATTCCCTCCTCATCGTTCAATTTCAAGCATTTTGGGTATGGGGTGCTGCGCTCCGGGGAGGGAGAGGATCAGATCTATCTCTCGATGAGCTATGGCAAAGAGGCGATGTTTATGGGACATGCCCCCGCGCTGAAGTTCGGGTTGGTGCTCTATGCGAACCGCCGGTTGCTGACCCCAAGGGGGATGCCTTCAGGTTATGGGCATCCGTTGACCGGGGGATGGTCCCGCAATCCTCTGGCGCACAATTCCATTACGGCCGATGACACGGATCAGTGGGGCCGCACGGAAGGAAAGTTGATCGCCTTTGAAGCGGCTCCCCGCGTGAAGCTGATGCGGGCAGTGGATAACGGCGCCTATGGGGATATCGCCCTGGATCGGACGCTGTTTCTCACGGACGGATATGTGGTGGACCTTTCGGGCGCATATGCCGAGAGCGGACGGCACCGGTACGACCTGTGCTACCGGAGCTTCGGGGAGTTGAGTTACCCGCTGCCGTTCGAGGGCCGAGAGGAGCCTCTGGGCGTGGGGTACGGATATCAGTACCTGACGGATGTGAGGAGCAAGCGTACCGATGAAACGTGGTCCGCAGATTGGCGTCAGGCCGAGGACAGCGCAGTCAGACTTACCGTTGTAGGCGGGCCTGAGACGGAGGTGATCGCCTGCACCTCGCCGAGCAATACGGACCGGGACGACGATGTGAATGCCCTAATTGCCCGTCGGTCAGCGCAGAGGACGGTGTTCGCCGCGGTGTGGGAGCCTTATCGGGAAAAGCCATTCCTGTCGCGGATCGTGTCCTTGCCGGTGAAAGGTGAGGGAAATGGATCGGATCAGGCCGGGGGCGTTGGGGTCGAGGTGATCGAGAATGGTTCAGAGGCCACGGAGTGTTTCCTGGCTTCTTACACCTCTGGGGTAAAGAGGTACGGTGACATTGAACTTGACGGGAAGGTGGCCGCTGGCTGTTGGGGAGACAGTGAAGAAGAGCCGACTTACGTTTATCTGGTGAACGGCGTTTTGCTCAGGCGGAACTCGTATTCGGTAGAGGCCAGCGCGCTGGCTTCAATTTACGTCGAGCGATTGGCCGGGGACCGGCTTCTGGTGAAAACCGGGGACAATGGCGCCGGCAAGATGGCGATTGAAGGCAGGCTGTCGGATGAAGTCAGGGTGGAGCGGGATGGCGAGGAGGTGGAGACAGAGGTCGGGGATGCGGTCGTTTTTGAGGTGGCGGCGCAGGCGTCCTACGAGCTTTCCGGCGTGCTCGAATGGGAGCGCGTGAGGCTTGAAGCTCAGGTAGGAGCGGCAGAGGCCGATCTTGAGGAGCGTGCGACCGAACCGGAGAATGAGGCGGAAATGCCCCTGGCGGAGTATGGTCCACTTGCGGGAAAGAACAAGACAGCGAACGGGGGATTTGAAGTCAATTATAAGACGCATGACGAGGTCGAAGACCCCTGGGAGTGCTGGAACTCATATTACTGGGCAAAGTTCCGTCCTGCATATCATTACGATAGCGAGGTGGTGCATAGCGGAACGTATTCGCTCAAGATCCCGCGGGAAAACTGGGCGAATGAAGCGACGCGGGACGGGTGGATCGAGCAGAAGGTTTCCAGTTCTGGAGCGAACAAGACATATACGCTTTCTGCATGGGTGAAGTCGAGCCTGGATCCGACGCGCGTGAGGCTGTGCATCTACGGCTGGAATCCGGCGTGGGGGAGGGATTTCGATGGCGGCGTGTCGCCCCGGTTCGAGGTGGGTACGGAGTGGCAACGCATTAGTTGGACGCGGAGCTTCGGTCCGGAGATCGCAGATGTATATGTGATGGTGAAGCGAGAGCACCAGGTGCTGGGCGGAGATGTGTGGATTGACGATGTGCAATTGGAAGAGGGTGGCAAGGCGACGGCGTTCGTCCTGGATGCGTGGACAGAGACGGCGCAGAGGTAGGTCCCGGGTGAACCGAGGTTGTGGGCGAATACTGATTGTGCGATAGCGACCGGAGGGTTCAGTGGATACGGATGAAGGGCGTCTGATTGAGCAATGGAGCGTTGACGGCAGGGAATTCGTGATGTGCACAGCGCGGTGGAGCGATCTGATGCCTTACGGAGCGATGCACCAAGAGCTGTATCGGGAGCGGGTGATGGCGAGTCCGAGAAACGCCGATACCCGGGTCGCAGGAGAAGAACTCGGCAGGAGACTTACGGACATGGCCTGTGGCGCAGGTGTGCTGCTGGTCGTGGAGACGGATGGGCGGATCGTGGGAGAGGGAACGCTTCAGCGCTCCAACGGGGATGGTTCGATTACCCTGGGGCTGCTGATTCTCAGGGATTTTCGCGATAAGGGGATTGGACGGCGGTTGATGGGTGCACTGGAGGACGAGGCGCGCCGGCTCGGAAAACGGCGGATAGATCTGACAGTCTGGAGCGCCAACGAGCGCGGCTATCACCTCTACACCAGCATGGGCTACCGGGAAATCGGGCGGTTTCCGGATTGGATCCGCTCGGATCTTACGCCGGGCGGGATCTCAGACCTGGTGTGGATGTTGAAGGATCTGTAGGTTTGTAGGAAGAGAAGAGGCTGACTAACTTCCTATATACGGGAGGCGATTATGAAAAAGGGCATCGTCATTCGTGCATTTTCCGGGAATCTGGAAGACCAACAGGTGAATTGTGCATACCTCTCACTTATATTCATATTTGACATAAAGTCAAAAGAAAAAAGTTGACAAACGATTAGAAAGGATATATTTTGCAAAAAAGTTCTCAAGAAGTAGATTCCCTGGCCTTTAGTCTAAGAGCGATATGAGTTTTGATAACAGCCCATTCGGGAAAAGGATAGATCAGAATGCCGCCGGTCTTCTGGATGCTATCCTGCATTATGGACCGATATCAAGACAGGATCTTATGCGGCGCACGCATTTGGGCCAGGTTAAGGTGAACCAGATTGTCTCCGAACTGTTGGAGACAGGTTTTCTCCAGGCCAATGAACTGGGCCGTTCAAAAGGCGGAAGGCGGCCTCAACTCCTTCAAATCAGCGATAGGCTGGGTTATATTTTGGGCGTTGAGATCTATCCGGATTTTATAACCGCTCTGCTGGTCGATGTCAATTTCAATATCGTATGCCGAATTCAAAAGCCGGCTGTTGTCGAAAAGGCAGATCGAATATCCCGGTTCGAAAGCACAAAGAAGACGATTCATGAATTGATTGATCGGTCCGGAATCAGTCCGGAAGAGATACTTGCGATTGGTCTGGCATGTCCTGGAACCTTGAATATTTCAGAAGGAGTTGTCGTTTCGTCTTCTACGCTCGGTTCGGATTGGCACGGAAAGGACGTGCCGATTCGGGTTCTGATCGAGAATGAATTCAATCTGCCGGTCTTTCTGGAGCACAATGCAAAGGCCATGGCTTTGGCCGAACGAAGACTTGGAGCTGCACAAGGCGTCGATGACTTTATTTTAGTCACGGTGAGTATCGGTGTAGGAGCCGGGATTATCACCGGCGGCAGGGTGCTCAGAGGAACGGCCGGTTTTAGTGGGGAATTCGGCCATATTACTGTAGATGAAAAGGGGCCGAGATGTTCCTGCGGTCACATAGGGTGTCTTCAGGCGCTCGTTTCCACGCCGGCCGCGATTGCGTATGTCAGGAATGCCCTGGAACAGGGCACCCGGTCAAAAATCAACGATTTAATCGGAGGAAACCTCAAGCAGCTCTCCTTTGAAAAGATCTGTATTGCGGCCGAACAGGGAGATCGTCTGGCCTCTATTGTCATTGAGAGAATGGGGCTGTATCTGGGCAAAACGATTGCCATGATGGTATTGGTCTTGAATCCCAAACAGGTTGTCCTGAGCAGAGAGGCCGTGCTTGCAGGCGACCTGCTGCTGGATCGAATCCGACATATTGTAAAACTCGATTCGCTGATGGAAAACAGCGAGTGTGTCGAGATTATGTATTCCTCTCTGGGAGCGAATGCGGCTCCTCTTGGGGTAGCCTCTGTGGTGCGCGATCACCTCTTTGAATTGATCCCTATAGGTGCAGATAAACTCGACCTGAATTTGGACAGATGAATACGCTTTTTCAACGCTTTTTTCTCTACGCAATAATTTCAAAACAGCTTCTAAGAAAAGTCCATACAGCCAACGGTTGGTTGTGGGTGTTTTAAAATCATATATGAAAGGAGGCGGGCCTTGAAAGGGGTAAGAACATTTGGCCTTGTGAGTTTATGTTTCCTCTTGCTGGCGCCCGCAGCGCCGGCTCAAGAGCAAAGGTGGGGGCTGGGTGGGTTCGGAAGTCTGCAGGTGCCCATCTTTGGCTTCCGGGATCGATTCGGGGAGATGGGGAAGGTCGGAGCGACCCTGATCTATACTTCCAGTTCGCAAAAGGTCTTCGAGCTGGAATATCACTACGCCAAGGCCGGTAGCGGGCAATTGGAGGATCGGGGATTCTTCTGGGCGATCGACAAACAGCTCCACCCGAGTCCCAACGCGAAATCCGACATCACCTTTAACAACTTTCTCATCAACACCCTTTTCTTTTTATGGAAGGAGGTAGATCTTTCCTCACCCGGTGCCAGGCCGTATCTGGCCCTCGGGGCGGGGTTCTACAATTACTCGTCTAAAGTTTCGGGATTGATCTTCCCCGAGCAGGTGGCCGCTACGCTAGACCCGAACTTCCAGTTAGAGCCGACGGAGGATACACGTACGGCTCTGGGAGTCAACTTCGGGATCGGCGTACAGTACTTTTTCAGCGATAAGGTGGCACTGGACATTCGGGGCCGGTATAACCTGATTATGGGAGAGTTGCGGCCGTTTGAACTCTGGGGGGTGAAGAAGACGTTTCCGTTCAATCTAATCGACATTGGAATGGGTCTGAAGGCGTATTTCTAAAAGATCCAGCCGGGATAGGTCTCCATTTTATAAGGAGGTTGGTATGAGCAGGTCGTTCGCTTTAGGAATATTTGGTCTTGCCCTGGTGTTTGCGATGGCCATCTGTGGCGCTGGGCCGGTCTTTGCCGGGACGGATGGGAAGATCACAGGGAAGGTGGCCGATCAGAACGGCGAGGCGCTGCCAGGGGTGAATGTGGTGCTGGAGGGGACCAATCGGGGTGCAAGCACCGGCCCAGACGGGAGATACTTCATTCTTTCAGTCGCTCCCGGGAGTTATTCGATGACAGCCTCTATCGTCGGATATACAAAGCAGACGATGACGGAGGTGGAGGCCAGGGCGGACTTTACCACCACGGTGGACTTTACGTTAAACGAAGCTGAGTTGGCGCTGGCTGAGATTACCGTTGTTTCAGAGCGGCCGGCAGTGGAGCCGGACAAGGTGGTGAGCAAATATGTGGTGGGCCTTGAAGAGATCGCCATGGTCCCCATGGTCCGGAATGTGGCCGATCTGGTGGAACTCCAGCCGGGCGTTGACCTGGACGGCAACAACGTCATCCGGGGCGGTTCTGCGGTTGCGGGGTCGAGCACCGGAGCCCCTGGTGGAATTGACGTCAATTACATCGTGGACGGCATCCGGCTGTCCGCCAAAGGCGGGCCGGGGGATCGGGCGTTTTCGAAATTCAACAAAAGTGCGGTGCAGGAGTTCACAGTGATCACAGGTGGGATGGCGGCGGAGTACGGTGACGTGCAGGCCGGAGTGATCAACGTGGTGGTCCGCGAAGGGAGCAAGGATTACCACGGCAGTGGGGAGTACCGGGCCATTCTGCCGGGGAAGAAGCACTGGGGGGTGAACGTTTACGACCACCCGATCCACCGAGATCGCATGCGCTGGAACGATCCGGCCTGGGCCAACGAACTGCATGCCCTCACGGGCGAGCCCTTCCACATGCGGGAAGATTACACCGGGCTCTGGGGTCATTTTGCCGAGGGGAGTTTTTCGGGACCACTGACGAAAAAGGGGTCTTTTTTCCTGTCCACCGCTTACATTGGGGAGCCTGCGACATTCCCCGGGCCGACGAATCGGGGATTCAGGGGGTTTCCCGAAGCGCTGACTATCAATATGTCGAAGCAGTTCATCTATTCGGATTTCAACATCCAGAACCAGTGGAAATTAGGGTGGGACGTCACGCCCGACCTGCGGCTGAAGACCGGGGGGTTCTTCGAACGCCACAAAGCGCCCTTTACGCTGAGTTATTGGGGCCGGATTTCGTGGACCGGACAATTTCGGGGGTCCTCTTTCTGGGATCCTACCAGAATCCGGGACAGCTACCGGGATATCTTCATTCCCCGGGATATGCATAACGGGATGCAGATCAACCGGAATAATATGCTCTACCTTTCGATGACCCATATGCTTACTCCCAAGACGTTTTACGAATTGAAGATCTCCCAGTATTCGAATGTGCAGGATAGCACCGGGGTGAGATGGGATGGGTTTACGCGTTATCCCAGAAGTGAGCGCAGGGCGGCATGGCGCCCGCGCTACGACAACGACGAGTGGTTCATGACTTACTGGACTGCGCCCAATTACTCGATCGGCGAGCAGATCCGGCAGACCCTCAAGTTCGACCTTTCGAGCCAGGTGACCGAAGGGCACTTTATCAAGACCGGCCTGGAGATTACCCGGTACGGCGTGTGGTGGGTCAACACCTACAACGGTCTGACAACGAGTGAAGTGACCCGGTATATCTCAGAACTGGGCGTGGATGCCGGAGATGGCAGGACGAACATCTTCGGTTACAACCCCAACTCCGTGCTCCACCCCTGGCAGTCGGCCTGGTATATCCAGGACAAGATGGAGTTCGAAGGGATGGTCGTCAACGTCGGGGTGCGGTATGATCGGTGGGACCATAACACCTACCATACGCCGATCCCAATGGCGGCCTACGGCAAAGGGCCGATGATTGAGGCGGGGCGTGTCGGGACGGGCTGGCCGGGGGCGGTGTTCTACGGCCTGCCGGATACCGACCCGGAGAAGGACCTTCCCAACGTGCCGCTGGTGAGGCTGGGGCACATCCAGGCGTGGAGTCCCAGGCTGGGGATCTCGCACCCGATCACGGCCAATGCCGCAGTGCACTACTCCTATGGCATCTTCCGTCAGACCCCCACCTTCTGGGATATGTACGGGTGGTCCACCCGGCAGAACAGAGGTCTGGACTTCGACAGGGATGGAGATCGGGAGACGAACGTGGAGGAGATGTTTGCGGCCAACGAACTCGGCGTACCTTTCGGCAGCCCCTTCGACACGGATGGAAACCGGCTGATGCCTTTTCCGACCACGACGAGTTTCGAAGTGGGTATGGACTGGAACTTCCTCCGGGACTACACATTGCGTTCGGCTGTCTATTATAAGAGTGCCAAGAACCAGATGACGAACGCCCGTAGCCGGTTCTGGGATCCAGCCGGAGAGGGGCGTGCGTACGGTGGGATCACCCTGGCCGCCAACGGGCACTCCGATACCCGGGGGTTTGAGATGGGGCTCAGGAAACGGTTCAGTGATAACTTCTCCTTCCAGATTTCCTTCAACCAGATGTGGGCCACCTCAGCCAGCCGGAACGGCGACATGCGGGATCAGACGGTACAGTTTTTACCGGACTCGACCTTTATCGTGTCGGAGTATTACTGGTGGGACCGGCAGTTTGTGGACACCAACGGGGATGGGGTGCTGGACGACGTGGAGCCGGTGTTTCTGAGCGAAGCGGAGAAGCGAAACCTGGGGCATAAGGCCAACGAGCGTATCCGGTCGCTGCAAAACGGCACGGCCGGCGACTTCGATCCTTCACAGTCCACGCCGCCCGAGCTTGTGGTTGATGAGGACTACGGGAAGATCTACCTGTGGCAGGCGTTGAAAAAGGTGAACCGAGCTTCCGGCATCCAGCAGGGTCAGGGCACCATCGGATCGGATCGGCACAGTACGGGTAGCGTTCAGTTTTTCTTCTCCACCCCTCCCGATTTCGGTCCAAAGACAGGGAAGCTGTCCCTGCTGGGGAATATCCGGGCGAACCTGGTCTACCGGATCAGGTCAGGCCGCGCCTACGGGTACACGCCTCCAACCGTTATCGGGACACGGCTGGAGGGCGGTCAGTCCCGTTCTGTGGCGACGCACGAGATCACGTTTGAGGGGCAGGAGGCCGAGACGAGGTCCGGCCCCTTCAGCACGCGCACCGATCTCTTGTTTGAGAAGCTGTTCAGCGTGCGAGGAGAGACGACCACGAGCCTGTTTGTGAACGTCGCCAACCTCTTCAACCAGCGGGACCTATCACAGCTGTCCAGCCTTGCCTTCAACGGCTCGGATTATACCAGCATGGGACTGGACAGGCCCCGGCCCGACGACAAGAATTATTTGAAATGGGGCGACGATTACCAGACCATCCGGTACGAAGGACAGCCGAGGCAGGTGGAGGTCGGGTTCAGAGTCTCCTTTTAAGGGCGCTTCGTGGCTCTGGTTTGCTTCTGAGCAGTGCAGGATGGAGGTCGTTACCGACCTCCATCCCCGCTCTCTGTTTTTGTTTGAGAATGTGTATCCATTCCAGGTGGAAAGGAGGAAACGGCCGTGATGCCTAAGACACTCATCGGTATTTTTACCAGCGTTGCTGTAATTCTGGCGCTTTGTCCCGATCCCGGCTGGTCCCAGCAGCAGTACATGACGCGGGGGCAGCTATGGGTCGAGACCTTCAATGTGGGGCATGGGGCTTTCAGGTATGAGGAACGCAAGATATGCGGCTCGCTCGGGTTGATGTATCCGGGATCGTCGGGAGGTGTGGGGGGCGGCTGCGTAGATGAGAACGCATTCATGGATTTCTGGGGGATCCGCCAGGAGAACGACACGGCTTACAACACGAGCCTGGCGGAGTCGTTTTGGATCCTGTCGAAAGAGGAGAATCCAGTCTTCGCCCCGGAGACCCCTGCCGACCAGCGGCCGGTTCCTCGACACCAAATCTCGATGAGGGGGCCTTCGTTCGGTCCTCCGAAGGGGATGGGCGGAGGTCCGTTGCACGTCTCGTATCACATGGCACGGGAGAAGGATCTGGGCAGGGAGACGGGACGCCTCCATACCTACTGGCCCGGTACCCCCTATGTGGATGAGTTTGGTAAACCGACCAGAAACGTATTTATCGCGAATTTTTCACCTGGCGAGTACCCCACCGACGGCTTTGCCGAGGAGATCCGCATCCGCAGCTTCGGCAACGGCATCGGTCTAACCGGGATCGCCAGGACGATGTTGTGGAGCTACCAGGACTGGGACGATTTTGTCATTGACGAGATCATCATTACGAACACATCGCGGGATAGCATCGACGATGAAGGCAACATGGTGTTCAACCCGGATGGGACCATCATGCCCAGGGCCAGCTATGCCGGGACGACCTTCGACGAGGTCTATCTGGTGTTCGAGAACGAGTTCGCGGTCTCCGAGGTCGGGCACTCCTGGATCCATCGGGCCGACTATGGCGACCTTCATCCTCGTCTTGCCGACGACCACTACAGGTATACGGATGCGCCGAACTACGACGGGCCGTCCGAGTATGCAGGCCGAAAGGTCTCCTACCAGTGGGACGGGGACCTGCCGCTGAGCTTCTGGAACGATGAAGGTGAGCCGTTCATCTTTGCGGTGGCGCAGAAGAGTCTCGTGGCCGAAGGCCTGCGCACGGACGGGCAACTCCAGGCATTTCAATACATGGGCTTTGCGCCTGTCGTCTGGATGCCGCCGTTTGTAAACGACCCGGAGGACTACGTGGCGCCTCAGGGGGATCAACCGTCGATCGTCCACTGGTGGGACTTCCCCGATTTCCCGCGCAATGAGATCCCGCGTCTGCCGTTCATCTCCGACGAGGAGGGCTACAACGCCATTGTGAATACCTCTGTACCGATCAGGCCGAATCCGACGGAGATCGGGCGGGTGGCGCATGCCCATGTTTTCGGCCCCTACCGGCTGGAGCCCGGACAGAAGCTCAAACTCGTTGTGGCCTTTGCCGGCGGCACCGGGGCGGAGTTTGCTGGCCCCGGCGGGGAGCCGATGGATATCTACGAGTGGGCCAGGCTTGGAAACCAGGACCAGCTCAAAGATGGCGAGAGGGCGCTGTTTGCGCACATTGAGCGGGCCGGGACGGCCTACCGGGCAGGCTACGATCTGCCGGATCCGCCGCCCGATGTGGAGGTGGCCATAGGGCCCAGTCCGGAGGGCACCAACCGGCTCACCTGGAACGACGACGCAGACGATGCCCTGGACCCCGACTACACCGGTTCAGAAGCCCAGGACGTGGCCGCTTATCGGGTTTACCGGTCCACGGAGCGACATCTGGGACCATGGGAGATGATTAAGGAGATCCGGGTGAAGGAATCCCCCTACCACGATGCGGGCACCTACACCTACGACGACGAGACGTCAGCGGCCGGGTTCGCCTATTGGTATTCGGTTCGATCGGTGGACAGCGGGCATCAGACGTGGAGTAACGACGACGGAAGCGTAACGCTTGCAGACCTGCCGGAGATCGTGCAGAAGCATGTTAAGGCGGGGCTGGAGAGTGGGAAGGTGTCACCCGAACAGCGAGGGGTGAACAATACTCTGCTTTCTGTCAGCCCGGTGCTGCCCAGCAGCGTGGAGCGGGATCAGCTTGCCAGAGAAGTACTGGTGGTGCCCAACCCGTTCAAGGTGGAAGGGGGTAACCCGCACAATTACAAAGGCAGCGATAAGATCCGGTTTGTGAATATTCCCAGGAAGGCCAGGATTTCCATTTTTTCAACTTTCGGAGATCTCATTAAGGTGCTGGAGCACGACGATCCCGCCAGGGGCGAGGTCGAGTGGGATCAGATCACGTTGAACCGCTCGGGGAGGATTTCTACGGGGATCTACTACTATGTAGTCGAATCCCTGATGCCCGGGGAGGAGGGGAAGAAGCAGACCGGGACATTTGTGGTTATCCGATAACGAGGTCAGGAGGTCAGACACATGTACAAGAGATTTATTTCAGGAATTTTGATCATTGCCGTTTTCGGGCTGCTGTCTGTCTCTATGGCCGAGGCGGGATTCAAGAAACTGGGGCTGGCCGGGTTCTCGTTTTTAAAGATTACACAGGCGGCACGGCCCGCTGCGATGGCGGATGCATATACGGCTGTGGTGGACGATGTCAATGCCCTCTATTCAAATCCTGCGGGGCTACCGCGCATCCGCGCCAGAGAGTTCACTTTCTCCTACAACAGCTGGATCGCCAACACCAAGATCTATGCGGTCGGTTTGGGGTGGAAGCTGGGAACACATGCCGTGGGGCTGCATGTGCTCAGTTTTCAACCGGAATCAATCGTGCTCACGACGCCGGAGAAACCGGACGGCAGCCTGGGGCGGGTGAGTATCGGTTCGGTCGTGGTGGCCGGGACATATGCGATCCAGTTTACGGACAAGTTCTCTTTCGGGGTGCAGGGCAAGTTTGTGCAGGAAGACCTGTACCTGGACAAGAACCGGACGTTCGATGTGGATCTGGGGATGCTGTTCTACACTGGGTTCAGGAGCTCGCGGATTGCGATGTCGTTGAAGAACCTTGGTCCGGATGAGACGGTGAACACCGAAAGTTTCTTTTCTCCGATTGTCTTCAATGTCGCAGCGGCGATGGAGGTATATGGGAAGGTAGAAGATCCGGTATATTTGACAGTGGCAGCGGAAAATGTGTTTGCCATCGATTACGAGCAGCGGTTCCATGCAGGAGGAGAACTGTGGTTGGCTAATACGCTGGCGTTACGGGCGGGGTATAAGTTCAATTACGATGCGGAGACATTCAGCGTGGGGGTGGGGTTAAAGAAGGCTTTCGGAGATCGGAAGATCGCTGTGGATTTTGCGTACACGGATTTTGGGGAACTTCTCGATGCCCCGATCCGGCTGACCGTGACCGGGAGTTTTTAACTTACGGTCTTTGGTAAGGGAACTGGGATGGCGGCTCTTGACCTTTCTGTCGTTGGAGGTGCGATTGAACGGTGCATCGCTCCGGGGGCTGAGAGGCTTTCGGGAGCCGCCATTGGCTTTAAGGAGACATCCTCGTGAGACCACGGATGGCGGTTGTCGCCTGTCTTTTGGCCCTCCTTTGGGGCGATGGACGTACAGCCGGTAGCCCGACCGAGGGGGGGTTGCCGGCCGTGAGCACAGGGACGGTCCGGTTTGTGGTGGATGCCGTGTCGT
This sequence comes from Candidatus Latescibacterota bacterium, assembly GCA_965222605.1. Lineage (GTDB taxonomy): Bacteria > Latescibacterota > UBA2968 > UBA2968 > UBA2968 > VXRD01. Next base: position 5,969,927 of record OZ244960.1, read on the forward strand.
TTGGGGGGTCCGCCGGTACCGCGCATGTAGAGGTTTATCTCCAGGTCTCCGGCGAAGCGCTGAGGTTTGTCGAACAGGAGGATCGTTATCGGGCTGAATTTGAGGTTGGAATGCAGGTCCAGCAGTTCCCCAAAGGCGAGGTAGAGGTTCTTTGCGCCGACGGACAGGCGTTGAAAGGACGGGTCTGGGAGCGGGGCGTGGAGGTGGCCTCTCGGGATGAAGTAGAAGAAAGCGAATTGGTCGTGATGGAGGTATTTCCCCTTCGGTTTTGGCCAGGACAGTACCGGATCACCGTACGGGTGAAGGATCTAAACTCAGCCTACGAAGACACCTGTTCCGGCGTTCTGGAGGTGCCCGATTTCGAAGCGGAGCGTCTGGTAGTCAGTGACATCCAGCTTGCTTATGATATCCACAGAGCCGGACCCAGAGATCGGTTCACGAAGAATCAGATCGGCGTCCTCCCAGCTATTTCCAGACGATTCTCTCCGAGAGATTCCTTTCTCCAATGCTATTTCGAGGTCTATCACTTCGCGTTCGGTGCCGCTTCAGAGACCGATAGCTTTGACCTGGAGTTCGTCCTTTTGGACGCGTCGGACAAAGTGGTCAAGCAATACCCGGTTGTGATGCTGAAGAAGCCGGGACCGAGCGGGGTGATCACCAGTAAAGTTATGGGTGGCGGACTGGACATCGCAGACCTGCCTTCCGGCACATACACACTGAAGGCCCGTATCAGGGACAATCTGAACGGCCAGGAGGCCGAAGCGCTGAGGCAGTTCTTTATCTTCGAGCCAGGACTTGAATCCCTGAACCTGGCGTCAGATGAAGCGTCGTTAGAGCGTTATTATCGCCAGATCCAGTATATTGCTACAAATGAGGAATTGAAACGCTATCGGACGCTTGATCCTGAAGAAAAGCTGCTGTTTATTGTCCATTTCTGGATCGAACGCGATCCTACGCCGGACACACCTCAAAACGAGTTTCTCGTCGAGCATTTCCGGAGGATCTGGTTTAGCGACGATCACTTTCAGACCCGAACAAGACAGCGAGGTTCCGATACCGATAAAGGGAGGGTTTACATCAAATACGGCCCACCCGACGACATCGAGTATCATACGTCCGAGTTTGCCGGAAGGCCGTACGAGGTCTGGACGTATGAGCGGTATGGGTACCGTAAGTGTGTGTTTCTGGACCTGTCGGGGATCGGTGTCTTCGAACTGGTCCATTCGACCATGCCCGGAGAACTCTACAACCCGCGCTGGAAGGAAGACCACCAGACGATGCAACAGGACAGGACCGGCGTGTTTGGACCGAGGCGTTAGGGCTTCTGGGTAGCTGGGACGCGAACTGATTGAGGTCAGTTGCCAGAAACAGGACATCGAGAGGGATCAACTTTTTCTGAGCAGGCGTCTCAAAACACTTGACACATTCCGTTGAATCCGGAATCGTAGGGGTGTAGGGCCACGCCCCTTATTTTTTTGGGTAAGATGATGAAGAAGGGAGAAGAACAAAAAAAGGTGTCGAAGGACGCTGCTGCAGGGAGCACGGGGACGAATCGGAAGGCACGAGCTATCCCTTCTGCAGGGCAGAAAGTCCTCTTGGTGTTGTTCGGTTTCCTGCTCATCGCGCTGATGGAGGTCGGGCTGCGGGTTGTGGGGTATGGGAAACCGTCCGAGCGAGAGGACCCCTTTGTCGGATTTGAGAAGGTTTACCCGCTTTTTAGCGCACGGGAGCTGGCCGGCGGAAAGAGATTCTACGTCACCAATCCGAATAAGCTGGCCTTCTTCAATGAGCAGGCGTTCCCCACAGAAAAATCGACCGAGACCTTCAGGATCTTTTGCCTTGGTGGATCGACGACGTTTGGAAGGCCGTACGAAGCGCCGACAGCATTTCCCAAATGGCTGGAGATCGGCCTGAACGGGATGGATGCATCGAGGCGGTTTGAGGTGATCAATGCAGGCGGGATCTCGTACGCCAGCTACCGGATTGTGAATCTGATTGAAGAGCTGATGCATTACGAGCCAGATCTGTTTGTCGTCTATACCGGCCACAATGAGTTTTTGGAGACGCGGACCTACGAGGACATTCTCCAGGCAGATCGTGCGGTTACCAAGGTCCGGACAGTGCTCGGCAGGTTGCGGACTTACGCCCTGGTTCGCCAGGCAGTACTGGGTCTGAAGGCCTGGGGGAAACAGAGGCGGACGAGGTTTCGGATGAAAGGTGAAGTCGATGCGGCCCTGGACCATGTGGGGGGGGTGGAGCTTTACAGGAGGGATGAGGATCAGAAACAGGCGATCTTGAGGCACTTTCGGTTCAATCTGGAGCGGATGGTCGATATTGCAAGGGAAAACAGTGTGGAGCTCTTGTTTGTAACGCCTGTGTCCAGCATCCGGGATTTCTCTCCCTTTAAGTCCGAGCATGCACAAGGTTTGAGCCTTGAGGAGAGAAGGACTTGGGAGAAGCGCTATGGTCAGGGGATTTCCCTGTATCGGGCCGGTGACTATGCCGCCGCACTGGAGGCCTTCCGGTTTGCGCTGGAGATCGATCCCGAATACGCCGAGCTGCATTACGAAGTCGCCAAGTGTTATGAGGGCCTGGGCCAACACGAAAAGGCCAGAGTTCACTACGTTCAGGCCAGGGATCTGGACGTCTGTCCTTTGAGGGCGATCGGCCAGATCGAGGCCATTGTGCGGGACGTTGTTAGAGCGCGCGAGGTTGCTCTGGTGGACCTCGTGCCTGTGTTTGAGGCCCGCAGCGACCACGGTCTTCTGGGCAAAGAATGGTTTCTGGACCATGTCCATCCGACTGTAGTGGGACACCAAGTGATTGCGGATGAGATCGTTTCGCAACTGGTCAACCGTGGCGTTGTCGCTCCGGGTGCGGGGTGGAACGCGGCGAAAAGGGCAGCGCTCTATAAGGAGGTGTTCGACTCCTTGGATGGCGGATATTTCTCCTTAAAAAATTTGAATCTCGGCAAGGTTCTGGCGTGGGCCGAGAAGTACAGAGAAGCGCTGGATCCCCTGGAAGCGGCTACAAGGCAACTGCCGGACGACCCGGAGATTCCCCGCCTTCTGGGCCAGGTTTACGCCGCATTGGGATACCATCGAAAGGCAGCCGCAGCATACCGGCTGGCTGTTGGCCAGAGGGACGACGACTCCAGGCTGTACAACGATCTGGGGAATGTATATGTCGCGCAGGGGGAGTACGGGGAGGCTGTATCGGCGTATCAGGCCGCAATCCGGCTCAGACCGGATGACGCCGAGGTTCACTACAACCTTGGAAATGCTTTTGTCGCGCAGGGGGAGTACGGGGAGGCTGTATCGGCGTATCAGGCCGCAATCCGGCTCAGACCGGATGATCTGGATATCTGGAGTAACCTGGGGAATGCCTATGGGGCACAGGGGAATTATACGGACGCGGTCGAGGCGTATCGCAGCGCGCTTCAGATCGATCCGAATGACGCCGGGACGCACTACAATCTGGGGCGATTATACGCGAATCGAGAGGCCTATCGGGAGGCGGAAGAGGCGTACCGTATCGCGTTGAGGCTGAGCCGTGCGAACCCGGATGCCGATTCAGGTTTCACCGCTGATATCTATCTCAACCTGGGGCTGGTTCACCGGGCCCGGGGGGAGTACGAGCAGGCGATTTCTGCGTATCGGTCGGCGTTGGAGCTCCGTCCGGACGACCCACGGGCATACAACAACCTGGGAAATGTGTATAGTGCTCGAGAAGAGTACGGCAAGGCAGTAGCGGTGTATCAGTCGGCGTTGAAATTGGATCCCGACGATCTCAAGGCACATTTTAACCTCGGTTTTATCTACGGCGTACGGAAAGAGTATGCAAAGGCTGCGGCCGAGTATGAAAAGGTTGTGAAGATCGACCCAGACGACCTCCAGGCACACTACCGTCTCGCCTTTGCATACAGCGCCCAGGGAGAGTACGGTCGGGCCATTGCATACTACGAAGAGGTCGTGAAGAAAGATCCAAAGTTCCTTCAGGCCTATGGAAATCTGGGGATCGCCTACCTTCAGAAGGGAGACAGACGGAGGGCGGTCGCTGCGTTCGAGAAGGTGCTGGAGATCGATCCGGAAAACGGTCCGGCAAAGGAATATCTGCGGCGCCTGAAAGGACGGTGAGGTGTCGTGCTACGATTTTGCGGAGGTCAAGGTGGAAGGGGATACCGTGGAACCGAACAATAGGGAGGTGCATTATGCTGCCCGAAGAGATTGTCAATATACCCCCGGCGCTGACGGAAGAGACGTTTGACGAGTTGTTCGAGGCCTGCCGGCCGCGTGCAAGCGAGGAGCGGTGGACTGAGGTGCCCTGGATCGGAGAGTTATGGGATGGGCGGCAGAAGGCCGCACGGGAGGAGAAGCCGCTGTTCATCTGGGCGATGAACGGGCATCCTCTGGGATGCGTTTGAAACAATGGGGTAACGGGCCGTGCGCTCGTCTTCAGCGATCCGAGAGCAATTCAACTACTGAATGATCATTTCGTCACGGTCGCGGTGGATAATACGCGACTCCAGCGGCAGGATGACGATGAGGGACGGTTTTTGCGATTGATTGCATGGCAGGGCCGGTACGGGTACTCATTCGATGAGGCGCTGGCGAAGGTGAATGATATAGACCACGGGATGAATCACCAGGGACTTTATGTAACGACGACCGAAGGAGAAGTCCTGGGCACGCGGAACAGGTGCGGTCCACATGGCATATTGCAAGCCAGCGGCAGCATGAGCACCAACCCGGACTTGCTGGTAGAGATGCTGGGCAAAGCACTGAAAAACTGGGAGGTCCGAAAGACTCAGAGAGAAGCTTATAAAATCGGCGGGTTGGATAGGGAGGAAGCATTCATATGGGAGTATCCGGAGGACGGCCTGGTGCTGCATCTGGGGTGCCGGGATCTGCCCCGGCGGGTGGATTTGCGGCCTGAGAACTGGAGACGTGAGGCGCACAATCAGGACTATGTCTGGTTCCGGCGAGAGGAGATGCTGTCGATCGTGCCGCCCGGCGTGTCGGCAGGCGATACGTTTTCGATGCCGGAGGGTTTGACCCGGCGGCTGGTCCGGTACCACCTGGTGGATTCTGTTGGAGGGCAGCCCTCTCACTGGTCGCCCGAGGCACTTCGGGATGTGGAGATGAGGCTGGAAGTGACGGGTGTGACGCCGAAGCGGGTGGATTTGACGGTTTCCGGGCAGGCACGTTTGTATGAAGAGGGGGATTGGTGCGCGCATCCGCCGTCTTCTTCGGCCTACCGTATGGGAGAGATGTGTTGCTTGATCCGCGAGCGTGGATTTGATGCCTCCTTGCTGGGATACCTCTGCTTCGACCGTCGGACGGAGCGGTTTTCCCGGTTCGATCTGGTTGGGGTGGGTACCCGATGGGGGGGTACGAATGTGAGTGGGCGCCGGGAAGACATTGAGCCTTCGCCAATGGGGATCGCGATGACGCCTGCGGATATGGAGTCGCGGGACCAGACGCCGCCGCATGCGAGCCAGAGGCGGGGCAACCTGGAGCGCTATTTTGACGCGTAAAGGAGCGGAGACGATGCAGTATGAACAGCGACCGAGAATCGGCATTCCCTGCGCCCATGTGGAACCGGAGCAGGGAAAGTTTCTGCCCATCTTCTCCGCGTGCCGGGGAGTACAGGTGCTCAACGTGGCGGCGGCGCAGTCCCGGTTGTTTTCTGGGAAAAGAGCGTGATGTCGGATGCGAAGCCTGCACTGGGTGAGCAGCAGCCGGTACAGGATAAGACAGCTATGGTTTTGGAACCGGAGACCAGGCCTGGGTTGACGGTGCGGTCTGTGGTTCTCGGTCTGCTATTTACGTGTCTGATGGACGTGTGGATCATCTACTCGGACTACTACGTCCACTCCTCCAGGTTCAACCTCACGCACTTTCCAATCGCGCTGCTGTCCGTGTTCCTGTTTTTGACCTTTGTGGTCAATCCCATCCTCAAGACGATCGCCCCGGGGCAATTGTTCTCGTCCCGGGAGATCCTGGTGATGTTGGCGATGGGATACACGGGGGCGGCGGTGCCGGCGTCAGGGCTGACGGGGATTCTGCTGGGGGTGATCGCCCCGCCCTATTACTATGCCACGCCCGAAAACCAGTGGGCGGAGTATCTGCACGAGCATATTCCCGGATGGATTGCGCCCACCGACGCAAAAGCGATGGGGTGGTTCTGGGAAGGGATGCCGGAAGGTGCGAGTATCCCCTGGGATGTCTGGTTTGTGTCCCTGTTCTGGTGGTCGTTGTTCGTGGGCGCCGTGTTTTTTGTTTCGGCCTGTCTGGTCGTGATCATGCGGAAGCAGTGGGTGGAGCACGAGCGTCTGTTCTTTCCACTGGCTGCTGTGCCGATTGAGATGGTGCAGCAGGAAGCCGGACAACGGTTGCCGCTGATTACAAAAGAGTCCCGATTCTGGCAGGGGTTCGGGTTTGCCCTGTTTATTCCGCTGTGGAATTTCTGGGGATACTTCTGGCCGCTTTTTCCCCAGATTCCGTTCCAGGCGAACCTGGTCAACCGCCACTGGCGTCCCTTCGGACGCCTGTTCCCGAGGATCAATCCGGAGGTGGATTTTTACGTGATCGGGTTTGCGTATTTCGCAAACCTGGATGTGCTGTTCAGTGTGTGGCTTTTTGGGCTGCTGGGCTTTGCACAGACAGGAATCTTGAACCGGATCGGTTACCCGATCGCCAGGGAGGGATACGACGCCACTGACTGGGAGTGTCTGGGAGCGCTCTTCGTGGTGGTGCTCTGGGGGCTGTGGGTAAGCAGAGCGCATCTCAGGCAGGTGGCCCGGGCGGCGTTCCAGCGGGGGGAGAAATCCGGAGACAGGGGAGGTGAGATCCTGTCCTACCGGACGGCCGCGATCGGGTTCCTGCTGGGATCGGCCTTTATCCTCTGCTGGCTCTACCAGGCGGGAATAGAGCCCTGGGTGCTACTGGTATTTTTCCCGGCGTTGATGCTGGTCTATCTGGGCATGACGCGATTTGTGGCAGAGACCGGCTTTGTATTTGCCAACGCACCTGTCAGCGAAGACGCGTTTATCCTCAAGGTGCTGGGGTCCAGGGTTCTGGCCCCCTCGACCATTACCGCCCTGGCTTTTGAACGGGCGCTTTACTCCTACGGCAAAGCCCTTTTTACGCCTGCGTTGGCCCATGCCGCAAAGCTGGGAGAGGTGATCGGGGGGGACCGGCGCAAGCTGTTCGGGGCCATCGGGCTGACGCTGGTTGTGGGGCTCGTTGTATCTGTCGGGTTGACCCTCTACTTGGGATATACCACCGGCGCGAGCAATTTTAACGATACGCCAATGTTACGGGGGCTGGATGGGTTCTACCGTGCGGTATCCCTGATCAAAAGTCCTGAAGAACCGGCGTGGCCTCAGATTGGATTCTTCGGCGCAGGTACAGCGTTGGCGGTTTTTCTGTTCTTTTTGCGGTCGCGCTTTCCCTGGTGGCCGGTGCATCCGATCGGTCTGATCGTCGGCGGCAGTTACTGGGCCCACTTCTACCTGACGTCGATCTTCCTGACGTGGTTCTGCAAGCTGGTGATCCTGAAGACTGGGGGAGCCGTGCTCTTCAGGAAGTTCCGGCCGTTTTTCTTAGGGCTGCTGGTGGGATATACGCTGGGGATTTTTATTATGTTTCTCATGGATATAATCTGGTTCTCCGGTTCGGGGCACCGGGTGCATACGTGGTGATGTTCGAGCTGCTCAGGGAATCCGATCTGTACAGACGAATGTCTTGTAACCGTATAGCATGGAAAGACAGCATCATAGGAGACAACCATGAAAACCAGAAATACAGCACAGACCGAACAGGCAATCCTCTGCCCGAAGGTCGATTCGGCTTGTCTTGGGTCGCTCGAGTGGCGGTGCATCGGACCGTACAGGGGCGGCCGGGTCGTGGCTGTGGCCGGAGACCCGAAGGATTCGCTGGTCTTCTACTTCGGCGCTTGTGCCGGGGGGGTCTGGAAGACCGAGGATGGTGGAACCTACTGGGAAAATGTCTCGGACGGGTTTTTCAAGACGTCAGCTGTGGGCGCGATCGCCGTTTCGGAATCCGACCCCAACGTCATCTATGCGGGTATGGGAGAATGCTGCATCCGGCTTGACATCTCGCACGGCGACGGGGTGTATGGATCGAGAGATGGCGGCAGGACGTGGACGCATCTGGGGCTGGAGGATACACGATACATCGCGCGGGTTCGCATCCATCCAAAGGATCCCGACCTGGTCTATGCGGCTGCGCTGGGACATGTTTTTGGCCCGAACCGGGAGCGGGGGATTTACCGGTCGCGGAATGGGGGTAAGACGTGGGAACAGGTGCTGTTTCGGAGTGAAAAAGCCGGAGGGTGCGACTTGGCGATGGATCCCAACAATCCCGATGTTCTGTATGCCGCTATCTGGGAGGCTTACAGAAAACCCTGGTTCTTGTCGAGCGGGGGACCGGACAGCGGGCTGTTTAAATCTACCGACGGAGGTGACACATGGGTAGAGTTGACCGGCAACCCCGGTTTGCCCGAAGGGATCAAGGGGCGAATGGGAGTTGCGGTATCTCCGGCCAGGCCGGGGCGTGTGTGGGCAATCGTCGAGGCTGAGAAAGGGGCTTTCTTCCGGTCGGACGACTGGGGCGCAACCTGGGAGCGGCTCACAGAAGACAAAAACCTCCGGGAGCGTCCGTTCTATTACTGCCACGTCTTCGGAGACCCACAGGATGCTGATACGGTCTATGTGTTGAGCAAGCTGGCCTGGAAGTCTTCCGATGGCGGGTACTCGTTTACGCAGCTCAACACCCCCCACAACGATAATCATGACCTGTGGCTCGACCCGCACACCCCTCGGCGGATGATTGAGGGGAACGACGGAGGAGCGTGCGTTTCGTTCAACGGGGGCGAGACGTGGTCCACCATTTACAACCAACCCACGGCGCAGTTCTACCATGTGGCAGCCGACATGCAGGTGCCGTATTCCATTTACGGCACCCAGCAGGACAATACCGCCATCGGGGTGCCCAGCCGGTCCGACCGGGGGGCTATTCTCATCGACGACTGCCGTCCGGTGGGGAATGCGGAAAGCGGGCACATCGCGGTCCGTCCCGACGATCCGAACGTGGTTTACTCCGGCGCCATTGGGAGCAGCGGAGGTGGAGGCGGCGCCCTGTTGCGGTATGACCACCGGTCGAAACAGATCCGGGTTATTACGGCCTGGCCGGAGTCTTTCGCAGAGGGCGCTAAAGCACTTAAGTACCGGTTCCAGTGGACGTTTCCGATTGCGATTTCGCCACACGATCCCCATATTCTTTACACGACAAGCCAAGTGGTGCTCCGATCCGCGACAGATGGGGATGGCTGGGAGGTCATCAGCCCGGATCTGACACGCAACGATGTGGCCAAAATGGAACCGTCGGGCGGTCCGATTACAAAAGACGCACACGGTGCGGAAAACTACTGCACGATTTTCGCCTTTGCCGAGTCACCCCTGGAGCGGGGGGTGCTCTGGGCCGGCTCGGACGACGGGCTGATCCATATTTCCCGAAACAACGGAGTGTCCTGGGAGAATGTGACGCCGGAAGACCTGCCGGAATGGACGACGGTCGGCATCATCGAGCCGTCTCCCCATGATCCGGCCACAGCCTATGTGGCGGCCTACCGCTACAAGCTGGACGATTTTCAGCCATACCTCTACAAGACGAACGACTACGGCAAGCGTTGGGAGAAGATCACCGGCGGTATCCCTGAACAGGAGTTCACGCGGGTGATCCGGGAGGACCCGGGCAGGCGCGGGCTGCTGTATGCCGGTACGGAGACCGGGGTGTACGTTTCTTTTGACGCCGGGAAGTCCTGGCAGTCGCTCCAGCGCAACCTGCCGGTGGCGCCGATCTACGATCTGCTTGTGAAGGATAACGACCTGGTGGCGGCCACTCATGGACGTTCGTTCTGGATCCTGGACGACCTGACGTTGCTGCACCAGATGACGGAGGCGGCTGTGAACGCTCCGGTCCACCTGTTCAGGCCGCGTTCCACGTACCGATTTCTGCTGGCTCAGGGATACGGACGTCCTTCGGTGCCCGGGAAAAACTACCGGGTGGCCTCCGGAGTGCTGGCGAGCTACTACGAGAAGAAGACGCCCGAGGGAAAAACAGTACAGGTCCTTCTGGATGCCGGAAAGAACCCGCCCGACGGGGTGGTGGTGACCTATTTCCTGAAGGAGAAGCCCGAAGGCGAGGTGAAGCTTTCGTTTCTGGATGCAGAGGGGATTCCGATCAAGACCTTTTCGAGCCGGGCAGCAGACGATCTGCAGGCCGACTCAAAAGAGACGCTGGTGCCTTCAGAGGTGGGGATGAACCGGTTCGAGTGGGATATGCAGTATCCGGGGGAAAGGACGGTTTCGGGGGGAGGGGTAATGGGGCAGAACCCGGCCGGTCCGCTGGCGCCTCCGGGGACGTATCAGATCCGGCTCAAGGTGGGGGATGAGAGCCATACGGAGTCGTTCCAACTTCTTAAAGACCCGAGAGTTCCGACCACGCAGGAGGATCTGGAAGCGCAGTTTGCACTGCTGGTTAAGATTCGCGACAAACTCTCTGAGTTCAATGAGGTGGTTGGACAGGTTCGGCGGGTTCAAAAGCAGGTGGCGGAGTGGGAACGGCGTGCGAAGGATCTGCCGGATGCCGCTGCTGTGTCGGAAGCTGCCAAAGCCCTGGGGGAGAAACTGGCCGAAGTCGATTTGAAGACCCAGTTGGGCATGCTGACTGCTCCGGCGGCCCAGGCCGATGCCGCACCGACAAAGCAGGTTTGCGAGGCGTTCGAAGAGATGTCCGCGGCTGCCGACCAGCAGATCGTGCAAGGAAAAGAAATGATCGAGACGGATGTGGTCGCTTTTAGCAAGTTGATCCGGGAAATGGATATCCCGGCCATTGTCCTGAAGTAATTTCGGACTGATGGGGGGCAGCTTGAAGACGTTGCAAAGGTTGGTCCATATCACGCTGGCGGACTTCATCGTGCGATCCGCCTACCAGATGGGAAAGACGCCCTTGTTGCCTCTTTTTGCCGCACAGCTAGGCGCTGGCGATGCGTTTCTCGGCTTTGTCATGTCCGTTTCGACGCTGACTGGCCTGGTGTTTAAGCCGTTTATCGGCCTGTTCTCTGACCGCTGGGGGCGCCGGACGTGGCTGCTCCTGGGGACCGTTTTTTTTACATGTATGCCGTTTGTATACCGGTTCGTGCAGTCTCCGGAACAGTTGTTTGCCATCCGCCTGGTCCACGGTCTGGCCACAGCCATTTACGGGCCGGTGACGCTGGCGTACGTGGCCGAACTCTCCGAGGCCCACCGTGCGGAGCGGCTGGGCTGGTTCGGCATGGCCCGCAATGCCGGATACGTGGTGGGGCCGGCAGCCGCTGGCTGGATGTTGCTTACGATGCATCCTGTTTCGGTGTTCACCGTGATCGGCATCCTGAGCAGTTTCGCCTTTCTGCCGGTCCTCCTGCTGCCGGCATCGAGAATTTCAACTCCTGAACGCCGCTTTCCCTTCCTGAAGCAGGCGCTCTGGGCGCTGACATCGGGCAGCCGGACGCCGTCGATCTGGCTGGCCGGCTGTCTGGATGCGGCCACATATATCGCCCTGTATGCCATCAAAGCCTTTTTGCCGCTTTACGCCCTGTCGATCGGCGTGAATACCGCCTTGGTGGGAGCTTTCTTCGCCCTGCAAGAGGTTGTACACATCCTGTTGAACCCTCTGGGGGGCCGCACAGGCGACCGGCTGGGATATCTTCCGACCGTATGTCTGGGGATGGTGGTCTTGAGCGCGGCGTTGCCTCTTCTCACGGTTGTTGACAACGGGGCTGTCCTAATGGCACCGGCGGTGTTGATGGGTGTGGCGCAGGCCCTGATCTTTCCTTCCACCGTGGCGCTGGCGTCCGCTCAGGTCGCCGACAGCGCTCTGGGCACGGGGATGGGGATTATCGGTACTTTGAAGAACACCGGCAAGGTTGCTGGCCCCGCTCTGGCCGGCCTGCTGATTCAGCGGCTGGATTTTGTCCCGACCATCCGCTTGATGGGCATTGCGCTGCTGATCGGCGCTGGGGTGGTGTGGTTTCGCAGACAAGCTACGGTCCCTCAGGGTAAAGGCGCTGTTGGAGGAGCGAGGACGCGAGGTTCGGGCGCATATCTTTCCAAAAAATAAGGTGAAGATTCACCAGAGCCCGAGAAGGAGCAAGCAGATGATTGTCATTGCAACCCGTAATGGGAATGTCGGCATTCGCCAGGCAGTGCAGGTATTGCGCGATGGGGGTAGTGCTATCGACGCTGTCGAAGAAGGCATTCATCATGTAGAAAGCAACCCGGATGACCATGGGGTCGGTTTGGGCGGTACGCCGAACCTGCTCGGTGAAGTCGAACTGGATGCCACGATCATGGATGGTGCGACATTGCAGGCCGGCGCGGTGGGCGCCGTGAAGGGCTACGCGCACCCGATCTCCATCGCCCGTAAGGTGATGGAAGAGCTCTGGCACGTCTTCCTGGTCGGCGCTGGCGCAGAGCGCTTCGCAGCGGAGATGGGCTTTGAGAAGACAGCGTTATTAACCGATTACGTGCGGACAGGCTGGCAAACCCGTCTCTGTGAAGATCTGGGCATTTGTGACCCTGCCCAGCTCCAATGTGTACTTGAGCTTCGCCATATCGGTCGGCTGGCTGGTGGCATGTCAAAGGTCCTCGGTACCGTCAACTTTATTGCCCGTGATGGCCGTAACAATATCTGCTCCGGTGTGAGTACCAGCGGGCTGGGTCTGAAGTATCCAGGCCGCCTCGCTGATTCGGCCGTTATTGGGGCGGGCAATTATGCAGACAATCGTTACGGCGCAGCTGTCTGTACCGGTATGGGCGAAATGGCGATTCGCGCCGGTACCGCCCGCAGTACAGTACTCTATATGAAGATGGAGATGTCCGTCGAAGAGGCCTGCAAAGAGGCGATACAGGATCTCGATGCGCTGATCGGAGACCGTCACCGGGGCATCCATCTGATTGCAATGGACAGGGAGGGCAACCACTACGGGGCTGCCAATTACCCCGACCGTACGAAACATATCTATATGACCGGTGAGATGGACGATTTTGCCTATCTCGAAGGCTATTACGCGCCCTTTAAGACCGATCCTAAACCGGAGCTACAGCCCGACAGTCGTGATGGCATGTATTAAATGGACGTCTCACGAGCGGAGAGGTCCGAAAAAAGGGAGGCGATTATGAAAAAGGGCATCGTCATTCGTGCATTTTCCGGGAATCCGGACTTTCTGGGAGACGTCGGCTTTCTGAGCGGTGCAGACGATTTTTCGCGCTGCTTCGAGCGGGCCGTGGAGGCGGGTTTCGATGCCGTGCAGCTTTACGCCGATCACGAGGGTTATTTTTCGCTAACTTCCGATTTGAAGGTGACCGGGGAGATCGCGAAGCGGGCAGAGAAGGCCGGTGTGGCGCTCGCCAGCCTGGAGATCGCGCCGTTTTCCTACCTCTTTACCGATCCCGACCCGGAAGTGAGAAAGGAAGCAGAGCAGACCGTTCGGCGTGCACTGGAGATCGCATCGGCAATGGGTATGCCGGGTGTGCTGGTCATCCCGGGCTATGTGGGGCTTCCCTGGGACTCATCTGTGGAACTGGTCCCTTACGAAGAGGCGTACGATCGAACGAAAGCAGGTCTGGTCGCCGTTGCATCCGATGCCGAGCGTCTGAAGACGCATGTGCTGGTTGAGAATGTCTGGAACAGAATGCTTATGACCCCCCTCGAGATGCGCCGCCTGATTGACGATGTAGGCAGTGAGTACGTGAATGTGCTCTTGGATACGGGCAATGTGATACTATTCGGGTACCCCGAGCAGTGGATCCGCCTGCTCGGCGAACGGGTGAAGGAGGTGCATTTTAAGGATTTCAGGGCAAATGTCGGGACCATCGATGGATTTGTACAGCTCCTGGAAGGAGATGTGAACTGGCCGGAGGTGATGGCTGCTTTGAATGAGGTGGGATTCGATGGCTTTGTGACGGCCGAGATGTTTCCCTATAAGTATCACGGCGATGTGGTGCTCAGTCATACGTCGGCGGGTATGGACGCCATTCTGGGGAGAGTTTGAACTGTGAGCGAAAAGGTGAAGATCGGACTGATCGGCGCCGGGGAGATCGGCGCTGTACACGCTGAGGCGTGGGTGCAGCTTGAGGATGTGGTGTTCGGCGTGGCCGGGGGTCGCAATCCCGACCAGGGCCGGGCACTTGCCACCCGGACGGGGGCCATCTTTTACGAGAGTGTGGATGCCATGCTCGTCGATGGGTCGATTCAGGGCGTGGACATCTGTGTTCCCAACTCCCTGCACCGCGAGTTTGCAGAGCGGGCTTTTGTAGCGGGTAAGCATGTGATGTGCGAAAAGCCGATCGCGCTGACGCTGGAGGACGCAGATTCTATGATGGCCGCAGCTAACCGGGCTGGAAAGGTTCTGTTTATAGCTCATGTGCTTCGCTTCTGGCCGGAATACGCGCTTGCGAAACAGTGGGTGGATGTCGAAATCGGAGGAGAGGTGCTTCTGGTAACTGCCCGCCGGCTGGTTTCCGTGCTCGAGGCCACCACTGGCGCCGAAGGCTGGCGACGCGATCCAGCAAAAAGCGGGGGCGCTGTGATCGATCTTCAGGTTCACGATGTAGATTTTTTTAACTGGCTTCTGGGGAATCCAGTGCGTGTTTCTTCACAGGGGGTACGGAGCGCGGACGGAGCGATCAGCCATGTCTGGACGACCGTAGATTACAAAAATGGAGCGAAGGGATTCTTTGAGGGAAGTTTCATGTTCAAGGGGAACCCGATCGCAATTGATTTCAGGCTGCTGAGCGAAAAAAAGTCCGTGGAATTCATCTACGCGCCCGTCGAGTTCAAGCTGCACGGGATGCAGGGCCAGGAGGCCGGGGAGTCCTCACCTTCTCTTATGGAATATACCTGGGGTCAGGAAGGGGTTTCGCTTTACGAGTCTGCGGAGGATTCGTTTGCCCTGGCGATGCGGGACCAGGTGGCGCATTTTGCACATTGCATCCACGAGGGTGCGGACGAGCTTCTGGTGAAGCCCGAGGAGGCCAGGCGGGCGCTCGAAGTCTGCCTGGCCGCACAGGCTTCGTGCGAAGAAGGGCGTCCGGTCGATTTGTGATGTGGCCGCGAGGTTATACACGCACCCCGGAGAAGTCCCGGCAACAGATCGCCTGACTGCCGGATTAAGATATTCCTTGCAGAAAGGAGTAAACGATGGATATCGAAGCCGGGCTCAAACGCCCAAAAATCGACGTACACAGCCACGTGGCCACTCAACCGAACTCGGATGCTTCCGCAGATGCCCTCATCGCCAGCGGAGATCCCGTCGGTGTCACAGAGTACTGGTGTTCTCGCCCTATTGGCGGCGGCCGCATCGCCTCTGTGGATGAAGTCCGCAATTGCAACGACGGCGTCCTGCGCGCCGCGGAATACCGTCCGGACTACATCCGGGGCCTGTGTTATGTCATTCCGGGTTACGGAAAAGAAGCCACTGCCGAAATCGAACGCTGTCTGGGAGCCGGCATGATCGGCATCAAGCTCTACAACCAGTACAAACTCTGGGACCCCGCTGTCTGGCCCGTGCTCCAGCTCGCGGCGGAACGGCGCATCCCGGTCCTGGAACACGCGGGTTATCTGACCGGCCGGGAGCATCTGGACAAGCAGCCGCTTATTTCTCATGGGGAAGATTTCACGAAGGCCAGTGAAAAATTCCCGGAGACCATATTTATCCACGCCCACATCGGCGGTGGCGGAGACTGGGAATGGACCGTGCGTGCTATGCGAAACGCCTCGCCCAATGTCTATATTGACACCAGCGGCAGCAACCTGGACGACGGACAGATCGAATTCGCCGTCGCAGAACTCGGAGTGGATCGCGTCCTCTTCGGATCCGATGGCACGATGGCTGGCTGCATCGGCAAAGTTCTGGATGCCAAACTCACCGATAAAGAAAAAGAGCGCATTTTCTGGGACAATGCCGAACACATTTTGGCGCAACAAGGCGCGAAGGCCCTGCACGCGAACTCGGAAGGAGTGGCTTCATGATCATCGATATCAATGCCTGGCTGGGTGTCTGGCCCTTTCGCGCCCTTCGGGACAACACCCCTGAAACTCTCGCCGCCCGGCTCGATCGCTGTGGCATCCAGAAAGCTGCTGTATCTCCTATCGAAGCGGTTTTCCACCGCAATGTACAGCTTGCCAATGAAAAACTGGTGGAAGACATCGAGTCATTCAGAGATCGCTTTATTCCACTGGCTACCCTCAACCCCACTTATACCCACTGGGAAGACGATCTCAAAGCCTGTCACGAAGACTTGAACATGAAGGGGGTTCGCCTCTTTCCACAGTACCAGAACTTCCCTATAGATGGCCCACTTGCCCAAAGCGTCGCAAAAGCCTGCGCCGAACGGAACCTGCCCATCTTTATTCCTCACCGTCTGGAAGATGTGCGCGAGCGCCACTGGATGGATCCCGGCAATGTTGTAGATGTCGGTGCCATTGCCAACCTGCTCGCGGCTGTCCCGGACGCCACCATCACAATCTCCAACCTGCGCGGCATGGTCAGTTGTGCCCTCTGGCAGCGGGAGGACCTGCGCGATAAATCCTGGTATCTGGATCTCTCCCTTGCCGAAGTCCACCGAGATGTGGAGGTCCTCGTGGAGCAGGGCGGTGCAAACCACCTTGTCTTCGGATCTCATGTTCCCTTTTCGTACCCGGGATCGGCGCTGGTCAAACGCGCGATCCTGAAAGTTGACAAAGATACGCTGGAAAACATCAGCTACCGGAACGCAAAAAAAATCCTGGGGCTGTAGGTCCCACCTCACAGGAGAGCAATCCCGATGGATGGCACACGAATACTGTCGTACCCGCGTACCCTTTATAAACCGTCCGATATCGAGAACGCCCGACGAAATGTCGAACGCTACAGGTGGGCGCGGGAAATTGTAGATGCATGGAAAGAGGATGTGGCATTTGTTTTGGAGCGGAATCGGGATTTTTTTGACGAGTTGATTCCCGAGTTGACCCCTGGCACGCACTATGGGCAGAGCTGTCCCCACTGTGTCGGCAAGCAGTCGCTGATGGGCGCTGGTCGCTTCCGATGGACCGTCACTGAACCGGACCAGATCATCTGTGAGGCCTGTGGCACGGTTTACCCCAACCCGGACTATCCCGAGACCGGGGTGCTGGCATGTCCCCGGATGGGACAGATCTTTACCTACTACGAGACGCCAGAAGAGCGCGCCCATCCCGATGACCGGGCTCGATACGCTTTCAGGTGGCTTGGAGATCGCCCCGAAATGACGAGTTTCACTGGTCTTATCCGTACTCGAAAGGTCGAATGGGCAAGCCGTCAGGCCCTTACGCTGGCCCGACTTTATGCACTCACCGGAGATATCGCCTGCGCCGAACGCGTTGTGTGGATCCACGACCGCTTTGCCCGGGTGTTCCCCAATTATCTCTACCATTCTTACGATGGCAGTATTGCAGACTGGCCGCCCGCAGAAGTTGCCGCCAATATGGGGAAAAATGAAAATTTGGGCGGGCTTCGGGGTGGGCGATTCCCGAAGGGGGTGATCCGCCACGCGTACGGGTTGAACGAGTACGAGGATTATTCCACACTGTTCAACGGCTTCTGGGGCGCGGGGCGGTTGAGTACCCACGGCAAGGGGAGCGGTGCCGGGATGCTGCTCGATATGACAGTTGCGTACGATCTGGTCCGCGAAGCGCGTTTTGCCGATGAGCGCGATCTTCTCGATGAGGAGACCCGGAACCGCATTGTCCGGGATCTGCTTGTGGCCGGGTGTGTTGATGCGGAACAGCTCGATACGCTTTCCAATCTGGGTGTGGTCACTTTTTCCTTATCTGCTGCTGTCGGGCTTTTACTCGATCAGCCGGACAGGGTACGCCGGGCTGTCGATGGGTGGAACCGGATCATTGAGCAGCGCTACCATTTCGATGGTTTCTATACCGAAACACCTTCTTATGCCATCACCAATTTCGGGACTATGCGCGAACTGCCCGACCTCCTGATGGGATATAGCGATCCGGAAGGTAACGAAGAAGGCGCGGGGGGAAAAACACTGAACCCGTTTGCCACCGGCCGGTTTCGACTGGCTCTCGAATCCATGCTGCGGATGCTTGCTCCCGGTAACCGGTTACCCGTGATCGGAGATACTCACTTCGACAGCGGCATAAGCCCGATCTTCGCCGAAGTCATGGCCGCCCGACTGGGCGGGCGGTATGCCGGGCTTCTCGAAACGGTTCAGGACGCCGGGCTGGCGGAGAAGGGTAGCGAATATGCCCTCTGGTACCGGCCGTTCGATCTTATCGCCCGGGGTGCGACAGAATTGCCGCTGCGCACAGAGTGGTTTCCGGGGTGGCATGTAGGGGTCATGCGCGGTGGATCAAAGAGAAATGATACGGCACTCTATTTTAACGGCAATGAAAACCGGTGGACCGCGCATACCACCCATCGCCATCGCGATTGTTTGAGCATTAGCTTCTATGCCTTCGGCGAGGAACTGGTCTCAGACCGGGGCTATTTCTCCGGCAGTTCCCAGTTGACACCGGACGGACGCTCTGGACAGCGCTGGACCAGCAGTACGCACGCCCACAACCTGGTTGTGGTTGACGAGGACGAACAGGCTTCCCAGGAATGCGGCTCCACCCTGGAACTTATCGGTTTTGCGCCGGGTATCGAGATCCTGCAGGCCTCTGGGATCAATGTTTATCCCCAGTGTAGTCAGTACCGCCGGACCTGCGCCCTTGTTCAGGCACCGGGTGGTACCCATTATGTCGTCGATTTTTTTCGGGTATCGGGTGGCAGTACCCATCAGTACAGCTTCCATTGCAACGGATCATTGATCGATGCGAGTCCCAATCGGCCCACATCGCAGCCTGTAGAACTCTCAGAAGCCTGGAGCGACTGGCTTGAAAAACCACGCGTTATCACCCCGGATGCCCCCAATATCTTTACCTGGAGGTTCGGAGATGTGCGCCTCGACACGCGCCTCCTCAACACCGGCGATACGCTCGACCGAGTGATCATTGCTGATGCTCCGGCATGGCGTCACGCCAACCTCGCGGAGTTTGAGAAGCCGCCGATCCAGCAGATCCTGGCCGAGCACCGAGCGGAGTATCCCAAAGGCGAACTGGTTACCCAATATGCCACCGTCCTGGTACCTTATCAAACAGCGGATTCTCCCGTCCTGGACGCGCGATTGCTCGCCAACGATCCGGATTCGGGAGTGCTTGCCATTGAAGTGCGATTCGAAGACCGGACGGACTATATTGTCTCTACAGGCGACCAGCAGGAGCGGCAGTTCGGGCACGCTACTGTCGCTGGCGAGTTCGCATTTGCCTCGGTTGACACAGGTGGCCGTGCAGTCCAGACCTATCTGCTCAAAGGCACTCGCCTGATGTGCGGGGAGTTGCACATGAACTTTCCCGAACCCGAGATCCGCCTGGAGGTCGCGTCCGTAGCTGACAGGACTTTTCACCTCGCAGAACCCCCTTCCACGGGCGTCTCTGCCGGTTCGACGATGCTGGCGGGAGAAATGCCGCAGACGGGATACAGGATCGAGTCGGTTGGATCCGATTCGATCACAGTATGCGAATATCCCGCGATCGATTGTAAGCAGGCCGCCGTGCTCAATGCACGCTGGCTGTGTGCCGATTCGTAGTCTGGTGAGAGACCAATCCGTTCTTCAAGGATCTGCGGTGATAAATCGCTATTAAAAAAATTAAGGAGGATCGATGTCGCGGAAAGGCTATCGAGTGGACTGCCACACACATCTCTGGCGCTATCCGGGTGAGTTGACCGACGAATTGGCGCGCGAGACTTTTATTATGCGCAATCGGGAAGTGGATCTGGATATTACACCCGATATGCACACGGCAGCCGTGGCAGAGGTGGATTGCGCTATCGTGTTCGGGCTGCGGGCACCGCTGACCGGCTTTCTGACTGTCAACGATACAGTTGCAGATTACGTGCATACCCATCCGGAGAAGCTAATCGGTTTCGCTTCGATCTGTCCGACTGAGGACAACGCTCTTGAGGAGGTGGAGCGCGCGGTCAAAGAACTGGGGTTGCGGGGCCTGAAGATGAGCCCGATCTACGGTGGGTGGGACCCGCTGGATGCGGGTGCGCTGGCCATTTTTGCCAGGGCGGAGGAGTACGGGTTGCCCATTATGTTCCACCAGGGAGCGACTTTCCCGCGCAGAGCGCCGCTGAAGTATGCGAATCCCGTTCTGCTGGAAGAGATCGCGCTCCGGTTTCCGGATCTGAAGATGGTGATCGCCCATCTGGGGCATCCCTGGGAGGCGGAGACTATTGTCCTGATTCGGAAGCAGCCAAATGTGTTTTCGGATATTTCGGGTTTGTTCTACCGGCCCTGGCAGTTTTACAACTCGCTGCGGCTGGCGGTTGAGTACGGGGTTGTGGATAAACTGCTCTTTGGAACAGATTATCCTGTGGCTACTTTTGAGGAAACAGTGGAAGGACTGCACCAGGTGGTCCGGCTTTCTCAGGAGATGAGGCTGCCTCCGCTGCCGGAAGACCTGCCGGATCGGATTCTGTACCGCGATACTCTGGGGCTGCTGGGGCTGTCTGATACTGCGACCTGATTGAAAACCGAGACTCCTCACACAGGATATTGAAAGGAGATACTGATGGGAAAGCTGGCATTGATGGGTGGTCCGAAGGCGGTAACGCTCGACAGAAGGAGGTTCGCGGTTCCCCCTGTGAGCGAGGAGGCGATTGCGGTGGTGGTGGAACTGATGCGCAAGGGCGAGACCTCCGTTTCACCATTGGTCGCCGAGTTCGAGCGCGAGTTCGCCGAATACATCGGCTGTGAATACGGGCTGGCGCTTACCAGCGGTACGGCGGCGCTTCACACGGCCCTGTTCGCGGCGGGAGTGGGGCCTGGCGATGAGGTTATTGTTCCCTCCTATACATTTCCTACTACAGCGACGACGGTGCCGACTCTGGGGGGAATCACTGTCTTCGCCGATGTAGATCGCGATACGATGAATCTGGATCCTGCCGACATCGAGCGGAAGATTACGGGACGGACCCGTGCGATCGTGGTCTGCCACGTCTGGGGCAATCCTGCGGACATGGAGCCGATTCTGGAACTGGCACGTCCGCGGGGGATCGCCGTGATCGAGGACTGTTCGCACGCCCACGGGGCCATGTGGCAGGGGAAGAAGGTCGGTTCGGTAGGCGATGTCGGCTGTTTCAGTTGCCAGGGTTCCAAGCTAATTGCGGCGGGGGAGGGCGGTGTGCTCACGACCAATGACCGCGACCTGTACGAGCGCGCCATCTTGCTGGGCCGCCCGGAAAAGCGCGCTGAAATCCGCGAGGAGTCATGGACGAAGCGTTTCGCCTTCACCGGAGTGGGCTTCAAGTACCGGCCCCACCCGCTGGGCATCGCAATCGCCCGCGAGCAACTTCACCACCTGGATGAGATGAATGAAATCCGCGACCACAACGGTGCGACCCTGGACGCCGGGCTGGCCGATGTGGCCGATGTGGTGCCCCAGAGGGTGGGGCCGGGCTGCCGGCGTGTGTACCCCTACCACTACATGAGGTATGATCCGGACAAGCTTGGAGGTGTTTCGACCGAGACCTTCCTGCGGGCACTCGCGGCGGAGGGTGTGGGCACCGGCCAAATCCGGTACGGACATTTGCACGGGAACGCGCTTTTCACGGAGGGATTTCCCTACGGTACGGAGCGTACGGCATCGAGCGTGCTGGGGCAGGAGACGCCGGAGTTTGCAAACGGCCCGCTTCCGGTGACAGAACATCTCAGGGAGTATTCCTTCCGCGCGGCTCCCCGGCTCGAAACGGAGTGTCGGGAACTGATCAACCAGTATCTGGATGCCTACCACAAGGTGGCTTCGGCCGCTGATGAACTCCTAACTTACGAGAGGGAGTACGACGGCAAGGCTCCCTGATGAATCCGTGAACACTGTTAATGGCAGAATATCCGCAATCCGATTCAGGAGAGTTCTATGTCCAATATCCAGACCCGCGTCCAGCAGATGGGGGACGCCGCTTTGAAACTGATCGATAGCCACCAGCACGTTTTTTGGCACGGGCGCGATGACGCCGGGCTGATCGCCGATATGGACCAGTACCATATCGAGAAGGCCTGGGTGTTGACTTCGGAGCGGCCGGCTTCTATCACGAAGAACCTGGCGCCGTATGACCCCCGCTGGAAAGGTAGTGATGACAACGCACCCACGCTGCCGCTGGACGGCGTGATCGAGGCCTGCCGTCGGTATCCGGAACGATTGATTCCGGGGTACTGCCCCAATCCACTGGATCCGAGGGCGATTCAGAAGCTATCGGGCGCGATCGACATCTTCGGGATTCGGGTTCTGGGCGAGTGGAAGTTCCAGACATTATTCGATGACCCTCGCTGTATTGAGATGTTTCGGTTCGCAGGCAGCAAGGGCCTTCCCGTGGTACTCCACCTCGACATCCCGTACGTTCCGCCCAAAGGTGGAACGTACGATCCAAATTGGATAGGTGGGACGATCCACAACCTCGAGCGGGCACTGGTCGCCTGTCCAGATACGATATTCATCGGGCATGCACCGGGATTCTGGCGGGAGTTGAGAGGCGATGCCGACGAATATCCCCAGGTGAGCCACCGCGACCCGCTGGTGCGCGGTGGCAGACTGCCGGATATGTTTGACCAGTATGCGAATCTGCGTGCCGACCTTTCGGCCGGTAGTGGAATCAGAGCGCTCACGGCCGATCCGGAATTCTCTCGAGAGATGCTGATTGCGTACGCCGACCGGTTCCTATTCGGTCGGGACTACTATGGCGGCGAACTCCTCGCGTTTCTGGGCGGCCTGGATCTTCCTGAGGATGTGTGGCGGAAGATCGGGCGAGAGAATGCGGAGGGGCTTGTTCCTGTTTAGCCCGATTTCATACCGCGCGACCATCTTTGTATCAGGCAAAGTTTTCAGGATAAAGCAGCGATGGCCATTCAGCTACGAGAGGACTGCCAAGAGAGAACCAGATCCATGACGCGCTCCGTGCTTCTCGGCCTCGGCCTGGTCGTCGGGATTGATGTGCTGGCTATCTATGTGAAATACCTGCTTCCCCGAGGCCCGATGATGGCCTACAGCCATGTGCCTATGGTCGTGCTAATCGGCTTTGTCCTGATGCTCCTGGCCGGAGCAGTTGTTGCGCGTGGAACGAGGCGGGCACTGTCGCCCTCGGAATGGCATACCATTCTGGCGATGGGAATGGTCGGGGCAGCGGTCCTGTTCTACGGGTATTCCGGCTACCTTATTTCCTACATGGGCGCGCCGCACTACTTCGCCACGGGTGAAAACGAATGGGCCAATTATCTGCACCCCTATATTGCAGAGTGGCTGTTTCCCGAAAACGAAGAGAAAGCGGTGACCTGGTTCTGGGAGGGACTACCCAGGGGCGCGCAATTGCCGTGGGGGAAGTGGATCTTACCCCTGTTCTGGTGGGGCGGATTGACCGTTGCCGCTTTTGTCCTCTATGCCTGCGTCACCACCATCTTCCGCAAACAGTGGATACACTATGAAAAAGTGGCCTTTCCGGCTATGGCTCCGCTGGTCGAAATGGCCTCCAATCCGGGAGATGGAAAGGGATTTCTCCCGGCGTTCACGCGGAATGCGCTCTTCTGGCTCGGCTTCTGGCTCGTCTTCGGGATGATCGCCTGGAACTGTGTCAACTACTTCATCCCCACCTTTCCCCAATTCCCCATCTACGCGCAAGGCAGTGCGGCACACCAGGGAGGGCGATGGATCTGGATCGATCGAAATTTTCCGCCTATCTACGGCATCCTCGATATTTTTACTATCTGCTTTTCCTATTTCGCAACTGTGGAAGTTCTGTTCAGCATCTGGTTTTTCGATCTGCTCTTTATCCTCGAAGGGGGCCTGCTCAACCGGATCGGATTTGTGGCTACTTCGCCCTATTACTACTCGGGGGTCTGCTTCTGGCAGACGAAGGGAGCCTTCTTCTTTCTGGTGCTTTCTACCATCTGGGCGGCGCGTTCGCAGATCCGGGATGTGTTTTGGAAGGCACTTGACTCCCAGGCCCCGGTTGACGATAGGGACGAACCGCTCTCCTACCGCACGGCTGTTGCAGGGTTGGCTATCAGCCTGATCTACATCTGGGTCTGGTTGATCCGGATCGGATTTGATCCTTTTCAGGCGGTACTTCTGATCTTCGGGGCGATCTTCACCTATTTGGGATTGGCGAGAATCCTGTCCGATACAGGGTTGCCTTATGTCAACGCCCCCGTTTGGGGAGGATGGGGCCTGGTAAGCCCCTTTCTGGATGGAGGATCCATCCACGCGAACACCCGGGTAGCTGCACGGACCTCGGGCGTCCTGTTATCCAATTTCAAGGGATCCTTTTTACCCGCTCTCAGCCAGGCCGGACGGGTGGCTGAGGGCGTGCAGGTGGAAAGCCGGCGACAGCTCACAGGCGCGGTTTTTCTGGCTTTTGTGACGAGTGTGGTCACATGCGTGGTGGTGACACTTTATCTGGGTTATCGACACGGAGCACTGAACTTTACAGGTTGGGTGGCGATCGGATCCGGCAATGCGCACTACGATCGCACCGCGAAATCCGTCAGATCCTTTCTGATGCAGGATACCGATGCACCGATCTTCATAGAACATCCTGACCAGTTCGCCTTTTTTGTGCTCGGCGCGCTGGCTACCGCGGCGCTCTTTCTTCTCAGGCGTCGGTTCCCGTGGTGGCCGCTTCATCCGGCGGGCCTCGCCATTTCAGGCTCTTTTCTGGCTCGACGGACGAGTTTGACGGTTCTTGTAGCCTGGCTGATCAAGTGGATTACCGTAAAGGTAGGGGGAGCATCCTCCTACCAGAAATCCCGGCCCCTGTTTCTGGGCCTGCTCGTCGGCTATGTCATGGGTGTCGTGTTATCGCTCTTCATTGACCTGATCTGGTTTCCCGAGCAGGGCCACATGGTCCATCGACTTTAGGTTTCGCGTTTTCCACCGCGGGTATCGGACGCACACAGCCTAATCCCGCGTCCTCCGTATAGACATGGTTTCCCCTTCTTTGATCACCAGTATTTTGTTGGAAGATGTCTCTTCAATTCGATCTACTCTTCCCGATGGCCATCGGACCTCTACAAGGTCTATTCGTTCTCGCTTTCCCAATCCAAAGTGCAACCGCAGGTCGTTAGCCGACTGGTAGCTGGCTGCGCTGTGTACCTCCTTTACCTGCCGCAGATCGCCGGATATCACGGTTACCCGCGTCCCGATTCCGTCCCGATTGGAAAATTTTGAGTTTTTCTTTAGTTCCGGAACACTTCCTTCTCCAACCAGCCTCACTATCAGCCAGTTGTTCCGGTTGCCTCCTTCATTCCGCAGCAGATCTGGCCGATCGGCGACATTGACGACCAGCAGATCGACATCTCCGTCGTTGTCGATATCCCCCGCAGCCGTTCCCCGGCTCGATTTGAGAATGCTCAAACCAGGGCCGAAGCGTACCGAAGCATCCAGGAATTTCCCGTTACCCGTATTCTCGAAGAGCTTATTGCGCTGTTTGTAGGGAGACACGTCGGAGATAAGCTCGATGTTGTCCAGGACATGCCCGTTCGCGGCAAAGGCATCGACATCTCCATCGTTGTCCGCGTCTAAGAAGACCAGTCCGAATGTCAGGTCATTCAGTGTTGAGGCTAGGCCCGCTGTCTTCGTCGCATCCGTAAATGTTTCATCTCCGTTGTTCAGGTAGAGGGTATTTGTCTCCGTTGATAGGTGCCCGATCAGGATATCCGAATAGTCGTTCCCATCTACGTCCGCGATATCCACTCCCATTCCCGCTTCGGCGTGGCCCATCTCGTTGAATGACACGCCAGACAGCAGGGCGATTTCCTCAAATGTTCCGTCGCCGAGATTGGCAAAGAGGTAGTTCTCCATCGAATCGTTGGCCACATAGATATCCAGGTCTCCGTCGTTGTCGTAGTCGGTGCCCACCACTCCCAGTCCTCTCGCTCCCGGTCGGTAGATACCGGACTCGCGGGTTACATCTGTAAAGGTTCCATCTCCTTCGTTCCGGTAGAGCACGTCTGGAACTCCCGGGTAGATATCCGGGTGGCAATAGCCCAGCGTGGTTGTCCCGGGTATTCTGCAGTCCCTATCGCTTTTTAGAGTACAATCGATATAGTTGACCAGATAGAGGTCGAGGTCTCCGTCCCGGTCATAGTCGAGGAACATCGCGGTACTACCCCAGCGCGCATCCCCCACTCCGGTCCGGGTGGTCACATCCACAAAGGTTCCGTTTCCTTCATTGCGGTAAAGCACATTGGGGCCGAAGTTGGTCACGTAAAGATCCAGGTCCCCGTCGTTATTGTAATCTCCCACCGCACATCCCATACCGTAGCCCGGATCGCCCGTTGCTGACACTGCCGTCACATCCGTAAACCGCCACTCTCCGTCGTTTCTGTAAAGGCGGTTGGTCGGTATCACAGTCGTCTGATAGCCCGGTAGCGGTGCGCCATTGATCAGGTAGATGTCCAGATCCCCGTCGCCGTCGTAATCGAATAGCCCACAGCCAGGACCCATTGTCTCTACTTCGTACTTCCTGCCACTAGCTCCGTTGACGTGGATGAAGTCAATGCCCGCCTGGACAGATACCTCCACAAATTGCACCTCCTGGCACCAAACATCGAATACCCAGAAGAATAGAACGATTCCAGTACAGAGTTTCATCCATACTCCTTGCGCTAACAAGTGGCGAGGTTGGTCAAGTATCGCTATTTCAACATGACCTGGGGATCGCTCTCATACGCAGAATCTATTTGAACCAGACGCTCTAAAGTCAGAGCGAATAATGCAAAATCTTAACTACAAATAATTATTGCAAATCAGGCGGTTCATTATCGGCATTATTAATTTCTTTTATCCCGGAAGCGCTGAGAAACTTTTCTGCCAGCGGTCCAAAATGATCTTCTCTTGATTTTGTGTGTCATGTTTGCGAATTTATGGATAGGAAATCCCTTTGTCAATCCCTGTTTCCATTCCGCCCAGGCGCCTCGGGTTAGAGGGATTGAACGATTGTTGACTTATTCTTTTGAACCGCGGTCACTTTTCACCTGAAGAAACATGGAGGTGTATTATGATGCTCAAAGAGATAACAAATTTTGCTCCGGCATTGACGGACGAGACATTTGCAGAGTTGTTCGAAGCCTGTCGGCCCCAAAGAGAACGCTGGACAGATATCCCCTGGATCGGGGAACTCTGGGAGGGACGACAGAAGGCGGCGCGCGAGGAGAAGCCATTGTTCATCTGGGCGATGAACGGCCACCCTCTGGGTTGTACGTGAAATAATGGGGTTACGGGCCGTGCGCTCGTTTTTTCAGATCCGCGCGTGATCGCGCTTGTGAACGAACGGTTTATCCCGGTGGCTGTGAACAATTCCCGGTTGCAGCGACAAGCCGATGAAGAGGGCCGATTTTTGCGCTTGATCGCCTGGCAGGGGCGGTACGGGTATTCTTTTGAGGAAGCTCAGGCCCGGTTGGAGGCTATCGATCACGGGCTGAATCATCAAGGTCTATATGTAACAACGACAGAGGGAGAGGTGTTGGGCAGCCGCAACAGACTGTTTCCGGGTGGCAAGGTCCATGTTCAGAGTGTGGGTAGCGATCCAGACCGGTTTTTGTGGATGTTGAGACGGGCGCTGGTAAACTGGGAGAACCGCAAGACTCAGCGCGAGGCATTGGAAGTCGAAGATCTGGCGTATCGGGATCCCACATTTAGCTGGACGGCGTATCCGGAAGATGGGCTGGTTTTGCATCTGGGTGTTAGGGACCTGCCCCGGCTGGTAGATACGCGGCCTCCGGGAATGAAGCGAGAGGCGCACAATCAGGATTACGTCTGGTTCCGACGGGAAGAGATGCTGTCTATGGTTCCACCGGATACGGCTGTGGGCGATGTTATTCCCATGCCCGAGGGGTTGGTCAGGCGGCTGGTGCGTTATCATCTGGCGGATTATGTTCGGGGGGAAACGTCTTCGTGGTCGTCCGAGGCGATTCGGGATGCGTCTATGACGTTGACAGTGACTGATAAGACGCCAGAATGGGTGGATTTAAGGCTTTCCGGATCCGCGCGGTTGTTCGCGGAGGGGAGTTGGTACGAGGGTGCGTGTCAAAATCGGGGGCTGGATGCATCGCTTCTGGGATATTTGCGTTTTGATCGGTCTGAGGAACGGTTCGTGCGATTCGATGTGGTGGCGGTGGGATCGCGGTGGGGCGGCACGGATTACAATGTACGGCAGGACGATTTGGAGCCTGCGCCGATCGGGATTGCGATGACGATTGCCGGGTCTGAGGCGAAGGATCGCACAGCGCCGCATGCGTGCCAGAGTCGAGGTGGTCTGAAATGGTATTTTAATGCGTGATTTGATAGCCGGGATGTGTTTTGTCGCATTTTGGGAGGGATGATGATACGGTGCGAACGCAGAGCAGAACTCGAGATCGAAACACCGCACCTTTGCGCGACGGTGCGGACAGAGGGGTACGTGAGCGGGATCAAAAGCAGATCGTTTGTAGATAAACGGACGGGCGCGACCGATCTGGGTTCGGGCCTGCACATTATGGACTTTCTGCTCGTGCCGGGGTGGGGAGATGCAGAACAAAATCGGATCTACGACGGGAATCTGCCCAAGCGCGTGGTGGAAGGTCCCCAGATCTGTACGCGGGCACGGCGGCTGGACTATGAGGTTATCCGGGGCGAAGCGTTTCTGGCCGTGCGGCAGTGGTTTACGTTCACGAGCGTGGTTGAAGGTTTCCAGGCCGGGTCGCGGTGGGAGCAGACGTTGCTATTTCTGCCAGATACGCGGTACGTGCTTTCGTGCGAACGGATCACCTGCGTCAATAGTGCGGACTGTCTGTTTTACCGGATCGACATGCCCGGCCACCTGCACCACAAGGGTGGAGACACTTTTACGCGGATTTACCTGAGCTACCACGGGTACATCGAGTCTTCAGAATTCCTGACGGATTTCCCCCCGGACGAAGGGTTCCTCTATCAGCGCAAAGATCACGATATTCCCGATCGGATTATCCGGGCGTATGAACAACGGAAAGAGGGCGGCACGGCCGTGTGGCTGGCGGGGATGACGCTGGACCCAGCGGCGGTGTACGAGGCGTGGTGCCACCAGCGGGGTTACGTCTGTTTCATCCAGGAACTGCACGGTCGGAAGGTGACGGCAGGGGACGCGATCGGGGCCGCCTATGTGGTGGGATATTTCGATTCGGTGGCTGAGATGAATGCGGTCTATGACCAGTATCGAGGGGTGCGCTCGATTGCGGTAGATGAAAAGGGATACACCCTGCTGAATGAGGTAGAGAAAGCCGATGGGATTTAGAGCCATCGGCTCAACCACCCTCAATAAACTCACCGCCTATGTCTGTAGCAATCTGCGTCCAGATTTCGTCCTTGGAAGGGCCGAAAGCAGATCTGAGAATACCCATCTTTTCCTCCATAGTTGAAACGCCTGATAATCCCACAAATAGCCAATCGCTTCCGCGATCTACTTCAATTGTCCCTCTATCCAATCCATCCACTTTACAAGCTGTGAAAGGTATATAGATACCCTCTCGTTTGAAGAGTGTGTCAGGTGGATGTACAACTCTTCGGTCTCATCGAGAAAGTCGGTCCACTGTGGATATGACGTCTTTAACACCGGTATTGTGTCAATGCCTTTAAGCGAACGAAAGCGTCCTTGTGCCATCAAGAGACAAGCCCCGCCTAATACGCTAAGGCGTGCCAACTTGCGGAGTTTTAGTCGTGTCTCATCGGGGAGAGAAAAGTCTGTTTTATTTTCCTTTTCTAATCTCGCTACATATCGAGTAAGATCCAAAGCTGGCTGAAAATATTCTCGCACCCACGATGGAGTGAGAATCGGTAATTCGAACTCTCCTGTAAGATCACGTCCCCAAACAAGTGTGGCATCATAATGTAAACGAAATCCAAATGCTTGATGCCGTGACCGCAAGTCTTTGTTCGCCCCCGGTTGTCTGCCCTGCAAGACATCATCAATTGAACGGGGTAGGCGGAGTCCGGACACACCGGGCAACTCGCGATTAAGTTTTTCCTGCGTTTCTCTGCACCATTGGTGGTCAGTTTTTCTTAACGGTCCCTCAATGAAGGGATACAAATCAAGATCGGAAATGCCTGGAATGGCTTCATTTCTGTGAACACTGCCCCATACATAGATTGAAATGAGTCTCTCTGCAAAGTGGGCATGGTACTCCAAAATATGGTGCTGAATAAGTTGCACGAAGTATTGATCGTCAAATAGATGTAAATTTTTGTATTTATCAGAGGTATTCAGTTTCATAAAGCGGCTACCTTTAGGCCAAATAGCAAATAGAACGGATAAAGTAAATTTAGATTACAAATATGTGTAAATCAAGTTTTCAGTCCAATCAGCGTATTGGCATCATCTGGCGAAGTGATGTGGGAACGCCAGACCAGAAATACATGTCTAATGATTCAGGACCGAGGAGAGTAACCGATCTACCGGATAAATGAAAAATGACCAGAACCACACATAAATCGCCTATTTCTATTGACCGGAGGGATTTTATTCACCTGGCCGGGCTCGGCGCAATGGGTGCGCTTGTTCTGGGGCTGGATGTTCCAGTTGTCGCACAAAAACAACCCAATTTTATTTTTATGCTTTCTGACGATCAGGGTTGGGATGGCCTTTCGGTACAGATGGACGATGCGATTTCCGGATCAAAGAGCGACTTTTATCAAACGCCCAATTTGGAGAAATTT
The DNA here is from genome assembly GCA_965222605.1 of Candidatus Latescibacterota bacterium. GTDB lineage: Bacteria > Latescibacterota > UBA2968 > UBA2968 > UBA2968 > VXRD01. The sequence continues at coordinate 6,000,793 of OZ244960.1, forward strand.
GCACAACAGGGCATGCGTTTTTCGGCTGCTTATTCGCCTTCGCCTGTCTGTTCGCCAACGCGATGTAGTCTTCAAACGGGCAAGAGTCCGGCGCAGAACCGCTGGACAAAGGCAGCCCCAATTAAGACCGCCGCAGATGGCTATAAACTCATCCCGCCGATGCATGGCAAAAATCTCTCCAATAGTGAGACGACAATTGCTAAAATGTTGAAACAGGCCGGTTATGCCACAGCACATTATGGCAAATGGCATCTCGGTGGCGGTGGTCCTGGAAACCACGGGTATGACGTACACGATGGAAATACAGGGAATAGGGATGCGGCTCCTTTTATCGATCCCAATCCGGTAGATATCTTCGGTATGTCCAGGCGTGCCAATGCGTTTATGGAGGAGAATACAGAAGCTGGCAAGCCGTTTTTTATTCAGTTGTCTTATTATGCTCTGCATTATCCTCAGAATGCACTGGCAAGTACGAGGCAGGCATACGAAAATCGACCGAAAGGGCGCGTCCATCGGGATGTCAACCGCGCGGCTATTACTGAAGACCTGGATACAGGTGTGGGTATGATCATGGATCAAGTTGAGAAACTCGGCATAGGTGGTCACACGTATCTGATTTATATGTCCGATAATGGTGCTGGCGGCAACCGGGGTGTATTGCGCGGTGGGAAGGGGTCTTTGTGGGAAGGTGGTATTCGTGTGCCGTTGATCATCCAGGGACCTGGTATAGAGCCAAATACATTATGTCACGAACGCGTGGTCGGCTTCGATCTGTTTCCCACGCTTTGCGAATTGGGAGGTGTGAGCCAGTCTCTGCCTGCAGGTATTGAGGGCGGTAGCATCACGTCGTTATTATCTGGTGGCAAGGGCGCGGTCGAGAGACCTCATGAGGAACTCGTTTTCCATTTCCCACATTATCAAAGTGCAGATGGACCGCATTCAGCTATTGTGCAAGGCGATCTCAAGTTGATCAAGTTTTACGAGACCGATGACGTGCGATTATACGATTTGGTCAATGATATCGGAGAACAAAATGACCTGTCCAAAGATATGGGGGAAAAAGCGATGCACCTGCGCGAACGCCTCGAACAGTATCTCGATTCAGTTGACGCTCAGATGCCTGTGCCCAATCCGAATTATGGGACAGACAAGTCAAGTGATTTTAATGGTGATGGTCAAATTGATCTCCGGGATTTTCTCGAATTTGCCAGAGCTTATGGGTCGGAGGAAGCCCGGTTTGATCTGGACAATAGCGGGCGTGTGGATTTTGCCGATTTTTTGAAGTTTGTACAGGATTTTGGAGATGGTGGGAATTAACAAAGAGGAGTGGCTCAATGAAACGGAGAGAATTTCTCGGTGTGGTTGGTGCTGGTGTATGCGGGATGGCCGTTTCCAATGCGTTTGGTCAAGTTACGTCTAAGCGTTCCAATTTTGTATTTATTCAGGGTGAAGCGCAGGGTTGGACGAGTCTGTCTGTGCCAATGGATGATCGGGAGCCCAATTCGGCGAGTGATTTTCTTTATACGCCCAATTTGACGAAGCTGGCTGAAGATGGGATGCGTTTTTCGAATTTTTACGCGCCTTCCCCGCGATGCACACCGTCGCGAGTTTCATATCTTACGGGGAAAAGTCCGGCGAAATTGCGAATGACGTTTGTGAATCAAGTTGTTGGTAATACGAAACTGATTCCGCCAAGGCCCTTGTTGGAGATGCCGGTCGAAGAGATTACTATTGCCGATTATTTGAAACAGGAGGGGTATGTCGCGGCGCATTTTGGCAAGTGGCATATGGGGAGAAAAGATCCGGGTTTCCACGGTTTTGATGAGAGTGATGGCCCAAATAATAATGGTGGGCCTGAAAATGTTCGCGATCCCAATCCGAAGCAGGCGTATGCAATAGCCGAAAAAGGTATGGCGTTTATAGAGCGTCAGGTTGGAGCGAGAAATCCTTTCTATTTGCAGTTGGATCAATATTCGAGTCGGCGTGGAGAGCATGCCTTGCCGGAAACGCTGAAGGAGATACAACAGCGTGCTGGTGGGACAGATAATAGGCGTTTGGGAGAAATAGCTGCTTGCCTGGATATTGATAAGACTATTGGTATGGTTCTGGATAAAATTGAGGAACTGAATATTGCCGATAACACGTATGTATTTTACTCTGCTGATCACGGCACGCCGGGACGGATGTCAAATGCGCCGCTGACGCTGGGGAAAGGCTCGGTTTGGGAGGGTGGTTTGCGCGTTCCACTATTGGTTCGGGGGCCGGGGATTATGGCTGGCGCGTTTGCTTATGCCCGGACAATGGGTATTGATTTATTGCCGACCATTGCAGAATTGTCTCAGGGCAATAGCTCTTTGCCCGGGGATGTTGAAGGCGGGAGCCTTGTACCTATTTTGAGGAATCGGGGTAAAGGTGAAGTGAAGCGGTCACGCGAGGAACTCGTTTTTCATTTTCCACATTACGATATGGATCCCGCGGGACCTGCATCGGCAATTGTGTTGGGCAATTACAAGCTGATCAAATTTTATGAGACCAATAAATTACACCTGTTTGATCTGAGTAAAGATATGGGTGAGAAGAACGATCTGGCAGATCGCAAACCAGAGGTTGTTGCGAAATTGCACGATCGGCTGAATGAATATTTATCCTCAGTTGATGCCCAAATGCCCCAGTCCAATCCGAATTACGATCCGAGTAAGCCGGTCGATGAGCGAAGGCGGAGAAATAATCGGAGAAGGCGGGATTAGTATTGATTCTGCCTTCGTTTTTTTGTATCGCCTTGAGCCTCACCTTGTTTATAAATGGCGCGCATCCGAAAACTCACCGCCTATATCTGTAATCTGCGTCCAGATTCCGTCCTTGGAAGGATCGAAAACAGATCTGAACCCGCCTTTTCCTCCATCGTTTGCCGCGCTTAATAATCCCACAAATAGTGAATCGCTTCCGCGATCTACTTCTATTGTTCCTCTATCCAATCCATCCACTTCACGAGCCGTGAAAGGTATCTTGATACCCTTTCGTTTGAAAATGGTGTCAGGTGGATATACAACTCTCGGATCTCATCGAGAAAGTTGATCTACCGTGAGTATGACGCCTTTAAACGACATTCTGCCCAATTTATGTTTTTATCTTTTATCTATTTAAAGACGTTTGTATATTGATTAGCTATTGGCGCAGATTACTAATTTTGCGGAGTTTTGATGAAAATTCTTCTTACTTTTACGGGCTTTCATGACCCATATTCATTGGGTTTGGTTGGCGAAGAAGAGCAGCCTGGGCCCATTTTGTCTCTTATAGGGGCTGTGCCGTTTGACAAGGTCGTTCTCTTGTCAACACCTGCAACAGAGAGCCATACTGCTGGGACACGGGAGGCGCTTGAACGGACACATTCAGAGATATCTGTAGAAATACTGGATTTTCCGCTTGCTGACCCTACGGATTACCATGCCATCATTCAGGAACTTCGAGAGAAGATTCCTCCGGTTCTGGGGAAATTCCCAGATGCGAAATTCTCTATCTCAGTCGCCTCAGGGACACCGCAAATGCACGCGAGCTGGGTGCTCTTAACCGCTAGTGGAGAGATTCCTGCTCAGATCCTTCATGTTCGCCCGCCCAGGTTTGTTACGAAAGACCGACCTCTCGTATCAGAGGTCAAGCTGGCTCCGACCTATACGCAGCCTTTAAAGGAAGGGTTTAATCTCAAACTTGCTGAATTTCGACAAGAGTCAACAGCCCTCTTTTCACCAAGCGATGCGAAAGTGTCGGAAGTACCGGAACCCTACTTTACGCCAGATTTGGATGAAATCGTCGCGCAAATGGGGATTGTTGGAGAGCATCAGAGCGTTCGAAAGGCCATTGAAATTACGGATCAGCTTGCGGGATCAGACTTTCCGCTTCTTATTTTGGGAGAAACGGGCACGGGAAAGGAGTTATTTGCCAAACTTGCGCATCGGCTCAGTAGAAGGCCTCCAGACAAGTTTGTTACTTTGAGCAGTCCCAATATACCCCATGAACTGGTTGAAAGTATGTTGTTTGGCCACAAAAAAGGCGCGTTTACCGGGGCTGTTCGTAATCAGACAGGTAAGTTTGAGCAAGCGGATGGAGGTACGCTTTTTTTGGATGAAATCGGGGAACTCCCGCTGCCTACGCAGGCAAAATTGCTGCGTGTGTTGCAGGATGGTATTATTGAACCGCTCGGTAGCACAAAGAGCAAGCAGGTCAATGTGAGGATTGTTGCGGCGACAAATCGCGATCTGTTGGAAGAAATTAAAGCAGGAAATTTTCGGGAGGATCTGTATTACAGACTGCGAGGAGGAGAGATACGACTTCCTTCTTTACGGGAACGTAGAAGTGATGTTGGTAAGTTGGCACTGAATATCCTGGATCGCGTGAATGCCAGTTTGCGATATCCAAAGCGGTTTACCCGGGAAGCCTTGAATCGTCTGGAGAGTTTTAGTTGGCCGGGGAATGTTCGTGAACTGGAATTTGTGATTGAGCGTTCAGCGCGGCTCGCTCGAAAGGAGTTGCTGGATGCAGATGACATCGTATTCGATGCGCCAGCTTCTGGAACAGACCCCTTTGCATCACTTCCGGAACCACATGATGGATTCTATATGAACGATTATCTTAAGAGCGTGCGCAAGCAATTGATGCTTCGCGCCCTGGAAATTGCCAATGGGAATCAGAGCCAGGCGGCAAAGCTGTTGGGGGTTACGGCACAGGCCGTGCATAACTTCATCAAGGACGAAGATGGAAAGTCGTGAAGATTTAAACGTGGGTTGAAAAGGCTTTAACTTATCTTGAATGTATCAGAGGAGGAAAATCAAGTTCGTATTTTAATGTATTGATTTTATAGGTTTTATGGTTTGTTTATGATTTTGGCACATGGTTTGCTGCACATAGTGATAAACTATCACTCTTCACATTTAGGAGGCAGACTATGGCAATGTTCAGAGTCGTAAATATAGTTGATGGAGACACATTTGATGTGTCGTCCTGGAAGTGGAAAGGACAGACAGGAACTCGGGTGCGCCCAACGGGTTACGATGCACCTGAGCTTTCATCATCTCAAGGACAAGCAGCTAAGAGAAAATTGACGAATCTAATTTTGGGGAAGGACGTTGAGTTGCGGCAGGCACACCGAATTGATAGAGGACGTCTCGTGTGCGACGTTTACTACAACGGGGTTTATCTGGCTCACTACTTTCCCGAATATCAATAGGTGGGGTATATCTAAGTGAAGCGGAAATTTCAGGTCTGCAATGGCTATTATCTTGAATTTGAGCAACTTGCCAGAGTATTGAATTTTCTAAAAGCCAATCTTGATGCTAAAAAGATTAGTCGGGCTGATCTGATGGATGGGACAGGGCTCTCAGAGCGGCAGATCGAAAGTCTGGTAAGTGTTGGAGCTGCGATGGATTTGATTCAGCGTGGCAAGCAGATCCTTAGCGAGTCCGGTAGATTGATTGCCGAGAATGATATTTTTATTGAGGCAAAGGGATCTCTGGAATGGTGTCATTACAAAGGTGCTGGTAATTATCGAAACCTAATCTGGTACGATATTTTTAATGTCATTCTTCCCTATGAATCGCCTATGACGTCTGAAGGGTGGATGGCCCATCTAAGGGAGATTTTGGCTGGGCAGTACACGGACAGGACGATTGGCAAGCATCTTCAAGAGGAAGTTCGTTTTGTTGAGAACGCATACCTTGAACGGAATTTTGGACGTCTTGAACTGCTGTATCAGAGTTCAGAGAATTTCATAAGCCGTCGCCGTCATTCTAATCCCGATCCCAAGGTTTTTGCCGCCATTCTCTACGCCTATGCTGAGGTTCATAATGCGAATTTGCATCAGGTAAAAGATCTTGTGGAAACGGTGGGTGCTCCAGGTTTTTTGTTTGCTCTCGACGAGGGTACACTCAGATTGATTTTAGAGGAACTGCATAAGCGCGGTTGGATTCGCTTTGAGGGTACTCATAATCTGGATCAGGTTCGGCTGAAAAGCGAATTCTCGTACCTTGATTTTCTCGCAGCCTATTATGAAGATCGCGAACCCGAGGCAAAATCAGTCTCAAAAGGATAGGGACGCATTCGTGAATGATGGCATCGATATTATCAAGCAGGCAAAGGGATTGCCCCAAAGACCAAGGGGTAGAGCGTGTATTGTTTTGACGCACAAACATGAGGAGCAAAGGGCCTGGGCTAAGGAACTGGCCGTGCAAATGGGTGCACATCATCTCGATCTGTTGGATCATTTTGCATCTCATCCAGATTTGACAGAGAATATTGGGCAATTTACAATTCAGAACCTGTTCGATTTGCTGTCCTCAATGAGGAATCAGAAGGTTTTGATTGTGACCGGTTTGGAGTTTTTGTTGGCAACATGGACGGGCAGTCCTAGTGCGATGGAGCAATTTGCGCATCAGATTGAATCCTGGGATAAATCGCCAGCCTTGCTGATTGTCATGCAATACGATGGTGCGCTGGCTACCAGAAGGTTCACACGATACCCTCAGTATAAATTCGTTGTAGATCAAAAGGAGACGTTTGCACTGTTATGAAAAATCAAGGTCTTTTTAGCACATTATTCATTGAAGACATTCAGAAAGAAACAGAACTGGACGATATGGGCGGGGGTCGTATGACCGCCCTGGCTCAAGCCTGGCAAGCGTGCAATCGAGGCTCTGCTGATGATCTATGGGAAAGTTTTGTCAAGCAGGCGGTTAGTTACCTGGAGTTCGCGCCGCGCGCTGCACCGGCTGTTCCTGGAATTTATCTCCTGTATGAAGATTGGGGATTTAGGAACTGCCTTTCAGTGCTTTGTCTTGTTGATCCAAAAGGAGATATGGATGATACGCGTGTGGGGCACTTCTGGGTTGGCAAGCTTATTGCCGAACTGAAGGCCTGCAGTCTCAATTGGGGCATTTTGACGGATGGGAGTTGCTGGCGACTTTATTCCTTAAAGACAGCAAAGCCCTATGAAGAGTACGTTGAATTGCCTCTATCGAATGCCCTTGAAAACAATGACGAAGCCGAATATGCTTTGTTTGAGCATTTTTTTCATCGTGATGTTTTTGTGCCAGAGCGACCTGATGAAGATGAGGATGATGCAGAAGATGAGAAGGCTACTGTCAAGGAGCTTTACAAGTGCCGTCTGGATAGAGATGGAGAGCAATCTGAAGAGATTCTGGAGGAATATGTAAAATCTCCACTGCTGAATCAGGTTGATGAAGTCCTCCAATATATCTGCAACGGATTCATTGCGGATACGTCCCGCAAAGGGGGAGAGTACACGGAAGATGAGCGCCGCGAGATCTTTGAAAGTGCCGTCAAACTCCTCTACCGGTGTTTGTTCCTTTTTTATGCTGAATCACGTCATCTGTTGCCCTCAGATACAGAAAAAACCGAAGTCTATGAAGAGGGGCTTTCGATTTATGCGTTGTGCCGGGAGGCACATGGTTTTCGTTGGGGGAAGCGTAGTGACCACGGAGAGTATGATCTCTGGCAGCACTTGAAAGGGCTGATCAGCGCGGTGAACGATGGCGACTCAGAATACGGGATTATGGGATACGATGGTGGCCTTTTCGACGATGAAGAGGAACTCTTTCTTGGGCAGCATCGACTGCGGAATGATTTCCTTGCTCGTGCCCTTTATCTGTTGGCTTTCGTTGAGCCTTATAATTCTGATCCAGAAGAAGAATATGAGATTCCCTATGAGGATCTGGAAGTTCGGCATCTGGGAGAACTGTATGAGAACATCCTGGAATTCAACGTTATGTTGGCCGAAGTAGATATGGTTCGGGTGCAGTCCAAGAAAGGCACTCAGATCCTTCCAAACACCGAAGTAAAGCAAAGGGCGTCGTCGCGCCTAATAAAAAAAGGGGATGTCTATTTTGGCGAGACTGCACTTGAGCGGAAGCAGACGGGATCGTATTACACACCGGAGTCATTGGTTCATTTCCTCAACCAGAAGGCTATTATACAGCCCTTAAAGGAGCGCTTTGAAAGTGATTTCAGGGAGCGGTTTGATCAATTTCTGGAGCAAGCTACTGAAGGATTTGATTCGTCAACGCGGAGCGGGGCCGTTCAATCTGCAGTCGCACTGATAGAGCGATTCGTGAACGAGGTTGTTCTGGATTTTAAAGTTTGCGATCCGGCAATGGGCAGTGGGCATTTCCTGGTTAATGCGTCAAACCAAATGACGGTTCTGGTGGTCGATCTGTTTACAGAAATCCCGGTAGCTGAGGGATTCAACTCTGACTTGAATTGTGAGATCAACTATTGGAGAAGGCTGATCACTCGACATTGTCTCTATGGAGTGGACCTGAATCCTTTGGCAGTTCATCTGGCCAGACTTTCTCTCTGGCTGAACAGCTTTGCGAGGGATCATAAATTGACATTTTTGGATCACCATTTGCGGTGTGGGAATAGTCTGATTGGAATCCGATCCCTTAGCCAGCTTCGAAAAATACCTAAAAGGAAAAAGGATCGTCGCAGAAAAACAGATCAGGAAGAGCTTTTTGATTTGACCCAGTTGTCAAGTATCCTTGATGTTGCTGCTAATACGACACTGAAGATTACCGAAGTTGATGAGGACGATACAGATAGGCAGAAAGGCATGTTCAGTCAGGCTCAAGATGCTACTGCCGATTTTCATCCATTGGCAGATCTGTTTACAGCCTATTTAATGGATTTAGACATTCAGATAGTTGATTATAGGGATCTCTTCGAATGTTTGGCAACCGGAAAGTCTGTTTCTAAGACTTTAAATCCTTACTTACCGGAACTTTTGGAATCTATCGGTGCTTATCGTGAGAAGCACCAATTCTACCATTGGCCGTTAGAATTCCCTGATGTTTTCGCTCCTGGAGCTATGGGAGGGTTCTCTGCAACAGTTGGAAATCCTCCGTGGGATATTTTGAAACCTAATTCGCAAGAATTTTTCTATGCGTATGATTCAAAGTTCCGCTCCTATAATAAAAAGGAAGCTAATAGTGTATGCGAGAAAATACTCAACCAGAATCTAAGTATACAAGCAAAATGGGAAGATTACTGCGCACGTTTTAGCCAACAGAGTTCATATACAAGGGAACCCTTGACATATCAATTTCAGGGCAGAGGAGACATAAATACGTACAAGCTTTTCCTTGAGCTGTTCTTTATTCTACTAAATGATAGTGGGTATATTGGCATTCTTGTGCCTAGTGGATTATATACAGACCAAGGATGCGCACTGCTGCGAAGATTGTTCTTTGAAAATACGCATGTGGATAGTTTGTTCTGTTTTGAGAATAAAGGTATTTTCAATATTCACAGAAGTTATAAGTTTGTCACCTTCTGTACAAGGAAGGGTGAATCTTCTGGTAGGCTCAAATGTGCATTTATGGAACACGATCCAGATAGCTTACCTCGATTAGAGAAGAATTCGCTCGAAATAAATGTAAACCAAATAAAGAAACTTGCCCCAGAGAACCTAAATATTTTTGAGTTCCAAAATCAACAAGAAATAGACATTATCGAGAAGATATATTCCGATCATCCTCCATTAGGGCAGAAATCCAACTCCCCCTGGTCTGTGCTGTTCACTAGAGAGATAGACAATATGGGTGACATGGAGATGCTAAATCAAGATGGTTTCGGGGTCCCTCTGTATGAAGGAAAGATGATTCACCAATACAATCCAAACTTCGCCAAAAATAACTATTGGATTGACCCGGATAGAGCACGAACAAAACTCAAAAAGTTTCCGGAACAAAAACTGATAAATGCGGATCATTATCGTCTTGTAAATCGCCGCCAAGCACGGACAACCGATACTAACCTTTGGTGCTAGTAGATAAGAAGTTGTAAGTCGCCAGAAGTTTACCTATGCTGAATGAGTTAGCACCTCATTCATTCACAGCAGGGAGGTAAACTTCATGACGACTGAAATGCTGATCATTGACCTGTTCTGTCGGGTAGATGATCAAACGCAAGACCTTGAGAAACATCCTCAAGCCAAGCTCTATCCCAGCGAAGTCATCACGTTGGCCTTGCTTTTTGCGATTAAAGGGGTGGGCAATCGCGCCTATTATGATTGGCTGATAAACGATTGGCAGCACCTGTTTCCTAACTTACCTCATCGCACGCGCTTGTTTCGCCTCTTTTTAAGGCATCAACACGCCACAAGCCGATTTTTAGCCGAAAAGAGCGTGTTGGGCATCATTGATAGCTATGGCATTGAGTTGATTCATCCGATCCGAGAAGGCAGAAGTCCTGCTCAGATCGGGAAGAAAGGCAAATCGAATTATCGCTGGATTGTCGGTGGCAAGCTCTGTCTGTTGATCAATCAATGGGGTCTCATCGTGGATTGGGACTGTCAGACAGCTAATGTTCACGATACCACCTTCCACCATCTCATCAAGCAGGTGCAATCAGACATGGTCGTCTTTGCCGATGTCGGCTTTCAAAAAGCGCAAGACAACCCAGAAAACTTAAAAATCTGTCCGCGTGGCACTTGGAATGAGCGCATGGTGGTTGAAACCATCTTATCTATGATGACGCTCGTGTGGCATTTTAAGAAAGTCATGCATCGGGTCTGGAGCTATTTTGCAATGCGATTGGCTTTTACCATGGCCGCCTTCAATATCTTGGTACAATGGCAGGGCTTTAAACCCGATGAAGATGGGTTCATTAACCTTGCCATCGCACACTTCAGAATATAACACTAGCACCAAAGGTTACTAGAGCAATGATTGCGTGTATTCTGCCACCTAATACATTCATGTGGGATAACCTAGCTGTTACGAGAATTCTTGATCCATATGATAATGAAGGTAAAGGAACGCTCTTAAATGAACCGGAATTGTGCTATCTTGCAGCAATATTAAATTCTTTTGTCTTTGACTTCGCACTAGGGATGCAGATCAATGCGAATCTTAGTTTCTTCATTGTCTATGGAATCCCTGTTCCACGAAAGGCAAAGGGCGATTGGTTTTTCGATAAGATAATCCCACGCGTCGCCAGGTTATCTTGTGTTAATCCATCATATGCTCAATTATGGGAAGAAATATACCTGCCTTCTTGGGTAGAAAGTGAATTGTGGTATGAAAAGCAAGGTATAGGCTATGATACATACGGACCTGTACATGAGAAGGAAATCCGCGAAAATGTGTTGCAGTCTTTGGGAGATCTCACTCCGATTTGGTCAGAGAAATGTACAGCCAAAGATTGGAACTCAAACAAAATGGATATTACACATAGATCTCAATTCCGAGCAGAGTTGGATGCTCTTGTTGCCCACTTATATAGTCTGAGCAGAGAGGATTTCACGCATATTCTTGACACTTTCGAGGCACTGAAGCGGAAAGAGGTCGATAACTTTGGGGAGTTTGTATCCAAACGGAAATGTCTGGAGGAATATGATCGGTTGACACCGGTCATAGAGGCGTGGAATGACCCAGGAAAGTCTGAAATTTGAATTGAAGGGTTGAAGCAATCGGGTATGTCGAAAACAGCTCTTGAATAACTCGGCTTAGGAGAACTCTGACCCATATATTGCTTCCACAGTTGATGTGCCAAGGAAAATTCTGCCAATTCTGAAGAGGAAAGAAGCGATGAGCAAAATTAAAGAGGTGGTAAACCTAAAGACTGGCTACGCGAACTTCGTGGTGTTGAAAAGTGCCTTTGAAGAAAGCCAAGAGAATGCTGATCGTATGGCAATGTACCGTCCCACCACTGCGCATCGCAGAGCATTTGAGCGTCTCTGTCGGGGATTGTATCAGCCTAACGACAAAAAATTCTACTTACTCAGTGGATCGTACGGTACAGGTAAATCGCATCTTTGTCTGATGTATGCAAATGCACTCAGCCGATCCAGCGGTGATACAGAGATCAAGGGGTTTTATGACAACTATGAGAAACTGGATGCCAATGCAGCAAAGCAACTGAGAAATATCCGTAAGGGCGGTCAGTACCTGGTTGCGATCTGTGATTACCACTCGGGAAGACGGTTTGAGGATGTGGTGTTAAAGGCTGTTTTTAAGGCCTGTAAATCCAAAGATCTTGATGCAGAGGTAGAAACAGAATTTGACGAGGCGGAACGCCAGTTGACGGATTGGGAGAGGCAGGCAGAGGATCCCGCTGCGATCCGCAATTACTATGAAGACTTTTCCAAAGCCCTCGAACGGACTGCGCCAGGGTTGACTGTTGACCAACTTCGTGCCGGTCTGACTGATTACAATTCTGAATCTTTGGAGCAGTTTAGGGTAGCCTACAAGCTTGCCCAGGGGGGAACAGAATTTCAAGCACAATCGGGTAATCTCATTCCAATTGTTCAGAAATTGGTAAGAAGCACGGCGTTCAAAGCTCGGTTCAAGGGACTGGCTATCTTGTTTGATGAGTTTGGATTTACTCTGGAAAAGGCGGCGTATTCAAAGGATGTGCTTCAGGGATTCATGGAAACCATCTGCCGAAATGAACCCAATGTTGTTTTTGTAGGTTGTATCCATAAAGACTTCAAAGCATATGCAGACAGATTTAGTCGGGATGATGCCTCTGTGATGAGCGCACGAATCACAACAGTTGATCTTTTGAATGAAGGTATTGAGGAAATTATCGGAGCAATCGTAGAGACAGAAAAGACAGGTCAAGTCTGGAACAGCGAAGTGAAACCCAAACTCGGTGTGCTGGACGCTCTATTGCCTGTGTGTGAAACACTCAAACTCTTCCCCTGGATCCCAGATACCAAGCGAATTCGTCAGCGTGTGCTTGAGGACATTTACGGTGTCCATCCCGCTGCTCTTGCGGCTTTACTCAGACTGTCTTCTGAGATAGGATCTGACGCCCGCAGCACCTTCACATTTTTCTCTGGTGAGGTAGGCGGGGCTGAGGGTTCCTATGCGGAGTTCATTGAAGACAGCGACTTGCTGGACAGTAGTGGGAAACTGAACCTTTACATCGTGGATAGGCTTTTCACATTTTTCCAAGGCGAACTGTCTCCCAGCAATGCCGAGTTGCGCGACACGCAGCGTCAATTGGTCAACGGCTATGTTGCAAGTTTTGATGCCATGCAAAAGGCAAGCGAGAATGAGTTAGTGAATGATCGCGAGGCTCTGCAGACTTCGATTCTACAAACTATTCTGATCTATCAGTTGTCGCAGATTCCCACCACTTTGGATAATATCCAGTTTGGCCTATATGCCCTGACTTCAGGAGAAAAGAAGATCATAGAGACAAACTTAGATCTTCTCGCCAAAACGGGTGCCGTGTTCTTCCGGCAACAGTCAAAGACTTATGAACTTGCTGTCGGAAGCGGTGTTGATCCCTACGACCTGATAAATCGCTATCTGGAAGATACGTCTAAGCATCCTGAAGATATGGTCAAGGCATTTCTTTCTGAAGTGAAAAGTCCGGAGGTTCTGGATGCCAAGCAGCACAATCTTACCTATGGTGAAGACAAACGCTTTCGAACTGTCTATGTGAGAGCGAAAGATATGGGCGAAAATCTTTGGGAAAAACTCAAGAAGGAACAATTGGAAGCAGTATTAAAGCCCAACAGTAGCTACGAGGGCGTTGCTGTCTATGCGCTTTGTGAAGATGTTTCAGATATTCAGGTTGCCCGCGAAGCGGTGCAAGATATTCCGTGCGACGATTTCGTCGTTGGTGTTCCCGATGAGCCACAGCCCTTTACGGAGATGCTTCTCAAAGTCAGGGCATGTAGAAATGCTCTTGATCCACTATCTGAAGAAAAGCTGAATGCGCAAACCGAATCACGCCTGCGGGATCTTTTTGAGAATCCACAGGATGGATTTCTGCCAACACTTCAAAGTATTTTCAAGCAGATTGATAGTGGCGAAGGTGCATGTTGGTACAGTAAGTCTGGAAAAGTCGTTGTGGGTCAGCCAAAGCAGCCGCATGGACCAGTTGATACGCTGTGCGAGCAGATGTTTACCAAACGCTGCAAGATTAATCACACAGATTTGAACTGGGTACACGACGATAAATGGCGCACGGCTAGAAACAATGCTTTGAGACAGGCAGTGAACACGCTTCTGCAGCCTGATCGCGTGCAGATTGACAACGGAAATCCAGCCAGCCATGGAGAAAAACGCTATCTTGAACGGGTATTGCTGAAAGGTGCAGGAGCATTGAGGAAGATCGATGATGATGGCCCTGTGACGTTCTTTTTTTGTGAAAGTGATTCCAAGAAAATAGACGATAGCTTCCCTGTTCTAAAGGAACTCTGCGAACGGTTGTCAAATCTCAATTCTGGAGAAAGTCTTCCTATAGGAACATTCATTAACGACGCCAAAAACGCACCATACGGTTCTGGCGGAACGGCGCTGATGCTTGCCCTGGCACATGCAGTGCGAGCTTTAGGTGAGCGGTTGAGAATCTATAAAGATTCCACTATGATCACTGAATATCCTGTTGAAGAATACGGAGAATTATCAGCGCTTGTGTCCGATCCTGCTACCAGTGTGGTTTTTGAAGTCCGCGAGATTTCTGATATCCAAAGAAAACTGGTGGAAGCAGTCGCTACTACGGTCGGAGCACCGCCACTCAAACATGGCGAAACTCGATCTTTGAATGAAACATTTGAGGTTCTGGAATCCTGGTGGCGCAGTGTACCACCGGTGGCAAAGATCACAGAGATTTACGAGAAGAAACATACAGACGGATTGAGGAAGTTCAAGGACGCATTTGATGATATCCGCAATGGTGACCGGTATGAATTTCTTCTCGGAGGGCTGCCCGCAATTTACGAAGATGAAATTGCAGACGATAAGTTGACTGAGGATGGTGTGAATGCCATTTCTCAAGCATTTTCCGCACATGTCAAACATTTGAACACTGGCTACCAAATTGTTACAGACAAAGTTGCGGAAGCTGTTTCGGAGATGTTCGGCGAGAAGGGGGATCTTGTTCAATGCAAAACCGCTGTCGAAGCCTGGTATGAGGAATTGACACCGAGACAGCGCCAGGCAATGACTTACCAGGACAGTCCGGAGGCTGAAAGCCTGGTTCGGATCTTGGGGGATTCTTCCATAGACTTTGAAACTCAATTGACGAACCGTTTGCCAAAAGATTTCGGTTTGGGGGAAGTGTCGGATTGGCCTACCCTTCACATTGATGATTATACGGCCAAACTGAAACAGGCACTGGAGGCTGTTGACGCTGCCGCCATTGTCATTGACCCCCCAGAAATTGAAACGGTTGGCAATGCAAAGCAGATCAATTCTCAGAAATACGAACTCGCGAGTGGCGCTGAGATTCTCCTCAAGATACCTGATGGTGCGTCTTCCCTGATCTATAGCATATCGGAAACTGATTCAGAGACTGACCCCAAGACCGCCACAGATAGAGTTGTGAGCAAAGAGGACACGGATTTGGGCGATGTCGTTACAGACAAGCCTTTTTCTTATATTCGCACTCGTGCGATGGATGCTCAAGGAAATTACAGTGATCCAGTCTCCTTTACGGTCATCTACAAACCCCTTGAATACAAGCCCGTATTTAACGATCGGAAAGACGACCTCTTTGTTCGGGAAGCCCATTTCAAGATCCCTGAGACTGTGGATGATTTGAAAACTGTGCTCAAGGGGATATTAGAGGAATCAAAGACTCTTAAGATCATTGACGACAAACAGGCAAAGGCACTGATTGCCGTTATAGATGAACTTTGATCAGACTTATGGTCAATCAAACTGAACCATTTGAAATATGTTTTGTAGGATCGCAAAAGGGTGTTACACCCGAAGGCACTTTGCTCGTAATCACAGATCGAGACTACGTCAAAGCCTGCAAGGCTGTTAATGATGCCGCAAACCGACCAAAAGGGGTCTGGGTGGCACAAAGGCCACATGTTGCCTGGTTTAAGGCCTACTGTAATCTACTTGATCTTAATTGCTGCGTTCGAGAACTTACCTCTCGTGTGATTTTGGCAGACAGGTGGGATGTTACAATACCCGATTGGTTGAATGACCAGAGGGTTGAGTCAGAGAAACTGCTCGACTTAGATATTTCCACTGAGGGCGTTGATGATTTTGTAGATGTTGTGTTAGGTCATTTCCTGAGTCGATCCTTTTGTTCATCGAGATTAGACCCAGAGCATGTATCAGAGGTTCTTTCTGCAGTGGTGAGTTCAGAATACAAAACACATTCTGACCGGTATCCCATAATCAGCGACTGTTTGAGTGAGAAGTGTGTGCAGTGGGAAGAAAACACTGATCAATCATGGATGGGAGAATTCAGCCGGAGCCTCGTAGATCAGCCAGATGCGCTCTGGCACGATTTGACTTTGTGGGCACTCCTCGGGCATTATTCAGACCAGCTTATTGAGTTCGTCACTGGACCGCAGAGAGTTGTATTTTTGAGGTCAATACCTGTCGGACTTCTGTCCAGCCTGCGTCTTCATCCGGCTGCTGTAGATACAGCTCAAAATCAGATTCGGCTATTTTTCAATGATATTCTTCAAGACCCTGTATCTTCGACAGAGGATCTCAAGAAAGTTCTGGGTACTGTTTCTCGTCGGTTAGCCATAGAGTTCTCCTTTGTCGAGCAGATTTTAGAGAACTCAAGTTACGAATTACAGGCAAAGGATATTGAGCTTGTCGAAGAAGTCTTTAAGACCTGCCCAGGAGTCAGCTCTGTCAAGATTGATGCTCTGGATCGTTTTGTGCCACCTGCCAGACCCTCGGAACAAGACGCTGGTGACGCTTGGGGGGGAGCCCGATGGTTGGATTGGTCTGTAAAAGAATATATTCCCTACAGGCAATGGCAGATTCAGAACAAGCACTATGAGCGTAAACTCGAACAGACTGTTCAGGCATTCTCTGATTGGTATGTTGATGAATACATGACCATTCATCAGGATACGGGAAAAAGCCTTGTTCACCTTCTCAGTGAGTGGCGTGAGCATCTGGTAAATGACGACCTTTCTTTGATATTGCTGATTGATTGTCTGCCCGTTGCTTTTTGGACGTTATTTGAGGAAGCAATGGGAAATATTGGGTTCCATCGCCACCAACAGGAATATAGATTCGCCCCTTTACCGAGCCATACTGAAGTATGCAAACCCTTGTTGCTTGGTAGTGACTGGGAAAAGACGGATACCAAATACGACCGCTTGCTTCAAGAACGAGGACTCAGAGATTGGCCAGGCAAACAGGTTCTGTATTTGCACAATCTGCAGAAGCTGTCTGAAGCAGACCTGGGTGGCGGTGCATCTGTTCTTGTGCTGAACTTTCTCGCGGTTGACCGGACCCTACATGCGGACGTTGAGGCAGATGGCAGTACACATAGAGAAGAATTATTCAGATTGTTTGTTCGTCTTGCAGAAGCAGTAAAAGACCTTTTGAACCGATGGCAGGGAGATAAAGATAAATTCGGGGTGTATGCCGTTACGGATCACGGTGCAACAAAAATCATTGATGATGAAAAAGCAACCTTGGACTCACAGATCGTGAATCGTCTGTTTGAGTACGAGAAACACCGGTTTGCTCAGATTCCCAAAGACTGCACAGACGAAATACCGGAGAATTTGTGGGCTTTTGGGTACAGATTTAAACCACCATTTAACAATCAAGACACGGTGTTCTTTATTCCTAAAGGTCACAATACGGTCAAGAAGGGCAACAAGACGACAGGTTTTGTACATGGTGGTGCGGCTCCAGAGGAGGTTATTGTACCTGCTGCCATTTTTCGGCCTGTCAAGGTTTCCTGGCGTGAACCTTTGGTGCGTTTCGTGGATCTTAGGACGGATCGTCAATCTGGGCACGCGATTTTTTATATCTTACGCGTTGTCCCAATCAGACTTGAAGTACAGAATCCAAATGCAGAACCCATTAGTATTGTTAGAGTAGATGTTGTCAGTCCAGACGCTGATGTCAAGGAGTTCACAACTGGACAGATTGAGCCAGAATCAGTTGGCGAATTGTCGCTGAGTTGTTATTTCAAAAAGGCTGCGCAAGATCAAGAGGAACTACTGCTACAGATTACTTATGAACTTGCAGGCGGTGAATACACGATGCAGGTTCTTACTGCTGCAGTATTTAGATCGGCCACTACTGGTGGTTTTAATTTGAAAGATTTAACATAGATTGAGGTAAACAGATGAGTCCATTTGAAGTGAAAGCCCGAGATTATTACGGGGAAGTCGTGATCAATAAAGGTTTGATGGGCAAGGCCGGTTTTGGTGCGCGTGCGATTCCTGTCTATGTGGGAGAGTGGATCATCAGCCAGTTCCTGGAGGGAGATGATTTAACAGAGGACGGCAGAGAGGAAATCGTCAGGATTGTATCCTCTTACTTGCCCCAGAAGGCAGATAAGAATCTACTCCTCAATCGCCTCAAGGAGCAGGAGGAAGTCCAGATTCTGGATGATTTTCGCGTAAATGTGAATCTGGCTCAAAATACCCATGAGTTGAGTATTCCCATTTTAGACGAGACTCATGCGATGATTCAGAAAGGAATTGTTGACGAGAATCCCATGCTGCTCAAGACGGGGATGTGGGGAGTCGGCATGCTCAGGTATGTGCCCCCAGATGGAGAGGAAGTGAAGAAGGGACAAATCTGGATGGTGGATTTCAAACCTTTCCAAAATCCAGGTGTGGATCTGGACTACTTCAAAGAATGCCGACAACATTTTTCTTTGGACGAGTGGATTGATCTGCTGGTTTCGAGTAGCCAGTTTAACCCAGACGTTCTGAAACTTCCTCAGAAAATGCTTTTGCTTGGTCGTATTATTGCGCTGGTGGAACCTCGGGTCAATGTGGCTGAACTGGCCCCAAAGGGTACAGGCAAATCATTTATCTTTGACAACATTAGCCGTTATGCGGCAGTCATTCCCGGTGGTAAGCTGTCTGCCCCCACTCTTTTCTTCAACAGTGCCTCTAAACAGATGGGCTTGATTCCGAGATACGATGTTGTTGTTGTCGATGAGGTGCAGAAGATCCAGACAGACAATGCTGGCGAGGCTATGGCAGGACTGAAAATGTACCTCGAAAGTGGACGTTATCGCCGTGCGACAGGTGATATGGGTACATCGGAATCTGGGTTTGTAATGTTGGGGAACATAACCCTAGGCCCTGACCGAAGACCGCTTTATGAAACGAATGGGATCTTCGAAGAATTGCCTGCGGCGTTGCAGGAGTCTGCTTTTGTTGATCGCGTTCATGGCTTGCTTGAGGGATGGTTTATGCCAAGAATTACGCGGGATACACCTTCAAAAAGTCTGGGCTTCAAAGGTGACTTCTTCAGCGAAGTCCTCCATGAATTGCGAACAGATCTACAATATGCCGATTATGTTTCCCATATGCGCTTGCCCCAGTGCGAGGACATGCGAGATAACAAGGCCGTCGCTCGGCTTGCAGAAGGCTTCCTGAAGTTGCTGTTTCCCGACTTGAAGGTTAGCGAACAAGAATTCACTGAATACTGTGTAAACCCTGCGGTTCGTATGCGCCAACAAATTCGAGATGAGCTTGCCCGACTGGATCAAGAATTTAAGTGGGTAACTATAAAGAGTGAATACCCAGATGAATTCCAGCTTTCACATCCAGACGAGAAACCAGGGCCGTTACCAGAAGCAGTAGAAAATGATCCCTTATCCCCCAATAGACAACCCGTTGAAGCCACATTGGATATCAAAGAGGGGCAAAAGGGCATTTCTTATTTGAAACTCTTTAGCCCTTATCTAACCGGAGCCACAGAGATTAGATTGGTTGACCCCTATATCCGATATGATTATCAGATTTATAACCTCCTGAGCTTTTGTGAAATGATCGCTCCCGATCAAGGCAATATTAAGGTGTGTCTGGTGACTGGTACTGACTCTGATTACCAGAAGCAGCAGGGTCTCGATGCTACTTTCAAAGATATTCAGAATCAGCTTGTTCAAGATCGGGTACTTCTGGATTATGAATTTAGCGACACAAAACACGACCGAATGATCGAGGCTGATACTGGCTGGCGAATTGTTATAGGACGGGGCCTGGATATCTTTCAGAAACCTGAAGGGAAATTTTCACTGGGATTTGTTGATCAGACGAAACGAAAGTGCAAAGAAACAACGATCACTTACGTCCGGAAAGAGTAGGCGACTCGACTGGTTGATTATTTACCACAAAGAGGAGTGAGTTCACTCACTCCTCTTTCCTTTTTGGGCTTCAAGAGGCATTTAAATGCGTTCCAATCCAGGTTTAATATTCCGCTCCGATATCACTCATCAATCGCTTAATCAAGGGATTTATTGCAGGATTGAGTGGTTGGCACATATATTGCTCTACCTAAGGTATAACAGAAAAGGGGAGGTATCTCAGCAAGATGATACACCTATTAAAATCCCTGATGAGCAGGTGGTTGCGGTCAAAGATGGGCAAATCGTCAAGGACGGCAACTGGTAGTTTTTCGCTGAATTCTCGATTATTGTACAGGAGGGTGAAATGGCGTTGAAGATTTTGCATACTGCGGATCTGCATTTGGGACTGAAATTCGCAGGCTATCCGGATGTCCAAAACAAACTCACTGAGGCGAGGTTTGAGGTGCTGGAAGGCTTGGTTGACCGAGCCAACTCAGAACAGTGTGACCTTTTTGTTCTGGCTGGTGACGTTTTTGATCGGGTAACCGTTGCCAGACGAGATATCAGCAGGTGTATTGATATCTTGAATGAATGCAATGGCCTGGTGATCTTACTGCCAGGCAACCACGACTATATGTCCAGTCAAAGCGACTTATGGAAGTACGTTGTTGAAAATGGTGGTGATCGGTTGTGTGTATTGGAGAAACAGGAGCCCGTTCCCTTGGATCACTATGATTTGGATGTTGTGCTCTATCCCGGTCCTTGCACTGCCAAGCATTCTTCTGAGAATGCTATCGATTGGGTCAAAACGACCCATAAGGATCAGAGCACCAAATACCATATCGGAATTGCTCACGGGAATATTGAGGGGCTTGGTCTTGATGAACGGCGGAATTACTACCCGATGACCCGTGCAGAACTCCTTGAATGCGAAGTCGATCTGTGGCTGCTTGGTCATATCCACGTTCCATTCCCTGCTAAATCCGGTTCCAGCGAACGGATATATTATTCTGGCACGCCTGAACCGGATGGGTTCGATTGCCGCCATTGTGGATGCGCCTGGATTATTGAGCTTGATAACAATAAGGCAATCAATGCACGGCAGATTTTCCCAGGAAAGTTTCAGTTTACACACCATGAGTTTGACTTGAGAACGTCGGTGGACATAGAGAAATTGAAGAAATATTACACGGAAACGGACCGAACAAATCTGCTGGTAAAATTGAAGCTGACCGGGCGATTGCCCAGAGAAACCTATGCAGAATTAGATTCTGTAAAATCTGTTATAAGAGATCATGTTTTTTATCTTCAGTGGGATGACAGCGATGTGGCTATAGAGATTACTCCCGATGTCATTGACCGGGAGTTTACCCAAGAATCTTTTCCATACAGGCTTTTAACGGAGCTTGCTCGCAGCGAAGAGGATGCAGAGGCACTACAGATTGGTTATGAAATGATTCAGGAGGTGAAAGAATGATACTCAAGAGCATAGCTCTCAAGCCTTTTGGCGGGCTGACAGATGCACAACTCGCTTTCAAACCTGGACTCAATGTCATTCACGGACCGAATGAAGCAGGAAAATCAACGATTTTCAATGCGCTTCAACGGGTGCTTTTTACACCAGCGCACCTAACCCCTTCCGTGTTTAGAAGGGAGATGGAATCCTTCTTGCCGTTAGAAGGTGGGGATACCATCGTCGTGTCTCTATGTCTGGATCTAAACGGAAATACGTATGCACTCAAGAGAACCTGGGGTGCTACAAAGTCTGTGGAACTTACGTTGCCAAGAGGTTCTATCATTACAGACGAAGATGCGGTCCAAGGACGTCTGATATCGCTGCTGCCAGCTAAAGAGGGGACGTTCAAAACAGTGCTAATGACGTACCAATCCGAGCTACCCAAAACGATTGAGGAATTGGAGGCTCAACAGGAACCTATTCAGACCCTTAGTACGATCCTCCGAAGGGCTGTTTTCGAGACGGATGGTGTCTCGGTAGATCAGTTCAAGCAGAATATCGAATCCGAATACACTGCATACTACAGTCGGTGGGATCGCGAACGCGGATGCCCTGAAAGTGATCGGCGTTATAAAATAAATGTCGGCAAGATCCTCCAGGCCCATTACGGTCTGGAAGATACACGGACGGCTTTGAAGGAAGCCAAGGTCTACGAGGTTGAACTGGACGAAATTAACAGCGAGATCAGTGCTTGCAGTAACACAATTGAAACCATCGAAGCCTATATCAAAGAAAATGAGAGGGTCGTAGAGGATGCACGCCAGCGTCAGTCATTGAATGACAGACAGGTTGCCATTGACGCCCGTATGGAAAAACTCCGAAAAGATAACAGAGATTGGCCTATCACTGAAAACGAAGCGGCCCGGATTGAGGTATTGTTGCCTGGGCTCAAGAAAAAAGAGAACGCGCTGGTTTTGGAACAAGAAGTGACAATAAAAAAGGAAGAGAGAAATCAATTACGAAGACAATTCGAGCAGGTTGAGCAGAGACGGCAAGAACTTGAGGGTGCGGAGCAGGTAGCCCAACAAACTCCAAAACTTACAGCCGATGACCTGGAAGAGTTGCGAGTCACAGATGCGAAACTCAACGAGCTTAAGGCAAGCGTAAATGCGGGCAAACTCTCTGTCCGTTTGTTGGCAAACAATGCCCTTTCCATTTTAGTTCAAGAAGGTCTTTCTGAACCGCAGCCCCAAGAAATAGGATCTGGGGAGCATATCTCTTACGATGAAGGAGGCAGAGTAAAGATTAGTCATCAGGACTGGGAGATAGACATTTCATCTGGTGAGAGTAATTTTGATGCACTTGTGCAGGAGTTTGAGGAGACTAATCGGCATCTCACCGCTCTGCTTGAACAGCACGATGTTGAGAATCTAAATGAAGCTATTGGCATCAATAATGGCTATATGACGAGTCTTCAAAGCGTCAACTCTGCAAAGAACAATCTGAAAGCGGCGTTGGCTGGGGAGACCTATGAAGAACTCAAAGCGAAAGTTGCACAGATTGGGACAACAGAAGATTCCCGTGATTTGAAGAGCATTCAGGAAGATCTGTATAATGTGAAGGCTGAGATCAGTGAACGTGAACGCTCCTTAGGACAGAACCAACAACGAATCCAGGAACTGATTGATACCTACGGCAGTTCGGACCAATTGCTATTGAAGCTTGCCGAAGAGGCAAAGAAGGAGAGAGATGTACAGGACAAGATCGAAAATCTTGTCCCGCTACCCGATGATGTTGACGATATTGATTCTTTCATCGAAATGTACGAAGAGAAGCAGGCTGAGTTGACGAAAACGAACAATCATAATACAGACCTGTTAATTCAGCGTGCGAATGTAGAGAGAAACGAACCAGAATTACCTGCCGAAGAATTAAACAACCGGCTTGTAGAATTGACCGAAAATTTCAAGAAAATAAATAAACGAGGCGAAGCCGTCGCAAGGATAAAAGACCTGACAGATCGGCTGATGGAGGAGATGGATTCAAATACCTATAGAGGACTGACAGGCGATCTGGAGCGATATGTGGTGTCGATGACAGAGAACCGGTATGCCCAAATCGATATGGAGGAGAGCCTTCCGCGGGGATTTGTTCGACAAGATGGTGTGACATTACCATACGATCTGTTATCCGCCGGGACGAAGGATGTTCTGGCCCTATCGCTTCGCCTTGCTATGGCCAACCATTTTTTGATGGACGCAAATGGTATGCTTATGCTTGACGACCCGCTTGTGGATCTGGATCCTCGTCGACAGGAAAAGGCGGCTGAGGCCTTTAGAGATTTCGCAGAACAGAAGCAGGTGATTATCTTTACATGCCACCCTCATCATGCGGAACTTCTGGGTGGTAATCGGATCGAGCTTGAGGGGAATAGTTGACGTTTTTATCACAAGAGATCCCGAGATGGACAGAGAACACGACAAACATCCGTCAGGGCCTGATCCCAGAGTGCTTTGGTTTCATGAACCGCTTCCTGCGGACCATGTATTGCCACCTGCCCGGACGGTTCCTTCTGCTTCTATAAACTCCGCGCAGTGGATCCCGCCGCCCAGACCGTTGACAGATGTGATTTTGTGGCCCATTTCGATCAATCCATTCACGATATTATCGGACAAGGCACGGGTCACACTTACCGGCTCGTGGGTTTGTACATGCATCCTCGGTCCATTGACAGCCTCGAAGGATGTTGCGCCGTAATCGACGATTTTTTGGGCCGCACGAGCGTTCACAGAGATGATACGCCTGCCGCCTGGCATTCCAATCGCTACATCCCGACCTGGAAGCTGAATGATGAGCGGAACTGTATTGTTCAGCGGTCGCTTGAGCGAAGCCACAGAATTTTTGCGACCGGGTCTGGGATCTAATCTGCACATCCCATGTCCCAGAATGATGCCTGTTTCCGGCACCGTAACAAGGGAACCGAAAGCGCCGCCTTGAGAAATTGTTACGGACGCCACATTTCCTTCGGCATCTGCAGAAGAGACGTGGAGCGTACCATCATTTGAATCACCCATTGGCGGTGGCACAAGCTGGTCCACCCCATTGGGAAACTGGCGCAGTGTTTCCACTCGACCGGCTGCATAATCTTTGCTCAGCAGTTGCTCGACCGGTACATCCACATGGTTTGGATCCGCGAGATGAAGAAGGCGATCTCGCCAGACCAGCTTGAGAAGCTCGGCGAATCGGTGCCAGTACTCGACCGTGTCATCCGGTAGGGGATCGAAGCATTCCCACATGTTGAGCAATTGCAAGCTGGACAATCCGCCGTTGGGCAAAATCGCGCCATGCACGGATGCCTCGCGGTAGGTCGTGGTATATGGTTCGGTCACTCCTGGTTTGAAGGCAGCCATATCTTCCATTGTCAAAATACCGCCAGTGGCCTGAACGTGATCCACTATTTTATGGCCGATTTCTCCCGTATAGAAATCCTGCCATCCGGCTTCTGAAACTCTTGCAAGGGTTTTTTCCATATCGCGGCGGTGCCAGATTTCATCTGCTGTTGGAACACGTCCTTCGGGCATCAGATGTTTTTCTGTTGCTTCAAATTTGCGGATCACGTCCTGGAGATTTTTGATCGCACCTGCAGTAGAACTGAAGAGAAAGCCATCCTCGAGTAGCTTCAGCGATGGTGCTATCACATCGGACCATTTGAGTTTTCCCCACTTTTCCCAAATGGTGCCCATGCCTGCCATCATACCCGGGGGACCAATGGCGAGAGGTCCATGGACGTTGGCATTGTCCTTTACGCTGCAGTTGTATTCATTTCCATTGATGCCTCTGGGGGTACGCGCTGGCAGGATGGTGTACATGTGTTCGTGAGCCGCTTTGGGCGAAATCGAATTGGCGTCTATCGACCAGACTTTGCCTGTGGCACCTTCCAGGATTACGGCACACAGTACATAACCACCCACACCCGTGGACTGTGGCTGTAACATGCAGCATGCCATACTGGTCGCCACTGCTGCATCAAAGGCGTTACCACCCTGTTCGAGTATTCTCGCACCGACTCTTGCCGCCTCTGGAGGTCCGGCTGCAACTGCTCCTGTTGTGCTGGTAACTTCGTATCCTTCAGTCATATTCAATTTTTTCCTATTTTATTGCATATTGCATCAATTTTTCTTCGTCGATTTCAATACCCAGTCCCGGGCGGTCGGGCAGTTCGAGATAACTGCCGTTTCGGGTGAGGGATTGCTTGAGAATCTGATCGCTTTTTAGCTGGAAGCTCTGGTCGAAGTGTTCCATGATGACAAAGTTGAGAATGCCTGCCGATAGCTGAAGTTGCGCAGCGGTAGAAAGGACGTTGCCTGCGCCAACTGCAGGGGCGAGTGGGATGTCGAAGGTTTCGGCGAGGTGGGCGATGCGCTGGCTGCCCGTGATGCCTGTTCGCGCGAGGTCGGGCAGAGGACGTAGCAGGGTACGTCGAGGGCTTTGCCCGAAAGATCCCAGAGGGCGTTGTTGATGCCCGCAAGGGCGGCCGCGAGATAACCCGAGCGGTAACCTCGACCGCGCATGGTGCCGTAGGTCATGTCGTAGAGCTTTTCGCGAGCGAGCGGATTTTCGCCGATGAGAATGGGGGCAAACAGGCGATCTACGACTGCTTTGGTGGCTTCGGGAACGAGCAGGGATTGGCCTTCGCCCCATCCGACAAGGCCATTGTCGGCGGTGATTTTGACAAAGAGTGCTTCGGCATAACGCGCAGCTGCCATGTCGTCGATGGGAGGCGTTGTGTCGTAGGAGAGCGATTTGCGAGGACGCACATAATCGGGAATGTTCTCAGCGATATTGAGACGAGGTAATTTGACGACGTAGGCGTCGATTTGTTCTATTCGCATCTATGACTCCTGTAAACCTTGCAAGATGCTTTCTCGTTTTATGGGTCGATCAAATTGTCGTTAATATAATCCCAGTTGAAATCAAATCCCAGACCTGGTAGCTGGGGTAGGATGACATTACCGTCGTCATCCAGGGGATCGACGATGGAATTCAAATAGGGTGGCGGAGTTTCGTAGTCGAAGTCGGGGCGTAAGAGGCCGCGTTCAAAGTATTCACAGGTTGCTTCTGTTGTTGCGCCCAGGATTTGACTGTTTGCCCATCCGCCGCCATGCATTTCACACTGAATGCCAAAAGCCTGTGCCACATTCACCATTTTGTATGAACCAGTAATGCCGCCAAAGTTGTCGTCGATGCGCAGCATGTCAGATGCACCCTGGAGCACCCATTCGGCGCGTGTGAAGACACCGCCGGGAATGTGTTCTGGTGCGAGAATGGCAATGTCCAACTCGCGGGTCAATCGTCGGTATGCTTCTGTTCGCGTTTCGATCATGGGATGTTCCAGCCAGTAGTAATTCAGTTTTTCCAGTTCGCGGCCGACCCAAAGCGATTGCTCTAAAGTATAGACGCCAAAGGGGTCTAACATCAAGACCATGTCGTCGCCGACAGCTTCGCGCACGGCCTTGCATACTTCCACGTCTTCTTTGGGAAATCCGGGCACCTGTGGGGCAGGTTCCCATGTATGTGGATTCCAGCAGATGTACGCGTGAACTTTGTAGGCTTTGTAACCCTGTTCTTTGCAGGCAAGTGCATGTGCCGCATAGTCTTCGGGTTTTCCTATGTTGGGATAAGTGCTGGCATAAGCTTTTACTTTGTCGCGAGCACCGCCGAGGATCTTGTGTACGGGCAGGTCAACCATTCTGCCCAGCAGGTCCCAAAGGGCGCAATCGACTGCGCCCATAACATGCTCGGGCAAGCTGTGACCGAAGGTGACCAACTGGTCCATCCAGTTCCAGATTGTTTCACGCGCAAGAGGATCTTCACCGATCAACATGCGCTTGATTGGACCTTCAAGATATCGCCGGTCGCCGCCGATCATATATCCGTCAAGCCCTTCATCAGTTGCGATTTTGAAGATCGATCCGGCCGATTCTTTTTGTTCCTCTCCCCAGACGCCGTAACCCCACTTACTCGGTCGAGATCTGCCGCCTGGCGCACGGAATGTGATGACTTCGATGTCTGTAATTTTCATGGAATCCTCAATTCAATTTTCTGGTTTATTGTGCAGGATCAAGCCCGGGTTGTGGGGAGGGCGTTGAATCCCAAAAGTTGTCGCAGGAGCGGGGTTGCGCGGTTCATGACTTTTTTTGTTGCGAGGCTCATCTGATCCTGCTGGGTTTTGAGGATGGAACGGTTGTAAAATCCGAGCAACGCCACGCGCTCGCGGTCGGTCTGGTTTGCGCCCGATCCATGCCAGGTTGCGCCGTTTAAGATCATGACCGAGCCTTTTGGTCCCTCGACCTGGATTTCGTCTGGATATGTTTGATCTGGTTTCGGCCTGGTGTCGAGTCTTTTGTGACTGCCGGGCACACAGCGGGTGGAGCCGTTTTTGGGATAAAAGTCGTCGAGGAACCAGACGCTGTTGGCTGAAAGCGCAAAAGAAGGTCGGGGCGTGGGCAGTGTGCCCAATGGAAAATCGATGTGCAAATTGCCTGCTGGCGTGCCGGGACCGATAATGTTGGCTGTAAATGAACTCAAGACCAGGTCTTTGCCCAGCAGATATTGCTGAGCTTCGATGATGCGCGGGTGTTGTATGGCCTGTTCAAAGACTTCGTGTTTGTTTACCAGATTCCAGACGCGACTCGCGTTTTCGAGATGGCTGTAATCTCGTCCGGCTTTGATATCTTCCTGAGCCAGTTCCAGCGCGAGGTTGCGCATGGTGTCTGCTTCATCGACGCTGATGACATTTTCGAGAATGAGGTAGCCCTGTTCGTCGAGGTGTTGTTTTTCGCTGTCGGTGAGCATAAGGTTGCCTTTTGGATGTTTTTATAATGGAGCGGGAACCGTTGCCTTCTGGGAAGATACGATAAAGGCTGAGATATTTCAAATGTTGTGGGTGGGGCCGAGCGCATCCGTGACGAGAGGAATGAGCCTGTAACCCGTAACCTGAACCCTGTCTATTATGCAACGCCCCAGCCAGGATACTTATCCGGATCAGCAAACTCCTGTCCCAATTCCAAAAAGCCACGGGGGCCACGTCTGCCGTATTCAAATGGATCTTTTGTACCTTCCATCCAACGATGCAATCTTTCTTCCATTTCTTGAAGTACTGGCCGCGCTTCAGCAGAATTCGCCAGGTTAACCATCTCGATCGGATCTTCCTGCCGGTCAAACAGCCAGGGGCCTCGCTCATTAGCAAACCAACGCGCATACGTATAGCGTTCGTTACGCACACCGCGCCAACGCCCAACCCAACCGTCGCGATTGGGCCAACCATGTGCCATATTCTGCAAATAGACAGACTCCGATCCACCAGGCGTTAACTCCGTATCTGCAGGTGCTTCACCACCATGCCACACGCTCGAAATATCTCGCCCTTGTAAACCTTCTGGCAACGGCACGCCACAAGCACCAAGCAATGTAGGTACAATATCAATCGCACCAAAGAAAGCATCCGTTCGTGTACCAGCTTCAATAGCATCAGGCCAACGCACCACAAACGGCACATGGCAAGATTCTTCATAAGGTGTTGCCTTTGAAGCCCGCATTGACTCGTCCAACCATCTACTACTGGGTTTGCCATACCCATGGCTTGAAAGGTGATCTCCATGATCTGATGTATAACAGACAATTGTATTGTCCTTGACCCCTAAGCGATCCAGAGCTTCCAACAATCGCCCCATCTCTGCATCAAGTCCTGTACAACACCCGTAATAGTCTGCAAGTTCCTCATGTGCCCATGCTTTCATCTCGTCTGGTACATTGCCCGGCACATCCATGTCCGCAGGATCATAAATATTATATTCGTCGGGATACTGCTTATATGGCCAGTGAGGAGGTCGCCAGGACACAAAGACGGCAAATGGATCGTCTGTTCGAGCATCCAGGTGTTTTTCCATAAATTGAATAGCCAAATCCGTTTCGTTCGTTGGAGCCCAGCCTCCGTAAAAGTTCGGGCCCTCATCATTTTCGTAATAAGTTCTGTCGAAGTAGGCGCCCCGCCCTCTCCCTCCTGCCAGCGCCGCAAGATAATCCAGTCCGTACCGATTGTCGTCGCCGTACGGCCCTTTACCCAGATGCCATGTACCCACGTGCGCAGTGCCATACCCATGCTCGCGCAAAGTGCCTGGCAACGTCGGGATATCTCGTCGCGGACTGTACTCATTATCAATCACCAAATTTTGCCAACCATACCGACCGGTTAACAAAATCGCTCGATAAGGCGAACACAGCGGGTGGTTGGAAAACATATTGTCACACACCATTCCTTTAGCTGCCATCGCATCCAAAACAGGCGTTTTGATCACGTCATTGCCATTCGCACCCAGCGCGCTATAACGTTGCTGATCAGAAAATACGAACAGAATATTTGGGCGTTTCTCATTACTCATGGGAATTCCTTTCATTTTACCTGCGGAAACCACGTCCTTTGGGCGTGGTCAGAGAAAATGGGCTTTGCCGTAAAAGTTGATGTTGACAAACATTTCATACTGATTATAGTTATCAATATGATACTTACTTTACAAATACAACTGCTACCGGATACGGACACAGCACAGAAGTTAAAAGCTACTGTTGAGCGGTTCAACGAAGCTGCCAATTGGCTTGCACCGAAGGCTTATGAGCGCAAGCTGGCAAACGGCATTGCGTTACACAAGCTATATTACTACGAGTTGCGGGCGCGATTTAGCCTTTCGTCCCAGATGGCCTGTCGCTGTATTGCCCAGGTTGTAGAGGCATATAAGCGCGACAAAGCGGTGCAACCGTCGTTTCGTCGCCATGCTGCTATGCCTTACGATCAACGCCTGTATAGCTTCAAGGGCATAGACCGGGTATCTCTGCTCACGTTGGAAGGGCGCGTGCTTGTGCCGATGCTTATGGGTAATTACCAGCGTGAGCAGTTCGGCTATGCCAAAGGACAAGCAGACCTTGTGTTGCGCAAAGACGGCAAGTGGTTCTTGCTTGTCTCTGTCGATGTTCCAGATGGCACGCCAATACCTGCTACTGATTTTATCGGCGTTGATCTCGGCGTGACGAACATCGCTGTCACCGATGATGGCGAGACTTTTTCCGGCGACACAGTTGAAAACGTCCGCCAGAAAATGCACAAGCTGAAGAAGTCGCTCCAGCAGAAGGCATCCGATAGGGTCAAGCAAGGCAAGAGACCCAAGAATGTTCGCAGAAAACTCTCTGCCATCTCTGGCCGGGAGAGCAGGTTTCGTAGAAACACCAACCATATCCTCTCTAAACGCATCGTTGAGAAGGCCAAAGACACTGGCAAAGCAATTGCTCTTGAAGACTTGAAAGGCATCCGCAAGAGCCAGACCCGGTTTCGCAAGCCTCAGCGTGCAAAGATGTCTGGATGGTCTTTCTTCCAACTTCGCACCTTTATCGAATACAAGGCCAAGCGTGCTGGTATCCACATAGAACCTGTTGACCCCAAATATACCAGCCAGACGTGTGCCGAATGCGGGCATTGTGAGAAAGACAATAGACCTACCCAGGCATCCTTCCTGTGCAAAGTGTGTGGTCATAAAGACCATGCCGACCGCAACGCTGCTCGGAACATCCGAGCAAGGGCTTTGTGTCAACAAGCCTAATGTAGCGAATCGCCCCTCTGGGTGTGACAGCTACAAGCCACCGCCTCTGGCGGTGGTAGTTGATATGGTTACAGGATGGGCTTGAGCATGTTGCTCAACAAGCGGTCGGCCACAGGGTCTGTACCCAGGTTTTCGACAATGCGATGTGTGCACAGGACATATTTGCCATTGCCGTGGTCGATTTGTGTGAGATCAGCGCCGTGAAAGGCTTCGGTGACGCCGATGTAGTTCTGTTTGTGTTTGAGGCCCGCATACCAGTCGTAGGTGATGTTGCCGCCGATCCAATCGGTTTTGGGTTCTACAATGGACCACTGGGAGGAGATGTTTTGATATTCTTGTCCCATCAGGCAATTTGAGGGCAAGCCATCGTAAAAGGGGTGGTCTTTGACGACATGACTGCAAGGCGTCCACAATCCTTTGCCAGTATAGAGAGATAGTGAGAATGGGAAAAGGATATCTTTGTCGATGTAGCGAGACATACGGCTTTTTCCCGGCACCATTTTGAGAAGGTGCATGGCCGGCAGGTTGAGGAAGAGTGCTGTGCCGCCGTTTTCAACCCATGTGGCGAGATCGGTGAAGCGGGTATCGGTTTTGCCCAGCGCGAGCAGATTGTCATAATTTCTCTGTGCCATAGGCATGCCGGGATAGTTGTGTACATCGTTAATGACAATTGGCTCGTAGGAACCCGGCAGGTAAATGCTGCATCCATCGGCAAACCCGCTGGCTTCGTCGATGATCATGCGTGTGTGACTATTGATTCCAACCTTCATGCATCGTTGAATGTGACTGAGCTTGCCAAGGTATTGCAGGTAGGGCGCACAAAACTTTTTCTCGCATTCCGCGAGAAGTTGGGGATTACACCAGTTATGTATTTGCGTCGGGCACGCATTGCGCGGGTCAAGCAGTTGCTTGAGCACTCTGATCGCACGTTAGAAGATATTGCGCACGCTACGGGTTTTGCGAATGTGAAGTATTTGATGAAGACATTTCGAGAATTGGAAGGAATGACTGCTGGAGAGTGGCGAAAAAAACATGTGGGGCTTCGGTGACTTGACGTGAGAGGTTGGAGAAAATTGAGGTTGAAGAGATAAGGCTGCGAATTATTTCGCAGCCTTTTACTGATATGGACTCGCCATGCTCGCGTTCGGGAAATCACGGACTGATCTGGGCGAGTACTTGCGCCGCTTCCACCGGATTTTCCAGTTTGGACGCCACTTCCTCGCGCAGCAAGCGGCGCGCCTCGGCTACGGGGATATTTTTTTTAGAGGCCGTGCGTCCGGCGGCTCTTTTCGCGTATTCAACGAAGGCCTCCAGGGCGTCCTGATACGGTTCCTCGCGTCGAGAGAGGGGGCGGGGAAATTGCTCCAGAAACCGCTCTTCTGGCTTGTTGAGCACCCAGTGGTAATACAGGTCCAGGTCGAATGCCGGTCCTGAGGCCTGCGCCAGGGCGGCAGCCACCTCGTGGAGCGGTGCTTCCGAGGCCATGAGCGTCTTAGCCTGCTCGGCTGCGTGCCACTGCGCGCCCAAGATGAAGGTGACTTCGATGGCATCGGCAAAAAATCCGATGCGTTCCCGAACAAGTGCATCGTCACCGGCGAGTTTCAGGGCTTCGGCGAGATAGCTTCTCAGTTCGGCAATTTTCCCTGGGGTGTAGGGCGAGATGGTATTCAAGCCCGCCCCATCGACGAAGGTAAGATTTTGGCAGAGCTCGAAGTATTTCTTCATCTGCGAAGCGGCTTTGTGAAAGAAGTTCGCATAAAATGCTTCCAGTTCCTTTTCCCAGTCGTAGTCCACATTCCATAGAAGCTTGAAGTAGAAGTAGTACTTGTGGCCGTCCAGGCCCCAATTGGGGTAGCATTCCACATAGACGCCGTTGCAACGCCGGGCGTTGGCATACCGCAGGTAGTGCGCCACGGCGGGAAAGCTCATGTTCGGGGCGGCCTTCCGATTCCGGCCGAAGTACCAGTCATAGAGGGCATAGGAGGCGAAATTTTCGCCGAACCGGTTGATGGCATTTTGCCACTTTTGCAGATTGGGCCAGGGCATGAGCGGTGCCTTCCAGCGCTCGACATCTACGAGTCCGTCTCTGCCCTGTTCACCCAGATCCATGGATTTGTTGACGAGGAAGGGATAGAGACTTGGCTCGATCTCCATGTTTTCAGGTACGCCCAAGGTGCCAGCATACCCCAGGTATCCCAGGTACCGATCGGGGAATTCGTCGCGCACCTGGCGGGCCACCTGGTTTGCAAAGGTGAGGAAATAACGCGCGTACTGATCGCCGTGCCCGATGGCCTCGGGACTTTTCGCTTCGGCATAGAGGGCTTTGCAGTCTTCGCACTGGCACCAGTTTCTGTTGTCGTTCATGCCGATGCCCACGGCGGCGGTGCCCTCTTGAAACTGCTTATGGGCCCACCCGGCCGCGATGTCTGCGGCTTTGGGGTGGAGCAGGCAGACCTGCCACTGCCTGGCTTTGGGATCCGTCTCAGGATCGGGTTTTACCCGCGTGCCGTCCCTTTTCATGCTGTACAGATCGGGATATTCCTCTGCGTATTCTTTGGGATCGAAGATCTGGTGGAAGGTGTGCTGCTGCATCTTGCGAAAGGACGGGTCGGTGGACTGCCGCAGGCGGGGATGCACCAGGGCGCTGCCCACGCGCCATCGGAAGCTGGGGCGTTGAACTTCGTTGAAGGTCGGCACGTCGATGGATGACAGCTTCGGCACATGGGTGCCGAACGCCTGCGGCATGTACCAGCGCACTCCGGCGCATCGCTCCAGAAATTCTTGGCAGCCCCACCGGGTCGAAACATCGCTCTTTCCCAGGATGGCAAGCGTATTGCCCCGAACTTTCAGGGCGAAGGCGTCCGGTAGCGTTTCCTCGTCGAGCATGTCGCCGATGATCTTCTTTGCCTCGGGCGTGGCACCCACGTGAATTCGAGGAGCGTCTTCGGGTACCGGTTGGGAGGGTTTTCCCACGATGAGTCGGACCTGGAGGCTGGCCGCTTTCCACAGGTAGGTTACGATGTCCTGGGCACCTGCGCGTTCGCCTTCGGACGGTTTATCAGGCACAAAGACGTAAGCCGGGTTGTGAAATGCCGTGCTCGGGGATTCTGCGGCGATGACCGATGCCAGAATCAGGAGGATAGCAATGCAGAAGATCCAATTCATTTTCAAGCTCCTTTCTTAACTTGAGCAAAGGACATATCGGTATGGGTTACGCCGTATAGATGGCGTAAAGTCTGGGAGAGTCGTGATAGGTTGTGCTGCAATCCGGGCTGTGCAACTTAGCGCGGACCTGGATGGTGCGTCCGCCCAGCGTCAATGTTTTGTCTTCCAGGCGCATTAGCGGGTTGCCGGCATATTTGAAAGCTTCTTCGCGCACCAGCGAAGTGCGCGTTTCGGAAGCGACGAGATTGGTGTCAACCATTAAAAGGGCGTGAGGGTCCCAGATCATCAAAAATCCTTTCTTCAGGTTTCAAAGGTCCAGGTCTCGGGCATTGCCTCTGAGTACCGGAGTTCAGCGTAGTGAATCCCACCTGCGGCCATGGCCGCTTCGGTCAGCGGTGCTTCGCCGGGCTGTGGGTCGGCGGTCATTTGCCGGTCAATGGTGCGGAAGATGAGCAACTGCCGGTCGCCCTGATGGGGACAGAGTTTGGCCATGTCTGCGAAGGGGTTGGGGAACGGAATGCCTTCGGCGCGCAGATCCACAACTACCCGGGGCTCGGAATAGGCGAAAGTTTCGGGATCCACTTCAAAGACATAGAGAGGATTGCGCTTGTCATTATAAGGCGAGCGTTTCCTGTCGTTGATGAACAGCCGCAGGACCCCATCCGCACAACGGAAGCTGTGGCGCGGGCACACGCTGCCGGTGCGCACGACCGGTTCTCCGAGACCCGAGAACGGATCGTCAGTGCGATACCAGACGGTGCCGGCCTCAATGTTGAAGCTTCGGGCGGCTACGACCCAATAGCTATTGAAGCGGCTGATGCTGGTTTCTCCGACCACTCGGCCCGGAATAAGGATCAGGGGGCCGGTGCGTGTCCATTCGAAGAGCCTGGTCTGCGCGTTCCATGTGTACGCCACCGGTGCCACTCGACCCTGTGTTCTCTTTTGACCGGGTAGCGATCCAAAGGTCTCGCAGGCCACCCACGCCGTGCAGGTATCGTTCGTCGGTACCGGAGGCGTCATTGCGTGGTTCATAAACTGTGCCTCATCCAGGCTGCAGAAAGCTTCACCACTCTTGTAGCCCTTTTGCCGGAGTTGCTGCGGGGGTAGCAAAACTTCGATGTCGTCTTCCGCATCGTTCAGCCGGAACTGCATCCACTCCACCCGCAACAGTAGCCGGTTGATCTCGGGCCCTTCCGGCCACAGGTCCTGATGCGTGTTGGACTGCAACAGCCTGCCGTCTTGCTCCAGCAGCGCCCGGCGATACCATTTTACCGCAAAGACGTTCTGGTTGGGCATCGGTTTCCCATTCCGCGTCGCCCCTTTGGGCACGCCGAAGGCCATCGGCATTCCATGCGCCTTCCTCAGCGAGAACCCCAGATCCAGAGGGTCCCACCGGCTCAGGTACTGTGCAACCATGCCTTCTTTTAGCACAGGCCCATCCGGCGATTCCTCTCTCAACTGGTACACAATGCTCCGCACGGCGTCCCAACCGTTCGGATCCAGCGTAGAGAAAAACAGAAGCCAGCGATTCCGGCTTACGCGCAGGGCACCGGTGCCGTGGGCCGGAATGACACCATCTGATTTACGCTCTCCAGGGATCGAGAGATCAGTTGCAAGTGGGCCTTTGTAGCAAATGCTTTTGAGCATGGAAGGTTCCTTTCGAAAGACCTATAAAAAGAGCCATCCTTGAGAGTACGGCCCCCAAAGATGGCTCTGGATTGCCAGCGGTCAACCGGAAGCTCAAATCCGGACTGCATCCGGGAACCCACAGGCCCTTAAAACTCGCCGCTAAGGGTGAGCCTGAGGGGGGGAGTGAGCAAATAGCCGAAGTCGGTATAGGAGAGGTCAAGCATCAGTTTCCGTCCTTGTGTAACCTCGTATTTCACCCCTGCGCCCAGGCTAAAGGTCTCTGCGTCATAGTTGAACTTATACCCGCCCCGCAAGGCCAGAACGTTGCCCAGCCACAATTCTCCGCCTATATGATATCGCTGGTCGTAATCGATGGCGTAGATGCTTTCGAAGGCCACGGTCAGATAGACAGGATCACCGTTCTTGCCGTAAAGCTCGTCTGAGATAGCCATGTGGTAATTGAGCGGCATCCAGAAAGATACCTGTTCGTACTGGCCGTCTCTGCCCAGATTGCGCAAAGACATGGCCACGCGGAGATTGCGGAATCCGGTGTGAAAAATCGTGCCGACGCCGAAGACGCCGGTGTTGAAAGACCGGTCCAGGATGGCCTCGTGTACCCAGGAAAAACTCAGGCCAAAGCTGAGCTTGTCGGTGAACCTCAGAGCGTAGATCGCACTCAGGGCCATATCTTTTGCGTTGATGATGCGTCCGGTACCGCCGGGCTCCCAGATTGTGGTCTCCTCCACGTCCTCCGGTTTCAGATAGACCAGACTGATGCCGAGCACCCCTGTTCTGGAGGATCCCGTATTGTAGGCCAGTGCGCCGGAAAACAATTGCGTTCTGGCTACCCAGCGCGTGTAGGAGGTGGTCCAGGCCAATTTTGGGATGTCCGCCAGACCAGCCGGGTTCCAGAACGCGGCACTGATGTCGTCGGCCACTGAAGTATAAGCATCGGCCATGCCGGCTCCGCGGGCACTCTGGCTGAGCTTGAGAAAGTTCAGCCCGGTCGTGGCCAGGCGTTCCTGCTGTTTGGACCCCAGTTCATCTATACTTTCATGCGTTGAATCGATCTGGAACTGCTGAGCCTGCGCTACATTCGCCATCAGGAGAAGGCCCATCGGCAGCAATGCCGCAAGCGTGAAAGTCTTGAGTTTCATCTGAACGTCTCCTTTTTAGCGAATAATGTAGAAGGTTCCCGTCTGAATTGTCCCTTCGCTTCCGGGCACAAGTGACTCGACCGCGTAATAATAAATGCCACTGGCGGCCTGGGTGATGTAGTTTATGGTTTTCGTCTGCCACTCAGCCTCTGCGAGGAGCGAATCGTCGTGTTCGATAATATCGACCAGGTCGCCCGAGAGTGTATAGATATAGATGTTGCACTTTCGCGGGATGTTCGTAAAGCGGAGCCTGTCGATCTGGCCCGGGTACCGGTGCGGACTGTCCGCCTCCAGGATGAACGGATTGGGAACCACCTTGACCTTCTCCTGAAGCGCGTCCAGAGCCTGCGTGCCGGGCACTTTGGGAGATTTGTCGCCCCATTCCTTTTGGAATGGCGCCCACCGCCCTCCTTTTAGCCCGGATTTCACGCTCTCCTGGATGTGCGCGGGCAGGTCGGCCACGGTTGATTTCCCGTTCGTCCAGTCGGGATGGCCCTCGGCCACGGCCTGGACCGTGTAACGGTAGGCAAAGCCCGCCACGGACTCATTATCTACATAGACGTATTCCCCGCCCGAAGCGGAGCCAGCCGATACGGTGGCGATCTGTTCCCAGGGGCCGAAAGGGAGCCACTCGCTGCGAAAGATCTCGTAACCCGTGATGTCGGGCATGCTCGTATCGGGATTTACGGCATTGTCGATCTGGGCAGACCAGGTAATTTGCAGATGCGCATCGGGGGTGATAGAGGTTTCGAACCCAGTATCGGGCGGTGCGTCGGGCACATCCCAGCCGTTTTTATAAGCAAACCTGGCCGCCAGCAGGTTCTGCACGATGGCGTCCACGCCCAGTGACAACTCGTCCTGGTTGCCCTTCAGTGCCCATGTCGCCATGTCTTCGCCTTTGATCTGGGAACCCGCTCCGGCCACATAAGCGAATACGATCATACCCGATTCTCCCGGTGCCAGCGCATAGGGGCCAAAGGTGAGCGCAGTCCAGTGCTGTCCGATCTCGGCCGGATTTTCCTGGATGCCGCCCACCAATATATCCTGCATCTGTTGCGGATTGTGAAGGCTCGGGTTCGGATCGGTATGGTTGGGAGCATTTAGCTCCAACCATCGAACCGAAGATGGTTGGTCGCCATCCGGTTCGACATAATTTTTGCCAGCATCTTCGCCTGCAAAAGCGAAATCCCCGGGCTGGTTGGTATAAGCAATGGGGGCCACGCCGATGACCTGGTAGGCCATGAGTTGCCCATCCACCAGCACCCGTCGCCGGACGATATTTCTGCTGGCGATCACATCGAACCACATAGGCCCGCCCCGATCGTCGTAGGGAGTGGTGGGGTTGTCGTCGTCATAGGCGTAGAGTAGCTTCAAGCCGGGAGGAACGGTTTTTCCTTCCCGTCCGTAGCGATCGGTGGGGTAATTGGGTGCGTCCGAGTAGGCCAGCCAGTTATCCGCATACCTGGGGCCAGCCCTCCAGTGCGTGCCCCACCCGGGATAGAATTCCTCGTATTCGTTGGGGTTGAACCACTGGGCCGTAGAGACGTAAAGCGGATCGATTGCTTCTTCAGGGAGGTCGCGCACCCCGTTTCCATTTGTGTCTCCGGTATTGGTGAATTCGAGCTTGATGACGATAAAATCGTCGAAATCCGGAAAGCTGTATCCGTAGGCCTTTCGGACGAAAGTGATCCCTTGAGAAGTGGTCCACTTGTTGACGATAATCTGTTCGGGGAAATTATCGTCGGCTGTGTAGTCCCAGAACCGGTGATTAGCGATGTTGATGCCCACGGGAGAATTCGGGTCGAAGGGCACTCGCCCCGGGTACCAGTTTCCCACCACGTGATTTGTGCCGTCGCGTGGGAAGTGCTCAGTGCCCAGGTGAGCCTCGGAACCTTCGCCGGGGTTGTACTGCATGCCGTGGACCTGTCCGAAGTCGGGCGGCAGATCTCTCGGGCCAGTCCAGACGGTCTGGAGTTCTCCATCCTGCCGGGTCAAAATGTAAATCCCATGGCCCTGAGAATTGTCTGTGAAATAACCCGATCCTGATGTGATCCTGCCCGAATCGCCGGGATGGCCGGCAGCCAGGTACCGGGGATAGGCCAGCTTGCCTCGAATGGCCCAGTACGCATCAAAATCGTGGCCGTCGTTGCCGAAATTGGTCTGAAGCAACGAACGGCTCATAATTTGAGCACCTGCGTCGGCTCCGAGAACAAGGATGACAACCGCAGCCTGAATGGCGGTAATTCGAATATTTCGTAGGGTCATACCTGTATCTCTCCTCTGTTTATGCCGGGTTGCGAACCCGCGCCCCGGGTCATGTTCAAAACATAATGCGGAGACCCAGTTCGGTCTGGCGGGATCGGGCCGTGTAGCGCCGGCGATCATTGATATCTCCGTGCGCGTTGAACACGGAATTGTCGGGACGCGGCATTGCCAGGCCCCACTCTACCCAGTCCACGGTATTGTCGATACGCCCCAGATTCTTTTCGTTGAACAGGTTGAAAACGCTCAAGAAGACCTGGGCCTGCACGCGGTCGGTGAGATGTATCGATTTCATCGCCTGCAGGTCGAACCGGCTTTCGATCGGTCGCGTTCGGAATTCGGGTTGACCTCCTGTGGGCGGCTGGTATTTGAAAGTCTGGCCGTTCTGTATCCGATAGAGCACATTGATGTTGAAGTTGCGCAGCAAGACATTTACCCAGGGCGCGCCCATGTCCAGGTCCCACGGGGTTGTGAAGACCATCTGGATCTTGCCCGAGTTGCGCACATCACCGGGCTTGAGGCCCCATTCGTGAATGCCGCGCAACTGGCTGGCACCGAAGAGATAGACCCCTGGCTCTTCTTCGTACGGAATTGCCAGATCGTATTCGCCCTGCCGGAAGCCGCTACCGTTGGTATCGCCGCGCTCGACCCGCCCGTTAAAACTGCGGAACTGGTTGTTGGCTCGTGCGCCGTATCTTTCTATGTCTTGCTGTGTCATCTGCTTTGGAATGCGGGCTCCCGTGACCGGGTCAACCGTGAGTAACGTCCAGTTGCCGTTGGCCACATAGAGCGAATCAACTGCAATGCGTTTGATGGCGTTGCCCTTTCCCACAAAGTGGGTGTTGGAAGTCCATTGCATGTTGTAGGCAACCTGGAAGGAAAAGCCGTAGCTGAAACGCTTGCGAACTGCCAGTTCAAACCCCCGCGCTTCTTCCACGCGGTTGTTTTCGCGCGGGGTTTGGGCCTGTACACCGCCCTTGGGATCGCGGAAGGAAGAATGGGGCGCCCCGAGCTGGTCCCACTCGGACCGGTAGTAAGTCGTCAGCGAGGCGGTATAATCCGACACGAAGTTCCAGTCTCCGCCTACCTCGAACTGGAGAGATTTCTCCGGCTTGATATGGGCGTTGCCCGTAAATGTGCCACCGTAAGCGGCGATCATATTGTTCCATTCTTCCTGAGGGCCGATCTGGCTGTCTTTGTTCAGATCCAGCGAGGCCTGTTTCTTGTTTGAGAAATAGGCATTGCCGTAATAGGCGAAAAGCTCGGGATATTGAATAAAAAGTCCCGATGAGAAATGCATGGCTGCCCGGTCGGAAATGGGGTGAGAAATGCCCAGTCTGGGACTGATGTTAAAGGTGGAGGCCACATCCACGGTGGGCGTCAGATCCCGGGTGGTGAAGTACTGGGTGTCGCTCCGGGAAAAGAACGTGGTGTTGACCGGCCATTTATCTCTGAGGTTGAAGTAATCAAACCGCAGGCCGGCGTTGATGACCATGCCCTCGAACTCCATCTTGTCCTGGACGTAAAACGCGCCCTGGACCGGGTTGACCGGTTCGGCTATCTGTCGGTCCCCGCCGTAGAAGAATACATAGGTGTTGTTGACATTCCGGTAGGTGTCGCGCCGCCAGGTCCACCAGGCGTTGTACAAGACCCATTCGGTGCCGGCTTTGAAGAAGTGCCCCTTGGTCACCTGGCTGGACAGGTCGGCTTTGAGCGTGTAGCGCTGCCGGTCAAAGAGTTGATAGTGAGGCCGCTCGGTGCCCAGGTAGAACTTGCGGTTCGCGTCTCTGCGCACTGCACCGACCTGAGTGGGTACGCTGGACGTATCCTGGAGGCTGCGGCCGCGCGAAAGGCGCACTTCGTAAAAGGTCCGGGGAGACACTATGTGGGTGAGCACCAGGTACTCTAGGTCTTCCCGGAATCTGAATTGACCCGAAGCGGACCAGTCCGCGGGTAGGAACAGGTTTTGATAGTTCTGACCGATGCCCCGGACAGAAGCCTGCCCTTCGTTGGGCTCCCAGGCACTGTAGGTCTGCAGTACCAGGCCGGCCTTCAGCTTCACATGGGGCGTCATTCGCCAGGTAACAGAACTCGATCCCTGGATGTTGTCGGGGGCGTGAATGAACCGGTTGCCCGCTCTGAACCCCACGTTTTCGGGGCCGGGAAACACACTGGCTTCGCGGTCGTGCTTGCCAGACAACGTGAACGATATGTGTCTGGTGAGCGGCCCTGAGACCGTGGCTTCAAACCCGTGTCCCATCACGCCCGTATAGTCCGTTCGCTCGTGTATCCGTCGCTCTGCTTCCGGATCTGTCTCCTGCTCCCAGGCCGAATCTCCCCACTTGACCGCGCCCCGGTGGATCGGCGCGTCATAGACGTTTGCGCCCCAGTGTTTTTTACCGGGCGGTGTGTTTCGGTATTCCAGCCATCCGTGGTGGGCCTGTCCGCCCTCTTTGGTCACCACGTTGATCACACCGGCCTGCGAGTTGCCATATTCGGCTGGCGTCACCCCCGTGATAACCGATATTTCCTGGATGGCACTCTTGTTGATGCCGGTAAACATCCGGGCACCCTGACCGTCTTGGTGCAAAATGCGTACCCCATCTACCACAAAGGCCACGTCGGTGGGCCGGTAGTTGGATCCCTGATTGCCCAGAGCTGCGTCCCCGCCCCGTACCCGGTAGGCCCCGTCTTGAGACACCCCTGGCTGGAGGGCAACCAACTCGTCGGTCGTGCGCACGATGGGCAACCGCTCGATCTCGACCGATGAGACCGTGTATTTCGAGGTGGTCTTATCCGGCTCCACGGGTGGACGTTCTGCGATGACCAGCATCTCTTCTGCCTGAATCTCGGTTTCTGTAAGCTGGAAGTTCACCTGCGTTGTATAATCGGACCGCACTTGCACGTCCGACTGGGTCATCTTTGCATACCCGACCATAGACGCTGCCAGCGAATAAGTGCCTGGTTCCAGGGATAAAATCACGTAGAACCCGTCCGGGTCTGTGGTCGCGCCCCGCTGTGTGCCTTCAAGGACGACATTCGCCCCGGGCAACGGACTCCCGGTCGCGTCCCGAACAAATCCGTTGATCTTTCCCAGGACGCCTGCCTCGACTGCCGAACAGGTCAGGGCCAGGATCAGGGTAAAGATGCAAAACCTGTATTTTATGAACATCGTTCTGCCTCCTCTCATGGGCGTCACGACTTCTGGAAATAGAATTTCAGCCCGACTCCAATTTGGAAAAATTGCAGTGGAAATGCCTGGCGGTTGAATCCCCAGGCCGCCATAGGCCGCAACTCTCCCATGACAATGTGATAGCGAGCCCGCAGGTCCAGGGCCACCTTATCTGAAAGAAAACGCTGTACACCGAACCCCACGTTCATGCCCAGAGCCGCCTTTTCGTTGATCTGCGGATTCAGGTGTTTCGTCGGATCCAGGGGTGGGTTTTTCTGGCCGGGATAGATGAAGTTGCGACGCTCGGACCTGTACCCGTAGATCCCGGCTCCCAAGGCGATATAAGAGCGGAACATCTTTCCCTCAAATCCTTCGCCCCAGGGGGCGACCACCACGTTGAACACCGCGCTGTGAAACCGAATTTGAGATACGGCTGCAGGGCTCAGGTATGTTTGCCCATCCACGGCCCAGGTAAACGTCTGTTTCGCCTCTTCGCCGTTGTCGAAATTGGAATAGTGATATTCCACTTCCATCATCAATCGGGAAGAGCGCAGGTGGTGCCAGGTTGCGCCGAATTGCTCCGTTCCTGAAAACCGGCTACCCATTCCCAGCACCGGAAGGCTGTACCCGCCGAAGGTGCCTACGCCCCAGCCGCGCGTGGTCTGCGCCTCTGCAGGGTAGGTCGCCCCCAGAATTCCCAGCAGGCAGAGCCATAGTTTTATTTTTTTAAGTTTCAAACCTTTATCCTCCGTTAAAAGGCATCTGACCAACCCGATGCCAAATCCTATACCTGTTTAAAATCTTTAACGGGTGCCTTCATTCCGGGCACCATAAATACGCATCAAAGGCACCACCTCCTTGTGCGGGACAGGGGATACCGGACGGGCGTAACTCTCTGGTAACCGGGCAGATACACAACAGACCGGATGCGCTGCACCTGCACCGGGATTTGGAGACCTCCGGTATTGGACTTGACAAAGTGTAGAAAATTCATATTTTTGGGGCGGACGTGTGACGATGCGAATCGTTGATTACACGTCTCGACTGCGCCGTTAGCCTTGACTCTCGCCAAAGTGCCGGGCTAACGGCTTTTTTTATTGAACCGGCCATTATTGAACCTGATAGACGAAATATTCCTGGTCAGGTGGGTGTACAGTTCTAGCATTGCCCTGGAGGCATCACCTTTGCAAAGAGCCTCTACGATGTTTTCGTGCTCCTGCATGGTTTTAGGATTTCCGTTGCTGTGATACAGACGGTCGGGGTCGTCGTACATCTTGAAGCGTATCGCTTCCACCACCAGATGCTCCTGCTCTTGAAAAACTTCGCTATGCGAAGCCCGAAGCAATGCCAGGTGAAACCGAATTTCTTCAGCAGCCATGCT
Organism: Candidatus Latescibacterota bacterium; assembly: GCA_965222605.1. Taxonomy (GTDB): domain Bacteria; phylum Latescibacterota; class UBA2968; order UBA2968; family UBA2968; genus VXRD01. The sequence goes on from OZ244960.1 coordinate 6,044,720, forward strand.
CTCCCCTCGTGCAGCTTTCGGGTGCATATCCTCAACTATTTTCTTTAATTTTGCAAAATCCTCATCGGTGGCGTAAATGGCTGCAAGCGATACGGACCCCACTTCAAGGGCACATCGAAGCCTGTAGAGATCGACGATATTTTCAGTAGAAATCAGGACCAGATCATCCCGGAGGCGATTGGGATCGAAGGCTTTGATAAAAGCCCCCCGGCCGTGCTGTTTGTCGATAATCCCTTCGCCCACCAGCACACTTAGAGCCTCCCGAATTACCCGATGACTCACACCAAAAGCACTGGAAAGTTGCCGTTCGGAAGGCAAATGGTCGCCTTCCCGGAGATCTTCAACCAGGATAAAACGCTTGAGGATCATCACGGCCTTGTCGGCAAGAGATATTCGGGCAATCTCTCCCAGGGTATAAGAAGATATAGTGTTAGATAAGGATGGACTCACGTAGATTTTTTACCGGGAAGATGAAGGGAAACCTCTTGTCAATAACATTCTTCAATAGTATATTTACTGTTTACATGATGACAACAGTAAATATACTGAAAATAAGGTGCCTGTCAATAGTATTTTCCGGCTTTTTTGACGCATTTTGGGGAATTTCGATGTCTATCCACCGTCTCGCCCTGAATGTGCATCCCGGGAGGTTAAAATGAAGGTTTTTGCCTGGCTGGCAATCTGTCTCTGGGTCCTGGCAGCACCCTTTGTCGCGCAGGCGGACAACGCCTTCCTTTCCGCTCATTTGGACACCGAACGGGATTCGTCGGTAGCCGCGGGGGGCCTGTTGGTGCGCGACCGGGGTATAGATGCGGCCGTCGATACCCTGGTCCGTCTGGTCGAGGCGCATCCGGAAGACGCGGTTCTTCTAACGCGGCTTGGGCATGCCTATCTCAAGGTCAAAGATTTCGACGCGGCCGGGCAGGCTTTCGGCAGAGCCAGGAAACTCGACCCGGGCTTACCCGATGCCTGTGTAGGCCAGGGGCTGGTCTATGTAGAGCGGCCAGCCAGGGGCATGGCAGCTTATTACAATTTCCGCCGGGCGGTGGGCGCAGCCAAACAGGCAATCCGGATCGATTCGACGTACGCACCGGCCTACCGGTTGCTGGGGACGATCTATGCACGCTTCGATGAAGACTACGATAAAGCTGTTGAATATTTCACAAGGTACCTCGATCTGGTGCCCGGCTATCTGGACGGTCTGTACCCCTTTGGACTCGCTTGCGTCCAGACTGGACAATATGAAAGGATTGATCATTACATCACCCCCCGCATCGATGTGCAGCCTCACCAGATCGACTTGCTGCCGCTTGTAGCCCAGGCGCACTTCTTCCAAGAACGCTACGAAGGAGCTCTGGAAGTTTTCGAGCGTTATTTGCAGAAGCTGGATGGCGCAGAGCGGCAGCTTTATACGGATATTTCCCTCATCGCTTCCCAGAAAGAAATCCAGGATTACCGGGCCACGTCCGGGGATGCGCGTATCGCCTATCTGGAGCAGTTCTGGGCCAGGCGAGACCCGGATATTCTGAGCAGTATCAACGAACGCATCATCGAACACTACCGCCGGGTTTGGTACGCCCGCACCTTTTTTTCTTACAATGCCCATCCCTGGGACCGGCGTGGCGAGGTTTATATTCGATATGGAGAGCCGGATCACCGCTCGCGGTCCACACGCAGGCATTTTACCCAGAGTTCTGCCGTTGAGGTTGTGCGCAACCGGATGGCCGCTACGCTCTACGGTCCCGAGGCTGCTTACCTCACGTTCACCGGCCCGATTTTCCCAGTGCGCGCCCGCCGTAGCGCCAGTGCTGCGGTTCGTTTCGGAGAGGACCGGTCTGAGCCTGGAACGGAAGACCTTGAGGCCGACATCAGCACGGCTCGGGGCGAGGGGGTGGAGGGGGAAGAACTTCCCACATCCGTTTTTGCAGGCTCCGACGCAGCTAATCCTGCAAATATCCACAGCAACCCCCAGGTCGGTGTTCTGGAAGGCAAGCTCAATTTCGGGGGCTATATGCCTGTAACCCTGGGCAACGAAAATGCAACCGTGCCCTGGGAGACCTGGACCTATACGCAGATCGGTGGGGGCCTCGAAATCACCTTTACGGATGAACGGGGAACCGGGCAGTTTGATTTTGCTCCCATTCCCCCGCCCAATCTGGATGCGAATCTCAAGCAGCTTTCTCTGCTCTCCGAATTTGCTCCCACCCTCGTCTATGAGAACACAATTGCTACTGCTCCAGACCACTACCGCCCGTTTTTCCAGCATCCCCATCTGGACTTCTACTACGATCTGGCAGGTTTCCGAGGCCAGGACGGTCGAACGGTTCTGGAAATCTACTACGCCCTTCCGGGTGAGCAGATCGAACTGGTCGAAAAAGCGGACTCGGCCTATGCGTATGTCCGGTGCGCGGTGGCCCTGGCTGATGGGAATTTTACCGAAATCTACCGGACTGCCATAAAACAGATCTACGGGGTGGCAACTGGTTTCGACCAGCAAAAAGGGGCGTTTTTGCCCGAAATTCTCAGACTCAATGTGCCCCCAGGCCACTACGAACTCCAGGTACAGGTTAAAGACCTGACCTCGGATCGCACCGGCATTTACCGACAATCTGTAGATGTGCCTGACTATGGTGACGAGCGCCTGTTGCTCAGCGACATCCTTCTGGCCGCTTCGATTGGGGAGGCGGGCTCAATGGAAAAATTCCAGAAAGGGGATATTTGGGTCGTTCCCATGCCCACCCGAACCTTCGGCAAAGGTCAGAAAATCTATATCTACTACGAAATTTACAATCTGAAGCGGGACGAATTCGGCCGCACTCGGTACAAAGCACAGTACAGAGTACGGCCCGTCTCGGAGAAATCGATCGGCGACCTCAGCGTCCTCTTATCGGGACTGAGCACCCTGTTGAAAAGCCGAAAGCCTCAGGTTTCGATAGACTACGAACAGGTCGGCTCGGATCAGGAGGTCGAAACGGCGTATTTCGAACTCGATTTGACCAAAACAAAAATGGGGATCAAAGCACTGGAAGTCACGGTCACAGACCTGGTCAGCGGTCAATCTGAAATCCGTGAGATTAACTTTTCCTACGGTCAGGGCCGCTAAGATAGATTGGTATTGGTATATAGGAGAGGTCCACCGACCCTGGACCTTTGTCATAACCAAAACCTCCGGTACCGGGGCAAGATAAAAATTAGGGAACGGCACAAAAGCCGTTCCCTTTTTTCGGCCTCTGTTACCTCTTGTGTTGCGAGCATTCTCCTTGACACTTCCCCTTGAACATCGTAGATAAAACCGATGAATCGAATGTCGGCAAAGAGCCATGTGATAGGAGGCGAAATTATGGCGCCCAATATTGTTTTGTTGCTTACGGATCAGTTGAGACGCGATGCGTTGGGGTGTTATGGCAATGAGATATGTCAGACGCCCAATTTGGACCGACTTGCAGAGGAGGGCATACGGTTTGATCAGGCTTATACCACAAGCCCTGTTTGTTCACCAGCGCGCGCTTCGTTGATGAGCGGTCTTTATCCGCACAATCACGGGGTGATGCTCAATACGCATATCGCGCCTGCGTGGAGTAGGGGATTGTCAACAGATGTGCCGACGTTTAGCCGTTTGCTCAAAGAGGCGGGGTATGTGCTGGATTATGCGGGTAAGTGGCATGTCCATCAAGATATTGGACCTGGGGAATACGGCTTTGATCGACATGAGATGGGTAGAGCTGGACACGGGAAAATAGTCCCCGGTACAGAATTGACGATTGAATTTCCCGGAGGTTCTTTTCCGGTGGCAGGAACATGCGAGATGCCGCCAGAGGAGAACAAAACGTGGAAGGTGACGGATTGTGGGATCGAGATGTTGCGCGAAAGAGCGGGAGGAGACAAGCCGTTTTTTTTGCGGATTGATGCAACAGCACCTCATTTTGCCAATATTGTGCCAGAGCCGTATGCGTCAATGTACGATCCCAAAGCCATTCCGCCATGGCCAAATTTTGACGAATCCTTTGAAGGCAAACCCGCCACCCATTTGCGCAAACATCGAGAATGGAATCTCGAAAATAAAGATTGGGCCTGGTGGCGACAGGTGGTTGCCAAATATTATGGCGATGTGTCTCTGATTGATACATGCGTGGGACGCGTGCTGGATGAGATACGGGAATGTGGGATTGAGGACAATACGATATTTCTTTTTAGTACAGATCACGGAGATGCCACGGGCAGTCACAAGCATTTTGAAAAATCCGGGACAATGTACGATGAGGTATTTCGGATTCCGCTGTTGATGAAAGTGCCAGGAGGTGTAAGTCGCAGTGTCTCGCAATTTGTTCGGCTGATGGATTTGATGCCTACATTTGTCGAATGGGGTGGTGGGAAATTGCCCGAAGGATTGGATGCGAGAAGTTTGGTGCCGCTTGTAAATGGCGATGATCCCGACGATTGGGCAGATAGCGTGTATTGCGAAAGCCACGGTGAGGTATGGGGCTATAGCTCACAGCGAATGGTGCGCACGGAGAAATGGAAATACGTATATACACCTCACGACCTGGATGAATTATACGATCTCGAAAACGATCCTGCGGAGATGAATAATCGGATTGATGACCCGATGTGTGCCAATGTGTTAGAGAATATGAAAGGTCGCCTGTTGGGGTGGAATGATGCGACCAATGATATGTTTCAATGGCGTTGGGTGAGATGGAATTTTCCCGAGCCGATTGCGCCATAAATAATGGAAAACAAAGGTAAGGCATGTTGCATCTCGAACGACTGAAAGATAAGAGGAGGACAAAATGACGACTCTATCAGAGAGATTGGACCGGCTCCCCCCAGCGCGTCGGAAGAAAGTGGAGGAGCGGGCCAGGGCGTTGATCGCTGAAGAGATGTCTCTACGAGACCTGCGCAAGGCGCTGAAACAGACGCAGGTGCGCGTGGCAAAGGAACTCGGGATCAATCAGGAAAACGTATCCCGTATTGAAAAGCGTAGCGACTTGCTGCTATCCACGCTCAGTGGCTATGTCGAAGCGATGGGTGGAACATTGCGCCTGGTAGCGGAATTCCCCGACCGTCCGCCCGTTGCACTGACGGGCATTGCGGCTCTGGATAAGGAAGACACGCCGGCAAAGCCATAGTGGCGCACATAAGGTAAGACATGGAATATCGCGAGTTGGGAAAAAGTGGGGTGTCCGATTTTTCAGTTAGACGAATTGTGGAAAGTATGGATGAAAGTCTTATGCGATTGGGGTTGGATTATGTGAATATTTTCCAGTGTCACGATATTGCTTACCGAGGTACTTGAGATCCTGAAGCCGATACGGAACACTACCTGGGTGCGTGGACTGCCTGAGAACAATTGAAATACAAGTTGATCTATACTGCGTATTGCTCCACCGCCTCGGGGTCCAGTTCCAGGCCCAGACCCGGTTTGTCGGGATTGGGTGACCAGACGCCATTGACCGGCTCGGAAAATTCTGTGTAGGTTATCTGGTCGGCTTCTTCTACTATGCCGAGGTATTCCACAATTCGTAGATTCGGGGTCGCGCAAGCCAGGTGCAGGTGGATGAGTTGGTAGGCATGAGGAGCAACGGGCAAGTTGAAGGCGTGGGCCAGGTGCGCCACTTTCATCCATTCGGTGATGCCGCCGACCCGGCCCACATCGGGTTGGACGATATCCGCTCCGCCCCGGGCGATGAGGTCTTTAAAGCCGTATTTGGTGTACTCGTGTTCGCCGGTTGCGATGGGAATCGTGGTGGCACGGGCAATAGCGGCCAGGCCTTCGATGTCATCGGCCAGCACGGGTTCTTCAAACCATCCGATGTTGTATTCCTCAAACGCCTGGGCCATGCGAATGGCTTGCTTGGCGTAGTACCCATTGTTTGCGTCAACGAGAATCTCCACGTCATCGCCCAGTGCTTTCCGCACCGCAGATAGTCGCGCCACATCTTCCCCCTCACTTCGGCCAAAATCTTTGCCGACCTTCATTTTGACGGACTTCATGCCGCGTTCTACATAGCCGGCCTGTTCGGCAATTAATTCATCTATGCTGAAGTGGGTCCAACCGCCGCTACCGTAAACCGGGACGGTGTCAGTATAAGGACCGAGCAATTTGTAGAGGGGAGTTTGATAATACTTGGCCTTCAAGTCCCACAGGGCAATATCGACTGCCGAAAGGGCACAAAAGGCCAGGCCCTTGCGGCCCACACCGCGTATGCGCCAGAACATGTTGTCCCACAACTGTTCGATGTTAAGTGGGTCCTGACCCACCAGAATGGGTTTGAGCGACCCTTCAATGATCTCACGGGCGGCCCGTGCGCCCCCTCCTGTGCCCAGCCCTTCCAATCCCTCATCGGTGACGATGTGGACAAAGCACTGTGTTCTGCCCTGTTCAAGGTGACGAATGGTGGCGTCCTGGATGCCTCCCAGATGAGGCATCGACAGGACGGTTGTTTTTACATCTGTAATTTGCACGGTGACTCTCTCCTGAGGGGGTTATGATATCTGGAAAGATTGCGTAGCGATATAAATTACGACGACATCATTTAAAAGTCTATCGATATGTGCTCGATCAGACGGATGTGGGCTGCCTGAGAACAATTGATATGTCGGATACGCCCCTTACTACATTGGAGGTATGACATGGAGAAAGTTGGTTTATGGATCATGAGTTTATTGACGGTGTCTGTGCTGTATTCAAATGTAGAAGCACGGGGAACGTACCCATCTCAGCCGATGCTCGATGCACGGGGTGTGGGCATTTTGCATTTAGATGGTTTGCAGTTCAAAGACTTGAATAAGAATGGCAAAGTTGATGTGTATGAAGATTGGCGTCAGCCCGTTGACAAGCGCGTGGCGAATCTGCTTTCGCACATGACATTGGAAGAAAAGGCTGGTATGCTGCTCATCAATACGTTAAACGCTGAGTCTGGCGGTCGGTTCTCTGATCGCGCTGTGCAATTTGTTGAGACGGAAAAGATGACCCGTTTTATCTTTCGCAACACTGTTACTGCGACGCCTGGCTCTGACAAGGGATCGCGGAGGCGTGGCGCTGAAATTACTCCTTATGAAGCCGCGCAGTTTATGAATGCGATGCAGGAACTTGCTGAGGCGACCCGTCTGGGTATTCCCGCGCTATTCAAATCCAATGCCAGAAACCACTACGAACACGATGCAAGAGCAGGCATCAGCGTTTCGGCAGGCTCGTTTTCGGAATGGCCAAAAGAAGCAGGGCTGGCGGCAACGCGAGATATGGAACTGATTGCAGAGTTTGCCCAGATTATGGCCCAGGAGTGGACATCGATTGGTTTGCGATCGATGTATGGCTATATGGCCGATCTTGCGACAGAACCGCGCTGGTATCGGGCTCATGAGACATTTACAGAAGATGCAGATCTGGCCGCCAATATCATGACTGTTCTGGTGAAGAATCTACAGGGTGAGCAACTGAATTCAAAAAGTGTTGCGCTGACAATGAAACACTTTCCCGGCGGCGGTCCTCAGGAAGGCGGTGGTGATCCGCACTACGATTTTGGTAAGAATCAGGTTTATCCTGCGAAAAACTTTGATTATCATGTAAGGCCATTTAAAGCTGCCATCGATGCAGGGGTGTCATCAATTATGCCTTATTATGGCGTTCCAATCGGTCAGCAGTATTTGCCCAATGATGTGGGAATGGCTTTCTCGAAGGGAATTTTGACCGAGTTGCTGCGAAACAACCTTGGGTTTAAGGGGTATGTCAATTCTGATACAGGCATTATTGGTGGTCGAGCATGGGGTTTGGAAGACAAGAGCATTGATGAACAGATTGTCATTGCTGTAGAGGCTGGAACCGATGTATTGTCTGGTTTTAACAATAACAAACAGATTTTGAATCTTGTGACTGGCGGAAAGCTTTCTGAAGAACGGGTTGATCTGTCTGTGCGCAGGCTCTTAAGAGAACAATTTCAGTTGGGTCTTTTTGAAAATCCTTATGTGGATCCCAATCGGGCAGGTTATCTGGTGGGCAACCGGGCATTTCAGAAGAAAGCGGAGATTGCGCAGCGCAAATCTATTGTTTTGCTGCAAAACAACGCTGGTATATTGCCCCTGAAGGCCCAAAGTGAGACAGATTCTATTCAGATTTATACAATGGGTGTGAACCCAGAAGTGGTAAGAGATCCATCGTGGTCTGGTTATGTTGTGGTGGCAGGAGACTATGATTCGAGCAAGGGTGAGACGCGGCCAGTTGTGCCAAAAGGGACGGATTATGCGATTTTGCGAGTTGTTGTCTCTAACCCGCGTTCGCAGGAAAGACGCTTTGGTGGAGCCAACCCGGATGAACTGGATTTGCTGGCGTTTTCTGATATGGCAAAGGCCAAATCCTGGTCCATTTCACCTTCTCTCACGGATATTCAGGGTATTATGAAGGAAGTGGGGGCCAATAAGACTATTCTCGCCATTCGGTTTCGGCAACCCTATGTTCTGGATCAGCACAGTGGGTTGAGAAAGGCTGGCGCGATTTTGGCGACTTTTGGCGTGAGCGATGCAGCTATTTTAGATATTCTGACTGGAAAATTCAAACCTTCGGGGAAACTTCCTTTTGCTCTGGCTAAAAATGCAAAGGCGATTGCGAAACAGGATCCAGACGCACCGGGATACGACAAAGCAGACACGCTGTTTCCGTTTGGTCATGGTTTGAGTTATTAGATTAACATAAATCCTGACAGGAGGCGAAAATGCCTGATCGGCCGAATATCCTGTTTATCAACTTCGGGAATATTGGGATGCACATCCTGAATTAGGAGAAATGCGGATACAGTTTTAGTTGGCGCAACCACAGATGCAAAAAGAAAGGTTTAGCAGATGAGTAAGACGACAGATGATGATCTCAAAGAACGTTCCAATATTCTGATTATTTTTACTGATGATCAGGGATATGCGGATCTTGGCTGTTTTGAAAACAAAAAGAACAAGACGCCACGGCTGGATCAGTTGGCGAAGGAGGGCACGCGCTTCACCAGCTTTTACGCCCAGCCAGTGTGCGGTCCGTCTCGTTCGGCATTGCTCACTGGTCGCTATCCGGTCCGCAGCAAAGGCTGGGGGATGCCTGCCAGTGAGATCACCTTTGCCGAGTTGATGAAACCCGCAGGATACCAGACAGCCTGTATCGGTAAGTGGGATGTCTCGAACAGGAAGGAAATTATCGAGCGCATGCCGAACGCACAGGGGTTTGATTATTATTACGGTACTCTCGGAGCAAACGACAACGGATTTATAAAGTTCCACGAGAATAACAGAGCGGTTGGTGAAACGGAAGACATGAGCTGTACGATTCGTCTGTACACCGATAAAGCGATTGATTTTCTGGAGAATCGCCGAGATCCGAACAAGCCGTTTGTGCTCTATCTGGCGCATACGATGTTGCACACGATCATCGATGCATCTCCTGAGTTTAAAGGAAAATCGGCTGGCGGGCTATATGGGGATGTGGTTGAAGAGTTAGACCATGAGACCGGGCGTTTGCTCGACAAGCTGGACGCGCTGGGGCTGCACGATGACACACTGGTGATCTATACTACCGATAACGGACCGTGGTGCCAACCCAGGTACTATGAAAACAAGAAAGGCCATCCAGAGGGTTCCATCTTTTGGGGTGATCCCGGACCGTTGCGTGCCGGTAAGGGATCAGCTTATGAAGCTGGATCTCGTGTGCCCTGTATTGTCCGTTGGCCGGGTAAAGTCCCGGCTGGGCGTACCTCTGATGCGCTCTGGGCCACGATTGATTTAATGCCGACTTTTACCGCATTAGCAGGTGTCAAACCGCCGATGGATCGTGTGATTGATGGCATTGATCAGGCCGCATTGCTTTTGGGGCAGACCGAAGAAGGCCGAGAAACCTTTATCTATGATCAAGTGGGAGATGGCGATGCCAATATGGGCGTCGGTATTAGAAAAGGGAAGTGGAAGCTGCTGCTCCCTGGGCGCAAACCGGAACAAGACCATCGATTTCTGATGGATTTTGGAACCAATGGTCTGGAGTTATACGATCTGGATAGCGACATTGGCGAAAAGAACAACGTCGCAGACGATCATCCTGAAGTTGTGAAAGAACTCCGTGAAACCTTAGACAGTTTTAAAAAAGGTGTAAAGGAATGATGGAAAGGTCGTTTCTGACACACCTGTTTCTTGTCATACCAACCTACTTGGAGTGAAGCATGTCAAAAAAGAATCCGAATGCGTAATGGGCAAGCGTGTCCGTATCCTGGACCCGTTCGTCGATCAGGAAGGGAGGAGTAGCACATGGGTGAGTTTTATATGCCCGAAGATGCAGAGGCTCAATTAGAAGACCGTGGTTTTTTTGTGGCTCGCAACCTGCTTACAGCCCAAGCAGTTGAGGCCGTGCGAAGTGAACTTGAACGGGTCATCGCAGAAGAGCCGGAAGGATTCAGATTGACCACTGATCGCGCAGATGACACAGGTGTTGACGGTGATGCGGCGGTATGGGCTGTGGGCGATCGGGACCTTTATAGCCGGGTGCTTTGGGAGGAGTGGCTGACGGCAGAGAATGTGATTGCAATGAACCAACGCTTTCTGGGTGAGAATGTTCGCGTGCAAGGCACGCGTTTTTTTACGAAGCAGGCTCGAATCGGCGAATCGGTTCCCTGGCATCAGGACATTTGGTTGTGGGAGCGCGATGCCTCGCGTGGCATCAGGCCACACAAGCGCGAACATTTTAATTGTTGGGTGGCTCTGGAGGCTGTCGATCTGGAGAATGGGTGTTTGCATGTGATGCCGGGCACCCACAAAGGCGACGTGATCGAACACGTGCAGTATGATGGCTTGCACCCAGAGATTCCGCGTGAGCTGGTCACGGAGAGAACGCCTGAACCTGTGCCATTGGGGCCGGGCGATGCGGTGGTCTGGCATGCACATATGTGGCATATGAGCCCACCAAATACGAGCGATCGCACGCGATGGGGCGGTGTGATGATTACTTTTCCTGAAGAGATGGCTGAAAAGGCGAATCAGGCCGATCGGGGTGTCCTGATCCGTGATGGGATGGCGTGTTCTTATCCAGGACCGATTCGTTGAGTCACATCTCCAGTTTTTCATTTTTAACCAAAGGGCACAATATGGCCGAACAAGAGGATTATACATCACTGGTGCCGTTTCATACTTTTCCATATGCATTGGAAGAACAGATTGAAGCACTTAAGACCAATCCGTTGTTACAACGGATGAAAGCGTATCGAGAATCGTATGACGGTGATCCTCACAGACCGGTTTATCACTATGTGAATCCTGAGCACACACTGAACGATCCCAATGGGCTGTGTTTTTGGCAGGGTAAATGGCATCTGTTTTATCAAGCCTATCCGCCCGAAGATACCAGACAGCACTGGGGGCACGCGATCAGCGATGATTTGATTCATTGGGAAGATTTGCCTTATGCCATTTATCCCAATCCCGAACGATGCTGTTTTTCTGGTGCGACCTTGGTGGAAGATGACCGTGTGATTGCGATATATCACGGGACAGAAGTGGGCAACATGGTGGCGGTGTCAAATGACCCTTTGCTTTTGAACTGGGAGAAATTGACAGGGTCAAGTCCTATTTTTAGTTCATTTTGAAAACCCACGTCCTTTGGGCGTGGCTTTTTACCCTCAGAAACTGTTTAAGCGACTCCAAACAAAGATCCCTGGTTTCACAAGGATCGGAGGTTACGATACCTATTCCCCTCCTCCTGCCTTGCGCTTGCCAAAACCACATCCGACTTATGCTGTCAAACTGAATATTAACGCGATATATTTGTTCATCCTTATTAACAATACTTCGGACAGTTTTTGGCTGTAGAAGGTTCTTTGAAATCAACAAGTTAGATGAGGCCAGATGTTTTATTTTCAACTTAGGTCTGCACCCTGAGTTTGATAAAAAAACAGGTCATTCTATAAACCTTTGTTTTATAGAAACTTAGAGTTTTTGGCTGGTTAAAAATCTATCGAAAAGTGTCCGAACCATTGTATTAAAAGGAGGTAACTATTTAGGTCATTTGAATGATTAGCCACAAAATGCACAAAAATCACAAAAGTATGCTGTGGGAGCGGCATCCCTGCCGCGATTAAGGTCGGGAAAAGGATTTCCCTCCTACGCGGCCACAAGAACCTAAATAATTACAAAAGGAGTATTATTATGGCAAGGCACTGTTTTCTGTTCGGATTCGTGTTGTCTTTGTTTTTTGGCTCAGTGAATGCAGAGGATTTGAATAAGCACACAATTCGAGGCACTCATTGGGGAATGACACTGGCCGAAGTAAAGGCTATTGAGAAGTGGGAATATATGGGTATGGTTGGAAATTTCGCGGCGTATGCTGGAGAATTGGTAAAAGGAACAAAGACGAATCTGTTGTATGAGTTTGACGGCGATTTGCTTGTCAGTCTCGCCTATATTATAGAATCTGCGAATAAGAACACATACCTTTTATTTCAGGAACTATTGGTGAAGAAATACGGCTCTTTCATAAGGGAGATAACGGAACAAGACTTAAAAACACAGGCGAAGATGTTGAAGGAATATAATTTAGATGTAGAAGGATATAAGCCTGTGAATGTTACTTTTACCGAGTGGGTTATCTTCAAAAAGACCACCCGCGTAAAATTGATATACTCCTCGAAAAAAAAGGCTCTTACCATCCAATATGGGCATAAAGAATATCAGGACAAGAAAGCACAATTAAAAGAACAAAGAAAAAAGGATCACTCATCGGTTGATAGTAATGATCTCTAATTTTAATGGGCTATGCTATCAATTTTTGGTAGCATTGTTTTTTTCTCCTTTCTGTTAGCTTCGGCACTATTCTACATATAAGGAAGGGGACTCAATTGCCCTTCGTAAAGATGGGGAACCCATCTTTGTCAGGCGCGAGAAGGTTGAGTACGGCTGGATATTAGACATTGTTCCGTTGAAAGGGTTGAAGTATCGCTACGAATTGCCCGACCCCCCGGCTACATCTGAACGACTGATGATCGGAAAGCGTGTCTTTAATCGAACCGCAAAATTTTATTGAACCACAATTTAAATTCGCTGATGATTTTCATTCAACCGAACCTTTAACAACGCTCGATTGACGGGCTTTATCCTGGGCCACACACACCGCATGTTTAGGAGCCAGGTGAAGGCGTACCTGTTCTCGCTGAATTGACAGGGCGGGCAATGTCAAGATGTGGAATTATATACTAAAGTGTCAAAAATAATTGACACTATTTTTATATTTCTATATATTTTGAGCATTGCCCCTTCAGACATTCAGTGCTGAAGCCCCCGGACTTGTTAGTGGGTCCGGGTTGAATTTGTAAATAATTAACCACCCCTGTTGCTTCGGGAGCAGGGCGCGAAGCCGTATAGAACTCTATACGGCTTCTGCATTTTGGAGATTTAATGAAAACAAATGTCTATATTGACGGGCTTAATCTATATTACAGAGCCGTGCGAGGAACGCAGTATAAATGGCTGGATATAGATGCATTACTCAAAAAAATGTATTCCCAAAATACCATTTGCAAAATCAAGTATTTCACTTCGATTGTGAGTTCGCGTCCTAATGATCCCGGACAATCAACGCGCCAACAAATCTATCTACGGGCTTTACGTACTTTTCCGAACATTGAGATTATTGAAGGTCACTTTTTGACCAGCAAAGGGCTTTGTTGCATAGAAAAGGGTAAGGTAGGGACTTTGGTTTCAAAGGTCATAAATTACCTGCTCGCGCTGTTGTCTATGCAGGCGGGCGTGAGCCTGTCAACTTTAACCGTATCGAGTGTGACCCAAGAGCCAAACACATTAAGTATCAAACACCCAATTTGCGCCTCCACTTTCTGTCGTTTTAACGTGCGTGCTGCCAAGGTGCTCCCGATAACCCGTTTATAGCGTGCCATGGCGGTTTCTGAAATGGATCGCCTGTGATACCTGCTTTGTTCTTTCCACTTTTTGCGTCCGATGCGTTTTATGGCGCGGATGGCTTCATCGCGGGGTAAGGGGGGCACGTTCTCATTTTCTTCTTCCTTGATCTTGGCATTGTGCTGCGGTGGGATGATGGGTTCAATCGCCTCTTTTTGATTCGGGGGGTCTTGCAAGGTCTCATAGACACCCCATTTGTCATAGGCACCATCGGCTGCAAGGGATGTGATCTTTCGCGGTATCTCTTTGATTAAAGGCGCGACCTGGTGGGCATCCGTCTCGCTGTTTTTCGTCACCTTCGCCGATAGGATTTCCCCTGTTTCTTCATCAACGGCGAGATGTAACTTTCGCCATGTGCGATGCTTGCTGTATCCGTGTTGGCGCACTTTCCACTGTCCTTCACCAAAGACCTTTAAGCCTGTACTATCCACGACCACATAAACCGGCGCATCACGCTTTCGCGTAGGCAGAGTAACCTTCAGGGTTTTATTGCGCCGGCAAAAGGTCGAATAATCAGGCACCGGTAAAGACACCCCAAGGATGGAGACTAACGACGCGACAAAACCTTCGGTTTGACGAAGGGGCAACCCAAACAGGTTGCGAAACACCAACCCGGTTTGGATGGCTAAATCCGAATAGACATATTGTCCTCCGCGTTTTTGGGGGCCTTCGTAGTGCCAGGCTTTGATGACTTTTTCATCAAACCAGAACGTAAGACTGCCCCGTTGTTTGAGCGATTGGTTGTATTCGGACCAGTTACGGACGCGATAGACCGGCTTTGAGGGCTGTTTTGGACCTGTTTTTGGCTTGCTTTTTTTTGGCTTGCTTTTTACCGAGCCACAATCTACTTTGGACATGACAGGCTCCTGAGGGGTTGGATATCTTTTTTGATACTTCCAGTGTGAATCCAATTTACTTAGGAGCCTTGTTTTTTACAATCATTTCTTTCGTGCAACAAAGCCCCAGCAAAGTCAGAATGCCACTGGTGACGCCTTCCCCCAAAGGATCAAATACTGCGGAAGTTTGGAGAACAGAAGAAAAAGGATCAGATGTCAACCTTGCTGTTCACCTATTAAACGATGCTCATAACAAGGATTATGAGGTTGCTATTGTGGTATCAAACGACTCCGACTTGGGGGAGGCTATCCGCATTGTGACTCAAGATATAAACTTGAAAGTAGGTGTTGTATTCCCTGCGGGTGCGATTGATCCGCGTACTGGCACTCGATATAAACTCCGAAAATCACAAACGCTTCTAAAATATGCCTCGTTTATACGTCAAATTAGACCTGGTGTTCTCTCACTTAGTCAACTGCCTAATACATTGACTGATGCGAGTGGCACTTTTCACAAACCACCAGAATGGCAATAAAGAAGTCCAATACAATGACAAGAGCATTATGACGTAATGATATGGCGCATCAAGATGTTGTGTTACCGCGGCCAACTGCATCCACAATCCCTTGTGGTTGTGGTGCTCGACCAGGCATAAAAAAAAGCCCGTTGATCAAATGAGATTGACGGACTTTTTCTTTTCTTCCAGACCTTGACAGATGGGACAACTGGCGCGTATTTTTACAGGAAAGGACAGGGCATTATTGGGGGCGGATCCAGAGAAAGGAGAGCGTCATGATTGAGCAAGGCCAATGTGAGAGGTGCGCGGCTCTGGAACGCGAGGTTGAGGCATTCAAAACTGAGAGGACAACTTACGGAACACTTACACTTTCGAGGGAGACTTTACAATGGCCGAGACAAACGGGGATGTAAAGGAATGCCCACGTTGCCACATCTTGGAAAATAAACTGTGGGAATGTAGCGAGGCTTTGAGAGTTGAACGGATCGACCGAGGGAAGCGGGACGCCTTTGGAGATTATGACGAACTGCTCAATAAAGGGCACGGCGCACCAAAGGGCAACCAGAATGCCAGAGGCAAAGGCGCACCAGCGCGGAATATCAACGCAGTTAAGCACGGCATTTATCTGAGATGGGAAAGGGGCGAAGGGCCGGAAGATCGGTTGCCACCAGGGGCGGGCGCCGAGGTGTTAGACTTACTGATCGAGGCAAAGAAATTGCAGGATTTTTGGGCGCGGGCGTCATTGCTGGTCGCACAGGTCGGCGTGAGGATGGCCCAACGTCCTTACTGGAAATAGCCGTCTGACTGACGGGCTTTCTTTTGTACTCGAGGTTTTTTACAGCATTCTTCCATCGCCTACCCCGCGCCGATGGCTTACGAAAAGCTGTATCAATCACAGGCTTGAAACCCAAGCCCTAAATACTCCACCAAAGCGATGCTGTTGCCGAATTGGTGGAGAGGGAGCCTGCGGTTGGAAAAACGGCTATTTGTGACCTGAATTTAGGCTCTGTAACCCCTATGTTTAGTTGCTCTGGGACAGAATTCGGAATTCGGCAACAGCAGCCAAAGCGGGGCAACTCCATTTCTAACCGAAGAAAGGAGGTGAATTAAAGATGCTGGAAGAAATGGAACGAACCCCTACTGGGACTCGCGTCGTATTTGTAGAAAAAGAACCAAATAGACCTGTGGGCGTAAGATGTGAAATTTTCATACCCTTTCCCCACAAAGAGATGTGTCTCTATTCCTTTTCTGAAGTCTATTTGCCAGCAATAAACCTATGAAATTTTACCATATCATCAAAATCATCGAATTTCTGCTTTCGTTAAAGTATAGATGGAAAAGTACATTATTGGGCTTTTGTGTGGGGTTTGTGGACGGCTTTTTGAGAAGTCGGAAAAGAAAGTAAGCTATGAAACGATATGACCAGAGAGTATAAAATTTCTGTTTGCTCATGAATTGTTGCGGGTTATGGAAGGTGATAAAGCGCAATTCCGTTTTCGAGAAACAGGGCGACAGACGTTACACTTTGATTTGCACGGTGGCGCACCGTTTGTGCGTGCCGTTTTGGACAAGTGTGACGCACTGCCCGAGAAAGAAGAAGAATGATCGAGTTTATCGGTATTTTGATCATTATCTGTTGTATTAGTTATTTTATTTACAAAGAGGTGTCTATAAATTCAGAAGAGGCTATGAGTTCGGAAGATTGGACACCGCTTACAAATATTAGAGGTGTGGATAAGTATAGTCGGAGACCAAAGCGCATCAGATTCCCTGATGGTCACACTATATGGATTTCTTATTGGATAGACGTGCTAAGAGCAACCGCGATATGGCTTGTAGATAATGGGAGGCTGACCCCTGAAAACGCTCGGCTACGACATCCAAACGTTCGAGACCTTTATGTGTCTTTCAGCAGAGAGCAACAACATCCGTCAGGCAGACAGTTCAAAAATCCCGAAGAAATTGATGTTGGCGTGTACATTGAAAATAATTGGACTGCTCAAGACTCGATAGATGGGGCAAAGGGACTTCTTGAACACTGCGAAGAGGATACGAGCACGATCCAAGTCAGCTTTGATAGGGAATGATCAAACAGGAGCACGAGGTGAATACTCGGATAAAAACCCGTGACCAGGCAAAGAACTTGCCCGGATACATTCTCATAAACACATTGAAAGTTTAGAGTCTGGCTGAAAAAGTAAAATAGGAGAAGCTCCAATGGATCATCACGTTTCGGATACACAACGCCAGTAGCAGGATCGAGCCGCCCTTGAAATTTGACGTTCAACTGGTGGGAAGTCCACAACGACTTTCAAAGCATGATATACTCTATCTCTTGCCTTGACTCTTGCCTTAAACACAAAATACCGTGTAAGGAGTTTATATGTTCAAGAATATATTGATTTGTTTAATCTGTTGTTCGACGTATGTGGACGCCATAGGTGCAGATATTTTTGGACTCAAGAAGGGGATGACTATTGAGGAAATTCGCGCTTTGGGCTTTGGCACTATTTGGGAGGACGACAATCTTGATATTTTTGGGCTTGCTTCTTTTTATGTTCGAAGTCCCAAAATGCCAAAGGATGCCAAGTACATGACTTTTAAAATTTTGCCAAAGAATGGACTTCTGTGCGTCCATTTGGAATGGGAGATTGATAACGCAAGATTGAAGTATTGGGAAATACACAGCATTCTAAGAAGGAAGTACGGTAACGCGGGGTTCGGGCTGAAGAAGATACCGGGTCAACTACTGTTTGATCTCAATAGACAGGCACGCGCGGCGATCGATCCCGACTTAGAACTTTGGAGAAAATCCGATTTTGATGCGGATAACAAATGGCAACTTGAAGAAATTCGCCTCTCCTTTAACAAAAGAATAAACCAATTAACACTTAAATACCGTTTTCAAGGCTATTGGCAGCATCGTAGTTCACAAAGCGAAAAAGGGGAAGCTGAAAGAACCAAAGAAGCAGAAGCATCACCGTTTTGATTATTGGCTAACATTGTATATAATTCCCATACTTTTTTCATCACGGGCTCCTTTGGTTGAGGACACAGCGTTTTCACGGTTTGAATCTGCTGTATCCAATTTACATTGGAGCCTCTACTATTTCAACTAAGATAGGCACAATACCATTGACAGGGCAGGCTGTGATACCGATTGCTAAGCCCGATGGTTCTCCGTGGCCTTATCGCGTGTTTGATCCGTGTATTTGGAAGAAGGGCGATTATTATTATTCGCTTTCGGGTGGTACTTTGCCTGGGCCGGGCAAAAAGTTTAAGCGAGCCAACTTTTTGTTGCGTTCACCTGATCTCGTGAATTGGGAATTTATGCATCCGTTTGTTGAAGACGATTTGTTTACGCTGATGGGCGATGATGGGGCTTGTCCCTATTTTTGGCCGATTGGGGATCGCCATATGTTGCTCTTTTTCAGTCATATGAGTGGTGGACAGTATTTGCTGGGTGATTACGATGAAGAACGCGATAAATTTGTGGTTACTGCGCATGATAAGTTTAATTTTGGGCCATCTGTTCCGTCTGGCGTCCACGCGCCGTCGGCAACCCCCGATGGCGAAGGTAATATCATTGTGATTTTCAATATGAACCCGGGTAAGCCGACGGATCGCTGGAATCAAATTATGACCTTGCCGCGCAAATTGACTTTGATCGGTGAGGAAGACGTGCGTGTCGAACCCGCTGGTGATGTCGAATCGCTACGGGGTGACCATGTTCATGTAGATGGCATGACTTTACCTGCCAATGAGGAGATCGTGCTTGAGGGTGTTCGTGGCAATGCGATTGAAATCGTGGCTGAGATTGATGCTAAAAACGCGTCGATGTTTGAGATGGATGTGTTGCGCTCGCCCAATAAAGAAGAAGTGACGCGTATTATGTTTTACAAGGAACGAGGTCTGCGCAAAAGGTCGTTGCCTCCGGGTCATCGAAAAGGGGTGAAGACAAACTTCCACAGCGTGCTTACGATTGATTCCTCTCTTTCTTCGAGCTTACCTGATGTGAGGATGCGTGCACCAGAAACTGGATCTTTTGTGCTCGATGAGGACGAAAAATCGCAGTTGCGTGTGTTTGTGGATAAGAGCGTGGTTGAAGTTTTTGTCAATGGCAAGCAGTATGTAGCTGTGCGCGTTTATCCTGGCCGAGAAGACAGTGTGGGTGTCTCGCTACGCTCACAGGGGCAGGATAGTGAGTTGATTTCGTTGGATGCTTATCAGATGGAAAATATCTACGAATAGGAACTCTATGAGTGTGCGACGTAAGCATGCTGATTTGCTGCTGTCATTGTGGAACACATTGAGTTGGCGCTTTGTGGCGTCGACCAACCTAAGCGAATCGAACGGCTTGAACCATTGCCACAGCCATAGCTTTTTTTAACCCTTAAACCAGTTGAGTTGATTATGTCAAAACACTTAAATCTAGATGAGCGGCTGCGCGTCCCCTACTCCATCGGCACGGGCATTC
Source organism: Candidatus Latescibacterota bacterium (assembly GCA_965222605.1). Taxonomy (GTDB): domain Bacteria; phylum Latescibacterota; class UBA2968; order UBA2968; family UBA2968; genus VXRD01. The sequence continues at coordinate 6,064,477 of OZ244960.1, forward strand.
CCAACGATGCAGAGATTGAGGGGTATGTGCAATCGCTGCGAACCCAAGGTTTCTGCGTCATCGAGCGGGTGATTCCCAAAGATCAGGTCGACGCGGTGCGCGAGAGTGTGCACCGGGGTCGCGAGCTGTTGCAACAGGACCGCGAGGCGGAGCGCCGCAAGCGCATAGAGCTAGAGCGTCAGAGAGACCCCGATGCCGAGATCGACGACAGCCCTGAGCGCTTCGAAAGATGGCACCAGGACCCGGTGCGGCCACCGATGGCACCGCACGCCGAGCTGTGCGATATCGCGCGGTGCGAGACCCTCGCCGAGTACCTTGCGGAGCCTCGCGTACTGCGGGTTGCCAGAGCCATGCTCGATACGCACATCCGTATTTTGCAGACGGAGGTCAGCAAGTCGTCGCAACCGGCGAAGAAACCGCTATCCGAGCAGCAGCTTAAGCACCGCGGCTGGCATTCTGACTGGCCACACGATCTGAGCGCGTATGGGCCAAACAGCGAACATCCATGGAAGCACTGCGGCGCAGTCGCCCAGCCCTTCCCCGACGTCTGTATGGCACTATCCACGGTCTGGTACCTCGGTCCGGAAGACGTGACCCCGTTCAACGGCGGCACGTGGATCGTGCCGGGGTCGCACAAAGACCCGCGTAACCCGCGAGGTCCCGACGACGGCATCGACGCGCGCGCGCCAATTCCAGGAGAATTCCAGGTCTCTGCTCCGGCGGGCTCGGTTTTTATGCAGGACACAAGGAGCTGGCACTCGACCGGGCTTAACCAGAGCGAACACGAGCGCACGGCGGTGGTGTGCCGATATGCGCCATGGTGGCTGTCTGGGAATGAGTTTGGCAACTTGCACTCGGGCGGCCACACACTAAGGACCTACGTGCCGCGAGAGGTTTTCGCCAAGTTCTCCCCGGAGCTGAAGCTGCTGTATCGGCACATCGCCGAGAGCGAGGAGGATGTGCTACAGCCCGAGAACCAGCACAAGGCGTTGCGCGCCAGGTTTGACGACCAACCGGAACTGCGCCATCCGGACCGCATCGGCGATAACAGCCACATCGTCGCCGGGGACATGAGGGTTGAGGAATGGGAACGCAGCCGCGTCCAAAACGAGCATTGAGCTTTCTAAACGCAGAATAAATCCGTTTGGTGGCCTGTTGATACAGTGTTTGGAAGATGAGTCCAGGCGGTTTATTCTGTTTTGTCAGCTCGAAGATCATGCATTTGTCTGTTCTGCGTATAAGGAGGGAAGATGGCAAACCAAAAGCCCAATGTGATTTTGATTTTTTGTGATGATTTGGGATATGGCGATTTAGGTTGTTTTGGTTCGGAAGTAAATGCAACGCCCAGGCTGGATCAGATGGCTGAGGGAGGGATGTAGAGAATGGGTGCGTTTTATATACCCGAAGATGCGGAGGAGCAGTTTGAAGAGCGCGGTTATTTTGTGGTTCGAAATCTGATTTCAGCCCGAGCCGTTGAGGCGGTGCGAAGCGAACTTGAACGGGTTATTAAAGAAAAACCTGAAGGGTTTAAACTAACCACTGATAGATCAGACAGCGCAGATTTGGAAGGTGATGAGGCCGTATGGGCTGTTGGGGATCGCGATCTGCACAGCCCGGTTCTTTGGGAGGAGTGGCTGACCGCAGAAAACGTGATTGCAATGAACCGACGCTTTCTGGGTGAAAATGTTCGCGTTCAGGGCACGCGTTTTTTTACCAAACAGGCCCGAATGGGTGAATCTGTGCCCTGGCATCAGGACATTTGGTTGTGGGAGCGCGATGCGTCACGTGGCATCAGACCGCCGAGGGGGTGGGGTGGCTTATGGTCGTGATCACAACCCAACGGCGATGCCAATGTGGTTTGCAGGTGGGGGCGTGAATGCGGGACATGTGATTGGGGCAACCGATGAGATTGGCGAAAAAGCAGTCGATGTGGTGCATCCCATCCAGGACGTTCATGTGACGATTCTGAGACTTTTGGGGTTGGATGATAATAAGCTCACGTATTTTTACGCTGGACGATATATGCAACTGTCGCAGACGGGTGGCAGCGTGATTGAAGAATTGATCGGGTGAATATACATGAAAAATCTACAGGGAAAAGCATTGACATGATTGTTTGATTTGGCATAATAGGTTGAGCTTAAGATCCAAAAAAGGCTGCGAAATAATTTCGCAGCCTTTTTAATTTTTTAAAACAGTATGTTATGCTTTGAGGTTCCGGTGGCGGGACTTGAATCTGCGACCCTATTCTACCAACGCCTCTTCAGCGAATCGTGGACACTGACCTCCAGGTGGGGACCGAATCCCTCGACCTCCAACTGGACCTTGAAGCCATCCTGAATCGGTGACAGGGCTTCGTGATGGGTGCCGGTTGCAACGACATCCCCTGGCTCAAGGGTGATAACCCTGGTGATTTCCTCCAGCAACTCGGGAATGTGGCGGGCCATTTCGCCTGTAGAAAAATCGTGTTTGAGGGTGTTGTTGACCCATAGCTTCACTGAAAGGTCATTTGGATTTGATACCTCATCGGCCGTCACCAAAGCTGGTCCCAGGGGAGCAAATGTGTGCCAGCTTTTTCCCAGGAAGAAGCCACCGGGCAATCCTCGAGCCGAAACATCTATGAACTGTGTGTAACCAAAGACGTAGTCCAGCGCGTCGGCCTGTGAGAGGTGGCTGGCTCTCTTGCCGATTACCAGAGCCAATTCTGGCTCAAAATGGAAAACACTCGCTTCGGCGGCCGGGAGTTCAACCATACTGCCAGTAGGCATCACGCTGGTGTTGGCCTTGAGAAATCCATTGAACAGACCTCGCTCCGGCTGCCCCGGCTCGATATAATTACCGGCCGTACACATGAGCTGGCCGGGCCGGGGCAGGGGCGATTGCAAAGTCACCATATCGAGGGCGACACCATTTCCACCTTCTATGGCACTCTCGATCCTGGACTGCATGGCATCCCAATTGTTAATAATCATCTGCATCATTTCTTGAGCGTTGTGATGGCCCAGGTCTGCGACTGAATCACCAACTGGAACAACCGTATCGCCCTGCAAAACACCCAGTTGGAAATCATTATAGAGTACGAGTTTCATGAGAATCTCCTTCAAAAGAATGATATTAATCCGAATTTAGAGGTCGGATGGGCTATGCCTGACTGATCACCAATGCATTTACAGAGTGCGGAGAGAGCGATATCTTAAAGTTGGATGATGTCAGTTGCATTCGAGTCCAGTAAGCAGAGCCAATATAAGACATTTTCCCGGGTATTGAAAATCTGAATTTTCATAAAAAAGAGGATGGCTTGCGATTTCTTTCACAGGTACTATATTGAGAGGTCATTATTTATATATACATGCTGATTTCCCTTATTAAAGAAACGATCGATTCATAGAGGTCTTGGCAAAGAAACGATCGTTTCCTTAATTCTGACTCATGAAAGGCTATATAGCGATATGAACTACGACTACATCATAATTGGCGCGGGATCGGCAGGGTGTGCTGTTGCTGATCGTTTGAGTGAAAGTAGGCAGTATCGCGTTTTATTGCTGGAAGCCGGTGGACCAGACGATCGGGACGCGATTCACATTCCTGCGCGATTTCCAGATCTGTTTCATACAGATAAAGATTGGGATTACGAAACCACACCGCAAGCCGGGTTTAATGGGCGGCAGGATTACGTGCCGCGCGGGAAAATGTATGGCGGTTCAAGTTCTATCAATGCGATGGTCTATCAGCGAGGTCATCCGAGCAATTACGATCAGTGGGCTGCGATGGGGAATGACGGCTGGGCGTATATTGATGTATTGCCCTATTTCAAGAAGATGCAGCACCAGACGCGGGGTGGCTCTGAACATCACGGGATAGAAGGCCCGATCCATGTGTCAGATCCTCGGGATCCAAATCCACTGAGTGTGGCGTTTGTCGAAGCGGCTCAGCAGGTGGGGTTTTGTTTGAATCGAGACTTTAATGACGGGGATCAGGAAGGATTTGGCCTGTATCAGGTTACACAGAAGGAAGGCCAGAGGTGCAGCGCAGCGGTGGGGTATTTGCATCCGGCATTGGAACGAGACAACTTCACCGCGATTCCATACGCCCACGTTACACGCCTTGAATTTGACGGAAACAGGTGTGTTGGTGTTCATTATGTGCGCGAAGGGAAGGCGCAGGAGGTTGAGGCTGGTAGAGAAGTGGTACTTTGTGGCGGGGCAATCAATTCGCCTCAGTTGCTGATGCTGTCGGGCATTGGTCCGCCAGAACACCTCAACGCGCTGAGTATTCCGGTTGTAAAGGCATTGCCAGGCGTGGGACAAAATTTGATGGAGCACGTTCAGGTAGGGGTTGCGTATGCCTGTAATGAGGAGATTACGCAGGCTGGTAAAGACAACCCTGAGCAAGCGATCAGATATCAGAACGAAAGAATGGGGTTGCTCACTTCCAATTTGGGTGAAGCTGGCGGGTTTGTGAAATTGTCTGCCGATGCGTCTGCGCCAGAATTGCAATTTCATTTTGGACCTGATTGGTTTGTTTTGCACGGGTTTCAAGAGATGGAAGGACACGGATTCACAATTCTTCCAGGACTGGTGGGCACAAAAAGCGTGGGAGACCTTAAGCTGCGTTCGGCAGATCCGTTTGAAGCACCATTGATCAATCCCCAATTCCTGGTTGACGAGGCAGATGTGCGTGTGATGCTGAAAGGTGTTAAATTGGCGCGCAAAATTGCACGGGCATCAGCTTTTGACCGATACCGCGGGCAAGAGTTTTTGCCGGGGGATGATGTGCAGGATGATCATGCACTGGTTGACTTTATTCGCAATTATTCAACGAGCATTTATCATCCGGTGGGTACGTGTAAGATGGGCAACGATGATATGGCCGTGGTGAACAACCGACTTCAGGTACACGGAATTGAGGGGTTGCGCATAGCAGATGCTTCGATTATGCCATTCATTGTCAATGCAAATACCAACGCGCCCTGTATGATGATCGGGGAGAAAGCCGCAGATATGATTCTGGGTGACTAAATTCACTCGAAGGCATTGCTGGGTAAATAAGAAAGGATCCTGTATGGCAGAGAAACCCAATGTGATCGTAATTTTTACAGATGATCAGGGATATGGTGACGCGAGTTGCTTGAATCCAGATGCGAAGTTTCAAACGCCAAATCTGGATCGGTTAGCAGCAGAAGGGATCGCTTTTACCAATGGGCATTGCTCAGATACGGTTTGCACACCTTCACGTTATGGATTGCTGACTGGACGCTATTCCTGGCGGACGTTGAAGAAACAGGGCGTTTTTCCCGCCGAAGTGCCGTGTCTGATTACAGACGAACGCATGACGCTGGCTTCAATGTTTGGGGCAATTGGATATGATACGGCGATGGTGGGCAAGTGGCATCTGGGTATGAATTTTCCTGGCGAGGTGGGCAATCGCGATTGGAGTCAGCCTGTTACCGATATGCCGTTGGATAAGAGTTTTGATTATTTCTATGGCATACCCGCTTCGCTCAATTACGGAATTCTCGCCTGGTTTGAAGGGCGATATGCCAAAGTACCGCCGACAGTTTATACGGCTAAGAAACCCAATAACCGGCATGTGGATTATCGCATCATGCCGCCGTATGAGAACACACCTGAAGAAACGCTTGAAGCATTGGGCACAATGGGGATGGAGGTTGCGCCTGATTTTATTGACAATGAGTGTTTGACACGGTTTACCGATAAGGCGATTGAGTGGATGCAGGGCAAAGAAGCAAGCGTCAAAAGTGGTAAGCCGTTTTTTTTGTACCTGCCATTTACATCGCCGCACTATCCCGTATGCCCGCGTGAGGAATTTTGGAATCAGGGCGATTGTGGTGGCTATGGGGAGTTTGTGATTGAGACAGATCACCATGTAGGGCGCGTGCTGAATTATCTGGAACAGTCGGGATTGGATGACAATACTATTGTTGCATACGCCAGTGATAATGGCCCTGAGAATTCGTGGCGTGGACGGATTGAAGAATTTGGTCATCATAGCAATGGTATTTATCGCGGAGGTAAAAGGGATATTTACGAAGGTGGACATCGTGTGCCATTTTTTATGCGGTGGCCCAAAGGCATTCAGAATCCCGGGCGCAAATGTGATGATCTGGTAGGCCTGGTCGATTTGATGGCGACTTTTGTTGAGGTTGTGGGTGCCGAGTTGCCTGCTGATGCGGGCGAAGATAGCCAGAGTTTTGCGAAGATACTCAGTGATTCTGACACACCCCATGAACGATTGCCTTTGATTAACCATGGTGCTGGGGGACGGTTTGCGATTACAGAAGGCACGTGGAAGCTGATTATGGCGCACAAGGATGAGCCGTTGGAGCTTTATGATCTCGCGAATGATCATAGTGAGGCAAAAAACGTGATTGGTGATCACCCTGAGATTGTAGCAGACCTGACCGATAAAATTACAAGCATTGTGTGCAATGGGCGTACGACCCCTGGAGAGAATCAGGCGAACGATACCGATTACTGGGATGATTTGACGTGGATTTCATCTGAGGATTATCGGGCAAGGCAACATTAAAGAAAGGATTAAGACATGAATCAACCCCTGGAGTTGAAGAGATATTTTTGGGACGCAGTTGTTGCAACCATGTTTTGCTCGTTGGTTACCACATCAGAAACAGGTGCACAACCTGGCGTAAGTGAAGATGCAGGTACAAAGGATGCAGAAGACTGGGTTGAACGTTACGAATCTCACGTTTTCAACGAGATGCCATATCGGCTGTTGAAGCCCATAGATTTTGATTCGGACAAGCGCTACCCTGTTATCGTTTCATTGCATGGTGGAGGTGGCCGAGGGACAGATAATCGAAAACAATTGCGTGCCTGGAATAAACCTCTTGCAGACGAGCAGATGCGAACAGATTATCCCTCGCTGTGAGTAGATTTTTTCGCACTTGATGAAGAACAGCATGTTCATATCTCGGAATGTAAATTGAACATTGTGTTGCAAATGACGGTTTATTTTTTTGTCATTTAATTCATAAATATATATAAATAAAAGATTTGAAAAATCTCTCGATCAACGGCACCGATTTTGCCTGATGTCGTGGAAAACAATATCAGGGAGATGGGATATGAATGGCTTGGTGAAAAACAGAGGAGGTATCGCAGGCGTGGCGGATGTGGATATGCCACGAGAAAAACTCGAGCGTTTGGGACCAGAGGGATTGCGCGATGATGAGTTGCTGGCGATTTTGCTGCGAACGGGATACGAAGGCCGAAATGTGCTGGAATTTTCGCGTGCGATATTCAATCGCTTTTCAGTTAAAGAACTCGTGGATATGGATGTGAAAAAGCTCACGACAATCAAGGGAATCGGCCGGGCAAAAGCCGCGGGTTTGGTTGCGGGATTTGAACTGGCAAAACGGGGGCTTAACCAGGGGATGGGGATTGAGCCTACTATTACCAGCCCAGCCGATGTTTTGGGGCTGCTGACAGATATCAAAGATCTGCGCAAGGAATATTTTGTGGCGCTTTTTCTCAATGCGCGAAATCAGGTGATTTGCCGCGAAAATGTGTCGGTTGGCTCGCTCAACGCCTCACTCGTGCATCCGCGAGAGGTGTTTGTCCCTGCCGTGGGGTCGTCTGCTGCAAGTGTGATTTTGGCACACAACCACCCCAGCGGCGATGTGACACCGAGCCGAGAAGATATTGAACTCACGCGCCGTATGGTGCAGGCCGGTGAGATTATGGGGATCGAGGTGTTGGACCATCTGATCGTCGGGTCAGAGCGGTTCTTGAGTATGAAAGAGGCGAATGTTTTTTAGGTGGTGATATGAGGCGAATATTAACACTGACGACAGATTTTGGCATTTCTGATGGCTATGTCGCTGCGATGAAGGGCGTGGTGCTTAGCTGTATGCCAGAAGCTCGAATCGTAGATATAACACATCAAGTGCCGCCTCAGGATATTGCTGCTGGTGCTTTTGCTATGTATTGCGCGTGCCCTTTTTTTCCTGAGGGTAGCGTGCATGTTGGAGTGGTTGACCCGGGGGTGGGGAGTGATCGCCGGGGCATTGTCGTTGAAACGGAGCAATTTGTATATGTCGGACCGGATAATGGTCTGTTCTCTCCTGTTTATGAGCGAGAAATAGTACGGCGCATTGTAGCAATTGAAAATACGGCATTGATGCGCCCGCAAGTCAGTTCGACATTTCACGGACGAGATGTATTTGCCCTGGTGGGGGCGCATTTACTCAGGGGGGTGTCATGTGGGGAGGTGGGGACGGAAATTGAGGATCCGGTTACATGCGATTTGTGGGGCGTTGAAGAACGCGCCGATGCACTCGTTGGGCGGGTGGTGTGTATTGACCATTTTGGCAATGCGATTTCAATGATTGCGCGGTCGCAAATTGATGCAAAATATCCCGGTGGAGATTTTGAGATTATCATTGGCAAGACACGGTTTGATCGAATATACCAGACGTATAGTCAGGTCAAAGAGGGAGAAGCTCTGGCACTTTACGGCAGTTTGGATACGCTGGAGATCGCGGTTTGCGGGGGTAGTGCAGGCAGGATGCTCGGTGTAAAACGAGGGGATGAGATTTATGTTTGTAGAGGTCAGGAGAGGAGAGATAGCAGTTGAGAAATGCGGTCTATTTCAATATCGGGCTGTTCTGTTGGGGTTTGAGGCTTTCTGTTTTTTTGTCGCCCATGGCGCATGTGTACAGTGGTCATACCCAGGGTTTTTGCCGTGGCGATCTCATCGGTGAGTTTGTCGCCCACGCATAGAATTTGGGCGTGGGGCAGGGATAGTGCTCTCGCTGCTTGCGTGAGAGATGGTGCTTTATCACTGCTTTTTTGGTCGTCGTGTAGAATGAGGGTATTGTCGGCTTCTCTAAAATAATCGCACAAGCCGAGAAGGCGAATTTTTTCGCGCTGGCGATCGGGATTGCCAGAGGTGACAAGGGCGAGTTGATAACCCCGTTGAACAAGGGTAGTGAGGGTGGGAAGTACATCGGGGAAAGGCGCGATGGCTTCCACGTTGCGGGGATTGTAGGCGTTGAGTGCTTTTTCTATGATGTTGGGCGGGATATTGTATTGCGTGCCGAGTGCGCGAATGGCCTCTGAAGACCCATGCGTTTGGGAAAGCAATACCTGTTGCCGATAGCCAGTCTCAATTGAGAGATCGGGATGTGCTGAAGCGAGGATTTGAGCAGCTCTGCGGCGCGCCGGTTGGGTGAGTTGCCCCGTGCAGTCAAAGAGGGTGTCGTCGAGGTCAAAAATAATGCCTCTAATTTTTGCCGTCATTCGTCCAGGCCCCAATAGTCGGGCACGCTCAGGCCGCAGAAAATGCGACAGATCGCATCGGCGACTTTGGCCGGGTCGTGGCTGATAAAATCTCCCGCGCCGCGCTCTATGGCATCGGGATGAAATTCTTCTAAAAAGTCTGCGCGGGTCCAGGGACCGAGTGCGTCGAGCGTTTCTGAATCGCATTCAACGAGGACTTTGCCATCTTTTTTGTACTTCTTGAGCAATGGGTGCCAGTCCTTGCCTTTAGATGTTTGGAATATACGGGGGTTCTGTACGAGCATGTGATCGATGATGCCATCGCGCTGATTTTTGGGAAGGTGATTGAGGATGGCTTTGAGATGGTCAGAAGCTCTAAAAACATCGGTTTGCCCGGGTTGTGTGACGATGTTGCAAACATAGATGGTTTTGCCCTGGGTGCGTTTGATCAGTGCTCCTTGGATGTCGGGCACGAGGAGGTTGGTGATGACACTTGTGTACAAGCTGCCCGGTCCAATGACGACGACATCTGCATCGGCAATGGCTTGCAAAGCCCCACGCGGTGCTCTGATCTGATTTTGTTCCAGACGCACTTTGTGCCCCTGGCGCACGCGGATCTCTACCTGCTCGGTTTCGGGGTCTATGACGCGCTCAAGTGCGCTGTTTTTGCGATTGAGTTCGCGCAAGAGTGCGTCATTGGTGACGAGATACGCCCGCTCAATTGGTGGTTTGTCGGGTTTTCTGACCATCCATTCGGTATATCGATGTTCGCCGTTTGTCAGTTTGGTGCAAATATCGACATTGTCGATGCTGGCCGGGAAAACTGTACCCTGCACATGCAACATGTCGCTGGCTGTTTTTATGGCCGCGTGAAAATCGCCGAGTTGCTGAGTGAGTGCGGCTACGAGAAAATTGCCAATATGGTCGTTTTTAAAAATACCGGATTCTTGTTCGCTGTTGGGAAAGCGGTGCTGGAAAACGTTGAAAAGCCCCTGAGATATCTGTTCGGGATCGGCGAGTGCTGTGAGAGCATTGCGAATGTCACCGGGGGGCTGTACTCCCAAATTCCAGCGGATGCGCCCCGAGGAAGCTCCGCTATCGGTCACGGCAACGACGGCTGTTGGATGTCGAGTATAGGGTCGTAGCCCGCGCAAAACAGTGGGCAGACCGGTGCCGCCGCCGATAACGGCAATTCTGAATCGGTCGGGTGATTTGCCGATCCGCGAGAGATGCAATAATGTGGATAGTTGGGCGAGGTATTTGATTTCGTAGTCGGGGCGGTCGCCTATCGCGGGTGTTTCGCGGGAGAATCTTCCGCGCCGCAACCAGACTGTGGTGAGGCCCTGGCGATTGCCCGCGCGGATTTCGTCATGGGTGCGGTCGCCAACGACGACGAGTTGGTCGGCAGAAAGGTTGTGGCTTTCCATGAGTTCTGAAAACCAGTAGGCGTGTGCAGGGGGACCTTCGTTGATGATGCGATCAAAATAAGGGGCAATGCCCAGGCGATCTATTTTGTTGCGCTGACGGCGCGCCCTGCCCAGTGTGACGAGAAATAGTTTATAGCCCGCGTGGCGCAATTCCCGAAGGGTATGTAAGGCGTCGGGGTAGGGGCGAATGTCTTCTACATCTTCGGCATTGTAAACGCGCTCCATTTCAGCTACAAGGACTTCGACCGGCTCGGCTTCCGGGTCGGTATTTTGTTTGTCAAGAAAACGGCGTACCTGATCAGGTTTGTCTTTGAAGACGGCTTTGGCGATATCAAAAAAAGCGAAATAATAAGGCGAGGATGAATAATAAGGACCGTGTTTGCGTTCGAGCGTATTGATGCGCTGGAGTGCATAGGCGCGGGTAGAAAAAAAACCGTTTGAAAACAGAAAGGTGGCAACGCGTTGACGCGCGGCATGTACGACGGGTGTCAGGTCAAAGAGGGTTCCGTCGAGGTCGAATACGATTGCGCGGGCATTTTCCAGGGACACGGCACATCTCCGCGATTGAGTTGTGGGTTCAAAGGGGAAGATAAGACTTTTTAGGTTAAGAAAAAAAATAAAAGTGGGGAAGAAGAAAGATTGTGCAGATAATGTGGAAAATTTGGAAGGCGGCACTCAATTTTGTTTATCCGTCATCTTGTATGATTTGCAAAACATCGCTGCCGGATTCGCCGGGGCTGTGTGATTCGTGTTGGGATGATATCGATATTTGGGATTCGGGATTACGCGAGGTGGGGTTTGAGCACGAATTTGATCAGATAGTTATTTTGTATCAATTTAATGATTGTGTTCGATCTCTAATTCACGCGCTCAAATACCGGGGAAAAACACTTCCTGGACAGATATTTGGGAAGGCTTTGGGGCAGCGCATTGCGGACCTCTTCGCACCCGATACGGTGATTGTCCCGGTGCCACTTCACGCTGCAAAAAAAAGAGCACGCGGATACAATCAAAGTGAGATTATTGCACGGGCTACGGGACGGGTGTCGGGTTTGCAAGTGATGTCAAACGCGCTGAAAAGAGTGCGGCCAACTCCTACGCAGACGCAACTGGGCGTTTTGGAACGTCAATACAATGTACAGGGCGCATTTCACGTGCGCCGTCCCGCGTCTATTGAGGGACGAAAGATATTTCTGATTGACGATGTCATCACAACGGGCGCGACGCTAAATGCATGTGTTCTGGCACTTAGATCTGCGGGGGCGCAATGCGTGTCTGTTGGTGCTGTTGCCAGTCCCCCATTGGGAGAAGATGATCTGTCTCAAGACGTAGAAAAATCGAGGTCTTGACTCTATCTTTAATATTTTAGTGAGCGCTCCTGCGATAAATACAACGGGCTTGACAGGTATGTTGCAATATCTTAAACTTCAGATCTTTGAAAATCTTAAAGGGCTCAGGCGATTATGCCCCTGATCGTGATTTTGCAAGAGGAGATATTATGTCTGTAAAACGCGTTGGCATACTTACAGGTGGCGGCGATTGCCCAGGCCTTAATGCGGTGATCCGCGCGATTGTACGCAAGGGCATTATGGTTTACAATTGCGACATGACGGGTGTACAGGAGGGATGGCGAGGGATGCTTGAGGGGTTGTCAGTGCCTCTGGATTTGAACGCTGTTTCGGGAATTTTGCCGCGCGGGGGTACAATTTTGGGATCGTCGCGGACAAATCCGTATCAAGATGGTGCAGATGGCGGTGCGCTCGTGCGAGCGGGGATGGAGAAAATGGGTCTGGACGCGCTAATTGCTATTGGGGGCGATGATACGCTCGGTGTGGCCCATCGTCTTACAGATCAGGGCATCAAAGTAGTAGGCGTGCCCAAAACCATTGATAATGATCTGGATGGCACAGACCAAACCTTTGGTTTTGATACGGCTATCAATATCGTGATGGAGGCGATTGACCGCCTGCACACAACAGCCGAATCTCACAACCGCGTGATGGTCGTCGAGGTTATGGGCCGCCATGCGGGTTGGATTGCCGTGGAAGCCGGTATTGCAGGGGGAGCGGATGTGATCCTGATTCCTGAAGTCCCGTTTGATCTGGATGATGTGTGCAATACGATCAGAAAACGCCATGCCCGCGGCAAGACATTCAGTATTGTCGTGGCTGCTGAAGGCGCCAAGCTCGATGATGACAGTATGGTTTTGCAATCTCAGGAAAAAGATGCATTTGGGCATGTTCGTCTGGGTGGCATTGGCAATTTGCTGAGTGATGAGATTGAGCGGCGCACTGGATACGAAAGTCGCGCAACTGTGCTGGGTCATATTCAACGCGGGGGCAGTCCCTCTGCTTATGATCGGGTGCTGGGGACGCGATTTGGAATTGCTGCAATTGATCTGGTACACGAAGACAATTTTGGCAAAATGGTGGCGCTGCGCGGGCAAAATATTATTGCGATTGATTTGAAAGAGGCCGTGTCGAAATTGCGCACCGTGGATATGGGGCTTTACGATATTGCCAAAGTATTTTTTGGATAAAGAGTTTGGAGGAAATTATGGTGGGACTAAGAGTAGGGATCAATGGGTTTGGGCGGATTGGGCGGCTGGTATTTCGCGCGGCTATGGCGCGTGGTCTCAATGTGGTGGCTGTAAACGATTTGACCGATGCTGCAAGTCTGGCGCATTTGCTCAAATACGATTCGACACACGGGCGGTATCCCGGATGTGTTAAACATCGGGAAAACGGCGTGCAAGTTGAGAAGTCATCGGTTGACGCGCTTGTAGTAGATGGCAAAAGGGTAGCTGTTTTGTCCAAACGCGACCCCTCACAATTGCCATGGAGGTCATTGGGTGTGGATGTGGTGGTTGAATCGACGGGCTTTTTTACTGATAAAGAGTCCGCGAGTGCCCATTTGGGAGAAAATGGTGCGAAAAAGGTGATTATTTCTGCGCCCGCCAAGGGGGATTTGCCCACTGTGGTGATGGGAATTAACGATGATGTCTTGCAAGAAGATGATACGGTCATTTCCAATGCCTCGTGTACGACCAATTGTTTGGCACCTATGGTGAGTGTGTTGCACGCTTCTTTTGGCGTTGTACACGGGCTTATGACCACTATCCATTCTTATACGGGCGATCAACGCCTCATCGATGCGCCCCATTCGGATATGCGCCGGGCGCGGTCTGCTGCCCTGTCGATGATTCCGACGACTACGGGCGCGGCGAGCGCGGTGGGTCTGGTTATTCCCGAACTCAATGGCAAACTCGATGGCATGGCCGTGCGCGTGCCCACGCCAGATGGTTCATTTACCGATTTTGTCGCAGTGCTAAAAAAAGAGGTAACTGCAGAAGAGGTGAACAATGCCTTCAAGTGTGCAGCGCATGGGCGTTTGAAAGGGATTTTGGAATATACCGATGATCCCATTGTTTCTGCTGACATCCTGGGGAATGCTCATTCTTGTATTTTCGATTCGATGATTACCACGGTGATGGCCGGCAACATGGTGAAGGTGTGTGGGTGGTACGACAATGAGTGGGGGTATTCCAATCGGTGCGTGGATTTGATCGCGAAGTTGGCGGGGATGTAGAAATAGTCGCGGCTTTTGACTTTCTGAGAGGCGATGGCGTGTCGAAATTGTCGATCACAGACCTGGATTTGAGAGGCAAACGCGTTCTGGTGCGCGTTGATTTTAATGTGCCCATTGAAAATGGGCAGGTCGCAGATGACACGCGCTTGCGGGCTTCTTTACCGACGATCCGACACATTTTGGATGCGGGGGGGCAGCCCATACTGATGTCTCATTTGGGTCGTCCAGAGGGCGAGGTAGTGCCCGAGTTATCGCTTAAACCCGTGGCCGAAGTCCTTCAAATGCTGTTGGGACGCGAAGTGCTTCTATCGCCAGACTGCGTGGGTGAGGCAACAGCCGCAGTGGTGAAACGCGCGCCCGATGGGGCGGTTGTGTTGCTCGAAAATTTGCGATTTCACGCTGACGAGGAAGCCAATGCGCCGGGTTTTGCCACACAACTATCGGAATTGGGCGATGTGTATGTCAACGATGCCTTTGGCAGTGCCCATCGCGCGCATGCCTCTACTGAAGGTATTACCCATTATTTTGTTGACTGTGCTACAGGTTTGTTGATGCAGAAAGAATTGGATTATCTGGGCACGGCATTGGCCGATCCAGGACGGCCTTATGTTGCGATTATGGGTGGGGCAAAAATTTCTGGTAAAATTGATGTGATTGAAAATTTATTTTCAAAAGTGGATACCTTGCTCATTGGCGGTGGCATGGCGTTTACGTTTTTTAAGGCGATGGGCCTGGAGATTGGCAAGTCGTTATTGGAGGAAGACCGCGTTGGAGTCGCTACCCATTTGCTCAAGCGCGCAGAGGCAGAAGATGTCGATCTGATATTGCCAACCGATACGGTTGTGGCGGCAGAGATGGCCGAAGGCATACCTGCTCAGGTTGTGCCACGAGATCAAATTTCAGCAGATTTGGAAGGGTTTGATATCGGGATTGAGACGCGGAAACGATTTTCCGATGTGGTTTTAAGTGCCAAAACAGTCGTCTGGAATGGCCCTTTGGGCGTGTGCGAGATTTACTCATTTTCAAAGGGGTCGCGTGCAGTTGCCAACGCACTGGTTACGGCGACTGAGCGCGGTGCAACGACGATTGTTGGCGGGGGGGAAACTGCTGCTGCGATGGCAGATTTTGGCGTGGCGAAAAAATTGAGCCATGTCTCGACCGGGGGTGGGGCTTCGCTGGAGTTTTTAGAAGGCCAAACACTGCCCGGCGTGGCGGCTCTTCCAGATAGGGAAGAGGATGCAGGATAGGTGCTTGTTCATGTTTTGAAAGGGATCTGTGATGAGAACGCCATTTGTGGCGGGAAATTGGAAGTTAAATAAAACATCTGATGAGGCGGAAACACTTGCGCGATACGTGGTGGATGCGGTATCGGGTGTGACAGGTGTAGATGTGGCAATATGTCCACCTTTTACGGCGTTGGAACGAGTTTCGAATGTGGTGTGCTGTACTGGCGTAGGGCTGGGTGCTCAGAATATGTACTGGGAGGCTGAGGGGGCTTTTACAGGTGAGGTGTCAGCCCCCATGCTGTTGACTTGCGGTTGTGAATACGTTATATTAGGACACTCTGAAAGACGGCAGTTTTTTGGCGAAACAGACGAGACTGTCAACCGCCGATTAAAAGCTGCCTTGAGTGCTGGTTTGAAGCCTATTGTATGTATTGGCGAGTCTTTTGACGAGCGTCAGAGCGATGTGACTGAGCAGGTGGTTGAGACGCAAACGCGGGGTGCTTTGGATGGCATATCCGCTGATGATGCACAGGGCATTACCCTGGCTTATGAGCCTGTTTGGGCCATTGGCACGGGGCTGACGGCGACGCCAGAACAGGCAGAGGCTGTCCATGCGTTTCTCCGGCAGGTATTGGCGCAAATTTATGACGACGATGTCGCGCAGGCGGTTCGCATACAATACGGTGGGTCTGTGAAGCCCGATAATGCGGCGGAGTTGTTTGAGCAGGACAATATCGACGGTGGATTGATCGGTGGGGCTTCGCTGGAAGCTGATGACTTTGCCGCTATTGTGAAAGCGGCTATATAGAGGGTGATATGGAAATTTTTCTTTTGATTGTTCATGTGATAGTTTGTGCGGTGCTCATTTTGGTTATTTTGATGCAGCCCGGCAGAAGTGGTGGGCTGTCCGGCGGTGCTTTTGGCGGTATGGGTGGTGGCACATCGATGTTTGGCGGTGGTGGTGCCGTGCCTATGTTGGCGAAAGTGACGACGTATGTGGGGATTATTTTTGCGATGACATGTATCGGGCTTTGGTACGCGGGGCGTTCGACGGACGTGACACCCTCAACGGCTGCTGAGCGGTTAATGGAAGAAGGGCAGATGCCCATGCAGCAAATTCCTCAACCTTTGACCTTTCCGGAAACCACTCCCACCGAAGGAACAACCCAGACAGCACCGGCCGATACCGGCAGTACCACGCCGTAGATATTGTGCCGAAGTGGTGGAATTGGTAGACACGCTGTCTTGAGGGGGCAGTACTCGAAAGGGTGTAGGGGTTCGAATCCCCTCTTCGGCACCACAATAAAAGCAAGGGCTTGTGATATGAATCGCAAGCCCTTTTTCTGTCGATAGGAGTAAAATGCCATGTGTTGGCATATCCTCGCCTTGCTATCCATCGCGCTTCTGATCCAACCACTTCGGGCCAGTGTCGCGTTACAACAAGACCCCAATCCAGATTTTGATAATAGTGGCGTGGTTGATTTTCCCGACTTTTTGCTATTTGCCGCCAGGTTTGGGGCGCGCCAGGGCGATGTTAGCTGCAAGCAACGCAAGGTTTCCCAACCACACCACCCCGGCATATAGCGCACAAAAAACAAAGCAACAACTGCCTCATCTACTAAGGTTGCATACTTTCAGGGGATGACAACTATGCAGAACGCACATCGACAACAGGAAGTCGTATACCAGTTGACACAGTGGGCAGAACATCAAGACTCGGTTCGGGCAATGCTCTTAACCAGTACACGCGCCAGTCCTCACGCTCAGGTAGATGTTTTCTCGGACTATGATGCCATTCTGGTGGTTCGAGACATCCGCCCGTTCTTCGAGAATAGAGCTTGGTTGAGTGCGCTCTACTTTTGCCCCTTTATAGCTCCGCTTTATTGGGGCGCGTTGCCAGCAGCTAACACAGTGTGCCCGATCCCTTCCGAACCACCACATCCCCACAAATGCAGTTTGATACATTGACATAGCATGGATTCCGTGTTATTATGCTATCATGATTCAATCGTTTCGGCGTGCCGGCGCAGAGGATATTTTTAATGGACGGGACACACGGGCCGCACGTGGTACTTGTCCATCGCAATTGTGGACTGTAGCTGCGCGAAAGCTCGAACAACTGGACTCGGCCGATGAGCTGCGCGACCTACGCAGTCCACCTGGCAATCATCTCGAGGTCTTGCGGGGCAGGCGGTCTGGACAACACAGTATTCGGATCAATGACCAATATCGTATTTGCTTTGTATGGTCGGATGCTGGTCCTCAGGATATCGAGATCGTCGACTATCACTAACGACTAACGAGAGGTGTCGATCATGGTGCGTATTCCAACAGATCGTGTTCCAACTCATCCCGGTGAGATGCTATTGGAGGAATTTCTGAATCCTTTGAATTTAACGCAGCGCGAATTGGCTTCCGCCATTCACGTTTCCTATCAAAGGGTCAACGAACTGGTGAACGGTCGACGTGGTATTACTCCGAGCACAGCCCTGCGCCTGGCGAGATATTTCGATGTGTCGCCCGCGTTTTGGCTGAATCTCCAACTTCGCTGGGATCTATATCATGCCATCCGATCTGATGCCGAGGAACTCGAGGCGATTGAGCCACGTGACATAGGACTTAAAGTATAAGGACAAGGCCCCCTCAACCGCCCGCAGGCCACAGCTCCAGGTAACAACACCGTTCATGCATTCTTTATAGGTCTATGCTCTCCAATCTAGTGAATGTGAATCGGACAACGCAAGGCGAGCCTCTGTCCAATTATTTTCAGTTAAGTCCTTGTTTTATAGGTAAATATATTAAAAATATAAGGTTGTGAAAACCTTGTGATGGTTTTGGGGGAGCAGTACTCGAAAGGGTGTAGGGGTTCGAATCCCCTCTTCGGCACCAAAATAAAAACAAGGGCTTGTGATATGAATCGCAAGCCCTTTTTCTGTCGATAGGAGTAAAATGCCATGTGCAGGCATATCCTCGCCTTGCTATCCATCGCGCTTCTGATCCAACCACTTCGAGCCGATGTCGCATTAGAACAGGTCCCCAATCCAGATTTTGATAATAGTGGCGTGGTTGATTTTCCCGACTTTTTGCTATTTGTCGCCAGGTTTGGGGCGCGCCAGGGCGATGAAAAGTATGATGATCGTTTTGATCTGGATGGCGATGGCGAGATTGGATTTGGCGATTTTGTGAATTTTGTCGCAAACTTCGGCAAAACGATCACGCCAAATGGGGGGGCGAATCCGACAGTGGGTGATATAAAGATTCTGGGTTCGTTATTTGTCTCATCGGTCTGGGCTGGGCATCCCGTGGGGTTTGACCTGTTGACTTATGGTGATGTACAATTTGTCGCGTTTTACGATGCCGACCGCAAAATGACGGTGGGGATGCGAAATTTAGATGGCGAAACGTGGACATTTGCACAGCCCAAAGGTGTATGGTTGGAATATCGAGGCCGCCTGTCGTCGGAAATCGGGTGGGACACTCACAATTATCTAACTATGGCCATTGACGCCGACAATCACATTCATTTGAGCGGGAATATGCATGTGGATCCGCTGATTTACTTTCGCACAACGCGGCCACTCGATGTGACGAGTTTTGAGCGCATCGCTTCTATGGTCGGCAAAAATGAAAATCGCTGTACCTATCCCGTGTTTATGCGCGGTCCGAATAATGAATTGATTTTCCGATATCGAGACGGCAGTAGTGGCAATGCTGTTGAATTTTACAATATCTATGATGTCGAGACCAGAACATGGCGGCGGTTGCACGATACCCCGTTATTAGACGGATTGGGTCGGATGAATGCGTACGCGCGCGGGCCTCAGAAAGGTCCCGATGGGATGTACCACATGGTCTGGATGTGGCGCGATACACCCGATGCTGCAACCAATCACAGTATCTCATATGCCCGCAGCCGCGACCTGGTCGCCTGGGAAACGGGTGGCGGCGATGCGTTGGATTTACCGATTACAATAGAAAGCGGTGCCATCGTCGATCCCGTGCCGTCGAGGGGAGGGATGATCAATATGACGCAGTCATTGGGTTTTGACCACCAGAAACGCCCGGTGATTAGTTATCACAAGCACGATGAGAGTGGATACACGCAAGCCTATTGTGCGCGGTTGGAATACGGCGAATGGGTCGTGTACAAGGTGAGCGATTGGACCTATCGGTGGGAATTTGGAGGGGGCGGATCAATTGTCGCAGAGATTCGGTTGGGCAGCGTAAAGGTGGCATCCGATGGGGGCCTGAGTATGAGTTATGTGCATGTAAAAGAAGGACGGGGAATCTGGAGGTTGGATCCCCAAACCCTGCAAGTGATCGGAACTTATCCGCCGCCTCAGAGTACGGTACCCAGGGAATTGGGGCGGGTGACTTCTCAGTATCCGGGCATGCAGGTCAACACGCGTGGAGCGCGGGGGTCGGGCACAAGGCCCGGCGAGCGATATATCTTGCGCTGGGAAACGCTGGGTCGCAATCGGGACCTGCCCCGAGAGGAGATCCCACCGCCGAGTGATTTGAGACTTTATATTCTCGAGAGATGAATATGCCCTTGTTGATGTCTTTCTAAAACAAGTTGTAAAAGCCCGTTTGTTGCGTATATTTTAATGTGCGTAAAATTTCATAGGACCCTGAATGGAGAATGCTTTATGAAACGGCTCTATCTCGTGCGGCACGCGAAGTCGGATTGGAGTTATGTCGGGTTGGCTGATTTTGATCGGCCCCTGAACAAGCGCGGAAGAAGGGACGCAAAGCGCATGGGCAAATATCTGAAGCAGGCATGGAAGATCGAGCCAGATTACGTGTTGTGCAGCACGGCCAAGCGCGTGCGATCTACGGTCAAGCGATTGCGCAAATCACTCAATTTTTCCAAAAAACGGATTGTATGGCACGAGCGCATTTATTCGGGACATAGTGGGGATGTGTTGGATTTGATTCGACAGGTCGATAATCGGTATCGAGAGGTTATGGTGATAGGACACAACCCGGATATGACCGTATTGGTCAATAAATTGACGGGATCTACTATTGCTAATGTGCCGACTTGTGGTGTTGCGGGCATTGATCTGCCGATTGATGATTGGTCAGATGCGGTGTCGGGAGATCTGGTGTTTTTTGAGGTTCCCAAGTCGATTTGACTTGTCCGTAACTTATCCGAAACTTGATTGTCACAGAATGCGGGTATCTTCGCATCAGTCAGCTTCCGCGTGGGGTCGGTTCTTTACTTGAGGATCGGCCCTCGATTTTTTTAGTGGTCAGCAGTCAGTTTTTGCACACAAAAAAGCCGAAATATCCTTACATCCCGATCCTGTTTTTTTCGATATAATCCCAGTTGATATTCATGCCCAATCCCGGGTGCTGAGGGACGTGCACAAATCCCTGGTCATCCATGGGTTCGCCGTGTTCGTGAAGCCAGGGGGCGTGTTCGTCGAAGTCTATGAAGGGGTGGAGAAGGCCGCGTTCGTAAAATTCGCCATTGGACATGGCGCACAGGGCGTGCAGGTTGCCTGGTCCGCCCCCGTGGATTTCGCAGCGCATGCCAAAAGATTCGCACAGGTGAACGGTTTTCATGAGGGGGGTCAGACCGCCCACATCGCCGACGCCGCAGCGGGAAATATCGCAAGCACCGGCTTTGATCCATTCGGCGCGCACATACATTTTGCCTTCGCAGGTTTCGGGACCACATATCGGTAAGTGCGTTTGCTCACAGAGCCAGATGTATGACGACATGCTGTGTTCGTCCATGGGTTCTTCCATCCAGTAATAGTCGAGTTTTTCAAGTCCTTTTGCCAGGGCGAGCGCGGCTTCGCGGTCGTAATAATGATAGGGGTCGAGCATGAGGGGTACGTCGGGACCGACGGCTTCGCGCACGGCAGCGCAGGCTTCGAGGTCGCGTTTGACACTGGGAGCACCTTCGTAGGGCGGCTGCCAGGTGTGGAGTTTGAAGGCGGGATAGCCGCGTTTCATACACCATTCGGCAAAACGGACATAGTCTTCGGGCGTGGCCAAACCGCCTTCGAGGTCGTCGCCACACATGGTAGAGGCATAGGTGGGTACTTTGTCTCGGTAGCCGCCGAGCAATTTGTAAACGGGTTGGTTGAGGGCACGCCCGGCCAGGTCCCAGAGGGCGAGGTCAACGGACATGATGACTTTGTCGGTTATCGTGTCTGTGTTGATACGCTGGCGGTGGTTGAGGTCACGCCAGATTTGTTCTCGCATAAAGGGGTCTTTGCCGATGAGTTCTGGCTTGACCATGTTGTTGATCACCTGAGCATTTGCACCAAACCAGTATCCGGATATGTCTTCGTCGGTTGAAATTTTGAGCAGGGTTTGAACGGCTTCGCGGTCGGGACCCGGATGCCCGTGTCCATCGCTGTCCTGTTCGGTGTTGGCGATATATTTGAATTGAATAGTTTCGACATCGGTGATTTTCAAGGGATGCTCCTTTCAATACAGCGGCCTGTAACGCAGGTTGCCGCCTTCTTCCTGTTGTTTTTTGTAATCGGCTTCAAGCGCCTCTCGCACCCAGTATTGCGGTGCAGAGACGTAGTTCGATTGGTGTTCCTGGTTGTCGAGCCAGTGTCCGAGCAAGCGGGATTTGAGGTCGTGTTCAACATGGGAGAGATCCGCGTCGCCCGCGCGGTTGACAAGTTCGTCGGGATCGTTTTCGAGGTCGTAAAGTTCGGCAGATCCATCGGCGTAGTGCGCGTATTTGTAGCGTTCGGTTCGCACCATAACGCGACCGCCAATTTCGCAAAATGCAGCCTGTCGAATGGTCGCGGTGGGGTCTTTGAATAGTGGGCGAATGTCTTCGCCTTGAAGTGTACCGGGTGGTTTGGCATCGCAGGCGTGATAAAAAAGCGGGACGAGATCAATGATGCTGACAAGACCCGATGCGCGCTGATGGGCAGGGATATCGGGACCGCGAATGATGAGGGGGACGCGAGACATGCAGTCGTAAAAGAAGCCTTTGAAGGGCATACCGTGATCGCCCAGTGCGTCGCCGTGATCGCTGGTGAAGATGATGAGGGTATCGTCGAGTACGCGATGGGCTTCGAGTGCGGAGATGATTTTGCCAATGCCTTCGTCAATCAGGCTGATGTTGGCGTAGTAGTGCTCGCGCCATTTGCGGTAGTGCTCTGGCGTGGCCTGTGAATAGTCCAGGCGAAACATGGAGTTGGACAGGCTGCCGCTACCTCGGTCCCTTTGTGCGGGTGGTTTGTCGGCGAGTTCTTCTGCGGAGCCGACGGGTTCTGGAATGGGTGCGTCGGCATACATAAGGGCCATGTCTTCTGGGGGATCGTAGGGGTCGTGTGGTCCGGGAAAGCTGACCCAGGCGGCAAAGGGATCGCTCCCATTTTTTTGGAGCCATTCGGCTGCCTGGTCACCGACAAAGCCATCGACGTGGAATTTGCGGTCACGCGGTGTGATGGATGCGCCCAGATTTTCGTAATAACCCGGCAATGTGGTGGGGTGCGGCCGGTCGAGGCCGTGTGCAGCGAGAAATTGTACGTGGTGGTCGGGCAGGTATATGTGCCGTTTGTCTTCGGCCATGATGCGTTCGTCAAAGCCCTGAAGCGAATCCCAGGGATGAAAGTGCATTTTGCCAATGGCTGCGGTGCGTCGTCCAGTTTGTGCTATGACACGCGGCCATGTCGGCACATGATCGGGCAACCAGTTGCCATTGCCTGTCACGCCTGTCACGCTGGGGTATTGACCGCTCATGATGGACGCGCGGCAAGGTACGCATACAGGGGATGGGACAATGCAATGGTCAAATACCATGCCTTCGCGTGCAAGACGGTCGAGGTTGGGGGTTTGCATAAAGTCGAGGCCGTAACAGGGCAGGCTGTCCCAGCGCTGTTGATCGGTGGTAATTAAAAGGAGATTGCGAGCCATAAAGTGCTCCAGAATAAAGGTGAGTTCAGGTGGATCAAAAGGACGGGACAAGATAGGATGGAGAAATAGGTATGGCAAAGTATTTCTGTTGGTCAGGTCAAAGGAATTGACGTTGACGCCAATAAGTTTTATGTTCAGGAATTGAACCCCACCCAATTTAGCGTCTGTTTGTCCAGGAGGCTTGCAATGTTACAGGAATTTCGTGTCGATAATTTTAAGTCTTTGATTAATTTGGACGGGATTTTTGTATAGGTAATGCTAGGTTTGTGAACCAGATTGCCATTGAGGCAACAGCGGACAATGTTGGCCCATTCTCCGATAGCGGTGATAGCGGAAGCGGTGTGTTGAACGACCGCCATGAACTCGTGGGCCTATTATTCGCCGGAAGTCCGGGGCGCACGTTGGTGAACCCGATTGCGGACGTGATTAATGAATTGCGCAATGCAACAGGTTTAAACCTGGATGTGGTTACTGGTTGAAGGAGGTACATAATGAGACGAGCGACATTTAGCGAACTCCAAAATTTACTGACGGCGAGACCAGCAAGAATTTTGGCCGAAATCGACAGTGCGGATGCACAGTTATCGATCCCCCTTGATGGACAAGGGGTGCGAGTCCTGGTGGAGACACGAACGGACAGCGAAGCTGAGCGTGTTCCTTCCTCGCTGCGCGTGTCGATTGGTGGCGAGCTAGTAGATGTTCCCCTGGAAGCGCGGGCAACGGCGCAAGACTACGAATTGTTGGATACCGTACAATCGCTAAACCTGACCTCGATGCAGTGAGGTGGCTGACATCATGATGAAATGCTCATTGGACAAATTCTGAAAAATTCTCCTGTAAGCACAGAGGAAGAAAATGGATCAAAATGAACGAGGAACGATAAAGGATATTGTTAAAGTGATCTATCACTCCAGGGGTGACTGGCGCACGCCAGGGGGCATAGCGAGAGATCTCGAAATTCCTTCTGAAACAGTAACCCAAATCATCAAAGACCATCGAGAATTTTTTATTTTACCAGATGACGAGCCTGCGAAATTTGCTTTTCTTCCCAGCGGTTTCGATGCTGTGTCACTCACTGATCGTGCGCGAGATTTATATCTCCAGGAGCTAACGCTGAGTTCATAGCAAACGATGTATCCCAGAGTGTTGTGGCCCTTATACCACATAACCACCCCTCAAAAAAAAATCGTAACCCCCCCGGGAAAACCCAAAACCCCCACCCCTCTCCCACTTCTACACAAGAGGTAAAGATGTAAGGAGACAAGAGTTAAAAACGCCGGATAACTCGAAAACCGAAGCTGCCGTCCCGGAGAACGGTGGTAAACCCGCTGCGATTCGCCGAACGCAAGTCCCCCGGTTCGCCGTACCACGAACCACCACGCAACACGCGATAACCGCAGGCCCCAGACTCCCACTCACTCCCGTCTGTAGGAGCACCCACATAGCTATCATTCCAACAATCTTCCACCCACTCCCACACATTACCGTGCATGTCGTGAACACCCCAACCATTCGCGCTGAAGCTACCCACTGGTGCCGTCTCATCATTATCCCACCGACTGCCGCAACCATCGCAATTGGAACGGTTGCGACCTATCTCGTTACCCCAGCTATACCGCGTATCCGTCCCTGCCCGTGCCACATACTCCCATTCTGACTCGCTCAGTAAACCATACCTGTGACCCGTCCTTGCTGACAACCAACGCACATAAGACTCTGCATCGTCCCAACTCACATTGATCACTGGCCGATTACCTCAACCCCAGCCTCTATCCTCAGGACGATGCCCACCGCATCCTCCTGCATTTACACATGCATCCCACTCAGAAAACGTCACTTCATACACACCCACGGCCAGAGGATACCCTATATTCACGCGATGACGAGGTCCCTCATCATCATGACGGCCATCCTCGCCACTGGATGACCCCATCGTGAATGATCCCGACGGCACTACCACCATCTCTGGGCATTCCGCACAGTCCTTACGTCCAATAATGCTATCCAGACCCGCGCTCGCTTTCTTATGTCCAGGCTCCAATGCCAATACCGCCTGATACTTCTCCCACGCATTCGCACCAGCAGGACTCGTCAGACGATCTCGTGCAAGATCTTCCTCTGCACCTGATAACAGCGCAGACACCCTCGCTGCGTGTTCTCCTTCCTGCGCTTTAAGACGCTGATTGGGCACATATTCATATTGATAATATGAGACACCCCCTATCAACACTGCAAGCAGACAGGCAATCGTAGCAAATAATTTCCCTTTAGATTTTTTGGGAGATTCTGATCGGTCATCGGTGCGCTGATGCACGGGGGACATCGACTTTCTGGCGATCCTGTCGTTCCGGTGGGGGAGTGGGTGGAGGCTCTGTCGGAGGAATACTCACGCCGCTTCCTGTTTCTTCTCCCAGCGCAACACGCCATTCAGCGATACTTTGTGGACGATTCGCCTTATGTACCTGCAACGACCTATCTATCGCTGAAAGAAATTCGTCACTCGCTCGACCCGCACATTGCTCAACCACTGGCATCAGCGCGTCTTGGACTACTCTTTCTGTCGCATCCTCCGGCACTTGACCGGTCAACGCATGGTAGCACACGGCTCCCAATGCATAGATGCCTGTCCAGGGTCCTTGATCACCTCGACTTGAATACTGCTCTATTGGCGCGTAGCCCGGTGTGATGATGGACGTAATCGAACGGCTCTTCGTACTTATCGCTTGCCGCGCTGCGCCAAAGTCCAGCAACACAGGCGAATGGTCCGCATCCCGTATGATGATATTGCCCGGCTTGATGTCCCGGTGCAAGAAATCAGCCCCATGCACCACCTCCAAACCTTCGAGGATCGGATACAAAATGGTTTTGAGTTCTTCTTCCCTCAGTGTCCCTCTGCTTTGAAGAAACTTCGATAAGGTGTCACCCTCGGCATATTCCATCACAATATACGCCGTGCCATGTGCCTGAAAAAAATGATGCACTTTAATAATGTGGCGATGGTCAAACCGGGCTAAGGTGCGCGCTTCGTCCCAAAAGCGATCCAATCCCCACGCAAAATCCGAGGCGGCCTGGGAGGACAGCGGTACGACCGACATATCGTGATCACGAACCGCAAGACCTTCGGGCAAATACTCTTTGATTGCCACGGGAATATCCAGTGTCATATTCCAGCCGAGATAGGTAATGCCAAAGCCGCCTTGACCTAAGATGCGGTGAAATTCAAAATCCTGTATGCGCGTGCCCTGTGGCAGTGCCAATCGGTGGTGTGATTCGTTCATCTCGTTCCTTTCGATTGGGTTGTGGTGTCGGGGGCTGTTAATGAATTCGCGGGGGTGTCCTCAGTCTTTTCCTTTGACGATTCCTCGCTCACTTTGCCTGTATCGGTCTGCTTTGATTGCTGAACGGGAGACCCTGTGAGCTTTTCTTTAAAGGCAGACCAAAGTCCCGACAAGCCTGTTTCTTGTTTTGATTCTTGCGTCTCTTCGCGCGGACTGGATTCCTCATCGGGAAGCATGCCCTCCCCGCAATCGGCTTCTGGGCGGTAGAGCAATACCGTGGTATTGTCCTGATTGGGCCGTCCGACCTCTTCCACAGCATGGATGAGTGCCTCGGCGACTTCTTCAAGCGGCGCGTCATGCTTGTTCTCTATAATACGCGCGATCTCTTCATCCTCAAGGGTCATTACACCATCACTGGCCAATAACAGGCGGTCGCTTTTCCGTATCGCAATCGGTTGGGATGAGACATCTATCAGGTGAATCTCATCGCCCATGACCGCTGACCGCAGGGCATGGCGGTTGGAATCCGTCGCCGCTTCTTCCTCTGTCATGCGCCCGACCGCCACCAGGTTTGCAAGCACGGGTGCCATGGAGTGATCGGCATTGAGGCGGTGCAATTTGCCGTCGCGAAACAGCCACAAGGGAGAATCGCCCACGCTGATCCAGTCGAGTCCATGTTGTGAAATGACTGCTGCGACCACGGTTGACCCCATGCCCTTCAGTTCGGGATTTTCGTCCGTTGCTTCGGCAAGGGCGTCATTGGCTGCGGTGAGACAGGCGCGCAGACAATCCGGTATTGGCCCCTCTGTGCTGTGATAGGTCTCCACAAAGGTCTTGACCACCATTCTGCTGGCCGTATCGCCGCTGACGTGTCCCCCCATCCCATCGGCGAGCAATAACACTTCGCCTCCGTCAGTGTCGGGATCGCCGCGCTCAATCAGGCCGTAATCGTCCTCCTGATATTCACGTCCGCCGGGAATTTGTTGTGCGGCAAATCGGCCTTTTAGTCGATTCATGGTGTTCCTCCATAACGGCGCAAGACCGCTGCTGTTTCGTAAGCATCGTAAAATATAGTGGTGTCCCTTCCTCACAGGTGCGAGGCAAAAGGAACACCACTCCTACCTCATCATGACCGCCCCTGGACGCCCCGTTGCACTCCCGGCAACATCCTGGTGTTATCGGTTCTGGCTAACGAGCGTGCGGACAACTCGAAAACCGTTATTGTTGTTCCGGTTTTCGGTGGTATTCCTGTGTGCGGGCACAGGCGATGCGCCGCCGCAGGTCACGCTTGAGGATTTCGTGGTCAATAGCAGGGAAGTAGCGATAGAGGTCGCAGCGCAATACATGGCGAAAACGGTCTCGGAATGTTTCGTAGCGGGCTATGGCGCGATGGGTTCCCTTGCCCTTGCGATTGGCATAGGTATCATAAATAAAGCCGCGTTCAAAAATCGGCTCGCATACCGCGCAAAAAGCGTGATGCACCACCCGATCTCGAAAGGGCGCAGCCGAGACGATGCGGTGCTTGGGGTCGAATATCTCGATCTCGGTGTATCGCCCCGGACGGTATTGACCTGTTTTGAGTTCCCGCTCTAAGGGATTCCAACACGTTGAGGGCAGTACTTTGTATGCGGTCGCCCAGTAGGAACTTCTGATTGCGGGGAAATCGCTCCAGTGTAGGCACGAGCCACAGGATGAACTGGTAATGTGCCTCCAGTGCCGGCCCAGTTTGACGTGCGTTGATCCTTGACAGATCATTCAAAAGATGGACTCCTGATAAAACACCCCTCAAAAAAAATCGTAAAACCCCCGGGAAAACCCAAAATCAACCCCCTCAAAATCCAAAACTCTCCCTCCCCCAAAAAAGAGGTAAAGAGGTAAGGATAAAAGAGTTAAAAACGCCGGGCAACTCGAAAACCGTAATCGTCGTACCGGTATACGGTGGGATTCCAGAAGCGATTCGCCGAACGCAAGAGCCTCGGATAGTAGTACCACGAACCACCACGCAACACGCGTCTATCGCAATTACCAGACTCCCACGCAGACCCATCTATAGGTGCCCCCACATAGCTGTCATTCCAACAGTCTTCCACCCATTCCCACCCATTCCCGTGCATATCGTGAACACCCCAACCATTCGCCCTGAAACTTCCCACAGATACGGTATTCCCTCTATACACACCTTTCCGACCAGTACCGTAGGTATAATTACCATTGTAATTCGCTTGATCCGTCGATATTGTTGTACCAAAATGAAAGGGCGTCTCCGTACCCGCTCGCGCCACATACTCCCATTCCGATTCACTCAGTAAACCATACCGGTGACCTGTCTTTTGAGATAACCAACGCACATAAGACTGTGCATCGTCCCAACTCATGCACACCACAGGATGGCTATCCGCCTGAGAATAATTAGGATTACGCCAACTTATCCCTCTTCGATTCTCCCATTTAATGGAGGAACTATTCCAAACATAACAAGAATTTCCCGCATTGTACCCCGTATCTGACACAAAACTGGAAAACTCTCTTCGCGTCACTTCATACACACCCACGGCCAGAGGATACCCTATATTCACGCGATGACGAGGGCCCTCATCGTCATAACGATCTTCCTCGCTACTGGGAGAACCCATCGTGAACGATCCCGACGGCACTACCACCATCTCTGGGCATTCCGCACAGTCCTTGAATTTCCTGCCTGCGCGATGAAGCTCTGCCTCGCGCGCTGCTGACAACCGATCTTCCAGTTCCGATTGGTAATAATAGACACCCCCTATCAGCACGGTAAGCAGGCAGGCTACTGTTGCAATTAATTTCCCTTTAGGTTTCTTGGAAGATTCTGAGCGGTCATCGGTGCGCTGATGCACGGAGGGAACAGCGACTTCCTCTCGATCCTGTTTTTTTGATGGGGGAGTGGTTGGAGGCTTTCTCGGGCCGCTTCCTGTTTCTTCTCCCAGCGCAACACGCCATTCAGCGATACTTTGCGGACGATTCTCCTTATGCACCTGCAACGCCCAATCTATTGCCGATAGAAATTCGACACGCGCTTGACCCGCGCATTGCTCAGACGCTGGAATGAGCGGATCAAGGGCTACTCTGTCTGGTGCCTCATCAGGACCCTCACCGGCCAAGGCGCGATAGCACACCGCACCCAATGCATAAATGTCTGTACCCGGTCCTTGTTCTCCCCGACTCGAATACTGCTCTATTGGCGAGTAAGGTGGTGAGATAATCGCATCAATAGACTGGCTCCTAATACCGATCGCCTGACGCGCTGCGCCAAAGTCCAACAGCACAGGCGAATTGTCCGCATCCCGTATGATGATGTTGAGAGGCTTGATGTCACGGTGCAAGAAATCAACCCCATGCACCTCCTCCAAACCATCCAGTATCGGATACAAAATGGCTTTGAGTTCGGCTTCACTCAGCGGCCCTCTGCTTTGCAGAAACTTCGATAAGGTCTCGCCCTCGGCATATTCCATCACGATATACGCCGTGCCATGGGTTTGAAAAAAGCGATGCACTTTAATGATGTGGCGATGATCGAACCGGGCTAAGGTGCGCGCTTCGTCCAAAAAACGATCCAATCCCCACTCAAAATCATCTCGAAACTGACTCGCTTGTGGAGCTACGCTGTTGTCGCCTGTGCGCGTGGCTATATCCGATGGCAGGTATTCCTTAATCGCAACGGCTTTGTCCAGGTTGTGGTCAAAGCCGAGGTAGGTCATGCCGAAGCCGCCAAATCCGAGCACGCGCACCAGTTCGTATTCCTGGAGCCGATGCCCCTGGGGCAGGGCATTGAGGGGGTGGTGTGCGTCGTTCATAGTATTTCCCTTGATGGTGTGTTCTTATTCCCGGGTTATTGTCCAGCACTTTCTTCTGTATCCTGCCAGTCAAACGCATCGCCGCACAGGGGCACAAAGCGAAGAATCGTATTGCCGATGCTAATATGACTCAGTGCGGGCAGTTCAGTCGGAATGAGCACAGGTTCGTCGTTGAGGTAGGTCAGGTTGGTGCCGCCGCCATGCTGTACGTAAAATTTCTTGCCCCGGGGATCGTAGGTGACAACCGCATGTCCACCGCGCGAAATTTGATCATCACCAAAATTGAGTTTGACGCGTGCGGTTTCTCCGCGCCCAATGGGATTGGAGCCATAGCCCAATTGCATGGCCCTGCCTTTGCCCGGTCCTTCGACAATGGCCAACCATCCCACAACGGGATCATCCATGCCATCGGCTTTCTCTGCGCTTTCTTCCGACGATTGCGGACCTTTCTGCCTGGTACGACCACCTGTGTTTATGCGCGTGCGTTCTTCTTCATCCGAACGTCCCGCGTCGGTGGCTCGACCACCGCCTTTCGGTACTGTTGGCCGTTGTTGCATTGGCTTTGTGGGATCCTCTAAACGTCCCCCACCGGGGGCTTGACCACCGCCCGGTGGCACTGACGGCCTGTTTGCGCCATCAGGTTGTGGCAGGGTATTCTCATCACGCCTGACATTCGGTGATGGAGTCGGCTTGCTTTTTTCTTCAACGATATTGCCATCGGGATCGCGATAAACAGGCATAACACTATCCTCCTATTTTTCATAGAGTCGGTTGATTAAATTATCCAAACAGTACTGCCCCGATTGATTCAGGGCCATTTCTTCTTTTTGTTGCACGATATGCAGGGCAAAAACCAACAGAGCCGATTGGATCAGGGCGAGTAAGGTCGTGTAAAAGGCCACGCTTAGTCGCCCGGTGATCTCCGCCAGTAGCGTTGGATCCTGGGGCTTTTCATTGCTTCCCGCATAATCCAGGGCAAAGGCGATCCCCACAACCGTGCCAATAAAGCCCAACGTGGGGATCAGCCAGACGAGGTACCGCAACATGGTATATTTGAGTTCAAGCTCGTGCTGAAATAACTCCAGGGAGGAATTTAATAGGGAATTGGTCTGATTGACCGATCTGCTCCCTTGAAATTGCAAAATGCAGCGCATGGTTAAGCGCTGTAAAAAGAATGTCCGTTCTCCCACCACTGGGCGCATCCTGTTGTAGAGAGAACCCAGGTCTTGCGCCCGCAACATGGTTGTTTCGTCTTCCGGCAGGTATCGCTTTGATAGTTGCGCCAATTCCAAATTAGATTGATTAAATTGCCCCCAAATCTCGCCACAGCCAATAAAAAACATAATCCACATGACATTTTGGATCGTAAACGGATAGAGGAAACTTTTCGTATGCCGGTCGAGCAAAAAAGCACCGGCTTGTGAATCCTTGCAGACAAAAAAATGCTCATTAACGCAATGGCGATAATGCCAATAACCGTACTAACCCCAAGTGCGATGAGGCGTTGATTTGTCTCTGCATTTTGACCCTGTGTCATGTTAGTCCTCGTTTTGAATGATTTCACCTGTTTCTATTTTGCGACGCACCGCCCCCTCGGGTAAGTCATTCGTCGGCGATTTCTCTTCGCTCGAATGCTCATCCCCTTTATTATCACCAGCACCTCGAGCGACCATAGCGATAAGTTGTGGTGCGGTCGTCTGATAGCGACCAAGCAAAATAACGTCCGTCGGACGAATAAAATCCTGCCTGATGGGGATCCATTCGCCATTTCGCGCAACATAACTTCCGCCGCTACTGCCGCAATCGGTCAGATAGAACGTCCCTTTTGCAGTCATGACCAACTCGGCGTGGATGCGCGAGACTGTGATGTCGTCAAGGCGAATATCCATGTCCGAATTGCGACCAATTTTATACGTGGAAAAGTTGGACATTTCGAATCCTTTCTGTTCAACCGAGTTTAGCACCTACAAGGTACCCGACGTTCTGCTCTGTCAACTGTATTAAAAAATCGATACTGCCAGACATATCTACTACGATTACAAACTTTTTTGCTATGGTCTTGATACCCAGTAAAACAGATGTACTATCTTTCTGTACCGCTTTGCCTCCGCCTCCTGCAAGCTTGTCTTTCTCTCCTATGAGTTTATCTTTCTCTCCCATGAGTTTGTCTCTCTCTTGGATGAGTTTGGCTATTTCTTCAGCATCGCCGGTATTTGGAAAGTATGGAAACAGGACAAAGGCAATGAGTATGAACGCGCCCATTGCCGAAGCGAAGAGATCGAGCGCAGACATGCTGAAGATGTTCAGTTCTCGGTTGCGGGATTTCATTACGAGGCACTCCTGTTAAAATTTTGAAACCATGACCTCCAGACCACCCAGCGCAACGGTAGCGCCATAGTCTAACTGCGCTAGGCGAAATGGAGACAAGCGATGACCATTCAAGAACGTTCCATTACTCGAGTACAGATCTTCGATATAAAATTGGTCATCCTGAACTGTAATTCTCAAATGGCGCCGGGATACCTGTTCATCATGGATAACTTCATCTACCAGATCGGGATGCCTGCCCAGTGAAAGTCCCGGGCGTTGCTCTGCAAATTTTTCTGGCGATAGCGCGATGTGAATGCGGTTGCCCTGACCGTCAAATCCGGCCAGCACCAGTCCACGTGTTGGGCGTTGTTTTTCTGGTTGTTGTTTTTCTACTTGTTGTTGAACCGCGCCATCGCGTTCTCGCCTTCTGATAGGGCGGCTCATCTGATCTATGACTTGAATGATCTGTTGCCGGGGTCTTCTTAAGCCAAGTAACAGGGCTGCCAATGTCAAACTGCCCAATAATATGCCCCAGACAAGAGTTTGCTGGCTCGCTTCTTCTGCACGACGCTTTGCTTCATCTGCCTTTTGTTGCGCCTTTTCCATTTCCCGGTTTGCTTCTTCTGATCGGCGTTTGGCTTCTTCTGCCTGACGCTTGGTCTCTTCCGCCTCTTGAAGTGCCTCTTCCGATCTTCCAGAATCTCCATTACCGACATTTGACAAACACGGACTGTTCTCTGATTGGAAGGGAATAGTGTGATATTGCAAGAGCCTTACCAATTCCTGAATATGAGAGGCATAGAAAGCACCTGGTTTCTCTCCTTCGATTCCCTGAGTATTCACGCCAACCGCTCTGCCACAGTCATCCAACAAAGGCCCACCGCTGTTGCCGGGATTGATTTGTGCACTATGGTGAAGAATGCGTAATTGTTGATTTCTACCCTCAAGTCCCCAGGGAGCCGTATAATCTCGGCTAATGTCGCCACTTCGCGCTGTTGTATCTTTGGCTTTCTCGTGTATATCGCCAACACTGGGATAGCCGAGAGAATACACCTTTTGTAATTTTTTGATTGGCGCGAGCGAAAGAGTAATCGGCGAAAGATTTATATTTGGGACATGCAGGATTGCCAGGTCGCGTTGAAAGTCTCTGACGACCACTTTCGCATCATACGATGTACTGGAATTTGTTGGCACTACCACGATTTTAAGGCCATTCTCAATCACATGGTAGTTTGTCGCAATATAACCACTACAGTTTATCACAAATCCAGAACCTGTACCGGTCCCTTGACTTGTCTCTGTTACAATACGCACGACACTCTTCTCAATTACATCAATAGTATCGACCAGCGCGGCGGCTGCATCGTGCCCGTGAAGTAGAAATGCGAGAACAAGACCGGCAAGACGCCAATATTTGAGTTTGTTTGGCATTTTTTATTCTCTGATCAAACGCACCTGAAAAACAACAGGCCCCAACTCGAGTTGATCGTTGTTTTGCAATACCACTGGTTCGCGCGGGTTGAGCGGGCTTCCATTGATCCGGGTGCCATTCAGGGCGTTCAGATCTTCTGCATATAGAGCCTCGGCGGTATAGACAAGCCTGACGTGCTCGCGGGATACGGCTTCGTGGTCGATAATATATTCGGCGTTGGCAGGGCTTCTTCCAAGCGTGACACCTGAAGACAGGGCCAATGCCGAGATATTCAACACAAAGGATTGGCCCGCGTTGTCCCGACCTTCTAATAGACATCTGTAAGGCGCGGGCTGTGGTGTCTGCGCGGCGGCTTGTTGCGCGGCTTCAGCCTTTTGTTCTGCTTCGCTCAAGCGAGAAGAACTCGTCTGCAATTGCGCCTTTTTCCTGCGCGCAAACATGAACCAGCCGAGAAGCACAAGGAGTATCAGGGCAGCCCCGGACACAATGGCCCATTTCAAATGTTGCGATGTTTCCTCAAGCGCCTGTATGATACTATCCTGTACTACTTTTCGTCTGGCGATACTATCCTGTATTGCTTTTTCCAGGGAATCGGTCCTTGCCTGTGCTCTTTTGAGGCGATCTTGTTCGGCTTGGAGACGGTCTTTTTCTGCCTGGAGACGATCTTCTGCCGCCCTTGCCGTCTTTTTTATAGAATCTTCTCGCGCTCGTGTTAAAGAATCGGTCTTTGCCTGTGCCCGTCTTAAACTGTCTTCTCGCGCTTCTGCGCGTTCAATAGCACTCAAGCAGGCTTCTTCTTCTACTGTATGTGCAATTTCCCGGTCTTTGAGCACGGTAATGATATCGCCGCTGCGCAAGGCAAAAATTATTCCTCTGGGTTCCGCATCTCTCCGAAAGGGCCAGCGTGCGCTTTCCGGGTCCGGGAGGTTGATGGCGATGACATCCCCACATTCATTGAACAGGGGCATGCCGAATGCACTGGAAGTGATCAGGGCATTGTGCTGTAGCAGATGCACTACGGGATCGTCCGGGTTTTTGCCCGGCACATCCTGGTATGCACCAATGGTACCGCGAGCAATCTGGACACTATCCTGGGGAATAAACTTCAAAGTTTCCACACTCCGGCCCACATCAGCCCCTTGTTCGGACAAGTTGAGAGGCGGTAAATCCAGACCCTGCGCTTGCAATAAGGCGAGGTTCATTTCCCGGCTGGTAAAGATCTGCTGCGACGATAGTTCGGCACCGGTTTTCAGGGCCAGTACAGATAGTCTGTTTGCGTCCGATAGAAGGTGTGCATTTGTCAGCACATATCCCTCTGCATTAACGACAAAGCCGCTTCCTTCAGCTATTATTCTACGTGATGTGTGACTTTAAATAGCGAAAAAGAGGTTCCTCGGCTATCTTGAATTGTTCACTAAACAAGAAGCCATTCAACGAAAGGAACCTCCGATGTATAATTTAGACCTTTTTGTCATTGCAATCTACTGTTTTATTGAAGACGAACTCTATCCGGCTTTCTGTAAGGTGCATGGCAAGCCCCGTCGGGCAGGCTTTGACCCCGGTTTAAGTGATGCCGAATGCCTCACCATAGAAATCGTGGGTCACTTTTTGGGATATTCAAGCCAGAAAAAACTTTATGAGCAGATGAAAGAACACTTCATAGATTGGTTTCCCACTTTGAAAGACCGTCCTGCCTTTGTGCGTCAATGTGCCAATTTGTGGGTTGTCAAGATGTGGATGCAACAGCGGATTGTTGCCAGCTTGGAAGGGCATCAGGCATCCTGCCAGATCATAGATACGCTACCCTTACCGATCTGTAAACTGGCAAGGCGACATTATCGCAAGATATTTACAAGAGAGCCAGTCTTTGAGTTCCCTCCCCCCTCAAAAGGCTTTTGTGCCGCCAAAAGTGAAGCATATTTTGGCTTTAAGGGTGGCCTTAGGATCACGGATTATGGTCTTATTGTCCACGCGCCGATCCTGCAAGCGTATGGACACGACAAGAACTGCCGAGACGCACTCCTGAATGGTACGATGGGAGAGACAACCGTCTTGGCAGATGCGGCATTTATGGACTTGGACTGGCAAAAAAGGTGTTTTGATACCTACCGCATACGCATAAAGACACCCTTAAAGTCCAATATGAAAGAAAATCCTGAACGCACCCCTTTCATTTTGCCCAAAGCGAAGAAAGCCACAAGGCGATTAGTCGAAACCGTTTATGCACAATTGACAGAACGTTTACATATTGCCCGCATGAAAGTGCGAGATGCATGGCACTTATTGAACCTGTGGCATACCAAAATCTTAACCCATACCATGTGTGTCTTTCTCAATATTATCAATTACAGAGACCCGCTGGATTTTGACGGTCTCGTAAAATTTTGAAGTCACACATCGCGTATTATTCTGTTATTTTTGTACGCACGCACCCGCACAATGCTTTCAGATACGACATCGACATCTATTTCTGCAAACACAGGACTGAGGAAAAGGAATACCACGAGATGCACAAACAGAGAAACACGCATGGCAATCTCCTATACCAGGGGGCGAACACAGGGGTTCGTCCCTGCGATGTCTGCCCCTATAATTGACAACTGACGTTACGCAATACCCAGGTATGGCGCGGCAAACAATTATCCACATACGATGTGGTTTACGTTGTGCATTTGGGTCAACGAGGTTTATCTGGCAGAACCTGTACCCGTTTAGCTATTATTTTTTACTATATCGGTTTTAGACATACGTTTGTATTGATTTCGAAAATAATAATAATTTCTTCTTATAAGCCAATACCTGCTTTTAGCAAAATAATATGACTAACTGATGTTACGCATGTCTCGCGTTTCTGTCATGCTGAGGCGGGCGCAATGAATCTCCTGCGCCCAACCCCCGATAGGCTGACGAAGCATCTTTTACCTCTGAAGTAATAGATGAACTGCTATCGCAGTTGTACAGGTATAAGAAAGTAAAGTAAAAAAAGTGCCAAATTCGAGAGTCGAGCGGGTGATCCTCACAGGTATGTCTCAGGGCTTTACACAGGTATGTCACCGTTCCTTCGACTCCGCTGCGCTCAGAATGACAGGCACATTATATTGTGCTTGTGCGTAACGTCAGTGACTAAAAAAATTTACAAGCTAAGTTAATAATGCAAATTCAGGGGGGCAAGCGATTAAAAAGCAAGTGGCGAGCAAGTGGCTGAGGAATGTTGTATTCTTTTTTCTGCATTGTGCTGTTGCTAATCTCGAGGTCTAACACTATCTTGTGGGGCGATTTGTTTGCCTCGTTAAACTGCTGGACTAACGTTGTGCCATTTGCCTGGCGTTCTGGTCGGAAGGATGTGCTATGGATGTGTTAGTGGATGAAGTCAAATTGCCGTCGCACTTAGATCGTCTGACAGATACGGCTCTGGATCTCAGGCGCGTACAGGGTATGGTGCGCGTTGGTCCAGAGGAGTTATTTGTGATACTGAGTGGCTCCTTGTTCAAGTTGACGACAGAGAGTGCCGTCCTCGAACCCGTGGATGCATTTGATTCTGTGACGCGCTTATGGCCGGCCGATGAAAATTGCGCGTTGGTCGAATCGGAAGGCGCGCTATGGCGGGTTGATCTGGATGGTACAAAGGGGCGTTTGCTCACTATTCCCAGGGGGACAATTTCCTGTGATGTCAAGTGGAGTGTGCGGGGATTGATCGTAGGTGCTCTTGTGGATCGCCGTGCGCCTGTGGATCCCAAAGTACCTTATTTTTATCCGACACAGAGAGAAAAGGTCACGCTGTGTCGATATGCTTCAATCGAGGGTTGGCACGATCTTGCCGATGTGCCAGAAGGATGCGGTAGTTTGAGTATGTGTCGGTATGGCCGTCGAATCGCGTGGAGAGAATCCCTTAATGTGGTTCCCGAAGAAGCGCAGCGGGGGGAGTTTTACGGTTTTGATTTGAATACAAATGAGGTACGGAAGCTGACCGAGGGCGCGGGCAAAGTCGGGCGCGTGGTGGTGGCCTCGGATGGCTCTGCGTTGCTTTACGAAGCCAATCACGAGGCAGAGTATCCCATTACAACGCATACAGATTTGTGGTGGTTGTCATGGGATGGCAGCGAACGGGTGAATCTCACAGAGGGTGGGCGCTGTATTGCGCGCTTTGGTTGGGGACCCCGCGAAAAAACCGCCTGGGTATCGTTTGTGGAGGGGGTGGAAACGCAGACGGAAGTGCTGGCTTTGGACGGCACGCCAGAAGGGACATTTGGCGACCTGGACGCGGTATCAGATATTGTGTGGATGCCCGACGGTCTGGCTATTTTTGAGACCGAAAACGCGGAGCGATTCCCCGCAATTTGGACGGGAACGCGCCGTGTGCCCTTGCCTCAGCCAGCGAATTACGAAGATTTGCGCGTTTTAGAAATGGAATGGGAAGCTCCCGATGGCATGGAGATCGAAGGGGTGCTCTACGAAGCAGATCGCCTGATAGGCTCTGCACCGTTGCTGGTTTCGGCACACGGCGGGCCTGCCGCGCCAGTGGAAAATGTGCGGAGTGAGGCGGTCCGATATCGCCATTTGCTGCGGGCGGGCTACCGGGTTTTTCGTCCGGCATTTCGGGGATCTCTGGGGTTTGGAGACAATTTCGCACGGAGCAATATCGGATGCCAGGGGCGGGCTGATCTCGAGGATATTATTTCGGGTGTTGATTTTTTGATTGAAGAGGGGCTTGCATTAAAAAACCGGGTGGGTATTTTCGGTGGGTCTTATGGGGGATATATGACGTTGCGGGCACTAACTGTGACGGACCGATTCCATGCCGGTGTCGCGCTTTTCGGTTTTATCGACAACCGGCGGATGACCTTAGAGACGGGTGATTTTACGTATGAGACAGAGTATTTGGAACCGCTATCGTGGCCGATTACAGAGCGTACGCGCGGGGGCGATGTGTTTCCCAATTTGGGTGCGATTCGCACACCGCTTCTGTTGTTGCACGGCGACCAGGATCCGATTTGTCCGCTGTCGGAATCCAAAGTCACCTGTCGCGCGCTAGAAGCACTGGGGGTGCCGGTGGGCCTTGTGGTGTATCCGGGCGAGGGCCACGGATTTCGGAAAGAAAAAAATCGCCGAGATAGTGCGCGGCGGACACTGGCCTGGTTTTTGAATTATCTGCCGCCGTGAGGATAGTGGTCGTAGTTCGCCATGTCATAAGGCTGCGTTGAGATTGCCCAACTGCCGCCGAGTTCCGAGAAGAGTTTGCCCGTGCGAAAGCTGCGATCTAACAGGTCATCCAGACCGTTGATGATGTGGAAGGTTGCGCCATCGCGTTCGACGACTTCAATTTCACGGCGATCAACTGCGGCGATATTGGGACAGCTTTCGTGTGCGCCATTGACACACAGGGTTTGTGCTCGCGCGACTTCTGGCGGGCACAGGGGCGTGGCGTTGTTTTGCAGTACGTCGATGGCGTTGTGAAATGGGCCGTGGTGGTCGCGCAAGTTGTGCTCTTCAAAGGATTCTGTACTGCCATCGTTATAGCGGATGATTGACCCTGGGCGGCTCCATTCGACCGTTCCACGCTCGCATTGGAGTTGCATGAGGGGGTTGAAGTTTTCGCGGGTGGAATGGGAGAGGCCGATGAGGACATCAACGCCATTTGCCAAAATGCGGAGTATGGCTGTGTCGAGTGTCTGGATATCGCGCGCGCGGTAGAGTTCGGCCTGTACGGTTTCGGGCATGGCCGATTCGTGATGGGTTGCGCCGCACAGAAACATCGCATTGTTGAGGTCGTGCGCCATGGCGTTGTTAATCGGGCTGTCGAGAACACAAGTGCCGTCGTCGAGTGTAAGCCGCCCTGCCCAGGGATTGCGGCTGTAATACAGGTTGTTGCGCGGCCATCCGCCTTTGATGCGAATGGCATGTAACTTGCCCAGCCGACCGTCCAGCAAGCGAATTTTGATGGTCTGGATGCTGGGAGCGTAGATCGATTGATACCCGATGAGCGCGATTTTGCCCGTTTTATTTTTTGTATTTATTAGATGATTAGCTTCCTGTACTGTGGCTGATAGTGGTTTTTCACATATGACATTGAATCCAGCTTCGAGTGCCGCGACGGAATAGGGTACGTGATAGTGAATGCCAATGGGCAAGGTGACGTAGTCTATGCCTCCTGCACTGAGCAGGTCGTCGAATGTATCGTAAACGCGAACATTGCGGATTTCAAATTCGGCGAGTTTTTCGGGGTGGTTTTCCGGGTCAATGACAACGGCGGCGTCGAGGCGCGCGCGTCCCTCTCGTTCAAGTGCCTCGACAGAGCGTACGTGTGTCTGGCCAAATCCACCGATTCCAACAATGCCAAATTTTACGGGGTTCATAAATTGCTCCTTTGTATATTGAGAGAATAATAAAGAAAACAAAAGCCATTACACGAGCAACTGAAATTAGCGGCACAAATCGCAGGAGGACATGATGAAAGACGTTTTATCTGTTGGACTGATTGGCGCAGGCTCGAATGCGGGGGGACATGCGCGCAGTATTAAAAACAATGACAATATCCGTCTGGCGGCGGTTATGGATATCGACCGCAGTCGGGCAGAGGCTCTTGCCGATCAGCACAACGCCCGCGCTTATGGGGTGTTGGACGATTTATTGAATGATCCCGAAGTGGATGCCGTGCATGTGTGTTCGATCCACAAAGCACATGCCGAGCAGGTAGTTGCCGCAGCGCGTGCTGGGAAACATGTGCTGGTTGAAAAACCAATGGCGCTGTCTGTGGCTGAATGCGATCGCATGATTGCTGCGTGTGAAGATGCCGGTGTGGTGCTGATGGTGGGACAGGTGATGCGGCATTTTCCCGTAAATTTAAAGGCAAGGGCACTGATTCGAGAGGGTGCGATTGGCGAGGTTGGGCACATGATCCGCAGGCGATACGGCAATTTTGATCCGCCAGACCGATCATGGTATCTCGATTTGGAATTGGGCGGTGTTTGTGTTTTGTATTGTTTTGGTCCGCACGAGTACGATATTTTACCCTGGTATATCGATTCCCCGGTCGTAAAGGTATATTCACAGGGCAGCGAAAGCGCGGAGCGATACGCGGGACAAAAGGATTCGTATTCGACGATTATGAATCACAAAAATGGCACAGTGAGTGTGCTGACACAAACTGTGGTGACGCATACTGGTGCGCACGATACGTATATTATGGGTAGTGAAGGTTCTATTTGGATGACCAATCAAAAATTGATGGTCAATGGCAAAGAAGTGTCCATAGATGAGACAACGCGGGTGGGGATGCCCAATCAGATTGGCGAATTTGTAGATTGTTGTCTCAATGGAAAAATGCCCGATGCCAATGGAAGATCTGCGCGGCATACGATGGCTGTGATTGAGGCGGCGAAGCTCAGTGCTGAGTCCGGTGAATCGGTGATAATAGCTAATGGAGAAGATAAATGAGTCAACCCAATGTGATTATTATCATGAGCGATCAGATGAAGGCAACGGCGAGCCATTTATACGGTAGTGCGTTTTGTCAGACGCCGTCGTTAGAGCGGATGGCAAATGAGGGCGTGTTGTTCAAACACGCGGTCACACCGCATCCGCTGTGTGTGCCGTGTCGCATTTCATTTTGGACGTCACAGTTTCCGCATTCGCACGGTGGGCGGCGA
Source organism: Candidatus Latescibacterota bacterium (assembly GCA_965222605.1). Classification (GTDB taxonomy): domain Bacteria; phylum Latescibacterota; class UBA2968; order UBA2968; family UBA2968; genus VXRD01. The sequence goes on from OZ244960.1 coordinate 6,106,367, forward strand.
AATCAGACGCTGATGCCGGGGGATGCCACGCATGCGTTTAAGCTGTGGAAAGCAGCGGGATACCGGTGCGGGTTGATTGGGAAAAATCACTGTTTTGAGCAACAAAGCGATCTCGATTTGTTCGATGTGTGGTGTGAGATTGCACACGGGGGATTGCCCAGAGATCCCGCGACAAAGGGGATGGATTGGTTTCGGTCTCTTGGGTCGATCGGGGCAGCACATGCGGTGAGGAAGAATATGCCGGATACCAGCCCGCAGTTTTCCTATGCGGTTAGCGATTTTCCTCTGGAGGATTATTCGACCGGGTTGGTGGCGGGGCAGACTGTGCGATTTTTAGAGCAATTTGGCAATGAGCCGTTCGCGCTGTGGGTTTCCATTCCCGATCCGCATACGCCTTATGAATGTCCCGAGCGATATGCGATTGCACCCGATGATGTGGAGATGCCGCCCTGGCGAGCGGATGAGTATAGCGATGGTACAGCGCCCGAACGCAACCGGGTATTGCATGCGATGATTGGGGTGGAAGAGGATCCGATTGAAGACGTAAAGGGTTGCGTGGGGGTGTATCACGGGATGGTGCGTTTTTTAGACGACGGCGTGGGGCAGATTTTAGATGCGCTGGATCGGCTCAATTTGCGCGAGAATACGATTGTGATTTTCTGCGCGGATCACGGTGATTTTTCGGGTGAACACGCGCAGATCGCCAAGGGGGGCGCGTTTTACGATTGTCTGACGCGCGTGCCGCTTATTTTATCGTGGCCAGGGCAGGCTCCGCAGGGCGTGGTGGACGAGAGTTGTGTCAATTTGATCGATATTGTGCCGACGGTTTTGCAATTGCAGGGGCACGATGTGCCGCGTTCTATGCACGGGGAGGGGTTGCCCACGGTTACGGATGCTGCACCGAGAGATGCGGCGTTTTCAGAATACGGCGCAGGAGGACCGGCATTTACAATGGCGGATTTGGAACAGCTTGAGAAACCCTGGGGGCGGCGGGCTATTGGACGGTCTCTGCAATGGCGCGAGGCCGAGGGCCGCCGCAAGATGGTGCGTACAGTCGAATGGAAGTATGTGCATGATCCTATGGGGGATCGGGATGAGTTGTATGATCTGGTGAATGATCCGTGGGAATTGTACAATGTGATAGATAATGCCGATCACCGCGATGTCGTGACAGATTTGCAATTAAAATTGGCGGATTGGAGTATTCGCACAGAGGATGCGAGACCCGTTCCAATACCGGCGTGAGGGATATAACTATGGGCCAACCACATCCGGAAATACAAAAATTCGTACAGACATTTGAAAATGCGATGCGCGGAGATGGGTTGACGGATTTGCACAGCAGAGGGGTGGAGGCTGCAAGGGATTTTAACGATTCGCGCAAAATGCCAGATGATATGCTGCCGCCTATTTACCATGTAGAAGATAGCGCAATCCCGGGTGCAGCGGGGGAGATCCCCATTCGCATTTATCGCCCCAATGATGACCGCGGGTTGCCGCTTCTCATGTGGTTTCACGGCGGTGGGTGGGTGCTGGGCGATCTGGATACGGGGGAGTTCAAGTGCAGAAAGCTCGCGCACGATGTCGGCTGTGTTGTCGTTTCAGTTGACTATCGCCGCGCGCCAGAAACGCCTTTTCCCGGTGCGATTGACGATTGTTTTGCCGCCACGTTATGGGCGGCGTCTTCAGCGGATGAATTGGGGACTGATCCCACCCGCATTGCCGTGGCTGGCGATAGTGCCGGGGGCAATCTGGCCGCCTGTGTCGCCCTTCGCGCCCGCGATGCAGGACTAAATCTCGTTTTTCAATTGCTCGTGTATCCCGTTATCGAGGCAAATTTTGATCGTGCCTCTTATTCTGAAAATGCCGAAGGGTATTTGCTCACGGCCAGCGCGATGAAGTGGTTTTGGGATTGTTATATTCCCAATAGCGCAGACCGCACTCATCCCGATGTTGCGCCCATTCGCGCGTCTGATCTGTCTGGCCTTCCGCCCGCGCTGGTTATGACTGCTGAATTTGATCCTCTCCGCGACGAGGCTGAAGATTACGGCCATGCCTTAAAAGCCGCAGGTGTTGACGCTGTCACACGGCGTTATATGGGCATGACGCATGCGTTTTACATGCTGCCAACTGAAAATCCCGTTGATGAAATTGCCTCGGCGACGAATGAATCCACTGAGGCATTGCGTTGGGCTTTTACACGGGTATCGACATCGCATTGATGAACACAATACAAATTACCGCCAAATACAGGAGGCCCTTATATGTCTTCTTTAAAAGAACAGTTCTGTGAAGAGGGATACGTCATTGTCAAAGATGTGCTCAATCCCGAGCAGGACATTTATCCCTTGCAAAAAGCCTATTCTGCGCTCTTAGACGCGCTGGCGCGGATTTATCTGGTTGAAACCAATGCCGAGGCGCTGGACAGATTTGATGAGATGTCTTTTTCCGAGCGATTTGCGATGTCGCTCGGTGCCAGTCGGGGAACGGTTTTACACCATCTCGATCCCGTGCTGAATATTTTTGTTCCGACCTTTCAATGGCGCAAAGACCTACCCGATGCGCGCATTCCCGAAATGTTTGATCTTATGCGCCATCCAAAAGTCCTGGATGTTTTGGAAGTTCTTATCGGGCCGGAGATCGCCGCGTCGCCGATTTATCATTTCAATCTCAAACTCGCGCCCGATCATCTCAAGCTGGCAGATCAAGTGGCTGAGTCTGTGGGCGCGGATCTTTCAGAGGAAGGATTTTATACATTTCAGGTGGGCAAAACCGGATGGCATATGGACGCTGTTTCAGGGATAAAAGATTCTCATGAGAGCGAGATTGTCAATGCGTGGATTCCGATTACCCATGCGACTGAAGAAAACGGCTGTTTGGTGGTCATTCCCGGGAGTCACAAAGAAGGCGTTAAATATCGTCCCTATCCAGAAGATCTCGACACACAGGGGGTTGCACTGCCCGTTGATCCTGGAGATATTGTTTTTTTAGATAATAAAGTAATGCACAGCTCTGTTCCCAACACGAGTCGGGAAGATTATCGCTGGGCTTATAATTTCCGTTATCTGCCGATTGGGCAACCCCCTGGCCGTCCCTTTATACCGGGTTTTGTTGCGCGCAGCCGCTCGGCTCCAGAAACAGAATTGCACAATGCGTATTTGTGGAGCGCGATGTGGGTTCGCTGTCTGGATTATCTCACGGAAAGGGGCGCGCCAACATCTTATGAGGGCGTGAGCAAAATGGGTCTTGAAGAAGCACGGGCGATTACCAGCCATTGGCGCGAACTCGCACCCGATGTAGATGGCTGGTTGCGCCTGGGAAAGGATTGATATGGAAAAAGTAAAAATCGGTATTATCGGCCTCGGATCTTTTTGCTCGGCCTATCACATTCCGAATTTGCTCAACAGGTCAGATGTGGAAGTCACGGCGGTTTGCGATAATACTCAGGAATGTCTGGATAAACGCGATAGGAGATTGCTCGACAGCCAGGAATTTACCGATTACCGCGATATGCTCGACCCCGATTTGATCGATGGCGTTTTTGTCAGTACGCCCAATCGGGTGCATTTTGATCCCTGCAAGTTGGCTCTTGAGCGCGGTATTCCGGCGATTGTCGATAAACCGATTACGGTGACAGTGGATGATGCCGAAGAACTCGTCGCGTTGAGCAAGTCGCAAAATTGCATTTTGATGACGGCTTTTACGCGCCATTTTATGCCCAGTACCGAGTATGTGCGCAGGCAAATCGCATCGGGGGCTGTCACGCCACAAATGTTCACGGCTGTCCAGCGGCGCAGTCCCGTAAAGCGCGGTACGGAAGACGGGGGCATGTTGCATCGGCGCACGATTCACATTACAGATGTTTTGCCGTGGATCACGGGCAGGCGCGTGGTCAGAGTGGAGGGCAAAATTCAATATGAGACCGGGCACATAGAGGAAACGCTGGTGGATATGCGTCTCGAATTTGAAGGGAGATTGTGCGCCAGTCTGCTCTGTATCAAGGCCTGCGACGAATATCAGGATGAGGTCACTGTGTATGCGGACACACAGAGTTATCGCCTGGAACGCGACCGCCTCTATACGATTACGCGCAGAGATGGCTGGCAGCGCGTGGAAAATCTGCCCGAGTACGGCAATTCGAGCGATCATTTTGTCGAGGCGATCAAAGGCAATCGATCCGCCTCCGATGCCCCCTTCGCCGATCCGCACAGCGAAGACGGCCTTCATGCACAGCGCGTTGTTTTTGCCATGCACAAGGCCGCACAAACAGGGCGTGTGGTGGATGTGTAGTGGGGTACAAGAAAGTGGAAGATTGAAAATCGTTTAGAGGAAGTACACACCTATAATAGGAAACAGGAAATGCCTTCTCAACCAAATATCGTTTTTATTCATGCCGAGAGCATGGATGGGCGAAAGATGGGATGTATGGGGCATCCCGCCCTGCAAAACGCCACGCCCAATATGGATCGCCTCGCCAGCGATGGGGTCCTGTTTACCAATGCGTACACCAATTGCCCGGTGTGCAACCCGTCGCGTGCGAGTATGTGGAGCGGGAAATACCCCAATTATTACGATTGCTGGAACAACCACGAAGGGTTGCACGAGAATGTGCCCACGTATCAAAATACATTTGAGAGCGCGGGCTATCAGACCTCTGCTATCGGTCCTATCGATTTTGCTTATGGCAAACACTCCATCCGAGACCGCATTGGTTCGTGGACGCGCGCGGCCAATATTCGCCGCCCCTTGTGTCGCACGCCCTTGCCGCAAGTCGTAGATGATGGCAAGGCCAATGGGCGCGATTGGGACCGCACGTATCAGGCTGTTGATCAACTGCATCAATACGCCAGGAGCGACCGGCCTTTCTGGCTCTATCTCACTACGGGATTGGTGCATCCCGCGTTCACTGCTGAGAAACGCCACATGCCGCTGATCGATGCGGATAAAGTCGATATTCCGCCAACGTTGATGCCGCTCGAAGCTACGCACAATGAAGCGATTGTGTACCAGCGCGTGACCAAAAATTGCGATAAACAGTTCTCTGAGAATCTCGTTCGAGAGATTCGGCACACGTACTTTGCGATGATCGCCGCGCTCGATGAGATGGTCGGTCGGGTGCTTCAGACCGTCGATGATCTGGGGTTGCGCGACAATACGTATGTCATTTTTTCAAGCGATCACGGTGAGATGGCCGGCGATCAAAACCAAATACTCAAACGCTCGATGTACGAGGCATCCTCTCATGTTCCCCTCATTATCCGCGGTCCCGATGTGCAAAAAGGCGTTGTCGTCGATACACCCGTTTCTCTCGTTGATCTCTATCCCACATTTATGGATATGGCCCGCATCTGCTATGACGATTATGCGACTAATGCAGCGTATCCCGATGCGCTGGACGGGGAATCCCTATTTCCGCAACTCGTCGAGGGGGCGGGGCGCGAACGCGATTGGGCCATGTGCGAATACCACGGTGATCGCTGTGCCACAGGCACGTTTATGCTGCGCCAGGGCGATTGGAAATACGTCAAGCACACGGGTTTTGACTCTGAACTCTTTAATCTCAAAGACGATCCCGACGAAACGACCGATCTCGTCCATGACAAACCGAATATCGCCTGCGAATTGGATCGGGTGCTGACCGAGAATTTTGATTGTGAAGGCATTGATGCGCGGGCAAAAGAATACGACCGCGAAAGTTTTGTCGCATGGCGCGAGCAGGCCCTAAAAGAAGGCATTTACAAGGATACAATGGCTCTGGTCTATAGCGGTCACGATCGCGTTTGTATTGAGGATATTGCGCCGTGGACAGACGCAGATGAACAGCGGGTTGAAGCGTGGCTGGATGGTAGGGGGCGGGTTTCAAACCCGCCCGTACATTAGCGAGCCTCAGTACCCAACATCAGGTCAATTTTTATACATGCCTACCGCACTTCTCATTGTCGATCACGGTTCCAGGCGTGAAGAAGCCAACCAAATGCTTCACGGCGTTGGCGATATTTTGCGTCGAGCGCGCCCCGATATCATTGTCCACGTCGCGCACATGGAACTGGCCGAACCCACTATTAGACAGGGTATTGATGCATGTGTGCGCGAGGGGGCGAGCGAGATAATTGTTCATCCCTATATGCTTTCTCCCGGACGCCATGCCACAGAAGATATTCCGCGCATGGCAACAGAAGCAGGGGCTGTATATCCAGATGTGAATATCCGCGTTACCGAACCGCTTGGCTTGCACGACAAACTCTGCGAGGTCATTCTCCAGCGCGCCGGGTTGTAAAGGCGATTCTATGTCCACAGAAACCGCGCCATCCTTTCGTCCTGTTTTTTATATTACCGCTGCACACATGGCGTTGGATTTTTACATGGTCCTCACGCCGCCATTGTGGGCTTTTTTTCAGAGTCATTTCAATCTCACGGTGGCGCAGTTTGCTTATTTGCCCACGGTGATTATCTTTTGCGGTTCTATCGCTCAGCCCTTTATGGGCTATTTTAGCGATGGACGCGATCGCATGGCCCTCGTTGCGCTGGGGCTTTTTGTTACGGGTATTTTTGTCTCTTGTATCGGCTTTGCACCCACCGTTTATATACTCGCTGCATTTTTGATTTTCGCGTCTTTTGGGTCCTCTCTTTTTCATCCCACCGCCGGAGGATTGGTCACGGCTTTAACGCCGCATCGAGCCAATCTGTCTATGGCTATTTTTCTGACTGGGGGAACACTGGGGATGGCGCTCGCTTCGATTACCGGGACGCAAATTGTCGAGCGATATGGCATCGAATATCTGTGGCTTATTGTTATCCCTGTCTTGATTCTTGCACCATTTATCCTGTGGCAGGCTCGAAAAGTTCCCGTACATGAACGCCGTATAACCGCGGGCAAAATCGATTTCTCCATTTTAAAAAAAACGCGCTCTTTGTGGACGCTTTTTGCCATTAGTGTTTTGCGCTCTATTATTCACACGGGGTTTGTCAGTTTTACGGCTATTTTGGGGGCGTCTCGCGGTTGGGCTACCAGTGAAATCGGCTGGATTTTTTCCGGTTATTTGCTTTCCAGCACGCTGGGGCGTATCACGGGTGGTTATCTGGCAGATCGCATGTCTCAGCGCAAACTTCTGGCTTTTTCGTGTGCTTCATCCGCAATTTTTCACGCGGGTTTTTGCGTGACAGACGGATACGTGTCGCTCATTTCGTTTTTTGTGGCGGGGTATTTGTTCGACCTCGGCATTACGACGAATATCTCTTTGGCGCAACGCGCCTTGCCTCACAATACGAGTACGGCGACCGGATTGGTGATGGGTTTTTCCTGGAGTATGGCGGGCCTTGCTATGATCGGCGTAGGCAGTCTTGCGGAGTGGACTTCTACTGCTACTGCGCTTACGGTTGTCTCTATGGTGCTTATCCCGGCAACTCTTCTGGTTGGACTGCTGCCCTCTGAGTATAGTGAGGCGAGAAGTAGGGAAAAATAAAAGGCGAGGTGAGATGGTTCACACGAAGACACAGAGACACAAAGAGAGGCGGGGGCTGGGGGCTGGGGGCTGGGAGCTGAGGTGGGGTTACGCGCTTGCTGTGGTTATCTGTGGTTTCTTTTCACAGATAGCTCACGCGCAACCCGCGTATTCTCCAGGGCAGATTCTCGTTAAGTTTCGTAGCGCAGGACGGGGTAAAACTGCGGTAGCAGTTCACCCGGCGCTTGCACAATTCCGCGATCTATCAGAGCGCTATGGCGTGACGGCGATTGAACCGCTTTTTACGCCGCGAAGTGCCAAGGCTGTTTATCCCCATCCTTTAAGTCAGGTGTACCGCGTGCGCTTGTCGGGCGATCCAATCGAAGCTGCAGCCGATTACGCATTGCGCCCCGACGTTGTGTACGCGCAACCCAATTATTTGTTTACGCACCAACAAGTGCCCAATGACCCGCGGTACAGCGATCAGCATAATCTTCAGATCCTCGATTGGGAGATATTGCAACAAAACCTCGGTCCCATTCGAGAACAGATAATTGTCGCGATCATTGATTCCGGCGTTGATTATAACCACGAAGACTTGCGCGACAATATCTGGCACAATGCCGCAGAAGTAGGCGGCTCGTCTGGCGTTGACGACGATGGGAATGGGTATATCGACGATATAAGGGGTTGGGATTTCACCCATGCGCCTGATCTGCCGGGGATGGGCGATTATCTCATGCGGGACAACGACCCACAGGATGAATCCTCGCACGGTACGCGCGTTGCAGGCATTGTTGCTGCCGCGACGAATAACAATAGGGGAATTGCCGGTATTGCGCCCAATGCACAGATTATGGCACTGCGGGCAGGTTTGAGACGGCTTGGAGGCATTGGCTTTCTCGAAGAAGATGATATCGCTGCGGCCATTCTCTATGCCGTGGAAAATGGCGCGCATGTCATTAATATGAGTTTTGGGGGGCCTGAGCGCACTTTTATCCTGGGCGATGTAATCCAATACGCACACGCTCAGGGCGTTGTGCTCGTCGCCTCTGCGGGTAACTCGGGCGATGAGTTGGAGTATCCCGCAGGCAATCACTATACGATTGCCGTAGGTGCGGTAAATTCCTCCGACCGTCTGGCGGGTTTTAGCAGCACGGGCGCGTCGCTCGATCTGGTTGCACCGGGTGTCAATATTCTCAGCATACGTCTCAACAATCGCTATGCCTCAGGCTCTGGCACTTCTTTTTCCGCGCCTCATATATCCGGTTTGGTCGCGCTGATTTTCTCGCGTCGGCCCGATCTTCCGCCTCACTCTGTACGCAATTTGCTCATCGCATCTGCAATTGACCTGGGTTCGCCGGGGCACGACAATGAGTATGGCGCGGGGCGCGTAAGTGGGACGGAACTCGCAAATCGCCTGAGTACTTTCGATTCGCTGACGGTTGCGATTCACACGCCCAACAACGATCAAGGAGAAGATACTGCGTTTGATATTCGCGCTTCTGTTGCGGGCGCGCAGGTTACGGGTTATCGCCTGTCTTATGGTTTGGGGCACAATCCACATACGTGGACACGTCTTGCAGAAGGATTACCCTCTCTGGACATTCGCTATACGTGGGATGTTTCTGCTTTTACAAATTCTGATGTGGTTTTGCGACTCGAGGCAGATTTGTCGGATGGCGCGGTTGTGGAAGACCGCGTTCGCGTTGCCATTCAAAAAAGGGCACCCTCTATCACCGCGCTTGCGTGTGGCGATGTATTGGTGGGCGACCGCCGCGTTTTTGAATGTCGCTGGCGGACTGATCAGCGCGCACACGGGGGTATTGCCTATCGCTATGGCGCGGATTTTGATACCCTTTACACCGGCCTGGTGCAAAACAAACACCGCGTTGTTCTGCCCCACACATTGCCAGCGGGTGTTGTGACATTTCACGTTTTGGCTGATGGAGAAAACAATATCCGCGCGGTGCATCCGGCGCAGACAATTGATTATGTTCCTTTTCGCGTCCCGCAAAATGGTTTTACAGAAATGGGTACATTGCCCGATGGTTTTTTGCCCGATCGCGCGTCGGATTTCGACCGCGATGGCAGGCTGGAAATCGCGCTTATGCCCTATGTTAGCGGCAGTTACGGACCCGTGCATATTTACGAACGCCAGACAGATGGCACATTTGCCGATGAATTTCAAAGCGATGAGCGTTTTTTGCCCTGGGCAATTGGCGATATTACGAATGATGGGACCGATGATTTGTTGGGCGTGACTTATGAGCGTCTTGTGCTTTTTACAGATAGCTTCTCCAATCCCTATCCCGCGCAAGTGGAATTTGAACAGCGCGACACATGGGGCGGCGATTTTGCCGATGTGGATGGCGATAGCATTCCCGATATTATCGCTCGTTCAGGTGGGCAGCGCGGTATCCGCGTGATTCGCAATCTCGGCAGTGTGATCCGCGAGGAGGCATTTCTCGCCGATCCCTCGCAAGGCACTGGCGACCTTGGTCCGCGCTTTGTGGTTGCAGACTTTGACCGGGATGAGCAGCGGGAAATTCTCGCTGGCGATGCCGATGGCGATCTCTGGATATACGAATATCGCGCGGGGAAATACGTGCAGACATGGTCCTTGCCGGGAGATGGAGATGCGCGCTGGATTGGTGGGGGTGTGGATTTGGACGACGATGGATTGGTAGAATTTGCCGTTGCTCGTGCATATACAGATGCCTATGAAGCTTCCAATGGTTTCTGGGAGTTGGAGATTTACAGCATGCGTGCGCCCGATACTTATGCACGCGAATGGACGACGCGGATCAATGGGGTGGCGACTACGGGCAATGGGATTTCAGCAGGGGATGTCGATGGGGATGGCCTGGCCGATTTGCTACTATGCCTGCGTCCCGATCTCTATGCTTTTCGCGCTGAAGAGCCAGATCACTATCGCCCGATCTGGCATACGCCGGTGGGTTTGATGCGTCGCGCACTCATTGCCGATCTGGATAAAGATTTTCGCAGTGAGGTACTTTTTAATTTTGATGGCGCAGTGCATATTGTTGAACGCGATGAACCGCCGGTTGCAGTAGGGTCGCCGCAGATTATACGCGCGCGTCCCCTGGGACCAACCCGCGTTGAAATCGACTGGATGCAAGTGCCCGATGCATCTTCTTACCAGATTTATCGCGCTGTTGGCGATGGTGCGCTCGATTATTTCGATGAGATAAGCGACCGCACGGTGTATATCGATTCTTTGCTAACTGAAGGACAGACCTATCGCTACCAGATTGTCGCCGTGGCAGATTGGGACCTGCGATCGGGTATTGTCTCTCTCACGCCAAACCGTGCGCCAGAAGTCGTGCGTGTTGAAACGTTGTCGGACAACCAGATTCAAATTTTCTTTTCAGAGGAGATGGGATCAGATGCGGCACTGCCATCGAGTTATCTGCTCGGCGGTGTTGGACAACCGACATCTGTGGTTCTCGATCAACAAAATACCCGAGCGGTTCTGTCCTTTGCCGTGCCTTTCCCAGCTCGCTATACACTGACTATTCTCAATGTATCCGATGCGAGCGGTACACCTCTTGGACTGACAACTATTGCAGATACTGTTGACCTAGACCTTCTTGCGCGAGCCGATGCCGATGGCAGTGGCGTTGTCGATTTTGCGGATTTTTTGGCTTTTGTCCACGCATTTCAAACTTCCGATTCCACATTCGATTTTGACGGCGATGGTATCGTCAATTTCCCCGACTTTCTCATCTTTGCCAACCTCTTTGGTCGAGCAGTATGAGAACCGAGGACCAATAGGGAAGGACCTGGTCGTGAATATTGGTATTCCCAAACGCGCGTTTTTTCAGGTGGCTTTTCCCTGTGTATTCCGCGCAGATGCCCCGGTGATTGATGGCGTGCTCAATGACTGGGAGGCGACTTATTTGGTGCCCGATTTGACCGGGGTTGAGGGCAAAAATCCCTTTGCCGATGTGTATATGGCATGGCACGATACCGGATTGTTTTTTGCCGTTGATGTAAAAGGTGCCGGAGGGCGTGCGCCCGATGTCCGCCGTCCATTGCGCGGTGATGGTTTTCAAGTGTGGATTGATACGCGCGATGTGCGTAATGTGCCACGAGGAAGCCGCTATTGTCATCATTTTTGTTTTTGGCCGGGCAGGAAAGAGGGCCGGGCAGGGGGAAGGCAGTTTCGTTTGCGACGGGCAAGAACGCATCCGAGGTTGTGCGATCCCGAGCGTTTAGAGGTGGCTTCAAAGATGTACCAAACGGGGTACCGCCTGGAAGCCCATATTCCCACTGCTGCAATGACCGGGTTTGATCCCGATGAGAATAATCGGATCGGTTTTACTTATTTGCTGCGCGATAAGAATTTGGGGCGGCAAGTTTGGACGGCAGAGGAGATTTTGCCCGTGTCTTATGATCCGAGTTTGTGGGGTACAGCAGAATTGGTAAGGTGAGTGTCAAAAGGCGAGGAGGAGGTTTGTATTTCGTTAAATAGTTTTGTATATTGGAGGCATTGAACGATAGCTTCAAATCGGCAATGGGTTTGTATTCGAGGTTGGTACATGGCACAAGATAGCGAACTTTCTCATGACCTCGCCGCTCACGTAGAGCGTTTGGAGTCGCTGTTGGCAATTAGTCGGTTGATGAATGCGACGTCAAACCAGGGGCGGTTGATCAGTGGTATTGCGCATGAGATCTCCACGTATTTGGATGCGGATCAGTGTTCGATTTTTTTTCACAACCGCCTGACGGATGAGCTTTATACGCATGTTGGGGCAGGGGTCGAAAAAGATACGCAAGTGCGAATTCCGAGCAATAGGGGTATCGCAGGGCATGTGTTTAAGAGCGGCGATGTGAGAAATGTTTTAGATACTTCCAAAGACCCTTTGTTCACCAATGTACTCGGGTATGAAACGCATACCATGTTGGCCTTTCCGCTGCACAACAGACGCGGGGAGGTGATAGGTGTAATGGAACTCCTGAACAAGAAAGGTGATCCGGGGTATTTTACAAAAGATGATGAGGATTTTCTGCACGAGGTGGCCGCGCAAATCGGTGGGTTAGTCGATATGATGTTGCGGCGAGAGGAGATGGCCCACCGCAATGAGTTGCTCGAAGCACAGATGGAGCGCTTGTCGGGATTTGAGCATCTGGTGGAGGACCGCACGGTTATCAATACCGTGTTTAAGTACAATCGCAAGATACACTATTGGGCAGGGTTTATCGGCATGATTGTGCTGGCACTGATGTCTATTACCTCGCTGGTGATGGTGCGATCTGATGATTTCCGGTCTGTGATGCTGAATTTGCACACGGGGGCCATTTTTACGGGCCCGGAAAGAAACGATTATAAAATTTATACCGATATCGTTGCCTATGTTACGTTGACAATTTGTCTTTCTGGTTTTCTAATGTATGCCTATCCACCGCTGAATCGCTGGATGAGGGCCAAAAAGGATCGGCTTTCGCGGTTTATGATTCAGGCGGGGGTGCGTCAGCTCAATCAAAATCGCCGGGTTCAGGAGGGGTTGCGAAAAGTACTGGGGGGCCGGGATAAGCCCTCTGGAAAAACTTGATTTTGTGTTGAGAAAAGTTTATTATCATGGTCCGCGATGTGAAACGAAAAGGAAAGAGGAGGAAGGTAATGCGCTATTTGAGGTTTATGGCTTTGGGTTCGGTGATTTTGGGGGTTGTAATGGCTGGTATCGCTGGCTGTGGTGGAGGCAACGAACAGTCGAACAATCTGCCGGTGAGACGTGCGAAAATGCGCGAGATTAAGCTGAGTACAGACCGGATTATGGTCGCGCTGAAAAACGGGACGGTTGACGGGGTTGCCGATGATGCCGGGAAGATTCAGGATGCGTTAAAAGCGGTGATCGATCTCTATCCGCCGGAACACGAAGAGAAATACACGATTTACAACCGGGCGTCTCAAACACTGGCTTTGGGGATTGCGTCGGCTGCTAAGGGGGGAAATGTCAAGGAGGCGAATAAAAAGTTCCGAGCCATGGTGCCTTATTGCGGCAAATGCCACGAAGATTGCGCGTTTATGCTGGCTCCCGCATTTCCCGAATATGAAGAGTGAGTTAGTGTAACAAAAAACGAGTATAACGAAAAAGCGTCGGCTATATTAGCCGACGCTTTTTGTTTTGATTTTTTCCTAGCTCTGCCTTAATTGCAGGTCAAGAGACTTGATGCATTTTTTTGTATTCATGGAGCACAGACCGGACAGTTGTTTCGATGTTTTTTCCTCGGCCCTGGTACCACTTAAAAGTGTCTTGGTCCAAGGGAATGGAGAGCACGATTTGCGCCTGGGATAGAAATTTGTCATCTGTCGGCTGAGCATCCGGGTCAGATCGTGCGGCCTCTTCAATATCCGCTTCGGTCATTGATTCAACCCTTACCATATCTGATTCGGTATCTTCAGGAAGACGATCCCGAGTATATCTCACGATATTTTCTTCTCTCATTTCGATTTGCCCTTCTACAAGAAATGATTCGATAGCGATTTTCTCGAATGGTATAAACGACATAGTACTCTAAGCTATCGACAATACCGATCGCCACATACCGAGTTTCGCCGTAATTTTTTCGATCATCAAGAAATTTCAATATTGGACCATCAAAAATCCTGGCAGCCCGTAAAAAGCTGATTCCGTGTTTCTCAATATTGGATATATTTTTTGAAGAATCCCATTCAAATTCCATTGTATAAATATACGTAAGTTCGCGCTCAGATGCAATTTACATACTTTACCATAGGCCGGGGTCAGAACCGCCAGGTTTTCAGGGCGGTTTTTCCGAATATCCATTCTCTGTCTTCTGCATTGAGGCCAGACAGGTAATCCATCGGGACTTTGAGACTATTTTCATAGCCTTCGCGTCTGCTCACGGGGGGATAATCGCTTCCCCACATGACCCTTTGAGGACCAAAGGCTTCAATGGCCATGTCGGCGAGTGGGGGAATGGGGTCAAAAGGCAAAGGGACGGGACAGATTTCGCCGAATCCGGGGAGTTTGATGGATAGATTAGGCTGTTCGGCGAGTTTGAGGATTTTTTTGAACGTGTCATAAGGGTGCTGTTGACCTTCTCCAATGCCCGCGAGGTGTTCGATCACAATGGATAGATTTGGAAATTCGCTGAGTACTTCTGCAAATTCATCGCTCAGAAGGCTCTGAGGACTGCTCGGCGCACTGACGACGAGGTCGAGCTCGGCTGCTGTGCGCCACTGCGCGAGGGGATCGGCGCAATCGGCGCGGCTGTTTGCCGGAAGACGAATGCCGACAATACCCTGTTCTGCCCATTGTCGCATGGCTGTGCCATCGTCTGTTGGGTCAACGATCATGGCCGCTTGAAATTTTCCCGGATGTGCCGCCATGCTGTCGAGCATATACTGGTTATCCGAGTTCCCCGCGTACTGGATGAAAACGGCTCGATCGACGCCGGATGTGTTCATGTGGTAGAGAAGAGATTCTACGGGTTCGTATTTGCGAAGTCCAATGTGGCAGTGCGTATCGACAATAGTCATTGCGTTTTTACTCCGAAGGGGTGGGATCAAAACAATGCGCCCTGTTCGGGCGGTTGCGCGGGTTTCAGACAGTCTGGCGTGTCATTCCTCGGACTGTTGACAAGGGTAGAAACAGGATGTGCGATCATCTCTTGTGCGGAATAGGAAACGAGAAGGTCTTGCAGGTCGGTTCGTTCTGCTGGATCGAGCCAGAGGTCATACGCGTTAGCCGGTAGAATGACGGGCATGCGATTGTGAATCGGTGCCATCAGGTCGTTGGGCTCGGTTGTGATAATGGTACAGGATTGGATGCTTTGTCCTTTGGGAGAATGCCACGATTCCCAGAGGCCAGCAAAGGCAAAGGGGGCGCCGGATTTGAGAGCGATGTACATAGGGGTTTTGGTTCTGCTGTCGAGATTGCTTTGCCATTCGTAAAATCCCGTTGCGGGAATTAGACATCTCCGCCTTTTGAAGGCCGTGCGAAATGAGGGTTTTTCCGCAAGGGTTTCGCCCCGCGCATTGATGAGTCGGTTGCCAATTTTGTGATCTTTTGCCCACGATGGAATAAGTCCCCATTTGAAGGTGTCTGCCCGCGGCTCGGCGGTGTTGGCAATCGCCGTGATATCCTGGCCCGGTGCGATATTGTATCGCAATGGCATCTCGTTGGGGAAAATAACTTGTGGAAATGCGAGTTGGTTTTCATCGCATTGGACAGCGTAAACAAATCGACCGCACATGGTATGATTCCTTGTTCATAGTTCATAGATTATCTTCTCAAATATGTATAGTCCCTTCTCGTCAAATGTCAAGGTCTTTCCCGTAATAATTTTGCTTGCCCGATGAAGAGTGTCTCATTAAATTGTGCCGCGTTTTATAGATTGATCTTTACATTTCCGATTGGAGGATGTCATGGCAGCAGAGCTGGGTTTTGGCGTTGTTGGACTGGGTATGGGCAAGAACCACTGTCGGTCTGTCACACGGGCCAAAGGCGCGAAGTTGGTGGCCGTGTGTGATGTGGATGAGGAGCGTTTGGGGCCGACGGCTGAGGAATACGGGTGCAAAGCTTATACGAGTTATGAAGAGATGCTTCAGGACGATGAGATTCAGATCGTCAACGTTTGCGTTGAGTCCGGAAAGCACGCCGAGCTGGGTATCCAGGCCGCAGATGCGGGCAAGCACCTGATCGTTGAGAAACCCGCGGATATTACGCCTGAGCGCGTCGATCAGCTGATTGGTGCGGTGAAGGATGCCGGCGTAAAGGTCGGATGTATTTTTCAAGCGCGTTTGGAACCTCTAAACAAGCGGATTAAAGATGCTGTTGATAGCGGTAAGCTGGGCAAATTGATCGGCGTTCATGGCCATTTGCCCTGGTATCGAGCGGACAGCTATTATCAGGGCGCGCATGGATCGTGGAAGGGAACGTGGGATCTCGATGGGGGAGGCTCGCTGATGAATCAAGGGGTACATACTGTCGATTTGATTCAGTGGCTCGCAGGCGGTGTCGAGTCTGTGATGGGCATGTTCGGCGTTTTTGGACACGATATCGAAGCAGAAGATCAGACTGTGGCGTTGTTCAAATTTAAGAATGGTGCGATTGGCACGGTTTATACAACGACTTGCTGCTATCCCGGGCTTCCGCAACTGGTGACGATTTACGGTGACAATGGGTCAATTATGAAAGATGCTTCAAAGTTGATTTCCTGGAAAATTCAGGGTGAAAACGAGGCATCGGAAGAAGCAGAGATGCTGAGATTTTACGGCGGCCAGGAAGACAAACAGAAGAATATTTCAGCAGATCCAATGGCTGTCAGTTCCGATGGGCACACATTGATCATCGAAGACCTCATCGGGGCGATCAATGAAGAGCGCGAGCCTATGATTGGCCTGGAAAGCGCGCGCCATGCCGTGGAAATTATTACTGCGGTGTTTGAATCCGGGCGCACGGGACGGGAGGTTAAAGTGGGGTAGTATAAATTCATCGCCAAAAATCAAAAAGCCAGACATTGTGTCTGGCTTTTTTTATTGAGTCATAGATGGCGTTAGCCGGGGAATGCCTCCGCCATCGCCTCTTTGTCCGTGCCTACAAATAGCCGCTCGCCGGTGTGTATCAGTGGTCGGCGTATCAGCCGGGGCTGTTCAACCATGAGGCGAATGAGTTCGTCCGCCGACACTTTCTCCCGGTCGAGTTTTAGCGTTCGCGCCGAAGGACTTCGCCACGAGAATATGTCGAAGGGCGGGGTATCGCCGAGCAATTCCCTAAGTTCTTCCTCAGTGAATCCATCCCTGAAGAAATCCCTCTCCTCAAAATTCACGCCTTCTCGTGAAAGCCACGCTTTCACCTTGCGGCAGGTGCTTCACCTGTTCCAGGTGTAAAAGTTGATTTCGGACATTGATATCTCCTATAACTTTTTTAAGCGAACTCAAAAACCTTCAAGGGGATGGACTTTTTCGGTTTTGCCTGCCCGTGGACCATCAGGCGAATCTTTTCCGCGGTTTCGCGGCTGAATGTCTCTTCGCCGCAGCGGTTACATACCGTAGCTGGAATGCGGTCTATCAGGACGTATTTCCCATCGATCTGGAAGATTTCTTCTACCAACTCCTCACGGCTTTCCGCAGCACCACAAATCGAACATGTGAACATGCTCACCTCCGCTTTATTGTTTACATAGAAACACCCAGAAGCCCTCGGGTAAATTGGAAGTCTGTGTTACCTATCAGAGGTGTTTTGGGTGTGTATTGCCGAGAGGCGACGGAGATGATCTGTCGCAAGAGGGTGTCGGCATTGTGTTTGGGGTCGGCGTTGAAGATGAGGTCAAAGTCATCGCCATAGGACTGGGCTACGCGCTCTTCGGCTGTTGTTTGAAGCATGGGGGTCAGGGGATGGCCCTGCAAGGGGTGGTCACCCGAGTAAGCGACGATGATGTGGACGCCTGTGCCGCCCAATCCCGTGAGGGTTTCCACCCAGTGGTCGGTCTGGCTGTCCATGATGTGATAGCCCGGTTGGGCGGGATCTTGCCCGTGTGCAAGAGTGGGCGCAGGTGGCGTGCTGCCCAGAACTTCGGATTGGTAGATGGGATGGGACAAAAAACCCGCATTGTCGGGTACAACAAGCGTGGCACCTGTGCCGATCAGGATTTGGGATAAAATAGCGAGCGATTGTGCGGCAATATCGGAAATAGAACCAGAAGCGTGAAGCCCGATGCGGAGCGCGGACAGGCTGGCGGGAGTGATTTCGGGAGGAGGCGTCTGTGCGAACTGGTCGAGAAAATAGGCTTCGACCTTGTCCAAAACAGCCTCGATACCGCCGTCGAGTTGTACGCTGGCCCATCCAAATGCATTGGGGCTGACCCCTTTGTCGTCCAGTGCGTGCCGAATATAGTCGTTGTGGGTCTTTTCACAGCCGTGTTCCAACAACAGACATGTGTGTACGAGGGGGTGGGTGAGGTAGCCGAGCATGGTGCGCGTGTAGAGGCGTTCGGTGGCTTCTCCCGATACGCCGCATCCTTCGGTGTGTGCGAGGGCGACAAAGCGCGAGATGCCCTTATCGAGCCCTAGGCCCTTTTGCGTGAGGCGTTTTGTCGCCATCAGCGCGATTTGTCCCGAACACAGGCTGGTGGGCAGAATCAGGCCCAGGCGGTCGGTTGTAACCCCATCCTGGGTGCGAATGGCT
The DNA here is from genome assembly GCA_965222605.1 of Candidatus Latescibacterota bacterium. Classification (GTDB taxonomy): domain Bacteria; phylum Latescibacterota; class UBA2968; order UBA2968; family UBA2968; genus VXRD01. The sequence continues at coordinate 6,124,989 of OZ244960.1, forward strand.
TCAAATCTGTATTCGCCAGCGTCCGATGTCTGAATCGCGAGTGGCACACCCTGGGGTTCTGGCCGGTTTTTGAGATCGGGCAGGTGATCTGTTGAGGTCTGTCGCCAGGTGCGCCATATCGAGACTTGCGCGTGCGCGGCCTTTTCTCCTTTGCTGCGTTCTCCCGAGGCGATTTTGCAGGTCAGGTCAAACATATCGCTGCCGAGATCGTCCATGGGCGTGCCATCTAAATACGCGCCCGCATTGACATCCATATCTTTGCTGAGCAACTGATAGCGTTCGGATGTGGTCACAATTTTGATGGTGGGTACAAAGGGAAAGTTTGTGATTGAGCCGTTACCAGTGACAAAGAAGATCATGTTGCATCCGGAAGCTACCTGTCCGGCGATGCTTTCGAGATCATTACCGGGGCTGTCCATGAAATAGTACCCAGAATCGGTCATTGGTGCTGCGTAGTCAATGACGGAATCAAGGCGGACATCCGGGTGGCGTTTCATGGCTGCGCCAATTGATTTGAGAACGATATTATAGAGGCCGCGAAACTTGTTGCCCCCGGAAGGGTTGCCTTCTGCTGTTGTGCCGTGCCAGGCAGCGAGGGTTTTATAGGCTTCGACTTTGTCGAGAAAACATTGGGCGACATCGTGAGACGAGACATTTTGGAGGACATAGGACTCTGCACCGATGAGTTCGTCGGTTTCGGCGAGGTTGGCCGAGCCGCCGTGGCGAATGATCTCTCTTGCTACCCACGAAGCCAATGGATTGCCGGAAATGCCTGAGAATGCATCTGAGCCGCCGCATTGCAGCGCGATTTTGATGTGCGATAGGGGTTCGGGTGTGCGGGCCATTGCCTGGACTTGTGGCAGCCATTTGGCAATGATGTTTTCGCCCTGTTGTAGTGCGTCTTCAAAGCTGCCTTCAAGCGTGAGAAAGTGGTGCAGAACGTAATCGATGGGATAGTTGTTTTGCGCGAGATATTCCCGAAGGTGCTGATTGGTGATGGCTTCGTGGCCGTAGTCGATTGCGAGCACTGCACCGACGTTTGGATGTACTGTAAATCCGGCGAGTGTACGCAATAAGATGTCTTTGTTGTTGGGGATTTCGGTGCCGCCGCCTTCGGTATGGGCTACTGCGACAATGCCATCGATGTTGTGATAATCTCGTACGCGGTCTTTTAATCGCATTTCGAGTTGCTTCGCATAGCTGGCTGTGCGAGAGGATGTTCCCAGTATGACAATATTATTTCGCGTACCTACGCCTCGGCCTCCCGATCTTCTGTACCCCTGAAAAGTACCGTACTGATCATAGCGCTTGACTTGCTCACCCGCCTCAAAGGTGGTCGCATCGATCTGGTGTGGAACAATGCGATCTTCAAAGTTGGGCACACCTGGAAGCTCAAAGTCGAGATCGCGGAGTTTGAGGGCGTCGAGGATCTCGGGGTTGCAGGCATAATCTCCGGGAGAGATAGGGTGCGTTGCAATGCCAAAGGGCAAGCCCCACGAGAGAAGGGGTTCGCCAGGCGCGATGGGCTGGATGGCAAAGCGATGGCCTTCGAGGATGGTGTGCCGAAGCGCGAAGGTCCGATCTGAATGGCTAATCTGCGTGCCTTTGTCTAACTTGCAGGTCGCAATGCCTACGTTGTCTCCCGGAAGAGGGAGGCGACCGATTTCAGAAAATTTATGTGTCATAGATTGCGTTCCTTTGAAAAGTTTGTTCACAGTTATACGGAAAAGAAAAAATGATGTCAAGGGGTATGAGATATGAGGTAAAAAGCAATAAAAAATACCTTGACAGATCACATACATTTGGTTTATGTTTCTATCAGTTGTTTTATTAGTAAAACAACGGTTAAACGGCTAAACATACTCGTTCGAGGGAGGTGGTCAGGTGATGGCATCAGATGTATGGAAAGAATATGAGAGCAACGAGATTTCTCACAGTGTTGCCCATCATTTAGCTGCCATTCACGAGTTGATGGACGATCTGGGCTATGCGCGGGTTTCGGATGTGGCGCGTGCGCTGGAGATTACCCGGGGCAGTGCATCGCTAACGCTCAAAGCCCTCAAGGCACGCGGGCTGGTCGTGGAAGATCACAATAAATTTTTGAAATTGTCCGAAGATGGCCGCCGCATTGTCGATTCTATTTTAGCCAAACGCGCCGTTGTTCGCAAATTTCTCAACGAGGTGCTCAAGCTCGACGAGCATCAAGCCGAAGTGGATGCGTGCAAGGTCGAGCATCTTTTGAGTGCGCAAACTGGTGAGCAATTGCTGCATTTTGTGCATTTTTTGCTCTCTGATGATCCCACTGCGCAACAATTTCTCGCCGAATTCTGGAGCAAGTTGGGTCAGAATGAGGAGTGGCAGTGGCCCGTTCAGGATGTTGATCAATTATTCAATTTGGAGTCTCGATAATGGCTTATGCAACGGAGGCTGCAACACCGCTTTCAATATGGGGCCGGGGTGATGAAGGTACTATTGAAGGGATTTCAGGTGCCAATCAACTGGCGGCCCGACTGCGCGAAATCGGTGCTATGCCAGGTGTCCCTGTGCGCGTGTTACGCGTTGGGAGTACTGTGGTCATTCAGGTGGGTAGTAGCAGATTTTGCTTGCGGAAAACCGATGCTGCATGCATTAAAGGAATGAAAGCAGCCTGATTTTATTATGGCAATGGATATAGCAGATCGAGAGCGACCTTATGTGGGGCGTGCCACGGTCGCTGTGGTTGGCAATCCCAATACGGGTAAGACAACACTTTTTAACGCTCTGACGGGGCTTTCGCAGCGCGTGGGAAATTTCCCCGGCGTTACGGTTGAGCGCAAGGTTGGACAATTGGCATTGCCCGACGTCGGTGCGATTGACCTGCTGGATTTGCCCGGTACATATAGCCTTTCAGCCAAGTCTCCGGACGAACTTATTGCTGTTGAAGCACTGATGGGTTTGTTGAAAAGCGAGAGCACCATTCAAGCTGTGCTCGTAGTTCTCGACGCCAGCAATTTGAGGCGCAGTTTATACATTGTATCTCAACTTCTCGAACTTGATTTGCCCCTGATCGTGGCCCTCAATATGTTAGATGTGGCCAAGGCCAGGGGCATTGTTATTGATGCGCCTGCCCTGAGCGAGTGTTTGGGCGTTCCAGTTATTTCCATACAGGCGAATAAACGCGTAGGGCTTGACGAGTTGAAAGAAGCACTTTCTCGAGCGGTAGAAAAAGGCACAGTACCATCGCGCAGGGCGGTATTGCCGCAATCCTGGTGGGCAAAAGCCGAGCAGTTGGCGCGAAAATACAAAGGTGTATCTACGGGGCTGGTGCTGCGTGTATTGATCGACAATCAAAATGCCTTTGCATCCCATGTTGTGGAACGCTTTGGCGATGACTTTGCCGCTGATCTTCACGCGTTGCGTGTACAGGTCAATGCGGATGACGCGCTGGCAAATCGAGAGATCGAATTGCGCTATAGATGGATCGATGAGATCCTTGAAGGCGTGTTGCGCGATCCCGAACCGCTTCGCGTGACCCGTTCTGATCGTTTGGACCGGGTTTTGACTCATCCGCTGTGGGGTAGCCTGAGTTTTGCAGTGATTATGGCCTTTGTTTTTCAATCGATTTTTTCGTGGGCCGTACCCTTAATGGACAGTATTGACGCGCTATTTGGGGCGGTCGGAGCATGGGCTTCGGGCTATCTTCCCGAGGGTGCGCTACAAAGTATGGTGGTGGATGGGGTGATTACCGGGGTGGGAGGCGTGGTCATTTTTTTACCCCAAATATGCATTCTGTTTCTCTTTATTGCGATACTTGAAGATTGTGGTTACATGGCTCGCGCGGCGCTGTTGATGGATCGCCTGTTAACGCCGTGTGGTTTGTCGGGCAAGTCTTTTATCCCCCTTCTGTCGAGTTTTGCCTGTGCGATTCCCGGCGTGATGGCTACGCGAACGATCAATGATCCCAAAGACCGTATTGCCACGATGCTTGTTGCGCCGCTGATGAGTTGTTCTGCGCGGTTACCGGTGTACGCGATTTTTATTGGGGCTTTTATTCCCGATCAAGATGTTTGGGGTGGGATTGGGGTGCAGGGACTTACGCTTTTTGCGCTGTATTGTGTGGGGATTTTTGTGGCTATTCCCGTTGCGTGGATTTTGAAAAAGACACTGTTGAGGGGGCAACCCACGCCTTTTTTGCTCGAGTTACCGTCTTACAAAATTCCAGATATGGGCACTGTTGGGATGCGTATTTATCAAAGTGCGCGGCATTTTCTCGAAAGAGCGGGTACATTGATTCTCGCCGCGACGATTGTGATGTGGGCACTGGCGTATTTCCCGCGGTCTGAAACGATTGCCACACATTACGAGGCTGAGCGCGAGCGGTTAGCTGGGACGTCGGAGGAGATTTTGGATGATTTGCGTTCGAAAGAAGCTGGCGACATGCTCAAGCAGAGTTTTCTGGGACGGATGGGGCATGCTATTGAACCCGTCGTAGAGCCATTGGGGTGGGATTGGCGCATTGGGATGGCGGCGCTGGCATCTTTCCCCGCGCGGGAAGTGATTGTCGCCGTTTTGGGCACGATTTACAGTCTGGGAGAGGTGGATGAGGAGTCGACGTCGCTTAGAGGCGCGCTTCGGGCTGCGACATGGTCCGACGGACGGAAAGTGTTTAATATCTCGGTTGCGCTGTCTATTATGGTGTTTTTTGCACTGTGCGCGCAGTGCGTTTCTACACTTGCGGTTATTCAACGCGAAACAGGTGCCTGGCGATGGCCTATTCTGACTTTTGTTTATATGACGGTGCTCGCCTATATCGGCGCATTTGTGACTTATCGACTCGGTATGGCACTTGGATGGGGGTAATGGTATGACCGACTGGCAAAATTGGATTGTGATTGCTGTGGCACTCTGGTGTGCCTATCGCGTTATTGGCGAGGTTGTGAGGCCGTTTTTAGCTTCGTCCTGTACGGGTTGTGGTGGCGCATGTGAAGAAGAAGAGAAGCGCGAGGATTTGATTGAGATTGAATAAGCTATGGAAGTAAGGTCTTTCTTCTGCCACTTTGTAAAAACCCCCCAATCTACTGGATAGGGGGGTTTTACTTTGCTTGACCAGATCTTCTGATTTTCATATATTTAGTTATAACTAAATTTAATTTTAGCAATATTATATTACGTATTGTAGGCATGGATAATTACAGAACTTTTGTGGAGGATGTTAATGTACCGTTTTTTTATGATTGCTGGTGTGGTGTTATTGTGTGCGTGTGGTGGAGGCGAAACGCCGCCGGTTGCACAAAACGAGAAGTTGGTGGTGTGTACGACGGGGATGATTGGCGATTTGGTGCGCCGTGTTGCTGGGGATCGCGCAGGGGTGATTTCCCTGATGGGACCTGGGATTGATCCGCATTATTACAAGGCGACGCAGGGCGATTTGCAGAAACTGTCTCGAGCGGATGTGATATTTTACAATGGTCTCTTTCTGGAAGGCAAGCTGGAGGGGATTTTTAAAAAGATGGCGCGCATCAAGACGGTAATTGCCGTATCGCGGAATATTCCCAAGGATAGGCTGCGGGAACCGGCTGCGGGGCAAGGGGAGCACGATCCGCATATCTGGTTTGATGTCGGCCTGTGGGCAGAAACCCTGCCCGTGGTTGTCCAGACCCTGAGTGGCATTGACGCCGAAGGTGCCGATGTATTTCGCGCCAATGCCGAGGCGTATCGCAAGCAATTGCTCGATCTTGACGCCTGGGCAAAAGCGCAGATTGAACTCGTTCCCAGCGACCAGCGTGTGCTGATTACAGCACACGATGCCTTTGGATATTTTGGTCTTGCTTACGGTATTGAAGTGCGAGGGCTTCAGGGGATTTCGACTGTGGCCGAATACGGGGTCAACGATGTGTCGCTGTTGGTAGATTTTATTGTTAAACGGCAGGTGAAAGCCATTTTTGTGGAAAGCAGTGTGCCCGAGCGCTCAATCAATGCCGTGCGCGAGGGGTGCAAAGCGCGAGGATGGGATGTCGCAATCGGTGGCACGCTGTATTCCGATGCGATGGGACCTGCGGGCAGTGGGGCCGATACGTACATCGGTATGGTGCGGTCAAATGTGAACACAATTGTCGAGGCGTTAAAATAATGTTACACGCAGTTGATGAATCGGTGACGCCCATTCATATTCACGATATGACGGTGGCGTATCACAAAAAACCCGTTTTGTGGGATGTCGATCTCGCCGTGCCAGAAGGTAAGCTCGTGGGGGTTGTGGGGCCCAATGGCGCGGGCAAAAGCACGATGATCAAAGCCATTATGGATCTCGTGCCCAAGGCTTCGGGATGGGTTCATATCTACGGCAAGCCCTATTCGCGCATGCGCCGGGCCATCGGCTATGTGCCGCAACGCGAGTCGGTGGATTGGGATTTTCCCATCAATGCCTTAGATGTGGTGCTTATGGGGCGCTATGGGCATGTCGGGTGGGTGAGGCGCCCGGATAAAATTGACAGGGAACTTGCTGAGGAAGCACTTGAAAAGGTTGGTATGACTGATTTTGGACATCGGCAGATCAATCAGCTTTCGGGAGGCCAGCAACAGCGGGTTTTCCTTGCTCGCGCCCTGGCGCAAGATGCACAAATTTATTTGATGGACGAACCCTTTGCCGGCGTGGATGCGGCGACCGAACGCGCCATTATCGACATTTTGATGGATCTGAGGACGCGAAAAAAGACCATGCTGGTTGTGCATCACGATTTGCACACGGTGAACCAGTATTTTGACTGGCTTGTTTTGATCAATATGCGGATCGTTGCCGCGGGAGAAACAAAAGATGTATTCACAGAAGATAATTTGAACAAAACTTATGGCGGGCGGTTGACGGTGCTTTCGGAAGCTGCGCAGGCTGTTGCCCATCATCAGCGGGGGTTATGAGGTGATTTGGGACGCGACATTTCAGTTGGTTTTGCTCGGTTCGCTGTTGATCGGAGCGACATCGGGCACGCTGGGCGCATTTGCCGTGTTGCGCCGGCGCAGCCTTTTGGGCGATGCTTTGGCGCATGCAGCACTTCCGGGTGTCGCACTGGCATTTCTATGGACGCAGAGCAAGGCATTACCCATTCTGCTTTTGGGCGCGACTATTTCCAGCGTGGTGGGGGTGCTTATAATTGAGGCCATTGTCAATTACACGCGCATCAAAGCAGATGCTGCGCTGGGTATTGTGCTTTCGGTATTTTTTGGTGGGGGAATTGTGTTGCTCACGCATATTCAGCAGAGCGAGGTGGGCAATCAAAGTGGTCTGGATAAGTTTCTTTTTGGTCAGGCAGCTTCTATCGTGCGCGCTGATCTATATGTGATGTGCATTGTGTCTGCGCTGGTTATAGTTGCGGTTTTTCTTTTTTTTAAGGAATTTAAAGGGCTAATTTTTGATGCGGAATTTCTCTCTGCGCTGGGATTTTCCCAGCGTGTGGTCGATCTTTTGTTGATGGGATTGATCGTGCTTACCGTTATGGTGGGGCTTCAGGCCGTGGGGGTTATTCTCATTGCTGCGATGTTGATTACCCCGGCTGCTGCTGCGCGGTTTTGGACAGATCGGCTGCATGTCATGGTGCTGGCGTCGGGCATTTTAGGCGCGTTGTGCGGTGCGCTGGGAGTTGGTCTGAGCGCGCTAGCACCCCGAATTCCGACGGGGCCGGTGATGGTGCTGGTTGCAACGGCTGCATTTCTCGTTTCTGTGCTGATTGCCCCCAGGCGTGGAGTGCTCGCCAGGTGGGCACGGCTCAGGGCAAATGCGTTGCGAGAGAACGGTCAGCATTTTTTGCGGGCCTATCTCGCGTTGCAGGCGCGGGGCAAGCGGGAGATCGTGTTGTTGGACCTCGCCAGCGAGCTTCAGTTGCCGCTTTACCACGTGCGTCGGCTTGCAAAGCGTCTCGCGCGTGATGGGTGGGTGGGCTTGCAAAATGGGGCGTGTTATTTGACAAAACTGGGACAAAAAGAGGCGGATTTTGTGGTCAAATCCCATCAGCTATGGGAATATTATCTGGTTTATCGGTCTATCTTAGAGGAAGATCACGTGGATAGACCCGCCGACGAGGTCGAGCATATTTTAACGCCTGAGATTATTGAACAACTCGAATCGATTTTGGCGCAAGAAGGTATAGCTGTTGTTGGGGATATCCACAAAACGCACAGTGGCTATCGGAGGACCGGCGAAGATGAATGAGTTTTGGGGACCATTTTGGATTGTGTTTACAGGTGCGCTGGCCGGGGCATCGTGCGGTTTGTTGGGTGCGTATCTCGTGTTGCGCAAGATGTCGCTTTTGGGCGATGCACTAAGCCATGCTGTTTTGCCGGGCATTGTTATTGCGTTTTTGCTTTCGGGCAGTCGCGATGTGATTCCGATGTTTATTGGTGCTGCTGTATGTGGAGTGATTGCCACGGTGTTGATTGAGACATTTCACCGCAGGTGGCGCGTGCAAGAAGATACGTCAATTGGCATTGTTTTCACGATGCTTTTCGCGCTGGGGGTTGTTTTGATCACGGCATTTGCCGGGCAGGTCGATCTCGATCAAGAATGCGTTCTTTACGGGGAGATCGCGTACACGCCCTGGGATCGTCTGTTCTGGGGAGAATGGGATTTGGGACCGCGCCCTGTATGGATTCTCGGAACGGTGTTTGCGCTTAATCTCGCGCTTGTTCTGGTGTTTTACAAAGAGCTTTTGATCGCGTCTTTTGATGCCGAGATGGCGCTCTCTGTGGGTGTGAGTGCTGCGCTGGTGCATTATGCGCTGATGGGAGCCGTTTCTGTGACAACGGTGGCCGCATTTGAGTCCGTGGGGGCTATTCTCGTCGTGGCGATGCTGATTGTTCCCGGTGCTTCGGCCTATTTGTGGAGCGATCGGTTAAAAGTCATTTTGACGCTGTCTGCGCTGATCGGCGTTATTTCTGCAATTGCCGGGTATTTTCTGGCAGGAGTTTGGAATAGTTCTATTGCCGGGGCGATGGTCGTCGCTATGGGTGTGCTATTCGCGCTTTCCCTGATTTTTGCGCCCCAATATGGTTTGCTGGGGCGATTCGTGCGGCAAGTACGGCTCTCTTTGAGGGTTGCTCGAGACCACGTTTTGTTAAAGTTGCTTCGCGATAGGGAATCGCGTCGCGTCTCTGCGCTCAGTTGGGGCGATCTGGTCGATACGGCTGCACGCCGGGTGTCTGGTATTGCGATTCGGTCGTTGATGTGGCAAGGGCTGATCACGCGGGAGAATGGACATTTTTCACTGGGAGAACAGGGGGTTGTGTATGCGACCAGATTGCTCCGCAACCACCGGCTTTGGGAGTCCTACCTGAATCAATTGGGGCTTCCGCCAGATCATGTACACGACCCTGCCGATGCGCTGGAACACTTTACGGATGACCATCTGAGGGAAGAAATTCGAGCGGCATTGCCCAATATCGCAACCGATCCGCAGGGTAAGCGCATTCCCGAAGGGTAGGATATACTTGCTTGTATATGAGGTTTATCTTACTTTGTTTGATAGTTATTGGGGTAAAAATATGATTAGTCAATCGTCACAGGATTATTTGAAAACGATCTACAAGCTGACACACGGGCAAAATCCCGTTGCATCTGTGACGACTTCGCTTATTGCAGAGCACAGGGCGGTTGCACCTGCTTCGGTCACCAATATGCTGAAGAAACTCGCCGCGATGAAGCTGGTGGAACACACGCCTTATCAGGGTGTTGTGCTCACATCGACGGGAGAACGCATTGCCCTCGAGGTCATTCGCCACCACCGTTTGCTGGAGCTATATTTGTCAGAGGTGCTGGGATTTGATCTGGATAAGGTCGATGAAGAGGCGGATCGGTTGGAGCATGTTATCTCTGAGGAGTTTGAAGATAAAATTGACCGAATGCTGGGGTATCCGACAGTCGATCCTCACGGCGCTCCGATTCCACGCAAAGATGGTTCAATAGAATACGACCATTATGTGTGTTTGGCAGATATTCCAGCAGGTGCAAATGTATGCGTCAGGCAGGTAAGTGATCAAAGCGCGGAGATGTTGCGCTATATGGCGACGATGGGTATTAAACCCAATGTCGAGATCGAGGTAGTGAGTCGCGCGCCTTTTAACGGCCCGCTGGAAATTGTAGTCAATGGCAAGGCCACATATTCACTCGGGCTTGAAGTAGCCGCACATATTTATGTTTCATCATTGGGGGAAGAGGGCTGAGATGGGGAGGTTTGCTGTTTTGTTGGCAATTGTTTTGTTGGTGGGCGGATCTGTGCATGCACAAGTTCCGCCCATTTTTGCGCCCGGAACTGAACTTCACGATATTTACTGCCGCGCATGTGCCCATTTTTTTCCCGAGGTTCTGCCTGTTGACAGCGAGTTTCGGCTGGATAGAGCTATTTGTGGGACATCGGCGATAAGGGGATTGACCGCGAATTGGGATCGTTTGCCTCCCGCGGCAAAAGAGGCGTTTGCGTTTCTCCAGCAGCGTCCCATCCTGAGTCATTCGATTCTGTCTTCGGGTGGTCGTTTCAAAATTCACTACAATACCACGGGGACTCACGCCGTTGCTCCAACCGATACAGATGCCAATGGCGTGCCCGATTATGTCGATGAATCCGCGCGCGTTTTTGAGGCGATTTGGGATCTGGAGATCAATCAGTTGGGCTACCATCCCCCTCTGTCCGATGGCGATGGTGTTTACGATATTTATATTAAAAATCTCGCCCTTCAGTCAGCTTATGGCTTTACATATCCGATTGTATATACGGAACTGACGACGCCGAGTTATATGGAGATTGACAATAATTTTACGGATAATATTTACCCTCTAAATTCACGCGGATTCAATGGATTGCGCGTGACGGCTGCACACGAATTTTTTCACGCGATTCAATTTGGGTATTATGCCGACTTTGGCGCTGCGTGGTGGCAAGAACTCACGGCGACCTGGATGGAGGATGTGGCCTATCCCAGTGTGAATGATTTTTATCAGTACATGAGTTGCCCGCGCAATTTTTCGTGTATTTACGACGATCCCGAGGCGTCATTGGACAAATTTTCTGGTAGTCTTCATCCTTTTGGCGCTGCGGTTTTTGCCCATCACGTCGAGCAGGTTTACGGTGCGGATGTGATCAAAAGCGTTTGGGAGTTGCTCAAAAGACGCGATCCGAGCAGATATAGTTTGTCGCTTATTGATGATGGGATGCCCTTGGGCGGATTTGCCCAGGTGATGCCGCGGTTTGCCGCGTGGAATTATTTAACTGATGTGCGTGCCCGCCCCGGATATTATGTTGAAGCGCGCGATTTGCCCTCTATAAAGCATGCCGATATTGGCCTCGGTACAGGTGGCTTTTTTGAAGGGTCTGAAACGGTTGATCATTTGGGGACTACATATTTGCGCGTATCTACTTCGAATATTGCTGGCGGGCTTCGGGGAACATTTGCACTGGACAATCAGGGGCGGTGGACTTTGCTGGTTATGCTGATCTCTCCGTCTGGCGTCGAGCTATTGTATCCACGCGGGACAACGGTGGTGATTCCAAGAGCCAATCGTTTTGACGAGGTTGTATTTATTGTGATGGAAACATCGCTTTCGGGTGAAAGGCGGCGCGTGAATTACACGCTGTCAACTGGCGGAAGTACGGCGACGGATATCGTGGGCGATGTCGATGGCGATGGGCGCGTTGCATTTTCCGATTTTCTGAAATTTGCGGATGGTTTTAAACTCTTGCATACGGATAATAAGTACAATCCAAAATTGGATTTCAATGGGGATGGACCTGTTGATTTTCGTGATTTTCTCATTTTTGTTTCCCATTTTGGTGAATCGCGTTAGGGGAGTATCACTGTGATTGTATTGCGAACAGATCGAGAGCTGGATTTGATGGTTGAGGCAAACCGCATTGTGGGGCTGGTACATCGCACACTCAAACTACTTGTCAAGGTGGGAACGACGACCAGAGAACTGGATGCCGTGGCTGAAGATGTGATTCGCTCGAGCGGCGCAGAACCCGCATTTAAGGGCTATAAGGGATATCCTGCAGCGAGTTGTATTTCTATTAATGAACAGGTCGTACACGGGATTCCCGGATCGCGGAAGCTGGTGGATGGCGATATTGTCAGCATTGATATCGGCGTGAAATTGCGAGGCTACTACGGCGACCAGGCGATTACGCGCGTTGTTGGCAATATTTCGGAGCGAGAGAAAGAATTGCTCAAAGTGACGCGAGAAGCTCTGTTTAAGGGGATTGAGCAAGCTGTTGCCGGAAGACGCCTGAGCGATATTTGCGGTGCGGTACAAAACTGGGTTGAGCAATTTGGATTTTCTGTTGTACGGCAATTTGTAGGACATGGTATTGGGCGCAGGTTACACGAAGAACCCGCCGTGCCCAATTATGTGCCCCCAGAGCGCAATCCGCGTTTGCGAAAGGGGATGGTGCTCGCCATTGAGCCTATGGTCAATTTGGGAACGCACGAAGTTGTGGTAGCGGATGACGGGTGGACGGCATCGGCAGCCGATGGGTTGCCTTCGGCGCATTTTGAACATGTGGTAGCAATTACGCGTGGAGAACCCAGGATTTTGACGATGTTCGAGGAAGAGATCGATGCGTAAATCTATTCTCTTATGCGTTCTTATGTGGTTGATATCTTGTAGTCAGCACTATGAGGAAGGGGCGCATCCGCCGCCAAAGCCTCCACCTGTTCAGACCACAGAGGATAAAGAAGGACCACAGGCATCAGATGCTGTGGTTTCTGGGACGATTCGACTGGCCGATGGGTTGGACGAACGCATCGGAAGCAATGCCGTGCTATTTGTTATTGCGCGACCTGCCCCTGTTGGCGGGCCACCGCTGGCAGTGAAGCGGCTCGACATTTCCGATTTCCCCCTTTCGTACACACTAACGCGCGGAGATGCGATGATCGAGATTGACTGGTCTGAGATCGATGCGTTGTACGTTTCTGCAAAAATTGATGCAGACGGACGTGTGGGTGGTTCCAAAGCAGGGGATATGGAGGGAATTTATCCGCAAAATCCCGTTGCACCCGGGGCCGTGGAAGTGGATATTTTGATCGATACGGTACATTGAGTTATGAGCTATACGGTGATTCACGCGACACACGAAGCGGTGCGCAAGGCCGGTGGTATCGGGACGGTTCTCGAGGGCTTGATGACCTCTTCTGTGTACCAGAGAGCTGTGCGGCGATCTTTTCTCGTCGGTCCGCTTTCGCGCCCAGAGGATGAAGATCTTCTTGCGGAAAGTGGCGAGGTAATTTTTTCGACTATTTCCGGGGTGCAAAATGTGGATTGTGCCGACGCGCTCAATCTCGTAGCAGAGCGGTACAATGTCAATATCATTTATGGGATACGCCAATTCACGGGGGGATATGAAGCCGATGTATTGCTCGTCGATGCCGAAGATATCAACCCGCGGCGGTCCCGCAATTTTAAGTACAATCTCTACCGGTACTTTGGCCTTACGTCTGACCGATACGATACGGTTGCGGATTACGCGCTGTATATCGACAGTGCCGAAGCTATTTACGACGCTGTTACTGCGCTCATTGGAGAGGCACCTGGTCCGCATATTGTGCTGGCTCATGAGTATATGGGCATGCCTGTCGCGCTCAAAGCTATTGCGGAAAATGATCCGCGCTTTTGGGCAATTTTTTACGCCCATGAAGTTTCAACGATGCGCGGAATCACAGAGGGCAACCCGGGGCACGATGTGATGTTTTACAATGCGATGTCGCAGGCACTTGCACAGGGCGAAGTGGTTGAGGATATATTTGGAGATCAGTCCGATTATTATCGGCACGCGCTGGTTCAACTGGCGTCGCACTGCGATGGTATTTTTGCGGTGGGCGATCCAACGCTCGATGAGCTTCGATTTATGGGATTTGAGGCGCAGGCAATAGACCTGGTGTACAATGGGATTCCCTCTCTGCAGATTTCTTATGCAGAGAAATTGCAATCTCGTACGCGCTTACAGGATTACGCGCAAAACTTGCTCGGGTATGAGCCAGATGTGGTGATGACACATGTTACGCGCCCGGTGATTAGCAAGGGAATATGGCGCGATTTGCTCGTATTGTCGCATCTCGATAACTTGTTGGGGGACAGGGGGCAAGCAGGCGTGTTTTTTGTGCTTACAACAGCAGCAGAACAGCGCGGTGCACGAGATATCGAGATTATGGAGTCCGAATATGGATGGCCGGTTGTACACCAGATAGGGCCGCCTGATCTGGTTTCAAATGAGGTGGATATCTGGCGGAATATGGAAGCGTTTAACCGCGAGGCTGTTGCCATTCAAGCCATTTTGGTCAACCAGTTTGGATGGGACCGGGCGAGTTGCGGGCAGCGCATGCCGCAAGATATGACATTTGAGGATTTGCGGCGGGGCACGGATGTCGAATTCGGACAATCAATTTACGAGCCGTTTGGCATTGCCGTGCTGGAACCTCTGACTTTTGGGGGGCTGTGCGTGCCGAGTAGTGTGTGCGGGTGTTGCGGATTTTTGGATCTCGTGACAAAAGAACAGGCAGGTCCTCCCGTCGTGGTGGCTGATTATACGACGGATGTCGCATTGGAGAGTGCCGCGTCTGCTCGTGTGATAGGCGAGTATGAACGCCGCATTCAGGAAGGCAAAGTAGCAGAAAAAGTCGCGTGGGATATCGCAGATGCGTTGCCATCATCGGATAGAGAACGCGCGGTGCGATTGCATTCGGGTTACAAGTTGGCCGCACAAATGAGCTGGGATCGCGTGTGCGAAGCATTTTTTTTCCCCGGTATAGAACGCGCGATCTCTCGTCGTCAAACACAACGAAACGTTTGACGCTTTGAAACGTGTAAGAAGCTGACCGCTATTTTTACCCATTGAGTGATAATATGATGAGAAAACGATTTTTACTGATTTTTGTGTTCGCGGCATTTCTCACGGGTTGCAATACCGAAAAGCGCAACCCGTTGGGCGAGGGCTTTGTTGTTGGGCGCGATCCCGGCGATACAGTAGCATTGCCCGCTGTTCCGCTAAAGTCGGCGCGATCCTTTCATTCTCTGGTTTTTCCCACTGTGATGGGGGAACGAGAGGAATTGTTAGTCGGGCAGATGAATGGGTTTTTGTTGCGCAGTCTGTTGCGTTTCAATGTGCCGGATGAGTTGTCTGGCGGTGTGCCGCTGGTACTCGATTCCCTGCGCGTCAATCTGGGTATTCGATCGGCGCGGTTGGTCGAAAATGCGTCGCTGATTGCGTTGCGACCCGATTCGCCGTGGGAAGAACTTCAGACCTATGTCGATACGCTCTCGCTGGTCGAGACCGAGGTCCTTGCAACGCCAATTCCCGATGCTGTGGCGCAGGTGTTTGAAGATCGCGTACGGATTGATTTACCTGCGTCGCTCTTGAAAGATGCGATAGATGCGGGTTCTCCGTCTTTAGATATCCTGTTGCAACCCGATGGGGAGGCACCTTTTTTATTGGATATTTTTGCACGCGAAGCGAATGCTATCCGTCCCGATGCGCCGATTCCCGAATTGGAAGCGGTATATCGGGTGGGGGATGTGATAGAGCGTGCGGCTGTTCAAGCCGATGCAGATACCTATTGGAGTGCACGGGTCAATGGCGGTCCACCAGAAGATCTAATCATTCTTTCCGAGGGTTTGTTTTACGGCAGTGTCTTGAATTTTGATCTGCCCAATATTCCGCAAGGCGCGACGATCAATTTGGCTAAATTGCAATTGGATATCGATCTTGATCATTCCTATTTTTCGTCTTTTCCCTTTGAAGTATATCGCCTGACAATTGCAGAAGGCGATACCTCGTTTACGCGGTATAATGAGCCGTTGCTCATCGAACCGACAACGGCGACTTATACAATTAATCATACTTTGATTCAGTCATGGATATCTGGTGCGCGATTAAATCATGGGTTGGCGCTTTCGCCCCTCAATTTTACTTCTACAACGGGTTTGCCCGCGCTCTTAAATTCGCCCCCGCTCATCCAATGGATTGTGTTGAAAGATGTGCGTTTAAACCTCATTTACTCTTTTCCTCCGGAATTGTAATATGATGCGAATAATTTTCGTTTTGGGTTTTATTTGTACACTGGTGCTGCCAGCTTGCGCCAATACAATTTTTTCTTTTTACGGTGTTGGCGATCCAGTCAGGCGCGTTGATGCACGGTCTCGAAGTATGGGTGGTGCTGGGCGGTCGCTGGCCGATGGTCTCAATTTTTCTTCCCACAATCCCGCATTGTTGGGCGCTTTCCGCAGGATGTCTGTGAGTGTGCAATTTGTGGCTCAACACCGATTTCTGAATGGCGGAAACATCGTGAATGACGGGGATGTCGGGGCTTTTCAAATCGCGCTCCCCCTGGGGCGAAGTCTTATTGTGGGTGCGGGACTTGAACCGCTTACCGATATGGATTTTGGAGCGATAGAAGACCGCGGCACGGGCGATTTGAAGTATCAACTGGAAGTGGAAGCGACCGGGGGGATCCAGGCTATTTCTCTGGGGCTGGGACATCGGATCGGGCGCAGGCTCTTTGTGGGAGGGCGTATAAATTGGGTAGCTATGGGAACGCTTAACGAGTCCTGGATCAAAAATTTCGACAATGAGACGATCTTCTTTTCTCATGACGAAATCACGCGTACCCACCGCGGATGGTTGCCATCATTCGGGATTGTCTATACCCCCACTTCGCGGTGGAGTCTGGGTGCCAATGTCGATATCGGAGGCAGTATCAGGCAGCGCCAGATTCAAAGAAATCGTTTTGTGGAACAGCGCGAAGCCATTGAAGTGATGACGGAAAGCGATGTGGAGTTTCCCCGGGAATTTGGGATGGGGATAACGTATCTGGCGGGTTATCGCTGGCTGGCGTCTGTCGATGTTTCTCGGGGGCTGTGGCACGCGACGGGGGATGGGCGGTTTGATACCTGGGATGTGAGTGCTGGAATGTTGTGGCGCACGGGAAATCCCGATGTGCTGGTGCGGAGCCGACGCTTTGAACTCAGCGCGGGTTTTCATTATCGATCGCTTTATTTTCCGACGGCTTCTAATAGTCAGATTGACGAATTGGGTGCCAGCTTTGGCATGGCGTTGCCATTTGTGAATAATAGCGGTCGTTTTCGCTATGTGCTCGAGGTGGGAAGGCGTGGCGACCATTCAAGACACGGCGCGTCAGAGCGGTTTATTCAGCACTCTTTTTCCGTAGTCGGTTTTGTAAGGTAGTTTACAGCAGGACAATTCAAACGGCCTGTGTTCGGCGCGCGAGCGCTCGAATGCGGCCGTTTTTGATTTTTTGGACAATTTGATCGGCTAAAAGGTGCAGAATGGGCAGACAAATCCCCGTGCAAACAAAGTACAGGGGAGCTGTCTCGGGTGCAATAGATTCAAAGCAGACAATTGCAAGGAGGCCCTGTGGCAAGAGCGGGAGCCAGGTTTGAACGGGTTGTAATGTGAAGCGACTGGATAGCAGGCCACCTGCAATTTTGCCCAAAATCAAGGCTGCGATCAGGGGGAAAAAATGAGGAGGCACGGGGGATATTTGCCAGTCTAAAACAAGGCCACTAACATAGTGTGCGAGAGCAAAAGCAATAAGTGCTTCGGCTTTTGGCGGGCGCATATTGGGTCTCAGTCCGCGTTTGGTACGCAAGGACAATGCAAGGCCCACTGTCCAGGCCAAAATAAGAGGCTGAATCCAAACGTGCCACGAAGCAAGTACGAGCAGGAATGATAGGGCAAACCAACTCGTAAATTGACCTGTGGGGGTGTGGATATGTCGCAGCCAGCGATGCACAAGTTCAATGCCAATAACTCCGATCAAGACAGCCAGCGCGATATCGGCGGCGAGATCCAGGAAGGGACCAAACCCATCTTTCTGTATAAATTGGACGCCGAAGATGAGCAAAAAGAGCAAACAGAGGCCGATCGCCGTAACGTACAAAGAAAAAGGCCATGTGTCGCGCAGGTTGTGTTCTGTGCGGTCTAAAAATATGGGGGACGAGATGCCCGATAGGATGGCGAGTTGCAAGGTGGTGACCAGGTGAAGGTCGAAGAAGATGAGCATGGAAAAGGTGGTGAGAACGGGTACTGTATATAGGTAAAGACTGCCCTTAAGCAACCGCTGATTTGCCAGGATAGGGCGGGAGAGCGATGTGCCCAAATAAAGGCCGATCCAGGCCATTGCGATATCTGCAAAGGGTTTTATACTCTGGTGGTTTTCAGCGGTTGTAATAGGTGCGAAGCCGATGGCGAGACCCGCAGCAATCATGCCCAGGACATCGGGCAATTTAGCGCGATTAGCCAGTCGCGCACCCACGATAGAGGCCGTCATGAGAAAGCCGACCCAGATCATTTCGGGAGGTGATTGGAGCTTCCAGATCAGGATACCGATACCAAGTGTAATGCACAGAAGGCGCATGGAAATCGTCTCAGGTGTGAGATTGCGGCGAATTTGCGGGTGGAATAATTACTATTTGGCTCAAAAAAACAGCGATCACGAGGCCTGTGATAAGCGTATAGTGCTGAAAGTCGAGGAGATAAATGGCCTGTACGCCAACAGCGATACTCAGAGTGCCCTGAGGATGCCAACTCATGGCGAGTAATTCTCGCCAGGTCTGCGGTATTTGCCAGAGGGTTTGGGAGACCGTGAAACCGATTGTGCGGCCCATTCCGCGCACGAGTATCATTGTGAGGGCAAGTGGAAAAAGAGGGGACCAAATAAAAAATATATCGCCTCCAAATTCTCCTATGATTGTACCGATCAATGCGAAAAAGATCGGTTCAATCACGCCATTTGCGCGTGTTGTAAATTCGACGACCTCGCGTTTTGCCACGGTTGTGTTAATCAGCCAGATACCCGATAGAAATCCTACAGCAAGAGATGGCAAGCCCGGTGCCTGGCACAAGCCAGAAAGGGCGATCACAATGCCGAGGACGAGGCTTAGTGCGCGAGCACCCGTGCGGTGACTGCGAAAAGAAAAATCGAGCGCGATACCTCCGGCTACGCCTGCGCCGAGCATGAGCAGTGCAATACCAGTTGCGCCTATAAATGGCAAGTTTCCCAAATAAAAGATGGGGTTTTCTGCAAGTGGAGGAAAAGCGATGCACAACACGGCCATGGCTGCGATATTGCCAAGTGGCAGATTTTGACCTGGAAATGGAGCTGAGATAGGGCGGTTAGGCCACTGAAAAAAAGGTGTGGGAAAGCGTACAGTAAGTGCAAAACTGGTGAGCAGGACGATGGCGAGGGGTAAATTTTGGAGCAAACCGAGGTAGCGATAGAGTATCAAACCACTGGCGAAGGCCGCAAGAACAGTGAATCCACCCGTGGCGAGTACAACGGCTGTTTGTGAATAAATCACCGAGATGCCGTGGTCTCGCAGATTCTGAAGGTCTGTTGACAGACCTGTTTGCAGGCCAATCCACAGCAAGATAGCGCCGATGCAATTGTACCGCAGCATTTCAAATAGGTGAAACACCTCATCGGTTTCGGGAAAAAAAATCCCTATGAGAACACCGAGGAACAGATAATGTGCTTTGCCTATTCGCAGACTATCTATCAGCGGGTATGGCGGCATCCACCGGAAAATTTTTTGGCCGAGAAAAAAAGCACCAAAACCGGCAATTAAGCTAAAAATGAAGGCCATAAAATGCCTGTACTTTGGGGATGACTGGTGTCGTCTTTACCGCGGTGGATTATACTTTTTTCTAAAGTTCGGGTCAAGGACGAAGTTGACGACCCACGCTTGACAGCCAATTAAATATAGTGTATAGTCAAGATTGAGCTGTAACAGGTGGAATGTGAGAGAGCCTGCCTTAAGGGTCAATCCGCCCTTCTGCCCATAGTTTTGCTAATCTTGTGCTGCGCGTGGGGGCGGATGACCGGGTATTGATAGCACAAGTTCTGGAGACCCCATGCCGGATTCATTACCTCAGGTGTTGATGCACAGTGCCCCAAGTTTATATGAGCATCTCGACGCATTTGCCCAAGTTGTTGAGTCGGCTATTCGTATAGCCGGTGCTTCAGAAGATGAGCAAGTTGACCTGATGGTTGCAGTCATGGAAGCACTCAATAATGCGATCGACCATGGCAATGGTGAAGATGCTTCTAAGAAAGTGCATCTCAAGATCGATATCCACCCCGCTTTCATCACGGTTTGGGTGCAAGACGAGGGGCGAGGTTTTGATCCCAGTGCAGCACCTGACCCGCGTGTGCCAGAAAATCTGATGAATAATTCTGGGCGCGGGCTTTTGATGATGCGTGCGTTTATGGATGAGGTGGATTTTATGCCATCTCAAAAGGGCACGCTGGTTAAGATGATCAAGTATTTTTCTTCTAAATCGTCACCATCTCACTGTTGAGGAGGATGCCCATGCAAATTGTCATCTCTGGACATCACTACCATGTCTCGGACAGCACGCGCACCCATATAAAAGCTGCTGTCTCCCGGTTTGAGCGATTTTACACGCCAGTGCTGGGTTGTCATGTCACCATTAAAAAAGAGGATCCCGCATTTCGCGTTGATATTATTGTCAATGTGCATGGACAAACCCTCAAAGCTTCCAACACTGGCAGTAAGCTCTTTCCCGTTATTGATGGTTCGGCAAAGAAGATGATTCGACAATTAAAGAAACTCCGCGACCGGCGTAGAAAACCGCGCGTTATTTCTGGTCTAAGTGAGGTATAAGCCGTGCCTCAGATTTCTATTGGCAAGATGTTAGAGGATTATGGCGACCAACTCTCGCTCTCGTCCGTTGCTGGACAGGGGGGGATTGGCAACACCCTATCTACCAGCGATGTCCATCGACCCGGTCTCGCACTTGCGGGTTTCCTCGGTCTTTTTACTTTTGACCGCGTTCAAGTTATGGGCAATACGGAGATGCTCTATCTGTCGAGCCTTGATCCCGATGTTTGTCGCCAAGCCCTTAAAACCATTTTTCAGTTTGACATTCCCTGTGTGGTTATCACAGATGGCAATGAAGTACTGCCCATGATGGTCGAATTGTCCAATGCGCGGCAAATTCCCCTGCTAACCACGCCGTTTGCAACCACCAAGTTCGCCCACCTTTTTTCTTATTATCTCGACGATGTGTTTGCACCGCGCACGGCCATTCACGGTTCGCTGGTCGATGTGTATGGCATTGGGCTGTTATTTGTCGGCGCGAGTGGGATTGGGAAAAGTGAAATTGCCGTTGATCTCGTTGAACGCGGGCATCGATTGGTCGCGGATGACGTCGTGCTCGTGTCGCGCAAGGTACAGGGCATGATTGTGGGCAGCAGTGGGGAAACACTGCGCGATCATATAGAAATACGCGGTCTTGGCATTTTGAATGTTCGCAATATGTTTGGCGTGCGTGCCGTTCGAATGCAGAAGCGCGTCGAGGTTGTTGTCAAGCTCATTAAATGGGATGAGACCTCAGCGTATGATCGCATTGGACTCGATGAGGATTGGGTCTCGATTCTCGACCTCGAGGTGCCACAGGTTACAGTACCGATCTATCCTGGGAAAAATATTACGGTGATTGCAGAGACGATAGCCCTGAACTATCAACTCAAAATACAGGGCTATCACACGGCACAAGAATTCAATCGCCGCCTGGTTGAGCTCATGAAAAACAAAATCCGGGACGATATGTCTATCCGGGCAGATATCGAGTAACTATGGAGGCATAAATGAAATTTAAATGCGTTGTCTTATTGTTGTTTGGACTTATTGGGTGTGGGGGACAGAGTACTTTGGAAAACGATGCCCAGCGCATGCTGGCTTCTGTATGGGATTTGGAAGAAGAATTGGCCGATTTACCGCAGGCGATTGCGCGGTATGGAGAAATCTCAGCGCAATTTCCACATACTGAGGCAGAAAAAACCGCGCGTGCGCGACGGGCAATGCTCGAGCGGGTACAAACGCGCCTGGCAGAACGAGAAGCTGTTCCGGAAGATAGTATAGAGGCATTTTACGAGGCTGTGGTCGAGATCGCGCCCGATTATTTTGCCACGTTGAAGAAGCTCGGCACAAATTACAGCAATCAGATACACTTTTCCACTCGTTTTGCCGCCAATACAGGAGCAGTGCAAATAAAAGAACAGGTCATAAGAATATGGGAAAAGCAGGATCGCATGTGGTCGCGCTACACCTTTCGCCCCATTCCATCAAATCGTTTCTGGCAGGACCAGTTGTGCAAGGACGCGCTAAATATTACAGAGATGTTAATTGACAAGTCATTTCGGGAGTACAATCACGCGCTGAGTATCATCAATAAGGGATTGGATTATGCTTCGGGCGAAGATGTGATTTCACGGGCCAAAGTCTATGCCGCCTATTGCACGTTTTGGCAGGGCAAAGCAGAGGACTTCCATCAGGGCGTCGCACTGGCAAAAGAAGCTCTGAGCTATGAATTTTTGTCGGATAATAACCGCGCGCGCGCCTATCATGTTATTGGTCTGTGTTATGCGTATATCTATCAGGATTCAGAGGACATGGCGCACCTTGATGAGGCGATAAAAGCACTCAATGAAGCCGTGAATATCGATGGGAATATGGGCGACGCCAAGGAATTGCTCAAAGCGTTGCGACAACAGCGAGGAAGGGTAGCTTCTTAGAATATGAAAAAAGTTGTTTGTAAATTTGGTGGTTCGTCAGTCGCCGATGCCGCGCAGGTCGAGAAGGTAGTGTCTATTGTGCGAAGTGATGAACGCCGTTGTTTTGTCGTGCCTTCTGCGCCGGGTAAGCGGTCGGATGACGATACAAAAATTACCGATTTGCTCTATTTGTGCCACGAACTCGCGCGGCAAAATATCGATTTCTCAGAGCCTTTTAACAAAATTAGTACGCGTTTTTTAGATCTCTCAAAGGCTCTTGCTGTGTCTATTGATATGGGTGGATTGCTTGCTGAAGTCGAGAGCAGGATTGCAGGGGGCGCGGGGCGAGATTATGTGGCGTCTCGCGGCGAGTATTTGTGTGCGCGCATTTTAGCTGATGTTTTGGACGCCGCGTTTGTCGATCCCGCCGAAGCGATTCTCTTTCGGGCTGATGGGCGTCTCGACAGCGATTCATATCGGCGATTGCGGGCGTGTCTTTCAGATGAGCGGCTCTATGTTATTCCGGGATTTTACGGTGCAGATGCAGAGGGTGAGATCGTGACATTTTCTCGCGGTGGTTCGGATATTACCGGCGCGATTGTCGCCCGCGCGGTGGGGGCAGAAGTTTACGAAAATTGGACGGATGTATCCGGGTTGCTCATGGCCGATCCTCGCCTGGTGCCCGATCCATTGCCTGTAGAGGAAATTACGTACCGAGAGATGCGCGAGTTGGCCTATATGGGGGCCGGTGTTTTTCACGACGAGGCGATGTTTCCCGTGCGTGCGGCTGAAATTCCCATTCACATACGCAATACCAATCGGCCAGAGGATGAGGGCACGCTGATTTTGCCGAGCCGGGGGCTAACAGAGCGCATGATCATCGGGGTTGCGGGACGGCCCAATTTTAGCATGCTATTTATTGAAAAAGCCCTGATGAATCAGACGATGGGATTTGGGCAGCGGGTCTTAGAGGTGGTTGCGCGACACGGGATTAGTTATGATCACACGCCGTCTGGTATCGATACAATGTCGGTGATCATACAGGATGAGCAATTGGACGACAAGGGCGAACTTCTCGTTGAAGATATTCAACGCATTATCGAGCCTGATCGCGTCGAACTGATCCACGGACTCGCGCTGATTGCGACGGTTGGCGAGGGAATGTCGCACAGGGTTGGTATTGCTGCGCGCCTGTTTACTGCGCTGGCAGATGCAGGTGTGAATGTACGGGTGATCGATCAGGGGGCTTCGGAGATCAATATTATTGTGGGCGTCGAAGAAGCCGATCTCGAGACAGCGCTGGTCGCTATTTATCGAGCTTTTGTTAATTAGGGAGAGAAACTGGGGAGGGATTTATGAAAATTCTCGTGACGGGATCACACGGTAGGGTAGGAGGCAATCTGGTCAAACGCTTGCTCTACAAAGGCCACGACATACGCGGCTTTGTCTATCCCGGCGATGCCAGCCGGGCGAGCAAATGGGAAGGCATCGATGCCGTCGAGGTCGTAGAAGGCGACTTGCGCGATTACGAGGCCGTGTCTCGCGCGGTTGAGGGTGTGGATGCTATATATCACCTGGCTGCGGCTTTTGCAAGCCCGCATAGCCATATCGAATATTTGCAGATCAATGGGCTGGGCACGCTTCATTTACTCGAAGCAGTGCGCGAGAAAGTCCCCAATTTGCAGCGTTTTGTCTATGCGTGTACCGAAGCAATATACTGGAAGGTTGAGGAAGCTGGGCGTCTGTTCGAGAAGCCAATTTCCGAAGATATGGTCAGTGCGACCCATGCGATGCCATATTTTTTGACCAAGTGGATCGGCGAAGAACTGGTGATGAATTATCACGTTCAATACGAAATTCCGAGCGTTGTGTGTCGGTTTGCAACCATTTTTGAACCGAGTGAATTTTTGACCGAAGATGGCGTTCCCAGGTTTTGTACCCTCAGACCTGTGGTCGAACGACTTCGACACATGAAAAATCCCATAGATGAACAGAGGGCACAACTCGCATCTCTGGAAAAAGCGTGGGAAGATGGCGCGCGGGTTTTGATTAGCAGGTGTCCCGATGGCAGGAGTTTTAAGCAGGAGTGGGCAGATGTGCGGGATATCGCCCTCGGTCTTTCTCTGAGTTTGGAGCGCGATGAAGCCGTGGGCGAGGCATTTACTCTGGGTGGAATGCTCATAGTGTGGGAAGACGATGTTCCAAGAGTTGCCGACTATCTCGGCGTAGGCTATACAGAAACGACCATGCCTGCGCCGAATTTTTTTGAATTTGATCGAACAAAAACCCAAAACTTGCTCGGGTACCACGCCGAACACGACCTGTGGAGTACGCTGAATACGGCTCTGGCAATGCGAGAGGGTAAAGATACAGATGTTGTTCCCACAGGTGTGCGATACGGATGAAATCCCACATAATGTTGACGGAAGGAAACAATGGAAACGCGTGTAGAAGGACCACCTGATCGGGAGTATCGCAGGCTATTCGGTTTAGATATCTACCTGACGCCAGTATTTGTGATCTCCAGTATTACCATTGTCGCATTTGTCACTGGCGCGCTTGTCTTCCAGGAAGCCACGACAGTAGGGTTCAAAAATATCCGCGAGTGGCTCACTGCGAACCTCGATTGGTTTTTTATAATTTCGGCCAATCTCGTCGTGCTTTTTTGTGTGTATGTGGCGCTATCGCCCCTTGGAAAGGTGCGTCTGGGTGGTGCGGATGCAAAACCCGAATACACCAATTTAACCTGGCTTGCCATGCTCTTTGCGGCTGGCGTGGGCATAGGTCTGCTATTTTTTGGGGTGGCGGAGCCGGTGTACTACTTTCATAAGCCACCGCTCGGCATTACTCCAAGAACAGAGGAGGCCATTGCTGTCGGCATAGCGGCGACGGTTTTCCACTGGGGGCTGCACGGTTGGGCAATCTATGGTGTCGTTGGACTCGCTCTGGGGTACTTCGCGTACAATCGGGGATTGCCTCTCACCATTCGCTCGGCATTCTATCCCTTGTTTGGCGACCGCATCTGGGGCTGGCCCGGACACATTATTGATACGTTCGCCATATTCGCGGGATTGTTTGGGCTTGCGACCTCCCTCGGTCTGGGGGTTCAACAGGTGACATCCGGGTTAAACTATCTGTTTGATATTCCCGCGAATAACACTACTATGGTGGTGCTGATTGTGGTGATTACGTCCATTGCGCTGACATCGGTGCTGACGGGTATTAACGTCGGTATCAAGCGTCTTAGCCAGTTCAACATCATTCTCGCGCTTTTGCTGCTGTTGGCTGTTATATCGCTCGGCCCAACGCTCTACATTTTTCGCAGTATCTTCGCTGGATTCGGCAGTTATCTCGCGCATATTGTCCCTCTCAGCAACTGGATAGGGCGCGAGGATGTCGCCTTTGTGCGGGACTGGACGACTTTCTATTGGGCGTGGTGGTTTGCCTGGGCACCGTTTGTCGGCACATTTATCGCCCGCATTTCAAAGGGGCGCACAGTGCGCGAATTTGTCTTCTTTGTGCTCTTGCTGCCAACGTTTTTATGCCTGTTGTGGTTTGGCACCTTTAGCGGCACGGCGTTCTACCAGCATATCGTTGAGGGCTATACCGGTGTAACCGAGAATGTCGAGGCGTGGAAGCTCGAGATAGCATTGTTCAAAATGTTTGACAAGTTGCCGATGGCGACGTTGCTTTCATCTGTGGCGATACTGCTGACTGTTGTGTTTTTTGTTACTTCGTCGGACTCCGGATCGTTGATTATTGACACCATAGCAGCCGGCGGCAAGGTTGACGCGCCAGTCGCACAACGCATTTTCTGGTGTACTATTGAGGGGTTAGTCGCCATAGCACTTCTGCTCGGCGGAGGCCTAAATGCGTTGCAAGCTGCCTCGCTCGCAACCGGCTTGCCGTTCGCTATTGTGCTATTGGGAATGGCTGTCTGCGTGTGGATGGGGCTTCGCAGTGAAGTGCGCGAATCGCGCGGATAAGAGTATCAATTCTCTCAACATTTTCAAGCAAGAATTTGACATTGAGAGAATTCCAACATATTTTTTTGTGAATGTGAACGTTATATATCAGCATCTAACCTGGTAATTTCAAAGAGTCTCTAATCAAAAAAACAGTCCCGAATTGTTGTGAAACGGATGAAATAACAAAGGGGGAAGTCCTATGGTGCTCTTGAGCAGGTTTATTCCGATTCTGGTATGCGCGGCATTGTTTTCTAACGTGGTCCAGGCGCAATCTGTTGGAACTGTAACGGGCACTGTGGCTGATGCTGCAAGCGGTGAGAAATTAGAAGTGGTGCAGGTCCATATTCCGACTCTGAAACTGGGTGTAGTGTCGGACGCGCAAGGCCGCTTTACCATCCCAAATGTGCCAGTTGGCGTACACGAACTGAGGGCTGATTTGATCGGTTATGCGAGCGCGACAGTAGCGATTACTGTGACGGCAGGAGAGACAGTGACGGTTGCGTTGCAGATGAATCACTCTGCGCTTTATCTCGATGAAGTGGTAGTGACAGGTACGGCGTTTAAGGAATCGCCGATCAGTTTGACTTATGCGGTTGCGGTGGTTGGGCGAGAGAAGATGGCGGAGCAGGGTTCTCCTCAGGCGGTTGATTTCTTCAAGAATCTGGGTGCGAGCCACGGCGTGATCGGAGAGCGCAGCAGTTGGTACAATGCGAGCCAGGCTGGTACTCTTACGGAGAGTATTGCCAATGTGAACCTGCGCGGGCTTGGTGCATCGCGGACGCTGGTTTTGATCAATAGCCGCCGACAGACTTATGTACCGGCGCGCTTGATCGGTGGACGCTTTGTCGATGTAAATGTTATTCCCTCTATCGCCATTGACCGGATCGAGGTACTCAAGGAGGGAGCCTCGGCCATCTATGGATCGGATGCAGTAGCCGGCGTCGCCAACTTTTTGACCCGATCCGATTTTGAGGGTTTTGAAGTCTCAGGCGCTCACGAGTATTTCGCCGGTGCAGGCGATACGAATATAGGCGCGATATGGGGTGGAAAACTCGGCGATGCCCATGCGGTTATTTCTGCGGAATGGATGGGGCGCCAGGAGCTACCGTCCACAGAGAGAGATTACCTGTTGCAGCCGTGGCACGGTGGCGGGCAGCGTTTGGGATGGTCGAGTTTGGGGAACCCCGGCACCTTTGCCATTGGTGCGCCAGCGCCATGGACAGCTGCTATCCACGCCCCCCGTTGTGAAGAATTTGGCGGGTACCGGGAATCCTGGACATGCCGCTTCCGCTATCAGCAGTATGAGAATCTGGTCGAGAAAATGAGTCATATCCGTGCTTTTGCTGAGATCAATGGTTCTCTGGACAATGGTACAGATTATCACGTCGAGGGCCTGTGGGCAGAGGCCGAGATTCCCAATTGGTACACGACACCTTCGTATCCTCCGTTCCCACTGACAGACACCAGTATTATGGAGGTCGCGTCCGACCACCCGGGGCGGCAGGCATTTTGCGAGGATTACGGTGCAAATCCCGGCGATCTGTATTACGACGCATGTCAGGGCGGTGAGAACTGGTATTTCAATGGGCGGCCATTTGGGAACTCGGGACCAGGGCGCAGGCTGGGCCGCCAATCCAGCACTTTGCGCCTGGCGGCTTCGGCAAATGGCGATTTTA
Organism: Candidatus Latescibacterota bacterium; assembly: GCA_965222605.1. Classification (GTDB taxonomy): domain Bacteria; phylum Latescibacterota; class UBA2968; order UBA2968; family UBA2968; genus VXRD01. Next base: position 6,153,181 of record OZ244960.1, read on the forward strand.
AGGCGTTCGGCGGGCGAGATGCCCATTTTGACATGGGTCTCACTTATTCGCGTACGTCGGGCAATTACAATTTGCCGGGGGTGTACATTGAGCGGTTGTTCCTCGGTTTTCGCGGTTTTGGGGGACCAGATTGCGGTGTTGGCGTGGAGGCAGACCCAACGTCTCTGGCAGGAATGCGGCTCGGCCCGCTCAATGGCAAGGTGGCCGGTCAGGGCAACTGCGAGTACTACAACCCCTTCGGCAATGCCATCGAATTCACGGATCAACATGGCTCGTCTTTTGCGAACTCGCCGAATCCCGGTTACCGCTCCAATCTTGCGAATAGTCCCGAACTGAGGGAATGGCTCGCCAATCAAGAAGTCGATCTACAAAGTACCGCGGATATACTGGTTGCCGAGGCGACGTTGACGGGAACATGGACGGAGAACGTCTGGCTCAATGCGAGTTATGCCGCCGGGTATCAGTTCCGCAAGCTCAGTGCTACTGGCGATCCGAACGACCCGGGCGATGTGACCATCAACCCATGCCCGGTTCCGGGAGATAAGGGTTGTTCAGAGGAAGATAAGTTCGGTCCCTATGCGTTCACGAATGTGAATCGACCATACTCCGAAGACCAGACGGTACACCGCTTTTTTGGCGAAATCCCTCTGAGCCTGGGAGAGCGCGTTGATGTGCAACTCGCCGCGAATTACGAGTTCCACGATGTGGCGAGCAGTTTCGATCCCAAGGTCGGCTGGCGCGTGCAGCTTGCGGAATCCCCGACCCATTCCCTGTTTATGCGAGGCTCGGTGCAGACGACATTTCGCACGCCATCGCTGGACGATGTAAATGAAAGCCCGTTATCGACGCTCGAGTGGATCAATCAGACGGGTGCGTACCAGACGGTCGATAGAATCGGGAGCAAGGACCTCAAACCCGAACAGGCTTTTACCTATAATGCTGGTCTCGCGCTGGTCACAGAGGCAGGCTTTGAAGCGACTTTTGACTATTGGAGCTACGATTTCAGCGATGTCATCGGCGCTATGCCCCACGGGAGAATTACCGACTTATATGACGCCAATAAGAATGCTCTGAGGCCATTCATTGTCTGCCCGGATGGGGTAGGCACTGGCACATGCGCGGCCTCAGAACTTGAGCGGGTGCGAGTTGATATCGTCAACTGGCCGGGAGTCAAGACTTCGGGAGTCGATGTGCATCTGGGCACGCGGATGCCGGCGGGTACAGGGCAATTCGCGGCCAGTCTGGATGGTACTTATACGCTGTCGTATGAGACAAAGGCTCTGATGCTGGGCAATTTGGTGCTTCAAGATGCGGCAGACGCTGCTGGCTACCTGAATTTTGGCAATCCCATTGCGACTTCGCTTCCCAAGTTGAAGGGGCGAGTATCGGCGGGCTATCACTGGAAAACCTACAGTCTGGTGAGCTATCTGAACTATATTTCGTCTTATGAGGACCGGGGATCAATGGGTTCCGATAACACGACTATTAAAAATTTATTCGGTACTATTGACTCGTTTGTCACATGGGATGTGAGTTTTCTGTGGAACGTGTCCAGAGGGGTGAACATCGCGTTCTCCGGGATGAATCTGCTCGGCACCAGGCCACCTCTGGTGAATATCGAGCAAGCCTACGATGGCTTTACGCACGATCCCAAAGAGCGAAGGGTGAAACTGGGCCTTACATATCAATTCGAGGGTTTCTAATACAGAAAAAAATGTCTGAGCACGATCCTTTTGAGCTGAGAAAATACTACCGTTATTTGCGGGTTGTCGATGTGGTAGATGCCATGGATGGGATTGGGTATTTCAATACGGGACTGATAGATCCCGCTATTCGCCCCTTATGGCAGGGAATGAAGTTCTGGGGCGTGGCATTTACCGTGCGTTGCGTGCCTGCTAATCACCCGATGTGGAAACTGGAGACAACCGAAGAGATTGTGAAGGCTCATGGCGCGTGGTTTAGCGAGGTGGGCAATCTGAGTTATCGCGATGAGATTCGAGTAGGACACGTCGTGGTTACAGATACGGGTGGAAGCGGTGAGGTTGGCATGTGGGGATCTGCAAATAGTCTTGGCCTGATAGCCAAAGGCGCTGTTGGGATTGTGACGGATGGCTATTGCCGGGATACTGGTGAGTTGATTTTGCAGAAAACACCAATTTGTTCGCGAGCGAGAGGTCGAACAATTATTCCAGGGCGGATTATGGCGGTTGAAGCGCAGGTTCCAGTGGGGTGCGGCGGTGTGCAGGTGCGGCCCGGCGATATGGTGGGGTGCGATGACGACGGCGTTGTTGTGGTGCCTTGTGAAATTGCACATGAAGTCGCTATTCACGCCCGCGCGATTTTGATTGCCGATATGAAATCGCGCAAAAGGCATTATGAAACTCTGGGCATGCCTATGGATGAGACGGTCGATTGGGAATCTGTGGAAGCGTATTACGAGCGTCTCGATGTCTGAAGATTTGGAGGCTACTCGATTTTAAGTCAGGCTCAGATCGCGTATTTTCAACACGTGAGGTGGTTTATTACACCTCACGTGTTTTTTTTCGCACGTGAGGTGGTTTATTACACCTCACGTGTTTTTTTTCGCATGCTTTTGCGATTCGCTGTACAATTTATCAAATGCTTCAGTTTCAATGTCGTCTTCAATGACGTCGAGTGATGAGCCGGGTTCTGATATGGGCTGGACATCGCTGGGATAGACGTGGTGCATGTCCTGTTTTGTGCAGGCATAATAGGTGACTTCACCGCTTTTGCGGCGGTACGCATACAGGTGGCGAGGGGGATCAACCCAGGTATAGTCTGCGGCGTATTGTTCTATCGCGGCGGGATCAATTTCTACGCCGAGGCCTGGAGTTTCTGGGACGCGGTAAAAGCCACCCCGCACTTCAATTGCGGGTTTTACAAGCTGGTGTTCCCAGATGTTCATGCACGTAATGGCCGGCCATTTGGCTTGCGGAAGGACCGCGCCCAAATGCGCTGCCCAGGTCGTTGTTATGCCAGAGCCGACGAGTTGCAGCCAGAAGGGCTTGTTCCATTGCTCGCATACGGATGCTTGTTTGAGGAGGCGTGAGGCACCTGCACAGATGACAAATCCATCGGTGACATCTTCTTTCATGGTCGTTTCAATGGGGGGGTTGTTGTAGTGCATGGCAATGGGCCGCGCGATCAGATTTCTGATTTGCTTGTTGCCCGCCACGTCGTTTTGCGGAATCGGCGTTTCGATCATCGCTATTTCGGGATAGGCTTCCAATTCTCGGAGGTGCGGAATTGCATTGGCGGAATTGGCGAGGGTGCTATTGTAGTCGAGATCGAGGTGAAAGCCGGGTGGAACTACTTGTTGAACGGCCTGAATTGCCGCGTGCAGGTCAAACCAGGGGCGGGCTTTGAGTTTCGCGCTGGTATATCCCGCTTCAACAGCTTGCCGGCACTCTTCTGCCCATCCTTCGGGTGGCATATCCATATTCCACCACGATATGGGGCACCAGTCGCGCACTTTTGTGCCCAGCAGACGGTATATGGGAACGCCTTGCGCTTTTGCTATGGCATCAAATAGAGCCATTTGAACACCGGCTCCCAGACTGTCATCCCACATCAATTCAGCGGCGGGTCTGCCGACGACTCTGTCTTCGATATCGCCCGGTACTTTGGCCCAGGTGTAATTGGGTATGGTTTCGCCCCATCCCTCTATGCCATTTTCGAGCGTGATATGACAAATCTGGTGTATCCGCCAGTGGGGAAGCCAGTAGCCGAGGTGTTTCTGGCTGTGTGGCGTGAAGGGTACGTCGAGATTGATGAGTTCAATGGTTTTGATTTTCATGGCTTACCTCCGGGAAAAATTGATGTGCATATCGCACGATATGACACAGGGTTCCCGATGTCAAGCACAACGGCGAGAAAGAAAACGTGCATGGGCAAAAATTTGGTTTATATTGGGTGCAATATTATCAAACATTGCTGCAAATAAAGAGTTGGCACCATCACGAATAGAGGGCAAAGAGCAGCGCGCGTTAGCCCCTCGGGTGCAGGGGGCGTAGCAGTTCATTGGGGTGATTCACATTTTTAATTCTTAATGAACTGCTACGCAGTTGTACACCGTTCCACAATTTTTAATTCTTAAAAGGAGGCGATATATGGCAGTGCAGTGCATTCACCTGGGTGTTGGCGGCAGAGGAAAGTGGCCGGTTGCTATGTTTAGTGAGCGGGATGATGTGGAGAGTGTGGCATTTGTCGATGTTCACGAAGGCAATATGAATGCCGCTATGGAAGTGTCGGGATTGCCCGAGTCGCGGTGTTTTAGAACGCTTGAGCAAGCCCTGAATAATGTGGAATCGGATTGTGTGATCGTTATCACTCCTCCAGATGCTCACGTGGAGATGATTCTGGAAGCGGTGAGAGCGGGGAAGCACGTTCTGGTTGAAAAGCCATTTACGAAAACTCTGGCGTCGGCAAAGTATGTTGTAGAGGAAGCAGATCGCATGGGGGTCAAAGTGGGGGTGAGCCAAAATGCCAAATACAATGCGGCGACGATGACACTATCGCGCCACCTGCGTGAAGAGACGTATGGCAAGGCGAGTTTCGGGCTTTTCACCAAGATCGGCTGGCGCAGCAAGGGGGTACACCATTCGGGTCACGACGACCATTCTTATTTGTGGGAGCGCGGGATTCACGATCTGGATACCATGCGATATATTTTTGGCGAGTTGCCCGTGCGGATGTGGGCGCACAGCTTTAATCCGCCATGGAGTCCGTATAAGGGCGGGGCGGGTGTTTCGGGATGGGTGGAATTTGACGGGGGGGCGACTGCGACCTATTTTGCGACTTTTGAGCCGCATAAATCGGGTGGCGAAACCCGGGTGGATGTGGATGAGGGCACGCTTTCTCTTGAGGGTGGGAAGCTCGTTTTGACGCGCCGCAATGCCGATCCCGAAATATTGCCTCTGGACGGGGGACCTGCTTCGACAGAATTGATTGTCAATCAATTTGTCGCGTGGATAAATGGTGGCGAAGAACCCGAGTTTTCAGGGCGCAATAATCTGGTGACTATGGCGATGATAGAAGGGATGGGCATTTCATCGGAGTCCGGGCGGATTGTGTCGCTCAAGGAGTTTGTAAATGTTTGAGTGGGTTGTTGCCGTACAGCGCGAAGGGCAGCGGCAAGACATAAAACGCGCTCAACAGATGGCGAGCAAGATCTAAGGAGGTATCATGAAGCTCAAAAAATTCGACGTAATTGATTTTCTCGACAGCGATGAGGTTTTGATTGAATACCTCAACGTAGCACTAGAAGAAAACGATCCGAAGTACTTCGCCAAGGCTCTCGGCAACGTCGTACGGGCCAAGAAAGTATCCTCCATCGCTGAAGCCAGCGGTCCGAGGCGGCAGGTACTATACCGCGTGCTGTCCAGTGAGGACAACCCGCGGATCGACACGCTCTTTAGAGTGCTAGATACACTGAACCTTCGCCTTGCTATTACCCGATAGATAGCTACTTACATGAACTATATCGGCAGCAAGTATTCTCTGCTTCATTTTCTCGAAGAGGGTATTTTTAAAAATGTAAATTCGGATTGTAAGGTGTTCTGCGATGTGTTTGCTGGTACTGGTGTTGTAGGAGCGCATTTTAAGCAGAAGAGTTTTAAGATTATCTCTAATGACATTCAGTACTATGCCTATTGCCTCAATCGCGCACTCGTAGGCATTAATCGCAATCCTTTATTCTCTGGCGTTCTGGATGATTTGAAATTAGTGCCGACAACACTACTTTGCGATGCAATCGATGTTGTATTGGAATATCTCAATACTCTGAATGGAAAACCCGGATTTATCTATTGCAATTATTGTCCGGGTGGGACAGATGAGACAGAGTTCAAAAGACAGTATTTCTCCGATGAGAATGGCATGAGGTGTGATGCGATCCGGATGCAGATTGAGGAGTGGTGGCAAGCGAGCAAACTGACTGAGGATGAGTACTTTTACCTTCTGGCGAGTTTGATCGATGCGGCAGATCGGGTTGCAAATACAGCGTCAGTCTATGGTGCATTTTTGAAGCATATCAAGAAGAGTGCGATGAAGCCTCTGCAATTGAAGCGGCTTGCAATTGTCGAGAGCGATGAGGAGCACGAAGTACACAATGTGAATGGGCAGGAGTTGATCGAGCGTCTGTCTTGCGATATGCTCTATATGGACCCGCCCTATAATCATCGCCAGTACTGTGCGAATTACCATGTGCTGGAGACACTGGCGCGGTACGATGATCCGCACTTGAAAGGCGTGACAGGGCTGCGTCTGTATGACGATCAAAAGTCGGATTTCTGTATGAAGAGACGGGCGTTACCCGCATTTGAGAATATGGTTCAAAAGACTTCAGCGCGGTATGTGTTCCTCAGCTATAATAGCGAGGGAATTATGAGCAAAGATGAGATTTTTCAGACAATGGAGCAATGCGGGAAGGTGGATCTGATGACGCGAGATTATCAGCGTTTTCGGGCGGATGTAGATCGGGAGAACCGGGTTTATAAAGCAGATCATGTGGAGGAGTATCTGTTCTGTTTGAAAAAGCAGTGAGGCGCGGGACTTTTTATGGAGCGGTTTACATATATAGCGTTGTTTTTGATGCTGGTTTTTGTAGTTCATCAACCATCTCAAATACAGGGTAAAACGATGATTGTTGCAACGCAGAGTTCTTCGGAAAAGTCAAAGGCTGCAGCGGATTTTGTGGGCGATGGGGTGGGCGATCAGGAGGAGATTTACGCGGCGATTCACGCGCTTCCACCATCTGGCGGGACGGTGACGCTGATGGAGGGTACGTATGATATCCGCAAGGTGGCGGGTAAGCTCGGTGGATTGATTATTGACCGCAGCAATGTGACACTAACGGGGCAGGGAGCAGCCACGCGATTGATTTTGGCACCGGATCAGAATACCAATGTGATCCGCATTATAGGAAATGGTGTGGGAAATATTGTGATTCGGGATCTATGGGTGGATCAGAACCGGGACCAGAATCCTTATAACGGGGCGGAGTTTGTGAATATTTCGCACGGGCGGTTCGAGTATAATGGCATTAAAGCGTTTTGTGCAGAGCCGGGTGGGTCCTGTCCCGAGCCGACGCACAATATTACCATTGAGAATTGTACGGTGCTGAATGTGCAGAGGCTGGGTATTATGCTCGATGGTCCCAATATGCGGGTGGTGAATAACCGCCTGGGCAATGCCCATTCCGATGCAGTGGAGCTTCTGACGGGTCCGGGTTTTGTGATGGGCAATTATGTGGAGATTGCCGGGCGCACGCATGTTGCGGTGGGTTCTGATCGCGGAAATTCGATTATTATGGCGAATAATGTCGTACATGTGCGTGAGGGGGGCGATCTGGATATTGCTTTTCGGTTTTGGACAGATTCAGAGCGGCATGTGATTTCTAACAATATTGTTATGGTGGATCAGGGCGGGAAGCTGGGTCTGGCGATGGATGTGCGTGGATTTGATACGTCTATTACGGGAAATGTGATTCGGGGAAGAAGCGAGGGAGAGCGCTTGCCGCTGTGGCTTACAGGCGCGGGTATGGCGGTTACTGGCAATCATTTTCAGAATGTGGAACTGATTGTGAATGACCAGACCGGTACGAATCGCCCGATTCTGATTCAGGGCAATGTGATGGAAAATTCCGGAGTTTCGCATGAGGCGGGGAATCTGATTCGTCCGGAGGGAGATTGAGTGTGAATGCAAGGTTGTGAAGGAGAGAGTTAATAGTTGATAGGAGATTGCTATTGATGAATGGCCTTGTTTAAAGACAATTTAAAATAGGCCAAGAGTCTCCTTCTATCTATATTTTCTATATTTGAAGTCACACACACATAGCAATTGAGGGACTTTTCGTTTTAAACAAGAGGCATAATATGAAGATCGGAAAAATGGTGGAAAAATATATACCTAAAATTTTTGCCTATTGCGAAAAAAATCCCAATGAACTAAATAACTTGTTGAACAAGGAATACTCCAAGCAAAACTTTGGGATTAATTTTCCATTCTGCATGGAAGCTGAGCTTATCACACCGGAGCAGTCAAGAAGATACTGGACAACCTTTTATCAGGTGTGTAGAAAGACTATCAGGGTAACAAGCCAATGGTGGGACGACAGCCGATACCACTTTGCGAGATACCTTCTTGAAAAGGGCCTTGTAAACGAGGAAGAGTTTGAAAAAAATACGAGTAATGATGAAGATGAAAGCGGTCTCGAAATAGAGCAGGAGGACCCGCAGGAAAAGATTACAGAACCGTTCGACCCCGAGCAAATAAAAATCCGGACTAGTCCTCTCCTCGTCGAACAACTCATCTCACGCATCAAGCATAAGGAGATTGATCTTGCTCCCGACTTTCAACGTCAGCGCGGTATTTGGAACGATGAGCGCAGAAGTCGCCTTATTGAATCGCTTCTACTGCGTATCCCAATACCAGTTTTCTACGTCGCTGCCGATGAGGCTGATACCTGGTCCGTTGTTGATGGCGTTCAGCGTATGTCAACTATCTATGACTTTGTGACTGGTAAGTTTCCTCTGAAGCGACTCGAATATTTGACCTGGTTAGATGGACAGCAGCACGATGAACTTCCACGGCCAATGCAGAGGCGCATTAGTGAGACCTCACTCATCGTCAACGTCATTGAACCGGGGACACCACCGGAAGTGATGTTCAACGTTTTCCTTCGCATCAACACCGGAGGCATGACGTTGAATGGACAAGAGATTCGCCATGCACTTCACCCAGGTCCCATCCGAAAATATTTGAAAGAACTTGCTCAATCCTCTGAGTTTAAAAAAGCTACACGCTACTCAATCAAGGAAAGCCGAATGGCTGACCGTGAGTGTGTCCTCCGCTTCTTGGCCTTTCATATCGCCCCCCCCGAGCAATATACTACCAGCGATCTTGATGGCTATCTCGGAAAGGTCATGGAGAAAATCAATAGGATGAGTTCGAAAGAGCGAGATAGTCTAAGCGCGGATTTCAAAAAAGCAATGTGTGCGGCGTCAGACATCTTTGGTGAATACGCCTTCCGAAAGCGTACTAATATAGACGACCGGCGACGGCCCGTCAGCAAGGCTTTGTTTGAGTCGTGGAGCGTCCAATTGGCACATTGTTCACCAGAACAGATTCGCGTCCTTGTCGAAAAGCGCGAGGATGTCCAACGTAGATTCATCCAGTTAATGTCAGTGGACGAAGAATTTAACAATGCTATCTCTTTTGCGACTGGCACGCCACGGCGCGTGCAGAAACGTTTCCAAGCGATAAAACAACTTGTCGAGGAGTTGCTCTGATGCTTCGAAATATCAATTTGCTGCACTTCAAATGCTTCGAGCACTTGGACCTGGATTGCACGTCTCTCAATCTGCTGTGTGGCTTAAACGGAATGGGTAAAAGTAGCGTTATCCAGGCATTGCTAGTGCTCCGACAGTCTTTTGAAACCGGAGAATTACTCAATGGCAGACTGGTCCTTGGCGGCGAGCGGATTGACCTCGGCGCGGGGTCGGATGTACTATTTGAGGGTGCCGAGAGCAATGTAGTGGGCTTTACGCTTAAGGATGACAGAATAGCGGATAGGTGGGGAATAGTCTTCAGCTATTCGCGGACGGCCGATCAATTGAGTACCCCCAATAGAACTAACGAGAATATTGACTACTTGCCCTTGGAGTGGCAGTGTGTGCCACCGTTTGGAGGACACCTCGTTTATGTAAATGCGGAACGGGTCGGTCCCCGGAAGTTGTACCAGCTATCCGATGTGATGGCTAGACGCGGTGAATTCGGTGCAAGTGGTGAGTACGCGTGGAATTACTTGAACCACCATCAGGACGATCTTCTAGGGAAAGACGATCCTCGTTGCGTTGAAGGCGTGAGTCGGCGACTGATCGACACCGTAGATCAGTGGCTACAAGATGTGTGCCCTGGTGCCCATCTGCGACTTGCGGAGGTGAGGGACGCCGATGCGGTTATTGCAGGGTTTTCGTTCGACCAGCCAGGGGATGTCGCCACACGCCCGTATCGTGCGACTAACGTCGGATTTGGCCTATCGTACGTGCTGCCGGTTATCCTCGCTCTGTTGTCGCCACCAGGGACGCTTTGCCTGATTGAGAACCCGGAGGCTCACCTGCATCCCCGCGGACAGACGAAACTGGGAGAATTGTCAGCCCGTGCGGCGAGTATTGGTGTACAGGTGTTCGCCGAGACCCATAGTGACCATTTTATTGATGGCGTTCGCATTGCTGTGCGCGATGGACTCATTGCGCCGGAGGATACTGCTTTTCACTATTTTGAGCGTGATGGTAACAAGACAGTCATATCTTCGCCTCAAGTAGATGCAGACGGGCGGCTGTCGCATTGGCCAGCAGGCTTTTTCGATCAGCACGAAGAAAACCTGGCCAGACTGCTTGCCCCGAGGGCCTGATATGCGCGAGATGGTGCTGAATCACGCAAGCCTTGATTCCCCTGACCAACACACTGTTATAGATTGGTTGGAAGACTTGGCTATCGGTATGGCTCAGTTGGTTAGTGAAAATATTTCGGAACGTTCTCTGCGAAGTAGTCAATCTTTGTACGAGACTTTTTGTTTCTCTGATTGGTCGCTGTGGGATGCTATTCAGGAACTGCGGGCAGGAGGCGCACGCGACGAGCATCTATTCCTCGTTCGTTTGAGCACGAAAGTCCCGCTATTGAGCGACGTTGGGCAGGATGTAGCAGATCGATTTCGCGCATGCGAGGCGAAGACATTGCCACCGAAAGACGGAGAGCCTCTCGTCTTATGCGCTATCACCGATGGAATTGCGGTTGGATTTCCATCGGATCCAATCTGGGACCGCGACAATGTCACGGTAAGCTTCAATGAGCTATTACCCGATGAAAATATAGGGGAAGCATCTGAAACGATTGACAATCTCACGCGGTCTGTTCATGCTCTGCCAATTTGTGAACGGCATCGTGCTGATCTTCGCCAATTCGCAAACTCCGCGGCGTTGTGGGCGGGTAGAGAAGAAGCATTTCCGAACCTCGTGTTTGGGCCAGATGTGGAACACAACCTAACGACATTAAATAGTAGCGCATTGCAGATTGTCATCAAGCGATTAGCAAGCCTCAATGAATCTGCTAGCGAATGGCCTAATAAAGGCGACGCAATGCCCTCCTGGAAGTGCCGAGTGACTCCCGAAAGCCAGCGAGTAAAGAATAACCCGAATTTACTCAATGCTCGGCGATTCAAGTCTCATCTGGGTACGCAGGAATTGTTTGAGTGGCATGCCCGTTTTGGGAGCAGTGGGCGTATTCATCTTCGGTTTGATCCAGGTTCTTATAAAGTCGAAATCGGCTATATTGGACCACATTTGCCTCTTTGAGGCCTGCAAAGGATATTGGTCCATGAGCGAGAACAAGCTGTCTTTTGATCATATCCATATCATCAGCGAGGACCCGCGAACTGCGGCAGCGTGGTACGTCGATAAACTGGATGCGACGATCAATGGCGAGTACGAGCTTCGTGGCGCGCCGCAGATCAACGTGAGTCTGGGAGGGGCGACGCTTCTGATCCGAGGAAGACGACCTGGTGAAGATCCGTCTATGCCCGCGCCGATGCGCGATTTCGAGGATTATTCGAGCCATAATGAATACGGCACAGATCACTTTGGTTTTACATATCGTGGTGATTTGCGGGCGTATTGCGAGGTATTGCGTGCTAAAGGGGTAAAGTTTGTGGTTGAGCCGTGGGAATTTATACCCGGTAGCGGTGGTGTGATATGCTATATTGCCGCACCCGATGGGGTCAGTATCGAGCTTGTTCAGGCGAGGCCGCGTTGACTGGTGGCGTGAGATCACCGTAGATAAGAATAGCATCTTGTCTCATGAAGCTATCTGCATTATGTTTAAGATAGGTTTGAAAACTCAATATTAATTATCTGTGTCAAATAAAAAAGGAGATTTGGCATGTCAGAACAGAATTATCGCGTTGCGCCGCCGGGGTTTACGCGCGATCAGTGGGAAGAATTTCAAGAGAATGGTATGCTCGTTGTAGAAGATGCGTTGACAGACGAGGAATGCGATCGCTATATAGAGATGATCGATGCTGCGGCTGCTCGCAGTGAAAAATACGATCCTGCGAAGTTTTTTGGTCCAAACAATATTGTGGAGCGGTATCCGGAATTTGCCGAGTTGATCGATCACCCCCGACATATCGGCTTTATGCACGATGTGTATAGCGAATTGTTAAAGCTCCATATTTCCCAATTTTTCTTGCGTCCTCGTGATACGAGCCGCAACAAGTGGCATCCCGATGGTGCGCGCGCTTTGCCCTATAGCGTTTTTTCACCTGTTTTGCCCATGCATATCAAAGTGGCGTATTGGTTAACCGATCTACCCGAGCCCGATATGGGAAATTTTGTCTATATGCCCGGTAGCCACAAGGGACAGTATTTTGATTTTTACGATACCCATGAAGAAGTCCCCGGCGAAAAGGTAATTTGCCCGAAGCGCGGTACTATGACATTGATGCATTGCAGCACCTGGCATCGCGTAGCGCCCAATAATACGGATGCTGTGAGAAAGAATATCTTTTTGGCCTATTGCCCATCGTGGGTTTGCGAAGCAGATCGGCACCAATGCGATCCCGATTGGCTCGCCACGCTCAACCGCGAACAGCGCATTATTATGCGAAGTTACAATGGCGGATATGCGAGGACCAAGCCCGCAGCGAGTGAATTTCCACTTTTTTTGGATAGGGAAACGGGTTCTGATCGAGACTATGGCGTTTGGCCCGAACACGTTGAGTTGCATCGGCGCAAACGCACGACCACGGTTGAAAAATTTGAGTTGGCATCCCTTTAATGCAGGAGGCTGCTGTGAAGGTATTGATTAACGATCATTTAGATGATCATCACCTGACGCAGATTCAATCGACCTCTGAAGATGTCGATCTGGTCATCCCCGATTCAAGTGGCGATGCGCTGGATGTTATGCCCGAAATCGATATCATTTTTGGGGGTATGAGCCGCGATATGTTCAAACGCGCCGAAAGCCTGAAATGGGTGCAGACCTGGGGCGCGGGCGTCGATGGGATGATGTATGCCGAGTTTGTCCATAGCGAGGTAATTCTGACGAGTGCGAAGGGTACTGTGGGTGTTCACCTGTCAGAACATGCGATGGCTCTTTTGCTCGGGTTGACCCGGGGGATTGCGCGCGCGATCAGAACGACTGATTGGAATGAGCGCATGCCCATCCGCCACGCATCGTGGGAATTGATCGATAAAACAATGGGTATTGTGGGATTGGGCGGCACGGGATGCGATGTGGCTATTCGGGCGCATGCGTTTGGCATGAAAATTATAGCTGTTGATCCAGAGGATGTCGATGTGCCAGACTGTGTAGAGACGTGTTGGAAGATGGATCGTTTTTACGATCTTTTATCCGCGTCTGATATTGTGGTGGTCTGCTGCCCTTTGACAGAGGAAACGCGCGGGCTTTTCGACCGCATGGCATTTGAGAAGATGCAGAATCACGCGCTTTTGATCAATGTCACGCGGGGTAAAATTATGGATGACGCATCTTTGGTCGAGGCATTGAAAACCGGGCAGATTGCTGGGGCGGGGTTGGATGTGACGCCGCAAGAGCCATTGCCAGGCGATCATCCGCTGTGGAATATGCCCAATGTCATTATCACACCGCATACCGCGGGAGGGTCTCCCAATAGGCAGGACCGCATTGTGAATTTGTTTTGTGAAAACTTGCGGCGTTTTCTGAAGGGAGAAGATATGCTGAGTGTAATCGAGAAAAAGAAGGGGTATTAAATACGTTTTCTCTTGACACAATGTTACAAATATATTGATATTTGCAATGAAGCATGTACTGAGGTGTATTACTCAGTATAATTCTAAACATTATTTATATGGTCTCGGGCAAGGGTGACCCGAGGTCATGTGCCCTTCTCCTAAGTAGGAATCCCTGTGTTGGGGTCACCGAATCGGGGGAAGGGCGTTTTTTTGTGTGGCAGTGCCCTTGTCAGGCGTTTATATTAGGCGGTAAAAAGCAGGTAAGAGGTAAGACGTAAGACGTAAAAGGTGAGAGGGGGTTGCCTTTAACGTCTCACGTTTTTCGTCTCACGTTTCACGTATAGAGGTTTTTAGTGGCTTTAGCAAGAGAGGCTATTGTTCCTGAATCTGCCAGACCCGCCGTGACGTTTCGGGCACTTATTTTGGGCACTTTTCTCACGGTGATGGCGACGATTGCCGGGTCTTACGCGAGATTTATTCTTCACACCACCAGATTGGACCAAAATCACCTCTCAGTCGCCGCTGTTTTTCCCATTGTTGTGATCGCGCTTGTGCTTTTGCGCCCGCTCAAGCTGAGTCGGGGCGAGCTTATTGTCATGTTTACTATGGCATTGATTGGCGCGACTATGCCCACGTATTTTGTCGGGAAATTGATCGCCAATTTTACGGTGCCGTATTATCTGGCAACGCCCGAGAATCAGTGGGCAACCTATTACGAACCCTATTTGCCAGAGTGGTCTATTCTGCCCGCGGGTGAACCCCTGCGGTGGTTTTTTGAAGGGTTGCCGCGCGGGGTTTCCGTGCCGTGGAATGCGTGGATTGTGCCCGTATTCTGGTGGATGACTGTGATTGCAGCTTTTTATGGCTGCTGCCTTTTTTTAATGGTTATTCTGCGAAAGCAGTGGATAGAGCACGAGCGCATTGACTATCCGCTGATGGAAATGCCTTTGGCTGTGATGGAGGAGGACAACAGACAGGGGTTTTTCCCAATTCCCATGATGAATAGCCCGTTGTTCTGGGCCGGCTTCAGTCTCACGTTGTGTATTATCCTCTGGAATGTCATTTCCTATTTTAGTCCGACCTTTCCGGCGATTCCATGGAGCTTTGCGAGTATTCAGTTTGGGCGCGAATTTCCTCCTATTCTCGTGCGTCTTTACCTGATGGTTGTGGGTTTTGGATATTTTATCAATCTGGATATTTCACTGAGCCTGTGGGTGTTCAATGTGCTGACTAATCTGGAAAATGGCTTTTTTAACCGCTTTGGTCTAAATGCCGGTGCTGATGAAGAGTATTCCACCGCGCCGCTGGCGATGGGCGCGCAATCCATGGGGGCATTTATCGCTGTGGTACTCGTGGGGTTCTGGATGGCGCGCGGGCACTTGCGCGGGGTTTTTCGCAAGGCATTTTACCGCGATGATTCGGTTGACGATTCCGATGAGATCGTTTCGTATCGCACGGCGGTTTTTGGCCTTATAGCCTGCTCTGCCTACCTGGTCGTCTGGCATTTGGCAACGGGTATGGCGTTTAAGTATATCCCGATTTTTCTCTTTGGTGCCCTGGTTATGTATCTGGGGATTACGCGGGTTATTGCAGAGACCGGGCTGATTTCTATTCGCGCACCGTTGATGCCACAACCTTTTGCCATGTTTGTGATGGGGTCAGATGTGCTTTCACAGCAAACGCAGGTTTCTATCGCGCTTTCGTATTCATGGTGCAGCGATACCAAAACCACGATCATGCCCGCGCTTGCACATTCCGTCAAACTTTACGATACTGTTCGAGTCAACCAGCGGCGATTGATCGTTCCCATTGTTTTGGCGATGGCCGCAGGGGTGGCCGCTACATTTGTCTATACGATTTATATGGGCTATTTAAATGGCGCCGCAAATTACGGCGGTATTTTTCACGGGGGTCTCGCGCGGTTTCCCTGGGATAATCTGGTCAAGAAGTCGAAAGATCCCTTTGCGGTGCAGTGGTTGCCCATTATGTATATGGGGATTGGCGCTGCGGTGACGCTGCTTTTTATGATGTTGCGCTATCGGGTTTCGTGGTGGCCGCTGCATCCAATTGGATTTGCTGCCGGACCGGTTTATCCGGTTAATAATGTCATTTTTGCAATTTTTCTCGCCTGGGCGATCAAGTCTATTGTTTTGCGGATTGGGGGCATTCGCGCCTATCGTGCGGGTCGGCCGTTTTTTATAGGGCTTATTATGGGGCATTTTATGGGGGCTGGTATTTCGTTTGTCGTCGATATGATCTGGTTCCCGGGGCAGGGGCATAGCATTCCTTTTTCGGATTAGAATTATCCATTTTTTTCAGGAGCTTTAAAATGAAAATTACGGGTATCGAACTCGACGCCGTGCATGTCAATCACCGCGGGGATTGGGTGTTTGTACATGTACTTACGGATGAGGGCATCCAGGGAGTAGGGGAGATGCGCTCAGGCAACAATTATGCGGCACAATTAGCGGCTTTGCGCGATCTGAGTGAATCGGTCAAAGGGTGCGATCCGAGAAAAATTGAGGCTCTTGTGTCGCGCTATACAAGCACAGAACGCACAAAGGTGGAATTGTTCGCGTTGAGTGCGTTTGAACAGGCGCTGTGGGATATTTTGGGCAAATCGCTCAATGCCCCTGTTCACGCGCTTTTGGGAGGCGCGTGTCGAGATGAGATCCGGTTGTATGCGAATATTAATCGAGCGACCACAGACCGATCGCCCGAGGGGTTTGCCAAAAATGCCGCTGCTGCGGTAGCCGAGGGATTTGATGCGGTCAAGCTGGACCCTTTTGATGGCGTGCGCGCTGCCGACAATGCCAAAGAGGCTGCAAGGGGGATTGCGTGTATGCAGGCGGTTCGTGAAGCCATCGGGCCAGAGGCCGATTTGCTCGTGGATTGTCACAGCAAGTTCACGGTTCGCGGCGCGATCGAGGTCGCGGGTGAGTTGCGCGATCTCAATCTTTTCTGGTTTGAGCAACCGACGTCCGAAAATAGCCTCGATAATTGTCTTGCGGTTAAAGAAGGGTGTGGGTTGACGATTGCGGGAGGCGAGCAGCGGGGATTGCGGCGGGATTGGGTCGAGGTGGTGGAAAATCTCAGTATGGATATTCCCATGCCCGATGTGACGGTTGTGGGTGGGATCGGTGAGTTAAAAAAAATAGGGGATATGCTCCACGCCTGGGGGCTGCCCACGGCGCCACACGGTCCTTTTGGCCCGGTGGTGATCGCGGCTGGCGTGCATGCGATGGCGTCCTTGCCGGGGTTTGTCATTTTGGAATACGGATGGGGAGAGATTCCCTGGCGCAAGGATTTGACCATTCCCGGCGAGGAGATTGTAAATGGACGCATTCGCATTAATGATCGGCCTGGCCTCGGCGTTGAATTGAATCCCGATATGGTTGAGAAGCACAGAGTCCATGTGTAAGTACAATGGTGATAACAAAAAGGAGCAGTCGATGTTCAAAAGTCTCAATGCCGGTGCGCTTGGCGTAAGAGGACGTGTTGATGAGTTGATTGGATATGCAAAACGCGCTGGATTTCAGGGAGTTGATATCAATATTCAGGAGATCACTTCTCTGGTCAATGCGCGTGGTGCAGAACATGTGAAGGGGCTGTTTGCCGATGCTGGTTTGAGAATGGGCGCGTGGGGTTTGTCGGTGAATTGGCAGGGAGATGATGCCGAATACAAGGCTGGACTGTCAAAGCTGGATGATTTTGCCGCTGCCGCTGTTGCCGTGGGAGCTACGCGGGCTGCTCAATGGGTACCTGCGGCTTCTGAAGACCGCAAATTTGGCGATAATTTCAGGTGGCATATTGATCGTTTTAAGCCAATTGCCGAAATTTTGGGCGAGCATGGATGCAGTCTGGGGCTGGAGTTTATCGGGCCGCGCACCCTGCGAGTGGATAAATCTTATGGGTTTATTCATTCGATGGATGGCATGCTCGCACTTGCCCATGCGGTTGGTACGGGTAATGTTGGGTTGCTTCTCGATTGCTGGCACTGGTACACGGGTTTGGGGACAATATCGGATCTGATGGCATTGACTGCTGAAGATGTGGTGCATGTTCACGTCAATGACGCGCCCGATGGTGTCGATGTGAGCGATCAGATTGACAATAAACGCGCCTTGCCGGGTGAGACGGGTGTGATCGATCTGGTTGGTTTTTTGAGCGCGCTGCAAAAAATTGGCTATGACGGCCCGGTGTCGTCCGAGCCTTTTAGTCAGTCGGTGCGAGAAATGGCAGCGCAAGATGCCGTGCAAACAACACACGACGCGCTGGACAAAGGATGGCAAGCCGCTCAGTTACCGTGAGGAGGATTGCGATGGAGACTTTTGTAGAGAATTACATCGCGCAAAATTTGACCTTGCTCAAGGCGCTGGATGCCGGGGCAATAGCCCGCATTATTGCCGAGTTTGGCAAGGCGAGAGATGCGCATAAGAGAATTTATGCCATCGGCAATGGGGGCAGCGCGAGTACGGCATCGCATTTTGTCAACGATATGGGCAAGGGCGCTTCAATTGGGCGCGAAACGCGCTTTAAGACAATTTCGCTGACGGATAATGTGGAATGGATGACGGCGTTGAGCAATGATTTGTGTTACGAAGATGTGTATGTTGAACAATTGAAAAATTTTGCTGAACCCGGCGATGTTTTATTGGCGATAAGCGGCAGTGGAAATTCCGAAAATGTGTTGCGGGCAGTGCGGTATGCCAACGAGGTTGGCTGTGTCACCATTGGGTTTACGGGATTTGAGGGGGGAAGGCTGAGAGAACTCGTTCAACAATGTGTGGTGATTCCTTCTGACCACATGGGACGCATCGAAGATATGCATCTTATTTTGCAGCACATGATCTGTTATTATTTTATGGAACAGTGAGCGTCATGCATGGTTCGACTGTCTGGGTGTCTGCTAATTCTCGTGTTCGGTTTTGGATCCGAGATCGGGTATCTCTATCAGTTGGTCAAAGGTCAGGCCGCGCTTCTGTGGAAAGCAGAACCTATTGACAAGGTGCTGAAAACGGGGACGCTCTCGCCCGATCAGCGTGCAAAATTGGAACTCGTGCAGGTTATCCGAGCGTTTGCCCAACGCGAAATCGGTCTGATTACCTCGAAAAATTACACCACGTATGTCGATATCGGGCGCGGGCCGGTGTCGTGGAATCTCGTCGTTTGCCCCAAAGATCGCCTGGAACCGATCGAGTGGTCTTATCCGATTGTGGGCGCGGTTCCTTATAGGGGTTATTTTGATCGCGCGAAAGCCGAAGAAGCACGCGATCACTATGTGGCCGAGGGATATGATACCTATTTGCGACCGGTGGGTGCGTACAGTACGCTGGGGTGGTTTTCCGATCCGGTGTTGAGCGCGATGTTGCGCTATTCCGAAGGCGATCTGGCGGATCTTATTATTCACGAGTTGACGCATGCAACCGTGTGGATCGAAGGGGATGTCACCTTTAACGAGAGTCTGGCGAGTTTTGTCGGTGAGGCCGGGGCGTTGATGTGGTTGCAGCGCAAATACGGTGCCGATTCCGAAGCGGTGCGTCAGGTGATCAACAAGCGTGCAGATGGTGTTGTTTTTCAAAAATTTATGCGCGATATTGCTTCCCGTCTCGATTCACTTTACCAGTCCAATTCTCCCCATAAAATAACGCTGCGCCAGCAGATTTTCGATTCCGCACGCGCAGAATTTCATACGCTTTCCCTCAAGACCAATCTATATGTCCACTTTCCTTCGTGGGAACTCAACAATGCGCGGATGGCTCTTTATCGGGTTTATCGGGAGCGTACGGATGTGTTTTCGCGCGTGTATCTGGCGTGTGATAACAATTTGAAAGCGACTGTTGAGGTCTTGCGCCAGTGTGCAAATGCAGAGGATCCAGCAGCGTGGCTGGAGGAATGGTTGGCGCAAGGTGCTGTCCCTTGACCCGGAGACGGGAGTTCGCCACAGGAGTCTCACTATGACTTACAGAGTCGGTATTATTGGGTGTGGTTCAATTGCACGTAGTCACGCCGATGGATATTTGCGCGTTGCCAATGCAGAGATGGTGGCGGTTGCCGATCCTCATCCGGTTGCACGCGAGCAATTTTGCGAGGAGTTTGGCATTCCCAATGCCTATGCTTCGGTGGAGGAGATGGTGGCAAAGGAAGATCTCGATATCGCCAGCGTTTGCACCTGGCATCTGCTCCATCCCGATTGTACGATTGACGCGGCAAATGGCGGTGTGCCGGGTATTATTTGCGAAAAGCCTATGGCGATTGGCATTGGTGAGGCAGATCGCATGCTGGACGCGTGTGAAAAAAATGGAACGAAGTTGGTAGTTAGCCATCAGCGGCGTTTTACACCCGGTTGGGAGAAAGCGCGGGCGTTGATGCGCGAAAAGGTTATCGGCGATGCTGTGATGGTGCAAGGACAGGTCGCTCAGGGGTTGATTAACTGGGCGACGCATACCATTGATGGCATGCGTTTTGTACTGGATGATCCAGAAACCGAGTGGGTGATGGGTGCTGTCGAACGGCAGACTGATCGCTTTGAGCGCGATACACCGATTGAGGATGCGTGTATGGGTTTGATCGCGTTTGCCAATGGCGCTCAGGCTTTGGTCCAGGCGGATTTGAACCGTCCAGGTGAACAGGCTGGGCATTTTCAGATTCGCGGCACAGAGGGATTGATGGAGGTAACCGAGCGCACTGTTCGCGTGTTCAATACAGGTGGATGGGGAGATGTGGAAATTGCCGCCGATGAGGCGTATCGCGCAATTGGCGGCGAGACCAATGCCGATTCTGTGCGCGAATTAATCGCGTGGTTAGAAGGAGGCAATGAACACCGCTCTTCGGGGCGCAAGGCTCGTGCAACGGTCGAGATTATGATGGCGCTTTTTGAATCCGCACGGCAACATCGGGTTGTGCATCTGCCGCTCGAGGAAATGGGCTATCCGCTACAATTGATGATTGAAGAAGGCAAGTTGCCCGTTGCTGTTCCCGGGAGATACGATATTCGCGCATTTCTCAATCCCGAGGGGATGGATGAAGCGGCTTATAGGCGGCTAAGAGCCGAAGGTGTGAGCCATGCTGCGGCGATGCGACAGCTTGCAGATGAAGAGCAATAAGCGATGACTATGGATACAAACCGAAAATTTTTGCCTTTTCTGGTTATTCTCTTTGCGGGGAGTGGGTGCGCCGCGCTCATTTACGAAATTGTCTGGTTTCAGATGTTGCAACTGATTATCGGGTCTTCGGCAATTTCTCTCGGCATATTGCTGGGTACGTTTATGGGCGGGATGTGCGTTGGTAGTGTGATGCTTTCACGCATTATTTCAACGCGCTATCATCCGTTAAAGGTGTATGCGCTTTTGGAATTGGGCATTGGTATCGTGGGCCTGATTTTGCTCTTTGTGCTGCCTCTGATTGGCGCATTTTATATCGGTGTGGCAACTTATGGCTTTTGGGGACATTTCCTGCGGGGGATTGTCTGTGCGATCTGTCTTTTTTTTCCTACAGTGTTGATGGGGGCGACCCTGCCTGCGATAGCGCGGTGGACAGAGTCAACGCCTCGCGGCATTTCGTGGCTTGGCTTTTTTTACGGGGGCAATATTGCCGGTGCTGTTTGCGGGTGTTTGTTCGCGGGTTTTTATCTGTTGCGCCTGTACGATGTTGTTACGGCAACTTATGTGGCGGTCGCGCTTAATTTTGCCGTGGCACTTATCGGATATGGGTTGGCAAAATGGGCTGAGTACGATGCGTCAATGGCAAAAACGACCGCGCGCAGTCTGTGGATAAAAGAAGCCTGGCGAGTTTATGTGACCATTGCGATTTCCGGCGCGTGTGCGCTGGGTGCCCAGGTAATTTGGACGCGGTTGCTGGCGCTTATGATGGGGGCGACTGTTTATGCTTTTTCGATTATTCTGGGGGTTTTTCTAATTGGGTTGGGTGTGGGTAGCAGTGTGGGGGCGTATTTTACTCGTACAAAAGTAAATCCCAAAATCGCGCTCGGGTGGTGCCAACTTCTTCTTGTTGGCGCGATTGCCTGGGCGGCTTATGCGCTTGCTCATTTGCTTCCGTATTGGACATCGGGAGGAACAACCGCGGTGCGATTTCAATTGGATTTACTGCGTTGTTTTGTGGCTATTTTTCCCGCGACCGTGCTGTGGGGAGGTAGTTTTCCGCTGGCACTTGCTGCTGCGCGTTTACAGGGACGCGATCCCGGCACGCTGGCCGGGAGTGTGTATGCGGCCAATACGGCAGGTGCAATTGTGGGCGCGCTCGGTTTTAGTGTGGTTTTGATCGCGCTTTTAGGTACGCAGATAACGCAACAGGTGTTACTCATCCTTTCTGCGTGCGGGGCTATTCTGATGTTTGGGCGAGGGTTGTGGCAGGTGCGGTATGCGGGCAAAACTGTCAGGTCAGATCGATGGGTCGGCGTTGCGGTGGGTGTTGTCTTGCTGGTCTGGAGTATGCCGGGGCCGCCGCTGGCGCTGATTGCTTATGGACGTTCGCTTCTCGATTGGGGAGATGACGCGACGTATATTTACGCGGGTGAAGGGATGAATGCATCGGTTGTGGTGTCGGAGCTGGATAATGGCGTGCGGAATTTTCATGTTAGTGGAAAAGTCGTGGCTTCCAACGAACCACAGGATATGCGTTTGCAGCGCCTGTTGGGGCATCTCTCTGCATTGATGCACAGGGAGCCGCGTTCTGTGCTCGTGGTCGGATGTGGTGCGGGGGTGACGGCGGGAACTTATGTTTTATATCCGAGTGTTGAACGCATTGTGATCTGCGAGATTGAGCCGTTGATTCCGCCAGCAGCCGAGGGATATTTTGGCCCTGAGAACTACGATGTATTAAAAGATCCCCGTGTGGAAATCATTATTGACGATGCGCGACATTATCTGCTGGCAACAGATGAGAAATTCGATATTATTACATCTGATCCGATCCATCCCTGGGTCAAGGGTGCCGGCGCGCTGTATTCGAAAGAGTATTTTGCGTTGTGCAAAAAGCGTTTGAATCCCGGAGGTGTTGTGACGCAGTGGGTGCCGCTTTACGAGTCGCGGTTAGATGCGGTGAAGAGTGAGATAGCGACATTTTTTCAGGTGTTTCCACAAGGGACAATTTGGGGCAATCAGAATGATGGCGAGGGGTATGATGTCGTCCTGTTGGGGCAAAAGGATATTCTGTCCGTTGATGTCGATGCTTTGCAGGCGCGTTTGGATCGCGAGGATTATACGGAGGTGTGGTACTCGCTGAATGATGTGTCTTTGGGATCAGCTGTCGCGCTGCTTTCGACGTATGCCGGGCACGCGCGTGATCTGGGCGAGTGGCTCGCAGATGCGGAGATCAACCTGGATCGCAATATGCGGCTCCAGTATTTGGCGGGATTGGGTTTGGATAACTATGAGGCGGATGCGATTTATACGGTGCTTTTAGAGTACGCGCATTATCCCGATAATTTTTTTGTTGCGACTGAAGCGACTGAAACCGCATTGAAGGCGCAACTTGCCCGGCAGCACGAGGGGAGATGATGACAGGTTTAACTGAGGAGGTTTTTACAGTATGGAAAAGGTGAGAGTTGGCATTATTGGCATTGGCGGCAGAGGAAGCGGTCACGCAAAGTATTTTGCGGCGGGCGATATTCCGCAGGGGGAATTGACAGCGGTGTGCGATATCGATCCGGATAGGATTCAGTGGGCGCGCGAAAACCTCGGGGAAAACGTGCGGACATTTGACAATGGCGATGATTTGATCACATCGGGCGCTGTTGATGCGGTTATTGTGGCGACGCCGCATTACGATCATCCGACATTTGCGGTAAAGGGATTTGAGAACAATTTGCATGTATTGGTCGAGAAACCCGCAGGCGTATATACCAGGCAAGTTTATGAGATGAACGAGGCTGCCCAAAAAAGTGGCAAAGTATTTGCCTTGATGTTCAATCAGCGAACCCGTCCACACCATCAAAAATTGCGAGAATTGGTGGCTTCTGGCGAGTTGGGAGATATTCAGCGCACGAATTATATCGTCACAAACTGGTTTCGAGCGCAAAGTTATTACGATAAAGGCGAATGGCGCGCGACCTGGTCGGGTGAGGGGGGCGGTGTGTTGATGAATCAGTGCCCTCATAACCTGGATCTGTGGCAGTGGATCTGCGGGATGCCCTCGCGCGTGCGCGCGTTTATCAGCTATGGCAAATATCACGATATTGAAGTGGATGACGATGTCACTGCCTATGTGGAATACGATAGCGGTGCGACGGGTGTGTTTATCACCACAACTGGAGAGTATCCAGGAAGCAACCGCCTGGAGATAGCGACGGATCGCGGCAAAGTGATTATGGAAGACAATAAAATTGTGTGGTGGCGTTCGAATGTTTCCCTGAGCGAATTTTCCCGGGGATATACGGGCGGCTTTGGCAAACCCAGGGCGGAAAAACTCGATATTTCTCTCGGCGAAGATGGCGGGGCACACCGCGGTATAATAAACAACTGGTGTGACGCCATATTGAATGACAGCCCACTACTCGCGCCCGGGGTTGAGGGCATTCGTGGGGTTGAATTGGCGAATGCGATGCTTTTGTCTTCATGGCTGGACGATTGGGTCGATATTCCCGTTGATCGAGATCTGTATTTTGAAAAATTGCAAGAGAAAATTCAAAATTCATAGCAGAGGACTTAAAATGGCTCTGACACCGAGTATTGCGGCATTGGATGAGGTAGCTGAAAAACCCGTTCTGGTCTTAGATGGACTGGATGAGCCGGTTGTGATCGAATCCATCAAGTTGCTCAAAGATGAGCGGGAGTATTATGTTCATGTGCGTTCGAGAGATGGTGCGGAAGGCCTGGCTTTTACGAATGGACGGGCGCAATATGTGTATCCGATTCTCAATGAGTTGGTAATTCCCTATTTTATCGGGAAAGATGCCCGCGATCTCGAAGACCATCTGTGGGGTGTGTACCGACACAGCAGCAATTACAAATTGCAGGGGTTGGCTTTCTGGTGTTGTGTGGCGTGGGTTGAGATGGCACTGTTGGATTTACTCGGTCGGATTGCACAAAAATCCATTTCCGAACTCCTGGGCGGTGCCGTGCGTGAGTGGGTTCCCTTTTACGTTGCGAGTGGGCGGCGGGATAGCACACCGGAAGAAGAAGTGGTTTATCTGCAGGGGCTGATCGACGAGACGGGCGCGCCGGCTGTGAAGTTTAGAATTGGCGGGCGCATGAGCAAAAACGCTGATGCCCTGCCCGGGCGAACGCCAAATTTGATCGCGTTGTCTCGCAAGGTACTCGGTGATGCGATTGATATTCACGCGGATTCCAATAGTTCTTACGATCCGCCGCAAGCGATTGAAGTGGGGCGTATGCTCGAAGATATTGGGGCTGTTTATTTTGAAGAGCCTTGTCCATTTGATCACCTCGAAGATACGAAGGTCGTTGCCGATACGCTGGATATTTCCGTTTCTGGGGGCGAACAGGAGTTCAGCGACCGGCGGTTTCGATGGATGATTGCCAATCGCGGTGTGGATATTGTTCAGCCCGATCTGCATTATTACGGGGGGCTTATTCGCTCGACGCGCGTTGCGCGAATGGCCGCTCTGGCCGGGATGCCGACAACAGTACACATTTCTGGTGGCTTTGGTTTTATTTATATGCTCCACTTTGCCGCATGTACGCCAGATATTGGTCGGTATCAGGAATACAAACGAGGGATTGAAAAATACCGCGAGTGGTTTGATCCCGCGCTCGAGATTCGAGATGGAAAAATGAGCATTCCCGGGGGACCGGGGTGTGGGATTGTGGATATTCAGCCAATTATTGAAGGTGCAGATCGCTTATAAGGCGAATTAACTATGGAAATGGCACAGCATGGAGGACCGCCGCTACGCGATGTGGTGGCGGCGAGGCACGCACAGAAAGAGACGCGCCGAAATAGCTGGTTGTTGGTGATCAATGGCGGCATGGTCATGATGTCCTACACGTTTATTAGCTCGGATCTGGTGATGCCGGCTTTTGTACAAACGCTGACCACGTCCAGCATTTTGGTCGGGATGGCCGGTGCGCTCATGAGGATGGGGTGGGCGTGGCCGCAGGTCTTTATTTCTCGGATTATCGAACCCAAACCTCGAAAGATGCCCTTACTGATCTGGGCGGGTATGGCTCGAAGTGTGATGTGGATCTTTGTGGGCGTGATGACAATTTTTTTCGGCGGGTTGAAGCCCGCAATTTTTTTGTCTTTGTTTATGGTGTTTTACGCTTTGGGAACATCGCTGATGGGTGTGATGAGTGTGCCGTGGATGGATTTGATGGGCAAGGCAATTCCCGCGTCGGATCGGGCAAAAGTTTTTGCTCTGCGCCGATTTTCGGGCGGTGTGATGTCGATGGTTGCGGGCGTTCTGATTTCCTATGTCCTGAGCGCGCAAAGCGGCCTCTCGTTTCCGAATAATTACGCGGTATTGTTTATGCTCTCTGGTATGGGTACTACGATGGCCGTGCTGACATTTGGCATGATCCGCGAACCCATTGAAAAGCGTACGCGCGCACAGCTTTCGCTGAAAAATTATTTGCTCAGTGGCCTGAGTCTGATGAAAGATGATGTGAATTTCAGGCGTTTGTGTATGGTACAATTTTTGTGGGGCTTTAGCATGATGGGCGGGCCGTTTTACATGCCTTATGCGATTTCTGGCTTAGGCATTGGGGCGGTTTATATTGGATTTTATGTGACCGCTATGCAGTTTAGCGCGGTTTTTTCAAATGTTGCGTGGGCCTGGGTGGGGCGTTACAAGGGCAATCAGGCGTTGTTTTTGTACGGCACCTGCTTGCTCGCACTGTCTATTCTGGTTCCGATATGTATCGTGTATGTGCCCGATCGCACCATCTGGTTCTGGGGCACAGAAGTGAATTTGAGGGTTGTGGTGTATGCGTTTACGTTCATTTTTTCAGGCGCGGCGCAAAGCGGCATGTATTCGGGACGCATGACATACGTCCTCGACATCGCGCCCGCTGACCGACGGCCGACCTATACCAGCTTTATGAATATGTTTATGTTTCCACAGGGTTTGTTGCCCATGCTGGCCGGGTTGCTGGTCGCCTGGATTTCCTATCAGAATTTGTTTCGCATTTCTCTGTTATTTATCCCATTTGCCGCGATGCTCGCCTATCAGTTAAAACCCGTTATTCACAGTGAGGAATGAATTTCTTCAACGAGGTCTTCTGCAGGATAGGTGAGAATTTCCGCTAATGTGGGGTGGTAATGCGGGATGTCCATGAGGTCATGTACTGTGCCGCGAAAGTGCATGATGGCGATGAGTTCGTGAAAGAGTTCGCCGGCTTCTGGACCGACGATATGCCCACCGATGATTTCGCCTGTTTCGGGATGGCAGAGGATTTTGACAAATCCATGGGTTTCCCCCAGGACCATGGATTTGCCGTGGTCGTCAAAGGGATAGGATGCAACGCGATAGGAGATGTTTTGTTCGCGGCATTCTTTTTCTGTGAGGCCCACAGACGCGAGTTGCGGATCGGTGAAGACCACTTCGGCTTTGAGCCTGTAGTCGATGTGCTGCTTTTGGGTTCCATCAACGGCGTTGTGACCGGCTATCTCGCCTTGCTGAACGGCGATGTGTACGATTTCATACAGTCCCGTACAATCGCCCGCTGCATAAATATTGGGCGCGTTGGTACGCATGTGATGATCCACGAGAATGCGTCCGCGCTCGACGCGTACGCCGGCATTTTTAAGCGCGAGCGATTGGATGGCGGGTACGCGTCCCAAAGCATGGAGGATCACGTCTGCTGAAGCGCGGCGGGATTTTCCCTTATGGTGGAAGTGGGCGATTTTGGCGTTGTTTTTGGTCGTAAATTTTTGCAATTGCGTGTCGGTAAAGACTTTCATGCCTTCTTCTCTGAAGCGGGCTTCCACCGGACGTGCGAGGTCTTCATCTGTGCTGCTGAAGATGTGATGGCTGCGTTGAATGAGTGTGGTGCACGTTCCCAGACGGCAGAAAAATTGTGCAAATTCCGTTGCGACAGGACCGCCGCCTAAGACGATCATCGATTTTGGCAATTCCCGCAGTTCAAGTGCTTCATCACTGGCGATAAAGCCCACTTCTTCCAGGCCGGGAATGGCGATGTCAGCAACGGTTGATCCCGTGCTGATGATGAAACTTCGCGCGGTGATATTTTGTTTTCCCACAGTGATGGTGTTGCGATTGACAAACTGCGCCGTGCCGTTGATGAGAGTGAATCGCGGATTGCGAAGTTGCCCGATGCGATAATCTGCAAATTCACCGACGAGCGCGCGTTTGCGGTCATTGATTTCATCGAGATTTGCGCGCAAATTAGAAGCGCGCAGACCAAATTCTCTGGCGCGGCGCATCAAGGACATGATCTCGGATGAGCGCAGGATGGTTTTGGTTGGCATGCAGCCGCGCAAGATGCACAGGCCACCAAGAGGCCCTTTGTCTATAATGGCAACTTTTGCGCCGAGTTCTTGTGCCGTGCGTGCAGCGGCGTATCCTGCACTCCCGCCGCCGATGACGATGACATCGTAATCCATGGTGATTTCCTTAGAGGTAAAATGTAAGATGAGGTAAAACTAAGACGACCCAATCCCTCTCGTGTTTCACCTTTCATGTCTTATCTCGGAGAGCGGTTGGGCGAACTGACA
Organism: Candidatus Latescibacterota bacterium; assembly: GCA_965222605.1. Taxonomy (GTDB): domain Bacteria; phylum Latescibacterota; class UBA2968; order UBA2968; family UBA2968; genus VXRD01. The sequence goes on from OZ244960.1 coordinate 6,181,632, forward strand.
ACTTAAAATGTCTCTTTGATTTGAGCAAGGAGTTTGGAGGTTTTTATGCATGAACTCGTGAATGGTATTGTGCCGACAGAGGCGGGGGAGCAGGAGCGGTTGATTCAGGTTGGCGATTTGAAAGAGACGACACAGCGGCTTTATGAAGCAGTTGGTGTGCCGAGGGCAGATGCGCAGTTGATGGCCGATTTGCAAGTTGAGACAGATGTACGCGGGGTTCACTCACACGGTACGCGGGCTGTGCCGGGTTACTTAAAGCGCATTCAAACTGGTCACACAAATGCAAAACCCGAAATTCGCGTTGTCCGCGAAGGGCCTGCCTGGGCAACGGTAGATGGCGATGGGTGTTTGGGACATCTGGCGTCTTATCGGGCGATGCAACTGGCAATTGCAAAAGCGAATGATCTGGGGATTGCCGCGACAACAGTTATAAACAGCCGGCACTACGGCGCAGCGGCATGTTATGCGACGATGGCATTGGACTGGGATATGATCGGTTTTTGCGTGTCGAGCAGCAGTCGAGGTGTGGCACCTTACGGAGGGATTGATCGGCTGTTGGGCAATCACGCGCTGGCTTATGCGATTCCAGCGGGTCGAGAACATCCCATTGTTCTGGATATGGCAACGGGGCGGTCCGCCTGGGGGCGGGTGGGCACTATGCGTTTGTATGGACGGAAATTAGACGGCGAGTGGGTGTTAGATGAGGATGGGCAGGTGACAGACGATCCGGGTCGCGCGCATGCGCTGGTAGCGCCCGGTGGCACAAAAGGATCGGGATTAAATGTGGTGATGGATGTTTTGAGCGGTATTCTGCCTTTTGGCCTGGCAACTGTGAATCGGGAGGATGAATATCAAGGGCAGCGACGGGCCAGTCACTTTTTTCAGGCGATCAAGATCGAGACATTTTGCGATGTGTCGGATTTTAAACGGGAAGTTGATCGGATGATTCAGACGATTCGGGCTTCTCGCCCCAAAGAAGGCGTGGATCGCATTTACGTGCCCGGTGAGATCGAGTGGTTAAAAAAGGCGGCCTGGGAAAAGACGGGAATTCCACTGCATAAAACCCATGTGGAAAGTCTGGAAAAAGCGGCTGAGGAATTGGGGGTGGAGGTGGCGTTTTAATGGAGGAAGGCCGAGATTCCAAAATGGATGACAATAATAAACCATTGGTCTCAATTATTATTCCCCATTATTTGGGAGATATTCTTTCCGAGTGTCTGGCATTTGTCTATGCGCGGACATCGGATGTTCCCTTTGAAGTTATTGTGGCAGATGACCAGCCTTATCCCGACGGTAGTCTGGATCGGGCATTGGAGAAGTTTCCGGATATTCGCATTGTGAAGACGGGTGGGGGAAATGGAAAACCGAGCAAAGGAATGGGCGCCGGGTGCAACCGGGGGTTGGAGGTTGCAAAAGGGACGTATGCGATGTTGTTGAATTCGGATGTGGAGGTGGGCGAAGGATGGTTGCCCCCGCTGATTGATGCGCTGAAATTCGATCCCGCAATTGGGGCGTGTCAGTCCAGAGTGCGGTCGTTGCAGAATCGCAAAATGTTTGATTATGGCGGGGCTGCGGGCGGGCTGATGGACAGATGGGGATTTACGTTTTGTCAGGGCAGGATATTTGAGTTTGTCGAAGAAGATGTGGGGCAATACAATCACCCCCGCGATATTTTTTGGGCTATTGGGGGGGCTATGTTCTTGCGTATGGATTGCCTCGATAAAACGGGGCTGATCGATGAGGACTTTGTAATGCATATGGAAGAGATCGATTTGTCCTGGCGGTTTCACCTTGCGGGGTATCGCATCTTATATGTGCCCGATTCTCTCGTATATCACTACGGCGGATTTACGCTGGGTGCAGAGAGTTATAAGAAAGCGTATTTGAATCACCGCAATCAACTCGTGATGTTGTTGAAAAATTTTTCTATTGCGCGGCTGTTGTATAAATTCCCGATTCGCGTTGCTATGGAATTGGCGAATTTGGGTTTGTTGCTAAAGGGCAATTGGAAACATCCCGTTGCGGCGATAGCTGGGCTTTGGTGGGTGTTGCTGCATCCGTTCAATATCTTGCGGCGGCGGCGAGAAGCCCAGCGGTTCAGAAGCGTGGGAGATGGCGAGATTGAACGGCGTCTTTTCAAGGGATCAGTGGTTTATCACTATTTTATTCGCGGTATCAAAACGGTTCGTGAGATAGGAGCGTGAGGTGAAAGCGATTGGTCTCATGTCTGGAACTTCTGCCGATGGGGTGGATGCCGCGCTTGTGGAGATCGGAGAATCTGGTCTGTCTCTACTCGGATATGTCGAGGTACCTTTTCCCAAAGATGTCAGAAGGGAGATTTTGTCGCTTTGTGAAGGTGGACGGGTCGATGCAATATGCCGCATGGATGCCGCGCTTGGGGAATGGTTTGCAGAAGCTGCACTCCGCGTGTGTGAGGAAGCTAATATCAGCACGGGAGAAGTCGAGGTGATTGGATCGCACGGGCAGACGATTCAACATTTGCCCGCACTTGCCGTGGTTGCTGATAAAAAGGTGCGGTCAACGCTGCAAATTGGCAATCCCGCGGTGATTGCAGAGCACACGGGAATCACTACGGTATCGGATTTTCGGTCGCGGGATATGGCTGTGGGCGGACAGGGGGCACCACTCGTCCCGCTGGTGGATTATCTGTTGTTTCGGTCTGAATACGCGGGACGCGCAATGCTCAATATCGGTGGTATTGCCAATGTCAATATATTGCCCGCAAACTGTGGGGTACCAGACATTTTCGCATTTGATACTGGACCTGGCAATATGGTTATTGATGGGGTTGTGCAGGCGATCACACGCGACAAACTGAGTTTCGATAGGGATGGGGATCTTGCGGGCAAAGGCCAGGTGTGTGAGGATCTGCTGGATGTGCTTATGGCGCATCCTTTTTTGGATATGGCGCCGCCCAAATCAACGGGGCGCGAAGATTTTGGGACCGATATGGTTCAGAAAATTCTCGATTGGGAGGGTAAAGGGGAAGACCTCGTGCGTACGGCAACACAGTTCACGGTGGAGAGCATTGTACATGGGCTAAAACGATTTGTTTTGCCCAGGTGTGAAATCCACGAGGTGATTGCAAGTGGGGGCGGCACTAAAAATCCGATTATGATGGATCTTTTGGACCGGGCACTGGGAAATATTGCATTCAAGCGATTGGATGACCTGGGAATGGCGTCAGAAGCAAAAGAAGCTATTGCATTTGCGATTCTTGCCTATCGAACTGTGAATGGGCATCCGGGCAATGTGCCGAGTGTAACCGGTGCCGATAAACAGGTGGTGTTAGGCTCTATTACGCCGGGGAAAAGGGGTGCCCAACCATCCACCCCAAAATCTTTGTGAGCGTCGTTGAGTTGATGATACTGGCGCAGTTATATTCCGTTTCGTATATTTCTTTGCTACGCTACCAGTATGTGAGCGGATGATTCGAGGAAAAGGCTATGGTTTTTGACATCTTACTCATTGCAACAGGAGTGGCATACATCGTCAGTGCTCTGGGTTATGCATTGGACTTTCACGGGCCTAAAGCGTACTGGCGTGACCTGTGTACCTGGGGAATATGGGGGGCCTGGTGTATGCACACTGTGCTCCTGGCCCTTATTACAATTTCTGCTGGCGAGGTGCCTTTGACCAGTCAGGTTTTGCCATCGCTGTGCGCGTGGCTGGTCGCGGTTGTTTATATTTATCTCGAAGTGAGTACGCGAGATCGGTCTTTGGGTGTGCTCATCGTGCCTATTGTGGTAATTCTGCACATGTTGACGCTCACAAAATTGCTGGGTATTGAGAATATTCAGGTTACGGGATATAGCGGCGGGTGGTTTGAACTGCATGTACTGGCTTATGGCCTTGCGTACACGGCTTTTGCGATTTCCTGTGTTGGAGGTGTGATGTATCTGATGCTTTTGAGCGAAATTCAGGCCAAGCATTTTGGTTTTTTTTATTCCCGTCTGCCTTCACTCGAGGTATTGAATCAGATCACTAACCGCGCTGCCACTTTTGGATTTGTCTTTTTGACGGGCGGTACTATTGCCAGTTCAGTGTGGGCATTTCAACATCTTTCGCAGTTTTCTATATGGCGCGAGCCGGTATTTTTGCCCGTTTTGATTGCCTGGTTTATTTATGCGGGCAATCTCGCCGCGCGGTGGTGGGGCGGCTGGCAAGGCAAGCGGGCGGTTTTTTTGTCTATCATGGGTTTTGTGCTCGTCATTCTGGCATTTCCCGTGGTGGGTGTTCTTTTTTCTGGTCCCCACAATTTAGGACCTTAGGCCATGCGCTATCCCGTGTTTTTGAATTTGGAAAATAAATTGTGTGTTGTGGTTGGGGCGGGGCGCGTTGCCGAACGCAGAGTGCGCGGGCTGTGCAATGCGAGCGCGCGGGTTCGTGTTGTGGGTATAACCGCGACTGAGGGCATTCTGAAATTGGCCGATGAAGGCGCGATACATTTGTGGCTAAGGGCATTTGAGCCAAGCGATTTGGACGGCAGCGCGCTCGTGATTGCCGCGACTGATCATGCAGGTGTCAATCGGGCGGTGCAGGCGGCGGCGAAATGCCGAGGGATTTTGTTCTGCGGTGCAGATCCGCATACGGATAGCGATTTTATTGTGCCCGCGGTTGTGCGGCGCGGCGACTTACAGGTGGCGATTTCTACAGGGGGCAACAGTCCTGCGTACGCCGTGCTGTTGCGCCGGGAAATTGAGGCATTTTTGGAAGATGGACACGCTGGTTTGCTGGATATGATGGCGGGTTTAAGGCACAGAGTTTATGCGCGATTCCCCGATGCACCAGACCGTCGGCAAGCGTTTTGGCAACAGTTGGTGACAGATGATACGCTTGCCCTCGCGCGTCAGGGCAAGTGGGCTGAAATTGAGGAGAGGATTGAAGTATGTCTCTCGTCGTAATTGGACTGAGTTATCGCACGGCACCTGTTGAAATCCGAGATGGAGTCGCGGTTTTGCCCCAGGCTTTGGATGCGATTCTCCAATACTTTTCCAGCGTGCCGGAGATTGCCGAATGCGCGGTTTTATCGACGTGCAATCGCTCGGAAGTCTATTGTGTTGCCGCGGATATTCACGCTGCCCGCGCGGCAGTGATCTCGGGGTGGGGCAAGCAAAGTGGGCTGGATGCCGACGCGTTGGGGCGGCACATGTTTGTCTATCGCGGTGCAGAAGCCGTGCGCCATCTTTTCAGGGTCGCCTGTGGGTTGGATTCCATGGTAATGGGCGAGCCACAAATTGCCGGTCAGGTAAAAGAGGCCGGGGCTGCCGCACTGTCTATGGGAACGAGCAAGACTGTGTTGAATCGCTTATTTCGCTCTGCGACCGAGGTTTCAAAGCGGGCGCGTACAGAAACGGAGATTGCAACAGGTGCTGTTTCCGTCAGTTTTGCAGCGGTGGAACTCGCAAAGAAAATTTTCGGCAATCTCGAAGGACATACGGCTCTGGTGCTTGGTGCTGGCGAGATGAGTGAATTGACGGCGCGGCACCTCGCCGACAACGGGGTGAAGTCTTTGCTGGTGACGAGTCGCACGTTCGAGCGAGCACAAAATCTGGCGGTGCGCGTGGGCGGTCGCGCCATTTCATGGGACGATGGGATAGGTAATTTGCACGGCGCAGATGTTGTTATCAGTTCCACGAGCGCGGAAACTTATGTTCTGGAACGTCACCATGTGACAGCGGCGATGCAAAAGCGTAATAACCGCTCAATGTTTTTGATCGATATTGCCATGCCGCGCGATATCGATCCTGCAGTTGGCGATCTGTACAATGTGTTTTTATACGATCTCGACGATCTGGAATCTGTTGTTGGCGCGAATTTGGAGAAGCGAAAAATTGAAGCGGATAAAGTCAGTGTAATCATAGAAGAAGAGATTGGGAATTTTTCTGCGTGGATAAATTCTCTGGCGGTTGTGCCCGCGATTGTGGCATTGCGTGGGCATTTTCAATCTTTTATGGATTCGGAACTCGCACAGGCCAAGTTCAGTGAATTTTCAGATGATCAACGCGCTCAAGTTGCCAATTTGATGCGCCGATTTATGAATAAGGTACTGCACAAGCCAGTGACGCGCCTTAGAGAGGCTGGCGAGGAAGAAGATGGTGGGGCTTATGTGGCGGCACTTTCCTATTTGTTTGATCTGGTGGTTGAGGGACATCCAAAAAAAGAAATTGAAGAGGTGCGAGGCTCATGAGGATAGTTATTGGCAGTCGAGGCAGTGCATTGGCTTTGTGGCAGGCCAATTGGGCAAAAAGAAAACTGGCGAGCACATATCCCGATCTCAGCGTCGAGATTGAGGTGATTAAAACAAAAGGAGATCGCCTGTCGGAAATGTCTCTGTCCCAGATTGGTGGCAAAGAGGTGTGGACAAAGGAGATAGAACACGCGCTGCTGTCGGGCAACATTGATATAGCGGTTCACAGTTTGAAAGATTTGCCGACTAAGTTGCCAGAGGGATTGGTTTTGGGCGCGGTGAGCGAGCGCGAAGATGTGCGAGATGTACTGGTCAGTAAAAATAATCGGGTGTTTTGGGAGTTGCCAGAAGGCGCGACGGTTGCAACGAGCAGTTTGCGTCGGCAAGCACAGTTGAAACACGCGCGGCCGGATTTAAATTTTGTGTCAATTCGGGGGAATGTGGATACGCGCGTGAAAAAACTCGAAACGGAAAATTTAGATGGTATTATTCTGGCCGCAGCGGGTTTGAAGCGGTTGGGATTGGGAGATCGCATCGCGGAGTTTATCGATCCTGAAATCTGTTTGCCCGCGCCAGGGCAGGCCGCACTGGGGATAGAAATACGAGAAGGGGATCAGAGGATTACAGAACTCGTTGGCGTTTTGAATTGTGTTGAAACGCAGCAGGCCGTTACGGCAGAACGCGCGATGCTGGCGGCATTGGGAGGAGGCTGCCTCGTTCCAATTGGGGGATACGCGGCTGTTGACAGGGTTTCTGTGGTTGTTCTGCTGCTATCGGGCGTTGTTGCAACACCCGATGGGCGCCAGGTGATATCGAAAAAGATGGAAGGGCAGGCATCATCTGCTGAGCAGTTGGGTGTGCGCGTTGCAAAGGGATTGCTCGAACAGGGGGCAGGGGAGATATTGGACGCAAGAGCTTAGCAGAGAATTGTTATGCAAACTGGATGTGTATATCTTATAGGTGCTGGACCGGGCGATCTGGAATTGATAACGGTGAAGGGTCTGCGCCTGATTCGGGAAGCCGATGTGATCTTGTATGACGGGCTGGCGAATCCCGAGTTTTTGAAGGAAGCGCGGCGGGGATGTGAGTGTATCAATGTGGAAAAGCGCCCGGGTTTTCAGCGCGTGCAGCAAGATGAGATCAATCATCTGATGGTTGATCGCGCCCAAAAAGGGTTGATGGTGGTGCGGTTAAAGGGGGGGGATCCCATTGTTTTTGGGCGCGGTGGAGAGGAAGCTGAGGTACTTAGAAACCACGAGATTCCGTTTGAGATTGTGCCGGGTATTACCAGTGCAATAGCAGCACCTGCTTATGCTGGTATTCCGGTGACGCATCGCGGTATATCCCCCCATGTGACGATTGTAACGGGGACAACGGCTTCGCTTGAAGGCGAGGGAAAAGTCGATTGGGAAGGGTTGGCAAAAGTGGGCGGTACGCTCTTGATTTTGATGGGCACGCGAAAGCGCCGTGAAATTGCCCAACGCCTCATTGCGGGGGGGTGCCCACCCGAAACCCCCGTTGCAGCCATACAGTGGGGATCTTTGCCATTGCAGCGGACAGTGAGGACCTCTTTGGGGGAGATGGGCGCGGTCGAAATGACCAATCCCACAGTCATTGTCGTTGGGAAGGTTGCGGCGATGGACCTGGACTGGTTTGCGTCTAAGCCCCTGTTTGGACGAACAATTGCTGTGACGCGGGCGCGCACGCAGGCAAGTGAATTGGTACGCATGCTGCGGGCGTTAGGCGCACAAGTGCTGGAAGTGCCAACTATTGTATTTGCCGAACCCCAAAATTGGCTCGATGTGGATTGTGCTATTGCAGATATTCATACATGTGATTGGCTTGTTCTGACGAGTACAAACGGAACCGATCGCTTTTTTGAGCGTCTGTTTAAGCAGGGATGCGATGTGCGCGCATTGGGTGGAATAAAAATTGCGACTATTGGCGCAGCGACATCGGCAAGGGTGCGCGAGTGGCATTTCAATGTAGATCTCGAAGCGGCGCATCGTGCGTCAGAAGGATTGCTCGCGGCTTTTGGCGAGGATCTTTCTGGGCAGCGTTTTTTGTTGCCTCGCCCTGAAAAATCTCGGGATGTGCTTGCCAATGGGCTTCGAGAACGCGGCGGTGAAGTACGAGAACTTATTGTTTACAAAACGGTTATGCCCGAATGTTTACCAGAAAACTTTTTACAGTTGCTAAAACAAGATGCCATTGACCTAATCGCATTTACGAGTTCCTCTACGGTCTTAAATCTGGTGAATCTACTAAAAAAGACGCGGCAAAATTGGAAATCCTTGCCAGCAGCGTGTATCGGTCCCATCACAGCCCAAACCGCAGTTGTCCAGGGACTTGATGTGGTTGTCGAACTTGACGAAACATCGGTATCTATTGCTGGTCTTGTACGAGCGATTGCTGCGTATTTTAGATCTGGGTAAAAATGCGGTTGACATATAGGCGGGTAAGCAGTAAATTTTCAGAAATGGAGTGTGAACACTTTCATACACAGGAGGAAGCGTTATGAAACGTTTGATTATTGCGACATGTTTGGGGCTGGGATTGGTTGGATCGGCCATTGCTGGACCTTTGACACAGGGTATAGAATTTACGGGCGGTGAAAATAGCCTGGCAGGTCTGGTGCTGCAACGCACGCAAAATATTGTCGCCGAAGATGGCGTTTTGAAGTTACAGGTTGCTATCAATCATGCGCAGAAATTGAAGGGTTATGGCTTTGTGCTACAGTACGATCAATCCAAGTATGAGTTTGTCGAAGCACGCCAGGTCGATCAAAATCTGCTCGATGCGAGCAGTGCCCAACCCGCGCTATTTCTCGCGTCTAACAAGACGCCTGGGCAAGTGGCTGTTGGCGCGATGAAGGTCGATGGTCAGGCGGTCAGCGGCGACGGTGGTCTGGTTGAGTTTACGTTTAAGACCACACACACACCGCTTGCCTCTGATTTTCAAATTCTCGACGGTGTGATGGTTGATTTGTCAGGCGGGATTGATGCGATTACCAATATTGAAATTGGTGCCCTCAAGCCCATGCCCAGAGATTACGCCCTTGGACAAAATGTCCCGAATCCCTTTAACCCCTCCACGACGATTGAATATCGGTTGCCCGAAGCCGGTGACGTCCAACTGGTGATCTACAATCTGCTCGGGCAGGAAGTTCGCACCTTAGTTCAAGAGTCGATGGATGCAGGTTTTCACTCGGTCGTTTGGGATGGCACGGATGGATTTGGCAAGCAAGTAGCCAGTGGGATTTATATTTATCGCATGTCAGTGGCTGATTTTACCCAGGTTCAACGCATGATGTTGCTGAAGTAATGGCGCATTCGAAAAGGGTACAACTGGCCGGGGAACACTCAAGCCAGTTCAGTTTCGAGGCCGCTTCTTTTGAGGCGGCCTTTCTTTTTGGGGGGGAGTATCATGATTCGCGTTGGCCTGGTTGGTTATGGTTTGGGTGGCAAAGTCTTTCACGCACAATTGATTCAGATGGCGCCCGATCTCGAACTCTACGCGGTTTGTTCGCGTTCATTAGAGAAACGCCAGGACGCAGAGGCCGATTTCCCGCAGATCGTGACGTATGACACCTTTGACGCGCTATTGGACGATGGCAACGTAGATCTCGTTGTGTTGGCGACACCTCACGACACGCACGCGCCCATGGCGATTCAGGCAATGGACGCGGGCAAACATCTCGTAACAGATAAAATTATGTGTTTGAATGAATCTGAAGCGCGGTCTATGATTGAAGCGTCTGAGCGCAATCAGGTGCTTTTGAGTGTGTATCAGAATCGGCGATGGGACGGCGATTTTTTGACGTTGCAACACATACTTGCAGAAGGGATACTGGGCGATATTTATACTATTGAGTCCAATATCACAACTTATGGTGGACCGCATGTCGGGTGGCGTGCGTGGAAAAAATACGGCGGAGGACGCGTCCTCGATTGGGGAGCGCATCTGGTGGACCAGGCTCTCAGACTGTACGGCCCGACAGTTGAAACTGTTTTTGCCGATTTGCAATATCGCTATCCCAAAGATAAGGCCGATGTTGAAGCTCTGGCTCTGATTCATCTGAGATTTGCAAACGGGGTGCGCTATTTTATTGAATTGGGCACCGCGTGGATGTATGCCAAACCGCGCTATCATGTGCGCGGCGCGCTCGGAAGTTTCAGAAAATACGGCATAGACCCTCAAGAGGCAGCGATGAAGTCAGGGGTTTTTGGCGTGCTCGTTCCGGAAGATCCTGCGCGTTATCAATTGCGCGTTATCAATGATCGCGGACAAACTGTAGAGTATCCTGTGTCGCCTCTGTTTGGCAGCTATCGCACGTATTACGATAATGTGGGCGCGGCACTTGCACATGGGGAAGAATTGCTGGTCAAACCCAGGGAATGTTTGGAGGCCATTCGCGTGATTGACGCAATCAGGCTATCGGCAGAACGAGAAGAGGTTGTCAAGCTGATATAGGAAAGGGTATTTTATGGTGTGGGGCATTGTATTATTTGTCATTTTTACGGGTTGTTATCTCGGGCAGTGTATTTCTTCTGGCATGGGCAAAAAGCATGGCTGGTCATTGCAGTGGCTCTGTTGGCTGGTCACGAGTTTGACAATCCTGATCTGCTATTTCATTGTTTAGGACTACCATCGTGTTGTTTTGCGAATTTAAGCGCCATCTCGACAAGCCTGATGAAACATATATGTGCGATTTAGTCGCCCATGGCACAGATTGGGTGATTTTGTCTTATGTGTCAAATCGCGCCTGGGAAGTCGCTGGTACCTACCTGCCTGCTGGTTCTCAAACGCTGGCGTTTTACCAGACGGACGGCGCGCATGTCCTGTGGCGAATGTGTGCCCCTTCAGGTGATCTGAAAGGGCACTTGTTCCATATATGTCGAGATCTGCAGGTGGAAAAGCGCAGGGTCAGTTACCTGGATTTACTTTTGGATATATGGATAGATTCCGATGGCGTTGCCGAGGTGTTAGACCGAGAAGATGTAGAAATGTGTTATAGGGAAGGCAAGCTGTGTGAGGCCGATCTGAAAACCATATCGGCAGAGGAGAAGCGGATTGTGACACACTGGCCCGGGCTGGTGCGGGAGATGGACGCGCTTTTGAGGGGGCTATAATGGTTTCTTTTACTGTTCGAGTTGCGGGACGAGTTCTTTGAGGTATTTGCGAAAATCTTTGGCAATGGCCGGATGGTTGAGGGAAAATGCCACCGATGTTTTGAGATATGAGAGGAGATCGCCTACCGTATGCCACTCTCCTTCGATAGCGCATGCGTACACCGCTCGGGATTGGCTCATCAATTCGATAGCGTCGGTGAGTTGATATTCTCCATTTTCAGCAGGTTCGATCTGTTCGAGGAAGTCAAAAATTTCGGGTCCAAATATGTAGCGCCCAAGGGTTGCGAGATTTGATGGTGCTCTTGCCGGATCGGGTTTTTCAACGAGTCCTTCAACGAGATAGACATCGTTTATGCGTTTGGCTTTAATAACGCCATAACTACTGATGCGATCTTGCGGTACTTCTTTGACTGCGAGAATGGAACTGCCGTACCTGTTGTAGTGATCGATCATTTGCCCAATGCAAGGGCGCTCCGAAACGACGAGGTCATCGCCATAAAGAACGGCAAAGGGTTCGTCGCCAATATGTTTTCGGGCTTTGAGAACGGCGTGTCCTGTACCTAACTGGTCTTTTTGCCGCACGTAATGGATATCGGCCAGTTGTTCGATTCGGTCCAGAGTTTCAAGCATTTTCCGATCTGCGCGTTCATGCAATGCATGGGCGATTTCGATGTTGCGATCAAAGTGGTCTTCAATTGCGCGTTTTCCCCGGCCCGTGATGATCAGGATATCTTCAATACCCGAGTTGACGAGTTCCTCAATGATGTATTGAATCGCCGGTTTGTCAACAATGGGCATCATTTCTTTGGGCAGAGCCTTGGTGGCGGGCAGCATGCGACTGCCGTGCCCCGCTGCTGGAATTACTGCTTTTCTAATTTTCAACAAGACCTCCAGAATGCTGAGATTTGTCAAACGATCTGAATGACAAATTTCAGATTGCCAGAAAGAAATGTCAAGGATATTTTTCCACAATACGTTGTTTCTCATTACTTGACTTTATTTTTTTAAAGAGTTATTATTGTTCGCGAAAAGCCACCCGCTCTGCGGGTGGTCGTTTACTCAGCCGATTTTCTGCACCATTTCTCCTCCTTTCGTGTATTTTTCCCCATTCAAAAAGATTGTGTTCTCACTGCCATTCAGCAATGTTTTGTTAGGCAGTTGAGAATGCCAAACTCGGAAATACTATTAACCAATTTTGCGGGATTGTTGTTCGCCTTATCGATTCCGGTGGGAGATACTTTAGCTATGGCTTTATGGTTTTCGAACTTGTTTTCTAACGATATTGGTATTGATCTGGGAACTGCCAATACACTGATTTATGTCAAAGGGCAGGGCATTGCGATCAACGAGCCTTCAATTGTTGCCCTTGATCGTCATACACGCAAACCGCTGGCCATTGGTTCCCAGGCCAAAGAAATGCTTGGGCGCGAAAAACCAGATATAGAAGTGGTTCGTCCGCTCCGCGATGGCGTTATCGCCGATTTTGATGTGACTGAGGAAATGTTGCGTTTTTTTATTTCTAAAGTACAAAAAAATAAACTCCTGGTCAGGCCACGCGTTGTGATTTGTGTGCCTTCTGGTGTTACCCCTGTTGAGATGCGCGCTGTCAGTGAAGCTGCCGATCGCGCAGGTGCCCGCGAAGTTTTTTTGATGAAAGAACCCATGGCGGCTGCGATTGGCGTTGGGTTGCCCATAGGGGATGCGGTGGGCACTATGGTCGTTGATATTGGCGGCGGAACAACGGAAATCGCGGTGATTGCACTATCTGGCATTGTGACGTCCAGATCAATTAAAACAGCGGGCGATGAATTGACAGAAGTCATTGTGCAATTTCTCAAACGCAAACACAATCTGCTGGTGGGAAGCCGCAGTGCAGAGCAAATCAAGTGCGCTATTGGTACTGCTGTGGGGCTCGAGGAAGAACTACAACATACGTGCCGCGGCCTGGAGATGGTGCAAGCGATACCCAGAGTCATTAATGTCCATTCAAAAGAAATCAGGGAGGCAATAGCCGGTTCGGTAAATGCGATCGTTAACGCTGTGCGCCGAACACTCGAGCAGACACCACCCGAATTGGCCGCCGATCTTCTCGACAATGGCATTATTTTGACGGGGGGAGGGGCACTACTACGCGGGCTGGATCGGCGATTGGTCAATGAGACCGGTTTGCCCGTTATGGTAGCCGATGATCCATTGACCTGTGTGGTGCGAGGTACGGGGAAAGTACTTGCAGATATCCATGGCTACAGGAACGTTTTGGAATAGCGATGCAACGAATTCGTGTTTTTTTGCGTGTTCGCCGTAAGGGGGTTGTACTGGGCGTTGCGATTTTGACGTCTTTGATATTGATGTTGTTCGATTCCTCAATACAGGCGCGATTTGCACACAATGTTGTTTTTGGGTTGATGTCTATTGGGCACCGTATCTTTGCCTGGCCGATGGGACTTTCATCGCTGCGATACGAAAATGAGGCTTTGCGCGATCAGAATTTGCGCCTTTCTCTCGAATTGCTCAAACTCAGAGAGGCCCAGCTTGAAAATGCGCGCCTCCATGCCTTGTTACATTTTAAGTCGCAGCAGGCAGCTAAAAAATCTTATATTCTTGCACGGGTGATTGCACGTAATCCCGCGCGAATTGCAAATACGATATTGATCGATGCCGGTGCAGATGAAGGCATACAGGCCCGCATGCCTGTTGTGACTGCGGATGGGTTGGTGGGGCGTATCTTGGAAGTATACGGTTATACTGCTATTGTGCAGTTGCTCATAGATCACAATTGTCGGGTCAGTGCAGTGGTGCAGCGACACAGTCGTGTAAGTGGCATTGTGTCTTTTGAAGATGGCACATTCTATTTAAAAAATGTGTCGCTTCGTGGGAATATTGAAGTTGGAGATCTGATCGTATCGTCCGGTTTGGGGGAAATGTTTCCCAAAGGGCTTTACGTGGGGCAGGTCGTCAAAGTACGGGATGAAGCACAGGGTTTGTTTAGAGAGGTCATTTTGGCACCGGGCGTAAATTTCCACAATTTAGAGGAAGTTTTTGTGCTAAAGACCAATTCACAGATTAATAATTAAAGTGTTACAATTGAATCGATTTTTTGAGCTCCCTGAGGGCAGTGCCTTCAGGGGATTTTTTGTAGTAGGTATCCAGCGGGAAGCAGCCCGATATCATGCCATTTCGGGGGGCTGTGGTGCAGTCACTGAAGGTTCGACAGAGTTTGCGTTTGGACGCTTCTCCTTTTTGGAGTACATCAACGGGTAAGTCGGGATAAGACAGCACCATGCGTCCCAGGCCAATAAAATCTACCTTGCCATCGCGCACGAGTGCCTGTGTAACGTGGGGCAAAAATTCCTGGAGGTAGGAATAGGCCGTGCCGACGATGAGCAAATCGGAAAATTGTTCTTTGATTTGCGCCGTAATGTCAACTTGACGAGCAACACCCACGAGTGGGTCTTCGGGGGGTTGATAGCCGTCGGAGGGGGGAAAATAAGCGGGCCGCTGAATGTGGGGGTTGTAGTAAGGGCTGCCTGCTGAGAGATTGACGAGCAAAATATCGAGTTCGCGCAGCAATTCGAGGAAGCGACAGGTTTCGGCAATATTTGCGACTATAGGATTGTTTTCATCGATGCCAAAACCGTATTTATAGGGCAAGCATTCGGAAAAATCCTCGGGAATGCCCGGTCCGAGTTTTTTGCCTTCGGATAGTTCGGGATCGGGATAAAAAGGCACAAAGTCGAATGCACTGAGGCGCACACCTATTTTGAGATCGGGACAATCGGCGCGAATGCCCGCGACGATTTCCCGAAGAAATCGGGTTCGATTTTCAAATGAGCCACCATAAGGTCCCGGTCGGGTAAAAGCACTCAAAAATTCGTGACCGAGATAACCGTGACAGTGTTTGACATCGACAAACTGATATCCGAGGTTATACGCCATGCGTGCGGCACAGTGGTAGTCGTCAATCAGGCTTTTGATTTCGCTATCGGACAGCACGAGGGCGTCTGAGTCAATGCCAAATTTGCGGTCGAGGATCGGATGGCGATACACAATGCGGGGTTCGAGTTTGATTTTGTCATTGGGTCTGCAAAAGCGCCCCGAGTGAGTCAGTTGAAGGCCAACGAGCAGGTCATCGATGTTGCCGATGTGTGCGCGGTGTGCCGATAGGAGTTCTTCTCGGAGTTTGCCCAGGCCGGCTTTGGTATGTCCGGCTGCAAAGAGTTGATTTGGATTTGCGCGTCCTTCCTGGCACACGGCAACGGCTTCACCACCCCATATCAATTTTGCTCCGCTCAGGCCAAAGTTGTGCCATCTTCGGAGGGTATATTCCGAGGGATTGCCATCAATTTCGCCATCCCAGCCCTCCATGGGTTGGATGCAGAAGCGATTGCCAATGCGAAAGCCTTGACAATCGCTCGTTTGGGCAAGTGGTGATTCTGGTGCTTTGAGAATTTCGTCATCGCAGGGAAGATCAATCCCCAGGCTGTTGACATGCGCTTTGAATGATTCGACAGTTTTGTGATGTCCGATGCGCTGGTATTTTGCCAGAGGCATTGGCACTCCTTGGGCGAAATGGTTTGCATTATATGCCTTAGAAAGCTATGAATATACCAAAGGATGTTTTGGGAAGCAATGTTTCTGAAAGGAGTTAGTATGGCAGTGGAGGATTATGTGCAGATTGTGGTGCCTGGCGATGAGCCGGTACAGATTGCGGGAGCCCCCCATCTCGACCGATTGACGAGTTATGGCGATGTGACGCTTTACGATACGCGCCCCGAGTCATCAAAAGAGAAGGTCGAACGAGTAAAGAACGCCGATGTGATTATGAACACGCGCGGTGCTGTGACGTGGGGCGAGCAAGAGTTTAGCCAATTGCCAAAGTTGAAGATGATTACGACGTGTTCTATTGGCACAGATATGTTCGATCTGGAGGCCGCAAAAAAGCGCGGAATTGTGATATGCAACCAACCGGGCAGAACAGCACCGGTTGTGGCAGAACACATGTTTGGGCTGATGTTTGCCGTTGCAAAACGCGCTGCATATTTGACCGCAGAGATGAAGAAGGGGGGCTGGCCCCGGCGGGATAATGTGATGCTTCAGGGCAAAACCCTGGGGATTATTGGTGCGGGCAATATCGGTGCTGAGATGGCGCGGCTCGCTCGAGCGATTGGGATGGAGGTGATTGCGTGGACATTTCATCCGTCAACTGAGCGAGCAAAAAAACTCGGCGTGCGATTTGTCGCATTAGATACACTACTCGACAAATCTGATGTGGTCAGTTTGCACGTGGCGTTGACAGATGATACCAGGGGGATGATTGGCGAGGCCGAGTTAGAAAAGATGAAAGCGGGCGCGCTATTGCTGAATGGGGCGCGTGGCGCAATAGTCGATACGGATGCGCTTGTCGATGCCTTAAACAGTGGGCACCTTGGTGGGGCGGGTATCGATGTGTACGAAGAAGAACCGACACCGCCCGATCATCCTCTTTTTGCGTGTGAACAGGTGGTGCTTACGCCGCATTGTGCCGATATGACGCCGGAAGGTGTCGATCTACTCAATAGCGGCGCAGTGGAGAATGTTATCGCATTTTTGGAGGGGCGGACGCAAAATGCGGTGACTTAGTTTTTGATATACCCCTCTCGAGTCAAGAGTTCGGCCATCAGGACAGCACCGCCTGCTGCACCGCGCACGGTGTTGTGACTGAGGGCGATGAATTTGTAATCGAAAATATTATCTTCGCGCAAGCGGCCGAGTGTGATGCCCATACCATTTTCTGCATCGCGGTCTAAGCGCGTCTGCGGGCGGTCATCGCCTTCGATGTAAGCGAGAAATGTTTTGGGCGAGGAAGGCAAGCCCGCAGCTTTGTGGTCGCCCTCGAAATCTTGCCAGCGCGAGAGGATGTCTTCTGCTGTGGGTTTTTTGTCGAAGGATACAGATACAGCTGCCATGTGTCCATCTGTGACGGGAACCCGAACACATTGGGCTGAAATAATCGGACTGCGCCTGGGCACTATTTCATCTTTGACGATTTTGCCCCAAATTTTGTGAGGTTCGCTTTCGCTTTTGTCTTCTTCGCCGCCGATATATGGGATGACATTGTCTATCATTTCTGGCCATGTCTCAAAGGTTTTACCAGCACCGGAAATAGCCTGATATGTGCATATGGAGGCTCTGGAAGGCCCAAATTCTGATAATGCGTGAAAAGCCGGTACATAAGGCTGAATGGAGCAATTGGGTTTGACGGCGATAAAACCGCGTTGGGCACCCAGACGTTTGCGTTGCGCCGGGATGATTTCGGCATGTTGTGGGTTGATTTCTGGCAATAGTATGGGAACATCGGGCGTCCAGCGATGCGCTGAATTATTGGAGATGACCGGAGTTTCCGCTTTTGCATAAGCTTCTTCGAGTCTGTAAATCTCCTCTTTTTCCATGTCGAGCGCGCAACAGACGAAATCGACTTGTGATGAGATAGCATCAATTTCGCCCGCGTCCTGCACGACGAGATCGGATACTTTTGTGGGAATGTCAATATCGCGTTGCGTCCATCGGCCTTTTACGGCTTCTCGATAGGTTTTACCGGCAGAGCGCGGGCTGGCGGCAACGGCGGCGACTTCAAAATAGGGATGATCGGCGAGCAATGTGACAAAGCGCTGTCCGACCATGCCGGTTGCGCCGAGAACCCCAACTTTAAGCTTGGACATCGGTTTTTCCTTTCTGCGGATCTGAATAAAAAAAACAGTCGGTTGCCAGAGTAGAAGCACGCCGACTGCATATAGCAGAGACTGCCCACAAGAGAGTGCTCCACGGGATTATTTCTCGTGACAGTTCAGCAGATATTATCTGCTGACCCAGCCAAATGCCCTGCGGTGGAATATTTGGCTTCGGCATCCCGACCCTTTCATCTGGCCTACAGATCCGCTTTCTTGTGCCAGATTACTGATGACGGGACGCGCCTCTACTCTTGGTGGAGAGAAATTTCACATATTCTACATTTTTTGTCAACCTGAAAATGGAATATGCCGCTGATATTGACATGTGGGGCATTGCAGATTATCATGGAATAAGGATAGTTTAGACCAATCCATGTTTGAATTACACAAGGAGATTTTTATGAATATAGTAGTAATTTGCTGCGATACGTTTCGCGCAGACATTGTTGGAGCAGGTAAAAAGTTGAGCCATGTGAAAACTCCTCATTTAGATCAGTTGGCTTCTGAGGGCTTGACTTTTGATCGCTGTTTTGCAGAGGGCTTGCCGACGATTCCGTTTCGGCGGTGTGTTTTTACGGGTATCCCATCTTTTCCCTGGCGGTTTGACACGCCGAATGAAGGACTACAGCCGGCAGGCTCTGGCTGGCATCCGATTCCGCCAGAGCAGGATACACTCGCGGAACGCTTGCACGATGCGGGTTTTGTCACGGGCCTGGTCGCGGATACCTATCACATGTTTAAGCCGACGCAGAATTTCACGCGGGGTTTTTTGTCGTGGCGCTTTATTCGCGGGCAGGAACAAGATGGATATCGCTCGGGGCCGCTATCGCGTATTGATCTGGCAGCACATGTGAGGGACGGAGATGCAGATCCCAGAAAACATGCGGTGATTGTTCAGTATTTGCTCAATATGCTGGATCGGCAGGAAGGCGAAGAGAATTATCTCGCCGCTCAAGTGTTCCGCGAGGCATCGCAATGGGTAGAGGACAATAGGGGCAACAAGCCGTTTTTTCTATGGATTGACAGCTTTAGCCCACACGAGTTATGGGATCCGCCCAGGCAGTATGCCGATGCCTATTTTTCAGATCCCTCGGTGAAGGATTATATCCACCACCGTGCCTTGTCCTTTGGCGATGCGACAGATGCGGAAATCGAGCGCACAAAAGCGTTGTATATGGGCTATGTCACGTTTGTGGATCGCTGGATTGGGCATTTATTGGAAACGATTGACCGATTGAATTTGCGGGACGATACGGTGGTGATGTTCATATCCGATCACGGCACGCAATTGATGGATAGGGGGCGGTTTGGCAAGGGCGGTAACGCGCTTTTTCCATTTAATACGCAGATCAATTGGGTCGTGCGCCACCCGGATGGACCGCGCGGACAGCAAACGGATATCTGGACGCAGAATCAGGATATTACTCCGACGATTCTCAATATGCTGGACGTTGAGTACGAAGAGATGGATGGGGCAGATGCATGGGCAGGTGCAATGGGTGGAGCTGAACCTGCTCGGGATTATATCACAACGGGATGGGGAACGAGTTTTAATGTGCGGGATGATCGCTATAGCGTACACATGGATGTGGGAACAAGATCGCCACAGGCGACGGTTTACGATTTGAGTGTGGATGCCGATGAGGAAAATCCCTTGAGCGATCCGCCCCGCGAAGTCGTCGCGCAGGCATTGGAACGGGCGCGTACTGTGATTGGCGATTTTCCCGATGTGTTTAGTGCGTACAAACAAAGACACGCGGCACGGGCGATGCGGACGTTCATGAACAAGTATAATATTGGAACGTGATTACTCCCAACGATAGAGCAGTTGGGCTTCTTGGCGGTCAAGCCACCTGACTTTGTAATCCCAAAGTCAATATGTTTATCGCAGCATTGAGGTCTCTGTCCGTCATATAGCCACACGCCTTACAATGATGCACACGCTGAGAAAGTGCTTTCTTCTCTCTATGTCCGCATGCCGAGCAATCTTGTGAGGTGTATTCAGGATTTACGGCCTTGAATCCAATACCAGCTTCTTCCGCTTTGTATTCGAGACAATGCCGAAACAGTGACCATGCTACGTCTGCTATTGATTTAGACAATCGCCTATTCTTTTGCATCGTTTTAACTTTCAACTTCTCGACGGCTATGAAGCCGTGACGATTGACAATTTTTCTTGATTCTTGATGGGCAAAGTTATGTCGCTTATTACGGATACGCTCATGCACTCTGGCAATTACTTTACGACGCTTTTCTCTTACGGCGTCGGTCTTAGGTCTTTTTTTTACCGCGTCCCATTTGCGCTGTGCTTTTGTAAGTGATTTTTGCTCTTTTCTAAAGAATCGCTGGTTGGCTATCGTCTCGCCATCACTGGTTACAGCAAAGGAATTGAGACCCACGTCAATGCCTGTTGGCGGACGTTGCTCGTCGCAAGATTTTGGCTCGCCCATATCACAAGAAATAGTAGCGAACCACTTGCCCGTTGCCGTACGCGTGACTGTGCAAGATTTAGGAACGCCGTCAAGTGGCCTGTGCTGGACAATCCGAATACAGCCTATTTTGCCCAATCGCAAGCCCTTATCGTCCAATCGGCATCCATTGGAAAACTGAGGGTAGGTGATAGAATCATAGCGATTCTGACCCTTGTATCTGGGAAAGCCAGCTTTCTCGCCCGTCTTTGCTTTTTCTTTGAGGCGACGAAAGAATGCTTTGAATGCCAGATCAACTCTTGTTGATACTTGTTGCAATACTTGACTATAGACTTGCTGGAATGCAAGACGCTGTTGCTTTATCAATGGTATTGTTTTGGTCTGGTCGTGACGAGACAGAGACTTATTTTCACTTTCCCATGCTTGCACTCTATCACAGACAAGCTGGTTATATAGCAAGCGACATTCTTCAATATGTGCCAACAAGACTTTCTCTTGCTTTTTCGTTGGGCGCAATCTGTATTTGAAGGACTTAAGCATAATAAAAATATATACTTATGTGCAATTTTTGTCAAGCGAAATAGAATAAAAATATGGTCAGCGTACCAAAAACGCATAGTTCGTCTTTAACGATATGGCAATGTTCATATACGCTAAAGCTAAAAAAGGAAGCCCTCATATCCCACGCCTAAAGGACGTGGGTTTTACGGGCTATTTGATAAGGGGCTGAATTTGAACTATACTGTTGAACAACATCCCGACCATAACCGGCTGTACCACATCACAATTGATGCCGATGTCGCGGCGAGATTTGTGCGCGAGGTCGAAGATTTTTCGGAACAGCGATTGATTTATGTGCCGTATCTGAGACTGATCGCTGCGGATCACTTGCAAAACATCGTCGGTGGTGATTTCTCCGAGCATATCAATGCAATCGTTAGAGACCGCGCAACCGGCGGATTTACCCTTGCTGTTGCGGGTGGGTTTGAGACGATGGATCAGCGCGTTGCTTTTGGCACGGCTGTTTCACATGCGATCGGGGTGCCCAATTTTGACGATATGACGGGGAATTATTACGCCTGTTTTGAGGTAAAGGATACGGATAGTAGCGATTCGTATTTGCGTCAGGCATATCGACTGTTCACGCTCCATACCGATGGCACATACATCCGCGAGCGCACAGACTGGATTTTGATGATGAAGATGGCAGAGCACGATGCGGTGGGGGGGGAGTCGCGGCTGTTGCATTTGGATGATTGGGAGGCGTTAGAGCGATTTGCCAGTCATCCGTTGGCTTCTTTGCCTCTGGTCTATCACTCGCCGCCGAGTAAGAATTATCCCGTTAGGGTTGAAAAAACGACGTTTTACGAACAAGACGGCAAAGCATGCGTGTGTTTTATCGATCAGTTTGTTTATCCCGAGACCATTGAACAGGGCCGATATCTGCGCGATCTGTCCGATTCGATGGAAGCGTCGCAGGGAGTGGTCTCTGTGCCCTTGCCACCCGATCATCTCGTGGTGCTCAACAACCATTTCTGGCTGCACGGACGCGAAGCGTTTGAGAAACATCCCAATCTCTATCGCTTGTTGATGCGACAGAGGGGATATTTCAGGAAGGTAAACGATTAAAATTTCGGTGATAGAAAATCTGGTAGCGGCGTATTTCGAATTGTATCCCATTCTGTGTGGAGGTCGTTGAGCCAGGAGGGGAGGGTTTGGAGGCGCGATTCGAGTTGGGCTTCGAAAAGCGATTCTGGTTCAACAGGGCTGCCGTTGGATTCGATTACCTGGAGGGTACCTTCATTAAAGGTGGCGGGGTCGCCGTGCAAGCCAACGATAATGGGCTGTACAAATCGGTCGCGCGCATCGCCCGGTCGCCAGAAATCGTAGTATCTCAGAATGCCTCGATGTTTGAAATTCCAGAGCACGTAATGCTTGAGGTGATTGGGATAATTGGCGAGGGATGCGCCGCTACCATACAGGATACCGCCATTGACGCGGTCGAGCAGGTTGGCATAAGGTTGGGCGCCATGGGAATCAATGCGTTGATTTGGACGCATGTCATAACGCCAATATACCATTCCAGTAGAGCGGCTACTCGTGCCCGGTCCATGCCAGTGGCCTGCGAGGTCTTCTGAAAGCCCGACCCATACGCCATAACCGCCATGGCTGGCAATGGATGAATGGCCCAGGTTTCCCGCCTGTGTGACGTGGTACACGGATATGGCAGAACCCAAATCGGTGTGAAGGGCGCGATTGCAATTGATAAATGATGTGCGCCGAATCCAGGAATTGACACATCGACTGAGTCGGAGCAAACTCCAGCCACCATCGTGAATGGCGTCTTTGTGGTGGACAAATTCATCCAACCATGTGCCGTGAAAACTGATGTCTTCGACGCCGATTTCCTCGAGGTGCTGATATTCGCGCACGGTCCAGTTATACGTGTGGTTGACATCGGTGTGCAGGGGTTCATTGAGGCGAATCCGATTGCCCTGTATTTCGGCAATGCTGTGCTTTTCGCGCACCTGGATACCATTGGTCAGCAGGGCCGTCCAGATGGATTCTGCCGAGTACGGCGCGAGAAATTCTGTGACTGCTGCGGTGCTGTTCATATAGAGCGTTATCCATTGACCAGGAACGAGTCTGGAGGCATCGGCCACTGTGATATAGAAAGTTTCTCGGGCGGCACTTTCCGTGATGGACGTCAGGGATCTATCGCTTGTATTACGGGGGTAAAAAATGAACATATAGGGCGATGTCCACAGTTGTTCGGGATTGCGCGGCGGCATGTAATTCACCTGGCGGATGATTGTGCCTCCGCTTCGGCTACCGCTTCCTCTGAGGATGATATTGCTGTTGCGGATGTAGATGGGCTGGTTGTTGTCGGCGTTGGTGTTCACCAGAAATTCGCCCGGAGGGAAGAAGACAATGCCGCCGTTGTTTTGCTCGGCTGCAGTAATAGCACGTACGATAGCTGCCTGGTCGGAGAGGCCATCGTTGGGGATGGCGCCATAAGCGGTGACGTCGAATACGTCGCCCTGGATATCGGGAACGGGTTTGTCAAAGTAGTGATAGCCCGAGTATGAAAAATCGGGTAAAATGGGTTCTGTGCCATTCTCTTTGGCCGCTACAAACTGTGTCCAGGTGCGTGCGGGGCCAATCTGGGGGACGTAAGATATCCAATTGCTCCGCGTCTGGATAAAATCTGCAACTTGCGCCCAAATTGGGATGGGATGTGTATCGGAGGGGTTGCGTGAGGTGAGGAGGGATTTGGGGATTGGTACGCGAATCCGGGTTGTTCCCGCCTCAATGGTCTGTGTCAACAGGGTCTGCGTTTCGGTTCCCACCGCAATGCTCAACTGTTGTGTGGTGTGGTTTTCAAATGCGATGGGTATGTACCACTGCGTGCCGCCAGATCCGAATCCAGCGGCGAAAGTGAGAAAATCTCCAAAACCGATTTGTCCGTCAGAATCGAGATCGTACACAGGATCGTATCCCGAATCGGTCTGCGTTGTACCGAATTTCTGAGCAAAGAGAATAAAATCAGTGAAGCCAACGGCTCCGTTGCCATCAAAATCGAGATGGGTAATGGAGCTTGTTTCCTTTACTGGCGCGTCAACTTGCCATGAAAAGGTCTGATCGACGGTTGCAATATGGTCGATGAACAGGCGCGCATTTGAATTTGGACTGGTTTCTGTTCTAAATGTGATGTATCGTTGGTTGTAATCGGGTTCTCTTCCCCAGTTATCGTATTGGGGTTTTGCCAGTTCTACAACAGTAAGTTGCCACCCCTGGGGCGGTGTTTGTCCCCCCCAGATCGTATATACGGCTTCCATGCCGCCGACCAGGGGATAGTTGCGAACTTTGATTTTGAGGTCCCTCAGACCATTGCCTTCTACTTTCCACCAGAAGCTCAGGCTGTGTTTTTTTGAGATGTCTTGACCAGTGCTAAAAAAATTGTAGGTAAAGAATCCCGCCTGACCTGCTGGCAGGGAAGCAGCGATGGCAAAGCGACCCTCTGGCGCGTCTTTAGATAATTGTAAGCCACTGGACCATCCGGAAAGATTGTCGCAATAGGTTAGCGTTTGCACCGGATCGCTGGCAAAGCAAGCACAGGCCCACAACAATACCATTGTGCAGGTGATGATTGATCGCATTGTGTTTTCTCCTGAGCGGTCAATATAGGGTTGGGTAGTTCGCCTAATATACCCATTCAGCGCGTAGGGGAACAAGGTTTTTATGCCATATTGTCTGTTTGTACGGACACGCAGACAGATCGGTTGATGTCAAAATGAGGCGTTTGTGGCGATCTGACAGGTTTGGAGATGGGGTGGTACGCTGATAAAAATGGAAGGGAAAAATTTAAAAATTTTAAAGCACTTATTTACAATAGGTTATTAAAATTTTTGAGAAAATTAAATATTGTGGCACGGGGGTTGCAACAGAAATAGAGCGAGACGAACAAGCAACCAACAACCAATAACAGGAGGTATTAAGATGGCACTTATTCGTTGGCAACCCCGTGAGTCTTTCGCGATTCAGCGCGAAATTGACGACCTGGTGAGTAAGTTCTGGGGCGATGTAAACACCTGGCACGGCACGGGCTGGTACCCCCGCGTGGATGTAGTGGAATCAGATCTCGAATTTACCGTTCACGCCGAATTGCCCGGGCTGAACAAGGATGATATCAAGGTGACGCTCGAAGACAATGTGCTCACAATTGAAGGCGAGCGGAAGCACGAAGACGAGCAGAAGGATAAACATTTCTTCCGTCGTGAACGTTCCTACGGGACATTCAAACGCGCTTTCAAGCTCGGCACAGAAGTACAGGCCGATAAAATTGCTGCGAATTACAAGGATGGGATTTTGAGTCTGACGGTGCCCAAGTCCGAAGCAGCAAAACCGCGGCAGATCGAAGTTGCTGTGTCGTGAGAAGTATGAAGGGAGAACACATGTAGGTCACGCATGTCGAAAGTCCGATGGACTAAAAAGTCCGGATAAACTTCTTCAGAAGTTCATTCGGGCTTTTTTTCGTATTGGCGCATCTGACTTCAGTCTCTCGCCTTTTTCCTCTTTACTCATTTTATCCTGTGCTGTATCATTTGGAATCACAAATGAAAGCCATTTAAAGATGAATGTAGCACGCGGAATTTTTCTGCGTTCGTTGAGAGATCACTCCATGCTGCAACAAGCATGCATTGGCTAACACTTCTTAATGTTAAGAGTTGTTAGAAAGAAAGGATCGGTATTCATGGCAGAAAGAGTAAAAGTGGCTGCGTTGGGGCTGGCGCACGATCATGTGTGGTCAAATTTACGTACGCTCAAAGCGCAGGATAATGCCGTGCTGGTGGCTGGCGCAGATGGCAATGCAGAGTTGCGAGAACAATTTGTCGAGGCAACGGGTTGTGAGTTGGTATATGATGATTTTGAAGCGTTGCTGGACAATGAGGAGCCGGAGGCGGTATTTGTGTTTACCCCGACAGCGCATCACGCCGATGTGGTGGCGTTGTGTGCGCCGCGCGGGATTCATGTGATGGTTGAAAAACCGATGGCAGCGACCTTAGAGCAAGCAGATCGCATGTTGACGGCTGCGCGAAAGGCAGGGACGGTGTTGATGGTCAATTGGCCAACGGCGTGGAATCGCGGCATCCGCACGGCTTATCGGCTGGTGCAAGAAGGCGCAATCGGCCAGGTGTGGCAACTGCTGTGGCGCGGTGGGCATTGTGGGCCGGATGAGTTGGGATGTTCCGAACATTTTTGCGATTTCCTGTTTGATAGTCATCTCAATGGCGCGGGTGCTTTTAACGATTACGGGGGATATGGCGCGAGTTTGTGTGTGTTGTTTTTGGGGCGGCCAAATCGCGTGGTGGGAATGGCGGGCCGGCTGTTGAAAACGCATTTGTCCGTGGATGATAATGGGATGATGATTTTGCGCTATCCAAATGCGATGTGCCGGCTGGAGATGACATGGACAGAAGCCGTGCCGAACAAGCCGCCGCACGATTTGATGTTGCACGGGACGGAGGGGACAATTATTGCTGGAAATGATGTTGTTTTGTACACGCGCGATTGTAGAGATGGAGAAACGGTTGCGCCGGATACATTGCCCGAAGGGGAAAATAATGCCTCCGAACATTTTATTTCTTGTATTCAATCTGGCGCATCGCCCGGTTTTGTGACTTGCGCGGATTTGTCGCGCAATGCACAGGAAATTATGGAGGCAGGGCTTATTTCTGCGACCAATGGCATTGCCATGTCATTGCCCATTGAAGATCATTTGTTCAGGGAGTAGGGGATGAGGTGGTTTATTTTTGTCGTATTCACTATTGCTTTTGCCGGTCAAAGTGAGGGACAAAACGATGTAATTGATCGGGATAGTCTCGCAGTCTTACTCGCCGAAGTTCCAGTTGATACGCTGGTCGCAAAATTGGGCAATTCTCTGTTTTCACCTCCAGAGGGTACGGCGCGTATTTTGCGCGATGCTTATGGCGTACCACATATTTATGGGCGCACTGATGTGGATGTAGCATTTGGTTTTGGCTATGCACAGTCAGAAGATCATCTCCTGCAGATGTTGAAGAATTTTCGCCAGGCCAGAGGACGTTTGGCCGAGGTCGAGGGGGCTTCGGCTTTAAAATTGGATGAAATGGCTTTGCGGTGGCGCATTCACAGTGTGGTTGGTGAACGGTATGGAGATATTCCTGAGGAGACGCGGCAATATATCGCAGCTTTTGTTGAGGGCATCAACCACTATATTGCAATTCATCGACAGGTGTTGCCGCAGTGGGTGCAGGATGTGCGAGCAGTAGATGTCGTGGCTCTTGCGCGGTGGATCTTGTTCTTGTTTGCCGAGCAGACTGGTGAATCCGAATTGTCCCATGTGGGATTGGCGACAACGGTTCCCAAATTGCCGGGGTCCAATATGTGGGTTGTGGGGGCGTCTCGGTCTGGTAGCGGCGCGCCCGTGCTGGCGATGGATGTGCAGTTGCCATACACAACGCCCTTTCAGCTTTGTGAAGCACATTTGGTTAGCAACTCGGGGTTGAATGTGATGGGGGCGACATTTTTTGGATTACCGGTTATTTTTGCAGGTCACAATGATCACATTGCCTGGTCAATGACTTCCAATGATATTGATATTTTTGATTTGTACGAGGAGCGTCTGGATCCCATCAATCCCAGACGCTATTTTTATGGGGACGGGAAAAGGCGCGTGGTGTCGCGGCATGTGAAAATCGGCGTGCATAGCGAGCAGGGAATTCGGGAAGTTGAGCGCGAGTTGCGCTATACCGATCACGGCCCGGTTTATAAGACGATTGGCAACTGGGCTTATGCGGCGCGTACGAGTGTGGCAAATCGCGTGGATGCAATAGGGCAATTGCTGGGGATGAATCGCGCGGTGACACTGAATGATTTTCAGCAGGCACTTACTCATTTGGAGTTGCCGGTTTTCAATGTGATATATGGCGATGTGACAGGCGAGATTTTTTATGTGTTTAATGGCCGCTGCCCCATGCGATCAGAAGATTTCGATTGGCGCGCGCCCGTGCCGGGCTGGACGCCAGAAACTGAGTGGAGAGGTGTGATCGCATTTTCGCAATTGCCAAAAGTGCATAATCCCGTTTCGGATTTTTTGCAAAATTGCAATGTCTCGCCAGATGTGGTTGCGATTGATAGTGGTCTTAAAATGGATGATTTCCCACCATTTTTGGGGTGGGGAACACCCAATTATCGCGCGCAATGGATTGTGAACAGATTGCTCACGCCTCGAAATATCGCGGTTGGCGATATGCAGGTTTTGCTTCGGGATGATTACCTCGTTGACGCAGAAGAATATAAGGGACTGATTTATCGCGCTTATAACCGCGCCTGGCCTGTGCTACACGATCCCAACTGGGAGGTAGGCAAGGCTGTTCAAATTCTCAGGGCATGGGATAATCGGGCGAGTTTAGAGAGTGTTGGCACGCTTTTGTTTTCGGTCTGGAAGACGCGATTCGATTCGTTGTTCGCACAGATTCCGCAAAAGCGCGATATTTTTGTGCGGGAAAAGGTCGTATTGGAGGCATTGCAGCAAGCGGTCGCATATATGACCGCGACTTATGGGCGGTTGGATGTGCCGTGGGGGCAGGTGCATCACTTGAAGCGGGGAGATCGCACTTTTCCGATAAGCGGTGCGCCTTCTGGCACGGAGGCTTTGCATCAGACACTGACCAGAATAGAAGCAGATGGCACAATAGTTATCGAAGGTGGATCAGCTTTTGGGATGGTGGTTTCCCTGGTGCAGCCGGTGCAGTCGTGGGGTGCGCTGGTTTATGGCAATAGCGAAGATCCCGCGTCCCCCCATTATGACGATCAGGCCGATTTGCAACATCGCAATACATTTAAGAAGACGGTTTTTACAACTGGCGATTTGCAACCTGTTCTGACGGGTCTCACCACGGTTCCTTATGATCCCAAAGAAGTTGAGCGTCAATCTCTGAAGGTGCTCTGGATTAAGCAGTTGCAGTCAGGTGCGATTGCACCCGATTCTACGAACACTGAGCCAGAATCCTCACGCGACGATTAAACCAACCCCCGTACGAACCCCAGGCCAGTTTACCAACGAAATGGTTTACAATTGACTATCCCTCAGGTCGGTTCATCTACACAGTGTAGGGGCGGTGCCTCTGTGCCCGCCCGTTTGGTGGCAGGGGTGTCTATTCGTCCATTTCAGGAGGTGTTATGCGTCTTTGTTTATTTTTTTTCACACTGATGGCAGTTGTAACTCCCGGTCATATATATGCACAGGGCACAGTGCAACAGGTGGTGGGCGATCTCGTCTATGTGGAAGGGCTTTCGGCTGATCTGGATGACAAATTGCGGGTGGTGGGCGATGGCGGTGCGGTTTTGCAGGTGATCAAGGTGTTGCCCAATGTGGTGGTTGCGCGCGTGGTTGAGGAGAATGGTTCGCCTGTAAAACCCGACGATCGGACTCAGGTAAATGATGGCGCGCTTGCGGAGTCGCCGCGCAGGGTAGTGCATGCGGCGCGGGTTGCTGATGCGCCGCGCATTGACGGGCGGTTGGATGATGTAGTCTGGCAAGAGGCTCAGGCCGCGGAGGGCTTTGTTCAGCGCGATCCGAAATACTGGATGCCGGTAACCGAGCGAACGGTTGCGAAAATTATTTATGACAATAAAAAAATTTATTTTGGTTTTGAATGTTATGACAAAAATCCCGACCTCATTGTGACCAATAATATGCGCCGAGATGCACAGCTTTCTGGCGATGACAATATCCAGTTGTTGCTCGATCCGTTTAATGACAAACAGAATGGGGTTTTCTTTTTTCTAAATGCGCTCGGCGCTCGGGCAGATATGCTTTTGTCAAATGAAGGCCGAACGACGAATGAAGATTGGGATTGTATCTGGGAGGCGCGATGCATACGTCACGAGGAGGGCTGGACTGCCGAAATAGCAATTCCGTTTGATCAACTCCGTTTCAATCCGTCTGATGAGATGGAATGGGGGATTAACATGGGTCGCTATATCGGACACAAGAACGAAGAGACCGCGTTTATTGTCGGGCGGCACACCCCGTCGCCCCGGCGGCGGTATCAAATGACAGATTTGGGGGTGTTGCGCGGATTAAAGGCCGTTAAAAGAAAGCGGCTGTTTCAGGCCAAGCCGTATGTGCTGCCGGGGACTTCGCGCAATTTTGCAGGTGATGAAGATGAAAATCGCACGTTTGAAGCGGGTGCAGATGTGCGCTATGGCCTGACATCCAATCTCGCACTGGATGTGTCTTATAATACGGATTTTGCTCAGGTTGAAGCAGATCAAGAGCAGGTGAATTTGACACAATTTTCTCAGTTTTTTCCCGAAAAACGCGAGTTTTTTCTGGAGGGGGCACAGTTGTTTGATTTTGGCGAGGCCGCGTCAAATCGCGGGGGCGATGTGCGTCCGCCAACGCTTTTGTTTTACAGCAGGCGGATTGGTCTGGATGGGGGACAGCCCGTGCCGATTCTGGCAGGAGGCAAATTGGCTGGCAAAGCCGGGCGCACCAGCATTGGTGCGTTAAATGTTTTGACGGATTCTGAGATGTTGGACACGCAGACGTTGCCGCGCAGAAATTTTTCCGTGCTGCGCATCAAACGCGATGTGTTCGCGCGGTCCAATGTGGGGTTTATTTGGGTAAATAAACAAAGCGAAGTGTCCGATGGCGGATGGGGCGACTACAATCGCGCGGGTGGTTTGGATTTCAGTTTTTCGCCTTCAACGGCGATCAATATACAGGCTTTTTATGCGCGTACGTGGGATAAGGAGCAAGAGGATGTGGATGATGCTCGGTACCTTCGCTTTTCGTATAACGGAACCAAATACGCGGGTTCGGCAACTGTTCTGGATGTGGAGGACAATTTTGAGCCTGAAGCGGGATTTGTCAATCGCCGGCGCGGCATTCGAGGATTTCGGCGCTACAATGCCAATCTATCCTATTTGCCGCGTCCCAAAGTAGCCAATATCCGAAATTTGAGGTTCACACCCGATATTCAGGTGATTGAAGATGACGAAGGCGAAGTGCCGTTCTGGCGGTTCAGATTTGATGGTGTGCTCGCCCTTCAGACGGCCGACCGCTTTTTGGTGCGTATAGAAAGGACTCGTGATGTCGTCACGCGGCCTTTCAGACTGTCGAACAAGCGGCCCGACGTTGCCATTCCACCGCGCGAATATACTTTTACATCGTTCAGGCTGGGGCCGGATACGGCAAATTATCGCAAATGGCAGTTGGATTTTGATTTTCTGGTGGGGACCTATTATACGGGACATCTGTATCGGGTGACAGCAGAGAATGCCTATCGGCCCAATGGCAGATTGGGTATTGAGCTGATTTACGATGGGAATTGGATTCGCTTGCCAGAGGGCAATCTCAATATTCAGGCATTGAGTTCGCGGATGATTTACTCGTTTACAACCGATTTCTTTTTCAAAATTTTCGCACAGTGGAATAATGACAGCGAATCCGTGGGCGCAAATTTTTTGCTCAATTACCGGTTCCGCCCGGGCAGCGATATTTTCTTTGTTTACGACCACGGGTTTGGAACCGCTGGCGATTTGCACCAGACCGGTCGCGCGGTGCTGCTCAAGGTATCGTATTTGATTGGGTTGTGAGATAGGTTCTATCACGAGAAAGGGAGGTGTAGCAAATGAACAACATATTATGCGTTCTGATTCTATCAATGGTGATAGGACCGCCCGATTCGGGAAAGACAGTTGATTCGAAAACGTTGGAACGCGTGAGAATCGGTGACAAGTGGGGGTTTGCCGACTCGACAGGCAAGGTGGTTATCGACCCGATATTTGACCTTACCTGGGGTTTTTCAGAGGGGTTGGCTGCGGTGAAAGTTAGGGGCAAGTGGGGGTATATCAACCCTGAAAGTGAGATCGTTATCAAGCTGCAATTTGATGAAGCCTGGTCTTTTTCAGAAGGGTTGGCTAGTGTGAAAATTGAGGATAAGTATGGGTATATTGACAAGTTAGGCGAGGTCGTTATAAAGCCGCAATTTGGCCTGACCAAACCTTTTTGCGAGGGGCTGGCTGCTGTCGCAATTGGTCACAAGAGAGGGTATATCAATCGGGAAGGTAAAATCGTTATCAAGCCGCAATTTGACGGTGCTAAGTCTTTTAGAGAGGGATT
The DNA here is from genome assembly GCA_965222605.1 of Candidatus Latescibacterota bacterium. GTDB lineage: Bacteria > Latescibacterota > UBA2968 > UBA2968 > UBA2968 > VXRD01. The sequence goes on from OZ244960.1 coordinate 6,213,785, forward strand.
AGCTGCTGTCGCAATTGGTCGCAAGTGGGGATATATCAACCCCGCGGGAAAGATGGTTATTAAACCACAATTTGACAATATCTCTTATTTTTTACTGGGATTGGCTGTGGTGAAAATTGGGGACAAGAAGGGGTATATCAACAAGGCAGGTAAGATCGTTATTGAGCCGCAATTTGATGAGGCCTGGTCTTTTTCGGAAGGATTGGCGCGTGTGAAAATCGGTAGCAAGTGGGGATATATTGATCGTACAGGTGAGATGGTGATCAAGCCACAGTTTGACTATGTCCAGTCTTTTTCAAAAGGGTTGGCTATGGTGCAAAACGAGGGGTCTTGGCGATACATCGACAAGAATGGACAGTATATCAAGAATACAGATGGCAGTGGAAAGAATACGATGGGCGGTTTGCCTCCGCCGCCATCGGGTGTAATTGAGCAAGGACCAGAACTCGTGCATTCCGTATCACCAGTCTATCCCAAAGATGCCTGGAAAGCCAGATTGACCGGAAAAGTGTTTTTGAGGTTTTTGGTTGAGACGGATGGTCGCGTGAGCAATGTGACAGTGCTTAGAGGTCGAGAAGTTTTCCGGCAGGCAGCGATTGATGCTCTTATGCAATTCCGGTTCAAGCCCGCACAAATAGACGGTGAACCGATTTCTGTATGGATGACGCAGGTGATTTCATTCCATTTGAAATGAGGTGACGCCTTCAAACGTCCGTAGCTTCTATTATCAAATCGGCTCTATAAAAACTGCTACGTTCATTTTTGGTAATATTCAGGGCAGTTCGGGGAATTAGAGAGATGATCTCTTCTTGAAGTAAGATTCTCGCTTTGGAGAATCCGATGTCATGGGCGATTAAGGCGGCTTCTCTGTGTGCGATATCTCTGGCATGGTAATTTCTGAGCCATACTAGGCCTATGTCATTTTTGTCGATTTTCGTCAAGAAACATCAACCGTGTCGGATTGTTTTTGGGTTTCAGGGGATAATACAGCCAAAGCAACCTTTCTTGCCCAAAAGAGATTAGGTGTTGACTCAACTATTTGCGCCAAAATTTGACCTTCCTCTGGGTTGTAATCCTGAATAATGGTCAAGTAGGCTGCAATGGATATATCCCAGGGATTTGCATAATTTTGATCAATAGGACGATTGCAGACTTCGGCAGCCCTTTCCCAGAGTTTCCTATAAGCAGAGTCATCTTCGATGCAAGCTCGAAGTTGTTTAACCTCATTTTGATTACAAACTATCGATCCAAATGTTCGAAATCCACTTGCAACGCCCACTCTGGCTCCGAACTCGAAACTTTCAATCGCTTTAAATAAGTTTTGAAGGCTCATGGATCACCCTTTCTTTCTGTCCAGATCTCCCAATCATCAAATTGCAATGCCTCTGGAAGAGCTTTTATTTTGTGAAAATACTCCCCGCGATCATTTTCTCACAGCGCGAGGGCCACACCTATACCGACGATGGGAATGAGCAGGTATTTGAGAATCCCGCTGCGTTTGCCCTGGATGTTGCCGAGGATGGATGTTTCCAATTTATTGTTGCCCGTTTTGTAATACAGGCATTCTGCACCAGGGGTCGCGGCGATGGCGGTGACGCCGGGCCAGACGGGTTTAATGCCGCCCGAGGGATAGAGGATGATGTTTTCGCGGTGGCGTTTGTAATCGCCCATTTTGACCAAAAGCGCGTATTCTCGCCCAAAAGTAATTTGATCGGGTTGAACAATAGGGCCGAGTTCGTCCTCAATTACCGTTTGCAAGCGAACCGTATCCGACGCGGTTTTGGCGGTGGGCAACCACAAACTAACGCGCGGTGATATGGGTAGAAAAGTGGGAACATCCGAAACTCGGAATGAAATGGGAATGGCCATGTTCCGCGTATCTTTGAGCATGTAATGACCTTTGGGAAGCGCGAGGGAAAACTCTTGCTGCCGATTGGCGATATTGTTGTTCAAAATGTGTTCGGCAAGGACAACGAGGCTGTCATACATGGCCTGTTCGCGTGGTGATGCGGCTGGAGGAACAGGTGCTTCTCGCGTGAAGCGCACCTGTTCAAAGCGCAGAGCATTGGGTTGCATGTTGCGAAGGGCGAGCCAGGCTGCATTCACGTTGACATCCAATCGACCGAGGCGGGCGTGCCATTTTTCGACAAAGCGCGTGAGGTCACCCAATCGTTGAGATGTTTTACCTGGAAGGGGATTGGGTTCTTGTTCAATGGGAAAAGGCGAGCGCTCAAGGGCTTCGCGGAAGAGTGCGTGCGCTTCTGAGAAGCGGCGGTATTTGCCAAGCAAGATACCGCGATACACATCAATTTGCGCGAGGGCGCGAATTACGCGGAGTTCGCTTTGCCCCATACGACGCACCGTGCGTTCTAACTCGCGTGTCTGCCGACTATAGCGTTTTAGTTCTTCAACAAAAGGCGTTAAGCTCGGGTCAGTCAGGCGGATAGACGCATTGGTCTCGACCGCGGGTGCTGTTTCGCCAATGGCCAGGGCAGCCGCGAGAAGTTGCGCGCTTTCGGTGCGATATTGGTCTGCTATATCCACGAGACCGGGTATGGATAATGCCGTGAGTGGCAGGTGATTGGGGGTAAGCCCAATTACTATGAGTTTGCCGCGCGGTGGAAGAAAGAATTCTTGTTCGATGAGGTTAAAACCGGGTTTGCTAATTTCGAGGTGATATTTGCCCACAAAGAGGTCCGACTCATAAGCCACATTGCCGCGTCCGATGTTGATAAACCCGGTAATGGTCGTGTCTTGATCTGCAAATCGAAGGTGAATTTCTGCACCTAAGGCTATGAGCTGATCGGATCGGATCTCCAGACGCGCTTTCTGGCGCGTGAGCGAAATATGTACCGTATCTGCTAAAACAGTTGCCGTAAATGTGCGCGTCCATGGCTGGTAGCCATGGGCAAAAGCCTGAATTTTATCGCCAATACCCAGCAACTTTTCTGTGGCAAATGGCGTATAACCCGCTTCCTGTCCATTGATGAAAACCTGGGCACCCGTAGGTTCTGATCGAATGTGAATTTTCGGCTTTAGAAGCATCTCTGGCACAAGCTGTGTTTCCTGTGCCAGAATATGGAGCGGTGTGGTCATCAGGATGCAAAATAAGATGAATCGCAGGGTGTTCATGGGGAGGTATCCTGTTTTTTGCTGAGCAGAGCACCGCTGTGTTTTTCTTCGAGCTGACGTGCTTGCACATAGTTGCCCTGACTTTTGGCAATGCGATGGAATTCCTTCCAGTAGCGTTCTGGCGCAATGCGATAGGCCATTTCTGCGGCCTGGTATGCTCTTGCACCCACATTTTGCAGATCGGAGTTGTAATAGGCAATGGCCAGGGTGATCAGGGCTTCGCCGCGGTCTTGCCATCCAAATGTGGTCACGGGATAAATGGTTGAGATCGCCTCTCGATATGCGCCCTCTTTGAGCTTTACGCTCGCCAAACTGAGCGAAAGTCCACCATAGGTATCGCATACTCTCGGTTCGTATTGGTTGTGCGCGTATGCGTATTTGGCATATTCGACGGCTTTGGGCAAATCGTCTCGGTACGCGGTGAAGGCCATGTCGAGATAGAGGGCGGCGCGAGAGGTGTCTGACCTCGCATAGACCAGAGCGCGTTGCATCGCGTGGATTGCGTGGTCGGATTTTTCTTCTTCGCTGTGGCGCAATCCCTTGAGGCGGTAGATGGCGCAGCGCATGTTATAGCCGCCGTCAAAGCGCACCGCAGCGAGTACTTGATTGAACCAATCGGGATTGTTGCCCAAAACGCCGCGGGAAGATGCTGCGGCAATTTTGGGGATGTAAAAATCGGGTTCTATCCCTTCAAAATTGACCTGTCCTGCTTTTTCGATCAGGTTCAGGCTGTTTTCGATATAGACGCTTAAATAAGCCTGCAGGGTATCACTCATGCTGCTGCGTTGAGGCGCGGCATAGACAATTTCCTTTTGCTCTCTACCGAGAATCGCTGTCCAAATTTCGCGCAGACCATCCTCTGCAAGATGCCATATACGATGTAGTGTATCAATTGTGGCGGGTTGAAAGCGCGTGGGTATCCAGGTGCTGTCTCGCAAATCTGGCGGGGGAAGATGCAGGGATAGAGGTTGACGGTTGTGTTCGCGTGCGAGTGCGAAGTTAGCACGCGCCATAGCGTATTTGACGGTGAGGCGGCCTTGTTCGTAGCGAACATCGGGGTCTTGCTCGCGGTCGAGTGTCTTGCGGTATGCGTTTGCACCTTTTCTGAGCATATCCAATCGGTTGGGTGCGTCCTGCCCCGTGTCGTAGGCGCGCTCGCATGCCGTGCCCAACCATATATAATAGGCACTGGTAAAAATGAGGGCGTGGTTGCACGCGCGCTCGAAATGTGCGATGGCTTCGATATATCGCTCAAGCGCGTAAGCATTGCGCCCCTGTTCAAAGGCCTGATAGGCGAGGTCGTCGTCCTTTTCCTGGGCAAAGGAAAGGGGCGGTAAAAGTAAAAAAGCGAGGATAAGGGCTATTTTTTTCATAAGCGATCTCACGAATTGCTCAGGGCGCGGTTGAGGAAGCGAATGCCCCGACGCGCTTCGGTTTCTATGTGAAGGGATTTGTCTATGCCCGATCGTGCGAAAATCCGAATGCCGTCGAGTTGCCCCAGTCGAAATGTGAGGATAAATGCAACGCCATCGGCGAACTGTATTTTGGCTTTGTCTGCAGCCAATGTGAGTTGGGCATTTTCATATATTCTGCTTTGAGGCGTTTTCAGTCGAGAGAGTGCGCGTTGGATGCGGGTCAAGCGCACGAGTTCTGCAGAGAGACCAGCCGATGTGCGAAAGCTGGAAAAACCAATGCGTCCCGCAGGTCGATAGCCTTTGAGTCCGTCGGATTCCGCTTGTTGCTCGGGCTGATCTTTGCCTGTTGATGGCAATGGGGTAGGGGTGTGCGCTGGCATGCTCATCGTGGGGCGCGCGACATGGACTTCTGGCCGTGAACCAAAAAATGATGACGGGCTTGCGCCTCTGTCCAGATTGGGTGCCGAAACACGGGGCGGTGTTTTCAATCCGCCGAGCGACGTGCCGAGTGGCCTGTCGAGTTGGCGCGGAATATCGGGTAAAGATGCGAGTGCCAATTTCGGTTTGTCTGGCAGCGCGATTTTTGGACGTGGTGCAGGCTTTGGGAGAGCCTGTACCCTGGGTTCTGGTTCTGGTTTTGTTGCGTCGGCTTGCACATTTTTGCTAAGATCAAAGACGCCCTGCGCGCTTACGAGCATTTCTTCAAAATTTGTGACAATGGCTTTGAATGCCCGTCCCCCCTGGGGTGGACTGGCTGCCAATAGCAAGACGATGCCCAGCGCAAATGCGCCGGCCAATGCGGGCAAAAAGCGTTGCTGTGTGCGTTGAATAGGGGCAAACGCCAAACGGATGGGTTGCGGTTGGAGGGGCTGGACAGGCGCAAGGGCGATGGCGATTTCTATTTCATGCCGGCGAGTGGGGAAGTGCGTCCAGAGTTTGGAAAGCCCCAGGTGGTTCTGTTTGGCTACAAGTGCACATGCTTCGTGGAAAATATGGCCTTTGTAGCAGCGATTGATGATTTCGCGCGAAGGCAATTTGGAGTGGCTCGATGGCGAATCTGCGCTTGTTTTCCCCATGCGATCCTCAAAGCTGTCGATTTCCGATGGAAGAACATATCCCTGGTCTCGCAACTGTTTGGCGAGGTGTTCGATGGCTTTATGATAGTCGCTCGTAAAGTCTTCGGGCGAGGGGTAATTGCATGCTCGGCGCGCCTCAGACAAGTTGCGAGCGCGCAGTGTGGCCGATAACACGCCAAAGAGTTTGAGATGATCCCGTCGCATGCTTTCAAGAGCGCTTTGGATCAAATTTTTTTGTTGGGGAGACATGTTTTTACAATTTTCTTTTTTGGCTTTCAAGCCCCCATTGCACGGTCTTAAATCCGCTGGAGTTGAGGGCGTCGTACACACCAACGGTATAAGTCACGGTTGCATCGCGTTCAAAATAGAGGCGCACCAGAATATCGTTGGGCGCAAACCCATGTTGTGCCTGTAGTGCGAGTAAGGCTTTTTTTACGGATAAAAATACAGCGCGTTCAATGCTAATTTGGTCGTTATCTGCGCGGTCTTGAAAGACCATGTGCTCTTCAGTGGCAACACCGCCTTTGTCAAATTGCACATAGGATTTGCCGATGATGATCTGCAAAAACCGTTCATCTGTGGGGTGGGGTGCAGAGCCTTTTTCGTCGGGTGCTTTAATAAAGTTGAGTTTTTGTGCGTGAACAAAGCGGTTGTGCAAATTGGCGAGATGGGTTTGCCACACGTTCTGGATAATAAAAAATGTAAGCAGCAAAAACAAGACGTCAATAAACCCTTCGCCCGTGTCTAAAAGTGCTGCCAGAGGTCGCCTGTTGCGATGTCTCACGCCTCACGTCTCCCCTCAACCTGATAAAAGTGCTGAATCAGGTTGAGCATGCGCGCCCGATGTTGCAGACTGTGGGCTTTGATTTTGCGTATGAGGATCATGGATAAAATGCGTCCGAGGAATCCAATGGCTGTGGTGACAAGGGCAAAGTTGATATAGTGTGCCATTTTGAGCTGGGTTTGGGCAGGACCTTCGCCCACTTTCATCGTGTCTTCCAAAATTTTGAAGGCGTCTATCATGCCTATCACCGTGCCCAAAAGGCCCATGGTGAGCGATAGAAGACCCAACATGCCAAATCCCTCGGAGAGGCGATCTTCAATTTCATCGAAGAGAAGATAGATTTTGTCGGTGCATCGCTCGACCAATCGCGCCTGGTCAGATGCGATTTCAGATTCGACAGATGTGAGGATGGCATATAGTTCTGTGTTTTCAGACAAGGCGTAGTCGGCGTTGTATTGACCGCCCCATAGCAGGTTAATACCTTGCTTCTGAACGATTTGCGCGTCGGAATTGGTGAAGAAGCGGTCGGGTGACAGGTCGTGAGACAAGGCCTGGGCATAGCGTACAACCATATAGAAGGGTAAAGCAATCAGGAGCAGGATCAAAACTGTAGAAAGTGGACCACTGATGTTGGAGATATAGCGTCCGATGGATTCGGCCAAATCACCGCCGCGAACAACCGTGGGTACGGCATTGTCGGCTGCAAATGCGATTTGGATGTCCTCAAACTTGTATTCGACCATCTGCGTATTGGGCGCAATGGGACCATCGGCTGTTTGGTCAAAGTCCATCGCATAGATCCGGTTGTTGTGTTGAAAGCTCAAATCGTCGATCACGGCGCTGTGGCTGGCGTTGCGCGTGCGAATGACGAGGCTGTCGATGGGCAGGTCGGGTATTTCGATCCATTCTCGCTGTGTGCCGGTGTGATATGTCACGTCACTTCCCTGTGTGTGTATAATCACTGTGATGGGCAAAAAGCGATCCACATTTTTGAAGCGGATATCCGTGACTGCTATTTTTTGTTTTGGATTGTCGGGTTGTTGGAATGTGACGGTAAGTGCTTTCCAAAAAGTCCCCCCCTGAAGGACTTGCCCGCCTTGCAGTCCCGTGATGGCTCCGTCGAGCCAGATTGCCGCTTTTGTGCAGATATAGAGGCCAATAAAGAGGGTAGCAAGATAAAGTGCTACCTGAGCAATGGGACTTTTTTTGATAGTGGGATGATTCAGGATCAGTGCCATGTATTCGCGGTATTTGGGCATGCGATAAGAAATCTCCATGTGTGCGTTACGTAGCGGACAGATTTGAGCAATTTAAGGATTTACCCAGAAATTATCCACCAAAACTTTTGGAGAGAAGCATACGGGGCGAAATTGGTACTGAAAAAAGGCCCCATCTGAAATCGCTTGCACGATCTCAGATGGGACCTTTTTTTAAAGCGGAATTATCATTTCTTTTATCCTGCGATGATCATATAGCTCAACCATTCGCTGTGGGGATTCTCGATGTGGTAGGATGTGCCGGGGGGTAAGTGAACTGCATCACCTTCTGTAATGTGCTGTTCACCGTTGGGAATGACGAGGATGCCCTGGTTTTCGAGAATCCAGAAGCCGAGTTCTATGTCGTCATAACACCGCGCAATGCTCTGTTGGCCGGGTTGTACGGCTTCTCGGTCGATAAAGGCGATGGATTTTAAGCATCCCGTGTTTTCTTCGCCAACAGGACCGAGTTGATGCCAGCGAATTGCGCCCGCACCATCGCTTGCGGGCAAAACGTCTTCCCAGTTGCGGATCACACATTCGCCCCGGGGTTCGGTGTCGATGTTTTTGCTGAGGACGAGGTGTTCGAGCCACTCATCATTCATGTCGTTGAACATCTGATGATAAATATCGGCAGGCAAATATACGGCATCGCCGGGGCGCACGGGAAAGCGGTCGTCTCCAACGAGGACCTCGCCACTGCCGCTGAGGATGTAATACGCCTGTTCGACTTGCGGGTGTTTGTGGTGGTCAGAGGTTTTGCGTCCTTGGAGTCCGTGTTTGACAACGCCTTGAAGATTGTGCAACTGTGGTGAGTCATCTTCGTCGTGTTTGGGTGTCGCATTTCTCTGTCTTAATCCCGGCCAGCGAATCGCGCTCAGATGCGCCACTTCGGGTTGCTGATCTCGCCAGTTTTTGATGTGTGCCATATTTGCCTCTTGTTAGTGTGGAAAAATTTGTGGGACACTAAGTTAATACGATTGTCTTGTGCCGCAATTCAAAAGTAGGTGGGGGATTCTCTTAATATTAATTGTGTAAAAAGGAGATCGACAATGTATGATCCCTATTCACTAATTGGCGTGCGATCGTTTATCAATTGCTGTGGTACGCGAACGATTCACGGGGGTACACTGATGTTGCCGCAGGTGCGCGAAGCGATGATGGCTGCTTCGCGCTTTTTTGTCAACATGGATGAACTCATGGCGGGGGTGGGTAAGCGTTTGGCCACGCTTACAGGAGCAGAGTGGGGGATGGTAGCCCCTGGCGCGGCGGCATGCATGTGTCACGCAACAGCAGCCTGTGTGACGGGTGGCGATCCCGAGTTGATGTTTCGATTGCCCGATACAAGTGGGATGAAGCGCGAGGTCGTCATGCCCAGAGAAAGTCGATTTACGTATGATCACGCCATTCGCTCGGTAGGGGTGACGATCGTGGAGGTGGCTAATCTCAGGGAAATGGATGCGATGCTCGATCGGGAACAGGTGGCTATGGTTGCCTTACTGGGGACCTGGGAGACGGATATGACACTTGAATCGGTTGTTGACATGGCGCGCAGGAGAGATGTTCCCGTGCTGGTTGATGCAGCGTCGGAGCATCTCCAATCTCCTGAACCCTATACCAATCGCGGTGCGAATTTGGTCGCTTATAGCGGGGGCAAATACCTGCGCGGACCCCAGCCTACGGGATTGTTATTAGGTGACCGCGATCTCGTCGAGGCCGCCTGGGTTCATGCGGCACCTCATCACACGCTTGGACGCGCGATGAAGATTGGGAAAGAGGAGGTTATGGGCATTTTAGCGGCTGTGGAATATCTGCTAAAGGAACGCGATTCCGAGAGTGAATACGAGGGCTGGATTACCAGCCTTGAGACGATTGCACAGCATGTGACGGATGTATCGGGCGTAGAAGCAGAAATTCTCGCGTCTGATCAGTCAGATGTTCCCCGGTTGGAAATCCAGTGGGATAGTGACCGCATTGGTCTGACCGGCCTTGAATTGCGCGAACAACTTTTGTGCGGTGATCCTCGCATTATGCTGGATGATCGCGGGGCAACGGATACATCTATTTTTATTTTGCCGTTTTCGCTACAATCTGGGGAAGCAGATATTGTTGGCGGGCATATTCGCGACGCATTATCCCACGCACCTTTGCCTTTGAAAGAAAAGGCGCGAGAACCCATTGATGTGTCGGGTGCATGGGAAATTGAAATCGCGCTTGTAAGAAAAATAGCGCGTCATCGCGTGGATATTGAACAAATTGCCGGCGTTTTAACAGGTGATCACCAGACGCGCGGGCTAATAAATTCGTTGAACGGCTCAGTGAATGGAGATAAAATCGTATTGACGAGCCAACATCGATTTGAGGGAACCCATCTATCTTATCGATTTGAGGGAACGGTGTCGGGTAACGAAATGCGCGGCGAAGTTGAAATGGGCAGTTCGGGACAGTCTGCACCCGGGCCGTTGAATCAGCGCGAATATGGCACTGCGAGATGGCGGGCGGTGAGACGATAGGCCACTTGAGGACTGGGACTATTTGGAAATGGATACAGTTTTTCCATTTTTGCCCGATTCCATTGCCGCAAAGATGAGTGCCATTGTTTTGCGTACATCTTGAGCTGATGCTTGTGCGAGTGGGCGATTGTTGCGGATAGCTGTGAGAAATTCGAGATGAATGGTGGGTTCGCCAGCGAGGAGAACGGTTTCGGGTATGTTCTGTTCTTTGCCGTTGAGCAATAAAGGTCCACGGGTACTGTTGAGGTGAATGACGCCTTCATCGCCCATTACGATCCATTCCGTGCCGCCCTGATGGTGAAATGAGAGGGCACAGTTGAGGATGGCATTGCTTTCTGTTGTGGCGATGAGGGAGACTTCGTCTTCGATGTCGATATCGGGGTGTGGGTCGATGTTTTGCACGATTGCAGAGACGGATACGGCTTTTTCATCCATCCACCACAAGAGTACATCGAGCGAGTGAACGCCAATGCCGGGGAGAATGCCGCCCGATAATTCCTGACGCGCAAACCAGCTATTTTCGTCGCCGCCGCGGCCCGACCCAAGTCTGCGGTGGATGACGTGGCGAATTTTTCCTACAGCTTTTTCTTCGAGTAGCTTTTTGACCTGACGAATAGCTGTTGAAAAACGCTGGCTCTGTCCAGACATGAGCAATTTGCCTTTGGCTTCGGCTGTAGCGATCATGTCATCGACATCTGCGAGGGTGAGAGCCATGGGTTTTTCGATAAGGGTGTGCAATCCTTTTTCGAGACAGGCAATGGTGTAATCCCGGTGCAGGAAGTTGGGCACGGCAATAATTGCAGCATCTGCTTCCACGTTTGCAAGTGCCTGGTCGAGGTTGTCAAAGGTGGTTGACACGCCATACTGGGTTTTTAGATTGTTGCGGGCGTCTTTCGACGGATCAACGCCAGCGACAATGAGACCGAGTTCCGGCAGGGACTTCAAACTATTGGCATGGCCCAAAGCCATGCGACCACAGCCGACGAGCAAAATGCGAATGGGGGGCTTCATCGTGTTCTCCGTTTACAGGATGGGTTGATCAGGTGTCTTATGTCTTTGAGACGGTGCGAAAGCCCAGGCGTTTGTAGAGGCGAACGGCGGGTTCACGCCAGAGAGCTGTGTTGAGATAGGCATCGGCATACCCGCGGGCAACGAGTTCTTTAAGTGCGCGAAGGGTGAGAGCGTAGCCGAGTCCATGCCCACGGTATTTGGGATCGGTACCAACCCAGTGGATAAGGCCAACTGGGCCTCCTCCGTAATAGGCTTCCCACGCGCTGGCAGTTGCGACCATGTAATCGTCTTTGAGAGCAACAAAAATGCGCTTGTAGTCGCAACACGGTTCACGGGTGAATGTGGTGTGAAAATTGTCGATGGTCCAGGGTTTTCCGCCTTCTTCGCCAAAAGCCTCATTTTTCATGCGAACCCATTCTTCTTCTTCTCCGAGCCAGAGCGAGCGAATTGTGAAGCCTTCAGGCTCAGTGTATTCGGGAAGTGGATGGCTGAGAGGGCGGTGCATGCGAATGCTGCTTGTGGGATTGGACGCAACGTTCATCGTTAAAAATCCAGGAATACGGTTGCCGGACGATTGTTTTCAATGGATTCGATTATGGCACAGCATACGGCGACGGACCGCGCACCATCAACCGCGTCGATCAGCGGTTTTTCACCACGTTCAATACAGGTTAAAAAGTGGTCGAGTTCCTGGGGACACGTATGGTCTTCTGCGCGAATTTCAATTGGTAGCTCAGACCATTCTTCAATGTGGGGCATACCGCCGATGAAGAGTTTGTTGTTGTGAATGGATCCTCTGGTTCCGTGATAGCTAAAGTTGAGGTTATAAGGGATTTCAGCGCCACAGGAGACCAGGCATTTGCCCAGGGCACCGGATTCAAATTTTAAGCCTGCAATAACCGTGTCGTACCATGGTGCATCGGGAATATTTTTGTTCACGCCATACGCGCTTACTTCAACGATTTCTCCGGCGATCCACCGCATCAGGTCTAAGGGGTGGCACGCCCCGCCGATAATGGGCAGTTGGCCTTCTTTTTCCGTGTCCATCCACCAGTCGTGACCCGGCAAAGGCAGGAAGGGTTTGAGGTCGTGGATATAATCGCCTTCTACAAAACAGGCTTCTCCCAGCGTGCCGTTGTGAACGAGATGGTAAATGGTTTCAAATATGTTGCTAAATCGCGCGCCGTGACCGACCATGACTTGTCGCCCGGATCGTTTGGCTGCATCGACGATTTTTTGACAGTCTTCAACCGTAACGGCGAGGGGTTTTTCCACAAAGACGTGCTTGCCCGCGTCGAGCGCAGCGATGGCTTGATCTATGTGTTGTGAGTTGGGCGTGCAGAGATAAATGATGTTGATTTCGGAGTCGGACAGGACGCTCTCGTATTCTGTCGAGATTTTATCTGCGCGATATGTCGCTTGTAGATCTTTTGCGATCTGTTCGCTGCGCGGCGTTGTACATATCGTTCGCAAATGTGCATTGGGATGTGCTGAGATGGCTTTGATGTGCTCGCCACCGATATAGCCCGTTCCTATCACGGCAATCGCGTTCATTGGGATACCTCCTGTAGTTTATCCAACAGGGCGTGAAAATGTAAGATTGAAAATGTAAAATTGAAAACTAAAAATCGAGTGGTATATTAAACTTCATAACATGGAGGTGAGAATATGGCACAAAAAGATCGACCAAATGTGTTATTCATTTCGTTTGATGATTTAAATCACTATGTGGGGTTTTTAGATCGTGCACCGAATGCTGTGACCCCTCATTTTAATCGATTGGCCGAGCGGTGTACAGTATTTGAACGCGCGTATTGTCAGGCGCCAATTTGCAATCCGTCTCGGGCGAGTTTGATGAGTGGGTTGCGACCATCCACTACGGGTGTTTATAATAATCGACAGCCGCTCAGATTTTCGGAAGCGGGAAAGAATTGCGTGACTTTGCCACAGTACTTTCGGCAAAACGGCTATTTCACAACGGGCAGTGGCAAGGTATATCACGGTAAATTTCCCGATCCAATGTCGTGGGATTCTTATGTGCCGAGTTTGTTCAACCAATCGCATTCCGGCGCGGAACCCGATCATCATCCTGTAAATGGCATGGCGGGTATGGGCAATCTGGACTGGGGACCGATGGATGTTGCCGATGAAGATATGCAGGATTACAAGGCTGTGAGTTATTGTGTTGAGCAATTGCATGAAAGGCATGACAAGCCCTTCTTTTTGACGTGTGGATTTAAGCTGCCACATCTGATGTGGCATGTGCCGAGGAAATATATAGAGGCTTATGACCTGAGTGATCTTCATCTGCCCGAGACATTGGCAAATGATCTGGATGATGTTCCCGAGGTCGCGCAGCGATGGGCGAATCAGAAACCGCATGCGCGCATCGTAGGAGCAGGGCAATGGAAAGAAGCGATTCGGTGTTATCTGGCGTGTATCAGTTTTGTCGATACACAAATTGGACGATTGATAGATGCGCTGGATGCAAGTGCTTATGCCGAGGATACAGCAATTGTTTTGTGGGCAGATCACGGGTGGCATTTGGGCGAAAAAAGCCACTGGAAAAAGAGTACGTTGTGGGAAGAAGCCACGCGCGTGCCCTTGCTTATTTCGGCTCCGGGGTATTCGCCCGGCACCTGTTCAAAGCCCGTGGGATTGATCGATATTTATCCTGCGCTGATTGCGTTGTGCGGCTTGCCAGATCACAAAGGATTGGAAGGCCGAAGTCTGTTGCCTTTGATGGAAAATCCCAACCGCAACTGGCCCTTTCCCGCAATCACTACACACGGGCGTGGCAATCATGCCATACGGTCTGAGCGATGGCGATATATCTGTTATGCAGATGGATCAGAGGAGCTTTACGATCACAGGCATGACGAGATGGAGTGGGAAAATATGGCGCATAGCCCTATTTTACGCGAGGTCAAAGAGCTTTTGGCACAGTGGTTGCCCGAAAACGATGCGCCGGATTCTGAGATTGTCGAATGGCCTGAAGAGACAGAAAGCTATCGGGCGAGGATAGAGGTGATGATGGACGAATAGACAAAGGTGGATACAAGCTGATCGCTTCTCACCATCCATGCACAATATGGCCTGCGTCGGGGAACCAGATGGCATCGACACCTGTAGAGATGCCAACGCCAAGCAAGTAGCCGACCATGAGGCCGTACCAGAAGGGCAGGGATTTGTAGAGCGCGACGCCGCCAAAACGCATGATGAGTGCTTTGGTCGCCCACACAACAAGCAGGCTAAAGCCATAGCGGCGGGTGGGAAAGGCAATGGCTACGGGATTAAAGGGCCACCAGGAAAAACGCGTGCGTATGTAGGTCAGGGTGCCGGCTATTGCAAATCCCCAGAGCCACACGCCCAACTTTTCGATGTCGAAGTAGAGTATTGTAGAGCCTTCTACATAAGGGACCAGTTGCTCGAGACGTCGCCAATCACCCAAATAGAGCGGGCCGTTCATTCCACCGTCCATGTAGCTGCGATACAGCGAATCGGTGGCCGTTGTGATACAGCCCGCGATGTAGGCTATGGGGATAATGGCCCAGACCATGGGATGTCGCTTGAGGTGGTTGCCCAGCATGCGAAAGTAGTGGGGAACAGACATGGTGGCGGTGAGGCGAATGGGCATGCCGGCAAATCCATTGCGGTTGATCATCCAGATTGTCGTGAGTGTTCCGGGCGACATGTTAGCCGTGCCGCCCATCTGCATCCACACATTGCCTCCCTTGTCGGCACCCAGTCCGCCGGTACTTCCGGGGGATAAAAAGGTGAATCCGGTTGCTGCGGCGTATTTGGCTACGCCGAATAGCGCGATGAACATCAAGATGAGTTGCACAATGGTTGCCCAGAGTTCCATACCTGCGGCCAGGCACCAGCCCGCGAGGAATATGACCGAAGCCGAGAGGCCGAGCCAGGCGGTTCGATAGGTGACTGGTGTTCCATCGTCTGCGGCGCGGTTGCTCATCAGCGCACATTCGAGGGTGTTTTTGAGGTGTTTGCGGGATACCCATAGCGACCAGGCGACGAGAAAAACGAGTGCGCCGTGGGATTCGAAGCTGAGTATTTCTGCCGGTGTCGCTTGCTGTCCCTGTAAACCCACTGTGATGCCAGTTTGGTTCATCAGCCCCTCTTTGATAATATTGAGGACATTGTAGAACCAGAAACTGAAGAGCAGGTCAAGCGGGCATAAATATGCCAGGCCCATTATCAGGGGTTGCATGCGTAAAAAATATCTTGGATAGTGATAGCCGATGTTTATAGCCATTTGTCCGGCGAGGTCGTAGATGGGAATATGGGGCAGGGTGTGGACAAAATAACCCGCTATATTCCAGCAGATCACAAAGGCCGAAATGCCAAATCCCACCCAAAACAGGGGGGCGTGAAAGACGACGGGCAGGCGATAGCCGGGTTCTTCGCGCAACATTTCGGTGGGGAAGATAGCCATCGGAAAGGTGAGTCGCTCTTTTTCATGCCACTGTTTGAAGAACAAGACGCTGCAAAAAAAACCGGCCATGACCACGGATAAACAGGCGGCGGTCCACCAGAAGAGCGGGCGGATCCACGGTTGCCAGGGAATAGATGTGTTGGGTTCTAACCCCCCGTAGAGTTGCCCGATAACCACGGGCGATTTTTGCATAAATAGCCAGTCGGGCAGCAGAGGGGCAATGACGTCGCCCACGCGGTTTTCCGGCGATGCGAGGTGTACCGGGGCAGAGATGTTGCCCAGGAGATAGCCCGCCCAGCCCGTGGTGGGTAAGTTGCCTACGAGCCAGACCATGAAGAAGATGGTTAGCATTTCCGTGCGCGACAGGGCGCGTTTTGGCGCGACGAGTTTGAGTATGGCGTTGATACCGACCCAGGCGACAAAGGGGATCAGAGCCGATACGGGCATGTAGTTTTTGATCATATTCCACGCAAAATGCGTGATGTAGATCGTCATGAGGGCAATGGTTAAGATGCCGAGCATGACTGCGCGCACTGTGATGCCCGAATCCTGCGTATCGGGAACGGTTTCCCGGGATATGTCTGTTTGTATGGCCATTTATGTAAAGGGGCTAAGGAGTTGAGTGCTCGTCCGAGATGCATTTTAATGACAGGACAAAATAGGGCGAAGGTCAGAAGTTTTCAACTTAAAATTTATGCTATAATTTTCGGTGAATCCAGGGGGTGATCCCCAGAAGGAGGGTGTTATGGATGTTTATGAGAAGTATTTTTTCGATGTGAATGGGTATCTGGTTGTGGAGGATATTTTGTCTGCCGAGCAGGTCGCAGCACTCAATGAGGCAATTGACCACAATCGGGATAGAATTCGGATTCGGGAGGGAACAGAGAGGTTGTCGGGCGGCGCGGGCAAACACGGTGGTGAGGTTTCTGTTGCACTGGAGGGCGCGCACGGGCGAGGGGATATCGGGAGTATTTTGAGATGGCCGAAGTCGTGGTGCCAACCCTTCCGCGATTTGCTATCCCATTTACCAACAATGCACTATATGCTCGACATGATCGGCAATGGGTTTCGCTATGGCAATGCCAATGGGATTAGCATGACCAAAGGCGCAGAAGGGCATCTGCTTCACGGTGGCGGTGGGTTTTTGGGCGGACATATGTATTTCTGCAAGGATGGGAAGATGTGGAATAATCTGATTGCCGTGTGTTATCAGCTTGCCGATGTCAATCCCGGCGATGGTGGGTTTGTGTGTATCCCCGGCAGTCATAAGGCAAATTTTGAATGTCCGACGGATGTGCGCCGAATGGAGCGGGATTTGGGGTGTTTTAAACATATTCCCATGAAGGCGGGATCCGCGGTGATTTTTACCGAGGCGTTGACACATGGCGCGATGCCGTGGACTGCGGATCACGAGCGACGGACTCTGTTGTATCGCTATGCCGCAGGTGGATATGTCAACCCGCCCAGTGGCAATGACCCAGCGAAATACGCGCCATTTATGGATGAGTTGACACCGCTTCAGCAGGCTATTATGCAACCCCCGCACAATGCGGGGCGTATAGATATTGCGGCACTCATCAAGGCGGAGGAAAAAGCGAGTGCTGAATGCCGGGGAGTCGCTCAGTGATATTGAAATTTTTGTTGCCGCCAAGTTTTTTTATGCCACCATCACGACAAAGAAGACAGCAGATTGGGGCTGCCAAAAAATAAAACAATTTCTCAATATAATATACCCCAAGGAGAAAAAACATGACAAAGAAACGGATATTGTTACACAAGGGTGGTATGAATGTATTCGCCACTGGGTTAAGAGAAAATTGGGCTGCTATGAAGTTCATCCCTGCTCTTTTGGCTGTCCTGCTGCTAGTCGTCGGCTGCGGTGAGCCAAACTTGGACGATCCGAAAGTTCGTGATAAAATCTTCGCCGAAGCAATAAATAAGGATATCTTGCAAATCCGACGGACACCATCAGGCGAAGAAATGCCTTATGCCCCTAATGAGCAAAAGCCCTATACAGGATGGGTGAAGGATCAAAAGCAAGAACAGGGGCTTAGGCTTTTGGGGCTTTGGAGAATGAAGGATGGCAAGAAAAACGGCAAATGGACTGCGTGGTACGAAAATGGACAAATGGCATCAGAAGGAAGCTACCAAGAGGATAAGAAAAACGGCAAATGGACTGCGTGGTACAAAAATGGGCAAATGGCATCAGAAGGAAGCTACCAAGAGGATAAGAAAATTGGCAAATGGACCGAATGGTACGAAAATGGGCAAATCTTCAAGCCCTGGCTGTCGTCAGGGAGTCTCAAAGGACGACATAGCGAGGCTGTAATTGAGGCTGTATATTCCATGGCGTTTTCTCCCGACGGTTCGATCCTTGCCTCGGGATCGGGAGTCAGCAAGACTGTGATCCTCCTCCTGGGATCGGAAGGCCACAATGGAACCATCAAGCTATGGTCAGTTGCCAAGCGACAAGAAATTACCACCCTCAAAGGACATGGCAAGTCTGTGAACTCTGTAGTATTCTCTCCCGACGGTTCAATCCTCGCCTCAGGAGGCGGCAATGGAACCATCAAGCTATGGTCGGTTGCCAAGCGACAAGAAATTACCACCCTCAAAGGACATGGCAAGTCTGTGAATTCCGTAGTATTCTCTCCCGACGGTTCAATCCTCGCCTCAGGAGGCGGCAATGGAACCATCAAGCTATGGTCAGTTGCCAAGCGACAAGAAATTACCACCCTCAAAGGACATGGCAAGTCTGTGAACTCTGTAGTATTCTCTCCCGATGGTTCGATCCTCGCCTCAGGAGGCGGCAATGGAACCATCAAGCTATGGTCAGTTGCCAAGCGACAAGAAATTACCACCCTCAAAGGACATGGCAAGTCTGTGAACTCTGTAGTATTCTCTCCCGATGGTTCAATCCTCGCCTCGGGATCGGGAGTCAGCAAGACTGTGATCTTTGCCTCAGGATCGGGAGGCGAAGATGGAAGCATCAGGCTATGGTCGGTTGCCAAGCGACAAGAAATCACCACCCTCAAAGGACATGGCAAGTCTGTGAATTCCGTAGTATTCTCTCCCGATGGTTCGATCCTCACCTCAGGATCGGGAGGCAGCAATGGAACCATCAAGTTATGGTCGGTTGCCAAGCGGCAAGAAATCGCTACTCTCGGATATATAAGCTATAATAGAAGGGGTATTGTGAATTTCGTGCCGTTTTTTTTTCCTAATGTGGACGTAGCGTTTTCTCCCGATGGTTCGATCCTTGCCGTGAAAGGCTCTGGGATGATCACCCTATGGAAACGTCCCAATAGCATTCTTGACTAAATGGCCTTGAAGGATAGCAGATGTTTGACTCCAAGGAAATTATATAGAAGTAAAAATAAAACCGTCACACACGTCTGGCAAAAAACACCTGACATAAGTGGCCTCATCGTGATGGGCTTTGAAGGCTTGTCCGAGGATTTCAAACAGCATCACAAAATGGGGTTTGACACGATGCACACGACGATTACTGACTGCGAGAAAGACGAACAGGAATCGCACCACACATCTTCAACAGGACAGAGGTCTTCTCGAAATTGCCTTGAAAAAACAGGGCAGAGGTGATTGCCGTGGTCATCACTTCTGCATCTGACACTTTACATTGGGCATCTTCCTTATGCTTGCAGGCTTGAAGATACTCGTCACAAAGCACAAAAATCGTTATTATAGTCACGTCCATTTTGGTTATTTTTATATGATGAGGCAAAATAGAGCGGATGTTTTCAGCTTAATATTTATTTGACAGACGGTTTTTTTATTTCTATATGTTCAATAGATTCAATATGACGGGGAGATATTGTCAAATGTTAAAAAGAATAGAAAAAGAAAATCAGCCATTGGCAGAAGTATTCGGTCATTTGCCAACAGATTTTAGCTCGAAAGCAATACGCTATCGGAGAAATAAACTCTGTCCGTTCAATAATCAAATTCCCAATTGTACTAAGGATAAGGCAAAGGATCCCCTTGGGGTCTGTAGTATTTACAACAGAGAAAGAGCAGTCATCACATGTCCCATCCGATTTCGAGAAGATTGGATTGTCGCTGACGATGCCGCGGATTTCTTCTTTCCTGAAGGATCCACCTGGACTTCATTGACCGAAGTAAGACTGGCCGATTTTGATGGTAAGTCTGCTGGGAATATTGACGTAGTATTGGTTGCTTATGACCGCGATGGAATAGTGTACGACTTTGGCTCTTTAGAAATTCAGGCTGTTTATATTTCTGGAAACGTAAGAAATCCATTTACCCATTACATGTCGGATTGTAAGGCGAATGCCGCAATGGACTGGAGGCATCAACCTAACTACCCTCGTCCCGATTTTCTCTCATCGTCTCGAAAGCGTTTAGCTCCTCAACTTATGTTTAAGGGAGGTATTCTTCAGGCGTGGAATAAGAAAATGGCGGTGGCTTTGGACAGTGCTTTCTATAACACCCTCCCCGATCTCACAGAGGTGCCAAAATCTGAGGCTGAAGTAGCCTGGCTTGTGTACGACCTTGTTCTCGATGCTAATGCCACTCGATACCAGTTAACAAGGACCAAAGTCGTTTATACAAAATTCTCAGAGGCTTTGAACGCGATAACCCGCCCGAAAGTTGGGAGAATTGAAGATTTCATGAGATTAATTCAGTCAAAGGTAGATGAGAAACAGGAATTGCCACCAAGAAATAAAATTATTGAAAATCCATTTGAAGGCTAATCACATGCAAAAATTGCTGTTTAGTGACAAAGAAGAACCCTTAAAGGCAGTCAACGTCGCCTCGGTCCCTCAGCGCAGTCCATTTCGGTATCCCGGTGGTAAGACCTGGTTTGTTCCCAGACTCCGAGAATGGCTTCGCAGTCAGGCGCAATGCCCCAGACTCTTGGTTGAGCCTTTTGCTGGAGGGGGTATTATCTCTTTAACAGCAATTTTTGAGAACCTGGCCGAAACTGCGTTGATGGTTGAGCTTGATGACGAGGTCGCGGCTGTATGGCAGACAATTATTGATGGTGAAGCAGAATGGCTTGCCTCAAGGATACTAAACTTTGAAATGTCGAGGGAAAACGCTATCAACGAGATCAATGCTAATAGGAGTTCAACCAAAGAAAAAGCATTTCAAACTATTATAAAAAACCGCACGTTTCACAGTGGAATTTTGGCGGCAGGAGCCGGATTTCTGAAGAATGGCGAATCGGGCAAAGGCGTTCTTTCTCGTTGGTATCCCACCACGCTTGCCAAGCGTCTGCGAACCATTAATCTGATGCGAGATAAATTGTATTTCGAGCATGGAGATGCTTTTAGGGCATTGGAACGATATAAAAATGATGAGGAAGTGGTATTTTTTGTTGATCCCCCTTATACTGCTGGTGGCAAGAAAGCAGGAAGTCGTCTTTATACGCACTTTGAATTAGACCATGAAGCTCTTTTTGCGACCTGTGAAAAGCTAAGAGGCGACTTTATAATGACTTATGATAATGCAGAAGAAGTTAAAAAACTTGCGCGAAAGCATCGTTTCATGGCTAAGCCTATCCCTATGAAGAATACACACCACGCGGCAATGACAGAGCTTGTTATTGGAAGGGACCTGTCGTGGATGCGTGGAGTTGATCGGGTGTTGGAGGATCGAAGGGAATACAAATAAAGAATCCACTGCATCCTGGCAAAATAGACCAAAGGAGACTACACATGGCAAACACGATCAAACTATCTGTGGAATTTCCCGAGTCCTTAGTCGCAGGCCTTTGGATAGATGAGGCTACAGCTTCTGCGAAAATGAAAGAAGCCGTGGTGCTAGATCTTTTTCGCCAAAAGCGCATCTCGATTCGCAAAGGTGCCGAACTATTGGGTCTCTCCTATCGCGAATTTCTGGATCTCCTCTCCCGTCGCCAAGTCCCGATCACTGACTACGAAGAGGGAGAGATTGATTGCGATTTGGAAGCGTTTAAGAAAATAAAGCAAGAGGAGGCTCTATGAATACAAATTTCTCTCGCGAGGTCGTTTTGTCAGATGATGCGGCAATGGGGCGGGCGGGGATGTCGAGACGCGATTTTATCAAAGGGATTATTGCTACAGGTGCTTCTATTTCTGCGATGGGATATGTGTTTGGAGGTTGTGCGGGTGAAATGGGTAGCGCGCCGGGCGCGGTTGAGCGGCTTATTTCTTTGAATGTAAATGGTCGCGTGCGTCACGTTGATGTTTTGCCGCAGGAAACGCTGGCGATGACGTTGCGATACAAGCTGGGGCTTACGGGGACAAAGCTGGGATGCGATCGGGGTGAATGCGGCGCGTGTACAGTGCTGGTTGATGATGTGGCGATGTATTCGTGTTCGACTTTAACCCATCGCGTTCGGGGCCGTTCGGTTGTGACCGTTGAGGGTCTTGAAGGTGAAGACGACGCGTTGCATCCGGTTCAGCGGGCATTTATTGAAGAACTGGGGCCTCAGTGTGGTTTTTGCACGCCGGGCCAGGTGATGTCTGCGGTGGCGCTGCTGAATATCAACCCGAATCCAACTCGCGAAGAAGCACGGGTTGCCATGTCTGGAAACCTTTGTCGCTGTGGTGCTTATGACAATTATCTAAACTCAGTAATGCGCGCGGCAAAGGAGGTTTCTTAAATGGCATATCAATTGATTGGCAAGGATTTTATGCCGCCAGATGTGGCGGCAAAGGTTACGGGCAAGGCGAAATACGCCGAGGATTTTCGCGCTGAAGGCATGGTGTTTTGCCGCTTGCTTATGAGTACAATGCCCCATGCGCGCGTTCGCAACCTCGATGTGTCTGAAGCGATGAAGATGAAGGGCGTTGTAGGTATTTTAACGGCTGATGATGTGCCCGAACAAGAAGCGCCGAATAACCCCATTTTGACAAATAATCCCCATTATGTGGGGGATCCTATTCTGGCGGTTGCCGCGATCGATGAGCAGACTGCACAGGATGCGATTGACAAAATTGCGATTGATTATGAACCCCTGCCCTTTACACTCGATCCCCTGGAGAGTCTTTATCCCGGCGGTACAAATGCCCGCGAAGATGGCAATATTCGCAACCGGCGTTCGGGAAGCGAGACAATCAAATGGACTGCTGGAGATTTTGTAGGTAAGGATGTGTGTCCGACGGGCAAACCCGCAACTGAGTGGTCTTATGGCGAGGTTGATCAGGGGTTTGAGAGTGCAAAATTGATCGTGGATGAGAGCTTTGTCACGGCAAATAATCCGCATCATTCGATGGAACCGCGGTCGTGCATGGCCTATTGGCAAAATGGCAAGTGTTTCGTGTATGGCGCAACGCAAAGCCAGAGTCGTCCCACGCGCGACCTGGCCCGTCTCTTGAAGATGGAGCCTGAAGAACTGGTCTATATTGCAGAATACTGCGGTGGCGGTTTTGGTTCCAAAGGCACGGCATATCCCGTGATGGCGATTCCGCCGCTTATGTCCAAAAAAGTCGGGCAGCCCGTGATGATGCGTATTAGTCGCGCGGAAGAGTATTTCATAGGGTCGGCGCGCCATGGTTTTCAGGGGCGAATTAAAATTGGTTTTCGCGACAATGGGCGGATCAGTGCGCTGGATATGTACGTGATTCAGGAAAATGGCGCTTATCGCGGGGGTGGTGATTGGACTGCTGCCGGCGATGCGGTTTCGCTGGTTTATACGCCCGATGCCATGCGCTTTCGGGGGATTCCCGTATATACCAATACGCCGATTAGAGGCGCGCAACGCGGTCCTGGACAGAACCAGATCGCCTGTGTGGTCGAACCCTTACTCGACAAGGCCGCCGAGGAATTGGGCCTTGATCCGCTGGGGATTCGGCGCATCAATGCACCCGATAACGATTCGAAATACGGACGCAGGCAAGGGCCGGTTACGAGCGTTTATATGCGCGAGGCTCTGGACAAGGGCGGCAAAGCTTTTGATTGGGCAGGGAAAAAACAAAAAAGTCGCCAGAGAAATGGTTCTAAGATTATTGGTGTGGGAGTTGGGCAGGCTTATCACTCGGCGGGTTCAAGTAAGTTTGATGGTCTGGTGCGCCTGACGCCAGAGGGCAAATTGCACATTCATTCGGGTGTTGGCAATCTCGGTACATTTTCGCACAGTGCAACATCTCGTGTCGCCGCCGAAGTGCTGACGTGTAAATGGGAAAATTGCGTGATTGAGCGGGGCGATACCCGCCGCCATTTGCCGTGGAACCATGCACAGTGGGGGAGCAATACCTCGTTTACGATGACGCGCACGAATTATGTCGCGGCTGTGGATGCAAAAAACAAATTGCTGGAGATTGCGGCAATGGATCTGGGTGGCTCTCCCGGCGATTACGATTTGGCCGATGAGCGGGTTGTGCATAAAACGGACAAATCCAAAAGCATGGGATTTGTAGAGGCGGCAAAACGCGCAATTGAACTGGGGGGGAAGTACGACGGACATGAGGCTCCTGAAGATATTAATGATATGACAAAAGCCTCGGTGGCCGCGCTTGCGGGCACGGGTTTGATTGGTGTTGCCAAAGACAATTTGAAGCACGATGGCGTTGTGCCAGCGATGGCTGTCGGGTTTGTCGAGATTGAATTGGATCTCGAGACCGGCAAGTACGAGATTTTGGATTATGTAGGGGTTGCCGAGTGCGGCACAGTGCTACATCCGCAGGGGCTGGAGACGCAGATCAAAGGCGGTGCGGTTATGGGATTTGGTCTGGCTGCTCTGGAGCGGTACGTGTATGATCCTCAAAACGGCCTTCCCGCAAATACGGGGCTTTATCAGTGCAAGCCGCCGTCTTATCTCGATGTTCCATCTGAGATGAAAACAGAAGTGGTCGATATCGCCGATCCTCAAAATCCAGTTGGTGCTAAGGGAATTGGCGAGCCTGTGCAGGGTTGTGCCGCTGCCGCGCTTTTGTGCGCGATTTCAGACGCGCTGGGCGGGCATTATTTTAATCGCATGCCAGTGACGACCGATCATATTGTCAATGCAGCCGCAGGGCGCGAACAGTCGTATAAGGCACTGCAGGTGAATACAGTATAAGAAGGGAGAAATGAAATGCCCAGAGATATGATGGCTAATTTTGAGTTGTATCAGCCCACGACGATAGATCACGCGCTGAATTTAATGGATCGCTATGGCGATGACGGTTGGGTTCTGGCAGGGGGGCAGGATAGTTTTGACTGGTTTAAGGACCGCGCCAAGAAGCCCAAAGCAGTTATCGATATTAACGGTATTGATGATTTGCACGGGATTCGAGAAACAGCCGATGGGGTTGAGATTGGTGCGCTGACCACGCTGACGGCGATCGAGACAAGTGCGCTGATTAAAGAGAAATACGGCGTGTTAGCCGATGCTGCGCGGCATGTTGCAAGCCCGCAAATTCGCAATGTGGGAACGATTGGGGGCAATGTCTGTCAGGATGCGCGGTGCTGGTATTATCGGTATGGTCTGGATTGTTATCGCGCGGGAGGGAATACCTGCTATGCCGATACGCCCGAGGGAATTGACCGCGAACATTGTCTTTTTGGAGCTGATCGGTGTATTGCCGTATCGCCTTCGGATACCGCACCTGCACTTGTTGCCCTCGATGCGCGTATGATTGTTGTAAATGGCGATGGGGAAAAAGAGGTGCAGGCAGAGGATTTTTTTATCGGTCCAGATGTGGATATTACGCGTATGACGATTTTGCAACCGGGTGATTTACTCAAGTCGATTGTGATTCCCAACACATGGGCAGGGGCGCGTTTTTATTTTGAAAAAGTGGCCGAAAGGAACACATGGGATTTCGCGCTGGTCAATATTGCCGCTGCGATGAAGGTGGATAACAATGCGATTGTCGATATCCGCATGGCATGTGGCGGCGTTGCGTGTGTGCCGCTGCGATTGACGGTTGTGGAAGAGGTGGTCAAGGGCAATCCCAAAAATGGCGCGTCTGCCGATCTCGCTGCGAGTGCGGCAAGCCGAGGGGCCACGCCGCTGAATTACAATGGGTTTAAGATTCCCCTTATGGAAGGTCTGGTCAAACGGGCGATACGAGAGAGTTGATGGATATTTTTCGATATACCAGCGATGCCTGGGGGCAGCGGGTTTTAGAAGGTCTTTCGTGGGATCTGATCGGGTATTTTGCAGGTGTGGGCGTTGTATTTATTGTTTTGCATTCGGGTTATATGCACTTTTTCGTGAAAAAAAACGGTCAATGAATGTCCTGCTGAGACATACTCTCGCTACCCGAATCAATCACTGGCTGATGGCGGCGTGCATGATTGCGCTGTTGTTGACTGGTTTTTTGCCGATTTTGGGGATTAAGTTTGCGTGGGTGACGCTGCACTGGGTTTCCGGCGCGATTTTCACCGCTTCTGTTTTATTTCACATTATTTATGCCATGACCCGGCAAGACTGGCGGTCTATGTGGATTGCGCCAGGAGAATTTGCAGATATTCTTTCCTCGCTGTCGGGTTCCATCAAGGCTTTGAAAGTGTCGCCCGGCAAATACTGGCTGATGCAAAAGTTTTATCATCATATTGTGGCGACCATGAGTCTCGTTGCTATTGTGACGGGTATTTTGATGCTACTTAAAATTGATTCGCCTTTATGGACACGCGATCCTTATGTTTTTTCAGGTGAAAGCTGGGGCATTATTTATGTTTTACACGATTTTTCGGGTCTGTGTTTTATTCCGCTGATTATGATGCATGTTTATTTTGCGATACGGCCCGAGAAACTCTTTTATACGCGATCGATGATTAAAGGATGGATTACAGACGAGGAATATCGCGCACATCACGATCCTGAAAAGTGGGATGCAAAAAGAAAGGGCTAATCAACGCATGGCAGATGTTTTCTCAGAGTGGGCGCAATATATTGAGGCGATTGAGTCGGGCTATGAATTGATGCTGGCTTATGCCGCACAGGGTATAGAGGGAGATGACGGCCCAGACTCGCAGATACGACACGCATTAAAAGAGATGAATGACGCGCTCGGTAATCTGGGAGAATCCGCAGCGCGTATCGCAAGAGAAAAGGGGCTTACGGATTATCGGGATTTTTTGGACGCGATGGATGTCGATGCCCAAAAAGCACAGGCGGGCATCAATCTCGTACTCGGAAAGTCCGCCATCAGTTCCCAGTTGATCGACAACTTAAATGCCTCTATTCATTTGCGCGCGCTGCTGACCGATCTGTTTTTGATCGATGAGGCTTTGAAATGAGATTGTAGATTTTATGTTTTATCTAAAAAGGTCGTGAATATGACTCACGGCCTTTTTTTGTAGCAATGAAGTTTGTCTGAAGGTGAGTATTGAGTCTCAGGGGCACTCGCCGCGTGTAAGCCTGCTCTGGATGTCGTCTAATACAGCCGGCACATCCCAGATGCCGTCGACGACATAGTGTGCGCCAGACTGATGCATGCGCTGATATACGGCCTCGAGTTGTGTTTGCAGTACTTCGGGATCAAGGCTGTTGATTTCTTCTTCGTTTAGACCGATTTCATTCCCTGTTTTTGCAAGTCCTATGGTCCACATGCCGGCATTGAGACCCTCTTCGATGCCGGGGATCGTGTCATCGACTTTGACACAGGCTGCAAAGGGGTACACGCCCAGTTGCATGGCATTTTGCACACACATCCACGGTGCTGGACGGCCTTCGGGAACGTCGGTTGCGCACACAGTTGCATCGGGTTCGTAACCGCGCTTTTTGGCTTCTTTCTGCAATAGTGCCATCATTTCGCCTGTATATCCGGTGGTTGATCCTATTTTTAATCCGCGCTTGCGAAACTCGGCAACGGCTTCCAGTGTACCGGGAATCAAATCGGCGTATTCAGCCAGACAACTCAGTTGCATGGGCACAAATGCTTCAAACATCTCATCGATATCCGATTCCTGCGGTGGGCGATTGTAGGTCTCTTCCCAGCGCTGGTGTACAGATTCGATTTGAGATATTTTGTGGATGTGGACTTTTTTATGCGCCCCCATTGGCGCACGCGCCTCGGACATGCTGATAGGTACTCGCATGCGTTCATACACCTGGCGAAAAACCACAGCAGGCGCGTAACATCCGTAATCCATTGTGGTTCCTGCCCAATCTAACAAAATGGCTTTTAGCACACCGCGATATGTACGTCGAAAATAAAAATCCATTTTCTGTCCTTTCTGGTTCGAGAAAAAAATAAAGTGTCGGTATAGAGATCAATACATAAGGCGAATTGTGAAACAGATTACCTACATGGCACCCGGGGCTATTGAGACTGTGCGGTCTTTGTTAGATGATAGAGTTGCGCACTCCGTCTTTGTTGTGGCTGATCGCACAGCCTACGATAAATCTGGCGCAAGAATGTATCTAAAATCCGCATTACAGGGGCGAGTCCAGGCCATCTTTGATGATTTCGCGCCCAATCCCAAATACGCCGATGTGATGCGCGGTGTCAAATTCTGGCACACGCATCCTTGTGATATCATGATAGCTATAGGTGGTGGGTCCGCAATTGATATGGCCAAGCTCATTGGCATTTGCGGTACACATCGCGGGCAATACCGCGAACTTCTTACAGGGGAGATACCGATTCGGGATAAGGCCGCACCGTTAATCGCCATTCCCACCACAGCGGGTACGGGAAGTGAAGCGACGCATTTTGCTGTGGTTTATGTTGGGGGACAGAAATATTCCGTTGTACACGCCAATGTGCTGCCCGACTACGCAATTATCGATCCCAATCTGACGGCCAATTTGCCGCCTTCTATTACCGCACATACTGGCCTGGACGCACTGTCACAGGCTGTTGAATCTTTGTGGAGTGTGAATGCAACCGCGCAATCGCGTGTTTTTGCAAGCGAAGCTCTGAGGCTGGTGCTCGATAATCTCGAGGCCGCTGTTCACCGTCCCACACTCGATGTGCGTGCTAATATGTGTCGCGCTGCTCATCTATCGGGTAAAGCGATTAATATCAGCAAGACCACAGCACCTCACGCGATTTCCTATACGCTCACATCTCAATTTGGTGTGCCTCACGGTTTGGCTGTGGCTCTGACATTGGGTGCAGTTTTAATATACAACAATGGGGTAACCAGTGGTGATTGTTGGCATCCCAAAGGTGTTGCTCAAGTTCAGAATGATATCAGAGGTATCAACAGGCTGATAGGGGTTGAGAGTTCTGAAGAAGCGCGAAAACACATTGACGATCTCATCAGCACCATTGGTTGTCCAACCCGTCTGCGACAGATCGGTGTGGATACTGCTGCAGACCTGGAAACAATTGTGCAGAATGTCAATACGGAACGTCTAAAAAACAATCCCCGCGCCCTGTCACAGTTTGAGCTAAGACGGATACTCCGTGAAATCCATTAAATCAAAATGAGATGACTCAAACATTGCCCGAAAGTCGAGAGCGCGCTCCCAAACCGGTTACGCCAGATAGTGGGTAGAGGTAAGATACGACATCCCTGAAGAGAAAATTTTATAGACGAATTGGATTTGTGATGGCAAATTCCGCGTTTTGTATTATAATTTGTAGTAAATTGGCAGTTCCTAACATTAATAAAACAGACCCGAAATTTCTCAAATTAACGGAGCACATCCTTGGAACACAAAGCACACATTGAGGTTGCTAAACCTCCAGGTACACCAGCTAAAGAGAAAGGGGATTTACTTGAAGAGTTAGCAGCGGATCTCTTAAGAATACAGAACTATGATGTCACTGAACAACTGCGATTAACCGCTACTGAGCTTGACCTCTTGTGTGAACATCAAGTTAACCGCAAGACCGTTTATGTAGAGTGTAAAGCACACCGAGGACCTATCAGCGCGGATGTTTTAACTAAGCTATTAGGCACGTTAGAGCTCAAAGGTTATCAAGCGATTGGGAGGTTTGTAAACCAAAAGTTTGAACGTAATTGGTCTGATAGCTCGGAAATACGTGTGGGAAATGCCCTTCTTCAATGGGCATCCTGGGTTAAAAAAGGAATAGAACAAAAAAGAATTCCCAAACCACCAGGTCGCATAAAAACAGAACCGGAAAATCAGCTTAGGCTATTTCAGATGGGGGAAAGTACGCATACTCTATAACTCATCCCTAGCGAAATGGAAGTATCCGACCTCGAAATCTCAAGGAAAGGCAAGATACTCATGCTCCAGATTGAAATTCACTCACGCGACCTCGAAAAAGAGGTGAACGCCCTAATCGATGCGGGGCTTTATGCCGACTCGCACGCGTTGATGACCGATGCTCTTGAAAAATTGGTCACTACCAAAAAAGAATCTCGCCTTGATGCCGCAATTTTGCTTTATCAACAGCATGAAGTGACACTCGCCAGAGCTGCGGAATTGGCCGGGATCCACCGTTTTGAGTTTGAAGCTGCGTTGGAAACGAAAGGTATCTCGAAAATCGTAGAAGCCGATTAAACCGAAGCCTTGCAAGCAGGCGTTTCACTCATTAAATGACAGTAGAAATCAAACGACAGCACCAAAGGGACTTAGTCGTGGTTTTTGTTGATACAGATGTGCTTTCCATATTCGCTAAAATTCAACGGCTTCCCTTGTTGTTTACCGTCTTTAATGAAGACCATCTCAATATTTCCACCACTGTAGAGAGCGAACTTCAAACGGGCATCGCTAAGGGGTTTGACTTTGCACAAAACGTCATAGCATTGCATTCCCAAGGGAAAATCGTAACATATCATCCGACAGCTGTTGACCAACGGTTCACTGCGACCTTGCCCAAGACGCTTGGTTCGGGAGAACGCGAGTCAATGGCGATTTGTAAACGGTTGAATGCCATCTTTGTTAGCAACGAGCGACGGGTTAAACATCACTGTCGGAAAAATGGGATAGATTGCGTCAATCTATCCGAAATTTTGCGTGCACTATGGGAACGTGGAATTTTGATGCAAGCCGATGTGAGAAAGGTCATCAGTGAGATCGAGACAAAAGACAATCTTAAATTTCGAACAACAGACCCAATTTTCAAATGAACTCCATATAACGAACCTCATCAAACACCCCGCCTTCGCCATCGTTTTTCTAGATGCGACACGCTTTTTATACAGTAAATTCTGGTCGGCCCAGGGCGTCAGTGGATTCTTGGCGCTGGTAAATAGGGATCTCGCCGCTGGCATCTTCGAGAATACGGCGTTTTGCTCGTTCGATTCTGTCTGCGGCTCTTTCGGCGATGTTCTGGGTGCAATCCGGGTCTGATTCCAGGTCGAAGACGCGAGGGCCAGAAAAGTCTGCCTGGGAAAAAAACCATGTGGTCTGGTCTTTGTACCAGACAGAATTGCTATAACGGCAGGTCAGATAGTCTCGCTCGCTGAAAGTGCCTGAGGATTTCACGATGGGTAGCAGGCTTTGTCCGTCGATTTGCCCAAGTGGTGAAACACCGGAAAGATCGAGCACTGTCGCGGGTATATCGAGGGTATAGACAAAGGCGTCGGAGATAGTTCCAGCGCCTTTATTTTGTGGGTGTCGCAAGATCATCGGGATGCACATGGTACCCGGATACATATATTCTGCGGGTTTGCCGGTTACGCCTTCGGCATTGTCGGCGAAATTTGTGCCGTGGTCGCTTAAAAAAATGACCATGGTATTATCCCGCAAGCCCACTCTGTCGATTGTATCGACCAGTCGTCCGAACCAGGTATCCACCATTGTGACGAGTCCGGCATAATTGGCGCGAATAGAAATGAGCCGATCTTCGTAGTCGGGATTGGCGCTCAGAGGAGCATAAGGCACATTGAGACAAATAGGTTCTCTGTCTTCGCGGCTGCCATACAGGTCGTAGTAGTGGAGCGGTGCTTCCCAGGTTTCGTGGGGGGTAAAGCTATCGACGTAGAGGTAAAAAGGCGTGTTTGAAGCGTTTTGCTCAAGGAATTCAATGGCAGCGCGAAATGTCCGTGCGGTGGGCCAGATCTCTTCGGGACGATGGGGTTGCACATTGACCAGATGGGCGCGGATCAGATTTTCGGTCTGTCCTTTTCTGAGCTTGTAACATTCGATCAATGCCGGGTCTGCTGCGGCTATGGCGCGATAGCGATCCTCGGCCTGGCCGCGAATGAATTGCCACTGGCGAAAGCCCCGTGTAAAATTCATTCCAGGGACAAAGTAATGGGGAACATCGGCAAAGAAACCGGTGTGATAATCGCTCTGCACAAGTGCTTCGGCGATTGTGCCCTCATCTGTTGACATAGGCTGCCATCCGGCAATATAGACATTGTCCCAGGGAACGGGACGATAGTCTTTAAAGGGGAAGGCTCTGCGCCCAGTGTGAAGGGTTCGCCGAGTTGGAATGGTGGGCAGGCACTCGGGATGGGCATTGGTGAAGCGCACGCCCTCTTCGGCAAATTGGTCGAGGTTTGGCGTGTGGACCCAGTCGTTTCCATAAGCACCCAGGAATGATGTGCGAAATGTATCGGCTACGATGACGACGATGTTCATAGGGTTTGACATTGGGAAATCTCCTTTGGGAAGAGCAGTATGCAAGTGTATTAAAACTATGTTTTTCCAGGTGCATTCTGTAGTTGTTCATTTCCCCAAGGAAATGATTGCACTTTCAGAGATCGATCCACGTCTGAAAGGGCGATTTTTGCGCCCCCTTGCTTTGAGGAGTGGTGGATGGCGAATCCGATCTCTGTGGCCCTGCGTGCATGGTTGATATCACAGGCCGTGCGGCTACCCGTTTTAATGGCCTGAACGAGATCGCGCACCATTGCCGATCCTGTTGGCCACAGTTCTTCGTCTGTGGGAAGACTGAGGGGCTGGTACGCATCTTCTCGATAGAGATGGGCGTGCGTTGCGTCAGAGAGGATGGATAGATGACCGTTTGTTCCAGTGATTTGAAAACCGGGGCCTTTGCCGCCATCTGTTGTAATGTAGGCGACTACGCCGTTGTCCAGACCTATTTGAGCACGCGCAGGCGGGTCGAGTTTGCGGCGTTCATCGTCCGAATTGCCGTGGTCAATTAAACCACTGACCCATAAGGGTTCGGGATCGCCCAATAAGCCCAGCAAGGCGTCGTACCAATGGCAGCCGTGGTTGATGGTATTGGGCAGGCCATAAGCGACGAGACTTGTGATGGTTCCGATGAGGCCGCTCATATTCTCGCGAAGGTGGCGATAGGGGAGAGACCAGCGCCGGTCAAGGCCAAAGCAGAGGGGGATGTCTGCACACGCTGCGATGATGCGATCCATCTCCGCAAGGGTGGTGGCCAAAGGCTTGTCGCAGAGAATACCCCGAACGCCTGCTGTGGCAGCGGCTTCTATCTGATCGGCGTGCATGGTCTGGCGCGTGGCAATGCAGAGTACATCTGGTTTGATCTCTTTGAGCATGTGTTCATAGTTACCGAAGGTTGGGATATCGCCCCAAACGTCCTGCCAGCAGGTGACAAATTTCGCTCGCGTTTCTGCGCCGTAATCGAATACACCGACGATCTGAGTTTCTGGAACGGTCCGAAAAGCCGCGGCAAAATTGTGATGGGTCAAATCGCGCAGCAGCATGCGATGACAGCCAGCGATGGCGACTCTCAGTTTTTTTTTAGCCATTAATCCCTCCTATAAATATAATTTACGTATCGAAATCCAAATTAATATATCCAGCGACAAGAGTAAAGAGTTGAAACACTTTGAATGCCCAAACGAGATTCAGGACTTGCCCCGCCCATGATTTTGCTTATTTTTGTAAATCAAGGAACCATTGAAACAAGCTGTTGAGCAAGCCAAAAATGATTCGTCAGAATGAATTTCACAAACAAACACCAAAACAAAAAAGGAACCATCCCATGCTGACGAGCCTTACAGTAACAAACTTCCGCAATCTCAAATCGGTCACGCTGGAAGGTCTTGGCCGGATAACGCTGATTGGCGGAAAAAACGGAGCAGGCAAGACCGCTCTGCTCGAAGCTCTCTGGCTACTCAGTGGTCCTGATCTCCCGGATTTAACTGCGAGGATGAACGCATTCAGGGGGATGCTTATAAGTGGTCCGGAGATTACCTTCCACGACATTTTTTGTGACTTTGATATTGGCAGGCACATCAGAATAAGTGCCCATGGAGATTGGGGTAGCCTTCCGCGTAAATTGGAGATCTATCTACAGAATCGCCAACAGATTGACACTATTCATTCGGATGCTCTGGAAAAGGCCAGTATAGAACGCTTAACGCGACCCATAACTGAAAGTGCACTTGAGATCATGTTCAAATATCAGCATGATAATGAAGAAGAATATGTATCGCGGGCTTGGTGGATTTTGGAACAGAAGTCGGATGACCCTGATACTTCACTGACGGAGGGTATCAGGGGGGAACGTCAAGCAATTCCCAAAAGACCTACTTCGGTATTCATGGCAGCGGTTCACAGAGAGAACCTTCAGACCACTGCATCGAGATTTAGTAGATTTCAGTTAGAAGGAATGGACAAAAAAATTCTGGAATTCATTCGTCCATTGGAACCCCGATTACAGGTATTAACGTTGATAACGATCAATAATATACCCGTCATTCACGCCTACATAGATGGTATGGATAGGCCAATACCAGTCCAATTGCTTGGCGAAGGCTTGAATCGAATGCTCGGACTCGTGTTGTCTATGAGCGAGGCAAGTGGCGGATTGCTCCTGATTGACGAGATTGAAAACGGACTGCATTATAGCGTACAAGAAGAAGTGTTTTCCATCTTACTGGACTTGGCTAAATCATTTGATGTGCAGATATTTGCCACAACACACAGCGACGAGTGCATCCGAGCAGCGTACCGAGCTCTTAGAAAACATGGACCTCAAGAGTTGGCATTCTACCGCCTTGATCGCGTCAATGAAGAGGTCAAGGTTGTGAGTTTTGACGATGAAATGCTTGAAACGGCCACTGAATTTAACATGGAGATAAGATAAGTGCCAGACGACCCGAAGATCAAACAACCGAAACAGGTCATTGTCGAAGGCAACGACGAAATCCGTCCTTTGAAGGACCTCCTCAAAATACTATAAGGCAATTATTCAAAACCAATTTTAGAAACAATCACCTCAATATTGGAGTATTAATATGGCAATTACACAGCTTGAACCCCGAGAAGCAAAAGCAGCGATGGATGAAGCGGAAAATTCTGTTTATATCGATGTTCGCACGGAAATGGAGTTTGCTCAGGGGCATCCCGAAGGCGCTATCAATATCCCCATTGCAATCCCCGGCGCGGCGGGAATGATGCCAAATCCCGATTTTCTGAATGTTGTGCAAAAGATACTTCCCGATAAAGAGCAACCCGTTTTTTGTGGGTGTCAGGTTGGGATGCGTTCTCAGATGGCTGCGGACTTGATGGCGCAGTTGGGGTATTCGAATCTGGCCAATGTTCAGGGCGGATTTGGTGGAAAAGTCGAAAATGGCGTTCTCGTAGTGGTGGGATGGCGCGATTCTAATTTGCCTGTCGAAACCGATGTCAACGAGTCCAATTCTTACGCGAGTCTGAAGGCGCGGGCTGAGTCGTAGGGAGACCAGACCATCAGGTGTTTCATTTGATGGAAATTGGGATATAAATCCTGTTCAATATTGTGGCAGAGGCAGTTACGAGTGATCAGACCAAAGAACACACAAGCGCGCGAGGCATTTGTTGCAGCAGCAGATTTGCAGGCCGGCAGTCAGGTTTTGGATCTCGGCTGGGAGGGAGACTGCCTCGAATACTTACAGAAAACAGGTGCGCTGGTGACTTTTGTGGGAGAGGATATTCGCGCTGTGCAAAAGGCAGAAGCTCTTCGGATAAATGGGGTGCTCGGTGAAATGCCCGCACAGATAGTTTCCAATGTACAGGTTGTATTGTACAAACCCACACAGAGATCTGCTAAGGGTCAGGTATTTGAATGGATTGATCAGGGTTTTCGAGCACTTGAAAGGGGTGGCGCGCTTTATCTGGCCGGGCAGCGAAATCGCGGCATTAGAAGTTATGTCGCATATTTGCATGCTGTTTTTGGCAATAGCAAACGCGTAGGGCGCGTGGGCAGAGTGGAAATTTACAGCGCGAAAAAAAAGCAGAACGATCCTTTGCAAGCACCAGTTGACAATCGAATGACATTTGAATTGCGCGATTTGCCGGGCAGTCCATACGGCGTTGAAACTCGTGCGGGCGTTTTTTCGAGGGATGGACTCGATAACGGGACGAGGTTGCTAATCGACTGCATGGAAGTTCGGCCCACCGACCGTGTACTGGACTGGGGGTGTGGCTGGGGCGCACTTGGCATGGTTGCTGCGCGTCTATCTGCAAAAGGCAATGCAACGCTCGTCGATTCAAATATTCGCGCTATTTCCTGTGCAAAGGAAAATTTGAGGCGAAATCGAATTTGCAATGCAGTGACTCGTG
The DNA here is from genome assembly GCA_965222605.1 of Candidatus Latescibacterota bacterium. GTDB lineage: Bacteria > Latescibacterota > UBA2968 > UBA2968 > UBA2968 > VXRD01. The sequence goes on from OZ244960.1 coordinate 6,249,736, forward strand.
TGGTAGATGCTCGCGTTTTTGACCCGCGCGAAAAATTCGATCTCATTGTTTCAAACCCGCCCTTTCACGATGGCAATTCAGCGGCACACCCCCTTATTGAGGGTGCTTTTCGGGCACTGCGACCGGAAGGGCGTTTGATGCTTGTTGTGATGCGTCCAGAAGCGTATCTGAAACATATCCGCAGGGTTTTTGGGCAGGGGAATGTCAATGTCATGGCTCAAAAAGATGGATATGTCGTTCTCCATGCCCATATTGGGAACTAATGTATCATACAGGCGTTTATCGCAATGAAGTATAAGGTCTGATAGTTGGACACGGGTTTCCGCACGTGTTCAGTCTGGTCCCCTCCCACCAGATTGGGCGTCTCGCGGAAGCCCGCTTTTTTGTGGTTGACACATCCATTTTCAAAGCGTTAATTCTTATCCGGCAAAAGGCTTGACAGTCTGGACCTCCGTTTGTATCCTTAGCTTCTTAACAAAATTCAAAAGCATCCGCAGATGATCCCTGTGAAAACGGGTAATAAACGCAGATAAAATCTGTGGTTTTAATAAAGAGGAGGAAAAATTTTGAACGCATTTGATTATGAAGCACCCCAGTCTGTAGATGAGGCTATTTCTCTGCTTAGCGCGGGAAATGGCAATGTCGGCATTTTGGCGGGTGGCACGGACTTGATCGCGCAGTTGCAGGAGGGGCGCAAGATCGATTTGATGCTCGATCTCAAGCAGATTCCCGAAGCAACGGCGTTGAGTTTTGATGAGGACAGCGGTTTGAGCATTGGCGCGGCAACACCGTGTTCCAAAATTTACAGTTATGATGTTGTCCAAAGCCGTTATCCTGCGCTTGTGGATTGTACTTCGCTCATCGGTTCTATTCAGATTCAAAACCGCGGAACAGTTGGGGGCAATTTCTGCAATGCCTCGCCCGCAGCGGATACCCCACCTGCTGTCATTGTCCTGGGCAGCACATGTCGTATTGCAGGGGCAAATGGCACGCGCGAAGTCGCCGCGGAAGATTTCTTTACCGGTCCCGGGCAAAGTGTTCTTCAATCCGGCGAGTTTCTCATTTCTATTCAGGTGTCAACGCCTGCTGCCAATTCGGGAGCATTTTTCCTGCGATTCATTCCGCGCAATGAAATGGATATTGCCGTGGCCAATGCTGCGGCGTCTGTGGTTTTGGACAGCGATAAAACGACCATTCAAGAGGCGCGGGTGTCAATTGGAGCCGTTGCACCCACACCCTTGCTCGTTGCCGATGCAGGCGCAGCACTTGCAGGGAAAGCAGTAGATGATGAAGACGCAATAGAAGCGGCTTGTGAGGCATCTCGCGCAGCAGCCAGGCCAATTAGCGATATGCGGGGAACTATCGAACAGCGGATTCACCTGTCCGGCGTTTTGACGCGCCGCGCCATTCAGGGAGCCATTCAGAGAGCAAAGGAGTCTTGATCGCATGCCAGGAAAAGTTCACGTTACAACGACAATCAATGGAGAATCAGTCGAGTTTTTGTGCGAACCTCGGCAGACAATTCTCGAAGTTTTGCGAGACCAACTCGATCTTACGGGCACGAAAGAGGGCTGCAGCAACGGCAACTGCGGCGCGTGTAGCATACTGGTCAATGGACAGGTTATCGATTCCTGTCTGATGATGGCCGTCGAAGCCGAAGGGCAGGAACTCACGACGATTGAAGGCGTTGCAAGTGCCGATGGTTTGCATCCTCTTCAGCAGAAATTTCTCGAACACGCAGCTCTCCAGTGCGGTATTTGTACGCCGGGCTTTATTGTAGCCGCCAAAGCGTTGCTCGATCAAGAGTCAAATCCTTCTGAAGAACGCATTCGGTTATACTTAGCGGGGAACCTGTGCCGTTGTACGGGGTATGACAAAATCGTTCGCGCGGTACAAGACGCCGCATCTGTCATGGCCGAATAGGGAGGTGATCCCATAATGGCGACAAAAACAGAAGATTATCTGGGCATTACAGATTACAAAGTTATTGGCACCCGTCCGATCCGGCACGATGGCGTCGATAAAGTCGTCGGTCGGGCAAAATACGGTGCAGATATCGATATGGCTGGCATGTTGCACGGGGCAGTTGTGCGCAGCCCACACGCGCATGCGCGGATCAAATCGATAGATACGAGCAAGGCAGAAGCACTTTCAGGTGTAAAAGCCGTGATCACGGTTGAAGACCTGCCATTGCAAGAAGACAAAATTGAAGACCTCGGCGAAGGTGCTGCAAATCTCCGCCATCTGCGCGCAAATGTGCTGGCCGATGGCAAGGTATTGTACCACGGACATGCCGTGGCTGGGGTTGCGGCAACAGATATTCACACGGCGCAGGAAGCCGTCGATTTGATCGATGTCGAATACGAGGTGCTACAACCCGTTTTAACTGTCCACGAAGCCATGGAAGAGGACGCACCTTTGCTTCTGGAAGACCAGACCACGCAGTCACTGGGCGAGGATACGGGGCAAAAAAGCAATGTGTGTACCCATTTTCGCCATGAATTGGGCGATGTAGAAAAGGGATTTGCAGAGGCGGAACTCGTCATTGAGCGAGAATTTGATACGGCGACGGTTCACCAGGGGTATATTGAACCCCAAAATGCCACGTCCTTGTGGGGTGCTGATGATCAGATCACGGTATGGTGCAGCACGCAGGGCGCTTTTACCGTGCGCGAACAGACCGCGCAGATATTGGATGTGCCGGTTTCGCAGGTCAAGGTCGTTCCCATGGAAATCGGCGGTGGATTTGGAGGCAAAATTCGGATTTATCTCGAACCTCTGGCCGCAATTCTGTCAAAAAAGACGGGACGCCCCGTCAAGATGGTCATGAGCCGAACGGAAGTTCTGCAGGCGACTGGCCCAACTGCAGGCTCTTTTATCAAGTGCAAAATGGGGATTGACAAAGCGGGCAAGCTCGTCGCCGCATATGCCTATATGGCGTATGAGTCGGGTGGTTTTCCCGGCAGTTGGGCGGCTCCAGGTGCCATGTGCATTTTCGCGCCCTACAATATTCCCAATGTGCTGATTGATGGTTATGAAGTGCTGGTCAATAAACCGCAGACCATGGCTTATCGGGCACCCGGTGCCACCAATGCAGCTTTTGCTTCAGAAACGATTATCGACGAGATTTGCGAGCAATTGGATGTTGATCCACTCGAGTTTCGGCTCAACAATTCTGCCAGAGAAGGCACGCGACGCGCAGATGGTCCGGTTTATCCGCGAATTGGTAACGAGGAATGTGTCAAAATAGCCCTGTCTTCTGAGCACTATGCGACGCAACTCGATGGCAAAAATCGCGGGCGCGGGATTGCTTCGGGTTTCTGGTTCAACGTAGGCTTGAAGTCGAGCGCTGCTGCCAGTGTAAATTCCGATGGCACGGTCAGTCTAGTTGAGGGTTCTGCAGACATTGGCGGAACCCGAACATCTATTGCAATGCAATTGGCCGAAGTGCTCGGTATTCGGGCAGAAGATGTCAAACCACAGGTGGCTGATACGGATTCTATCGGCGATACAGATGTGACCGGGGGAAGCCGCACGACATTTGCAACCGGGTGGGCGGCCTATCAGTGCGCCCTGGATATTAAGGAGCAGTTGATCGAGCGCGCGGCGAAATTGTGGGAGATCTCGGCTGATGATGTGGTTTTCGACGATGGTACATTTTCTTCATCTGACTCTTCTAAGACTGTCTCGTTCAAAGAGTTGGCCGGAATGCTTGACGAAACTGGTGGCCCCGTTATGGGCAGGGCAACCGTAAATCCGTCCGGCGTGGGTGGAGCTTTTGCGGTAATGATTGCCGATATCGAGGTCGATATCGAAACGGGTAAAGTGGAGATTTTGCGCGTCTCTATGATTCAAGACGCTGGCAAAGCTGTTTATCCCAGTTATGTCGAAGGGCAGATGCAGGGGGGAGCGGCACAGGGCATTGGCTGGGCGCTCAACGAAGAATATGCCTATAATGGAGATGGCCTTTTGACCAATGCGAGTTTGCTCGATTATCGGATGCCGACGTGCCTCGATTTGCCCATGATTGAGACCCATATCGTCGAAGTGCCAAATCCCGGTCATCCCTACGGTGTACGAGGGGTGGGGGAAGTCCCGATTGTTCCGCCTGCTGCAGCAATTGCAAATGCGATTTACGATGCTGTAGGCGTGAGAATGACGAATTTGCCCATGTCACCTGGTGAAATTCTCAAAGCGTTGTGGGCAAAAAATGGGGGAAATGGGACAGCCTGATTTGTGTGTATCTGAATAGACCACTATGAACCCAACCCAAAGGGGGTAACATGAATCGAGTGATTTCAATATTCGCTGCCTGGGGACTGGTAGCCCTGATGGTGCTATGTGTTCCTCAGACAGCCGATGCCCTGGGGTTGGGGGTCAAAGCGGGCGTGAGTCTGACGCGCGAACCGCAGTTCACCTATTATGGCATGGGTGGACAATTTGACTCTCATCGATGGATGCTCGGTAGCAATCTCGATCTGGGATCTTTTATCTTGCCCAACTTGCATCTGCTGCCGGGCGTGGATATCGCGGTACAGGAGAATTTGCGCATTTATGTCGCCAATCTGGATGTCGTTTACTTTTTTCATCAAACGCCAGTCGGACGAGCCTATATCGGTGGTGGTTTTGGAACCCACTTCTTTCGCCCAAAAATAGCGTCGGACGCCATAGAGTCAGATACAGCAGTAGAAGGGGCTGAAGATCTCTCTCTCGAGCGCCCACAAAACGATACCAAAATCAGCGTAAATATACCATTGGGATATCAGCGCAAATTGGGGCCGGTGTTGTCCTGGTTTGGCGAAATGAAACTCATCATTGCCGACGATGAAAAAGATAGCGCATTGCAATTCACAATCGGTTTTCACTTTGGTAACGAATAGGAAGGATTTATGGCGAGTGGTGAACGCAGAAAAGAGCTTCGTCGAAGGCGACAGAGGCAAAAAAAACGCCTTAAAGCGCGCCGTCGAGAAGGAAGAAGTGGGAAGTAAGAACTAATAATAGGCATGGCGATTAAAAACGAATAAACAATAAGAACCCTTGCCATATATGCGATTTTTTGTACATTAAAAAGAATCGTATCAGACCCGTAGTGTCATTTTTCAGGAGGTTTTTCAATGGCTAATCCCAAAGTCATCGCATATTTAAAGCCAGTCTGTGGTTGGAGCGGTGGTGTGCGCGCTGTTCTGACAAAATATGGATTGGAGTACGAAGACCGCGATATTATTAACAATCCCGACAACTATCGCGAGATGGTTATGAAGAGTGGGCAGCCCTTACAGCCCTGCGTACAGGTTGGGGATATGATGCTGGCCGATGTCAGCGGTGATGAGTTAGAAGGTTGGTTGATCGCAAATGGCTACCAGCCCGGAGGTCCAGATCCCGCGGTTCCGACGGATCGTTCCTGTACAGATGAAGAGCATGAAGCAATGGCGCGTACAGCACAGCAACCGACCATTGCCAACCCTCACTTTGGTCGATAAAAACAAGGTGGTGGTTTTTTATTGTGAGGCGATCCTTAAGGGTCGCCTTTTTCTTTGGTGCGAATAAGAGCCATTTGCAGATACTTTTATATTTAGATTGTGAATACTATGCGGACACGCGTTCTGAAAAAAGAGATTGCGGGATGTACTTTGTGCAAACGTCTGGTCGATTACTGTCGCTCCTTTGAGTTGGCGGAAAACCGCAAAATTGGCGATTGCGATTACTGGGCAAAACCCGTTCCGGGGTTTGGAGATGTCAATGCACAATTGCTCATTATTGGTCTGGCTCCCGGCGCACACGGAGCCAATCGCACGGGTAGGCCATTTACAGGCGATGGCGCTGGCGATGTGCTGTACCGCGCGCTCTTCCGGCACGGTTTTGCCAATCGGGAAACCGCGGTTGATCTCCATGACGGCATGCGCCTGGACAATGTGTATATCACCAATGCCGTCAAGTGTGTTCCGCCTCAAAATCGCCCAAGAGCCGAAGAAAAGCGCGCGTGTCTCGACTGGCTCGCGCAGGAGATGACCTTCTTGCGTCGGGTGAAAATCGTTCTGGCAATGGGCAGGGATGCGTTTGATAGTTATCTTCGGTTGGAGAGAACAGCAGGGCGTGTGACGAGGTTGAACACCTATCGCTTCCAACACGGTGGCGTGTACCGGTTTGACGATAAGATCCTCGTGGCAACCTACCATTTTAGTCGTTACAATATGAATACGGGCGTTCTGACAGAAGATATGATCGATGTTTTGTTCCAGCGCGTGTGCGCATTGCTGTCGGAATCCACATAAGAGGCGGAGCAGGCTCTTTTCTATCTCACGTCTTGATCTACAAGGTTGGATCGATGGGAGGATCCAGCACTGCGATGTAGGGGAGGTTGCGGTAAGCTTGATTGTAGTCGAGGCCATAGCCCACTACAAATTGGTTCGGAATGGTGAAACCGCAGTGATGGATGGGGACGGGTACAATTCTGCGGTCCGGTTTGTCCAGGAGGGTGCAAATACCGAGACTGCGTGGGTTTCTATCCTGTAATAACGCGAGAAGTGCAGAAATCGTGTGCCCAGTATCGACAATATCTTCGACGATAAGCACATGGCGGTCGGCAATTTCAAGGCTGAGGTCTTTTGCAAATGTCACTGTGCCCGAACTATTTGTACCGATATAACTCGAAATAGCAATGAGATCGAGTTCAATGGGACAGCTTATCGCACGCGAAAGATCGACTAAAAAGTAGAGGGCACCTATTAGAATACCCACGAGAACGACACCGTCTGGGTACTGTGCGGAAATTTCGGCACCGAGTTCACGAACGCGGTTTTGAATCGCTTTTTCGTCGATTAATATAGAACCGAGATGAGGGTCAAAATCCTGCACTGGAAAAACCTCCCTGGGATAGAAGATAGAATAAATTAAACGATTTATTTTTTTAGTCAAAGAGAACCCTACCAAAAAAAACGTTGATCCATTAAAATGCGCGTTAATAATTACTGTATGTTGTAGCGAGGGCGGCGTACATATTTTCTGCAGTATTTGAGAAGAACCCCTTGATTCAGATTTGTAAAAATGCTATATTTGCGTCGAAGCTTGTGCTTCACAAAAAAACGCCTTGAATCTGCATGAGGGTAGCCCCGCAGGAAGTTTTCCGCTGTTTTAACACCGGGACTTCGACAACCATTTCGGCACCCGGCGGGTTAGGCGTTTTTTGTTTTCTATTTTCACATCTATCCTCAATATGCCCAATAAAATTCGCATACTCCCGGATGATATTGCCAACCGCATCGCTGCTGGGGAAGTGGTTGAGCGACCTGCGTCTGTCGCAAAAGAACTGATTGAGAACTCTGTGGATGCGGGATCGGACCGCATTGTTGTTGAAGTTGCTGCCGGCGGCAAGGAAAGCCTGCGGGTCAGTGACAACGGATGCGGGATGTCGCGCGATGACGCGCTTTTGGCACTTGAACGACACGCGACGAGCAAAATTCAAAGTCTGGACGACCTGAAAGGGTTGCTCACACATGGATTCAGAGGCGAGGCATTGCCCAGTATTGCCGCTGTTTCGCGTATGACCCTTGAGACTCGCCTGGCAGATGCAGTTGAAGGAACGCGAGTATCCGTGGTGGGCGGGCGCGTGCAGGATGTATCCGCGATTGGCCGGGGACAGGGTACGACCATTACATTGCACGGTCTGTTTTTTAATGTGCCCGCCAGGCGAAAATTTCTCAAAAGTGTCGATACGGAATTTCGACATATTGTGAACGCAGTGACGGCTATGGCCATGGCCTATCCCGAGATCGGGTTTGACCTCAAGCACAATGGACGCCAGGTGTTGCAACTTGGCAGGTCGCGCTTTGATCGGCGGGCAGAGCAGATATTTGGTGTGCGATATGGCGCAGATGCTATCGGGATTGAGAGCGTGGTGAGCGGGATTGAGGTTCGGGGCTTTGTGGGCAAGCCCGAGTCTGCGCGAAAATCCGGTGCTCAGCAGGTTTTGATTGTCAATAACCGATGGGTGCAACACAAAGCCATCGGTTTCGCAGTTTACGAAGGATATGGCGGGCTTTTGCCCAAGGGGCTTGCGCCATCATATTGCCTCTGTCTGAGCATTGATCCGGCGCGTGTGGATGTCAATGTCCATCCTTCAAAGCGCGAGGTTCGCTTTGCCGATGAGCGGTCGATTTACAGCCTGATCACCCAGGCGGTTCAACAATCGCTGCGCGGCGCGGATATAATCCCGGAAATGAGCGATGCTGTTATGCCCGTGGTCCCTGTGAGCATTGCAGAATCCCCCGAGATTACCTATCAGCCCGGGCAACCCAAAGTTGGCGGACAGCCCCAGATGGCATTGCCCCTGACGGTGAGAATGTCGCAGGGCAAGGCGAAGCGGGGAACCGGGATTAATACCGATGGTCTTGATGAAGAGGATTTTGCGCGGGTTTCCGTATGGCAGTTGCACAGCAAGTATATTTTGGCGCATATCAAAAACGGTTTGATTGCGATTGACCAGCAGGTTGCTCACCAGAGGATTTTGTACGAACGCGCCATTGACAATATGCATACCCGTCCCGCGACGAGTCAGCGGCTGTTGTTTCCTCTTACGCTCGATTTCGGTGTCAAAGAAATTTTTATTGTCCGCGAGGCCATGCCGCTATTGGAAAAAATGGGGTTTGGTATTCGCGATTTTGGGGGACATACGGTTGTTGTCGATGCCATTCCCATGGGGCTGAGAACGTGGCAAGACGGGCAGCTTTTGAGAGATATGATTCGCGATATGGCCGAAGCCGAGCAAGCGACTTCTGTTCCGCCTTCCGTGCAAGCGCGTCAGATCGCGCCCGAGGAACATCGGCTCGCATCGGTCTATGCCTGGCACACGTCAATTCGCACGGGTGAGGATTTATCGACAGAAGAAATGCGCGCGCTTATCGATCAGTTGTTCGCAACGCGAGAGCCTTTCGTCAGCCCTTATGGCAAACCAACGCTTGTGAAGATCGGGCTGGATGAAATCGACAATCGGTTTAAACGGTAGCCATGGCCTCACTCCGAGATATTCTGGTGATTGCCGGACCGACGGCATCGGGCAAAACGGCTGTGGGCATTGAACTCGCGCAGAGATTAAACGGCGAAATCGTATCGGCAGATGCGCGGCAGATTTATCGTTTTATGGATATTGGGACAGCAAAGCCAACAGCCGAAGAGCGGGCTGCTGTGCGCCATCATCTCATTGATTTTGTCAATCCCGATAAAGACTATAGCGCCGGACAATTTGCCGAAGATGCATCTGTTGTGATTGAGGATATTCTGCGTCGCGGCAAGGTGCCCATTGTGGTCGGAGGGGCGGGGTTGTATATTCGCGCGTTGTTCGATGGCTTTTCGCCTATGCCAAAAATTCCGATAGAGATTCGCGCGCGATTGCAGGGGGAGGGGAGAGATTGTCTTCCCAAATTGTACAAAAGGTTGTGTGAGGTGGATCCAGAATGGGCTGCAAAAATTCAGGCGACCGATACACAACGCATCCTGCGCGGTTTAGAAGTCTATGAAGCATCGGGCAAACCGCTTTCTGAACATCAAAAGGTGCCGCCAATGCCGCCGATTCTTCATGCGGTATCTTATTTTGGTTTGCGCTGGACGCGCGAAGTGCTCTATGAGCGGATTGATGCACGTGCGCGTCGCATGCTAGAGAATGGTCTGATTAAAGAAGCAGCAGATATCCGTGACAGAGGTTACGCTCCCGATCTAAACGCGCTCAATGCGTTTGGATACCGCGAAATATTTCAATATCTCGATGGCGAGACGACGCTTGATCGCGCGCTTGCCGATTTGCAACAAGGCACGCGACGCTACGCCAAACGACAGATGACATTTTTTCGCAGAGATAAGCGCATTATGTGGGTGGATGGCAGCGAAGCCGATGGTGTGGCAGATGCTATCTTAAAACAGCTTGAAAAATGTTGACACCAAAGATGAACGCCTGTAAATTGGCTATTTCTTGCGGAGCGGGAATAACTCAGTTGGTAGAGTGCAAGCTTCCCAAGCTTGATGTCGCGGGTTCGAGTCCCGTTTCCCGCTCCATTCTTTTATTAAATCATGAAAATTCTCAAATATGTCGCAGTAGCTTTGCTCTTCATCTGCTTGGTGGTCACAGGTCTTTTCGCTTACGTAGCAACCACGCGAATTTTGACCCCCCTGGAGAGTGTCATTTTGCAATCCTTTTCCTTGCTGGCCGGACTGGGAGGCTCATTCATTTTTGGTCAGCAGTCGGTGCGTAAGGCAGCGAAGGATATCATCAAACCACACGCCCGGTCTGCGTTCAGACGCCTTCTCTCCCTCTATCATAGCCTTTCTCGGGTGGCGGCCACTATAGAGTCATCTCAAACTTCGAGTCTCCCAGTGGAAAATCAAGTGACACTTGCTAAACTCGAAGCAATTGTCGTTGAGCAACTCGCTTCGGCAGATGATGCGATAGAGGAATGGAAAGATATTGTTCCAGAAGATGTAGAAGAGTTAGACCAAAGATTCTCTTCTGATAAAACAACGAGGGATAGACAATGACTGAACCTATTCGCGGAAAAGTCGCTAGCCTGCTTAACTCACGAGAAATCGCGATAAATATAGGCTATGCTAATGGCGTCACTGTTGGCATGTACTTTGACGTAATGCATCTTGAATCTGGAGAGATTAGAGACCCTGATACGGCCGAAGTGTTAGGCTCTATTGTGCGTACGAAAGTCAGGGTGCGGGTTACTGAGGTTCAAGAGAAATTAGCCGTAGCATCTACATACGAACGAGCAACCGTTGATAGCCCCGCCTCCTTTGGTCCATTTGCTCGGTCACTTATGCCCCCTAGTTGGATAACGAAGTATGAGATAGAGACACTGAGGAAATCAGACAAATTTTCTCCGGTAGATATCGATGGGGATGATAGCGATGTGAAGGTCGGAGACACCGTTGTTCAAGTTATTGAAGATGAAGTAGAACGAGAAAATGCGAATACCTGACAACCGCTTTCTGACTTGAGAAAGCAGACCGCGGCGGCGAAGAACGATCCATCTTCGCCGCTTTTTTGATATGGAGTAGAGGTTCATTTGATTGGAAAAGACTAATAAATTTGAGGATTTTTCATGGATAATGAAATTCGCATCCACTATGTCAGCCACTTTCTCAAGCTGAGTTTGTGGTATGCGCAATTTCTGATGGCGCGGGAGGGAATTGCGTTTGAAAATGCGATTACTTCTCGGGCCAATGTGTATCGCAATACGGATTTTTTTGATGGTGAGCGCCATCCGGCACGGGGGCATGCAGATCCAGATTGGGACGCCTTTCTGAAGGGGTTGAAGGCCGTTTTTGATTGCTGTGAGGGCGAGGCATGGGAAGAAGAGGGGCTGACCTATTTATGGCCCCATGTAAAGAAGGGTTATGGCAGGCCTTCCACAAAAGGACGTCCTTACGAATGCTGGACGTACGGCGATGGCGACGATTATATCGCGATCCACATTGGCAATGTGTATCAGCCCAAATCGCCTCTGAGTGAAATGCGAGATGCATTTATGGGCACATTGCTGCAATTGTTAAAGGATACACAGCAGCGACGCTCCAATGTGAAGACCGTGAGGTGTGGCAGTTGGCTCAATTCTGTACCACCATTTCAAGAACTCTTTCCCAAAAGCTGGCAAGAGAGTGCGATAGTGAGTCCAAAAGCGGGATTTACGATGGGGCATTGGGGGCAATTTATGGACCGCACGGGACGCTTTCATATAAAAAATGGCGCACATTTGAGGGCAACAGGTGATTTTCTCTATCCCTGTTCGACTTGTTATGCGCCTATTGATGAGATTGTGACACACCTGGAAGCTATGGTAAAGGGGTAGGTAATGGTTGTTTTTCCAAAGTCTCGGGAACGAGGAAGAGGAAGATACCCGCTGCGGAAAGGCCAATGCCTGCAATAGCCAGAGCTGCGGGCGATAGGCCGAAGAGGTCGGCGACATAACCGACGCATACGGGGCCAGACATGCGCCCGCCATCGCCGATCAGGCGCCAGAGACCCAAAAATTCGCTCAGGGCGTCGCGGGGTGCAAGGTCGGCACCCAGAGTCATCATGGCGCCTGAACTGAGGCCATTGCCAAATCCGAGCAGACTGGCGGCAAGGAGAAGTGCGATAAATTCTCCTGTGATGAGGCCAACAGAGAAAAAGGGCAGGTTCAAGTAAGCGGCAAAGGCTTGTGTGAGCGGGATAAGTGCCATACCAATGGATTGTAACGCGAAACTGGGGACATTGGCGAATTTGCGTCCAAAGCGATCCATGATGACCCCAGCGGGATAGAACATCATCATGTCGATAAAGCCCGAGATCGACATGATGAGGCCGATTTGTTCATATCCCAGGCCAAGCACTTCGGCGCCGTAAAGCGGTATGATGATGTAGCGACCACTGCGAATGGTTTGGGCAAAGAGCTGACCTGTACCTGCAGTGATCAAATTTTTTCTGTGGGCGCGAAAGATGTTGGCAAAGTGTCGCGCAAGACCGTGTTGCGGTGGCGATACGCGCTTGCGAGAGGCTTCAACGGCGATTGCCGCGACCACTGCGGCTAAGAGTGTGACGCCGCCATAAACGAGGAAGGGATATTTTACGGAGGTGGTCGAGGCAATATAGCCACCGATGACAGGTCCCAGAAAGGTGCCGATGCGGCTGATGCCACCAAATACAGAGAGGGCGCGGCCCCTCTGGTGGACGGCTGTGGTATCGGCCAAATAGGCATACCGCGAGATGTCCCAAAGTGCGCCGCCGATTCCTCCCACAAAGCGCAGTAAGAAGACCATAAAGATGGTGGGAACAAAAAAGAGGCCCGCGCCGCTAAGTGCAACTGTTAGCACCCCCAATAGCATCGCGGATTTGCGACCGATGCGGTTGAGTACTATGGCCGCGGGCAGGTCGCCAACAAGGTGGCCGATACCCTCGGCAGCGAGCACGAGACCGACGAGGCCATAGGAGATGTCAAACGATTTGGCGTAGAGTGGCAATATGGGGATGAGCAGGCCACTGCCCAGTCTGAGTAGAAAAGTGGGGATGAAGACGGGGAGGATGAGAGGGTTGCGGAGGATGGTGTTCATTGAAGTAAAAAACAAAAAGATAAAGCAGAAAGCAACCATAACGCAGGCACATGATAAGAATTAAAGGTTAAAGGCTGGATTGGAGGGCAACTCATCGATTTTCCAATACGCGAAATATGCTATGCGAGCGGTATTTTTTGGATTGCGGGTAGCTTGCAGGGGTTGACCGGGTTTGGGTTTAATCTGCTTTCTGTGCCTGCGATGGTTTTGTGGTTTCCCGCACAGGTGGTTGTACCCGGGGTTTTGATGTCTTATTTGCCTTTGGGCACAGGGCAGTTTATTCAACTGCGACGAGATGTGGATTGGAAGGTGCTGGGGATAATTGTGGGCAGTGCGATTGTGGGCATGCCTATCGGTGCGTTTATTTTACGCGATACAGATGCAGAGGTGATGAAGCGCGCCATTGGTTTGGCAATGATAGTATTGGCAATTGTTTTGCAATTGCGACCGGGTAATCCTTTTCGACATGACGCACTGACCTGTATAGGGGTGGGTATGTTCAGCGGTTTTTTGTCCACCAGTATCGGTGTATCTGGACCGCCTCTGGTTCTGTTTGGGCTGAAACAGCGCTGGTCGCAGGAGATGATGCGCGCGACGCTTTTGACCTGTTTTTTGTGTACTTCCACGTTGAGTCTCTGTGTGTTGTGGGCGGTAGGGGTGTTGACGCTTGAGAGCTTGCAATTCGTCCTTTGGGGCGCGCCGGGTTTGATTTTGGGATTTTTGACCTCGACCTATCTCCGCGCACGGGTTCATCAGGTGGCGGTGTTTCGCTGGATTTCGATTGGGATGGTGATGGCCGGCGGATTGGCCGCGGCGATTTTTTAAGGATAATCTATGCGTGATATAGATACAACCATTCGCAACTTGATGTCAGAGCGCATTTTGCTGCTCGATGGGGCGATGGCTACGATGATTCAGGCTTATGATCTGGACGAGCAGGCGTTTCGAGGCGATGGTTTTGGCGATCATCCCGTAGATGTGAAGGGGTGTAGTGACCTTTTGTGTCTGACGCAGCCCCATTTGATCGCGGATATTCATCGGCGTTTTTTAGATGCCGGGGCAGATATTATCGAGACAAATACGTTTAACGCCACGCCGGTTTCAATGGCGGAGTATCAGCTTCAGGACCGGGTTTACGATCTCAATGTGGCAGCCGCTCGGGTTGCGCGAAAAGCAGCGGATGAGGTGACAAAACAAAATCCGAACAAACCGCGATTTGTTGCGGGTTCTCTGGGTCCAACGAGTTGTACGCTTTCGCTGTCGCCCAATGTGAATGATCCGGCTTTTCGCACGCATACGTTTGAAGATGTGGTCAACGGGTATTACGCGCAGATCGAGGGCTTGATGGCGGGAGGTGTGGATCTGATCCTGGTGGAGACGGTGTTTGATACGCTCACGGCCAAAGCTGCGCTATTTGCCGTGTCGCGTTATTTCTCAGATCACGGTGTGAAAGTGCCCGTGATGATTTCTGGAACGGTGGCCGATCAAAGCGGGCGCACGTTGTCCGGACAGACGATAGAGGCATTCTGGTTGTCTGTGGCGCACGCACAGCCCTTGAGTGTGGGGATTAACTGCGCCCTGGGTGCGCGGGAAATGCGGCCTTATGTGGAGGCTTTGTCGCATTTTGCACCGGCGTTTATGAGTTGTTATCCCAATGCGGGGTTGCCCAATGAGTTTGGGGAATACGACGATTCTCCGGGGCATATGGCGGGTATTTTGGGCGATTTTGCCGCGCAGGGGTGGCTCAATATCGTGGGCGGATGTTGTGGTACCACGCCCGAATATATTGCTGTAATTGCCGAGGCTGTATCCGATAAGGCGCCGAGAAAAATTCCCGAGCGTTCTTCTGTGTCGCGCTTTAGCGGTTTGGAGCCGATGATTATTTATCCCGATTCCAATTTTATTATGATTGGCGAGCGCACCAATGTGACGGGGTCACGGCGGTTTGCGCGGTTGATCAAAACGGGCGATTATGCGGCGGCACTGGCAGTTGCACGCGAGCAGGTGGTCGGTGGCGCGAATATGATTGATGTCAATATGGACGAGGGTTTGCTCGATTCCAAAGATGCTATGGCGACGTTTTTAAAGCTGATCGCGGGCGAACCCGATATTGCGCGCGTGCCGATTGTGATTGACAGTTCCGATTTCGAGGTGATCGAGGCTGGGTTGAAATGCGTGCAGGGCAAGGCGATTGTCAATTCTATCAGTTTAAAAGAGGGTGAGGCAGCTTTTAAAGCGCAGGCGGAAACCGTGTTGCGTTATGGTGCTGCGGTTGTGGTAATGGCATTTGATGAGACTGGACAGGCGACGTCAATTGAAGACAAGGTGCGGATTTGCCAGCGCGCATATCGCATTTTGACAGAAGATGTCGGGATAGATGCGTCAGATATTATTTTTGATCCGAATATTCTGACTGTTGCAACGGGTATTGAGGAGCACAACGATTATGCGGTCAATTTTATCGGGGCCGTGAGGCAGATCAAAGATCTTTGTCCTGGCGTGAAGACGAGTGGGGGCGTGAGCAATATTTCGTTCTCATTTCGGGGCAATGATTATATGCGGGAGGCGATTCACGCGGCTTTTTTGTATCACGCCATTCAAGCGGGTCTGGATATGGGCATTGTCAATGCCGGGCAGTTGATGGTATATGAAGAAATCCCCGAGCAGTTACGCGTGCTGATTGAAGATGTGTTGTTCAACAGGCGGGAGGATGCAACGGAACGGCTGGTGGATTTTGCCGAGTCTGTGCGGTCAGAGGGCAAGAGCCGCCAAAAAGACGATGCATGGCGGCAAGGGTCGGTTGAAGCCCGCTTGAAGCACGCGCTGTTACACGGACAATCAGAGCATATCGAAGAGGATTTGGAGGAGGCTCTCGGCAGGTACAAACCGTTGGAGATGGTCGAAGGCCCATTGATGGATGGGATGAATGTGGTGGGCGATTTGTTTGGCGCGGGCAAAATGTTTTTGCCTCAGGTGGTCAAAACTGCGCGCGTGATGAAGCAAGCGGTGGCGTATCTCGAGCCTTTGATGGATGATGAGCAGGCAGGCGGTGGAGCGAGGGGAAAAATACTGATGGCGACGGTGAAGGGGGATGTACACGATATTGGCAAGAATATTGTGGGCGTGGTTTTGGGGTGCAATAATTACGAGGTTATCGATTTGGGTGTGATGGTGCCCGCAGATCGCATTTTGAGAATTGCGCGGGAAAAGGGGGTCGATATCATCGGGTTGAGCGGTCTGATTACGCCGTCGCTCAATGAGATGATCCATGTCGCGGGGGAGATGCAGCGCGAGGGTTTTGACTTGCCCCTTTTGATTGGCGGGGCGACCACGAGCCGCAAGCATACGGCGGTAAAAATCGCGCCGGCTTACGAATATGCAACTGTGCATGTCAAGGACGCTTCGCGCGCAACGGGGGTGATGGGCACACTGTTGAACGCAGAGCAGCGCGACGAGTATATTCGGGCAAATCGCGAGTCGCAGCAGCGGGCATTGGCCGAGTTTGATATTTCTCGAAGGCCGCTTATTTCGTATTCGGATGCCCTGGCGCGTCGTCAGGTATTTGATTGGGCACAGGTCGATCTTCCCAAGCCCAAGTTTACGGGTGTGCAGGATTTGCGCGATTTCCCAATTTCCCAATTGGTAGATTTTATCGATTGGGGACCGTTTTTTCACGCATGGGAGTTGCGGGGCAGTTATCCCAAGATATTGAATGATCCGCACAAGGGCGTAGAGGCGCGCAAATTGTTCGACGATGCACAGGCGATGCTCCAGGCGATTGTCGATGAGGGATGGCTCCAGGCGCAGGCTGTGTACGGATTTTTCCCGGTAAATGCCGATGGCGACGATATTGTCGTGTTTGAAGACGAGCGCAGAGATGCCGAGCGGGCGCGGTTGCCGATGCTGCGCCAGCAGCAGGAAAAGCGCACGGGGGGACCGTATTTTTCACTGGCCGATTTTGTCGCGCCTATCGGATATGCAGATTATATCGGGGCGTTTGCCGTGACTGCGGGATTGGGCGTTGACGCCAAAGCAGCGGCGTTTAAGCACGCACTGGACGATTACAATGCCATTTTGCTTCAGGCTATAGCGGACCGCCTGGCTGAGGCATTTGCCGAGTTTTTGCACGCAAAGGCGCGGAGAGATTGGGGATACGGTCTGGGCGAGGCGTTGAACAGTGAGGATTTGATCAGGGAGAGATATCGCGGTATTCGCCCCGCGCCCGGTTATCCCGCTTGCCCGGATCACACGGAGAAACAGACTTTGTGGGATTTGCTCAGTGTTGAGAGAGAGACGGATATTCGGTTGACGGAGAATTTTGCGATGTCCCCAGCGGCTTCGGTCAGCGGGTGGTATCTCGCACATCCCGATGCGCGCTATTTTGCCGTGGGCAAGATTGACGCCGATCAAGTGGCCGATTACGCACGCCGCAAAGGGATGCAGGTGGCGGAGATGGAACGCTGGCTGGCACCAAATTTGGGGTATAGATAATGGCGCGCTTCAAGCCAGGTTGTGATAGCAATTCAAACGACGTGATAGAGGCTTTTTGTCGGGAAAGAGGTATCGCAAAGTGGTATTCAAAGATACCGGGGCTTCTTGAGAATCATTTCCCAAATTTAGAAGGTGGCGCGTTCAGCCTCCAAAAAGACGATGAGTCTGACGATGTCTTTGTTGAGGTATTATTTTCGGTCAGGGGTGTTCGAAAAGAGATTTATGAATATTATGATAGATTTCTCGATACCTGGGTCGAGGATGTCCCAGCAAAGGCAAGAGCATATTTCCAGCTTCTTTTAGATAATGAACAAATCTTACGTTGAGTATCGAGACCAAGGCTATTGGATTGCGAATAGTCGAGTCTCTCTGGATACTATCGTTTATGCTTTTCTGGATGGACAATCTCCCGAGAGTATTGCCCAATCGCTTCCTGTATTGACACTTGAACAGATCTATGGAGCTATTGCATTCTATCTTGCCCATCAAACAGAGATTGAGACATATCTTGAGCACTCGAAAGCGAATTTCGAGACAAGGCGAAAAGCATCCCGGGAATCAGACCCTGTATTTTATCAGAAATTAGCGGATGCACGGCATGGCGTTGAGACGATTCACAAATGAGAATACGATTTTGCTAAAGATCAAAGAGTCTCGTAATTGTTTGCGAGGCTCTTTTAGTTTTTAGATGGAAATGTAACGCGGAACGGGGTACAAATACGATAGCAAGTCCAATACAATATGTCCCTTGATAGATGCACATAAAGTCACTATGTTATGGATGATTGATCAGCCCTGGATTTATATTATAGGAAGGAATAGCAATGCCACTACCTGGCGGACCCGCTGACAAGATTGGAAATCGCTACGAACTGTGGTGGACGGTCTCTCAATTTGTACGGATCATCAATGGAGAAGTCGAAAGTATCCGCATAGAGGATCCGACAATTGATAAAGCCGAGTTTGTAGTCACTGCAGGAGGTTGTCGCGAGTTTCACCAAGCAAAGCGAATCCATCCAGATGGTAAGTGGAGCCTTTCCTCTCTCCAAAGCCTGCTACATACAATGTTCAATCAGCTTTCTACAAGCACCAACACACGATTCGTTTTTGTGTCGGGTAGTGAGGCTCGAGAGCTGAAAGAATTAACAGAACGGGCTGTGGATGCAAAAGACCTGGAGGAATTCGAGTCAGTGTTTGTTCGTGCTAAATCCCAAAAGCAAAATTTTAATAGACTCAAAGACGTTTGGAATACTGATACTGACACGGCATACGAGATACTTAGACGTATCGAAGTTCGTACCATTGATGAGATCGGGATTGGAGACCAAGTGCGAGATTCTTTGGCTGTACGGTTCAACCAACCGGATAACGTATGCGATGCACTCCGCAGCGTTGCTGAAGATTCGATTCATGAAGAGATCAACTACGAGAGGCTGATCTCATATCTTAAAGGTAAAAGGTTCACACTGCGTCAACTTATCAACCGAAATGATGCCCCTTCGCTCATCAACGAAGTAACAAGTCGTTATCTCAGAGCACGTCGAAAGCTGATTCAAGGCTCCCTTATTCCACGCTCATCGACTCAAGACCTTCTTGCCAAAATTAAAGAAAATGCGACCAATGGGGCCGACTGCGTCCTCACTGGCAGAGCAGGGGGTGGAAAAACGGGATGCGTAATCGAATGTGTGGAAGCACTCCAACAAAGCAATGACGCTGCCGTGCTTGCCTTCCGCCTGGATCGCATAGAGCCGGTATCGTCAACCAAAGAACTGGGCGAACGTCTTGGCCTTGAGGAATCGCCAGCACTCGTATTGGAGACAGCGGCTGAGTCCCTATCACGCGACGCAGTACTTATTATTGATCAACTCGACGCCGTCAGCACAACTTCTGGTCGCAGTTCAGATTTCTTTGAAGTTGTGGAAGACCTTTTGGATGAAGTGAGAGGTTTACGCAATAGCGTGAAATTTCACGTTGTTGTTGTCTGCCGAAAGTTTGATTGGGAGAATGACCATCGCTTGCGTCGCTCTCTCGGAGAGAACCACATAGAAGTCTCCATCACAGATTTTTCTATAGATGAAGTAAAATCGGTGCTCCAGAATGGTGGCTTCAAAGCTGAACTATTTGAAACAAGGCAATTGGAGTTGCTCTGTCTGCCGCAAAATCTATCGTTGTTCCTTGATACGGATTACGATCTCAGCTCGCGACCACCGTTCTTCACACAAAAAGATCTGTTTGATCGCTACTGGGATGAAAAACGCCAGGCGGTTAAGAATCGTATCGCGTCCCTGTCTGATCGCTGGATGGATGTGATCCAGATGTTGTGTGACAAAATGACTGAATCACAGCAGCTATCAGTGTTGAGGGAGACTCTCGATCAATTCTCGCCCGATTACCGTGACTCAATGGTGTCGGAGGGTGTGCTTTCATTTGATCAGAACCGTTATAGCTTCGGGCATGAGGCATTTTTCGATTACTGCTTTGCCCGTGGCTTTGTGGCAAAAGATGAATCCTTGACAGAGTTCCTCAAGAAATCGGAACAACACCTATTTCGCAGAGCACAAGTGCGACAAGTTCTCATTTATCTTCGCGATGCCGACCCCGAACGGTATTGCCAAGAACTCAGGGCATTATTGACGGATGAGAATATCCGTTATCATTTGAAAGATCTTGCTGTTGCCGTAGCTGTTGTGATGCCAAATCCCGAGGAAGCTGAATGGAACGTCCTTGAGCCATGGATTGAATCCGAACTTGAAGCGATCAAGAGCAGTACGCCAAATACGGATAAGTTTGCGTCTTTGGTGTGGGATCGCTTCTTCTCTTCGCAGCCCTGGTTCCAGATTGCGGATGAAAAAGGTCTTGTAGCAGGATGGCTCTCGTCTAACAAAGAAGCCCTTGTCGATATGGGTGCATACTATGCTCGGTTTCATCAGAGACATGCAGGAGACCGGGTGGCAGACCTTTTAAAGCCATTCGTGGGAAAAGATGGCAATTGGCCTCAACGGTTTAAGTCTATTATGCAATCGGCTGATCTTGGAAGCAGTCGAAGGTTTTTTGATTTGTTTTTAAGGTTAATAGACGATGGCACTTTGGATGGGGTCCCTGGATCAACCGATAACAACCGCACATTAGTGGACAGGTGGCCTGGGTTGATAAGGGCACCTCTTGATTGGATACCAGAGTTAATCAATCATTGGCTTTTAAGAAGACTATCAATAATTCAAGAGGCATGCGCTCCTGGAGAAAGTCCCAACTGGCGTAACTTATTCAATCCTGACGATTCCGTTTCAAAGTATATTTACGATTCTGCAAACCAATTTCCTGACAAGTTTGTGCAGCACGTTCTACCAGTTATTTTGAAAATCTCTGATATTGCTATCTCTCAGGATTACAAAGATTTGCCTAAACCTGACACAGTGTGGATGTTTTGGCCCGACAGTGAGTATGATCCAATTGAAGAAGTTTGCAGAAAAGCAGTTGCTTTAGTGGTAGAGAAACTCGCTGAAAAGAAGTCAGACCGTATTGCTGAAATTTTGGAAAAGCTAAGGGTCCGAGAGACCTACATGGCAAATTATCTTCTTCTTCGGGCCTATACCGCTGGCGGAAAATACTTTGCCGACGATGCTGTTTCTGAACTCTGCGACAAAAACTGGCGTTTTCGATGCGGATATTCTGACAGCCCTTACTGGATAGCGATTCAACTGATAGAGGCGGTCACCCCTCTTTGTTCCGAAGATAACCGCGCAAAACTCGAAAAGGCTATTTGGGATTACACACCGTATTATGAGAGTATTCCTGGCGGGTATAAGTATAGAGGGCATGCTTCTTTTGCTTTGCTATCTGGCATACCGGAGGAATTGCGTAGCGAGCGAGCCCAGGCACATTATGCACAACTTGAGCAGAAGTTCGGGAAGATGGATTTTGCTCCGAGAAGAATCCAGGTGGACTTGGTGGTCTCTCCAATTGAAGAGCCAGAGGCGGAGAAAATGACCGATGAAGAATGGCTCAGGAAAATTAAAAGATACGACTCGGATGAGATATTATCAGATCCAGAAAATCTTGAAAAGGGTGGGGCCTTAGAATTTGCACGTATGTTGCAGAAGTTCGTGAAGAAAGAACCAGAACGATTTGCCCGCTTGAGCCTCAAGTTTCCAGTGGATACGCATCTCTTCTACTTAGAACACACACTATGCGGTCTGAAAGAAACAAACGGCTTCACCGAACTCAAACTCGAGGTATGCCGCAAAGCGTACTCCGAATCACGCGATAAATATGGAAAGGCAATTACTGACTTATTGGGTTCCATCAGAGATCAGCTTCCCGATGATGCCGTGCAGATGCTCAATTGGCTGGCAACCGGGCACTCCGATCCGGAGAAAGAATTGTGGATTGAAGAAATTGCAGGCGGTACACCCGACTATAGAGAAGATATTCTTAATCACGGCATCAACACGACACGCGGACGTGCAGCCGGGGCAATACGCGATCTTATTCGATGGGATGCCTCGTACATTGACCGCTTTCGTGCGACTATAGAATGGTTGGTCAGGGATAATAGTTTATCTGTTCGCGCATGCGCGGCCTCAATACTCTTATATATCACGAATCACGATTGGGAATTTGCTTTCGAGCAATTTGCCAGGCTCATTGAACCTCAAGACGATCAAACTGATAGTGACTGCTTGCTAGCGAATCCCTATGTGGATCATTTCATCTATCATGGACTACGCGATCACTTCGGGCGTTTTCAAGACGTTATCGAAAGAATGTTGAGGTCAGAACTTTCTGAGATAAGCGAAGCTGGTGCTCGGCTGGCGAGCCTTGCTGTACTTTATGAGCACGACAATGCCGAAGACCTTGTAGAAGAAGCAATACGTGGCAATGCTTCGCAAAGACGTGGAGTGGCTCAAGTGGCATCTGCAAATATTGGACGTAAGGATTGCCGATCATGGGCAGAGCCAAAACTTCTGCTGTTTTTCAATGACCGCGATAGCGAGGTCTGTCAAGAAGCGGCAAGATGTTTCGGCAGATTGGAAGGACAATCTCTTGAGTCTTACGAAGACCTGATAAACAAATTTTGCGATAGCGCGGCCTGTCAGAAAAACTCGTTTTCTCTACTGCATGCCCTTGAGGTATCCTCGCACCAGTTGCCCGGTATCACACACATCGTATGCGAGAAGTTTCTCAAACGGTTTAGCGACGAAGCGAGGGATATTCATACGGGACGAGCACTGGATGTTACTTTCGTGCCAAAGTTGGTGTTCAGAACATACCACCAACATCAAAACGACGAGTGGGCGCCTAAATGTCTTGATCTGATAGATCAAATGTGCCTTGAGAGAATGTCTGGGATAGGGCAGAAGTTGGATGAATACGCAAGGTAATACCGGGCCAAGTGTTATTCCACCAGACCATCTCGAGTCAGGATGACGGCCAACGTTCTCTTATCACAGGTTTCATAACCGAGATGCAGTGCAGCAATGTTGACGCTCGATGCATGGGTGTGCGGAACAAGATTATTCCAGATATGCGTGCCACAATGGCACCGAGCCTGACTTTATCGAGAAGGAAAACCGATTCACTGTGCGGCTTTGGAATAAGCCAGGGGACACGCTGGCGTATCAGCCACTCTGACGAGCGGTATCCAACATTCAAAGACGCAGCAGTCTGAAAGAGGGGAGGAGGCACGAGGTGGAACCATTAGGTTATATCAAGGTCAAAGAATTTCTTGAAAGAACTCGTGGAGCTGTTCGCGGATACGTTATTACAGACGCCAAATACAGAACATTTTCCGCGGATTATCAATATCGAGAAATTCATGATGGGTTTTTGATCGTTTCACGTAAGGATGGTACTGGGGATGAAGTAAAGATCAAATCGGAAATCGAACTCAATGAAGGGTTAGTCTCATTTTTTGGGCTGTATAGCGGAGACGGCGCAAAGGGTAGTGAGGACAAGCATAATTTAGGGGTCATTAAGCCCTCAATTTCATTTTCGCAAAGGGAATCAAACCTCGTACGTTTTGCAGTAGAACAGTTTCGCAAAATATTTTCAGATGGAATACGGTTTACGTTTTCATTGGGAGAGGATAGTGCCTTTTTTATGGCAGACGAAGGCTGGGACAGATTAAAAAATTATTATGGGGGATATATTCCAGAAACACCTCCTCTCTCAATAGTCCGACAATCATTAAGTGCTGCCGATAAGAAGTATTTAGCAGAAAGCCGAGATGTGCCTGGCACCAACGAAGACCATTTAGCCTTCTATTATTTTCATAAGAATGCTATGCAGGAAATTCTCGCATATGAAAAAGAGATCGATTTGAAAAAAAGCGGATTAGTTTTAGATCGGGCAGATACAGTCACAGCTTCTTTACGGCGACCATTCAAAAAAGGTGCCCGAGAACCGGGCGGATCCAGCAGGTCTGATGAAATCTATATTGGCGGCCTTAATAGGTTCGGCGAGTTTTTCCTTAAAATGCTTTACGAGATGGAAGATTCCATCCATGCGGATACCTGGGTTTCTCCCCAAGGGCTTATTCAATGGATAGACAAACCATCATCTATAGGGAGGGATATTGACGTTAAAGCATTTTTCTCGTTACATCCCTACGGAAATCTCGCTGGTAATCGCCCAAAAATAATAGAAAATTTTGGTATATTAGAAGGTATGTGGCCAAGGTCCAGAAGGCTTATACTCAAGCCAACTTTGCGGATAGATCCCCTTTTCTGTTATATCTCAGGGCTCTATTTGGCCGAAGGATCAACCCCGAAATCCAAAATGTTTGCAATGTTTTCTCAAAAGGTTACAGGGATGAGCTTGGCGTTTACTTCATCAGAAGACAGAAGCCTTGATTTGATTTTGAGAGCCTTACAGAAGTTATTTCAGAAAGATGATTGTGTTGCCACCTGGAAAATCAAGGTTGGATCGCAGTATTTCCCTGAACTTGTTATGATTGGTCTCAAAAACGGCGTACCGATGCTGCGGGGTGGTCGGAGTGGAGATGGTAAATTGCGTACAATGGAAATTTCGACGGCATTAAAACCCTGGGCTTTAGATACAGCACCAGCTCTTATACCCTTTGAAGATAAATTCTCCCATGTAGAACCTACGGGCGCCGGTCTGGCCAGATTAGATTTCTCCGCGTCTCCTACTTTGTGTAAATGGTTTTTCCCGTTGCTGATGTTTGCTACATTTGGGGATACAGTAGAAGACCCCTCCGAGGCGTTTACCTTATGATTGACTATATTATTATTCCAGGTGTTGATGTTTCTACGCTAAAGATCGTTCCACAACACGGGCGTTGGCTCAGAGATTGGTTATTGGACATTGAAACAGAAATCTCTAATGATTCTGTTTCTTCGGCATGGTGTCTTCAAGGAATTTTGGTTGAGCTTGCTCTTTTCGGATGCGTCCAGACGGATTGGGAAGGGATCATCAGGGAATTATTAAAAGATGAAGAGGGAAAACCGCTTGCGTACTCAGCAAGGTATGAAAAAAAATTACACAATTTCTCTCGTCAATGGAAACAAACGCCTATCCACGCTATCTATACGCATTGGTGGATTGATAGATACAATGGTTCTGACGCCAACAATATCAATGCCTATAGGGACTTGATCAAACGCTGTATTCAGCCAAGTGGTTGGATCTATAATCCCGATGTCAGTCCGACAGATCCCCGAACAAGAATGAAAGCTGAATTGATGCTCTCTCTTTCTATGGGCGTAGAAATACTGTCCGCTCAGGGCTTAGATCAGACCCAAAAGTCTCTGTTTGAGGCCATCCTGAGTTCGACAAATGTAACTGGCTATTTGAGTGCAGAGTGTTTTAGAATGCGTACTCTCCAGATGCTGTCGGCTACCTATTTGGCACCTTATGGCCTGGGAGAAATTATTGATCCCTGTGAAGCAGAAGAAGGCTATTGCGATTTCTCAGTAGAATCAAAAGTCGATGATTATATGGGAACGGCCAAAAGGACATCGCGCGACAAGCCCATACACTCAGCCATCTCTGCTTTGCATGCTCGTCAAATCGCAAAATATTGCGATTTAGAAACCCAACAAGCAGTCCAATCGAGACTCTCAAATTTTGCTGGCTATCTCTCAGCGTATCCACTGGATATTCCGGCGTTTCGGATGAGAGATATCGATGTTCCCTTTGGAACAGACCTCTCCCCTTTAGAGATATTTGCCGCCTCTCACATCATTTCTACCACCGGGTAATATGAACACATCCGAACAGAGTATCTTGCACTTTAAGGAGTTTGATGATGCGGAACAGGTGCATCTCAAACTCAAGCCTTATATTCAGCCATTCGAGCAGCTTCTCGCTCAAGGCGAGTTGTACGGTCTTATAGGCGACAGTTACGCGAAGTATCCGTTCTCTAAGCCAGCAGATCAACAGGTTACACTCGCCCAAAAGAATCTCAAACAAGATCTGTTTAGAAGACTTGCTTATTGGGAACAAATCGGAAATTTGGCACTGGAGCCAACATTTCAGATTCTGCTCGAGTCAGAAAAACACTTAACCGACTTAAGTGGTCAAAGCAACTTCAAATTTCACAAATCTCGAAAGTTGCGATACGGGCCGCATGGCATACACGAGTATCGGGGCAAATTCTTTCCTCAGTTGGTCAAAGCCCTGATCAATTTTGCAGGCTTACAACCGGGGGAGGTCGTTATTGACCCCATGTGTGGAAGTGGCACGACGAATATTGAAGCCCGATCAATGGGTATGCAAACAATCGGTGCAGATCTCAATCCGCTGTCAGTGAAAATATCTCGTGTAAAGACTTCTGTTTTTGATCTTGATCTCGCGTCTATTAATACGCACTTGACACGATTTTTGACTGCGATCAAAGAGACTGATATTCGCAAATCGGTCGCCGAATATCCCTGGAATAAAGACGACACCACCTATCTAAACAGATGGTTTGCCCCAGAGGCCCTCAAAGAGTTGGCGTTTATCCTTACCAAAATTGCAGACACAACGGATAAAAAGACGCGGAGGTTTTTGCAGGTTTGCCTGAGCAATATTATCAGATCCATATCCTGGCAAAGAGAATCTGACTTGCGCGTCCGAAAGGAGATTACCAACTATACGCCGGGCATGGCAATACAACTCTTGTCCCAAGAAATCAAGAAGAGCATCGCAAAAATCACAGCTTATTTATCTTGTTTTAACGGAATCAAGACATTCCCTCAGTTTACAATTCAAGAAGGTGATGCACGCAATATCCACACTGTTTTTCCGACGTGGGTAGGCAAATGTGATGTTCTTATTACATCGCCCCCTTATGCAATGGCCCTCCCATATATTGATACCGACCGCTTGAGTTTATCAACGTTAGGACTACTCCCTCGAGGTAGCCACAGGGCGCGTGAGTATGAGATGATTGGAAATCGGGAGATCACAAATGCTCAACGGCAGGCATTATGGGAAAATTATCTGGCAAGAAGAAATGGGCTTCCCAAAAACGTAAGGGAGGTTGTCGAAACAGTTGACGAAGCAAATAAACGCGAGACGGTCGGGTTCCGCAGAAAGAACCTGTCTGCGCTTCTTGGGCGGTATTTCCTGGATATGTCAGATGCCATGCAGAATGCACTCAAAATGATGCGTCCAGGCCATTTCGGTTTTTACGTCGTTGGAAACAACAGTACCACAATTGATGGCAAACGATTTGAAATTGAGACCGATAAACTGGTGTGGGAGATTGGAAAAAAGGTTGGCTGGAAGCAAAGGAAGATGCTCAATATGGAGTTGCTACCCTCGAGAGATATTTTTCGGAATAACAAGGGATCATCAGAATCGATCCTCTGGTTTCAAGCTTCAGGAGAGAAGCTCCAGAGAAAAGCCATCTACGGAGCGACGAGTAAGCAGATTGAGAATTTATCCAATGGAGATTGGGATTTTCACAAAGAGAATACGCAACAGCATTTACATGCAATCCATTCCTATCCTGCGCGATTCATTCCGCAAATTCCTAATAAAGCCATAAGAACTTGGACCAATCCTGGGGAAGTTGTCCTCGATCCATTCTGCGGATGTGGAACGACACTTTTGGAAAGCGTTATTTTAGGACGGGAGGCCATAGGTATCGATAATAACGCTGTGGCTTGCTTGATCAGTCGGGCAAAGGTTGCTGATTATACAGATGAAGACATCAAAATCTTGACAGATTTCTTAAGCAAGATAGATGAGAAACTTTCGACGCTTTCCAAGCCGCTTGAACTCCCCGAATACCATAATGTATCATATTGGTTCAGTGATGATGCCCTAAAAGACTTGGGTAAAATCAAGGCTATCATCAATCAATTACCAGAAAAACCAGGTGCCTTTGCGATGGCGATATTTTCGGCCATTATCGTTCGGGTTTCAAACCAAGATAGCGATACCCGTTATGCGCGAATAAAAAAATCCTATGACCAAGGCAATGCAATCGAATGGTTTAAAAGCCGCCTCGTAGATGCTCTCAAACGTCTCAAAGCAATCGCCACCTTATCCAAGGCTCAAGCAGTTGTTCACTGTATTGATGGTCGAGACCTGAGCGTTATACCTGATGGCAGCGTCAATTTGATCGTGACTTCGCCACCTTATATCAACGCCTATGACTATCATAAATATCACCGTCACAGGTTGCACTGGATTGATGGAAGTGTTGAACTCGCGAGAGATACAGAAATCGGAAAGCATGACACGTTCACCCGCCCCAAAGCCACGCCAGATCGTTATTTTGAAGACATGCAAAAATGCTTTGCAGAGTGGCAACGGGTCTTAACTCCTGATGGAAAGGCTTTTGTTGTTATCGGCGATGGTATTGTAAATAAAACACCTGTTCCTGTAGGAGATAAGTTCGTTGAGATCATGGAACAGTTAGGACTTAAGACCGCGGATCGATGGATACGAACGCTCCAAAAATCTAAGAAATCCTTTAACCAACATGGTCGAATTGACAAAGAGCATGTCCTCTTATTTGAGAAATGAGTGAATCGGAACACGATTCTCAACCTTGTGATCTATCTTGACATAAGGAATCGAAAGCATGAACCAAGAATCACGCTGTCCAATCTGGAATACACCAGCTTCCGGAGAATCTCTTTTTAATAAAGGGATAGATTCGCCTCGTGCGGGCGGAAGGTACCTCATTACTCTGGAAGCTATTACACTCTTGCCGCAAATTGATGACCGCGTTAAGGCGCGCTTGACCTCGTGGTTGGTCGATCAGCGACGATTGGGCGTCGAATGTCCGGAAATATTCCAGGAAACGATCAAGATGGTGGAAAAGCAAGAAGATTTGTCCGTCCACGAGCGTGCAGATCGACTTCTCCAGTATATTGGAGATCAAACTGAAGAGATTGGTCACCGTGTTTCGTTCACAGTTCCCGATATGTCCAACACAGCGATAGCAGCGTGGTCGGAATCTGTCGAACGGCAGGAGGTAGAAGTTCTATTAAATTATTTGGGTGAGCAGGGTTGGATAAAAAGCAGTACAGAGTATAAACATAATACCCTAACAGTCGAGGGATACGCTCGACTTGAAGAACTTGAGACAACGAATGCCGAATCATCAAAAGGCTTTGTAGCCATCTCAGATGATTTGACGACTCTACCGACGGAGCCTGGGAAGAAGGTATTAGACGCGGAATCGAAGATGCGGGATGTTTTCATAATTCATGGACACGATGATGGCACAAAAGAAACTGTCGCTCGATTTATCGAGCGACTCGGGCTAAAGCCTATTATCCTTCATGAACAACCCAACCAGGGACAAACGATTATTGAGAAATTTGAGCGATATGCTGAGGTTGCATTCGCCATTGCTCTCCTGACTCCGGACGATACTGGTGGCCTATCGAAAGACGAACAGTCTCTCAAACCACGCGCACGACAAAATGTCATATTTGAGTTTGGATATTTTATGGGCAAGTTAGGCCGCCAGCGAGTTTGTGCATTAAAAAAAGAGAATGTCGAGACACCCTCCGACTATGACGGTGTGCTATATATTGCCTTTGATGAATCTGGCGCATGGAAGATGGAACTTGTGAAAGAATTGAAGAACGCGGGATTTGATGTTGATGCGAATCTGGCAATCTGAACGTCGTGGAACAGGTCTTGGGACTTTTCCAGGTGTTTGTCCACCAATCATTTAGCCTCACAAAATTAATTGATCATGCTAAAGGTCTGGCCGAGAGGAAGTTATGTATTCGAGTTGCTTTCCCGATGTCCTATGCTATAGCTTGATACAATCTAACCTCAGCCGAAACCCCAGAGCGGAAATAATAGCCATCAGATTGTCGAGTTTCGGTTTGCTGCAACTTGAAAGCACACGATAGAGATGTTCGCGGTTCAGTCCGGCGCGTTTTGCCAATGCACCGACCCCACCTTGTGCCTTGGCGACGTCCCGCAAGGCCAATAACAGCCCATCAGTCTCACCACTTGCTTCACACTCATCCAGTGAGACTTCCAGATAAACCCGAGCTTCTTCGGGGTCTTTGAGAGATTTTATCAGTCCTTCTTCGTAACTGACCGTGTGTTTCAAAACCTGTTTTTTAGTCATGGCTGCGGCTCCTCAAGTCCTGCCAATATGCTTTGGCGCGTTCAATTTCAAAATGTAGCGTACACGCGACAAAAAGTAAACAATAAGACGATACTGCTTCAGAATCTACCCCCACAAGATCAATTGATGATTTTGTGGGGTTTTTCATATCATCAATTTGTAGGTGCATGATTCGATCAGAGATGCGACCAATAGTACATATTTTGGCATACTATATGTTGATAAATACGACATCACATCGTATGTTTATTTTTACACACAAAAGGAGAACCATCATGGCAAAAAACAAGCGTGTTGTTTTTAAGTTTGATGCGCCCAGCTTAAGAGCTTTGGAAGTTATGACCAAAGAAGGTTGCTATAACTCGATGGGCGATACGATTTGTGAATCCTTAAAAATTAGTCGCGCGCTCCAAACTCAGGCGAGACAAGGCTTTTCTGAAATTACATTACTTAACCCTGACACAGGTGAAAAACGCGTTGTTGTCATCCCTCACTTGCAATCATTGGCACAAGAAATAGCCTCTTAATTTTATTATCATCGAGCATCTTTATATCGCGACAATTATCATTTGATAAGAGAGACGAGAATATGAACAAGTCTTACGTTAAGCGGTACCGAGATGACACAGACCAGACAAGACCCCCCCAACAAAAGACTAACCTATCAGAAATTCCCCCTATTGCACAACGCCATGTTGTTGACTTTACCGAGGTGACCTATGGCTGAACCCATTCTACGCCAGTTGATATTGCATCGTTTCCGTAGCCTTCGGTTGGAACAAGTAGAATTCGACAACCCGACCTTTCTCGTCGGTCAAAATGGCTCTGGCAAGAGTAACTTCGCCGATGCCTTCGCATTCCTCGCAGAGGCAATGGCCTCCCCACTGCAAGCAGTTCTCGATCATCGTGGGGGATTTGCCGCAGTTGCCCATCGAAGCTCTGCAAGGGGCCGTCCATCAAACTTGGGCTTGTCAGTGGTGTTGGAGAATCTGGATGGCGATACACCCCAGGCGCGATATGCATTCGAGTTACGCGCCCGGAGAAGCTACGGCTTTGAGGTTGTGCGCGAGCAATGCATCGTGCAGAAGTCAGATGGATCGAGTACCTGGTTTGATCGCGCCATGTCCCCCAAAGGTTCTTTCATAGGTTGGAAAAGCCGCAGGTATTCTCCTAAACCGCTCATGGAACCGAGCGCCCTTGCCCTACCTCTGATCGGAGGCGACGTGCGCTTTCAGGCGATTTCGCGATTCCTGTCGGAAATGCGCGTGTATCGGATTGACCCGGCTGCTCTGCGAACAATGCGAGATGCGGATGGGGGTGTGCGCTTACATTCTGATGGCAGCAATGCAGCCAGCGTGCTACGCGAGATCCAACGCGAATCTCCGTATGCCTGGAGGCAGATTCTTGAAATTCTCGAAAGTATTGTCCCCGGTACCATCGGCGTCCAGCCCAAAAAGCAAGGTAACAAGCTCACCCTGGAGTTCACCCAGGATTGGGCACAGACGAAGCCCGTGAAGTTCGAGGCCCTCAACATTTCCGACGGCACGTTGCGAGCACTGGGACTGCTCGCAGCGGTTTTTCAGCGTCCAGCACCCTCGTTGCTCGTCATTGAAGAACCGGAAGCCACAATCCATCCAGGAGCTCTTGGCTCTATTCTGGATATACTACGACATGCTGGGCGTTTTATGCAGGTCGTAGTGACGACACATAGTCCGGATGTTCTCGATGCCAAATGGATTGAAGATCGCCACTTGAGGATTGTGAACTGTGATAAAGGAGCGACGCGGATTAGCCGAGTCTCGCCAGCGACACGGGAGGCCCTGAGCGAGCACCTGATGGGCGCAGGCGAGTTGCTCCGCTCGAACGCTCTGACGCCCGCCGATTTGTTCGACCATAATCCACGCCAACTCAGGTTGTTCGAGGATGACCTCTCATGATAATCCAGCCAATCGTGGAAGGCTACGGAGAGGTGAAGGCGTTCCCTGTACTGTTGCGCCGTCTCGTTGAGGAGGCGCAAGCCTGGACCGTCAACATCGGGCGATCAATCCGAAGATCGCGCTCTCAGTAGGAAAACAGCATGCATATTTATATCGTATTTGCTCATCCGAGTAGGCGATCTTTTACGGGTGATGTGCTGGCGGAATTTTGTCGTGGATTGCGGGACGGGGACACTCTTACGAGATAGGTGATTTGTACGAAATGGATTTCAGGACTGATCTGATGTACAGGCTGAACACGCCAAGATCGAGAAGGCTGATGGCCTGGTATTCGTATTTCCAGTTTGGTGGTGTGATGGTCCAGCAAAATTAAAGGGATGGTTTGATCGGGTCTGTGTCTGTGGATATACGTATGTGTATGAGAACGAGGAATACCCGATGTCTCGACTCGCGATTGATAAGGCGTTGGTCTTGTGTACTGCGGGTCACACACTCGAGCATCTCGAAGAAACCGGTATTTTAGAGAGTATGCGGTGTATCTATCTCAGTGATCGCCTTCGTCCTGGAATAGGCGTGGCACGGGCGGATATGGTTGTATTGGGAGATACGGCAGAAGGCGGAGAGGGCGTAAGGCAGAAGAATTTCGCACAGGCTTATCAATTGGGGAAAGAGTTTTGTTGACGTAATCTCAAACTGTTGTGGTTTGATCATGGTGTAGATTTTTTTATATTTTAAAAATCAAAGGTAAATTGAAGGCAGGCACACATCCAAAATAGGAGATGGGACGATGGGCCTCAAGATTCAAAACCTTACACTAAAACATTTTCGCGCATTCCGAGAATTGCGTATTAATGGCTTGGGCCGCGTGAACCTCATCACTGGAAAAAACAACACCGGAAAGTCGTCGGTGCTCGAGGCATTACATATTTTCGCTCATGGCGCAGCACTTGACGTAATTAGCCACGTACTTGAACGGCGCGAAGGAAACATTAGAGTAGAAGGGGAAGGGCGTACTGCTGATAGGGAGCGCCTAATTCAAATTTCCACTCTGTTCTATGGGTTCCCCGAACCTTCAGATTTCACAGAGCCGATCGTCATTTCCACCAAAGACAATTCATGCCCTATGCGGTTGACGATGCAGGTAGGCTGGTTTTCGGAGGAACGTGGCACCGACGGCAACTTGCGGTTGGTTCCTTTGCAAGCAGACTCCTTTGACGAGCCAGATGACGTCGCAGCATTGGTAGTTGAGACACAAAATAAAAAAAAGCGAATCCTTGCACTGGAAAGGCTTGAGCGATACTCTTACCTGAGCAGAATTTCCGCACCTGGTTCTGAAACCCAAATACCCTGCATCTTTGTCAGCCCTTATGATGAACGGACAGCGATATTGGCTCCCTTATGGGACAGGATTTCGCTAACAAAATTCGAGAATCATGTCGTTGAGGCTTTGCAAATCATCGAACCACGGATATCTGCTGTCAATATGATATATGATGAAAACAGTAACATAGGACGCAAGGCGATTGTCCGGATTGAGAATATTGATCGACCTGTACCGCTACGGTTGTTGGGCGACGGCGTGAATCGCCTTCTCGACATAGCCCTCTCGCTCATCAACGCTCGCGGGGGGCTCTTGTTAATAGATGAATTTGAAAACGGCTTGCATCACACAGTCCAGTTCGATGCCTGGAAGACTATATTCCTCTTGGCCAGGGAACTCGACATACAGGTCTTCGCCACTTCGCACAGTTGGGACGCGGTGGAGGCATTTCAGCAGGCTTCGGCAGAAATACCTGAAGAAGGAGCTCTCGTGCGTCTGACCCGAAGAGGTGAAGAGATCATTCCCACTGTATTCTCAGAAGATGAACTGGCTATTGTGACTCGTAACAGAGTCGAGGTACGCTGATACGGACGGATATGGCTGTGTTGGGAGACATGGCAGAAGGCGGAGAAAGTGTGAGGCAGAAGAATCTCACACAGGCTTATCAGTTGGGTAAGGAGTTTTGCTGAAAGTATTCCATATATGTGTTTGTCCACCAGTTAGTTAGCCCCACAACTTCAATTAATTTTGTGGGTTTTTTTATTTTTGCTAAACTATTTTATTTGAAAAACATTTGATGTGTTTGACTGAGCGTCGTATTATTGGGAAAATAAAGGAGGTGACCCGTGCCAAATATAGAGACAATCAAGTCGGCAAATAAAAAAGATTGGGACAAATGGGATAAACAGATTGAGGAGGACTCAAAATCGGGAAAATTGGATTTTTTAATTGCTGATGCTATGAAAGAGAAAGAGAAGGGAACGCTTGTCGAATCCTGACCTTTGAAAGGTATAACATGCGCAGAGCAAAAATTGTGAGTACACTTGGTCCTGCGAGTTCTTCAGATCGCGTGATAGAGCAACTGATTGGGGCGGGGGTAGATGTTTTTCGGCTCAATTTTTCACACGGGACGCGGGACGAACACGCAGAAAATGTTGGGCGCATTCGGCAGATTGCGGATAACATGCAGCGCAGTGTCGCCATTTTGCAGGATTTGCAAGGGCCAAAAATGCGGGTGGGGAAACTCGCACAGGACCCGATTGAATTGAGAGAAGGCAACAAGCTGACAGTGACGACCCGCGAAGTTCCGGGCGATGCCGAGTGTGTATCGACAACTTATGCGGGATTGCCCCGAGATGTGAGGCCAGCGGATCGCATTTTGCTCGATGACGGGCATATTGAGTTGATGGTGCGCGAGGTCTATCGCTCAGATGTCGTGTGTGAAATCGTGGTGGGCGGGCTGTTAAAATCCAATAAGGGTATCAATTTGCCCGGGGTGCGGGTCAGCGCGCCTTCTCTGACGACAAAAGATCGAGAGGACCTGGATCTGGGCATCGAATTGGGTGTGGATTATATAGCTTTGTCTTTTGTGCGGGAACCCGACGATGTGCGAGAGGTTCAACATATTATTGAACGGACAGAGAAGGAGATCCCCGTTATTGCAAAGCTGGAACGCGCCGAAGCCGTTGATCATCTCGAAGATATTCTCGATGTTGCCGATGGTGTGATGGTTGCGCGAGGAGACCTGGGCGTAGAATTATCACCCGAAGACGTGCCAGTGATCCAGAAGCGCGTGATTTCGGCGGCTAACCGCGCGGGGGTATTCGTGATTACGGCTACGCAGATGCTGGAGTCAATGACCGATCATCCTCGGCCCACGCGCGCCGAGGCGTCAGATGTCGCCAATGCGATTTTCGACGGTACAGATGCGGTGATGCTGTCCGGCGAGACTGCGATTGGCAAATATCCCGTTCAAACCGTGCAGATGATGGCGCGGATTATTGAGAAGGCCGAAGCGAGTGTGGAACTGGCTCCGCCAATTTTGAATCTGGATTCATCGCTCTCTTTCCCGGATGCGATTGGACAAGCCGCCGCTGCGGTATCGACGGCGGTATCTCCCAAAGCCATTGTCGCATTTACCCAATCGGGATCTACTGCGCGTCTAATTTCAAAACGCAGACCGCGCACGCCGATTATTGCGTTTACGCCCAGCGCGCGGATATGTCGTCGGTTGTGCTTGTGCTGGGGCGTTGAACCCCGTCAAATTACGCTGATCGACGACACGGATCGCATGGTTGCCGAAGTTGAAGCGCGTTTGCTCTCTGAGGGCAATGTGCGTTTTGGAGATACGCTGGTAATTCTGGCCGGTGCGCCCATCACGGCGCGTGCCGAGACCAATTTGCTGAAATTGCATCGGATTGGAGAAACTTAGATCTCATGGATGAAAAACAGGTAGAAAATGCCGCGATCTCATGGCCCCTATCTCCTCCAACTCCTGATTTCTTATGAATCATTGTGACAGAATGGATTACATCGATCTCTTAAAGGTCCTCTTCGTCAGATTGAGGACCTGTTTTATACTGGTCGCTCTGATGGCTGTTGCGCCGGCCTATGGGCAAAATTCATCCGATGACCCCATTGTGAGAAGGCTCCACATTTCGGGCGATCGGGTGATCTGGGGAAGTGAATTGAAAGCTTTGATGATTACGCGCGCTTCGCCGTGGTACGATTTTTTGCCTTGGATCCACGCACGCAGATACGATCCTTTGATCTTTGCATCTGATCTGGAAAGATTGCGGGCGTATTATCGCGGTCGCGGCTATTTGGCAGTCGCGGTGCATTCGACTGTTGAACACCTTGACACTGATGAAATAGGGCTGGAAATACGCATCACAGAAGGGCCTTTGACGCGGATTTCCAGGGCGTCGGTAATCGGCGGTGAAGACATGGAGAACGCTTTTGAACAGCTCGAGGGCAAGCCGCTATCGAGCGATCTCGTAAACAAGGGTGTATCGCAGGTGGTAAGCGGGTTGCGGAACAAGGGCTATGCATTTGTGCGTGCTGAGGTTGAAACGACCACCGTGGCACAAGAAGTCGCACTCGTTCTAAAACTTGCACCTGGCCCTGTATGCAGCGTGGGCGTTGTGCAAATATCGGGGTACAAAGCCATGGCGGAAAATACCATCTTGCGCGGTCTCACATTTAAGCCGGGCGATCAATTTAGCGAAGAGGCATTGCAAAACAGCCAGTACCTGCTCTACCGTGCGGGAGTGTTTCGGTCTGTGGCTTTGGGATTGGCAGATAGCGTGGCGCACGGCAATCGGGTGGATGTAGCTTTGCGCGTGTCCGAACGCCCCTTTCGCACGTTGCGCGTGGGCGCGGGGTACGACACGGATGAAGACTTGTGGGCCTCGGGCGCGTGGACGCATCGCAATTTTGGAGGGGATTTCCGTCAGTTCAAGCTGTCTGGGCGCGTTTCCGGAAAGAACAGGGAAGCGGTTATCGGCCTGCGGCAGGCGCATTTTAAGAGCAGTCGCAATTGGTTGAATATCGGTGGGTTTGTGCAGCGCGAACGGCAGGCGGCATTTGTGCAAGAAGAGGTGGGGGGCAATATATCTCTCGAGAGAAATCTTACGAGGGCTACAGATGTGATCGTGCAGTTCAGCAGTGGCGTGGTGGATTTTTCAGCCGATAGCGCGTTTGCCGAGACGAAGGTCGGGTTGCTCATGGACACGCGCGACGATATTTTTGACCCGCAATCGGGTATGCTCGCGCAGTTCACTGTGCGCGAACGCGGGCGTTTTTTCAGGTCCGATGACGAATTTTTGCAGGCAACGGCAGAGGGGCGATGGTTCCGCCGCATACTATGGCGAAGTGTGCTGGCACTGCGCGTGCAGGGCGGCGTGATTTTTGAACTGGGCAAGGCGGGTGGCGTGCCCAATGTCGAGCGGTTTTTTGCAGGCGGACTCAATAGTGTGCGGGGATGGGGATTAAATGAATTGGGGCCAAAAGACCAGCAGGGCGAGCCAACAGGTGGTTTGAGCCGTGTGGAGATGAGCATGGAGATTAGAACGCAGATGTTTTTTTTTCTGGGCACAGCTATTTTTGTAGATGCGGGCAATGTCGATGTGGCACTGGGCGCGTTTAACCCTGGATCGTTGAAGTACTCTGTGGGAGCGGGACTTCGATATTTGAGTCCGGTTGGTCCCGTAAGATTTGATGTGGGCTACCGTCTGTCAGATGATAGGATGGAGAAGAAACGCATTCAGTATCACATTAGTTTGGGGCAGGCATTTTGAAAAGTCAAAAGAAGACAGCGAGTAATTTGAGCTGTCTCACGGCACAGACACAGATGAACGCAGATAAAGGGTGCAACCGTAGGGGCGTGCCCTGTGCCCGCCCTTGAGAGCGATTTGACATGCACAGACGAGCGAAATCAATAATCTGGATCATGGTCAGCGCGGGCATTGTGCTGGCGGTGGTGGCGATACTGGTCGCGGGTGGCTATGCCAATGGTCTTTTGCGCGGGTTGGCGCAACGCGCCCTGTCCCGGCAAGGGGATGAGATCTATCTGATTGGTGAGATCCAGGGCAATCCGCTGGGGGATTGTCGCATTGTAGATGTGCAAGTTGGAGATTGGGTGCAGGTAGATACGCTCGATGTGGCGTACAGTTTTTGGAGCCTGATAAGGGGTAAGGCTTTGGTCCGTCGGCTGCGGTTGTCGGGGATTGAAATGCGGATTGACGCTTCTGGCGAAGGGACCGAGACGCCGAGGTGGGATGCTCCGCCACCCCTGAATTTAGATATCGAGTCGCTGGAGATTGCGGATGCCAATATTGTAGTTGATGGCACACAGGTACGCGATCTCGCCCTAAAGGGCGCTATTTTTGCGGGAGAATCGGAGTGCCGTTTGATCCTGGAGCGTTTTCGTTCGGTGCAATTCGATCCGCCGCTGGAGATAACCAATCTGTCTGGTATTGCCATTCTGCAGGGCGGTCACTTGCAATTGAACGATGTGGCGCTGCATACCCGTGAATCTCGTATTTTGCTGCGTGGGTCGGTGCGGCAATTGGATAATCCCGAGGTGGATCTCGTAGTGGAAGCCGATTCTTTGTGGCTGGCAGATCTCAGAAATCTGGTCAATCTGCCCACACGTGCTGCGCAGGTGCGTGGAAACGTGAAAGGTAGCCTGCAATCCCTTGTTACAGAACTGGTTGTGAAATATGAAGAAGCTTCAATTGCGTTTAATGGCGTTATGGGAATTGCGCCGTTTGCATTGCGCGGAGATGTGGTCTTTAAGATCGAGACCGATGATCTTATTTCGTTGGGATACACTGGTGGATTTGACACCGATTTACCCCGTATCAGCACACGCCTGGACGGGATGATTACTTTTGCAATAGATTCTTCTGGCGTGGAGAGTGCTGTTGCCGAGGGTGTTTTTCGGCGCGTGCAGTTTGGGGATGCGCGATTCGATTTTGTGCGTCTTGCCGGTAATTTGGCAAATGGCCTGTTGCAGGCACAGGTCACTGCTAACGGACCAAGTGGCAATATAGTGGGTAGTGGTGAAGTGCGATTGACCTCCAGGGATGGCGAATGGGAAATGCGATTCCGCGATCTGCACACTGGCCATTTTCCCGGCGTGCCCGAAAAAGTCGGGCGGACGACGGGGCGTATTGAGGGTGCGAGATATGTAGATCAACGACTTTTTATCGATCATTTTGAGACGTCTTTGCAGAATTGGGGAACGCACATCAACGGAAATGGGCAATTGCATTTTGAGGGAGAAAAGCTGGCTATTGCAGGGAATATCCAGGCGAAGGTCGCGTTACCCTTTTTGACGGGTACAGTAAAGTGGGGCACATCACTGACGCTTGAGGGCAATGTGGATGGCATCGCGGGCGGCGAGTTGACCATTGAATTGGCGGGGGATATTGTGGGCAATGCTGCGGCAGACAGTTTGCGCGTTTCTGCATTGGTCGATTCTGAGTGGGCATCTGATATTCGCGCTGATCTATCGGGCGCGGGTGGGGTGTTTTCCGCTCAGGGGCGTATTGATCGGCATTCTGAGGGCCAATGGCTGATGGATGTGCAGGATTTAGAGGCGATAGGCGAGGTGGTTGATCTGGATTTGTCGGGTACGTTGACCCTATCGGGTACATGGTCGGGAACATTAGATACGCCCGGTTTTACTGCACAAGGTAGCGCAGATAGTCTCGTTGTGGTGGGCATCCCGCTTCAGAATGTTGGGATTGAGACGCGATGGACGCGCCCAGATTCGGGGGCTATCGCCTTGCGAATGGATCGCTTAACCTGGGGGGATCGGTCTTTGCAGGCGGTGTTCTTAGATGCCGTGTATGCACGCGGCGAAACATCATTTTTTTTCGGTAGCGACGAGCAGGTGGATAACCGCGTCCTTTTTTTGGGACGCGTAGAGCAAAAAGAAGACCATTTTCAGGTGGCAATGGATTCACTTTACGTTAAGGCCGATCAAGTGGTGTTGCACAACGAGGGGCCTGTTCGGTTTGCGTATTCGCCATCTCACGGCGTTCACATCGGGCATTTGGTGCTTTCTGGGCCAGCGGGGCGTCTGATCGCGCGAGATCAACAGGGTTTTCAGGCGACTGTAGAGGTGTTGTTAAAAGATCTGGATTTGCGCCCCTGGGCGTTTCTGGCGGGCGTTTCAGATGTGGGTGGTGTTCTCAATGGGGAAATAATTTTTGCTGGCACATTGACCGATCCACTCGTTTTGGGTCAATTCGCGCTCGCAAATGGTAAAATATCAGGTGTGGGATTCGATAGTGCCGCAGGAGAGGTGTCCCTGGGCAATGACAGGATACACTTTGACGTGAAAGTCGTACCCGATGGAGATGAGGTCCTGGCACTGTTTGGCTACTTTCCCATTGCAGGTGCAGGTGATATGCATCTGCGCGCTCGGTCTGAGGGGATCGCGCTCAAGACACGCCAGAACTTAACGGAGAAAAAAACGGAATTGGCCGGGATAAAACGATTCGAGGGATTGACATTTGGCACAGTGCCAAACGCGTTTTTCGGTGCCGCTGAGGGGATTTCAGGGATGTTCTCGTTCGATCTGGAAGCGCGTGGTCGTTTTGAGCAACCGGACATTCGAGGGGTGCTCGAAATTCGAGATGGGGCGTTCCACCTGCCCGATCTGCATCGGTCTTACACACCTGTTTTTGGACGGGTCGTGGTTGGAGATGGAAAAATTCAGATTGACAGCCTTGCGATTGGGGCTTCGGCAAATATTTCCGGCGATATAATGCTCGAGGGTTTTTTGCCGAGCAAATGGAATTTATCTGCACAATTCCGCGATTTTGAACCGGTTGCCCGGCCCGAACTACAACTCGTAATAGATGGACAATTGCAGTTCACCAGCACGCCGCAGGGCAACAATGTTAAGGGCAAACTGGCGATGAAACAGGCAGAGATTCGCCTGGCGGAATTGCTCGGGGTCCCGAGCTTGGCGACGAAACAGGCAGAGATTCGCTTGACGGAATTGTTCGAAGGACCGGGTACGGAAATGCCGCCGTTTCTGAGGGATCCTGAAATACACCTGCAAGTGTCTGCCGACAGACAGGTGTGGTTGCGCGACCCGACCTTTGAGGTGGAAATCGGGGGCGATTTGGATGTGATAAAAAATCGCGAAGATTCGCGTATTTACGGCACGATGTCGAGCCGCCGGGGCAATTACATCTGGCAAAACCACCACTTGCGTATTACACGAGGTGAAATTCAATTTCAAGGCAGACCCGACTGGAACCCCGATCTGGATATTCGCGCCGAGACGCGCGTGCGAGCTGTGATTACAGAGGGCGAGCCGCCAAAGCCTGTTGATATTATTGTCACAGTGG
Organism: Candidatus Latescibacterota bacterium; assembly: GCA_965222605.1. Classification (GTDB taxonomy): domain Bacteria; phylum Latescibacterota; class UBA2968; order UBA2968; family UBA2968; genus VXRD01. The sequence continues at coordinate 6,290,992 of OZ244960.1, forward strand.
GGGGGACATTGACGTATCCGCAGATTTCGTTTGATAGCGATTCGTCATTGGGAGGGGATGCGGGGAATATCGCATCTCTGCTGTTGACTGGCAGACCGGCTGATCAATTTCAGTTTTCCGGCGGGCACACGCTGGACCTGGTTTTGGGAGTTGCTGCAAATCGCCTGGGGCGACACATTGGACAAAAACTGCGTCTGGATCTGGTGGAAATCGATATTGGCGAGGGCAATATCTCCAGGATTCGATTGGGCAAGTATATTGGCAACAGGTTGTTTATGAGTTATGCAAAGGATATTTCGAGCACGGCTTATGAAGCGGCGATGGAGTTTGAGATCTGGCCAGAAGTGATATTGGAAGCGAGTCAGATAGAAGAGGAAGATACGCGACGCAGGCGAGGATCGGTAGGGTTATTCTGGAAGAAAGAGTGGTGAGGAAAAATAAAATATAGGGGAAAAAACTGCCTCCCGAGATTTTTGGGGTGGCAGTTTTTCATTATGGGGTAATCTTTAGAAGCTCAGCCACTTCTTCTGATGTGCGGTATTTGCCGTCAAAGAGTTGGAGAAGATAGAGTTGGTAGGTGAGGTAGCGCCCCAGAATGATAGTGTGGTCTTCACCTGCGAGGTGGCGTTGCCAGAGTTTGGAGGTTTCAGATGTGTTGTAGAGAAGATGGTCGCACAAATTTTTACCCGGCGATTGGCGCAACCAATTCGCGTAATCGGCAAAGGTATGGGACGGGCGGTTGTGCAATCGGGTGAGACCCCGCAGGATTTTGACGGTCCAGGAAGAATGGGATAAGGGAAATCCCGTGGCTTGATAGGGAATATTTTTGAAATATTCGGGAAAGGTTTCGAGAAGCATTTGTCGGTAGAGGCGATTGTTGGCTTTTTGTTGCAGGGGAATAGAATAGAGAAATTCCTGAACCTGATTGTCGAGGAATGGCAAGCGGTATTCGAGGCCGTGCAAAAGTCCCAGCCGGGGACCGTGCAGGGTGAACCCACGCATGCGCCAGTCTATGTAAAAAGCATGTGCTGATCCCGCCTTGTTAAATGCGGTTTCCAAATGTTGGATCACGTCGCTATTTGCCCGGATGTGTAGCTTATTTTTCAGGTAGGCTGAGAGTTGGTTGGGGCGAAACAGATGGCCTGCACCTGCTAACCCGTCGCCTCCTGCGCCGTTGAGGCAGATATCACAGGCTTCTTTCTGTTGCTTGAGGTGTTCAATACCGTGCATATGGAGCAGGTCGAGTGCGCCATCGGCATACCACACGCCGGAGATTCTCGGCAAGAGCCAATTTTTATTGTGGAGGGGGAGGACGGTATGTGGCGCGTTTTTTACAGATGCTGCTTGAGCTGCAATGCGAACATCGGCACTGTCGGGATGGCCAAATGTGAAGGTTTTAGGTACTCGGGACATGGCGGCGAGAATCGCACGCGAATCGAGGCCTCCGCTGAGAGCGAGACCGGTTTGCGACGTGGTTCTCTGTTCTACGGCAGTGCGAAAGCGCGCGCCCAATTCATGTGCCAATTCGCGTTGGCTGTGATGCCGAGCAAGGGGGACAATTTCATCCCACGACCAGTAGCGTCGCTGTGTAAGACTGCCGTCCGAGATGCGAAACGTCATTTTCGTTGCAGCAGGCACGGGCGCGACGCCTTTGAGCCAGGTGCGATCAGAAGGCAATTGTCCTGTGGCAAAAAATATGTCGCGGGAAATGGGGTCAATCGCAGGCGAAAACCCGGGCAGCGCAAGAAAAGCTTTGGTCTGAGAGGCCCATGCAATGCGATTGCCCAGGCGCGTCCAGTAGAGCGGGCGCAAGCCATAGCGATCAGTGACAATGTGCAGTTCATTTTTGTGCGTATCGAAAACCACCCCGGCAAAAAGGCCATCGATACGGTTCAGTAGTTCGCGCTCGTCCGTGATGGCATGAACCAAAAATTCGGGGTCAGAAGTAGCAGATCGAGCCAGCGTGGCGCGATCAAAAAATTCACCGTCGAGCCAGGCAATATGTCCCGTTTGCGTCTGGCAAACAGGGGGGGTGGCACGCCAATCTGGCGCGAACGCGACGCCCGCAATGTGCGGGGCAACGACGAAGGGATGCGCTTTTTGGTGTACGACAAGGCTATCTGCCATGCGCGTGAGTTCGCGGGTGAGTTCGCGGAAGTCAAGAGGCGATTGGGATGTGAATCCTGCGAGCATAAAAAAATACCTATTTAAATACCCACTGACGTTCGTCCGAGATTACATGTATCCAATATAAGGAAAACTTTATGATTTCACTTTTCATTTTTCGCTTTTATAGGTACAATAGGACAGTTCTAATATCGTCGCATTTAACCACAGAGGTCGAAATGGCGGAGAAGAATTACAAGGTTCGCGCAGCGCATTGCAATTGGCGGGCATCGGAGGAAGAAATATACCGGACGTTGCGCCGAATTACAGACCCATTGCACCGGTCGTGGGAAAAGTTGGAGAAAGCCAATCGGATTGTGATCAAGTTCAATATGATGAAGCTACACAATCGCATTATTTACTACATGGGACGGCGGCGCGAGTTGGTCGATGACATGGTCGCCCGCGCTGTTTTGCGTTTGTTGCGAGAACGAACCCGTGCGGAAATTGTTGCGACGGATACCAATCCCTATACGCGCGAACATCTGATGGGTGAGGATTTTAATTACGCGCATATTTTGAAAGAATACGATGTGGGGTTTGTCGATTCAAACGCGCCGCCCTTCAAACAGTATGATGTGCCGGGGGGCGGATGTATGTTTGACCGCTATACACTCAGCGCGTGCTTTGAAGGAGCCGAGGTGGTTTCTGTGGCTAAGATGAAGAATCATCTGTTTATGGGTGTTACGCTATGTATGAAAAACCTGTTTGGTTTGCCTCCGATCACGCTGCCATACGGCCGCGTCCGATCCTATTATCACCACTTTATCCGCCTGTCTTATGTGTTGCCCGATTTGGGATTGATTACCCAACCCTGTTTGAATATCGTAGATGCACTAACCGGGCAATGGGGTAGAGAGTGGGGCGGACAGGGGCGTATCTGCAATGCGTTATTAGCGGGCGACCATGTAACCGCTACCGATGCTTGTGGAACCTATTTGATGGGTCACGACCCCGCGTCTGATTGGCCTAACCCGCCGTTTCGACGCGACCGCAATCATTTGTTGATCGCGGCTAAGCGCGGTTTTGGTACGGTTGATTTGCGGGAGATCGATTTTGAAAGCGAGGTATCTGCCCCTTTGGCCGAGTTTGATTCGGAGCGCACAGATAGCGAGAAAATAGTGGAAAGCTGGCGCCGCACCACCTGTGAGCAGGCTCTGATTTACCGAGACCGGCGGCGGGGTATCGTTGACCGATATCGGAATGAATTTATCTTTTTGCAAGATGGCGACGTGGTCTGGCACGGTGCGGACCCCGCCAATTTGGGCAGCCGCAGACAGTTGAGCGGACAGAAAAAGGACCAGGGGATGTGGCTTAAGTTAGTCGATCCCGAAGAAACCGAAGGCGAACGCTTTGAGACTTATGAGGCGTGTTTATCCGCAGATGGCGCAGAAAAAACGCGAATAGTTTGAGCGTTTTACGCAGATGAAAGGCGAAAAGGATAGGTTGCGAACTGAGTTACTCATGTTAGAAGGAAATACTGCCCATGTCTGGGCAGTGGATTTAGAGCGCGAGACACACCTGTTGGCCGAGGTGCTATCGGCAGATGAGTGGGCGCGTGCCGATAGGTTTCTCTTTGAAAAGCACCGAGCGCATTTTGTTGCTGCACGCGGATGTCTGCGTGCGATTCTCGCAAAATACATGGAGTGCAAGCCAGGTGAACTGGCTTTTTTTTATGGCGAACACGGCAAACCCGCTCTGGCATCTCCTTGGGATAAATCCCAATTGCGATTCAATCTGAGCCATTCGGCAGGACTGGCCCTTATCGCGGTTTCTCGGTGCTGCGAGATTGGGGTTGATGTTGAGCATCTCAGTCGCAAGGTCAATCAGATGAAAAATATTGCGAGACGCTTTTTCGCGCCTGGCGAATACAAGCGGTTGTGTGCGTTGCCGCGAGAAGAACAGCGTCGGGCTTTTTTTAATTGCTGGACGCGCAAAGAGGCATATCTGAAAGCTGTGGGTACCGGTTTTGCTCAGTCATTAAAAAATTTTGAAGTCAGTTTGGGGCACAAGGCAAAATTGTTGCAAATAAAAGAAGGCAATACAGAAAATTGGACGCTGCGGCACCTCGCCCCTGCGAAGGGTTATGTCGGCTCGGTCGCGATTGCGGGGAAAGATGTTGAGGTGAAGATGGTGAAACACTTGTCGCGTGATCTTTGTCTCAATAAGGGTGTGAATTAAAACGCAAGGGTGACTTGATGGATCGTTTACTGGATAATGGACATAGTTTGAATTGGTTGAGACACGCCTTGCCCGATGGGGAAGACGAACTTATCCGGGTGCAGACAGATCTGGATGAAAAAGGCGACTTCGGAAACCAGTGGGTGGTTGTGACGCGCAAGCGCGTGCTGGTGCGGCAAAATGGTGCTATTGCAGATATTCCTATTTCCGAAATTGAACTGGCGCGAACTGAGGCTTTGGTGGGCGGTGCGCGTCTGGAAATTCATCGAAAAGATAAGCCGACCGTTCACGTTCCGTATTCCCTGACGCAGGCACAAAAATTTTCGGAGACCACGCGAGGAATTGAGCAACTGCGCAAGGAGCAGGAATTTTTTATTAATGCGAACCTCGATCGCACAATCTGCGAATCGTGTGGCCGACTGTTGCCCGAAAAAAATGGAATATGTCCAGCGTGTTTGAACAAATTTGCAACGCTGGGGCGCCTTGCATCGTATTTGAAGCCCTACAAAAAACGTGCGATTGTGCTGGCTCTGGCGTCTATTGTGACGACGGTTGCCGAGTTGATTCCGCCTTATGTAACCAAGCTCATTGTCGATGACGTGTTGGTGCTGCCCGAGGGCGCAGAGGCACTGTACGACGAACGGCTCAGTTTGCTCGGCTGGCTCGTGATGGTTCTGGTGGGGATCCGGCTGCTAACCTGGGGGGCAGAATGGGCGCACGGCTGGACAGTTACATGGCTTTCCGCGCGGGTGACGGCGGATATCCGCAGCCAGCTTTACAGGCGTTTGGAGTTGCTCTCCCTGCAATTTTACGACAAACGACAAGTTGGCGCAGTGATGTCTCGCGTGACGACAGATAGTAGCCGCTTACAGCTTTTTTTGGTCGATGGATTGCCCTATCTGGTAATCGAGGCAATGATGTTGCTGGGGATTCTCGCTGCGTTGTTTATGATGAGTTGGTCACTGGCTATTCTGGTGCTGATTCCCGTTCCGTTAATCATGATCTGGGGATATGCGTTTTATCGGCGGATGCGGAAACTTTTTACCCGCTGGATGCAGTCGTGGTCTGAAACCATGGCGCGAGTCAATGAAGCGCTCACGGGTATTCGCGTGGTAAAGGCGTTTGCACAGGAAAAGCAGGAAATCCGGGTATTCAAAAGGCGCAATGACAAATTGACGCGCATCGGCATTACCACAGAGGTCAACCGGGGCATTTTTTACAAAACGATGACCTTATTGACGGCGGCTGGCGTGATTATTGTGTGGTATTACGGGGGGCTGGAGGTGATCGATGGGGAGTTGACGCTCGGCACTTTGATGGCTTTTTACAGTTATATGATGTTGCTCTACGGGCCGCTGGAATGGTTTGGGATGGTCAATTCGTGGATGACGCGCGCCATGGCCGGAGCAGAGCGCATTTTTGAAATTATCGACACGCCATCCGAAGCGTATCAGGACCCCAATGCCGTGCCGATGCCCCATATTGAAGGGCGCGTGAAGTTCAATGACGTCACATTTGGATACGACAAGAGCAAGCCCGTGCTTCACGAGATCAACCTCGATGTCAAACCGGGGGAGATGATCGGGTTGGTGGGAAAGTCCGGCGTGGGCAAGACGACAACGGCAAATCTGATTTGTCGGTTCTACGATGTTGACCGCGGAAGCATTGAGGTGGATGGGGTGGATTTGCGCGATATACGGCTGGAGGATTTGCGGTCTCAAATTGGCATTGTGTTGCAAGAGCCATTCCTGTTTTCGGGCAGCATTGCAGAAAATATCGGCTATGGCAAGCCGGGCGCAACATTCGATGAGATTGTGGCAGCGGCCAGGGCTGCCCATGCACACGACTTTATTGTGACGAAGTCCGATGGCTATGATACGCTTATCGGCGAGCGTGGAGAATCGCTTTCGGGGGGTGAACGGCAACGCGTGTCCATTGCACGGGCTATTTTACACGATCCCAAAATTTTGATCTTAGACGAGGCCACATCGTCTGTTGATGTGCAAACGGAAAAACGCATTCAAGATGCGGTTGTGCGATTGGTCAAAGGACGAACGACTTTTGCAATAGCCCACCGTTTATCTACCCTTCGCAATGCCGATCGGTTGCTGGTGATGGATGCCGGACGCATTGTGGAAATGGGAACTCACCGCGAATTGCTGAAAAGAAAAGGTGCGTTTTACAAATTGGTGCAGATGCAAGAAGAGATTTCACAAATTATAGCGATTAAGGAATAGTTTGTCAGAGGTTTACATGAATCACTTATCAGGAAAACCATTGATCGAAAAACTCCCGTCATCCGTGGCAAAAAAGCTGCGTGCGGCGAAGCCCAATGGCGAGACCGTGCTGATGCAGGTAGCGACGGATCTGGACGAGTCCCTGAATTATAACCCGCAGTGGGTGGTGGTGACCGATCAACAGGTGCTGGTAATTCCCGAATCGGGTGTGGATGGCACGCAGTCGATGGCGATTGGCGATGTGGAAGACGTGAAAGTGGAGGAGCGCGTTGGGTTGGGTGCCCTGGCGTTGACGCACAAAGCAGGACCAGAAATACAGGTACCGTATTCGCCATCTCTTACTGCCGTGTTTGCCGAAGTAGCCGATGGGATTCGGCAGTTGACGGATAATGAGCCGCTAACATTGCCCACAGAATTGGAGCAGACGCACTGCGAGCATTGTGGTCATCGGTTGCCCGAAAAAAATGGGGTGTGTGCTGCGTGTTTGAAAAAGTGGCAGACATTTCGGCGCATTGTGGGTTATATGGTCGCTTATCCCGCGCGCCTGGTTACAACCATAGTGCTGACGTTTGTCAGTGCTTTATTGACGCTGTTGCCGCCCAAAATTACAGAGTACGTGATTGACGGTGTTTTGATAGCGGGCTGGGACGCGGTTGCGATTCCGTTTATTGCATCAACGGATCGCCTGAATCGATTGGGGCTGTTGATTTTAGGGCTTATTATTATACGGCTTTTAATCTGGGTCGCCGATGTGGTTATGGCGGCTCTGAGTCGGTCATTGGGGTTGCGAGCTATCGGCGATTTGCGGGAAGATCTCTACCGCGCGTTTCAGATGGTACCCATTCGTTTTTACGATCGGCGAAAAGTCGGTGCGCTGACATCCCGTATGAATAATGATACAGACCGCCTGGAAGGAATCATGACGTATGAGTTTTATTATGTGTTTTCCAACAGTTTGTTATTTGTCGGTATTCTGGGATTTCTGGCGTGGATGAACTGGCAACTCACACTATTTGTGGTAGCACCTATTCCGTTGATTGTGTTCGCCGGCACGAGGATCTGGTACCGCATTATGACATTCTGGACGCAGTGGTCGGGAAAGTGGGGCAGGCTATCGGCGCAGTTGAATGAGTCCATTCACGGTATTCGCGTGGTGAAAGCATTTGCACAGGAAGCAAAAGAGAGCGAGCGTTTTGACCAATACAACGAAGATCTGCGCGATGTGGACACCCGGGGCGAACGAGCCTGGTTTGTGTTTTTTACGGTGACAAATCTGTTGATGAACACTGGCGTGTTTTTTGTATGGTATTTTGGCGGAAGACAGATTCTGGATGGTGAATTGACGCTGGGTGGGTTGATCGCATTTATGAGTTATCTCTGGATGTTGTACCAACCGCTGCGCTGGTTTGGCGATTTTTACAGTTATATTTTGCGGGCATTTGCCGGCGCACAGCGCGTGTTCGAGGTGATCGATTTTGAACCCGAACCATACCAAAAACCCGATGCCGTGCGGCTGCCCAAAATTGGGGGTGGTTTGAAGTTCGAGTCCGTGTTCTTTGGTTATGATCCCGGCAAACCCGTGCTCAAGGGAGTTGATCTGGAAGTGAAGGCGGGCGAAATGATTGGGCTTGTGGGCAAGTCCGGTGCTGGCAAGTCAACGCTGATCAATCTGGTGTGTCGGTTCTACGACCCCGATCGCGGGCGCTTGCTGGTGGATGGCGTGCCGATGACCGATGTGAATTTGCGCGATTTGCGATCCCAAATCGGCATGGTGCATCAGCAGCCCTTTTTATTTGATGGCACGATTGCCGAAAATATCGCCTATGGCAAACCCGACGCGACCTTTGACGAGGTGATGCGCGCCGCAATCGCAGCCGAAGCACACGAGTTCATCGTCAAAAAATCCGATGGTTATGACATGCGGGTGGGGGAAGGCGGCGGGCGTCTGTCGGGCGGGGAAAAACAGCGGGTGTCTATCGCGCGAGCGATTTTGCACAATCCGCGGATTCTCATTCTCGATGAAGCCACGTCTTCGCTGGATACGCCAACCGAGAAGAAGATTCAAACGGCGATTGCGCGTCTGGTAGAAGGGCGCACGACATTTGCCATTGCACACCGTTTGTCAACCCTTCGCAGCGCGGATCGGCTCGTGGTTATGGATGAAGGCAATATCGCCGAAGTCGGTACACATCAAGAGTTGATGGACCGGGAGGGCATTTTTTACCGTCTGGTCAAGACACAGCAAGAGACGACGTTGGATATGTTTATGACTGCGGTGGGGATAGAGTTGGAGTAAATGGCAAAAGCAACTACAGATGAACACGGATGAACACAGATGAAAGGCGTGTGCGTAGGGGCAGTGCCCCTGTGCCTGCCCGTTTAAGAGTAATTCTGATTGGAGATTTTGATGGCTACGGATATGCTGGAGATGGAAGTGGAAGAGATTGAAGAAAATACAGAGGAATGGAAGCCGATACCAATTGAGATGGTGCATCCCGAATCGGTCGATCCGGGTAAGATCCGCTTGTTTAAGGAGCCGCAGTGGATTTTGCGGATGACGATTGAAGGGGATAGGTCCTATACTCGCGTGAAAGTAGTGCGGGCCGCGCCTTTGACAGAGCCAGATCGCTATTTTTGTATTCTGGATATAAAGGATGAAGCGATCTGTATGATCAAAAATCTTTCTGATTTGCCACAAGAGAGCCAGGCTCTGGTGTATGAGGAACTGGACAATCGATATTTGACGGCGGAGATCCAGAAGATCGTGGCGTTGCAAAATGAATATGGCGTGACGTACTGGACTGTCGATACCGACCGGGGCAGACGCGATTTTGTAGCCAAGTCCGTGGCTGAAAACGCACAGTGGTTGGGAGACACGCGGTTGATGATTTTTGATGTGGATAACAATCGCTTTGAGGTACCCGATATACGGGCGCTGGACCGCCGCAGCCAGGGGCTGTTGGAATCGGTTGTGTAAAAAAGATTTTAAGGGCAGTTTTTGTGTTGACAATGCGTGTTAATGTAATATTCTATTAGGGTACTCTAAGACCCAATTAAGGCAGGAAGAAGCTGGAATTATTATTCTGTGCAACTTCCCGTTGGATCTCAAGTGTGCAACCTGTGGCATTTGACTGGCATATTATGTGAAACAACCGAGTGCCATAGGTATTCTGGCACTCGGTTGTTTTTTTTGCGAAATGAGACAAACGTTTGTGTCACCTAAAGAAAAAAAGGAAAAAATACCCACAGGCATATGTTATGCCTGCAGGAACGGCGGAGGGCCTATATTGGGTTGGCAGACCTGTGGCGATCAGAACACAGATCGGGGAGGGAGATTGAATGGCAAAACGCACAGAATCACCCACCCGTTTATGCCTTATACTCATTATCGCCAGTCTGCTGAGCCTACTGTTCTTGCTTTCCCCGTTTTCTCTTTCCTCACAAATGAGTAGCTTTTCCCTTTCTCTGGACCTGAATGGTTCTGAAGGCGATCAGGCTGTCCAGTCTCTTGATGTATTTCCCAATCAAGTTATTTTCATTCAGATCTTTGGTAAAGATATTCAGAATGCGAACAGTTTTTCTCTTCGCTTTGAATACCATGCAATCCAGGTTGTTTACGAGGGGTTTGATACGGGCGATGTATGGCCCAATACCTCAGCACTCTTAGAGCAAGATTCGGGTTCTGTCGAGATCAATATTGCGTCTTCTGATGGATCTGCAATGGTCAACAGCGGTCTGATCGGCACACTGCGTTTTCGCACCACAGATGCGTTTTCGGGCACACAGATACGGTTGGTACGTGCCGTGCTTGGTCGGGGGGAACAACCCGAGGCCGTAACCTTATCCGTCAGCGTTGCCCTACAGGTGGCTGCTCCCTCTTCCCTGGACATTGACGGGAATGGGTTTGTGGATTTTTCCGACTTTTTGGCGTTGGCGGGCACCTTTGGGTCAAATCGAGGCGATGCACGGTATGAAGGTCGGCTGGATCTGGATAGCAACGGATCTATTGAATTTTCAGATTTTCTCGAATTTGTTGGCGTATTCGGCAAAAAAGTATCACGTCCATTCTTGCCGGTCTGCGACCGCACCGCGCAAGTGCGCGACGCGATTGTGGCGGCAGTATCTGTAAGCACCTGTGGCGATGTGACAGAGGTGCATCTCGCTGCGATAGATTCTCTCCGTGTGGTTGGAACAAGCCTCTCAGAACTGCAAGCCGACGATTTTTCTGGTCTAACCGCTCTGACATGGCTCAACCTGAGGGGCAACCAACTGACCAGCCTGCCGGATCGCATCTTTGACAGCCTGACCGCCCTGACATGGCTCAACCTGGGTAACAACCACCTCAGCACAATCCCACCCGAATTGGGCAACCTGTCCAATCTCACTTACCTGCATCTCGGCCGCAATCAATTGAGTGGTGAAATTCCTGTGACATTGGGCAACCTGAACAGTCTCACGTACCTGTCTCTTGGCGGTAATCAATTGCTTGGGGAGATTCCCGCGGCATTAGGTGGCCTGAACAGTCTCACGTACCTGTCTCTTAGTGATAATGAGTTAAGTGGAGAGATTCCATCCGAATTGGGCAATTTGTCCAGGATCACGAGTCTGTATCTTAGTGGCAATCAGTTGCGTGGGGAGATTCCCGCGGCATTGGGCAACCTGTCCAATCTTGAGCGGCTAGGTCTTAACAACAATCAGTTGCGTGGAGAGATTCCATCCGAATTGAGCAGGCTGACCAATCTCACTGGCCTGTGGCTTAGCGACAATCCGTTGCGTGGTGCCCTTCCTCAGAGCTTGACAGAGCTGACAAAACTAAAGGAACTTCACTTTGGGGGCGGGGGGCTATGTGCGCCGCTTGATGCTGCCTTTCAAGCATGGCTTCAGGGCATTGCAAATACCAATGGCTCGAATTGCTCTGGATAGGCGTCACTCGGGCGGATAAGGCGGATGTGTTGGTGGCATAGTGGGTCTCCTTTCTAACTGCTGATAAGGTACCCACCGAAACGGGTCAAGTCCACGAATTAAACCATTAGTTTTTCATATCATTTGAAAAAGCCCGACTTGAACAGAAAAGCCGGGCTTTTTCTTTTTTTTTATGCTATTTAATTTGAGAAATAGCTGTTTTCCTCTTGTTGGGCAATCGCGTCACTCTGTTGAATATAGCCTGCGTCTAAATTCATCGAGATTGGACACCTGTATCGCCGCGCGGAGCAACTGCTTGAGGCGTTGCAAGTCATCGATGGCGGCAATGCGAGCAGATAGAGGGTCTGTCTCGCGGAGATCAATCGAATCTCCAATACTTCCCGGATACTTTCCTGAATACCTTGTTCAATGAGGCGTTAAGCGGTTTTGACCAGTTCTTTCTTGACAAGTACTCGCTTAATGCCATATCCTGATCACGGCATGGGCATCATGACGGTTTGCAATGCCAATCAGGTCGCTTGGGAAGCTTTTTATATGGTGAGGATACTATGAGCCTGACAAAATTGAAGCTAAAACAATTTACCGCGTTTTCAGAGTTAGACCTGACACTTTCCCCCGGCATTAATGTTTTTATGGGTGGAAACAGCACGGGCAAGACCCATCTTATGAAGGTTTGTTATGCGGCGTGTGACGTCGCTAAAACGGGTGATCCATTCGCAGAGAAGTTGATTCGGGTATTTCTTCCATCGGGCCGCGCTTTGGGGCGCCTGGTCAAACGCCAAAGGGGGCGGAACAGAGGCGTTGTAGAAGTATGTCGCGGCAATCGGAAACTGCGAGCTTCGTTTTCTACCTACAGCAAGGTAGCGGATTCCGCCACGATAACAGGTGCCAACCGCTGGACAGATTCATCATTGGAGAGCGTCTATATTCCGGTTAAGGAAATGCTTGCCAATGCACCCGGGTTCTCTTCGCTTTATGCGAGACGCGAAATCCACTTTGAAGAAGTCTATGCGGATATTCTGGATCGTGCCTATCTTCCGGTACGGCGTGGTCCTATGGACAGGCTTCGCAAGCGTCTGCTCGTCATTCTGCAAAAGGCCATGGACGGGAAGGTCGCAGTTAATAATGACGAATTTTTCCTGCGTAATAGACGGGGAAATCTCGAGTTTTCTCTGCTCGCAGAGGGAATGCGTAAACTGGGTCTATTGTGGATTTTGATACAGAACCAGGTCTTGCAGAAAGACTCAGTGCTGTTTTGGGATGAGCCTGAGACCAACCTGAACCCAAAGTTGTTTGGCACATTGATGAACGTCCTGCTGGAATTACAGCGCGCTGGCGTTCAAATATTCTTCGCTACTCATGATTACGTCATCCTCAAAGAGCTTGACCTACGAAAAAAAGATGATGATGCAGTGGCTTTCCATTCGCTATATCGAGATGAGGCAGGTGAAGTAGCTTGCCACACGACAAATAACTATCCCGATATCCATCCCAATGCGATTGCAGAAGCATTCACCGACCTTTACGACCGGGAGATTGAGCGCAGTTTGGGGGGGGACTGATGACGGCGGTACTCACGGAAGGCAATTTGCAAATCACAATAAGTGACGCAGTAAGTCAACGAAAATTTGACGATGCCAGCCACGGACTGAGCCATTGTATGAAGGCAGTGGATTTCGTGGTTGAGCTCTCTGACCGCTATCTGTTTATCGAAATCAAGGACCCTCAAGCTCCTCGGACTATGTCAGCAACTGCTAATAATTACTTTCAAGAATTTCAAAACGGCCAGATTGACGAAGACCTGAAGTACAAATATAGGGACTCCTTTCTCTACGAATGGGCGGCCGGACGAGCCAACAAACCCGTTTATTACCTGGTGCTGATTGCCCTGGATACTTTGAGCGAACCCAGTTTGCTCGCCAGAACAGATGCGTTGAAGCAGAAGTTGCCTTTGCAGGGGCCAAGTTCCAATCCGTGGCCTCGACCGATTGTCAACGGCTGTAGTGTGTTCAACATAGCTTCGTGGAACAGACGCTTCCCAAAATATCCCGTCGAGCGATTGCCGTGAAAGCCTCAAACTGAATGGTGCGTTGCCTCAAAGCCTGACAAGATTGACAAAGCTGGAGAGATTTAACTTTGGGGGTGAAGGAGGGCGCGCCGCTTGATGCAGCCTTTCAAACATGGATTCAGGGTATTAAAGATGCCAATGGCCCGAATTGCTCGGGGTAGGCGTTATTGGGCGCGTTGACGCCACCCTCTTATTCTCCCCCTCTGTTGCCTGACAAGTGTGACGACTTCCTGCGTAGAGATATCTGCCTCGATTGGAGGAACATCCAGAGGTGATACGGGGGGCGTTCTGGCACAAGGGCATAAGTCCTGCCGTCTTTTCTGCGTATAAGGACCTTGTTGACTCGGCTTTGTCGAGCACGCTGGAGAGTTTTTGTCTGGCTTCCGAGTATGTATATACTTCCATCTTACCCCTCTAAATCCCGGTCCATAAAGCACGCCCCGGCACAATGATGCGGCTGGGGCGTGTTCTTTTTGTTGGGCAATCGCGTCACTCTGTTGAATATAGCCTGCGTCTAAATTCATCGAGACTGGACACCTGGACCGCCGCACGATGCAACTGTTTGAGGCGTTGCAAATCGTCGATGGCGGCAATGCGAGCAGATAGGGGGTCTGTCTCGCGGAGATCAAATCGAATCTCCAACACGTCAAGGAGATCTTCAATAGCGCGTTCTCTACCCCCTTGCTCTCTGGCTTCCTCTCTGCTTTGTTGGGTAAGGTGTTGAAAAAGAGATGATTCGCGGATGAGATCCATGATACCCTCCTTCAAAATAATATCAGAAATGGTTTCAGACTCATATACCAACTCACTCAATGCCACCATGCCAGCGAGATAATCCGCCCTATATGACCGAGCGATAGGGCGCGTCCGAGCCGTGTGAATACACTGATGCAACCACGCTTCCGAGGCCATCCCTTCAGGTGGCTTCATCAGAGGTGTGAAAGGGATCAGCCCCGATTGCCCCGCATTGAGGACGCGCTGACCTTCGATCTCAATTAGCCTGATCACCTTGTACTGAATTGCGATTTGGTATCCGGGACGCTCCTGGACATAGTACCCGGGATCGCGCCGTCCAGCATCGGGACGCAGGTAGATCACGTTGGAATATATCGGCAGGCCGTGATGCTCAATGATACGTCCGATATAGCCAGCCATTCGGCGAGGCATGGGTGGATTAGTACTGTCAGTCGTTTGAAACTCGTTGTGGACCAATGCCTCCTCGCCATCAATGCTCACGCGAATCAGGCTATCCGTCTGGTGTGCTTCAATAGTGAGTTGCTCTGTGTCAACGACCGCAAGAACCTCAACGTCCTCACGCCCGAAGGTGAAGTTAGCGAAGTCGTCGGGATAGTGTTGAATCAGGTGTTTGGATATCGTATCAAATTCTGCCATGTGAGATGCCTCAGGTCTGAGAGTTGGTCGTATTTTGGACAAACGCAACAGTCAGACCTCAAGCAAATATCAAGCCAAAAAATGCAATTATCACAGAATTGAGCGATAAAAGGAGGCTCGACAGAAACTCAGGCACCTCATTATGCCTTCAATATGCTGTATTGCGGTCTTGTTCACAACTTGAATTTAAGGATCACTTGTAGAAGCGGAGATGGAGGAGCACAAGCGTTGGCGGCAAAAGTGTATATTTTGAGCGATGGATGAGCGGTATGGTGAAAGATATGTACTTCTCACCCAACGGTAGCATTACCATAAGTGGCTGCTTTTTTATTGAATGGTCTGACAAAATTTACAGCCGCTATATTGCCCCATGTACTCAATTTCCTTATATTGATTTGGTTCAGGCAAGTTATTTCCCGGTCCCACTGATTGGGTGATGAATAAAGGTGACTGGATACATGGCCTCATCGACTCTGACAAGGTGTCCGGTATCAAATGGATTCGGGAGTTCTGGAAAAGGATAGAATCTATGAAGACAAGCAACGACAAAGCGATGGATGACACCAAAACTATCGAGGCATCGGAGTTCAAGATCAAGTGTCTGAAGCTCATGGACGAGGTTGCTGAAACCGGCGAAGATATTGTCATTACCAGGAACGGCCGCCCGGTTTCGAGGCTCGCACCGTATTGGAAAAAGCCGAAGACACTTTGGGGCATTGACCGCGAAAGATTCGAGATACTTGGTGATATCATCGAGCCAATTGACGTGGAATGGGAGGCCGAAACCGGTAATATACGAGAACGAAGATAGGAAATTTGGGATGGATGAGTATCAGTATCAGTTGTTGAGTAAATGGAGCCTGAATTACCATGCACGAGACGCCGCGCTTCGGGAGACGCCTTTCATAGCTAATGAGATGGGCTTTCGGTGGGTCAAAGACCTCACCGCCTTTGATCTGTGGGGGCTGATTGACAATGCCGACACGTCGGGCATTCCAACAAACGAGTTGAGAAGCTTCCGGCGCGCCGATCTGATTATAGAGGCCACCGACCAGGACGATAATCCCTGCTACATTGCCGTGGAAATCTCTTTTACTGCCAATGGGCGGGACACCAGCCGCGCCCTCCGAAATGCCGGATTCCTGACCAGGTTTACCGGTAAATACGCATATCCTGCTGTTGTCGGCTTGCGCCGAGATGACCGGATCCAGGATCTCATCGACTCTGGCGAGGTGTTCTGGTATCAACTGGATGCGGAAGTTCTGGAAGCGGAATAATCACCTGGTACAATTGACCACGACAATCGAACGACAAAAAGTACGCCCCGGCACAACGATGCTGGGGCGTGTTCTTTGGGGGTGGGGTATCCTGATCATCCTTGCATCACTGGATAGAACCACTCCAGTGCTGGCTCTGCTTATCCTGATCCTTTTTTTTCTTGTATGGTCAGTCTTGAATCACTAACTTGTCGAAACTCGGTGAGACATTTGTGCGTCTCATTTCGATCTCAGCAATATCAGCAAGTCATTTTAATCCGGTTATCTGGAGGTTTTTATGCGCAGACGAATTGGTCGCATTTTTGCATGGATTGGTGCAATTACAGTCGGGCTAGTCGTCGTCGTGACCGTCTTGTTAGTTGTCGTGGCATTGAAATCTGGTGAAGATCCCGTGCCAGATCGGGTAATTTTGGAGATCAACCTGGAGCAGGGAGTTGCAGAGTATGTGCCCGAAGATCCGTTTGCAAAATTGATTGCAGACGAGACGCGCTCGTTGCGCGATGTGGTCGGTGCTTTAGACGCGGCGGCTTCGGATAACCGCGTTGTGGGATTGCTGGCTCGAGGAGGAGGCGCGCCGATGGGTTTTGCACAGGCGCAAGAAATAAGAGACGCTGTTCTTGCTTTTGGAAAAAGCGGAAAACCCACCGCGATTTTTGCCGAGACATTTGGCGAATTTGGGCCTGGCAATGTCGGATATTATCTGGCGACAGCATTTGAGCACATCTATCTCCAACCTTCGGGCGATGTGGGTTTGATCGGACTGGCGATGGAGCATCCCTTTGTCAGGGGAACCCTGGATTCGCTTGGGATTGGGGTGCAGATGGATCACCGATATGAGTATAAAAATGCGATGAATCTATTTACCGAAACCAAATTTACGGACGCACACCGCGAGGCGAGTGAGGTACTTTTGAAGTCGATGGTCAATCAGATGGTCCTGGGTATTTCACGGGCGCGGGGCACAACGCCCGAAGCCGTGCGCGATCTCATCAATCGCGGGCCTTTTTTAGCATTGTCTGCCCATGCCGAAGGCCTGGTAGATAGCCTGGCGTATTGGGATGAGGTGCGCGATCTCATGAAGCGCGAGCACGGTAAAGATGCCAAATGGCTGGATATAAAGAATTATCTCAAGCGCATGGATGAAAAGCCATATAGTGAAGGAACAAAGGTGGCGTTGATCTACGGCGTGGGACCAGTGCATCGCGGCAAGAGCGATTACGATCCCTTCTCTGCGTCTGGCACAATGGGCGCGAGTACGCTGACTAAAGCCTTTCGCTCGGCTGTGAAGGATAAGGATGTGCGTGCAATTTTGTTTCGAATAGACTCTCCCGGTGGGTCTTACGTTGCCTCAGATGCGATCTGGCGCGAGGTTGCCAATGCAAAGAACGCGGATAAACCAGTAGTTGTATCAATGGGCAATGTGGCTGGTTCTGGGGGATATTTTGTGGCGATGAATGCCGATAAAATTGTAGCGCAACCCGGCAGCATCACGGGATCCATAGGGGTGTTAGCAGGAAAATTTGTGACAACTGAATTTTGGGAACGTCTGGGTATGACATGGGATACGGCGCAAGTGGGCGAAAATGCGCTGATATGGGGCTCGGGTACAGAATTTACCCCCGAACAATGGGCGAAATTTCAGATGTGGTTAGACCGCATTTACGAAGATTTTACGGCAAAGGTGGGCAAAGGACGCAATATGTCACAGGCAGATGTTCACGCTGTGGCAAAGGGGCGGATCTGGACTGGGGAGGATGCCAAGAAGCACGGCCTGATCGATGAATTGGGCGGCATGAAGACCGCGATGCATCTGATTCGGGAGGCATTGGAATTGGAAGCTGATAAATCTCTTAATCTCGTAGTATTTCCCAAAGAAAAGACACTGATAGAACAGGTGCTGGAAAAAGGACTGATCCGCACGCTGAGTAATGGCGATGCGTTGATGAAACTCGCCACAGATTTGCAACCCGTTTTTCACTTTGTGCATACAGTGGGGCAGCCGAGACAGGTTCTGGAGATGGCCCCCCTGGATATTCGATAGCAAAGGAGGACAAGATGATTACCGCAGATTTTGAAGCGTATTTGACCGATGATTGGTACGGACAGCAGATCACGGTTGATGCATTGCTGGAATGTGAGGCCGAAGCGGGGTTTAAGATGGCGGTGGTAATGCCGCAGACCAAACCCGTCCCGGACAATGATGGGTTGCTCGATAAGACAGCGGGATACCCTCAACTTTTGCCCTGCCCGCTTATGGATCCGCATCGAGGTGAAGAAGGTGTTGCTGCGCTAAAGGCGTATGTGGATCGCGGTGCTCAGGGCGTGAAGCTGATGGGTGCTATTCACAAATACAATGTGGATGATCCCATGGTCATTCCATTTGTCGAGGCGGCGCGAGACCTGGGGATTGTGGTATCGATTCATTCTGGACGCGACAACTGCAGTGCCGAGCGTATTGGCAATGTGGCGCGCCAAGTGCCCGGTGTGCCGATTATCATGGATCACATGGGCTTTCCGGATGGGTTTGACACAGCCCTTGAGGTGTGTCGGGAATGCCCCGATGTATATCTGGGTACAACGATTCTGCGATTTCACAAATTGTGGGCAATTAATCCCGAAGAGACCGTGCCACATGAGGTCAAACAGGCCGTTGAAGAATTAGGACCCGAACGGATCGTTTTTGGGTCCAATTTGCCGGAATATCGCCCGATTCAGGTCAAGCGGGCGATTCAACGGTTGAAATTGGGCGCCGAGTCGGAAGCACTGATTTTCGGGGGTAATTTGGGGCGGATTTATGGGATTGAAGACGTACAGTATCGCTAACGGCTACAGCTTAACTCACAGGAGGTTATTTACAGAATGATTCGAGTTGAGAATTTGGAGAAGTACTACGGCGACATTCATGCACTTAAGGGCATTGATTTTGAAATTGGCGACGGAGAAATCGTCGGGTTCTTAGGTGCAAATGGCGCGGGTAAATCCACGGCATTGAAAATTATGACGGGGTTTTTAGCACCCAGTGCCGGCAATGTATTTATAGACGACCTGAATATCCAGGACCATTCGCTGGATATTCGCGAGCAAATCGGCTATTTGCCCGAAATGAACCCCCTGTACGGAGAAATGAGAGTATATGACTATCTCGAGTTTATATCTCAAATTCGCGGCATGGAAGCCACAGAGTTCAAAACGGCTTTGGATCGCGTAGTCGAACAGTGTGGTTTGCGCGCTGTGATTCATCTGCCCATTTCTTCTTGCTCAAAGGGATATAAACAGCGCGTCGGGCTGTCTGCCACGATTTTACACGATCCCGAGGTTTTGATCTTTGATGAGCCGGTCTCGGGGCTGGATCCCAACCAGATTGTGGAGATTCGGAACCTGATTCGGGAGTTAGGACAGCAGAAGATGGTGATTATATCCAGCCATATTTTGCAAGAGATTGAAGCCACAGTGGATCGTATTGTGATTATTGATCACGGCGAAATTGTGGCCAATGGGACGAATCGTGAGTTGATGGCGGGATTTATGGGGCGCACACAACTGACGCTCGATGTAAAATACGCCAATGAAGATAGCCTCGCCGCGCTGACTAACAGTGTTGATGAGATCGAAGTTACCGATATACAGGCGGTGGATGGACGCAGTGTTTTGTCGATAGAATACGCCCGTGAGGTGGATCCTCGCGAGGCGATTTTTGATTATGCCAAAAACAGTGGCTGGGCCATTTTGGAGATGATGCAGAATCAGGTTCACCTCGAAGATGTGTTCCGCGGGTTAACAGGGGAAGGAGGGAGAGATGAATAATATAATGGCGATTTACCGCAAAGAAGTCGGCGCGTATTTTAAGAGTCCCATGGCGTATATTTTCCTGGTATTTTTCGCCTTGTTTAACGGGTATTTCTTTAGCAATACGTTCTTTTTGTTCAATCAGTCCGATATGCGGGCACTATTTAATATTACGCCGATGATTTATCTAATTTTTGTACCCGCGGTCACTATGGGAGTAATTGCACGTGAGAAAAGCGCGGGCACACACGAATTGATGGCGACACTGCCAATTAAAAATTTTGAACTTGTGATTGGGAAGTATTTGTCGGCATTTACTCTGGTGTTGGCCGGGTTGGGTTTTACGCTGATACATTTTTTTACGCTTTTGGTTGTCGGGACCAATATCGACTACGGCGGAGTGATCTGCGGATATTTAGGACTGGCTCTGGTGGGGGCATTTTACGCAGCTATTGGCACGTTTACGAGTAGTTTGACGGATAATCAGGTCGTTGCATTTATTCTCGCTGCGGTATTTGTTTTGGGATTTTATCTTCTCGATAAGTTGCTGATTTTTGTGCCTGCGGCTCTTGCCGGACCCATTCAGTTTATGGCGGTTGATTACCATCTGTCCAATATGTCACGCGGGGTTGTCGATTCGCGTAATCTGGTGTATTTCGGCTCGCTGATCTGGTTGTTTTTGGCACTTACAGTGCGCGGCATTGACATGCGGAAGTGGAGGTGATCATGCCTGTTATTGATTCCAAAAAGAGCTTTGTGATTTTTATTGTGGTAGCTATTGCGCTCGTGTCACTCGGCAATCTGGTTTCCCGCAATTTTTTCTTTCGGCTGGACTTGACGGAGAATCAGATTTATTCGCTGTCGCCATCGAGCAAGGTGATACTTGAGAAGATTGACGATTTTTTGACTGCTAAAGTCTATTTTTCTGAAAATTTGCCCGGGCAATACGGCAACACGCGGCGGTATTTGCAGGATATTTTGGAAGAATATGCCGCGTATTCAGATGGCAATTTCAGATTTGAGTTTTACAGACCCGACGACGATGAAAAATTGGCACTTGAAGCGCAAAAATCGGGCATTCAACCCGTGCAATTGCAGGTGCTCGAGAACGATAAGTTTGAGGTGAAGCGCATTTATATGGGAATGGCATTGCTCTACGGCGACAAGCGAGAAGTGTTGCCGGTTATTCAAACGACCACGGGTCTGGAATACGAGATTACAACGCGGATTAAGAAATTAGTTGACGATAACCGCTCTGTGGTCGGCGTGGCGAATACCGGGGCTTCAGCACCGGCAATGGAGCGGGTGAGTGCGCGACTTCGAGAAGCCTATGACGTGCGCTCGGTTTTTTTGAGTGCTGGCGTGCCCAATGATATTGAGATGTTGCTCATCAATGGCGTTGTCGATACCCTATCGGAGGATGCTCTCGGCGCGTTGAGGAACTATATCAACTCGGGGGGTAATCTGTTCCTGGCACAAAGCAAGATCAATGGCGATCTGCAGGCGCAACGCGGGACGCCCATTCAGTCCAATATTTTTGACATACTCGAACCTTTTGGCGTAAGCCTGGCTGACAATCTGGTGATGGACAGGATTTGCGGCACGGTTACGGTTTCACAGCAGCGTGGGTTTTTGCGTTTTAATTCGGCTGTAGAGTATCCTTTCTTTCCCGTGTTGCAATCTTTTCCCGATCATGAAATTGTCAACAGCTTGGAGCAAGTTCAGATGCTGTTTTCCAGCGAGATAGTTTACGATACGGCGGATTCAACGCGCCTTGTGAAGCCGTTGCTGGTCACGTCAGATCATTCGGGTGCAGCGGCCGGGTTTATCAATCTCAACCCGATTCAGAATCAGGCGTTTCAATCGCTCAATGAACCGGGCAAGGTGGTGGGGGTTTATGCTACTTCAGACAGTTTGGAAAATGTGATGAGCCAATTGGTGCTGGTATCTACATCCGATTTTCTGCTCGACAATGGTGGAGGTCAGGTGCCGTCCAATGGGATTTTTGTGATGAATGCGGTGGATGTGCTCATCGGCGACCGCGACCTCGTAGCTTTGAGATCGCGCGAGATTACAACGCGACCACTGCAAACGGTGGATGATGCGACCCGAACCACAGTGAAAACCTTCAATATTGTGCTGCCCGTGCTGCTGGTCATTCTTTACGGTCTGATCCAGTGGCGGCTTGTGGTGGCGCGTGCAAAGCGATTGGAGACACTCTATGAGTAATCTAAAATGGCTTCTTATCGGGATTGCAGTACTGCTGGTGCTTTACGCGCTTTTGCAGATGCGAGAAAGCGGATATACGACTCCCACAGGTCAGATCTTTCCCGAGCATACGGATGATATTTACAGGGTTGAAATGATGGCAAAAGGCGATAGCCTGACACTGCAAAAGGAAGAGATCGAGTGGACGATTGTGGGACATGATACTCTGAAAGTTCGGGACCATCGGATCACGGCACTATTTGAGCAGGTGCTAAAGGTGAGTCGCGAGACTCTGATGACGAACAAGGCCGACAATTGGTCCAAGTATGCCGTAGATGATGCGACGGGAACGCATGTCAAGGTATATAATGCGGAAGGGGAGTTGCTCACGCACGCGGTATTTGGCAGGTCGAGTACCGATTGGGCGCGCAATTACGTGCGAATTGGCGATGGGCCAGAGGTGTATTTGACAGATCGAAGCATTGTCTATCAGGTGAATACCGATGCGACATTCTGGGGTGAGAAACCCCCAGAACCCGCGCCTGCAGCGGTGGATTCTGCAGATGTAGCACCTGCAGTGGTGGATTCTACCAGATCGGAGGATGGGAAATAGACGTATAGGAAACGGGGCATAGTAAAAATTAAAAAAGGGTCACGGTGATTTAAACCGTGACCCTTTCTCATTCATAATGTTTGCGTAAAACTGAACATCAAGCGGCTTGTAACTCATAAGGCTGAACCAAAATATCCGCCGAAATTCCAAGACCCTTATGCAACTTGCGAATCATGTTCAGTGACAGTGAGCATTTTCGATTCAAAACCTCCGACACACTGGTGCCTGAACCCAGATAGGGTTCAAGATCACGATGAGATAAACCTTGACTCTCCATGTGGTGAAGGATTGCCTCAATTGGATCCGGTGGCAGGATAGGGTAGTGCTTCTGTTCATAAGCTTCAACGAGCGTGACTAAAACATCGAGTCTATCACCCTCTGGCGAACCATAAGTGGCTCCCCAAAGCCGTTGGATCTCTCTCAAAGCGGCTTCATGGTCTGATTCGGTTTTGATGGGTTTAATATCCATGGTTATCACCTCAAATCGTCGCTGTGTTGATTTTATTATATATCTGGTGTGTACCAACAAATCGAATGTAAACGATACCGTGTTGATAATCAATTGCCGCGACCAAACGGTAGGCATTACCCTTGATGTTGAATATCACCCGATTGTTTTCGACAAAACTGGCATTTCGATATGTGGCTTTTACATCGGATGGCGTTTTCCAATCTGCCCGTTTCACATTGGCATACCAAGCTTTAAGCGGCTGTTCGGAATCTGCATGCGTTCTCCAAAATTCTCTCAAAGCCCTGCGTGAAATAATTCTCATATGCGTATTATACCATAATTGGGCATTTCGTCATAAAAAAATTCGGTTTGGAAGCTCATCACGCCGGCAATGGCATCAGTTCAAGGACTACCTCTTAATCAATGAAGTCTCGGATGAACGCCCTCTCTGCCGGACTGACCAACTCTCTCAGTTCAATGTCCGTAAGGGTACTGACGATATCTCGCCATGCCAAAATTACGGCCTGTCGGTCCACCTTGATCTGGCACCCTAAACTCGCCTTGCTCGGCCTCAACTGCCACGGTTCGACCTCAGAACCGCGTTTGCTCTCAATGGTGAGGGTCAAACTCTCCTGCTGATGCTGCGTTCTCTGGTGCGATAAAGGTCACTACGCCGTCGTATCTCGCTCCTCTATCCTCCGATTGGACATCGTCATCGACATCCTTTCCCTCAGCGGTGATTCCAATAGCCACAAGGCGTCCTTCCTGTGCGACCAGCGTCCCAACCTGAGTCTGAACGACACACTTCCGTTCCCTTAAAGTCGTCAATGCAGGTATCGGTTGCTCCTGCTTGTCCCGGACGAGATCCAGAAATGCCGCACGGATGATCGGAGACATGCGTATCAGGTTCATCAGAGCCCAGGTAAGACGGTCTTCAGTACCTGGCTTCAAGCTCAAGTAGCCATCAAAAATATTCAGCTTATCCACTTATTCTCCTCCTACTTATTGGAAAGAAATTTACTATTTCACAATAACTTACGATATCTATTCCTGATTTGAAAGACGCCGGTTAAGGTCAATGGCAACTTGCTGAGCACTGATGAAAATGTTAGAGTCGTCCCAGTAGATAAAAACTTTGTCCATCTTGTCTCCCAGATTTTGCTTATCCCAGTTACAGCCAAATTTCTTTTTTCAGATATGTCTAAAAATAGCCTATTTGCCATGACCAGTCAACAGGAAGGCTGGCGACAGGTCTCCATCTGAATCCAGCGGTAGATACTTACCCTTTGCCCCGTCTCCTGCGTCTCACCCCGTATAGGACAAAGGAAAGGGGGGCGAATCCAACGACTATAATGCGCCAGAAGATTTTTTGGTCAGGGGGCAAATAGGGAAAGCCAGGTGCGATTTTTCGACGGGCTTGAAGGTCGGCAAATTGCGGGCCATGTGTGAGATAGGCAACGGCATTGAGCAAGAATTGTTCGTGTTGAAAACCCGGTGCATAAAGATACTCATTTTTGAACATTTCAGAACTGCCGATCAGCAGTAGTTCGCCTTTCGGGTTGGGCTTTGGATGCGCGAGTGCAAAATCTGGAGCTTTGAACTCGGCGAGGGGAAATGTGCCTGTCACGAGTAGTGCAAGGGGTTGATGGCCCAAAAGAAGTGAATCTGGGGAAAATGCGGTTTTGGGCAACCATCCGCCCGACCAATGGTATGCCCAGGCGCGGTTTGATGTGCTGATCAGAGGGGTTGCCGTCAGATTGTGCATTCGCAAGCGATTCGGGTCTGGCACAAAGCGATTACCCCAGATAAAGAGCTGATCGCCGAGTTGTCGTGCAATAGGCAGTGCGGTGTTAAAATTTGGCGGAACAGCGCGTATGAGAAAAGGCAACGCCACTTCTTGTGCGTCGTGTTCGTGGACTGCGCGCCGATAAATTTGGGTTTCGAGGACGAGGCGGGAGCGAGTTTGGTCCATGAGCACTTCGCGCGCCTGTGCAATGCCCAGGGGTTCCAGATAGCGGTTGAGATCCTGGTATTGGGGCTGAGGCCAGTACACGGTTTCAAAATCCCCTCCCGAGTACTGGCGCTGTTGGATATTGTAGTGTTGCAGTGCTACAATGGCGTGACCACCCCGAGCGAGGTGCTGGCTCAAAAGGGCGGTCATGGGACTGGCATCTCGTCGCGGTTGGATCCAGATTACGAGGTCGGTTTTCGGCGGGAGATGGGGTGTGCGCGGGTTGACATAGCTTACGCGGTATCCATAAGTACGCAAAAGCGTTTTTAGTTCGCTGAATACATCGGCGCCTTTGGGGGGTGACAGGTGTTTCTGGCGATACTCATGCGCCTCGGCAGGGGAGAGACGCGGGGATTCAGCGACAAGGGCAATATGGGGTGTTTTGCCTGTGGATAGACGACGGGCGGCCGTTGCGAGCAGAAATTCGAGGTGATCAGTTGTTCGGTCGTCTAAACGCGGGATGATTGTCGCATTGCCGGGGCGGTGCAGCAAAAGTCCGCTGATAACGGACTGAGAGATTTCCGCATCATCCCGCACAGTTTTCACCTGATATGGGCGCAGGCCAAGTCGGCTCAGGTAAGCTGCTGATAGATTTTTGGGGCGTCGGAGGGTGTAGCTTATGCCGAGGTTGTTGAGCCGCGCAACGGTCTCAGTTTCTACTTTTTTTAATGCGGGTGGAAGGTGTGCGCGAGTGGGGATGATCAGGTCGGCTTTGGGGATTTGATTTTGGATTTGCTCCCGAGAAAATGGCAGAGGAGTATGTATTTTTTCGGCTGTGAGGTCGTGGAGTTGCCCTCCCTGGTAAGACCAGAGGCGAGAAGCGACAATCAGCACCACTATCGCAATGCCAGCACGCAGGGAGATGTGTCTGAAAGATACGTGTATCTGCCTGCTGTAGTACAAACACGCGCTCAAGATCAGAAGGATCAGTGGGACGATGAATACCGCACAAGCCCGCCAGATCACACGCGAAGTCGCGCTTAGTTGTGGTATCGGCGGCGGTGATGGCTTTTCAACGCGACCACGCACAATGCGGTCGTGATCGGTGAATGTACGCATGATGGTCTGAAGAAAGATGCGGTGCGCGTAATTGGGTTGATTAAAGATGCCATCGCGGAATGGACTGGACGTTGCGAGCACCAGAATTTCTCCTTTCCACGGATCCCGGTGCCTGAGACGCAGCATCACATTTTGTTTACCTATTGCGAGTGTTTCCTCCAAATGATCGTTTGTAAATGGCTCTGCTGGAATGGGTTGTATGTACGTGTTATCCGTGGTTGTCCCCAGAATGTCGAGGTAATAGCCCGCTTTGGATACCGCGCGTGGATCGACTGTTAGAGCACCTGCCGATACAAAATTTAGCGCGCCTCTGGCAGGTGAGAGAAAACCTTTGAGGTCATAAAAACCCGGCATAACGCGCAGGTGAAAGGGGGCGTTGATCTGGTGGATTTTGTCTTTTTGATCGCGGAACAAGATCGGGCCCTGGCTTTGATCCATCAAAAAGTCGGCCTGTGGGCGTATTCCCAACGGTGTCAGGAGTTTTCCCCAGGCCGCGTTGAAATATGCGCGGTATGTTACTCCTCCAGTATCATTGACCGCGTAGTCGATAAAATACGGGCTGCCAGCCAGCACGACCGTGCGGCCTTTATCAATCGCATTTTGGAGGGCGCGAGGATTAGGGGTTGTGGGATCAATCCAAAAGATCACATCGGCATCTGGTGGCATCGCGTTGGGATCGGCGGGGGCAATATCGCCCCATTGACCGAGAAATTTTGTGAAAAGAGTAAAGTTTTGTGGCGTGGAAACCACAATGACAGGGCGTGGGGGATGGGCGAGTGCTTTGAGATGGGCGAGCAGTAGATGTTCGAGATAAGGTATATCTGTGGGCGTTATTTTGGGAATCAAAATTTCGGGATGATCGCCATAAGCAATGACGAGAGAAGACCAGACCGCTTGTTCGCTGTGTTCATCGCGTTGAATATCGCGCACATGAAAGGGTGCTGCCTTTTTTTCAATGGCGTAAGTGCGTCCAGGTTCAGAGATAGGATCCACAATGCGGTAATCTATGCGGCCAGGAGCCAGTGCCTTGAGGCGTGCGAAAAGGGTTCGCACGGGTGTTTTTACTCCCTTCAGGTGCTTTGCGATATATGTCAGAGAAAGGGGTGCTTCGAGTTTGGTATAAAAGATTTGTGAATCTGCCGAAAGCGTTGCTGTCAGATGCAGACGTCCTGTGCCCAGGTTCTCCAAAAGACGACCTGTGTAAAATACAAGGGCGAGAAGAAAAAAAAAGACCAGGGGGAATTTTATCCGCATCATCCGCGATCTCGTTTGAGAGATATATCATTCATCCAGAGAAAAAAGGCACTCAGTAAGGTGAAATAGAGCACTGCGGGCAGAGCGATGATGCCGCGGGTAAAAGCACTGTAGTGCGGGGCAATGGAAAGCGATTCATACAGCAGGTCGCCGATATGATATGCCGGGGCCAATCCGTCGAGAATTTCAACCACTTTTTCGTGCCCGCTCAACACGAATACAAAACCCAATAGCACTGCGACGACATAAGCGACAATTTGATCGCGTGTAAGACCCGATACAAATAGGCCAAAAGAAAGAAAAAATGCACCCAGAAAGAGCGCGCCCAAATAGGAAGAAAAGATTAGACCGAGATCTGGAGTCCCCAAAAAGAGCAACATGAGAACGATAGGTAAGGTGCCCGAAAGGACAATCAGGTAAAAAACAAGGGCAGATAAATATTTGCCAAGTACAATTTGGATGGATTGCAGGGGCATGGTCATCAATAATTCAATGGTGTGTTGGGAGCGTTCTTCAGCCCATGAACGCATGGTTATGGCAGGGATAAATGGTATGAGAAAAAAGGGAAGCAGATCAAAATAAGGTGCCATTTCGAGCACGCCATTGAGAAAAAAAGCGTTCATAAATGTCGAACAGGACAAGAGGAGGAAAACCGAGGCATAGACATAGGCGATTGGCGCGTCAAAATAGGCATTGATTTCGCGGACAAAGATCACGCCAATGCCCCGTGCGAAGTCCTTTGGACGCAATCGATCGGGCATGCGCGGTTTCTCCTTAGTTTTGCAGATGTACAAGATGGGTAAAAATGGCCTCGAGATCTTTGGGCTGTCCCGTTTGTCGCGCCAGATCATCTATGCAGCCATCGGCTAATAGATTGCCCTGATGTATGATGAGCACGCGATCAGATAGGGCAGAGACTTCCTGTATAATATGGCTACTGAATAAGATAATCCGATTTTCGCTGAGGGATTGGATCAGGTCTCGGAATGCCAGAACTTGCAGGGGGTCAAAACCGTGCGTGGGTTCATCGAGCAGGAGAATAGGTGGGTCGTGGATGAGGGCAGCCCCGACACCGATGCGCTGGCGAAATCCCGTGGAGCATTGGTCAATGCGTTTGTACAGATGGGGGGAGAGGCCGCATATATCGACAACCCAGGCGAGTTTTTTTTCGAGTATATCGCCAGAAAGTCCACGCGCTTTGCCGCAGAATCTCAAAAATTTATCCACGCGCATAGTCTGATAGAGCGGCGTGTCGCCAGAGAGGTAGCCAATTTTGCGGCGTATGGATAACGGATGCGTCACCACATCGAGGCCATCAATTGCGATTTTGCCCGAGGTGGGCAAAAGATAGGTCGCCAGCATTTTGAGCACCGTACTTTTGCCAGCGCCATTGGGACCGACAAACCCAACGATTTCGCCAGGTACGAGCGAAAAGCTGATGTTTTCAACGGCCCTGATTGTGCCGTACCATTTTGTGACATCTGTAACTTGAATCATAGGAGGGTAGGGGAAATCAATATTAACATGGGCAGAGAGTTGATTCTCCTCAAGTATATGCTTTGGTAGGCATTTCAATATACCGATCGGGTTCTTCTTCTTTTTTTTGAATAGCAAAAAAGTGCCGCTCAATCTCCTTGAGTACTGCGGCATCGTAATATACCATGCCGCATTGAAGACAGACTTCTACCGGCGTGTTGGGCACTAACAGATATTGGTCCTGGTGGCTGTAGAGATAGTCGATTCGCCGCTCTTCGTAGTGTTCGCTTTCGCAGAAGTTACACTTAGCTTTCTTCATGGCTTTGCGTTCCTCGTGTCCATGGGTCAATAAACTTTGGTGGACGGGGAATGTAAACGGTGATCAGAACCACCCTTTCTTCGCGCCAACCACAGACAATATGGATGGGCAATTCTCCTACATACCCTACGATCAAGCAACTTTCACCCCGCCCTGTATCGGAATAGTGCTCGATAATCGTCCCGTTTAATAAAGCTTGTTCAATCTGTGCAAAGGTCAAGTCATCCTCTCTGCGTTCAATCTCAGCGTGAGACGTATAGACGTATTGGGAACGGAGAACTTTGGCCTTGATTTCTTCAATATTCATATCTTAACGAGTAATAGCAAGCGCAATATCTGGATTTGGGGTTGGAAAGGGTCAATACAGGGTATATATTGGGCACAACTTGATCATATCTGTAAAGCGGGTGAATGCAGAAGTTCGCCTCTATCACTAACCACTGAAATCTATGGATAAACAAACGAGAAAAAAAGGCTTTTGTGCCTATTATCTGGGCGGTCTGTTTGTCAGGATGAATGACAACAACATCTTCTTGCTCTGTGCTGGGTTGGCTTTTGCTACTCTTTTGTGTCTCGTCCCCCTGGTCTTTCTCATCTTCTTCGCACTTGAGGCCATTCTGGACGTGAGGGCGATAGCTCATCTGGTCAATCAGACGGTGGATGTGCTCATCCCATATCCAGAAGAGGCCGAGTATCTGAAGGAGGTTTTATCCGCGCGCGTCTCAGGCGTCCTGACCTTCAAAAAGGCTTATGGAGCCTCGGGCCTGTTAATTTTGATATTGAGCGCCAGCAGTCTATTCAGCAGCATGAGAACCTTGCTCAACGCGGTCTTTAAGGTCGAGCACAGTTTTGGACCGAAAGAGGGTGAGACAGAGCCTGTCGCGGTGGAACAGTTAAAAAATATGGGAACCCCAGGACGCTGGATAAAATTTTTGTACAGGGTTTTGCCAATAGCAGTAGGCAAATTGAAAGATCTCACTATGGTACTCCTGATACTGTCTATTTTTCTGCTATCAGTCCTCTCGCTGCCCATTCTATCTGCTGTCATCGACATCGCCCCGTCTCTGCTGCACGAATATGTGACCTACTTCTATGGTCTTACCTCCCTCGCCCTAATTTTTGCCGTGTTTCTGGGGCTATACTGGCTGCTTCCATACCAACATATCCAGATAAAGGTGCTGGTTATAGGTGCTTTCTGGGCCGCTTTGCTGTGGAAACTCACCGAATGGATCTTTGGCTATTACCTGAGTCACTTCGGCTCTATATCTTATCTGTACGGGGCTTATGTTCTGTTGGTGGTCGTGGCCTTGTGGATATACCTCTCCGCGATTATTTTTATTTTAGGTGCTCAGATCGCCCAACTCTGCCGCGAAAGGCCGGCTGCAGATCCTCAAAGTTCTTTGTTTTAAAAAAAAGCCGAGTTTTTTAAACTCGGCTTCTACAATCAGGCATTTGTCAATCCGCCCGCAAAACTTAAAAGGTGAAATTGTAATTGGCTTTTGCGTACAGGAATGTGCCGCCAAAGCCATAAGGGCTATACTCGCCAAATGGCCTGCCAACTATGGGGCCTGGATTGACGCCCTCTTCGATATTATCAGGCTCGACATTGAGAATATTCTGAATTCCGGCGATTATTGTCGTTCCATCGCCAATTGAGAGACTGGACTCGAGATCAATCAAAAACGCGTTCCCAAAGACTTGATGACCAACACTCCACTCATCCCAGGAACCGTAATAATTGACGCGGCCCAATGCACTCCAATACTCGGTCAGAGGTCTTGTCAGAGTCAAATTTCCTCGATGTCTGGGAAGGCCCTTCTCCAATAGGGTAATGCGCTGTTCATTGAGAACTTGAGAGTCGTATTTGGTGATCTCGGTGGAGGTATAGTTATACGCGAGGCTCAGTGTGCCCGTACACCTCACTGGCGCTGTGAGAACGAGGTCAATACCCTGGGTTTTTGTCTCAAAGTTATTGGTAAAGAACCGAAATTCTTGCAGGTTTCTCGCGTTTATGCCTGTGGCTTCCAACTGATCAATCTGTTGGGGCGTAAGTGCTTTATCGCTGGAGGTCGCCATGCGGTCTTTTAGTGAAATATTGAAGTAATCGAGCGTTATATTTACCGGGGGAATACCGGTACCTGCGGGATAAATGGGAATTGTTAAAATAAGGCCCGTCGAGATATTGACCGACTTTTCTGGTTTAAGTCCTTCGCCTCCTACGAGTGCGGCTGCTGGGTGGGTAGAGGGAATCGTGCCTCTATTGACCAGGATGAAATTGCCGTCGTCATCTTCACCGAATTCGGTCGTGACGTTAAAGGCATTTTGTTGGCCGGGCGACGGCGCTCTGAAGCCGGTGCTAAAGCTGCCGCGCACTTTCACATTCTCGTTCACCCCGTAGTTAGTCGCCACCTTGAAGTTGGTCGTGGCGCCAAAATCCTCGAAGTTTTCAAAGCGCAGTGCTACACCGAGCAACCAGTTTTCCTGTGGGTTAAATTCGGCATCCCCATAAACAGCCCAATTGGAGCGGCTCCAGCTTCCCGCGGCAATATCGCCGAAACCGGGGAAACCGTTGGAGCCCGAGCTAAATCCCTGACTCGCCAGTGGACCTATTTCAAAAGACTCGCGCTGTCCAGCCACAACTTCAAAATTTTCAACACGATATTCAAGACCAGCGGCGAAGAAAAACTGTTCGCTGAAGGGATATGTCACGTCAAAGTTTAAATTGGTATCTGTCTGGATATAGTCTCCGGGATTAAATTCCGTCGGCGTATTGGGGCCGAGGGAAGCGTTCACAGTATTAAAAATAAAGAAATCGGAATAGTGGCGACCATAAGATGCACTGAGGTCCCATGTCAGAAGCGATCGCGTTCCCTTGATACCCGCCAGAAAGGCACGGTCTTCTGTATTCCCGCCAAATCGGGGGGTAAAACCACCGGGAAAGAGTTCCCGGAATGTGAACAAATTGGGGTCGTCGAAAACCTGTTTTAAGGCTGCTGCATCCGGCTCTGAACAGGTTATGGGTACCACGGGAACATCGCCACCACTCATATTGCCAACGAGCAATGTCGCTGTCAGCGTTCCGTTCACCCCCTGGACAATACCCAGTTTCTCCGCTTCGGCCTGAGTATAGTAGTCGGTGCCGTCCCACATCAATACGGGTCCTTGATATACGGCACCTCGCGTATTGGGATTTCGGAAGTAGAACCCACCTTCAACTTCCTTGCTCGCATAGTTACCGTGTCCGTAGAACTCGATATTCTCGTTGATGGTAGCGCCGTAGTTGGCAAAAATTTTCAGATCGTCTCTAACAAAGGGTTGACCCCAGGGTTGGGCGGGATTGGCTACATGGGTATTGCCCCTGCCAATCAAACTCGCGGCATCGTCGCGCTGGACAGAGCGATCGGTTTCATCCGTATTCCCATATTCCACGCTGAGGTTGATCCATGTATCTGGTGTGCCGAGACCGATGTTGCCAGCCAGGGCGTAAGTGCCTCCGTCCCCATGCCGAAAAATACCGGGTTTGACTTCAATAGAGCCGCTTTCGTAATTATCTTTGAGTTCAAAATTCAACACGCCGGCGATGGCATCAGAACCGTATTGCGCGGATGCGCCATCGCGCAGTACTTCCACGCGTTTGAGGGCAATACTCGGAATGGCAGATATATCTGGCCCCTGCGCGGCATCGGACAGGCCATTGCCCAGCCAGTAAATCACAGATGCGCGATGGCGTCGCTTGCCGTTGATGAGTACCAGCGCGTGGTCGGGTGCCAGCCCTCGCAGATTCGGGGGACGGACGATGGTTGCTGCATCGCTGATCGGCTGGAGGTTGACATTGTAAGAGGGTACGACATTTCTCAGAAGATCCTGCACATCGCTACCGCCTTGTTTGACGAAATCTTCGCCGGTAACAACATCAATGGGCACGGCAGATTCGGTAACAGAACGCGGTTGCGCGCGAGTACCGATAACCACTAATTCTTCGAGTACGACCACTTCTTCGAGTATATCTGTGAGTGGGGGTAAGGCAGACGTTGTATCCGCGCCTTCGGTACGCGGCGTTTCCTGTGATATGGCGGAGCCACTCATCGCGAGCAAGGCAGCGATGCCAATGGCAAGAGACCTGAAATGAGATTTATTTTGCATAAAAAAACTCCTTTGTGTTATGGGCATAGGGACGAGACATAGACACAGGGACGAGACATAGTTCTGGATAAAATAAATCAACACCTATTTAAGTGCTAATAAAAAAAGAAGGCGAGTCTGAAAAAACTCGCCTTCTTTTTGATTGGGTGAGAAAAATACTTTGAGCTACGACCTAAAAGCTGAAGTTGTATTTTCCATACCAGAATGCGCCGCTAAAACCAAATGGGCTGAACTGGCTGTATAAATGGCCCGAACCGCTCCTTGCATGTGGATTGATGTCGGGATAGATACCGAGGATGTTCTGACCGCCAACAGTTACCGTTGAGTGCTCCGCAACGGTATAACTAACTTCGGCGTCCATTATCCATTCGTCGCCATAAACGAAGTCATCTTCTTGATCGTACCACGAACTGTAATACCGGACGCGACCCAGTATTTCCAGCATATCGTTTATGGGTTGTACCACAGTCAAATTCCCACGGTGCCTGGGAAGAGACTCTTGTAATTCTCGGATACTTTGAGCGCCCAGGGTTTCCAGATTGTGTTTGACCACTTCGGTATTCGTAAAGTTATAGGCCAGACTCAGCCGACCATCACACCACACCGGAGCGGTGAGAACGATGTCAATACCCTGGGTTTTGGTGTCAAAATCATTGACGAAAAATTTGAAATTTGTGATAAAGTTGGCAGCGGTGATACCTGCCTGGAGCAGATCATCGACCTCTGATTGGGTAAGGGAGAAATTCTGCGAGAGCGTCAAGCGTCCCTTCACCAAAATGTGGAAATAGTCGAGCGTGATATTGACAGGAGAAATACCGGTATCCACGGGAAAAACGGGAATTGTAAAAACAACGCCAGCCGAGATATTGGTCGATTTTTCGGGATCGAGCGCCCCACCACCCTTGGATTCTGCTACGGGATTGGTTGAGGGGATGGTGCCATCATTTGTCAAATCACCTATTGAGGGATCGAAGATCGTGGATACGTTAAAGGCATTTTGCTGCCCCGGCGTGGGTGCTCTAAAGCCAGTGCTAAAACTCCCGCGCACTTTTGTATTCTCGCTAATCCCGTAGTTAGTCGCCACTTTGAAGTTGGTTGTGGATCCAAAATCATCGAAGTTTTCAAAGCGCAACGCAGCGCCGACCAACCAGTTTTCCTGCGGATTAAATTCAGCGTCTCCATAAATCGCCCAGTTGGAGCGGCTCCAGGTCCCTGCGGCAATGTCACCAAATCCCGAAAACCCATTGGACGCGACAGTAAATCCATACTCAGCCAGCGGGCCTTTTTGATAAGACTCGACCTGGCCTTTCACTATTTCAAAATTTTCTGTGCGGTATTCAAGACCGGCAGCAAAGAAAAACTGCTCGCTGAACGGATAGGTTATATCAAAGTTGAGATTGGTATCTGTCTGGATATAGGTTCCGGGATCAAAGCTCGTCGGCGTATTGGGGCCGAGGGAGGCGTTCACGGTATTGAAGATGAAATAATCGGCTTTGTTGCGCCCATAAGACGCGCTGAGATCCCATGTCAACAACTCTTGCGATCCCTTGATACCTGCCAAAAAGGCGCGGTCATCCGCGTTCGCACCAAATCGGGGCGTGAAGCCACCGGGAAACATTTCCTGGAATGTGAACCAATCGGGGTCGTCGAAAACTCGTTTTAAGGCTACCGGATCCACCACATCGCAGGAGATGGGCACGACGGGAACATCGAGACCGGTCTGATTCACATGGCCAACGAGCAATGTCGCTGTCAGCGTACCATTTACGCCATCGACAATACCCAGAGCTTCGGCTTCAGATGGCGTGTAATAGTTGGTGCCGTCAAACATCAATACGGGTCCCTTGAATACGCCACCTCGCGTATTGGGATTGCGGAAGTAGAACCCGCCTTCAACTTCTTTGCTCGCATAGTTGCCATGTCCGTATAATTTGATATTCTCATTGATGGTAACACCGTAGTTGACAAAGAATTTCAGGTCGTCTCTAATGAAAGGCTGTCCCCAAATTTGCGCGGGGTCGGCCACCTGGGTATTGCCCGTGCGTATCAAACGCGCGGCATCGTCGCGTTGTACCGAACGGTCAGTTTCATCCTCGTTGCCATACTCCGCGCTGAAGTTGACCCAGGCATCTGGCGTGCCCAGACCGATATTGCCGGCAAAAGCATAAGAGAAACCATCGCCTTGTTGAAAAATGCCGGGTTTGACCTCAAAAGAACCGCCTTTGTAATTGTCTTTAAGCTCGAAATTCAACACACCGGCAATGGCGTCAGAACCGTATTGCGCGGACGCGCCATCGCGCAGGACTTCTACGCGCTTGAGGGCGATAGCGGGGATGGGGGCTATGTCGGGACCCTGCGCGCCGTCGGCGACACCATTGGTTATCCAGTGAATGACAGCAGCGCGGTGGCGTCGCTTGCCATTGATGAGGACCAGCGTGTGGTCGGGTGCCAACCCTCGCATACTGGGCGGCCGCACGACGGTTGAGGCATCGCTGATCGGGTTTGTGTTCACGTTGTAAGAAGGCACCATATCTCGCAGAAGATTTTGTACATCCGTATCGCCTTGCTTGACGAAATCTTCGCCAGTAACGACATCGATGGGCACCGCTGACTCGGCGACAGAACGCGGCTGAGCACGGGAACCAATGACCACCAATTCTTCGAGTATGACCACTTCTTCGAGTATATCTGTGAGCGGGGGTAAGGTAGCCGTTGTATCCGCCTCTTCGGTACGCGGCTTTTCCTGCGATACGGCAATGCCACTCATCGCAAGCAGAGCGGCGATGCCAAGGGAGAGAGACTTAAAATGATACTTGTGCTTCATAGCAAGCTCCTTTGTATTGAAAACGAGGGAGAGTTGCGGTTTTGGATTGTACGCACTCCTAAACCTGCAAAAAGTAGCTCTATAAACGCTGTGCGTCAATACCTAATTGCTTGACGAATGTAAACTAATGTAGTATGCGAACGTATGTATATGCCAATTTGCAATTAAGGGCCTATTTATATATATTTTCTAATTTGATATGTGAGACGGGCGAACACGCGGGATTGTTCCTACAACTAACAACTACCCAAAGTCACATATCGTATTTTTAAGGGATTCGCGATGAGAAAAATTCATCAGGTTTAAACCAAAGGGGGTTGCGTTTTGAAGTCCAGTTACGTAAATAAAGACCTCGAAGAAACCAGACGGCTACTTACGCTGGTGCGGCAGGGTGGGAAGTGTGGCAAAAAGGCGCGTAAGAAACTGGAAGCCAAAGGCATCAGATATTACACATCTGAAGAAGCCGAGAGTCTCGGAATTGAGTAAAAAAAGAAAGGCGTGCGAAAGCGGCCTTTTTTTCTATGAATGATTCTGGAATCATCCTTATAGGCGGCGAAAGCAGGCGAATGGGCAAACCCAAGTACAGCTTGCCTTTTGGCGGTGAAACCCTGCTTCAGCGAAGTGTCAGAAATCTGAGGGGAGCGGTTTGTCCAATTGCGATTGTGGGCGCGCCCGACCAGGATTTGCCCGCCATACCCCATGTGTTATCTATATGTGATCCCGTTGCCGGGCAAGGTCCGTTAATGGGACTGATGGCAGGGTTAAAACATGTCGAAGGTGTTTCTGAATGGGCGATAGGGACGAGTTGCGACATGCCATTTATCAGCACTGAATTGATCCAATGCCTCAAATCGCAGAGAACAACAGAGGCAGAAATCGTCCTTCCGCGCATAGATGGGCAGTTTTATCCCTTGTGCGCGTTTTATCGAACGGCTCTCTGGCGAAAGGCCAAATTGCTACTCGAAAAAGGGGAACGGCGGCTTTTGGCATTGGTCGATGTGTGCCGCGTTCAGATTGTTGAACGAGACGCACTCGTACAGGTTGATCCCGACCTTAGGTTTTTGATGAATATCAATACGCCTCAATGTTATCAGCGTGCCCTTGAGTTTTTGCAGCGATGAGGTTGGGCGGACGGACAGCTATACACTGTTGACGATATTCTTTTTTCGCATATATTGCCACGTATCCATTTACTTATCACCAAGGAGTTATCACGATGAATATTGAAGACAAAACCCTGCTGACTGAAGATGAGATTCGCGCAGAGGTTGCCGATCTCGAGGGATGGGAATATCTGGAAGACTCAAAAGAATTGCAGCGCGTTTGGCATTTTGAGAAATTTGTGCCAACCATGGCTTTTGTACGCAGGCTGACAGAGATTATGGATGAAAATAATCACCATTCGGATATCAGCCTCAACAGCCGAACAAAAACCCTCACGGTCACGGTGACGACCCATAGTGAAAATGCTGTTACCCGCGCAGATCTCGATTTTGCCGGGTCGGTAAATCAGGGGTAGAAAATTATTGGAGGCGGAATGAAGGTGAATGTCAATATTCAGCCTGGCGACTTAAAAGTCAGGCTGAATCGTTTTTTTGAACTGGCTGCACAGAAAATTCGCAATATTGATTCGACGTGGGATCCAGGCCGGGGAACACCGGTATTTACAGAAGGTGGTAAATACACCACGCGCGGATGGACCGAGTGGACGCAGGGATTTCAATTTGGATGCGCCATTTTGGGATATGAAATTACGCAAGAGGAAGACCTGTTGCAGATTGGACGCAAGGGTACGCTCGATCGCATGGCGTCTCATGTGACGCATATTGGCGTACACGATCACGGGTTTAACAATGTATCGACTTATGGCAATTTGCGCCGGTTGATGCGAGAGGGTATGATTCCAAAAAATGAGTGGGAGCAGCACTTTTACGAACTGGCGCTCAAGGCATCTGGCGCTGTTCAGGCTGCTCGCTGGACAACTATCGGCGATGGCAAAGGGTATATTCATTCGTTTAATGGGCCGCATTCCCTGTTTTCAGATACCATCAGGTCTTGCCGCGCATTGGCTGTCGCGCACGATCTTGGCCACGTTTTGATGGGGGAGAATGACCGCGCAATTTCGCTGCTCGAGTGCCTAATTCACCACGCAGAAACGACCGCGCAGTTCAATGTGTATTACGGTGAGGGGCGCGACCAGTACGATGTGCGGGGACGGGTTGTACACGAGTCCATTTTTAATGTCAACGACGGCAATTACCGCTGCCCGAGTACACAGCAGGGTTATTCGCCATTTTCGACATGGACCCGGGGGTTGGCCTGGATTGTGACTGGCTATGCAGAATTGCTCGAATATATAGCAACCCTGTCAGATGACGCACTTGATCTCTATGGCGGCAAAGATGCGATCACTGGCTGGATGCTCAAGGCCGCTCGTGCAACGGCCGATTATTATATCGACTGTATCACGACAGCGGATGGCATTCCATTTTGGGATGCGGGTGCGCCGGGCTTGATAGAGGGCTATGGGGATAAAATGTCGGATCCTTACAATGCGTGCGAACCCGTAGATAGTTCTGCTGCTGCTATTGCAGCGCAAGGGCTTTACCGTTTGGGCAAATATCTGGGCGACGCGCGTTACTCGCAGGCCGCATTAACCGTGGCCCATACGCTATTTGATGCACCCTATTTGTCCGAGGATGAGGAACACCAGGGGTTTATTCTCCATTCTATTTATCACAATCCCAATGGGTGGGATTATGTGCCCAGGGGGCAAAAAGTAGCATGCGGCGAGTCTTCGATGTGGGGAGATTATCACGCGATGGAATTGGCGGTTTTGCTCCAAAGGGAGATAGATAACGCGCCATATCTGACGTTTTTTGATCAGTAAAATGGGGTGGAGAATGTGGCGGATGCAAAATAAAAGCACTCCAGCATATGCATGGCTAATCGGCCTTCTTTTCGTTGGATTCGCGTCTCAAAGTGAAGCCGATTCCTTCGATTATGCACCGTTCAACCGCGCGCTCGGGCGGGTTGTGAATACACAGGGGTGTGTGGATTACGAGGCCGCAAAAACAGATGCGGATTTGCAAGCTTTTGTGGATCAACTCGCGCGGATCAGCCCCGATACGCATCCAGCACTTTTTTCCAGTCCTGCGGACAGCCTTGCCTTTTGGATCAATGCGTACAACGCCTGTGTACTTTCGGGGGTATCAAAAGCCTATCCCGTTTCTTCCGTGACCGAAATCGCACCGCTTTTTGGCTTCTTTAAAATATATCGGTTTGTTGTTGGCGGGCACAGGATCACATTGGATCAAATCGAGCACGAGATTATTCGCAAGCAGTTTGCCGATCCGCGCATTCACGCGGCTATCAATTGTGCGGCAGTGAGTTGCCCGCGTCTGCTAAACGAAGCATTTACACCTGACAAACTGGATGATCAACTCAATTCGGTTATGCGAGATATGATTCGCAACCCAATGCACGTCGAGATCAATCGGGAGACGAAGGTTGTGAGTCTATCAGCGATTTTCGATTGGTTTTCCTCTGATTTCACGTCTTATGTGCAAGCGCGTGAGGCCGGTGAGACCGTGTTGGATTATGTCTCTCTTTTTTTATCGAAAGACGATATCCTGTATTTGCAAAATCACCCCGATCTTCAAATTGTGTTTTTAGATTACGATTGGTCTCTTAATAGCCAGTAAAAATGAACAATATGTTCAATATCTCAGATATGCAAGTGTCTTTGGGCGGGTTCCAATCCACTGTTGACCGCGCTTTGCAAACATGGTCAGAAAATGGCAATACAGCTCGGCTGTGGCGCGGTGATGCCACACTCTGGTCGGGGGCTGATGAGGCCAACTGGCTGGGATGGCTCGATATCGCGCCTCAAATACGCGATCGTGCAGGTGACCTGCGCGCTTTTGCACAGCAGGTGCGCGATAGGGGGATAACGGATATTCTACTTTTGGGAATGGGTGGCAGCAGTTTGTGTCCCGAAGTGCTGGCGATGACTTTTGGCTGTCGGGAGGGTTGGCCCAGGTTGCATGTGTTGGATTCTACTATTCCCGCGCAGGTACAGCGGTTTGCCGATGCCGTAAATTTGGAGACGACACTTTGTATTGTCGCCAGCAAATCTGGAACGACAACCGAACCACACGCATTTTGCGAGTTCTTCTGGGCAAAAATGCAGGGAACTATTGGCGATGCGGCGGGTCAGCACTTTATCGCCATTACAGATCCTGGTTCTGATCTGGAGACGCTTGCCAAAAAACGGGACTTTTTATCTATTTTTCACGGTTTGCCAGAAATTGGCGGCAGATTTTCCGCGCTCTCAAATTTTGGGATGGTGCCCGCGGCGTTGATCGGTATTGATGTGCGAGAATTTTTAGAACGCGCAGTGACGATGGGAAAGCGGTGCAAAATATCGGACAACCAGAATCCCGGTCTTTTATTGGGCCTTGTGCTGGGTGAGTTGGCAAAAGCTGGGCGAGATAAAGTGACGCTTGTAACCTCTCCCAAATTGTGGGATTTGGGGGCGTGGTTAGAGCAACTTTTAGCCGAAAGCACGGGGAAAAATGGTCGGGGTCTCATACCTGTTGATTTAGAGGAGATTGCCGCGCCCGATGTGTATGGCGAAGATCGGGCATTTGTCTATATTCGTCTGAGTAGCGATGCAGACGCTGAACAGGATGCAGGCATAGAAAACCTGCGTGCGGCTAATTTCCCAGTTATTCAACTCGATGTGGCAGAACCATTAGAACTGGGAGCAGAGTTTTTTCGTTGGGAATATGCAACTGCAGTGGCTGGCGCAGTTTTGAATATCAATCCCTTTGATCAGCCCAATGTGCAGGAGAGCAAAGATTTTACGGCGCAATTGACACAGGCTTATGAAAAAGAGGGAACATTACCGGGACAAACGCCGTTTTTTATTCATGATGACGTTGTGGTTTACGCCGATGCTGCTAACTCAGGAAATGTCGAAGATCTCGACGGTTGTATTGCTGGATTGCTCAATCTAATTCGGACGGACGACTATGTCGCACTGTGCGCTTATCTCGACATGAATGAAGACATTGTCGCTGTTTTACAGGCTCTGAGGCATCGGATAAGAAATGTATATCGGGTGGCTACCACATTGGGATTTGGTCCTCGATTCTTGCATTCTACAGGGCAATTGCACAAAGGGGGACCAAACAATGTGGTGGTTGTGCAGTTGACCAGCGATGATGAGACGGATATGGATATTCCGGGACGGGCGTTCTCTTTTGGCGTGCTCAAACAAGCACAAGCTCTGGGCGATGCCCGCGCACTTTCAAGCAGAGAAAGACGGGCGATTCGCATTCATTTTAAGACAGATGTAGTTGCTGGCATCCATCAGGTGAAGCGAGGGGTAAGACCAAAATAGAGAGGATTGAATATGGCACTGGCAGCAATGGATTTGATGCAAATTGCGAGCGACGATCACAAGACTGATTTTGCGAGCAAACTCCGCGATGAGCAATTGGAACTCACGCGCAACCGATTGGATATTTTGCAGGTCAATGTCGGCAAGTTGTGCAATCAAGCGTGTCGTCACTGTCATGTAGATGCCAGCCCGATCCGCACAGAGATCATGACCCGAGAGACCATTGACCATATTCTATCATTTCTCGGAACATCCGATATTCAGACGGTTGACATCACCGGCGGCGCACCTGAGTTGATTCCAGATTTTTGCTATTTTGTCGAGCAAATACGCGAGCAAGGTCGTCGCGTGATGGTGCGCTGCAATTTAACCGTGATCTTTGAACTCGGACAAGAAGACTTGCCTGAATTTTATCGCAAGCACGAAGTTGAATTGGTGTGTTCGCTGCCGTGTTATCTCGAAGAAAATGTGGATGAACAACGCGGGCGCGGTGTTTTTACCAAAAGCATACGGGCATTGCAGATTCTCAATGAAATTGGATATGGTCGTCCTGGCACGGGATTGGAACTCGATCTGGTCTATAATCCGGTCGGTGCGTCTTTACCCCCTCCACAGGCCGAACTCGAAGCCGATTACAAGGAAGAACTAAAAACCCGTTACAACATCGACTTTAATAAGCTCTACACCATTACCAATATGCCCATCAGCCGATTTGAGGAATTTCTCAAACGCCGGGGCATTTACGACAGCTATATGCAGACTTTACAGGATAATTTTAACCCGCATACGGTCGATAATTTGATGTGTCGTTCGCTGATTAGCGTGGGCTGGCAGGGCGAGGTTTACGATTGTGACTTTAATCAAATGCTCGATATGTATTCTTGTGGGCGCGAAGTCAAACTATGGGAACTGACCGTTGAGGATCTGATTGGATGCGACGTGCGGGTGAGAGACCACTGCTTTGGATGCACTGCGGGCGCGGGAAGCAGTTGTGGGGGAGAGCTTTTGTAGAAAGAAGAATTACTGACTACTAATACTTGATCGCTACGAAAAGGCACCCACGCAGGTGCCTTTTTTTATATATCCAGCACTATACGCAGTGTCTGTGGTGACAGGCAGCGCGTGCTGTCGCATGCTTGATATGTAAGCAGCAAAGAGAGGTTTTGCGGTCGGGTTTTGAAAGAGAGGGTGAGGGGCACGTTGAGGGCGTTGGTATAAACGGCAATGGCGCGCTCGGCAAAGGGAAATTGCAGGTCCTCAGCGGGTGGATAGTCGATTTGGGTGATTTCGGCACTGTCTGTATCCAGTGTGAGGCGCGTCGGGATGAGGTAATCATCGGTGGGATTGGATGCTTGAATATGCCAGCCGGACGCAATGTTCAGGCGCACATTCACTTTGAGGGTGTTTACACTATCAGAAGATAAGACTGTTGCAGATGCAGTGACGAGGCTCTCTCGCGAAAGCATTGCGATGGGTGAGGATGCCATCATTGTGCCGTGAATAAAGTGCAGGAGAGCACCCGGCGTATTCTCTGCGAGGGGAGCGAAGCTGTTGGTGAGCGATAGGGCGCGTTGGGCATATAGGGGATTCTGTGTCAATGTCCGAAGTTCCCATAAAACGTGCAAGGCTACGGCATTGCCAGAGGGCAGGGCACTGTCGTAAAAACTCTTGGTACGCACAATCATCTCATTTTGACTCCGCGTGAGAAAATATCCGCCATTTAGCGTATCCCAAAATGCGGTATGCATCTGTTCTGAAAGCGATAGGGCGTCCTGGAGATAGCGGGCAGAATGGGTTGCTCGATAGAGGGAAAGGAGGCCATCAATCAAAAAGGCGTAATCTTCCTGATAGGCCTCTCCTTTGTGCTGTCCCTCGCGATAGATGCGATACAGGTCGCCATCTGCATTGCGGAGGTTGTTGTGAATAAAATCGGCGGCTTTTTGTGCGGCCACCAGGTACTCGGGTTGGGCGAGGACCTCGTAGGCGCGGGCATACGCGCCAATCATGAGGCCATTCCACGCTGTGATAATTTTGTCGTCGAGGAGAGGGCGGGGGCGTTGGCTGCGAGCGTTAAGGAGTTTTTCTTTTAGTGGGGATAGACGCGCGTGCAGGGTTGTGGCGTCGGTTTGATGGTAGGCTGATAGCGCGCTGTCTGTATCGGTTTTATAAATGACGCCTGACGAACCTTCGGGCATGGGCGCGAGTACATAACACGAGAGGAAGAAGTCGGCATCTTTTTTTAGTATCTGGCGAATGTCTTGCTCTGTCCAGGTATAATACGCGCCTTCTTCTGCTTCGGTTTCTGCGTCGAGAGCA
Source organism: Candidatus Latescibacterota bacterium (assembly GCA_965222605.1). Classification (GTDB taxonomy): domain Bacteria; phylum Latescibacterota; class UBA2968; order UBA2968; family UBA2968; genus VXRD01. The sequence goes on from OZ244960.1 coordinate 6,335,103, forward strand.
GAGTAAAATCCGCCTTTGGAGTCTGTCATTTCGCGCGACACAAAGTCCAGAATTTCCTCTGTAGCAATGCGATAAGCCGTTTTATTGGTGATCTGGTATGCATCGAGAAAGTTGTGGGCGAGGAGGGCCTGATTGTAGAGCATTTTTTCAAAGTGCGGCACGCGCCATTGTGCATCTGTTGCATAGCGATGAAAGCCGCCGCCGAGATGATCGCGAATGCCCCCCCGCGCCATGTGATTTAGTGTTTGCTCGACTATTGCGAGATATTTTGCATGAGGATTTTGTCGATAAGCCGCCAGCAACAGGTTGATCGCGTGATCGGGCGGAAATTTCGGAGCTGTCCCCAGTCCGCCGTTGATGGGATCAAATCGCTTTTCTATATGGTCAATCGCTCTGGCAACCAGGTCTCCTTCCACTTTCTCTGAAACGCTACGTGTCGCGTGAATGCGCGCGATAGATTGCGATACCTGATCGGCATGTTTTTCGAGTTCCTGCCTCTTTTCCTGCCATGCCACATGAAGTGCCTGAATCACGCGCGGAAAGCCCGGGCGCCCCTGTGAATCTTCGGGGGGAAAGTACGTGCCGGCAAAAAAGGGTTTGAGGTCTGGGGTGAGAAAAACAGAGTTCGGCCATCCGCCGTGCCCGGTCATGAGTTGGGTGGCCGTCATGTAAATTTCGTCGATATCCGGGCGTTCTTCGCGGTCAACCTTGATGTTCACAAAAAACTGATTCATCAAGTGGGCAATATCCGGATCCGAGAAAACCAGCCGTTCCATGACATGGCACCAATAGCAACTCGAATATCCCACGGACAGAAAGATCGGTTTGTCCTCGCGGCGCGCTTTTGTGAGTGCTTCTTCTCCCCAGGGATACCAGTCAACGGGATTGTGTGCATGAAGGCGCAAATAAGGGCTGAGTTCTCCGCTGAGGCGATTTTGATGCGTGGGTGAGGGGGTGTGCTCGGAAGGATTTTCTGACGAATAAATACCCCACCAATAACCCGCAGCAATGGCGAGGATGACGATGGGAATGATCAGAAGGCGTTTGGCGATTGCCATATCATCAGTTCCTCAAGCAACAAACGCGCGTTTGAGTTTGGCGACGGCTGTTAAAATATTGTCCATGTCTTCCCGATCGCCCAGCAGCATGTTTTGCAAGAACCAGATACTGGAGGCGCATATTGCTTCCACATGGGGACACGGCAACCGGCGAATCAGGTGTGGATGTCGTTCCATCACGGTTTTGAGGCCCCCCTCATCGGTTAAGGGCCGCTGATAGCCCGGCGTGCAGGGAATGCCTTCGGCCTGCAAGGCCGCGATAAATTCATCGCGTGTTTTTCCGCCAAATGCCTCGCTATTGTAGCGCATCATATACAGGTGATAGCCATGTTGGGTAACCCAGGGGTGCCATCGCGGCGGTTCTAATCCGCCAATTTCGTCCAGGGCCTTGCTGAGATAAGCCGCATTTTTATTGCGCAAATCAATTTGTGTTTCGAGTTTGGGCAGTCGTTTTAATAAAATGCCAGCAAGATATTCAGAGGTGCGATAATTCCAACCCAGACGGGGATATTCCCATCGCTCGCCCCCGGGCCGCCGCCCCACATCGCGAAATGCCCAGGCACGGTCTCTGAGATCTCGATCATTGGTGAGAAGACAGCCGCCTTCGCCCGAGGTCAGATTTTTGCTCGACTGAAAGCTAAATGCCCCCACATGGCCCAAAGAACCCACTTTGCGGCCTTTGTGCTCGGCTCCGTGTGCCTGTGCGCAGTCTTCGATGACTTTGAGGTTGTGCTTGCTCGCAATATCATTAAGTGCATCCATATCTGCCGGGTGTCCGCCGAGGTGAACGGGCAGGATCGCGACGGTCTGATCTGTGATAGCGGCTTCGGTTGCTTCGGGCGACATGGTGAAACTCACCGGATCAATATCGACCAGGGCAAGAGAGCACCGCACCGAGAGGGGCGCGCTTGCAGTGGCAATAAAGGTGTAGTTGGGAATGATGACTTCGCCGCTATCAACGAGGCCATCGAGGTCGAGCGCGGCAGATAATCCAGCCGCAATAGATGTGGTTCCGCTGGGCATCATCACGCCATAAGCCGCATCGCAATAGGCGGCAAATGCCTGTCCAAAGCGATGTCCCACAGGTGCGGGGAGACCCTCGGTTTGACCGAGATAGACTTCCTTGAGGATGGGAACGATTTCTTCTTCCCATTCCCGTTCTGTATTGTCTGGCCATGTCGGCCACGGCGACGCTTCTGTATCGCGCACGGGGACACCACCATCTATTGCGAGTGTTTCTGACATGTAAAGCTCCTTGTTGGACATTGAAGACAACGCGCCTTGACCCGTAGTCAGGCGGGATGTATATTTAATTTGTCAGGCGATATCAAGGTACGATTTATAGACTGATTGTCAAGTTATCAAGAGAGGATGATTGACGATGAACCTCGCAGGAATGTTGATGCAAAAAATTGAGGGTGAAGTGCGGTTTGATAAGATGTCGCGCATTCTTTATAGCACAGATGCGAGCATGTATGAAATTGAGCCTGTTGGCGTTGTTTTGCCCAAACACAAGCAGGATGTTTTGCATGTTATCAACCTCGCCAATGAACACGAGACACCGCTCATTCCCCGAGGTGGTGGCACCGGGCTTGCCGGTGGTGTAGTGGGCAGCGGTATTGTGATGGATATGTCGAAATATATGAATCGCATTCTCGACTTCAATGCCGATGAAGGTTGGGTCGTGGTCGAGCCTGGCGTGGTGCTCGATGAACTCAATGCATTTCTCAAACCACACGGATTGCAATTTGCGCCCGATGTGGCGACCAGTAGCCGCGCGACAATCGGGGGCATGGTAGCCAATAATTCTGCGGGTGCGCATTCGGTTATTTACGGGAAGACTATAGATCACGTTTTAGAACTCGATTTGATCTTGTCCGATGGCACAGAAATAACGGTGGGGGAGTTAGACGAGCCTGCGGTACAACAAAAATGCGAGCAACAAGACCTCGAAGGCCAGGCGTATCGGGAGGTGATCCGCATAGCGCGGGAGAATGCGGAAGAAATTGAGCGGCAATATCCCAAAATTTTGCGACGGGTCGGCGGATATAATCTCGATGAATTTATCAAAAAGCAACCGTTCAATCTCGCGCGCATGGTCATTGGGTCTGAGGGTACTCTGGCGACCGTTGTCGAGGCAAAGCTCAAAGTAATTCCACTGCCTCGGGCAAAGGTGCTGGGCATCGTTCAATTTAACGATCTGATTGCGTCTATGA